>NZ_JBQXXM010000004.1:0-398054 GCF_056485145.1 Sphingomonas chlorellae
ACCCATGCGCCTGATTTTCGGTGACCGCCGCGCCGTTCAGTGAAGAGCACCGCGTCGGTGGAGCGGCATATATGGGCCACCTCCAAACCCGTCAACACGCTTTTTCACTTTTGTTGCGGTTTTGCGTGTCGACGGTGACGCAGTCGCGGATTTCTGCGGTTTACGCGGCATAAACCCCGGACGGTCCATGGCGCCCTGGTGACCGAATCAACCGCGCCCGCACCGAATCAGCCCGTCGAATCGCTGCGTTCGCAGGTCCGCAACGCCGTGATCTGGCGTTCGGGTACCCAGATTCTGGGCCAGACGCTCACCTGGGCGTCGACCTTTTTCGTCATCCGCCTGCTCAACCCCGCCGATTACGGCCTGTTCGCGATGACGCAGGTCGTGCTGGTGCTGCTCAACATGCTCAACGGCTATGGCCTGGCGAGCGCGCTGATCCAGCGCGACGACGCCGGGCCGCACGCGCAGCGCCAGCTGTTCGGGATGCTGCTGCTGCTCAACGGCACGCTGGGGGCGATCCAGTTCTTCGGCGCGCCGCTCGCCGCCGCCTATTATCACCAGCCGATGGTCGCCGACCTGCTGCGCGTCCAGGCGCTGCTCTATCTGACGACGCCGTTCATCGCGCTGCCCTATGCGATGCTCGCGCGCAGCATGGACTTTCGCAAGCAGGCGCAGGTCAACTTCATCGCCGGGCTGGCCGGCGCGATCACCGCGCTCGGCGGCGCGCTCGCCGGGCTCGAGGTGTGGACGCTGGTCGCCGCGCCGATCGCGCTGTTCGCCACGCGCGCGATCGGGATGACGATCGCCGCGCGCACGCTGGTCTGGCCGAGCTTCGACTTTCGCGGCGCGGGCGACATCGCGCGCTATGGCGCGGTGATGGCGCTCGGCCAGGTCTTCTGGTTCGTCGAGAGCCAGGCCGACGTGTTCATCGCCGGCCGCCATTTCACGCCGCACGTGCTGGGCATCTATACGACCAGCCTGTTCCTGACGCAGATCCTGGTTTCGAAGTTCGTCCCCGCGCTCAACGAGGTCGCCTTTTCGGCCTATGCGCGGCTGCGCGACGACCGCGCCGCGCTGGGCCAGGCGTTCCTCCAGTCGGTGCGGCTCATCATGATCGTCGCGCTCCCCTGCTATTTCGGGCTCGCGGCCACCGCCGAGCCGCTGGTCGCGGTGGTGCTCGGCCCCAAATGGGCCGAGGCGGCGCCGGTGGTCCATGCGCTCGCGCTGGCGATGCCGTTCATGACGCTGCAGGTGCTCTATGCCCCGGCAAGCGACGCATCGGGGCGCCCGGGGATCAGCGCACAGAACGGCGCGACGGGCGCGCTGCTGCTGGGCATCGCCTTCCTCGTCGGCGTGCGCTGGGGGCTCGATGGGCTGATCGCCGCCTGGTACGTCGCCTATCCCCCCTATGTCGCGCTCTCGACGTGGCGGACGCTGCCCGTGCTGGGCGTGCGGGCACGCGCGCTGGCGGCGGCGATCGCCCCGTCGCTGATCGGCGCGGCGGCGATGGCGCTCGCGGTGGGCGCGGCCGACCATCTGTTCGCGATCGCCGCGCCGCTGCCGCGGCTGCTGATGCTCGTCGCGGTCGGCGTCGCGAGTTATGCCGGATGGATGCTCGTCTTTGCCCGTCGGACGGTGCGCGACATGATCGCGCTCGTCCGCGACCGCAGGAACTGATCCGCCCGCGACCGGGCGCTCACGCCGCCTGGATATAGGCGCGCATCGCCTCCGCCTCGGCCTCGATCCGCTCGATGCGGAACTTGACCAGATCGCCGATCGACACAAAGCCGATGCACGTCTCGCCCTCCACCACCGGCAGGTGGCGGATGCGGCGGCGCGTCATCAGCGCGAGTGCGCCGAGCACGCTCTCGTCGGGCGTCACCGTGATCGCGGGCGCGGTCATCACCTCCGCCACGGTGCGGTCGAGCGCCGCCGCACCGTCGCGTTCGAGCACATGCACCACGTCGCGTTCGGAAAAGACCCCCAGCACGCGATGGTCCTCCACCACCGGCACCGCGCCGATCCGCCGCGCGGTCAGCAAGGTCACCGCCTGCTGCACGCTGCGGTCGCCGCTGATCGAAATGACCTGATTGCCCTTGGTCGCCAGGATTGCCGCGATCGTCATCGCCCTCTCCTTCCTAATCGGCTCTTATCGGCCTGAGGCGGTTGCTTATCGCACGGATCGGCCCCAACTGAAAGCAATGGCCGAACCGACGCACGCGCTCGACGATCCTGCCTATGCCGCCCAGGCATGGCGCCGTTTTCGCCGCATCCTGGGATGGATGGCGGTGATCTCGCTGGTGACCGCGCTGATCAGCGAGGCGGCGCTCTACTGGGCGATGGGCGAACTGCAGCTCGTCACCGCGATCGCCACCTTTCTGGGCGTATTCCTGACGATGATGACCGCCGCCGGGCTGATGGGGCTGATGTTCCTCAGTTCGGGCAGCGGCCATGACGCGCGCGTCGAGGATCCGCTGCGCGACGCGGTCGAGATCGACGACTGACCGCCCGGCGCCGCCGGTCGCGCGGCACCCGCCGCCCGCGCGCGCTCAGTCGCGCGTGACCAGCCGATAATCGAGCCGCGCGACGCCGTTCGCGGGCACGGTGACGCGCCACAATGCCGCGCCGTCCTTGCTGCCGAGCCTGGTCGACGGACCTTCGATTCGCTCACCCGCGCCGGTGCGCAGCCTGGCCTCGAACGTGACCGGGCGCGCGGCGGCGTTGCGTACCGTCAGCCGGTGGCGCGCCACCGCGCCGTCGCGCGTCCGCGCCGCCGTGTCGTCGTCCAGCCGGATCGCGCCGCCGCCGCCGATCACGATATCGGCAGTCTCGCCGTCGGCCTTGTCGGCCATCCCGCCTTCGCCGAGCAACAGCCGCGTCCCGGCCGCGGGCGAGAACACCGCGACTCGCCCGCCCGGCAAGGGCAGGCCCAGCCCGTCCTCACGCCGGTTGCGCAGCCGCACGACCTGGCGGATCGGCGCGGCGTCGGGCGCGCCCGCAGGCGCGTCGAGCGTATAGAGCAGCGCGACCTTCACCGCCGGCTTGCGCACCATCGCCACCTGCTTCTGCGCCTGCGCCGCCACCGTCGTCGGCACCGGCATGCGATAATATTGCAGGTCGCCCAGCACCTCGCGCTGCACCTCCACGGCGCGGACGCGCGACCCGGAAACGACGATGCTTTCCGGCGCGGCCATCGCCATCGGCGCGGGCGGCGCGGGCGGCGCCGGCGGTGCCGGGGGATCAGGCGGCGGCCGGTAAAAGCAGCGAAAGGTCAGCGGCGCCTCGCGGTCGCGCGAATAGGGCGCCGAATCCTCGCGGTTCACCTTGCCCGCGATCACGCCCATCTCGGCATCGCGAAAGCTGGTCGGATCGCTGCTCGCCAGTGTCACCCACGCGACCAGTTCGGCCTTTTGCCCAAGGGCGTCGAGGTCGACGACATAATCGGCCTGCCAGTCGAAGCCCCAGGCGAGATAGGAAAGCTGAAGCTCGGCCTCGACCGCGTCGGGCGAATCGACCGCGACCGACAGCGTCGGCTTGGCCGACAGCCCCGGCGGCACCTCGGCATAGACCGGCGTTTCGAACATCGGGCCGCAATCGACCGCCTGAAACCCCTCGCCGGTCTGGATCACCGCCGCGCCGTCGGGGCCGGAGCGGATCACCGCCGCGGTTTCGGTAACGGCGCCGGTGCGCGGGTCGGTGCGCCGGATCGTCACCGGGCGCCCGAGCATCCGGGCATAGAGCGTGCGCGGCGAGAGCAGGTCGGCGTCGAGATTCTTCTCGCGCGCCGCCGCGGGCAGCCCGCGCACGATCGCGCTTTCGGGCAGCATTCCGCCCGCCACGCCTTCGAAACGGATCACGTTCGCCCCCGCGCCCAGCCGGACGCGCCGCGTCTCGGTGATGAGCGCATAGCCGCGACGGACCTGCCAATCGTTCATGGCGCGCGGCATCGGCGAATCGGCGCCGCGTTGGGGATCGCGATAGATCGTCACCGCCACGCGATCGGGCGCGGGCGACACCGTCACCCGAGGCGCCACGGGGGGCGTCGCTGTCGGCGTAGCCGCGGGTGTCGCCGCGGGTGTCGCCGCGGGCACATCCGGCACGCGACCCGGCACCGGCGCCGGATCGCGTTGCTGCGCCGCCAGCGCCGCGGCGCCGCCGCCCGGCCCGAGCAGCAAGGCCGCACCCGCGCACAGGCGCGCACGAAGCAGGACGCGCGTCACGCCGCCCCCGTCAGTAACGCGTGTCGAAATCGACGCTCAGCACCGTCGCGCCGTTGGCGGGGACGGTGACGCGCCACACGCGCTCGTCGGCGTTGCGCTGCGTGCCCGGCACCGTCTCGCGCGGGACGCGCGTGTCGCCCCAGCCGCGATCGAGCCCGGCCTGCACCACCTCCACCGTCACCGGCGTCGGCCGGGCGTTGGTCAGCCGATATTCCATCGACGTTCGCCAATAGGTCACAGCACTTTCGACCGTGGTGGTGCGCTGATCGCCGTTGGCGGTCGTGACGCGATAGCGCAACGAGCGTTCCCATTCGCCGCTGTCGATCTTGCTGCGGCGCGTAACCACCGGCTGCACCTTGACGTCGAATGCCTCGCCGGTGCGGATCGCCAGATCGGACCCCATCGGGGTGTGCGGAATCGCGTTCTCGCCGATGAACTGCGCCTGGCCGCGCGCGTCGCGCATATAGACGCGCACCGTCCCGGCGGGCAGCGCATCGCCCAGCCCGCCGTCGCGCGATGCCGAGAAATGCAGCACGGTGTCGACGCTCGCCGCCTCGTCCAGCCCGCGCTGCCACGGATTGTAGAAGGAATAGGCCTTTTCGCCGCGCGCGCCGTGGACGTCGAGGAAACTCACCTGCTTCTGCTGCTTGTCCGCGATCGTCGTGCGCCCGGCGATCGGATAGACATAATAGTCGCCGAGCTGCTCGCGCGCCGCGGTCTCGGTGCCGGGGCGGTTGCCCGAGGGGCGCCGCGACTGCCAGGCCCGACCGCCGTCGTCGTCCGATTCCCCCACCGTGCCCGCGACGAGCAGCGTGCGCGCGTTGCGGAAGGTGGTGCCGCTGCGGTTGGTGAGCGTCACCCATCCCTGGGCGTCGATCGTCCGCTTCGCCTCGTCGAACAGCACGACATAATCGGCCTTCCAGCCGAAACCGCGCGACAGATAGCTGAGCGTCGCCGGCCGGGCGCCCGCCGCATCGGCGTCGAGCGTGATCGACAGCGTCGGTCGCGCACGCAGATTGGGCGGCAGCCTGGGGAACACGACGCGGCCGGGCACCCCCCGGTCGCCGCCCAGCACCTCGATCCGGTCGCCGACGCGCAGCACCGTGCCGCCATTGTTGGCGAGCACCTCGGCGCTCTCGCGCGTTTCGGCGCCGGTGGCGGGGTTGGTGCGCACCAGCGTCACCGTCTGCCCCACCGCCTTGTCCATCAGCTTGTCGGGCGACAGCAGGTCATAGTCGAAATTCTGTTCGACGATCGCCGCGCCCGTGATCGCGAGCGTGACCGTCTCGGCGCGGATCGCGGCGGAGACGTCGGCGAATTCCTGGCGCGAGATCCCGCGCGGCAGGCTCAGCTCGCGCCGGTCCTGCACCAGCGCGAGGTCGTTGTTATAGATGGTGACGGCAACGTCGCCCTGCGCGCTGCCCGCCTCGGGCGCCTGCTGGGCATGGGCACTCAGCGGCACCGCGGCCGCAAGCAACAGGCTCCAACGCAAAACATCCTCCCCCGGGCTGGTCCGGGGAAGGATGTTAGCGACTTGCGGGGCGGGCGCCAGCCCCGGCGTTGCCGGCGGCGCTCGCTTGGTCCCGAAACGGGCGGATCAGCCCGCGGGCTGCGCCTCGGCGTCGTCGGCCTTGATCGTGCGGCGGCGGCGCGGCTTGCGCGGGGCCTCTTCGCCCTCGGCCGTCGTGCCCGTGTCGGCGCCCAGCGCGGGCGGCAGCACGGCGACGTCGATGCCGGGGGCCGTACCCTCGTCGGCGCCCGCCTCGTCGCGGCGCGGACGTGCGGTGCGGCGGCGCGGCGCGCGCTCCTTGCGCTCGGCCGATTCGGCCGCGTCGTCGGCCGCTTCGCCCTCGTCCGTCCCGGTCTCGGCCGGGGCATGGCCGTTGGCCTGTGCCGCGGCATGGCCGTTGCGCCGGTCCTCGCGCGGCTCGCGCGCTTCACGGGGTTCGCGCGGCTCGCGTTCGCGGCGCGGACGCGGCTCGGGCTGCACCTCGGCGGCCTCGCCCTCGAACTCGAAATCCTCGTCCTCGGCCTCGTCGCGCTGGCGGCGCTGGTTCTGTTCCTCGAACCGGGCGCGGCTTTCGTTCAGGACGCGAAAATAATGGTCGGCGAACTGGAGATAATATTCGGTGTTGACCCGATCGCCCTGCATCTGGGCGTCACGCGCCAGATTCTTGTACTTTTCGAGCAACTGGGCGGCATTGCCGCGGGCGCGATTGTCGATGCGGTTGCCGTTGCCCTGGTTGGAGCTGCCCCCACCCTGGCGCTGCTGGCCACCACGGCCGCGACGGCGGCCGGCCTGACGATTGTTCATCAAGGTCTGGTTGTCCTGTTCGTTTCTTTAAGCCGTCCGTCGATCCACCACAGGTCCCGGATGCATGTTACAAATGCGGCGGATCGCCCGTTGCTGGCGCTCCCGCCTGCCACGGCCACCGGACTACAGCGGCTCACATGACCATGGAGTGGGCCTCAGCCCCTGTTTTCAACGACTTGGTTGAAAGTGCCTTGCCCCGGCGCCGTTCTTAGCCGGTGGCGCACCAATCTCCAAGCGGAAATATGGGGCGCCGCACCCCCGATTCAAGCCGATGTCAGGTGCACGGCGCGCGGCCGTGCCCCCAGATCCTTATAGACGGTCGGGACGAGTTGCTGTTCCCTCGCCAGCGCACAAACCGCATCGGCCTGCGTCCAGCCGATCTCGATCACCGCGCAGCCGCCGGGCGCGATCAGCGCGGGGAGCGCGGGCAGGATGCGGCGATAGTCGTCGAGCCCGTCGGCCCCGGCGAACAGCGCCGATGCGGGCTCGTGCGCGCGGACATCGGCGCCGATCGGCTCGTCGACGGCGATATAGGGCGGGTTGGCGAGCACCAGGTCGAACCGCCCGGCGACGCCCGCCGCCCAGTCGCCCTCGGCAAAGGCCGCGCGCGCCGCCATCCCCAGCCGCGCGGCATTGGCGCGGGCATAATCGAGCGCGACGGGCGAACGGTCGATCCCCAGCCCGCTCGCCCCCGGCCATTCGGCGAGCGCGGCGAGCAGCAGCGTCCCCGGGCCGGTGCCCAGGTCGAGGATGCGGCGCGGCCCGGCTGCCCCGAAATGGGTCACCGCCACCTCGATCAGAGTCTCGCTGTCGGCGCGCGGCACCAGCGCGCCCGGGCCGACGCCCAGCTCGATCGTCCAGAAGGCGCGCGTGCCCGTGATGTACGCCACCGGCTCCAGCGCGGCGCGGCGCTCGACCAGTGCGGCAAAGCCCGGCGGCACCCGATCGTCGAGCCGCGCGAGCAGCAGCGCCTCGCGCGTGCAGCCCATCGCGTGCGCCATCAGCAATTCGGCATCGAGCCGCGGCGTGTCGCTCGTCGTCGCCAGCCGCGCCGCCGCGGCGGTGATCGCCGCGCGCGCGGTGGCGGGCTCAGCCATCGAGCTGCGCGAGCCGCTCGGCCTCGTCCTGCGCGATCAGCGCGCCGATCAGCTCGTCCATCTCGCCCTCCAGGATCTCGGGCAGGCGGTGGAGCGTCAGGTTGATGCGGTGGTCGGTCACGCGTCCCTGCGGGAAATTATAGGTGCGGATGCGCTCCGAACGGTCGCCCGATCCCACCATCGACTTGCGCGCGCCCGCGCGCTCGGACGCCAGCCGCTCGCGCTCGGCCTCGTACAGCCGGGTGCGCAGCACCTTCAGCGCCTTGGCCTTGTTCTTGTGCTGCGACTTCTCGTCCTGCTGGATCACCACCATGCCCGTCGGCAGGTGGGTGATCCGCACCGCGCTGTCGGTGGTGTTGACCGACTGGCCGCCCGGCCCCGACGATCGATAGACGTCGATGCGCAGGTCCTTGTCGTCGATCTTCACATCGACATCCTCGGCCTCGGGCAGCACCGCCACCGTCGCGGCAGAGGTGTGGATGCGCCCGCCCGCCTCGGTCACCGGCACGCGCTGGACGCGGTGGACGCCGCTTTCGAACTTCAGCTTGGCGAACACGCCCGCGCCCGTCACCGACGCGACGACTTCCTTGTATCCGCCCGCCTCGGACGGGCTCGCCGAAATCAGCTCGGTGCGCCAGCCCATGCGGTCGGCATAGCGCTGGTACATGCGGAACAGGTCGCCGGCGAACAGCGCGGCCTCGTCGCCGCCGGTGCCCGCGCGGATTTCCAGCATCGCGGCGCGTTCGTCGGCCGCGTCCCTGGGGAGCAGCGCCAGCGCCAGCCTGCGTTCGGCGGCGACCAGCGCGCCCTCGTTGGCGTGAAGCTCCTCCACCGCCATCGCGCGCAGCTCGTCATCGGCGTCCTGCGTCATCCGCGCGAGCGATTCGCCCTCGGCACGCAGCCGCCGCACCTCGCCCGCCGCCGCGGCGACGGGCTCGATCTCGGCATATTCCTTCGACACCTGGACGAAACGGTCGCCGCCAAGGTCGCCGGTCGCCATCAGCGCCTGCAACTCGTCGCGCCGCGCCTCGATCGCCGCGATGCGGTCCGCGGGGATGCGCGTCATGCGGCGGCGCCGCCCCCGCCCCAGGCGATCCCCGCCAGCGCCGCCTCGATCGCGCCCGCATCGGCGTCGACCAGCTTGAGCCGGGTGGTCGTCGCGCCGTCCTGGTGCCCCAGCGACAGCAGCGCGCGCGGATTGGCCTTCACCGCCTTGTCGAACCGCTTGCGCGGCGATCCGGTCGCCAGCAGTTCGGCGACGAGCCCGGCGCGGCGCAGCGCGGCGACCGCGGCGACGCCGTCGGCGCCCGCGCGATCGTCCTCGACGACGACATAGACCTCGATGCGGGGCGCCTCGGGCTCGGCGATCAGCATCGCCAGCCGCTCGACCCCGGCCGCCCAGCCCACGCCCGCCGTCTCGGGACCGCCCAGCGAGCCGATCAGCCCGTCATAGCGGCCGCCGGCCAGCACCGTGCCCTGCGCGCCCAGCCGGTCGGTCACGAACTCGAACGCGGTGTGGCGGTAATAATCGAGCCCGCGCACCAGCCGGGCGTTGCGCGTCCACGCGACGCCCGCCGCGTCGAGCCCGTCGGTCACCGCCTTGAAGAAGGCGGCGGCCTCGTCGGTCAGGTACGCGTCGATGTCGGGGGCGCTGTCGGCGATCGGCCGGTCGCGCGGATCCTTCGAATCGAGGATGCGCAGGGGGTTCTTTTCCAGCCGCGTCAGGCTGTCCTCGGACAGCGCGTCCTTGTGCGCCTCGAAATGCGCGACCAGCGCCGCGCGCCACGCCTCGCGCGTCGCGGCGTCGCCCAGCGTGTTGAGCTGGAGCGTCACGCCCTCGGCAATGCCCAGTTCCTTGAGGAGCTGGTCGGCGAGCACGAGCAGCTCGACATCGGCGGCGGGTTCGGGCGCGCCCAGGATCTCGGCGTCGATCTGGTGGAACTGGCGATAGCGGCCCTTTTGCGGGCGCTCGTAGCGGAACACCGGGCCGGAGGTCGCGAGCTTCAGCGGCGCATATTGCTGCCACCCCTCGGTGATGAACGCGCGCGCGATCCCCGCGGTGAATTCGGGGCGCAGCGTGATCGAATCGCCGCCGCGATCCTCGAAGCTGTACATCTCTTTCGAGACGACGTCCGAGGTCTCGCCCATCGAGCGGGCGAACACGCCCGTCGCCTCGAAGATCGGCAGGTCGACGCGCTGGAAGCAATAAAGGCTGCGGACCCGGTCGAACGTCGCCAGCACGCGCGCGAAGCGCCGCTGATCCTCGCCGAAAATGTCCTGCGTGCCGCGGATGCGGTTGGGGGTTTCGATACGTGCCATGGAGCGGCGCTATTTAGGGGGTCGCGCGGCGTTGCGCCACTGGCGTTTTCACCGCGGCGACGCGCGCGGGCGTCCCGCCGCCGCCGCTGCGGCTTTTCGCGATCGTTTCTGCTACATTTCGGTACATTTATGCATTGGAAGTGTCGCGGAGGCGCTTCTATGGAGCAAGCTCCCTCATGAAAACGCGCGCCGGCCCATGGCTGCGCCTTCGGCGGAATCGAGAATTGGCAACCACGCATCGTCCCCATCGTGCTCCGGCCCGTCGTGCTCCGGCGCTGATCGGCCTCCTGTCCGCAGTCTCGCTGCTGGCGTCGTGCGGCGCCGGCGGCGGCGATGCCGCGCAAAAGGGCGGCGGACGCGGCGGGCCGAAGGGGCCGGTCAAGGTGGGCTTCGTCGTCGTCCAGCCGACCGCCGTGCCGCTCACCACCGAATTGTCGGGCCGCGTCACCGCGCTCCAGACGTCGGAGGTGCGGCCGCAGGTCGCCGGGCTGGTGCGCAAGCGCTTCTTCACCGAAGGCGCGATCGTCCAGCAGGGGCAGACGCTCTATCAGATCGACCCCAGCCTCTATGAGGCCCAGGTCGCGCAGGCGAGCGCCAACCTGCAAAGCGCGCGCGCCAATCTCGAGGCGGCGCGGACCAAGGCCGAACGCTATCGCCCGCTCGCCGCGGCGCAGGCGGTGTCGCAACAGGAATATACCGACGCCACCGCCGCCGCGCGCCAGGCGCAGGCCGCCGTCGCCCAGGCGACCGCCGCGCTGCGCACCGCCCAGATCAACCTGCGCTTCACGCGCGTGCCCGCGCCGATCACCGGCCGCATCGGCCGCTCGCTCGTCACCGAAGGCGCGCTCGTCACCACCAACCAGGCCGATCCGATGGCGGTGATCCAGCGGCTCGACCCCGTCTATGTCGACATCCAGCAGTCGAGCGCCGAGATGCTGGCGCTGCGCAAGGCGATGGCGCAGGGCGGCATCGCCCCCGCCAGCGCCGCGGTGCGGCTGCGGCTCGAGGACGGCAGCGACTATCCGATTCCGGGCACGGTCGAGTTTTCGGAAGTGATGGTCAACGCCAACACCGGCACCGTCACGCTGCGCGCGCGCTTCGCCAATCCCGAAGGGCTGCTGCTCCCCGGCATGTTCGTCCGCGCGATCTTTGCCCAGGCGATCGAGAAGCAGGCGTTCCTCGTCCCCCAGCAGGGCGTGACGCGCGATCCCAAGGGCAATGCCACCATCTATGTCGTCGGGCCGGGCGGCCGCGCGGTCGCGCGCACCGTCGTCGCGCCGCGGACGCAGGGCGCCTATTGGGTCGTGACGCAGGGGCTCGCCCCCGGCGACCGCGTGATCGTCCAGGGCCTCGCCAATGTGAAGCCCGATACCGAAATCAACGCGGTGCCCGCCAACACCCCCGAAAAGATCGTGCCGCCCGCGCGCGGCGCCGGGGGAGCGGGCGGCGCGGGCGGGGCCGGCGGCGCTGCCGGCGCGCGGGCCAAGGGGAACTGATCCCCCATGTCGCGCATCTTCATCGATCGTCCGATCTTCGCCTGGGTCATCGCGATCATCGTGATGCTGGCCGGCATCGGCGCCATCTTCGCGCTGCCGATCGCGCAATATCCCGATATCGCGCCGCCGCAGGTCAATGTCCGCGCCAGCTATCCGGGCGCGTCGGCCGAAACGGTGCAGAACAGCGTCACCCAGGTGATCGAGCAACAGCTCACCGGGCTCGACGGGCTGCTCTATTTCAACTCGTCCTCGACCTCGCGCGGGCAGGTGACGATCACCGCCACCTTCCGCAAGGGCACCGATCCCGACATCGCGCAGGTGCAGGTGCAGAACAAGGTGCAGCAGGCGCTGTCGCGGCTGCCCCAGCAGGTGCAGCAACAGGGGCTCACCGTCACCAAGTCGAACCCCGACTTCCTGATGCTCGTCGGCGTCTATGACGAAACCGACACGCGCACCAACATGGACGTGTCGGACTGGCTGTCGTCGAACCTTCAGGACACGCTCGCGCGCATTCCCGGCGTCGGCGACACCAACGTGTTCGGCGCGCCCTATGCGATGCGCATCTGGCTCAACCCCGACCGGCTGGCCAGCTATTCGCTGATGCCCAGCGACGTGATCGCCGCGATCCAGAACCAGAATACCGAAGTCGCCGCGGGCGAGCTGGGCGGCCAGCCCCAGCCCAAGGAACAGATGCTCAACGCCACCGTCACCGCCCAGTCGCGGCTCCAGACGCCCGAGCAGTTCCGCGCGATCATCCTCAAGACCGAAAGCAGCGGCGCGACGGTGCGGCTGAGCGACGTCGCCCGCGTCGAGCTGGGCGCCGAAAGCTATGCCTCGTCGAGCCGGGTCAACGGCCATCCGGGCGCGGGCCTCGCCATCTCGCTCGCGCCGGGGGCCGACGCGCTCACCACCGCCGATCTGGTCAAGCGCGCGGTCGCCGACGCGTCCAAGACCTTCCCGGCGGGTTTCAAATACGCCTATGCCAACGATTCGACCGGCTTCATCAAGCTGTCGATCGAGGAAGTGGTCAAGACGCTGGTCGAGGCGATCGTCCTCGTCGTCATCGTCATGTTCGTGTTCCTGCAAAGCTGGCGCGCGACGCTGATCCCCACGATCGCGGTGCCCGTCGTGCTGCTCGGCACGCTCGCGGTCTTCTATGCGCTCGGTTTCTCGATCAACACGCTGACGCTGTTCGGCATGGTGCTGGCGATCGGCCTGCTCGTCGACGACGCGATCGTCGTCGTCGAGAATGTCGAGCGGCTGATGGAGGAAAATCCCGACCTCACCCCGCGCGAGGCGACGATCCGGTCGATGGACCAGATCCAGGTCGCGCTCGTCGCGATCGCGCTGGTGCTGTCGGCGGTGTTCCTGCCGATGGCGTTCTTCGGCGGGTCGACCGGCGTGATCTATCGCCAGTTCTCGGTGACGATCGTGTCGGCGATGGTGCTGTCGGTGCTCGTCGCGCTGATCCTCAGCCCGGCGCTCACCGCGACGCTGCTCAAGCAGAAGCGCCAGGGCGACGGCGGCTGGCTGCCGCGCCGCCTGCCGCGCGTCGCCGCCGCGATCGACCGCGCGCGCGACGGGTTCAACACGCGGTTCGAGGCGATGACCGAACGCTATGCCGGGTCGGTCACGCGCGTCGTCGGGCGCAAATGGCTGTTCCTGCTGATCTTCGCGGGCACCTGCGCGCTGCTCGTGCTCATGTTCGTGCGGCTGCCCACCGGCTTCCTCCCCACCGAGGACCAGGGCGTCGCGTCGATCGACTTCCGCCTGCCCGCCGGCGCGACGCAGGGCCGCACGCAGGAGGTCCAGCTCGCGATCGAGAAATATTTCCGCGAGAAGGAAGGCCACAACATCGGCACGATGTTCACCGTCGCGGGCGGCGGCGGCGGCGGGCCGAGCGGCCAGAATACCGGTCGCGGCTTCCTCAACCTGTCCGACTGGTCGCAGCGGCCCGGCCGCCAGAACAGCGCCGATGCGATCACCCAGCGCGCCTCGGGTGCGTTCCGCGGCTTCCGCGACGCCCAGGTGTTCGCGCTCGTGCCGCCGGCGATCCGCGGCCTCGGCCAGTCGACCGGCTTCACGATGGAGTTCCAGAACGCCAGCGGCATGTCGCGCGAGGATTTCGCCGCGGCGCGCGACCGGCTGCTCCAGCTCGCGATGCGCGATCCCAAGCTGACCGCGGTGCGCCTGTCCGACCTGCCCGACGTCGCGACGCTCAAGGTCGATATCGACCAGGCGAAGCTCTCGGCGCTGGGGCTCAGCCAGACCGACGTCAACACGACGCTCGCGACCGCCTGGGGCGGCCGTTACGTCAACGATTTCATCGACCGCGGCCGCGTCAAGCGCGTCTATGTCCAGGGCGACGCCCCCTATCGCGCCGCGCCCGACAATCTCGACGAATGGTTCGTCCGCACGCGCTCGGGCGAAATGGCGCCCTTCTCGGCCTTTGCGAGCACGAGCTGGACGACCGCACCGACGACGATGTCGCGTTTCCAGGGCATCCCCGCGTTCGAGATCCAGGGTCAGGCCGCGCCGGGCGTCAGCTCGGGCGAGGCGATGAAGCGGATGGAGGAGCTCGCCGCACAGATTCCGGGCACCAGCGTCGCCTGGGCCGGGCTTTCCTATCAGGAACGCCTGTCGTCGGGTCAGGCGCCGATCCTCTATGCGATCTCGCTGCTCGTCGTGTTCCTGTGCCTCGCCGCGCTCTATGAAAGCTGGACGATCCCGGTCGCCGTGCTGCTCGTCATTCCGCTCGGCCTGGTCGGCGCGGTGTTCGCGGTGACGCTGCGCGGGCTCCAGAACGACGTCTATCTCCAGATCGGCCTGCTCACGACGATGGGCCTCGCCGCCAAGAACGCGATCCTGATGATCGAGT
Source organism: Sphingomonas chlorellae (assembly GCF_056485145.1). Taxonomy (NCBI): domain Bacteria; kingdom Pseudomonadati; phylum Pseudomonadota; class Alphaproteobacteria; order Sphingomonadales; family Sphingomonadaceae; genus Sphingomonas; species Sphingomonas chlorellae. Next base: position 14,325 of record NZ_JBQXXM010000004.1, read on the forward strand.
TTGCCGAGGCGGCCGAGAAGCAGGGCAAGCGCGTGATCGACGCCGCGGTCGAGGCGGCGCGGATCCGCCTGCGCCCGATCCTGATGACCAGCCTTGCCTTCATCTTCGGCGTGCTGCCGCTCGCGCTCTCGACGGGTGCCGGCGCCAACAGCCGCATCGCGATCGGCACGGCGGTGATCGGCGGGATGCTCACCGCGACGATCCTCGCCATCTTCTACATCCCGCTGTTCTTCGTGCTCGTCCGCCGCGGCGTGCGCGACGGACTGAAGGCGCTGCGCAGCCGGCGTCGCAACCCCAATCCGGAGGCTTCGGCATGAAGCGGCTGACGCTGCTCCTCGCGGGCGCCGCCGCGCTCGCCGGCTGTTCGATGGAACCGCGCGACGTGCGCCCGGCCGCCCCGGTTCCCCCCGCCTGGCCCACGGGCGACGCCTATCCCGCGCCCGACGATGCGGCGCTGCCCAGCGTCGGCTACCGCGACATCTTCACCGATTCGCGGCTCCAGGCACTGATCGAGCAGGCGCTCGTCAACAATCGCGACCTGCGCGTCGCCGCGGCGAACATCCGCATCGCGCGCGAGCAATATGTCGTCCAGCGCGCGGGACGGCTGCCGACGATCAACCTCGGCGGCAGCGTGACCGAATCGCGCGGCAGCACCGGCGGATCGTCGAGCGGCGGCGCGGGCACCGGCGGGACGGGCGGCACCGGCGGCACCACCGGCGGCGGTTCGGGCGGGGCAAGCGAACGCACCACGCTGTCGACCCAGCTCGGCCTGACCAGCTTCGAAATCGACCTGTTCGGCCGCGTCGCCTCGCTCACCCGCGCGGCGCAGGACCAGTATTTCGCGTCGCAGGCAGGCGCGCGCGCCACGCGGCTGACGCTGATCGGCGAACTGGCCAACGCCTGGCTCACCTATGCCGCCGATGCCAGCCTGCTCGCGATTGCCGAGGACACGGCGCGCAATGCCGAGGCGAGCGTGCGGCTCACGCGCGTCCGGCTCGAAGGCGGCATCGCGCCGCGCACCGATCTGCGCCAGGCCGAACAGGTGCTCGAACAGGCGCGCGCCAGCATCGCCGCCCAGCGCACCGCGCTCGCGCAGGACGTCAACGCGCTCCAGCTTCTCGTCGGCGCGCCGGTCGAGGCGCGGCTGCTCCCCGGCTCGATCGACGAGGCCGCCGCGACGGTGAAGCCGCTTCCCGCCGGCGTCGATTCGGGCGTGCTGCTGCGCCGTCCCGACGTCGTCCAGGCCGAATATCAGCTCCGTGCCGCCAATGCCCAGATCGGCGCGGCGCGCGCCGCGCTGTTCCCGCGCATCTCGCTCACCGGGCTGCTCGGCTTCACCAGCGACGCGCTGCGCACGCTGTTCGACGACGGCCGCTTCACCTGGCAGGCGGGCGCGAACGCCAGCTATCCGATCTTCAACGGCGGCGCGGGCCGCGCCAATGTCCGGCTGAGCGAGGCGCAGCGCGAGGCCGCGCTCGCCCGGTACGAAGGCACGATCCAGACGGCGTTCCGCGAGGTGGCCGACGCGCTCGCCCGCCGCGGCACCATCGCCGAACAGCGCCGCGCCGTCGCCGCCCAGGCCGAGGCCGCCGCCGATACCTATCAGCTCGCCGAGGCACGCTATCGCGGCGGGATCGACAGCTTCCTGTCGAGCCTCGACGCCCAGCGGTCGCTGTTCACCGCGCGGCGCACGCTCGTCGCGACGCAGCTCACCGAGGCGAGCAACCTCGTCGCGCTCTATCGGACGCTGGGGGGCGATTCGCGCCTCGATCCGACCGATCGCGGCCCGGTGCCGGTCGGCGGCGCGGCGCTCCCCGGCGATCCCGCCGCGCGCTGACGCCCGCCGGGATCGCGAAGGCCGGGGATCAGGCGGCGAGTGCGGCGACGAACGCCCGTGCGCGCCCGCCGACCTCGGCCGCGTCGATGCCGGGCTGGTAGAGCGCCGATCCCAGGCCGAAACCCGCCGCGCCCGCCGCGCGCCACGGCGCCATCCCCTCGGGCGTGATCCCGCCGACGGGCAGCACGCGCGTGCCCTTGGGCAGCACCGCGCGCATCGCCTTCAGCACCGCCGGGCTCGCGCCCTCGGCCGGGAACAGCTTGAGCGCGGTCGCGCCCGCGTCGAGCGCGGCAAAGGCCTCGGTCGGCGTCGCGATGCCGGGCAGCGAGACCATCCCCGCCGCCGCCGTCGCCGCGATCACGCCGGGATTGGCGTTGGGCGAGATCACCATCGTCCCGCCCGCCGCACGCACCGCCGCGACATCGGCCTCGCGCAGCACGGTGCCCGCGCCGATCTGCGCCCGCCCGGCCATTGCCCCGGCCAGCCGCGCGATGCTCGTCAGCGGCTCGGGCGAATTGAGCGGCACCTCGATCAGCGTGAACCCCGCGTCCACCAGCGCCTCGCCCACGCCGACCACCGCGTCGGGCGTCACCCCGCGCAGGATCGCGACCAGCGGGCACGCGGCAAAGGCAGCGTCAAAGGCGGCAACATGGCTCATTGAATCTCGCTCCCGATGGCAAGGATGCCCGCGACGAACGCCGCATGGCTGTCGATCAGCCGGGCCACGCGACCATGGCCCTCGACCGCCACCGAATAAAGGCCGCCCAGCATCGGATCGGCCAGGATGTACACCATCGGGTGCGAATGTTCGGCCAGCCGCGCCGCGACGTCGCTGCCGATCAGCACGCCGCTCGCGAACGCCGCCGCCTCGGCATCGTCGCGGCGTCCCAGCATCTTGGCGGCGCGGATGCCGAACAGCGACGCCGCCAGGTCGCGCCGCCGCCCTTCCTCCAGCCCCGCACGGAACGCCGGGCCGATCGTCACCTCGCCGCCAAGCTGCGCGGCGAGCAGCCCGTGCTCGCGGATCAGCGCGAACAGCTCGCCCGTCATCGCGGTGGTAAAGCCGGCGACGCGGCCGTCGGCCATCTCGGCCCATTTGCAGTGCGTGCCCGGCTGCGCGAGCAGCGCGTCGGGCGGCGCCATCCCCGCGGCGACGGCGCCCAGCAACTGGACCTCCTCGCCGCGCATCACGTCCGGGCGCCCGTCGCGTTCGGTCGACAGCCCCGGCACGATCGCGGTGCGCGCGTCGATCCAGCTCAGCGCCGCGGCCAGCTCGGCGACGCCGGCGGGCGCGGGCACATAGGGCGCCGTCCGCCAGCCGATATTCGATCCGACCATGCCCGCCAGCAGCATCGGCAGGTCGCCGTGGCGCGCGCGGATCGCGGCGGCCTCGTCGGCAAAGCCGCCGGGGCCGACCGCGGTCACCCCCTTCGGATCGCGTTCGGTGTGCACCACCGCCCCGTCCTCGATCACGAAGACGCGGCGATTGGTGGTGCCCCAGTCGACCGCCAGGAAGCGCGCGCCGAGCGCGGTCACGCGCCCCGCCTCACCACCAGGTCGCGTACAGCGCGATCAGCACCAGGATCACGCCGATGCCGGCGACGTTGAAGGTGGTGGGCGTCGCGAACGAAACGCCTTCCATCCGCACGCGGTTGGCATCGCCGCGGCCGCGCACCAGCAGCGACACGACCACCGCCAGCGCCAGGCTGATCAGGAACACCAGCCCCATGCGGTCCATGAACGGGATCGTCGGCATGCCCACCTTGAACAGATAGGACAGCACCACCGACGCCACCGCCGCGACGATCGCGCCGGCCTCGCTCGCGCGCTTCCAGAACAGGCCCAGCAGGAAGATCACCGTGATGCCCGGGGTGAAGAAGCCCGAGAATTCCTGGATGAACTGGAACGCCTGGTCCGACTTGCCGATCAGCGGGCGCGCCGCGAACAGCGCGATCACGATCGCCGCCGCCGCCACGAGCCGGCCGACGAGCACCAGGTGCTTTTCCTGCCCCGCGCCCGCTTCGCCCGCGTCCTTGTCGCCCATGCGCATCCCGCGCGCCTTGGCATAGAGGTCGAGCGTGAAGATCGTCGCGATCGAATTGATCTTCGACGCGGTCGACGCGATGATCGCGGCGATCAGCGCGGCGAACACCAGCCCCAGCAGCCCCGGCGGCAGCAGCTTCAGCATCGTCGGATAGGCTTCGTCGGGCTTGGCGAGGTTGGGCGCCAGCAGCACCGCGGCGATGCCGGGCAGCACGATGATGACGGGCATCAAAAGCTTCAGATAGGCCGCGAACACCACGCCCTTCTGCGCCTCGCCCAGGTTCTTGGCCGCCAGCGCGCGCTGGATGATGTACTGGTTGAAGCCCCAATAGCTCAGATTGGCGATCCACATGCCGCCGACCAGCACCGAAATGCCCGGCAGGTCCTTGTAGAAGGGGTTGTCGGGCGAAAGGATCATGTCGAAATGGCCCGGCACCTGGTGCGTCAGCGCGGTGAAGCCCGCGATCACGCCCTGATGGCCGCCGATCTGGTCGAGCGTCAGGTACGAAACGACCAGCCCGCCCATCACCAGCAGCGTCACCTGCACGATGTCGGTCAGCGCGACCGCCTTCAGCCCGCCGTAAAGCTGATAAAGCAGCGCAAACAGGCCCAGCGCGATCAGCGCCGCGTCCTGGTTGATCCCGGCCACCTTGTTCACCGCGATCGAACCCAGCCAGATGATCGAGGTCAGGTTGACGAAGACATAGAGCGCAAGCCAGAACACCGCCATGATCACCGGCAGCACGCGCCCATAGCGCTGCTCCAGGAACTGCGGCATCGTATAGATCTCGTTCTTCAGGAAGATCGGCAGGAAGAACTTGCCGACGATCAGCAGCGTCAGCGCCGCCATCCATTCGTACGAGGCGATCGCCAGACCGATCGCATAGCCCGATCCGGCCATGCCGACGATCTGTTCGGCGGAAATATTGGCCGCGATCAGCGACGCGCCGATCGCCCACCAGGGCAGCGCCTTCGACGCCAGGAAATAATCCGACGTGTTCTTGGCATGGCCCGCGCGTTCGCGGCTAACCCATTGGGCAAGCCCGAAAATACCGATGGCATAGATTATGACAACGGTGACATCAATCGTCGAGAGACTGGTCACAATTTCCTCCCCAGGGCTTGCGCCCCGGCGCGCCCGGAGCGACCGCGCTCGTGAACCATGGCGCGGTGGGAACGCGGTTTATCGCAACTGACGCGCTTGTCCAGCACCGGGCGGCGCGCAGCGCGACGTCGCCGTGCCGCTGCGGCATCGGCGGCCGGCGTCGCTGCGGCATCGGCAACCGGCATCGCGGCCGATCGCTGCGGGCGCGGGCCTGCGCGCGCGGTCAGCGGACGGTCGGCGGCGGTTGCCGCCCTGCGTCCGGGGTCATGCCGCGCGTCGGCGCGTCGGGCGATGCCCCCCGGCGGGGCGGCGGCTCGCCCAGCCGTGCGACCAGCGCGTGCAGCATCCGTTCGCCCTCGCGCCACGCCGCGCTCACGCGCGCGCCCGCGCTTTCGGCCAGCGCAGTCTCGTCGCCGATCGCCTCGAGGAAGCGTCCGCCCCATCCCGATGCCAGCGCGCGCAGCCGCGCGTTGATCGCCCGCCCGCGCCGCGCGCCCTGCGCGACGAGCGAGGGAAAGGGGAGCAGCGTGCGCGGCCCCGCGGCAAAGCGCCGCGCCGCGTCGGGCAGCCCGGCATCGTCGCCCGCGACCGGGTCGAGCATCAGCCCCGCCGCCACCGGCGCGACATAGGCGGCGGGCGACAGCCGCGCCCACCAGGCCAGCGCCAGGCACCCGATGCCGTGCGCGGCGATCACCACCGGCCCCTCCGCGCCGGCCACCGCCGCATCGAGCCGCGCCGCCCACAAATTGGCGCGGCCGGGGCGAAGGTCGAGCAGGATCGGCGGCGACTCGGCGCCCGCCTGCCGCCACAGCGTCCGCCACGCGCGCGGCACCACCGCGTCGGGCGCGCCGATCGTCAGCAGCCGCGGCAGCGCGGGCTCGGGTCGGGGCTCGGGTCGGGACTCGGGGGCGGCCGTCGCACCGGCGGCCCAGGGGGCGATTCGGCGCCCCGGCGACGCGCGATCGGTCGAAATGCCGGACGAAGAAAACGACATGGCGCATCTTCCCACCACGACCGCCCAGCGGCGGTACGAAGCGCGAGGCTATCCGAATCGCCGCCGCCGACAAGCCCCTTTGCGCCGGGCCGCGCACGCCCTGCCCACGACCTGCGCCGCGCCGCCTGCGCGCCTGCGGCACGGCACGGCACGGCACGGCACGGCACGGCACGGCACGGCACGGCACGGCAAACGCCTGCGCAGCAGATGATGCGCCGCAACCGGTTGACCCGACCCGCGATCTTGTGGCACTCGCCGATTTCGCTCGCGGCGAACGCCGCCGCCGGGCAGCCCCCGGGCCGGTCGGGCGGGTATAGCACAATGGTAGTGCAGCAGCCTTCCAAGCTGAATACACGGGTTCGATTCCCGTTACCCGCTCCAGCCCCCCTGCTTTCCCGGTGCCGATGACCGCCCCTTCCCCCGACGCGCTCGCGCTCTACGTCCATTGGCCGTTCTGCGTCTCGAAATGCCCCTATTGCGATTTCAACAGCCATGTCCGCGCCGAAATCGACGAGGCGGCGTGGCGCGCCGCGCTGCTCGCCGATCTCGCGCATGAGGCGGCTGCGCTGCCGGGGCGGCGGCTGGGGTCGATCTTCTTCGGCGGCGGCACGCCCTCGCTGATGGCGCCCGCCACGGTCGCGGCGATCATCGACGCGGCGGCGCGCCACTGGCGCTTCGCCGACGACATCGAGATCACGCTCGAGGCCAATCCCTCGTCGGTCGAGGCGGCGCGCTTCGCCGGACTCGCCGCGGCCGGGGTCAACCGCGTCTCGCTGGGGCTCCAGGCGCTCGACGATGCCGCGCTGGCGTTTCTCGGGCGCGCGCACGGCGTTGCCGAGGGGCTGGCGGCGCTCGCCACCGCCCAGACCTGTTTCGCGCGCGTCAGCTTCGACCTCATCTATGCGCGGCCGGGGCAGACGCGCGCGGCATGGGCGGCAGAGCTCGACCGCGCGCTCGGCTTCGGGACCGAGCATCTCTCGCTCTACCAGCTCACGATCGAGCCCGGCACGCGCTTCGCGACGCTCGCCGAACGCGGCGAGCTGGCGCCGTTCGATCCCGATCTCGCCGCCGAGCTGTTCGAATATACGCGCGCGCGCACTGCCGCCGCCGGGCTTCCCGCCTATGAGGTATCGAACCACGCGCGGCCCGGCGCCGAAAGCCGCCACAACCTCACCTATTGGCGCTATGGCGACTATGCCGGGGTCGGCCCCGGCGCGCATGGCCGCCGCGGCGGCGCGGCGACGCTGCGCCATCGCAAGCCCGAAAACTGGCTCGCCGCGGTCGGCCGCAACGGCCACGGCATCCAGGAAACGACGCCGCTCGCCCCCGCCGAACGCGGGATCGAGGCGGTGCTGATGGGGCTGCGTCTCGGCGAGGGGATCGACCTCGCCCGCATCGCCGCGCTCGGCAACGGCACCGCCCCGATCGACGCCGCCGCGACCGACCGCCTCGCCGCGCACGGCCTCGTCACGCACGACGGCGACCGGCTGCGCGTCACCGAAGCCGGGATGCCGGTACTCGAGGCGATCCTGCGCGAACTCGTCCTCACCGACGCCTGACCCCGCCGCCGCCCCGCACCACCGACCCGACAAACCCCAACGTCGCCCCGGGCTCGACCCGGGGCCCAGCTCCGAACGCCCCCGCCCGCGCACCACCGGCCCGACAATCCCCATCGTCGCCCCGGGCTCAACCCGGGGCCCAGCTCCGAGCGCCCGCGCCCACGCACCACCCGGCCCGACAAAACCCATCGTCGCCCCGGGCTCGACCCGGGGCCCAGCTCCGAGCGCCCGCACGCCCGCGCACCACAGACCCGACAAAACCCATCGTCGCCCCGGGCTCGACCCGGGGCCCAGCTTCTTCCCCGAAAGGGCATCCGGTCCGCGCTGACGCCTGACCGGCCGCAACGGGCAACCGGCCGCTCCCGGCAAGCCGCCCCGCAGCGCCCGCGCGGTCGCTCAGCGCCCGTCGAAGCGCGTCGGCGCGGGCGAGACCGGCACGGTGGTGCCGCCGCGGATTTCCTGCACCTCCAGCGCGCGCTCGGCCACGCCGTCGCGGCCGAAGCGGAACGCGCCGTCGAGCCCGGCAAAGCCGTCGGGATCGGTCAGCCGCCGCTCGGGGAATGCCGTCCCCGGCCGCCAGTCGAGCGCGATGCGGACGCTCAGCAGCACTGCGTCATAGCCCATCGTCGACAGCCGATAGGGCGCGGTGCCGAACCGCGCGCGATATTTGACCGCATATTGGCGGTAATAATTGTTGGGCACGCTCGCGAACCAGGCGCCGTTGAGCACCGCATGGCTGCCGATCGCCGAATCGGTGTTCCACAATTCGGTGCCGAGCAGCTTGGCCGCCTTGCCCGGCGCCGACCGGCGGATCGCGGGCACCGCCGCCACCGCGCTGCCGCCGCTCCCGGCGACGAGCACCGCCTGATAGGGCACGCGCCCGATCCGCGCCGCCGCGGTCGCCAGCGCGCCGGGCCGGCCGTCATAGGTCTCGAGCGCGAGCACCTTGCCGCCCGCATCCTCCACCGAACGCAGCAGCGCGGTCGACGCGCGCTCGCCGTAAAGCCCGCTCGGCACCAGCCCGGCAAAGCGCGTGATGCCGGTACCGCGCGCATAGTTCACCACGCGCTCGATCGACTGGCTGGGGACATAACCCAGGATATAGGTGCCGTCGCCCGCGACGCTGGCGTCGTTCGAAAAGCTCAGCACGGGGACGCGCGCCGCGCGCGCCACGGGGGCGACGTCGCGCGCCTCCTCGGCGAGCAGCGGCCCCAGGATCAGCCGGTTGCCGTCGGCGATCGCGGCCTGCGCCGCCGCCACCGCGCCGCCGGGGCCGGCGGTGTCATAGGTGGTGATGCGGATCGCATCGCTCTTGGTGTCGAGGATCGCGAGCTGCGTCGCGTTCTGGAGCGAGCGCCCCACCCCCGCATTGGCGCCGGTCAGCGGCACCAGCAGCGCGATGCGGTGCCGCTCGACATCCTGCGGCAGCCCCGGCTGGATCGGCCGCGGCGCGGGCGGCGGGGTCGCGGGGCGCGTCGCCGGCGCGGGCCGCTCGGCCTCCGGAATCACGCGCGGGCCGGAGGCACAGGCGGCCAGGAACAATGTCGCGCCCAGCGCCGCGCGCCGCAGCCACGCCTTCACACCCCGTTGCGGATTGGCTGCACCCTCTGCCATGACGTTCCCCGATGACTTCAACGCTTCCCCCCGGCCTCTACATCGTCGCCACCCCGATCGGCAATCTTGGCGACCTCACTCCGCGTGCAGCGGAAATACTGACGAACGCCGATATCGTTGCGGTCGAGGATTCGCGCGTCACCGCCGGGCTGTTCCGCCATCTGGGGGTCAAGGGGCGGATGACGCCCTATCACGACCATAATGCCGACGCGGTGCGCCCCGACCTGATCGCGCGGCTCGCGACTCAGGTGGTGGCGATCGTCTCCGACGCGGGCACGCCGCTGATCTCCGATCCGGGCTACAAGCTGGTGCGCGACGCGCGCGCGGCGGGCCATCTCGTCACGACGATTCCCGGGCCGTGCGCGGCGATCGCGGCGCTCACGCTCGCGGGGCTGCCGACCGATCGCTTCTTCTTCCTCGGCTTCCTCCCCGCCAAGGCCCAGGCGCGCGCCGCCGCGATTCGCGAGGTCGCGCCGATCCGCGCGACGCTGGTGCTCTACGAAAGCGGGCCGCGCCTCGCCGCGTGCCTTGCCGCGCTTGCCGAAGGGCTGGGCGAGGATCGCGAAGCCGCGGTCGCGCGTGAGATCACCAAGCGGTTCGAGGAATGCGTCACCGGCACGCTCGGCACGCTCGCCGAACGCTATCGCGACGCGCCGCCCAAGGGCGAGCTGGTGGTGGTCGTCGGCCCGCCGGGCGCGGCGCCTGCCGCCAGCGCCGACGATGCCGATGCGCTGCTGCGCGCGGCGCTCGTGCGGCTGCCCCCGGCCAAGGCGGCCGGAGAGGTCGCCCGCGCGACCGGCGCCGATCGCAAGGCGCTCTACGCGCGCGCGCTCGAACTGCGCCACGCCGATGAAGCGCACGCCGATCCGGAACAGGCCGATCCCGGCGATTCGCAAGACGACGCCGACGGCTGAGCCGCCGCGCCGGCGCTCAGGCGTATTGCTGGCGATGCGGGGCGAGCGCCGTCGCCAGCAGCGCGGTCTCGTCCGCCCCCGTCAATTCGGCCAGCCGTTTCAGATAGGTCTCGGCCAATTCGGTGCGCCGCCGCTTGGCGACTTCGGTCAGCGCGGTTCGCGCAGCCGTCAGTTCCTGGATTGCGCGACGCCGATAATAATGTTCGTTCGATTCCATTATGTCTGCTCACCCCCCGGCGGGACAGATTCTCACCAATAGGCAACCCTGCGAATCGGCGACTGCGCTTTTAGTCCACGATTGTTAAAGGAACGAGTCGCGACGGACGAAATGGGTGCGTTGCGGGACGAACCGCAAATTCGCCCCCGAATCGCCTCTGTTGCCTCCGAAATCCGCGCCGATCGCCCGCCGGACCGCGGCTTGCGCCCCGCCTTTTTGACACCCCTGGCGCGCATGGCCATGCTCGTCGCCATGCCCCGCCCCCGCGCGCCCCGCCCGCTCGCCGCCCGCCGCCAGGCCGAAGCCGCCGGACGCCGGGGCGAGCGCCTCGCCGCCTGGTGGCTGCGGCTCAAGGGCTGGCACATCGTCGATCGCCGCGTGCGCACGCCCGCGGGCGAGGTCGATCTGGTCGCGCGCCGCGGCAGCCTCGTCGCCTTTGTCGAGGTCAAGACGCGCCGCGACGCCGCCGGGCTCGACCATGCGATCGACGCGCGCCGGCTCGCGCGCGTCGCCGCCGCGGCCGAACTGCTGATGCCGGTCTATGCGCGGCCGGGCGACGATATCCGCGTCGACGTCGTGCTGATCGCGCCGGGCACCGCGCCGCGCCACATCGAGAATGCGTGGCTCGAAAACGGCTGAGCCCTGCGCGCCCGCGCCCGCGCCCCGCCCCGGGCGCGCTCAGGGTGACAAGCGCCCGCCCCGCGCCTACATCGCGGACCAGTTTCACGGGCCCGCGCCGCCGGGCCGGTTCCATCGGGAGGAAGGTTCGGCATGGCGCTCACCGTCGCGGTTCAGATGGATCCGCTCGATTCGATCAACATCGCGGGCGATTCGTCCTTCGCGCTGATGCTGTCGGCGCAGGCGCGCGGGCACCGGCTGTTCCATTACGCGCCCCAGGATCTCAACTATGCCGCGGGGCATGTCTGGGTGCATGCGCATCCGGTGACGGTTCAGCGCGTCGCGGGTGATCATTTCCGCTTCGGCGATCCCGTCCGGCTCGATCTGGGCGATCAGGCCGATGTCGTGCTGATGCGCCAGGATCCGCCCTTCGACCTCGGCTACATCACCGCGACGCACCTGCTCGAACGCATCGCCGACCGCACGCTGGTGGTCAACGATCCGGCGAGCGTCCGCAACGCGCCCGAAAAGCTGTGGGTGCTCGATTTCGCGCAGTTCATGCCGCCCACGCTCATCACGCGCTCGCTCGACGAGGCGCGCGCCTTCCTCGCCGAACATGGCGAGATCGTCGTCAAGCCGCTCCACGGCAACGGCGGCAAGGCGATCTTCAAGGTCGGGCGCGACGGCGCCAACCTGTCGTCGCTGATCGAGGTGTTCAACACCGCCTATCGCGAACCGCACATGATCCAGGCGTTCCTTCCCGAAATCGTGCGCGGCGACAAACGCATCGTGCTCGTCGACGGCGAGGTGGCGGGCGCGATCAACCGCATCCCGGGCGAGGGCGAGATCCGTTCGAACCTCGCGGTCGGCGGGTCGGCCGCCAAGACCGATCTCACCGCGCGCGAACGCGAGATCTGCGCCGTGCTCGGCCCCGAACTGCGCCGGCGCGGGCTCCTTTTCGTCGGCATCGACGTTATCGGCGGCGAATGGCTGACCGAAATCAACGTCACCTCGCCCACGGGGATCGTCGCGATGGACCGTTTCAACGGCACCGATACCGCGGCGCGCATCTGGGAAGCGATCGAAGCCCGCGTCGCCGCGCGCGGCTGACGCGGCGCATGGCGCGCACGGGACGCATGGCGCGCACCGAACGCACGGCGCGCACCGAACGCATGGCGCGCACCGAACGCATGGCGCGCACCGAACGCACGGCGCGCCCCCTGCCCGCCGCGCGGCCGGGAACGGCGGCATGATCAACTGGCTCGACTGGGGCTATTGGGGCGTGTTCGTCCTGATGATGCTCGAAAACGTCATTCCGCCGATCCCGTCCGAAGCGATCATGGGCATGGCGGGCGTCGCCGTGGCCCAGGGGCGGATGGCGTTCGTCCCGCTCGTCCTTGTCGGCACCGCGGGGACGATGGCGGGCAACCTGTTCTGGTGGGAACTCGGCCGGCGGCTCGGCTATCACCGGCTGCGCCCGTTCGTCGAACGCTGGGGCCGCTGGCTGACGCTCGAATGGGAGGATGTCGAACGGCTGCGGCGCCATTTCGATCGCTGGGGCGGCGTCACCGTGTTCGTGTTCCGCTTCCTGCCCTTCGGCCGCACGATCATCTCGGTCCCCGCCGGGCTGATGCACATGCCCGTCGGCCGTTTCCTCCTCTATACCGGCGCGGGCAGCGCGATCTGGAACACGCTGCTCGTCGCCGCCGGACTCGGCCTCGGCAACGTCGTCGACGGCCTCGAACGCTGGGCCACCCCCATCCTCGCCGCAACGCTCGCGATCGCGCTGATCGGCTATCTCTGGCGCGTCCTCACCTGGAAACCCCGCTCGCGGCGCTAGGGGGCGCTAAGGGGGCGCTAGGGCGCTTCATTGCCACAGCGGGCGCTGCGTCCAGTCCGACGGAAACCCCATCGCCGCGAGATCCGCCGCAGGTCGCGGCACGAGCAGTTGCACCAATTCGTCCTTCCACCCGATTCCGGGGTCGATCCGGTCCAGCAGATAACGGACGAGGCAGAGCGTGTTGTAGAGCAGGGCCGGCCCGTTGCCGGGCACGCTGTCCAGCGTCGCCGCCAGATCGGCGGGTTTCTGCGGCAGACGCATGCGGATCAGGAAACCGCGATTCCACAGGCGGGCATGGTGGGCACAACTGTTCCGCACCGTCGCCAGATGCTTGAGAAACGGCACCAGTATCGCCTCGGGCAGGCCCAGCGGCCGCGCGATCCGGTTGCGTAACGCCCGGTCCGAAAGCCCCGAGTACCAGGCCGTAGACTCATAAGCGCGACGCCACAGCCGCATCGAGGCGAGTTGAATCATGGCAAGGAAGTTGGCGGCGAGATTGTCGTATCGAGTGGCGACACGGCGGAAGTGCTTCAGTTTGGAGAAGAAGAGCTCGATCAGATTGCGCTCGCGATAGAGCCGCTTGCTGAAGCAGGGTTTCCACTTCCGATTGGATTTGGCCGGGATATTCGGCGTAGCGCCTTGCCCCTCGATCAGTTCACGGATGCGGTCAGCGTCGTAGGCTTTGTCGGCCAGCACAATGGTGTGCGGGCCGAGATGGTCGAGAAGCGTGTCAGCGACCTGCCCGTCATGCGCCTGCCCAGCCGTCAGGCCGAGCCGGATCGGGAGCCCTTGCGCGTCGACGACCGCGTGGATTTTGGTCGTGAGTCCGCCGCGCGATCGACTGAGACAATGATCTGCATCCCCCTTTTTGCCGTCGCGGCCTGCTGATGGGCGCGAACGGAGGTGCTGTCGATCATCTGTATGTCGCCATCGTGGGCGACGGTGATGGCGTCCATCATCCGATCCCAGACGCCCGCCTTCCGCCAGCGAACGAAGTGGTTGTAGCAGGTGGTGCGCGGACCGTAACGCTCCGGCAGATCACGCCATGGCGCGCCGGACCGCAGCACCCAAAAGATGCCATTCAGCACCCGGCGGTCATCAACGCGCCGAACGCCTCGGGGCTTGTGGGGCAGCAGCGGCTCGATCACGCGCCACTCGAAGTCGGTAAGATCATATCGGCTCATGCCGGCGCTGAATCAGAGTTGTTCAGCAAAAGAAAGTGCCCGGCACTTACGCGTCGTTGATGGCGTACCGGATCAATCGCTCACACGCTGCCTCGCCTACATCATAAGGCGCGTCCAGATCGTCGAGAAAATCGCGCGCGATGAAGCCTTCGAGAAAATAGGCGTAGCTCTTTCCACCTTGGACGATCGGACCTGCTGTGTCCGGCGTCTCGTTTGAAAGAAGCGCTTCCGCGTCACCGCCCCACGGTTCGACCATATAAATGGTCTCGTCATCCGACCAATCGCGTCGACCGCGCAGCAACTCTCGCAGCTTCATGCCACCACCCCCAATCGCATACACCTTATGGCTGCGGCGATGGTTCGAACGCCAGCAGATTTATGAGTTCACGGCCCAGCGTGACAATTGCCCCAACGACATCATCTCCGCCACCATCCAGACCGGCGGCATCGGCGGCGTGTCGCAGCGCTGCCGGTAATGATCGATATAGGTTTCGGGCGAGCTGCCGACTTCACGCACCAGGCGGGCAAGATTTTCGTGAAACAGCCGACGCTCGTTGTACAGCGCGGCGTCGAGATAGGCGTGCGGCCCGCCGTGGTGTGCAAGGTTGTAGGCCCAGTTCCCGCGGACGGCGACCTCGATCCGCTCGATCGCATTCAAAAGATGCAGCCGCAGGCGGCGATCGAATTCATATAGTTCAACGACCGATTCGAAATCGGTCCCTGCCTTGAAACGCGGCCCCGCATTGCCCTTCGCATTCTCGAAGGGGAGCCAATAGGCGCTCAGCCGATAATAACTGACATGGCGTAACCAGTGCTCGGCACGCGCCCGATCTGCGACGATCATGCCTTCGGCCTGCAGATGCGCGATCTGTTGGTCGAACGTCGTTGCAGGTTTCGCGAAAATGCGCGCCATGTCGCAATCTATGCGCAGGTTCGCCAAAAACAAAAGACCCGCCAAGTGTGCATGCCCTGACGGGCAGAGGCCTGGCGGGTTCGATTGACTTTCAGATAGATCGTGCCGCCGTCGATTACAAGCAATGCGGGCGTTGTTCTGTAATCGGCCTCCATGTGCGGGGCGAATGCGGCCGTCATTCGCCCCCCCCCGCTTGTCCTCGCCCGGCGCCGCGATTATCGCCTCGTGATGATCCGGATCCGCAATTCGACGCCCGCCGACGGCGATCGCGTGCTTCAGGTGTGGCGCGATGCCGTCGATGCCACGCATGATTTCCTCGCCCCCGCCGATCGTGTCGCGATCGAGGCGGAGGTGGCGGGTTTTCTGCCCGCCGCGCCGTTGTGGCTCGCGGTCGACGATGCCGATGTCGCGATCGGCTTCATGCTGCTCGACGGCGCGCAGATGGAGGCGCTGTTCATCGACCCCGCGCATCGCGGGCGCGGCGTCGGCCGGGCGCTCGTCGCGCACGCGCTGGCGTTGCACCCGGCGCTCACCACCGACGTCAACGAAGCGAACGAACAGGCGGTCGGCTTCTATCGGCGGCTCGGCTTCGTCGTCACCGGCCGCTCGCCGCGCGACGGCCAAGGGCGCGCCTATCCGCTGCTCCACCTGCGCCGCGACGGTTGAGGCGGGGCGGCTGCGTTCACGCGCGCGGGTGCGCCGCGCGGTACACGTCGAGCAGGTGCGCGGCGTCGACCGCGGTATAGATCTGGGTCGAACTCAGGCTGGCATGGCCCAGCAGCTCCTGCAGCGCGCGCAGGTCGGCGCCGCGGCCGAGCAGGTGCGTGGCAAAGCTGTGGCGCAGCGCGTGCGGCGTCGTGCGGTCGGAAAGGCCCAGCGCGGTGCGCGCCGCCCGCACCGCCTTGCGGATCAGCGCGGGCGACAGCGGCCCGCCGCGCGCGCCGCGGAACAGCGCGGCATCGGGCGCGGTGCCATAGGGGCACAGCCGGACATAGGTTTCGATCGCCGCGCGAACGGGGGCGAGCAGCGGCACGATCCGCGTCTTGTCGCGCTTGCCGGTGACGCGCAGCGTCTCGCCCAGCGGCAGCACCGCGCCGGTCAGCGCCATCGCCTCGCCGATGCGCAGCCCCGCGCCATAGAGCAGCAGCAGCACCGCCCAGTCGCGCGCGGCGATCCACGGTTCGGACGCGGCCTCGGACACGGTCTCGGCCAGCGCGACCGCCTCGTCGGGGGCGATCGGGCGCGGCACGCCCTTCTTGACGCGCGGCCCCTTCATCCGCGGCAGCTCGGTCGCCTCGCCGCCGACGAAGCGCAGAAAGGCGCGCACCGCCGACAGTTCGCGCGCGGCCGAGGCGTTGCTGATCCCGGCATCGCGGCGGTGCGTCAGGAACGCGCGCAGGTCGGCGAGCGGCAGCGCGACCAGCGCCGCGCGCGTCACCGGCTCGCCCCAATGGCGCTGAAGGAATGCGACCAGCCGCTCGGCGGTGGCGCCATAGGCGCGCACCGTGTGTTGCGAACGCCGCCGGTCGTGGCGCAGATGGCGGACGAACTGGAGCGGCAGCGCGGCCTCGGTCGCGGGGGACTCAGAGGGGGCGGGCTCGGAGGGGGCGGGCTCGGTCGCGGCGAACTCAGGATGCGTGGGCCCGGTCGGGGCCGGCTCGATCTCCCCCGGCTTGACCCGGGGCGCGGCTGGCGCGGGCGCGGCGCGCATGGGCGCGATCGGGGTCGCCTCGCTCCGGGCCGGGGTCCGGGGGGGCTCGGGGGGCGCGGGCTCGGTCATGCCGCGCTTGTACCGCCTTTGCCGCGGCTTGGCACCGTCCACGGCGTCGGCGGCGGTACGCGACGGTGTGCGGCACGCCGTCCGGGAGGACCGCCGGGTCGGTGCCGGGCACGGGGACGGCGGGCGATGCGGCGCCCGCCTGCCCCCGTGCCCCGGCGGGGTCGGGTCAGGCGATCGTCTGGCCGGTCTTGGCCCAGTCGGCCAGGAAGCCCTCGATGCCCTTGTCGGTCAGCGGGTGCTTGACGAGCTGCTTGATGACGGCGGGCGGCGCGGTCATCACGTCGGCGCCGATGCGCGCGGCCTCATAGACATGGACCGGGTGGCGCACGCTCGCGACCAGGATCTCGGTGTCGAAGGCGTAATTGTCATAGATCTGGCGGATGTCGGCGATCAGCTGCATCCCGTCGAAGCCGATATCGTCGTGGCGGCCGACGAACGGCGAGATGAAGGTCGCGCCGGCCTTGGCGGCGAGCAGCGCCTGGTTCGCCGAAAAGCACAGCGTGACGTTGACCATCGTGCCGTCGCCGGTCAGCGCCTTGCACGCCTTCAGCCCCTCGATCGTCAGCGGCACCTTGACCGCGATGTTGTCGGCGATCTTGCGGACGATTTCGGCTTCCTTCATCATCGTCTCGAAATCGAGCGCGACGACCTCGGCCGAAACCGGGCCTTCGACGATCTCGGCGATTTCGGCGACGACTTCCAGGAAGTTGCGGCCCGCCTTGTGGATCAGCGAGGGGTTGGTGGTGACGCCGTCGAGAAGGCCGGCGTCGGCCAGCTCGCGAATCGCGGCGGTATCGGCAGTGTCAGCGAAGAACTTCATCGGTTTTCCCTAGGACTGTCAGGACCATAGTGCACGAGCATCAGCCGTGCCCGATCCGCCCGCAGGCGGCTCACCGACACCCGATAGGCCCCCGGGGCCAGCTTGTAACGCACGATCTTGCGGATCGTCGAACAGGCCGGGCCGCGCGCCTCGCCCGCCATCTTCAGCGCCCGCCCGCGCTCGGGGGCGACGTCGATCCAGCCGGGCTGGTCGATCGCGATGCCGAACAGCCCCGGCCGGCGGATGGTGACGCGCGTCGCCAGCGCCGCGCCGCGGCGGGGGATCAGCACCGACCGCCCGGTGTCGAGCGTCGTGCCGGTGCGCGTCCACCCCTTCAGCCGCGGCGGCAGCCTTGTGTCGAGCGCGGTGCATTGCGGCGCGGCGAGTGCCAGCGCGATCGTCATCGTCAACATCGCCAAATCCTCCCCCGGTCGGCCCGATGACAAGCTTATGCAGCGCGACGACGGGCGCCAAGTCAACGCGCGCCCCTGAACGGCATGATTTCGTCCCGCAACGGCGCGATTTCTGCACGCGTCTTGCGCCCAACGACGCGAATTGCGTGCGGATTGCGCGATCGGTACGGTCATTGGGGCGGCGCCGGGCGGTTTTTCGGGCCGGCGCCGCGGCGGTTCGCGGGCGCCACCCGCCACCTTCCCATGCGCGCCGCAAAGGGCGATATGGGGCGCATGCCCGGCAACCGCGCGCGCGTCCTCGTCCTCAATTCCGCCCTCGGACCGCTCGATTACCGCGTGCCGCAGGGAATGCACGTCGAACCCGGTTCGATCGTCATCGCCCCGCTCGGCCCGCGCCAGCTCGCGGGCGTGGTGTGGGAGCCCGACCGGCTCGAAACCGAGCCCGTCGGCGACAATCGCCTGCGCAACCTGATCGCCGTCGTCGATGCCCCGCCGCTTCCCGCCGCGGTGCGCCGCCTCGTCGAATGGACCGCCGACTATTATCTCAGCCCGCCCGCGGCGGTGCTGCGGATGGCATTGTCCTCGTCCGCCGCGTTCGAGGCCGCGCCGACGATCACCGAATATCGCGCGACGGGGCATGTCCCGCCGCGGATGACCGCGCAACGCGAACAGGCGCTCGAGCGGATCGGCGACCGTCAGGGGCTCGTGCGCGAGCTCGCGACGATCGCCGAGGTGTCCGAGGCGGTGATCCGCGGGCTCGTCAAGGCGGGCGCGATCGAGGCGGTGACCGTCGATACCGACAGCCCCTTTCCCCCGCCCGACCCCGGCTTTGCGCCGCCTGCGCTCAATCCCGAACAGGCAGCGGTCGCCGCGCGACTGCGCGAGGCGGTGGAAGCGGCTGACTTTCAACCCTTTCTTCTCGACGGCGTCACCGGGTCGGGCAAGACCGAGGTGTATTTCGAAGCCGTCGCCGCGGCGATCGAGGCCGGGCGGCAGACGCTGGTGCTGCTCCCCGAAATCGCGCTGACCGAGCCGTTCCTCACCCGCTTCACGCGTCGCTTCGGCTGCGAGCCGGTGCCGTGGCATTCGGGGCTGCGCACCTCGCAACGCCGCCGCGCATGGCGCGCGATCGCCCGCGGTGAGGCGCTGGTGACGGTCGGCGCGCGCTCGGCGCTGTTCCTGCCCTATCCGAATCTCGGGCTGATCGTCGTCGACGAGGCGCATGAGACGAGCTTCAAGCAGGAGGACGGCGTTCATTACCACGCGCGCGACGTCGCGGTGATGCGCGCCAAGTTTCAGCAATGCCCGGTGGTGCTGGCGTCGGCAACGCCAGCTATTGAAACGCGTTATCAGGTTTCACTGGGCCGCTACAGCGAACTCAAGCTTCCCGGCCGCTACGGCGCCGCCGAACTGCCTGAAATCGAACCGATCGACCTCATCAAGGAGCCGCCCGAACGCGGTCGCTGGCTCGCACCGCGACTCGTTCTCGCGATCGACGCGGCGCTCGAGCGGGGCGAACAATCGCTATTGTTTCTCAATAGGCGCGGCTATGCTCCACTGACGCTGTGCCGCCATTGCGGCCACCGCTTCCAATGTCCCAACTGCACCGCATGGATGGTCGAACATCGGCTGATCCGGCGGCTGACCTGCCATCATTGCGGCTACACGCTGCCGACGCCCGACGCCTGCCCCGAATGTGAGGAGAAGGACAGCCTCGTCGCCTGCGGCCCCGGTGTCGAGCGCATCGCCGACGAGGCGGCGCAGCTCTGGCCCCAGGCGCGCATCGCAATCGTCACCTCCGACACGCTCTGGTCGCCCGCCAAGGCCGCCGAGTTCGTCCAGCGGATGGAGCATGGCGCGATCGACATCGTCGTCGGCACCCAGCTCGTCACCAAGGGCTATCACTTCCCCAACCTTACCGTGGTGGGCGTGGTCGATGCCGATCTGGGCCTCGACGGCGGCGACCTCCGCGCGGCCGAGCGGACGTTCCAGCAGATCATGCAGGTCGCCGGGCGCGCCGGCCGCGGCGAAAAGCCGGGCCATGTCTTCATCCAGACGCACGCGCCCGACGCACCGGTGATGCAGGCGCTCGTCAGCGGCAATGCCGATGCCTTCTACGCCGCCGAAACCGAGGCGCGCCGCGATGCCGAGGCACCGCCCTTCGGCCGCTATGCCGCGATCATCGTCTCGTCGGAGCAGAAGCAGGCAGCGCAGGACGTGGCGACGATGATCGGCCGCGCCGCGCCGCAGGGGGAGGAAATGCACGTCTACGGCCCCGCGCCCGCGCCGCTGGCGATGCTGCGCGGACGCCACCGCTTCCGCCTGCTCGTCCATTCGCGCCGGGGCTTCGACATGCAGGCGGCGATCCGCGACTGGCTGGGCACGCTCGAATGGGGCAGCAAGGTTCGCGTCTCGGTCGATGTCGACCCATACAGCTTCCTTTAGCGCGGGGCCGCGGCGCACACTGCTTCGCGCTTGAACGCGGGCCGCTTTTGCCTGAAAGCAGCCGCGCAAATGGAGGCGCAGGTGGTGATGGTGCGGCAGTTGCTGATCGTGGTTGCGCTGATGTTCGCCTGGGCGGTTCCGGCGCGCGCCGACGATATTTCGGCCGCCGCCCGCGGCGTGGTGCGCGTGGTGACGATCGCCGTCGTCGACGACGAGGTCGTCGGCTTCGGCCATGGCAGCGGCTTTGCGGTCGCACCGAACCGCATCGTCACCAATGCACACGTCGTCGACCTCGCCGATCGCTATCCGGGCAACGTCGTGATCGGCGTCGTCCCGTCCGAGGGCGATCGTTCGGTCCAGGGCCGGCTGGTCGCGATCGACCGGCAGCGCGATCTGGCGCTGATCGAGTTCAACGGCGTCCGGCTGCCGCCGCTTGCGCTGTTTTCGGGGATGCCGGGCGACGGCGACACGCTGATCGCGCTCGGCTATCCCGGCAATGTCGATCTGGCGACGGCGCGTTCGGCCGCCGATTTCATCACGCCGCAGTCGCCGGTGCGCTCGCAGGGCGGTTTTGCCGGCACGCGCGCGCTGGAAGGCGTCAGCGTGCTGCTCCACACCGCCAGCATCGCGCGCGGCAATTCGGGCGGCCCGCTGCTCGACCGCTGCGGGCGCGTGCTGGGCGTCAATTCGGCGATCACGCGCGGCGACGAGGGCGATTCGTCGTTCGCCTTCGCGATCGCCAACGGCGAGCTGGCCGCGTTCCTGAAGGCGGCGCGCCAGCCGTTCCACAGCGTCGACGTGCCCTGCACGACGATCGAGGAACAGCTTGCCGCCGAACGCAGCGCCGACGAACAGGCGCGGCTGCAGGCCGACGAAGCCGCCCGCGCTGCCGCCGCACGGGCCGACGCCCAGCGGCAGGAGGCGATCGCCCAGGCGCGTGCCCGCAACGAAGCGAGCCGCGAGAACTACATGGCGGTCGCCGCGCTGATGCTCGTGCTCGGCGGGGTCGCTGCCGGTGCGGCGGTGCTGCTCTATACGCGCGACCGGCAGCGCGAGGGCATGTGGGCCGCCGCGGGCGCGCTGATGCTGATCCTTGCCGCCGGCATCGTGTTCGTGAAGCGCCCGGTGTTCGACGAAACCAAGATCGAGCCGCTGCCCACCACCGCGAAATCGGGTGGATCGAACCTGCCCGCCGCAACGGGGACCGGACCGATGCTGTGTACGCTGGTCCCCGAACGCAGCCGCGTGACCGTCAGCCAGACCGACCCGGTGCGGCTCGACATCGGCAAGGACGGCTGCATCAACGGCCGCACCCAATATGCCGAGGCGGGCGCACGGTGGCAGCGCATCCTGGTGCCCGACCAGGAACAGACGGTGTCGGTGCTCGATTACGATCCGTCGACGCGCACCTATACCAACACGCGCTTCCTGCTCGGCGCCGCGCAGATGAAGGAGGCGCGTGCGGTGCGCAGCGCAGTGCCGATCAAGAGCTGCTCGTCGGACCAGGCAGCGCGCGCTGCGCTTGCCAGCCAGCAGCAGACGCTGCGCGCGACGCTGCCCCAGATCTACAACGAAAAGCTCGTCTATCGCTGCCAGTCGGCCAGCGCGACCGAAGCGACGGGAAGCATCGACGCCGCGTCTGCAGGCGGACGCTGAGCCCCGCTCAGCCGTCGTCGTCGGCCGTTTCGGGCGCGCCCGATCCGCGATCGAGCCCTTCGCGGCGGCGTAGCGTTACCTTGCGGTCGATGCCCCAGGCATAGCCCGCCATGCTGCCGTCACCGCGCTGCGCACGGTGACACGGAATGACGATGCCCACCGGGTTGGCGCCGCATGCCGTCCCCACCGCCCGCACCGCGCGCGGGCGGCCGATCGCCGCCGCCAGTTCCGAATAGCTGCGCGATTCGCCCTCCGGAATCGCGCGCAGCGCCGCCCACACCGCCTCCTGAAAGGCCGTACCGCGCACATCGAGCGGCAGGTCGCGGTCGCGCGTGGCGCCGGGCCGCTCGACCTGCGCCACGACCGCCTCGGCGAGCGTGCGCAGCGCGTCGTCGCCCGGCTCGATCGTCGCTCCGGGAAAGCGCCCGCGCAACGCCGCCTCGTCCTCATCGAACGACACGCGACACAGCCCGCGCGCCGTTGCCGCGACGAGCAGCGGCCCCAGGCTGGTCGGCACGCGCACCCAACGAATCGTCTCGCCTGCGCCGCCCTGCCGCCAGGCGCGGGGCGCCATCCCCAGCCGCTCGCCCGCCATGGCGTAGAAGCGGCTGGGCGCCGCATAGCCGGCGGCATAGATGGCGTCGGTGACGCGGGACTCGTCGGCCAGCGCCGCAGCGGCCCGGCGGGCGCGGACGCCGCGGGCATAGACGGCGGGACTTACCCCCGTCGCGCGCTTGAACAGCCGCTGGAAATGATGCGGGGCATAGCCGACTGCGGCGGCGAGATCGGCAAGTGCCGGCGGTGTTTCGGCAGCCTCGATCGCCGCGATCGCCTCCGCAACGGCGACCCGGTCGCGCGCCTCGGCATCGGGGCGACAACGCAGGCACGGGCGAAACCCCGCAGCGACGGCGGCATCGCCATCGCGGAACAGCCGAACGCGCGATCGCGCCGGGCGCCGCGCCGGGCAACTCGGGCGACAATAGATTCCCGTGCTCGCTACCGCGACGACGAAGCGGCCGTCGGCATTGCGGTCACGCGCGAGAAAGGCAGCCCAGGCGACGTCAGCCTCGGCGCCCTCCAGTTCGGGGGCGGGATCGGCGTTCGGACGGGCGGTGGCGCGGTGCGACATGCGGGCACCATAGCGGGAGCGGCGATGGCGGACATCCCGCGGCTTGCGTTCAAAAGCGCAGAGCGAACGTCAGTAACGGCGGTGCGAGGCCCACCAGTCGCGCAAACGCTGCCAGAGCCCTTGAACGGGCGACGCGGCGGGGGATGGCCGGAGGTCGCCTTCGCCTTCATCGGCAGCAGGGCCTGGCTCCTCGCCGCCGAACCGGCGACGCAATTCGGCCTCCAGATCGGCGACGACAGCGTCGCGCCCCTTGAATGCCCGCGCCATTTGCGACTGCGGCAGCGGCACGAGGAACTCGCAGCCATGGCGCTCGCCGTCGCGCCACACGACGCGCGCCTCGCGAAGGCCGGCGCCGGACAGGCCGACCGCGACGAGCGTACTTGCCGGAAATTCGACGTCGGAGAGGAACAGGAAGCCCGTCCGCGAATAGTTTTCGACGCGCACGTCGACAGGGCGACCGTCGAGACCCCGGACGGTGGAGGCGGTGTCGACGGTGAAGCGCACCGCGCCGCGCTCGTCCACTTCGCCCAGGACCTCGAGCCTTGCGATCAGCACGCCTCGACCTTCCCTGCCCATTTCCAAGCGGTTATGCCGAAAAGGGTTAACAAATCCCTACTTTCGCCCCTTTCGTTTCACACCGAAACGGTGCCGTTGCGGCGATCGGCATCGCCGAAAACGCGCAGATACCGGGCGATTTCCGCTGGTTCGCCGGTTGATTTGGCCCGATTGTCGGACAGCTTTACCGCCGGCCGGCCGTTCGCGGCGACGACCTTGGCGACGAGCGAGATCGGTTCGAGCGCCGCATCGCCTTCGGGGTCGCAGCCGCGGAAATCATTGGTGAGGTTGGTGCCCCAGCCGAAACTCATCCGCACCCGGCCGTGAAAGTGGCGGTAGGTCGCCTCGATCGAATCGATATCCATGCCGTCGGAGAAGATCAGCAGCTTGCTGCGCGGGTCGCGACCGCGCGCCTGCCACCAGTCGATGATCTGCTCGCCCCCCTCGATCGGCGGCGCGCTGTCGGGGCGAAAGCCGGTCCAGTCGGCGACCCAGTCGGGCGCGTCGCGCAGAAAGGCGGTGGTGCCGAAGGCGTCGGGGAGCGCGATCAGCAGATTGCCGTCATAATGGCGCTGCCAGTCGTCGAGCACGCGATAAGGCGCCTGGCGCAGCGCCGCATCGTCGGGCGCAAGCGCGGCGAGCACCATCGGCAGTTCGTGCGCGTTGGTGCCGATCGCCTCGAGATCGCCCTCCATCGCCAGCAGCACGTTCGAGGTGCCGATGAAGCGCTTCCCCAGCCCCTCCTTCAACGCCTCGACGCACCAGCGCTGCCACAGGAACCCGTGCCGCCGCCGCGTGCCGAAGTCGGAAATCACCAGATCGGGCAGCTCGCGCAGCCGCTCGACCTTGTCCCACAGCTTGGCCTTGGCGCGCGCATAGAGCACGTCGAGCGCGAACCGGCCGCGATTGCGCAGCGCCGAGCGCGCGCGCAGTTCGTTGACGATCGCGAGCGCCGGGATCTCCCACATCGTCGTATGCGTCCACGGCCCGTCGAAATGCAGCTCGAACTGGCCGTCGACGACGCGCAGATCATATTCGGGCAGCTGGAAATCGGCGAGCCATTCGATGAAGTCGGGCGCAAACATCCGCGACTTGCCATAAAAGCTGTTGCCGGCCAGCCAGATCAGCTCCTTCTTGGCGAACCGCAGCGACCGCGCATGATCGAGCTGCGCCCGCAGCTCGCGTTCGTCGATCACGTCGGCGAGCCGGACCCCGGCCGAACGGTTGATGAGCGCAAAGGTCGCCCGCACCTCCGGATAGAGGTGGCGGATCATCTGGAGCATCAGCAGCTTGTAGAAATCGGTGTCGAGCAGGCTGCGCACGATCGGATCGAGCCGCCAGTTATGGTTGTAGGTGCGGGTAGCGATGTCGGTCACGGCCATGCGGGCATCGGGCTCCTGTGCGGGACGGTGCGGGCGGCGGGATGCCCCGTCCGCAACCGGGTTCACGCGCCGCCGCCTAACAGCCGCGCGCCGCGGACCCCAGCCCCAAAACGCCGCCCGATTGACTTTGCGCCCCCCGGCGCGCATATTGCATCGCAGCGAGGCATCGTGCAGCGTGATCGGGCGGTTTCCGCCCCGGCTCTGCCTCGGTTGATTTCCACGGCTTCCCTAGTCACGCGGGTCGTCAATTTCTGACCCCGCCTCCGCACCCCGATTCCGGGGTTCGCTGGCCGTTATTCTGTAAGGGCTTTCATGCAATTTTCCGAACTCGGTCTCTCTGAGACCGTTCTCGCCGCGCTTGCCGCCAAGGGCTATAGCGAGGCGACGCCGATCCAGGCGCAGTCGATTCCGGCGCTGCTGGAAGGGCGCGACCTGCTGGGCATCGCCCAGACCGGCACCGGCAAGACCGCCGCGTTCATGCTGCCGTCGATCGAACGGCTGGTGAAGTCGGGCCGCCGCGCCCAGCCGCGCGGTTGCCGCATGCTGGTGCTCGCCCCGACGCGCGAGCTCGCCGCGCAGATCGCCGACAATGCCAAGCATTACGCCAGCGGCACCGGCCTGCGGATCGCCACGGTGTTCGGCGGCACCTCGGTCCACAAGAACAAGACCGACCTGGCGCGCGGCGTCGACATCCTCGTTGCCACGCCGGGCCGCCTCGTCGACCTGATCGACCAGTGCTATGCGATCCTGCTGGGCATCGAGATCCTGGTGCTCGACGAGGCCGACCAGATGCTCGACCTGGGCTTCATCCATGCGCTGCGCCGCATCGTGAAGGAGCTGCCGAGCAAGCGCCAGTCGCTGTTCTTCTCGGCGACGATGCCCAAGTCGATCCGCGAGCTGGCCAGCCAGTTCATCCACAATCCGGTGGAAGTGAAGGTGACCCCGGTCGCCACCACGGCGGAGCGCGTCGAGCAGTTCGTCACCTTCGTCAACCAGGCCGAAAAGCAGGCGCTGCTGACGATGAAGCTGCGTTCGCTGGAAATCGACCGCGCGCTGGTCTTTACCCGCACCAAGCACGGTGCCGACCGCGTCGTGCGACTGCTGGCGGGCAACGGCATCGCGTCGAACGCGATCCACGGCAACAAGAGCCAGCCGCAGCGCGAACGGGCGCTCGGCGAGTTCCGTTCGGGCAAGGTCAAAATCCTGGTGGCGACCGACATCGCCGCGCGCGGCATCGACGTGTCGGGCGTGAGCCATGTGTTCAATTTCGAACTGCCGAACGTGCCCGAGCAATATGTCCACCGTATCGGCCGCACCGCGCGCGCCGGCAATGACGGCATGGCGCTGAGCTTCTGTGCGGACGACGAGCGGCCCTATCTGCGCGACATCGAAAAGCTGACGCGCCAGAAGCTGACCGTCGAGCCGCTGCCCGAAGGGTTCATGGCGGAGGCCGAAAAGGTCAAGAACAGCCGCGTTGCGGTGCCGATGAGCCGCGGCGAGCAGGCCGGCCGCCAGGGCCGCGACATGCAGCGCCAGCAGGGGCGTCGCGGCGACGGCAAGCCCGCGGCCGAGCGCCGCGGCCCGGCCGCGCCGCAGGGCGAAAAGCCGCGCGGCCCCGCGCGCCCCAAGCGCAAGTGGCAGGCCCGCCCGACCCAGGGCGGCGGCCGTCGCAGCGGCGGCAACAGCGGCGGCGCCGCCCGCGGCTGATCGCCGAATGCGGGAGCGGTGCCGGCCGGGTTGCGATCAGCGACGCCGGCGCCGCGCCCGTTCGCGGGCATCCGCGGCGCCGGCGATCAACTGGTCGGCCCGCGCCGCCGCATCGCCGGCCTCGCCCGCCCCGGCCGCCTGCGCGGCGCGGTAGAAGCGCGCCGCCTCGGCATAGCTGCCGCCATGTTCGGCACAGACGCCGAGATCGAACAGCACCGACGGATGATCCGGCAGGTCGCGCGCCATCGCCGCCCAGCCGGCGCAGGCCCCGGCGGGATCGCTCTTGGTCTGGCGGACCAGCAGCTTGAAGCCGTCGGCCTGTTCACGCGACATCCCGCGCGTGCTTTCGCGCACGCGAATCCGATAATGATCGATCCGCGGCACGACGTCGTCGCGCACCGCCTGGGCAATGCGCCCCAACGCCTCACGCACCACCGTTTCGGTCCCCTCGGCGGGGCTGTCGCCCTCGCACCAGGTATCGGTGCGGCTCTCGGGCTTGCGCGCCGAATAGAGAATGCGACCGTCGGCCATGCGGACGATCCGCACGTCCGCCTCGACCGAAACGAGTCGGCGGGTACAGCCGACCTCGACCTCGGCCTCTTCGCTGCACTTGCCCTTGTCGTCGCGCGCGACGCAACGACGGCGCTTCTCGCGTACCCGGCTGGTATCGACGCCGGTGGCGACCGTGCCGGAAACGGCGCCCTCGACGCGGGCGCCCGGTGCGCGCAGGTCGAAGAACTCGGCGCCGTCGGCGCGCGGTTCGACGAGCGCGCGCTCGATCGCAATCGCGAGTGCCGGGCCGTCCTCGCCTGCAAAGCGCTCGACCGCCAGCGACGCCAGAAAGCTCACCTCACGCGCCCGCGCCGGAAACTCGCCCGTCGCCTCGAGCACCTCAGCCCCGGCAAACCCTCCACCAAACGCCGCCAGGACGAGCGCCGCGCAGCCCCTTGCCCCGATCCAGTATCGCCGCATCATCCCGCCCCCTCCATTGCCACAGCGCCCGGCAACCGCGCGTTCAACGGCCGCCGGCGCCTGCCGCGGCAAACAGCGCCAGCGTGCGATCGAGCGCCAGCGCCGCTGCCGGCGGATCATAATCGGCGCGCTGGTCGCAGTTGAAGCCGTGCCCGGCGTCGTAAAGGTACACCTGCGTTCCGGGGTGGGACGCAGCGATCACGCGTTCGACCCCGGCGAGCGGGATTCCCGGATCATGGCGCCCGAAATGGAGCGCCACCGGGCAGCGCGGCACCTCGTCCGCCGCATCCGGCACCAGCGCACCGTAATAGCCTGCGACCGCCGCAACACCGTGCAGCCGCGTCGCAGCGAACCAGGCGAGCGACCCACCATAGCAATAGCCGACGACGAAAACCGGGCCGTCGGGCCCCAGCGCATCGATGCAGGACTGGGTGTCGGACAGTGACAACGCTATCGGATGCAATTCGCGCGCCAGCCGACGTCCCGCCGCGATGCCGTCGGCATCATAGCCGACCTCGAATCCGGGGGCCTCGCGATCGAAAAGCGCGGGCGCGAGCACTTCGAAACCCAGCGTGGCAAAGCGGTCGCAAAGGCTGCGAATGTGCGAGTTGACCCCGAAAATCTCCTGGAGAAGAACGATGCCGCCGCGGCGAGCGCCCTGCGCAACCGCATGATAAACGCGAATTTTGGCGCCGTCGGCCATGATGTGCCGTTCGAACTGGCCGGTCATCATCGGCGATTCTCCCTGCCCCGATTCGCACCGCACGCCGCGGTGCGCGGGGGCGCATCGGCTAGCATTCACGCGCGCGCAAGTCAGCGGGTTGCATCGCTGCGGCCCCGATGCTAGCAGCCGCCCAACCCATGGGGCAGCGTCTTCGGCGCCGGCCCTTATTTGTGCATGGGGCCATTCCGAACCTCCAAGGGGAACCCGATCGCGTGGAGACATCCGGCGGTATCCAGGCCAGCTTAAGCGGACGTTACGCAACCGCGCTGTTCGAGCTCGCGCGTGACGCCAAGAACCTGGCAGAAGTCGAGGCGAGCCTTGCCCGCGTGCAGGCTGCGCTCGACGAATCGAGCGACTTCAAGACGCTCACCACCAGCCCGCTGATCAGCCGCGCCGAAGCCGGCAAGGCCGTGGCCGCCACGGCGGCCGCGCTGGGCCTCGACGGCACCACGACGAAGTTCCTGGGCGTGCTGGCCGAGAATCGCCGACTGGCGGTGCTGCCCGCGATCATCCGCGACTTCCGTGCGCTTGCCGCCGACTTCCGCGGCGAGACGACGGCGCAGGTGGTTTCGGCCCATCCGCTCGATGCCGATCAGGTCGAGGCGCTGAAGGCGCAGCTGCGCACCCGCGTCGGCCGCGACGTCATCGTCGACCTTTCGGTCGACCCCTCGCTGCTCGGCGGCCTGGTCGTGAAGATCGGCAGCCAGATGATCGATTCGTCGATCAAGACCCGTTTGAACTCCCTCGCGCACGCGATGAAAGGCTGAAGGCTAAACCATGGATATCCGCGCCGCAGAAATCTCCAAGGTCATCAAGGACCAGATCGCCAGCTTCGGCACCGATGCCGAAGTGAGCGAGACCGGCACCGTGCTCTCGGTCGGTGACGGCATCGCGCGCATCCACGGGCTGGACAAGGTCCAGGCCGGCGAGATGGTCGAATTCGCCAACGGCGTGCAGGGCATGGCGCTCAACCTCGAAGCCGACAATGTCGGCGTCGTGATCTTCGGCTCGGACGCCGAGATCCGCGAGGGCGCGACCGTGAAGCGTACCGGCACGATCGTCGACGTTCCCGTCGGCCGCGGGCTGCTGGGCCGCGTCGTCGACGCGCTGGGCAACCCGATCGACGGCAAGGGCCCGATCGAATACACCGAACGCCGCCGCGTCGAAGTGAAGGCGCCGGGCATCATCCCGCGCAAGTCGGTGCACGAGCCGATGCAGACCGGCCTCAAGGCGCTCGACGCGCTGGTGCCCGTGGGCCGCGGCCAGCGCGAGCTGATCATCGGCGACCGCCAGACCGGCAAGACCGCCGTCGCGATCGACACCTTCATCAACCAGAAGGGCATCAACCAGGGTTCGGACGAATCCAAGAAGCTCTACTGCATCTACGTCGCCGTCGGCCAGAAGCGCTCGACCGTCGCGCAGATCGTCCGCCAGCTCGAAGAGAATGGCGCGATGGAGTATTCGATCGTCGTCGCCGCGACCGCGTCGGAGCCCGCTCCGCTGCAGTTCCTCGCGCCCTATACCGGCTGCGCGATGGGCGAGTTCTTCCGCGACAACGGCATGCACGCCGTGATCGTGTATGACGATCTTTCGAAGCAGGCCGTCGCCTATCGTCAGATGTCGCTGCTGCTGCGCCGTCCGCCGGGCCGCGAAGCCTATCCGGGCGACGTGTTCTATCTCCACAGCCGCCTGCTCGAGCGCGCGGCGAAGATGAACGACGCCAACGGCGCCGGCTCGCTGACCGCGCTGCCGATCATCGAGACGCAGGCGGGCGACGTTTCGGCGTACATCCCGACCAACGTGATCTCGATCACCGACGGCCAGATCTTCCTGGAAACCGACCTGTTCTTCGCGGGCATCCGTCCGGCGATCAACGTCGGCCTTTCGGTCAGCCGCGTCGGTTCGGCCGCCCAGACCAAGGCGATGAAGAAGGTTGCCGGCTCGATCAAGCTCGAGCTCGCCCAGTATCGCGAGATGGCGGCGTTCGCGCAGTTCGGTTCGGACCTCGATGCGTCGACCCAGAAGCTGCTCAACCGCGGTGCGCGCCTGACCGAGCTGCTCAAGCAGCCGCAGTTCAACCCGATGCCGTTCGAAGAGCAGGTCGTTTCGATCTTTGCCGGTACCCAGGGTTTCCTGGACACGATCCCGGTGCAGGACGTGGTGCGCTATGAAGCGGCGATGCTCGCCGAAATGCGTACGGCGCACGCCGATGTGCTGAAGACGATCCGCGAGACCAAGGATCTGTCGGACGAGACCAAGGCGAAGATCAAGGACGCGCTGACCGCGTTCGCCAAGACCTTTGCCTGAACCCATGATCCTCTCCCCGCGCCCGCGGGGAGAGGGTTGAGGTGAGCGGCAGCGGGTAACCCTGCCCCTCTCCCCAGCCCTCTCGGAGGGAGAAGAAGGAAGAAGATGGCTAGCCTCAAGGCCCTCAAGCTCCGCATCGGCTCGGTGAAGTCGACGCAGAAGATCACCAAGGCGATGAAGATGGTCGCCGCCGCCAAGCTGCGCCGCGCGCAGGAAGCGGCCGAGGCCGGGCGCCCCTATGCCCAGCGGCTCGAGGCGGTGGTCACGAGCCTGGCGGCAAAGGTTTCCGCCAGCGCCAGCGCGCCCAAGCTGCTGACCGGATCGGGCAAGGACGCGGTGCACCTGCTGGTGGTCGCGACGTCGGATCGCGGCCTCGCCGGCGCGTTCAACACCAACATTGCCCGCCTCGCGCGGCGTCGTGCGCTGGAGCTGAAGGCGCAGGGCAAGACCGTGAAGTTCTACACGATCGGCCGAAAGGGCCGCGCCGTGCTGGCCCGCCAGTTCCGCGACGACATCGTCCATTCCGTCGAACCGGGCGACCTGGGCAAGCTGGGCTTCGCCGAGGCGCGCGGCTATGCCGACGACCTGATCCGCCGGTTCGAGGCGGGCGAGTTCGACGTCGCGCACCTGTTCTATTCGAACTTCAAGTCGGTGCTGGTGCAGGAGCCGACCGAGCAGCAGTTGCTGCCCGTGGCGATCCCGGCCGCCGATGAGGCGGGCGTCGACGACGCGGCTTCGGCGACGGTCGAATATGAACCCGACGAGGAATCGATCCTGGCCGACCTGCTGCCGCGCAACGTCGCGATCCAGGTCTATCGTGCGATGCGCGAGAATGCCGCGTCGGAACAGGGTTCGAAGATGACCGCGATGGACAACGCCACGCGCAATGCCGGCGACCTGATCAATCGGCTGACGATCCAGTACAACCGCACGCGCCAGGCTGCGATCACCACCGAGCTGGTCGAAATCATCTCGGGGGCCGAGGCCCTTTGATGCAGCGGCCCGCCGCCCTTGCGTTCGTGCTGACCGGCCTCGCGCTTGCGGGGTGCGGGAGCCGTGCGCCGCAAGGGGCGCAGGGGCCGCTCAACGAGACGCAGGCGGCGGCGGCAGGCGTCGCGCCCGACGCCGATGTGGTGATGCGCGAGCGCTGGCAACGGATGTTCACCGACCCCGCGCGCGTCGTCGCCGCCGCCAACGAGTTCGGCTATGCCGTCGGCGGCTATAGCGGCACGGGCACTGCCTATGCCGCTAAGGGCAAGGTGCAGACGCTGCCCAGGACGCCGGGCGCCATCACGGTTCGCACCGATTTCGAGGCGAACGGGCGCAGCGCCGGCGCGATCGACACCGTGCGCTTCCGCTTCGACATCGACGAGGCGAGGGCACCGGAGTCGCAGAAGGAAGCCGACGCCCGGCGCATCCCGCAGCGCATCCTCAACGGCTTTCTGAGCCGGTTCGAGGTCGGCACCGGCGATGACATCAAGCGCGCGATCAACGAGCGGCGATCGGCGTCGGTTCTTCTGCATGGCGTCGCGATCCGCGTCGACATCCAGCCGCTCCAGGGCAGCACGGCGGCCAACAGCAACACGCTGCTGGTCTCGTTCACCCGATCCGAAGCCCCGGCTTCGCCCCAGAACGCAAATTCAACCGCAAGGAAGTGAAGATGGCAACGGCGCCTGAATTGAGCCCCCCTGTGGCCACCACGAACAATGTCGGCCGCATCGCGCAGGTGATCGGCGCGGTCGTGGACGTCACGTTCGACAACAACCTGCCCGCCATCCTCTCGGCGCTCGAGACGGACAACAACGGCAACCGTCTGGTGCTCGAAGTGGCGCAGCATCTGGGCGAGAACACCGTCCGCACGATCGCGATGGACTCGACCGAGGGCCTGACCCGCGGCCAGGCCGTGACCGACACCGGCGCGCAGATCTCGGTTCCCGTCGGCCCGAAGACGCTGGGGCGCATCCTGAACGTCGTCGGCGAACCGATCGACGAGCGCGGCCCGATCGGCACCGACCTGAAGGCGCCGATCCACGCCAAGGCTCCCGAGTTCGTCGAGCAGTCGACCGACAGCGCGATTCTCGTCACCGGCATCAAGGTGATCGACCTGCTCGCGCCGTATGCGAAGGGCGGCAAGATCGGCCTGTTCGGCGGCGCCGGCGTGGGCAAGACCGTGCTCATCCAGGAACTGATCAACAACATCGCGAAGGGCCATGGCGGCACCTCGGTGTTCGCGGGCGTGGGCGAGCGTACCCGTGAGGGCAACGACCTCTATCACGAATTCCTCGACGCCGGCGTCATCGCCAAGGATGCCGACGGCAACCCGACGAGCGAGGGATCGAAGGTCGCGCTGGTCTATGGCCAGATGAACGAGCCGCCGGGCGCCCGTGCCCGCGTCGCGCTGTCGGGCCTGACCATCGCCGAATATTTCCGCGACGTCGAAGGCCAGGACGTGCTGTTCTTCGTCGACAACATCTTCCGCTTCACCCAGGCGGGTTCGGAAGTGTCGGCGCTGCTCGGCCGTATTCCTTCGGCCGTGGGCTATCAGCCGACGCTGTCGACCGACATGGGCGCGCTGCAGGAGCGCATCACCTCGACGACCAAGGGTTCGATCACCTCGGTCCAGGCGATCTACGTTCCCGCCGACGACCTTACCGACCCGGCGCCAGCCACGTCGTTCGCCCACCTCGACGCGACGACCGTGCTTTCGCGCGCGATTTCGGAACTCGGCATCTACCCGGCGGTCGATCCGCTCGATTCGACCAGCCGCGTGCTCGAGCCGCGCGTCGTCGGCCAGGAGCATTACGAGACTGCCCGTGCGGTCCAGTCGATCCTGCAGAAGTACAAGTCGCTGCAGGACATCATCGCCATCCTGGGCATGGACGAGCTGTCGGAAGAGGACAAGCTGACCGTCAGCCGCGCACGCAAGATCCAGCGCTTCCTGTCGCAGCCGTTCCACGTCGCCGAGGTGTTCACCGGCATCCCGGGCAAGTTCGTCCAGCTGGAAGACACCATCAAGTCGTTCAAGGCGGTGGTGAACGGCGAATATGACCACCTCCCCGAAGCGGCCTTCTACATGGTCGGCGGCATCGACGAGGCCGTCGAAAAGGCCAAGAAGCTGGCCGGCGAGGCCTGAGCCCATTCCCGGTCCCCTTTCCCTGGTGGAAGGGGGACCGGCAGCCAGGCGGCGACCACGCCGAATGATCCCCGCAGACCGGCGGGGAATTTAGGAAGAAGAAGATGCTGCACTTCGAACTCGTCACCCCCGAAAAGCTCGTCCGTTCCGAGGACGTGCACATGGTCGTCGTTCCCGGCACCGAGGGCGACTTCGGCGTGCTCGAGGGCCATGCGCCCTTCATGTCCACCGTCCGTGACGGCAATATCGAGGTCTACAAGACGGGCAACGCGACCCCGGAGATCATCCGCGTCGAAGGCGGCTTCGCCGAGGTCAACGCGCAGGGCCTGACCGTGCTGGCCGAACGCGCCGAATAATCCCGGCGAGCGCTGCTGCCGCGCTCGCTCGATTGCATGATTCGCGTCCGTTGACGTCCCGGAAGCTGCTTCCGGGGCGTTTTTCGTTGTCCGCCGCGCGCACCCGCGCCGCAACGGAACGGGCGAATTAGCCAATTCTCAAGCCTTCACCGCTACGCTCAAGCGCACTCGGAGAAGCAAGACGATATGAGCGCATTCGGACGACGCAGCGGCATGGGAAGCGCGACCGGGGGCCGTCCCGCCTTCGGCGTGGCGCGCCCGATGCAGGGCCCGATGCCGGGCGTCCGCCAGCCCGATCCGATCCCGATGGGCGGCGACCAGTTCCCCCCGATTTCGAGCGTTCCGCTGCCGGGCGGCGGCGGCCTGGCGGGACCCGTTTCCATCATGGAGCCACGCGACCCCGGCGGTCCGAGCGTCGCCAGCAGCGACGCGATGCAGCGGCTGGCCGAACGCCAGGCGGCACCGGCCGAACTGAGCGGCGCGCGCAACGAGGGTTTCGAAGCGTCGATCCACCGCATCAAGGAACAGGTGCTGCCCCGCCTGCTCGAGCGCGTCGATCCCGAAGCCGCCGCGACGCTGAGCAAGGACGAACTTGCCGAGGAATTCCGTCCGATCATCGGCGAAGTGCTCGCCGAACTGAAGCTGACGCTCAACCGGCGCGAGCAGTTCGCGCTCGAAAAGGTGCTGGTCGACGAACTGCTCGGGCTCGGGCCGCTCGAGGAGTTGCTCGCCGACGCGACGATCACCGACATCATGGTCAACGGTCCCGAGCAAACCTATGTCGAGCGCAAGGGCAAGCTGGAACTGGCCAACATCCAGTTCCGCGACGAGGAACATCTGTTCCAGATCGCCCAGCGCATCTGCAACTCGGTCGGCCGTCGCGTCGACCAGACGACGCCGCTTGCCGACGCCCGCCTCAAGGACGGCAGCCGCGTCAACGTGATCGTGCCCCCGCTTTCGCTGCGCGGCACCGCCATCTCGATTCGTAAATTCTCGGCCAAGCCGATCACGCTCGACATGATGGCGCAGGGCGGATCGATGAGCCAGAAAATGGCGACCGCACTCAAGATCGCAGGCGCCAGCCGGTTCAACGTCGTGATCTCCGGCGGTACCGGCTCGGGCAAGACGACGATGCTCAACGCGCTGTCGAAGCTGATCGACCCGGGCGAGCGCGTCATCACGATCGAGGACGCGGCCGAATTGCGACTGCAGCAGCCGCACTGGCTGCCGCTCGAAACGCGTCCGCCCAACCTCGAGGGACAGGGCGAGATCACGATTCGCGATCTGGTGAAGAACGCGCTGCGTATGCGCCCCGACCGCATCATCCTAGGCGAAATCCGCGGCTCCGAATGTTTCGACATGCTCGCCGCCATGAACACGGGCCATGACGGCTCGATGTGCACGCTCCACTCGAACAGCCCGCGCGAGGCGCTGGCGCGTATGGAGAACATGGTGATGATGTCCGACATCAAGGTGCCGAAGGAGGCGATCAGCCGTCAGATCGCCGATTCGGTCGACCTCATCATCCAGGTGAAGCGCCTGCGCGACGGTTCGCGTCGCGTGACCAACGTGACCGAGGTGATCGGCATGGAAGGGCCGGTGATCGTCACGCAGGAGCTGTTCAAGTTCGAATATCTGGACGAGACCGCCGACGGAAAGATCGTGGGCGAATACCGGTCGATGGGCCTTCGCCCCTATACGCTCGAAAAGGCAAAGCAGTTCGGATTCGACCAGGCGTTGCTCGAAGCCTGTCTCTGATGGCTTGGGCGCGTGCGGAGGCCGGCGCAGCGCGCTAGAGGTTGTCGCGTGCTTGCCCGGCCCCTGCCCCTTCTGGCGGCATTGACCGCTGTCGCGTTCGCGGCGCCTCTGACCGCGGGCCACGCCGCTCCGTCGACGCAGGACCGCTTTGCCCCGGATCCCGACAATCCGTGGATTGCGTTCGCGCGCACGCCCTTTGGGCAAATCCGGCTGATGGTGACGCTGAACGGCGTCGCGGCCCGCGCGATCGTCGACACCGGTCTCAGCCACACGATCATCACCCCGGCTTTGGCGGCACGTGCTGGGGTGAAGGCGCTTCGGCACGAAGGCGAAAGACGAGGGATCGCGATCGGCGGCGACGTGCCGATCGTTTGGGCTGCCGCCGAACGGCTCACTGTCGGCGGGCTCACGCGGACCGGTGGCACGATCGGCATCACACCCGCCGCCGCCGACGCGCGCCTTGCCACGGACATGCTGTTGGGCGCCGATGTGCTGAGCGCCGCCGCGATCGAGATCGACTTCGACACAGCGCGGCTGCGGCTGATGCCGAGCGGTCGGAGGCCGTTTGCGGGAACCAGCATCACGATCCGGCGCGCCGGAGAGCGGTGGCTGACGGAGGCGAGGGTCGCGGATCGACGCGTGCGCCCGGTTCTGATCGACACGGGCGACGGTGGTGCATTGACCCTGACCGAGCGCGCCTGGGCCGCCGCGGGACTGGCGCCAGCTCCAACGACGACGATCGGCTGGGGACTGGGCGGCGAACAGACGAGCGGGCTTGCCGTGGCGCACGTCCGCCTAGGCGACCTGCCCGCCGCCGAAGCGGAAATACGGGTGGATCCGCCCTCCCCATTCTGGGCGCGGACAGGGGCCGCCGGCCGGATCGGCACCGCGTTGCTCGATCGCTACCATGTGCTGATCGATGCACAGGCGGGCCGCCTGGTGCTCGCGCCTGGCAGGCGGGCCGCCGCGCCCGCGCCGCGATCGACGAGCGGGCTGATCATGGCATCCGAGGCGGGTGCGCTGCGGATCGTGCATGTGATGCGGGGCTCGCCCGCGGCACAAAGCGGGTTGCGCGCCGGGGAGCGCATCTGCGCGATCGACGGCACGGCCCCCGATCCCGCAACGCTGCCCCGCTGGACCGCCGGGGCGCCGGGAACACGTGTCCGCCTGACGTCATGCGCCGGGCGTGACGTCGTGCTGACGCTCGCGCGCTTCTACTGATTACGCCGGCCCGCTCCGCGGGTGCGATCAGGCCTGAGTCTCGGTCGGCGGGCCGGCGAACTGGTCATAGGCGCGCAGCGCGTCGGCGGCGTACATCAGCGCAGGACCACCGCCCATATAGACGCACATCGCCATCACCTCGGCCACTTCGGCGCGCGTCGCGCCCATCTTGACGAGCGCCTTGGTGTGGAAGCCGATGCAGCCGTCGCAACGCTGCGTCACGCCGATCGCCAGCGCGATCAACTCCTTGGTGCGGGCGTCGACCGCCCCCTCGGCACCCGCAGCCTTGGCGAGCGCATAGAAGCCCTGCATCGCGTCGGGCGTCAGCTTGCGCAGTTCGGCAGTATAGGCGCCGATGTCCTGCGTGAGCGCCTGATAATCCTTGGCCATGGTGTCTCCGTTGTGTCCGTTGCGGCGACCAGCCTGGCAGACGCCCGCCGCGGAGCAATGCGAAATCCTACGGAACAACGCTGCCCCCGAACGAAAAAGGGGCCGGCAGTGCCGACCCCTTCCCTGTCCGTTCTCTGTCCGATCAGGCCGCGTTGGCGCGGCTTGCGCGCTTGCGCTCGTGCGGATCGAGATGGCGCTTGCGGAGCCGGATCGACTTCGGCGTCACCTCGACGAGTTCGTCGTCGTCGATATAGGCGATCGCCTGTTCGAGCGTCATCTTGCGCGGGGGAGTCAGGCGAATGCCCTCGTCCTTGCCCGAGGCGCGGAAGTTGGTGAGCTGCTTCGACTTCATCGGATTGACCTCGAGGTCATCCGTCTTGGCATTCTCGCCGATGATCATGCCCTCGTAGATCGGGTCGCCGGGCGACACGAAGAGCACGCCGCGCTCCTCAAGCGCGTTGAGCGCGTAGGCGACGGCCTCGCCGGTGCCGTTCGAGATCAGCACGCCGTTCTTGCGGCCCTCGATCGCGCCCTTGTACGGTCCGTACTTCTCGAACAGCCGGTTCATGATGCCGGTGCCGCGCGTGTCCGACAGAAACTCGCCATGATAGCCGATCAGGCCGCGCGACGGCGCCGAGAAGGTGATGCGGGTCTTCCCGCCACCGCTCGGACGCATGTCGGTCATCTCGGCCTTGCGCTGGTTCATCTTGTCGACGACCGTGCCCGAAAATTCCTCGTCCACGTCGATCACGACGGTTTCATACGGCTCCTCGCGGCCGTTCTCGCCTTCGCGGAACAGCACGCGCGGACGGCTGATGCCGAGCTCGAAGCCTTCGCGGCGCATCGTCTCGATCAGCACGCCGAGCTGAAGCTCGCCGCGGCCGGCGACTTCGAAGCTGTCCTTGTCCTCGCTCTCGGTGACGCGGATCGCGACATTCGATTCGGCTTCGCGGAACAGGCGGTCGCGGATCATGCGGCTCGTGACCTTGCTGCCTTCGCGGCCGGCCATCGGCGAGTCGTTGACGGCGAAGCGCATCGACAGCGTCGGCGGGTCGATCGGCTGCGCCTTGATCGGCGCGCTGACCGACGTGTCGGCAATGGTGTTCGCCACGGTCGCGACGGTGAGGCCAGCAAGGCTGATGATGTCGCCCGCCTGCGCCTCTTCGACCGGAACGCGCTCCAGCCCGCGGAACGCCATGATCTTGGTCGCGCGGCCCGTCTCGATGATGTTGCCGTCAGCGTCGAGCGCGTGGATCGGCTGGTTCATCTTGACCGTGCCCTGTTCAACACGCCCCGTAAGGATGCGGCCGAGGAAGTTGTCGCGATCGAGCAGCGTGACGAGGAACTTGAACTCCGCGTCCGGGTCGACCTGGGGCGGCGGGACATGGCCGACGATCTTTTCGAACAGCGGGCGCAGCGTTCCCTCGCGTGCTTCGGGATCGTCGCTGGCATAGCCGTTGCGGCCCGAAGCGTAGAGGACGGGGAAATCGAGCTGCTCATCGTTGGCGTCGAGGCTGACGAACAGGTCGAACACCTCGTCGAGGACTTCCTGGATCCGCGCGTCCGAACGGTCGATCTTATTGACGACGACGATCGGCTTTAGGCCGAGCGCCAGCGCCTTGCCGGTGACGAACTTGGTCTGCGGCATCGCGCCTTCCGAGCTGTCGACCAGCAGGATCACGCCGTCGACCATGCTGAGGATGCGCTCCACCTCGCCGCCGAAGTCGGCGTGGCCGGGCGTGTCGACGATGTTGATGCGCGTGCCTTCCCATTCGACGCTGGTGCACTTCGCCAGAATGGTGATGCCGCGCTCCTTCTCCAGATCGTTGGAGTCCATCGCGCGTTCTTCCACGCGCTGGTTGTCGCGGAAGGTGCCGGACTGGCGGAAGAGCTGGTCGACGAGCGTGGTCTTGCCGTGGTCGACGTGTGCGATGATCGCCACGTTGCGGAGGTTCATGCGATATCCTGAAGTTTCGCTGGAGCGCGGGTTCGCGGCGCCCTTAGCCTAGTTTATCGTTTCCGGGAAGGGTGGGGCAGAAATCGGGAGAAGCAGATGACGACGCCGTTGAAGATCTTGGTCATCCTGGGCAGCGTCCGCGAGGGGCGCATGGCCGAACCGGTGGGTCGCTGGGTGATCGAACAGGCCGCCGGGCGCGAAGAACTGGCGCTGGAGCTGGTCGACCTCAAGCAATGGGCGCTGCCCTTCTATGCCTTTGCCGACGCGCCCGCGAAGGGCAATTACCACGATCCGCTCCAGCAGCGCTGGGCCGAACAGGTCGCGTCGGCCGACGGCTACATCCTGATCGCACCCGAATATAATCACGCGCCTCCGGCGGTGCTCAAGAACGCGCTCGACTTCGTTTATGCCGAATGGAACCGCAAACCGGTCACTTTTGTCGGCTATGGCGGCAATGGCGGCGCCCGGTCGATCGAACAGCTGACCTGCATCGCGCGCGAACTGCAGATGGCGCCGCTCGAGGCCTCGGTTCATATCATGGGCGTATGGAGCAAGGTGAATGACGGGCGCTTCACCGGCGACGACAAGGACGTGCGGTGGACGGCGCACCTGCTCGACGAACTGACGTGGTGGGGCCGGGCACTCAGGGCGGCACGCTGAACGCGCAGCAATGCTTGGCAGGAGGCGCTTGTGTCCTATATGAACAAGACACCGCATCGTTCAGCGCCGGAGACGACGCCGATATTTGCGCGATGCGGTGCTTGAACACGCGACGCCGAGGCCGCAATCTGGGACCGAAGCAACACGATGGAGTACGGGATGGCGACTGGAGCTGATAGCGTGACGGCCGAAAAGGACCTGGTCCTGACGCCGCCCGATCCGGTGCCGACGGTCGCCCCCGAAAAAGCCGCCGGACTGGTGCCGGTGGACGACGGCAAGAAGAGCGAGCTTGAAAAGCGCGTCGACGCGTTCATTGCCGATCTGGTGGCGCAGGACGTGAATTCGCCCGAATTCGGCAAGCGCGTCGATGCTATCGCGGCGATGGGCCAGAAGGAGATTCGCGACGCGGCCAGCCAGTCCAACCGCTTCCTCGATCGGCCGGTAAAGGCGATGGACGGCGAATCGGGCGTGGGCACCGACCTGATCGCCCTGCGCCGCCAGGTGGAAGACCTGGACCCCAGCAAGAACGGCAAGCTGATCGGCGGCAAGGGCGGTTTCCTCGACCGCATCTTCGGCTCGGGCGGTTTCAAGAAATATTTCCAGAAATACCAGTCGTCGCAGACGCACATCAACGCGATCCTGAAGAGCCTGGCCAACGGCAAGGACGAGCTGTTGATGGACAACGCCGCGATCGACACCGAGCGCGCGAACCTGTGGGCGGCGATGGGCCGGCTCGAACAGATGATCTATCTGTCGAAGGCGATGGACGCCCGGCTGGAGGACAAGGCAAACGAGCTCGATCACACCGACCCCGCCAAGGCCAAGACGATCCGCGAGACCGCGCTCTTCTATACGCGGCAGCGCACACAGGACCTGCTGACCCAGATGGCGGTGACAGTGCAGGGCTATCTCGCGCTCGATCTGGTCAAGAAGAACAATGTCGAGCTGATCAAGGGGGTCGATCGCGCGTCGACCACGACCGTTTCGGCGCTGCGCACCGCAGTGACGGTGGCACAGGCGCTCACCAACCAGAAGCTGGTGCTCGACCAGATCACCGCGCTCAACACCACCACCGCGGGGCTGATCGATTCGACGAGCCAGTTGCTCAAGAGCCAGTCGGCGGCGATCCACGAACAGGCCGCCAGCTCGACCATTCCGGTCGAAACGCTCCAGCGCGCCTTCCAGAACATCTATGACACGATGGACGCGATCGACAGCTTCAAGCTGAAGGCGCTCGATTCGATGAAGGTGACCGTGACCACATTGTCGAACGAGGTCGAGAAGTCGAAGGGCTATATCGCGCGTGCCGAGGGCGCGACGCAGAACCAGGGCAGCGGTGCGGCCCCCTTCAAGCTGGAGGCGTTGTAAGCCGCCATGCCGACCGACGTCGATCGCCAGCTTGCCCATGCCGAAGCGCTGCTCGAGCGCACGCGTGCGCGTACCGGCGCCGGGCCGGACGCACAGCGCGCACGCCGGCGGCGCGAGGCGGAAATCCTGCGGCGGCTGGGACGAATCGCGGCAGCCGACGGCGCCATCATCGTGGCGGCGATCGTCGCCGGACTGATGCTTCCCAACGGCATCGGCATGATGGGCGCAATGGCCGTGATGCTGGCGCTGATCGCGGCCACCGTGATCTTCGCGATGTTCCCCGTTCAGGCGGCGCCGCGCGTCGAGCAGTTGGCACAGGTCCCGCTGAAGGCGCTGCCCCGCACGACCGAGGCCTGGCTGGACGCGCAACGCCCTGCACTGCCCGCGCCCGTGCGGGGGCTGGTCGATTCGATCGGCGTGAAGCTCGACGTGCTTGCGCCGCAGCTGGCGGCGCTGGACGAGAACAGCGGAGCCGCGCTGGAAGTGCGCAAGCTGGTGGGCGAGCAGCTTCCCGAACTGATCAAGGGCTATGCC
Source organism: Sphingomonas chlorellae (assembly GCF_056485145.1). NCBI lineage: Bacteria > Pseudomonadati > Pseudomonadota > Alphaproteobacteria > Sphingomonadales > Sphingomonadaceae > Sphingomonas > Sphingomonas chlorellae. The sequence continues at coordinate 56,430 of NZ_JBQXXM010000004.1, forward strand.
CGCGTTCCCGAGCCGCTGCGTCGGGTCGAACGCAATGGACTGACCCCCGACCAGCAGCTCGCGCAGGGATTGCAGGTGATCGACAGCGAGATCGCACAGATGTCAGCGCAACTGGCGCAGGGTGATCTCGATCAGTTGGCGACGCGCGGCCGCTACCTCCAGATCCGCTATCGCGGCGACGACGAAGGCGCCTGAACCGGCGCGAAATCAGCCCCGGGCCATCGCCGTACGGGCGCGATCGTTCAGCCGCGCGACCGCCTGGGCGTGAATGCCGGGCGCAGCGGCGAGTACGCCGAATGCCTGGGCGCGGGGCGTATTGAAGGCGAGCGCGCCTCCCAGCACGTCGGTAACGATCGCCCCTGCCTCGCTGGCAAGCAGCGCGGCGGCGGCGATATCCCATTCGTTGCCCCAGCGCATCGTCGCGATCAGATCGGCCTCGCCCGCAGCGACCATCGCCATGCGCAGCGCGATCGAGTTGGGCTTGGCCACCGTGACGAAATCACTCTCGGCACGCGACAGGTGGTCCGCCGGCATCCGCGCACCGGCGAGTTGCACGCGACCGGAGGCAGCGAGCGGCTGGCCGTTCCGCAAAGCCCCGCGCCCGGCCTCCGCATGCCAGATTTCCTTGCGGGCCGGCGCGTCGAGCACCCCGATGACCGGACGACCGGCATCGACCAGCGCGATCGAGACGGCCCAACCGTTTCGCCCCCGCAGATAGTCGCGCGTGCCGTCGATCGGATCGACCACCCAGACGCGCCGCGCCTGAAGCCTGGCGGGATTGTCCGCCGTCTCTTCCGACAGCCAACCGGCGTCGGGGAGCAGCGCGGTCAGCCGCTCGCGGAGCAGCCGGTCGAGCGCGAGATCGACCGCGCAGACGGGATTGCCGGGCGATTTCTCCCAACGGCGAAAGTCGGTCTGCCACATCGCCATCGCCAGCTTTCCGGCCTCTGCGGCAATTGCGGCGACGGCGGGGGCAAGATCATTCACCAGCGACGGTCATTCCATCGATACGAAGTGTGGGGGCGTTGATGCCATAACGGAATTCTAGATCGTTCGCGGGGGTAAGGGCGCGAAACATGTCGCGCAAATTGCCCGCTATGGTGATTTCCGAAACCGGACGGGTGATCTCGCCCCCTTCGATCAGGAACCCTGCCGCACCGCGGCTGTAGTCGCCGGTGACGCCGTTCACGCCCTGACCGATCAATTCGGTGACGAGAATGCCGCGCTCAATCTCGCCCACCAGCGTTTCCGCCGGCACATTGCCCGCCGCCATGTAGAGGTTGCTGGGCGCAACGCCGGGCGCGCCGTTGACGCCGCGGGCGGCATGGCCGGTAGGTTCCAGCCCGAGCTGACGTGCCGAAGCACTGTCGAGCAGCCAATGCTGGAGCCGGCCGCCATCGACCAGAGCGACCGGCTGGACGGGCAAACCCTCGCCGTCAAACGGCCGCGAGCGCAGCCCGCGCGGACGATGCGGATCGTCATGAATCGAGATGCCCGGCGCGAACACCGCCTCGCCCAGCTGGTCGAGCAGGAAGCTCGTCTTGCGGGTGATCGAACTGCCGCTGATCGCTGCGATGAAATGGCCGAGCAGGCTCGCCGAGACGCGACGATCGAACACCACCGGCATCGCGCCGCTGGCCAGCTTTTGCGGGTTGAGCCGCGCCACGGCGCGCTCGCCCGCCTCGCGGCCGACCTTTTCGGGGGATTCGAGCTGCGCCGCATAGCGGGCGCTATGCCATGCATGGTCGCGCTCCATGGCGCCCCCCTCGCCCGCCAGCACGCTTGCCGAAACGCTGTGGTGCGACTGTGAATAGGCCCCGACAAAGCCGTGGCTGGTCGCCAGTGCGATCAGGCCGCGCGTGGCGCCCGCCGCGCCGCCTTCGCTGTTGGTCACGCCCGGCACGGCGCGCGCCGCCGCCTCCGCCGCCAGCGCGCGGGCACGCAGCGTCTGAGGATCGACCTCCGCACCATCGTCCAGATCGAGCTTGGGCGGCGCTCCGTGGAGCAGCCGGTCCTGCGGCGCGAGCCCTGCCCAGCGATCCTCGGGTGCCTCGCGCGCCATCGCCACCGCGCGTTCGACCAGCGCATCGAAGGCAGCACTGCTGAGGTCGGAACTGGAGACGCTTGCCGATCGATTGCCGACGAACACGCGCAGCCCCAGCTCCTCGCTTTCGGAACGCTCGACATCCTCGAGCGCGCCCATTCGGACCGAGACGGAGACGGAGCGATCGGCGGCAAAGACCGCATCGGCGGCATCAGCGCCAGCGGCGCGCGCGCGCGCCACGATGTCTTCGACGCGGGCGCAGGCTTGTTCGGTGGTCAGCATGGTGCCGACTTAGGCGTGCCCGGCCCCGCGCGAAAGAGGCGACGCGCATTCGATCCAGCCGATCGCGCCACGCCCCGGCGCATGGCGTGCCCTAAAGCGTCTGGCCCACCACGAAACAGGCCGCGAACATCAGCAGCCCGGCATCGCGGTTCGCGCGAAAGCGCCGGAGCGCGCCGGGTCCGTCGCCAAGGCGCAACGTTGCGACCTGCCACCCCAGATGCCCCGCCATCGGCAGCAAGGCGACGAGGACGAGCGGATCGGCACGCAGGCTCCAGAAGGCTGCGCCCCAGAGCGCCACCGCCCCGGCATAGAGCAGCGAGACCCCCGGGCGGACATGGCGCCCCAGCGCGCGCGCCGAAGAACGGACCCCGACCAGTGCGTCGTCCTCGACATCCTGGATCGCGTAAATCGTGTCATAGCCGACGACCCACAGGATCGCGCCGGCATAGAGAAGCAGCCCCGTCAGCCAGCCGCCATCCGCCGTTTCCGCCCAGCCGACCGGAGCGGCCCAGGCAAAGACCAATCCGAGCCACGCTTGCGGCCACCAGGTGATCCGCTTCATGAAGGGATAGGCTGCGACGAGCCCGAGGCTGGCAAGCGCGACGATCTGTGCCGTGGCATGAAGCTGAAGCAGCACGACGAGGCCGATCGCGCAGAGGACGAGCAACCAGGCCCATGCCGCCTTGAGCGACACCGCGCCGCTCGCCAGCGGGCGCCCGGCGGTGCGGGCCACCTGTCGATCGAGGTCGCGGTCGACAATGTCGTTGTAGACGCAGCCTGCGCCGCGCATCGCGATGCTGCCGAGCAGGAACCAGAGCAGCAGATCCCAACGGACAACCGCCTTGCCGGCGAGCGCGATCGCCCAGGCACCCGGCCAGAACAACAGCCACCAGCCGATCGGTCGATCGAACCGCCCGAGCAACGCGTAGGGGCGCGCACGCGCCGGCAGCAGGCGCATCAGCCCGCGATATTCGGTGTCGGGAAGCGCTTGGGAAAGATCGGCCATGACGAGCGGCCTTCCGACGCCGCGCGGCAAAGATCAAGCGCGGGTTTCGCACGCCAGGCCCCGCTTCCCCCCGCGGCACCGTGCGGCTAGAGCATCGCCATGCCTGCCACGCCCGCCTGGCCGCCACAATCGGCGCCCCGCCTCTTCATCGACGCCCCGCTTGCCGAAGGGCCGATCCGCATCGACGGTGCGCAGGCACATTATCTGGCAGGCGTGATGCGGCTGAAGCCCGGCGAAGCAATCAAGCTGTTCGACGACCGCACCGGGGAATGGGCGGCGGTGGCGACCAGCGTCGGGCGCCGCGACGTGATGCTCGAGGTGACGACGCAGCTCCGCCCACGCGAGGCCGTGCCCGACCTGTGGCTCTGCGCAGCCCCGATCAAGAAAGGGCGGATCGACTGGGTCGCCGAAAAGGCGTGCGAACTGGGCGTGGCGCGGCTGGTCCCCGTCCTGACCCAGCGAACGATCGTCGACCGGCTCAACGGCGAAAGGCTGCGCGCGCACATGGTCGAGGCGGCGGAACAATGCGGCCGCACGGCACTGCCCGAGCTTGCAGAGCCGGTGAAGCTCACTGCGCTGCTGCGCGACTGGCCGGCGGACCGCGCGCTGTTCTTCGCCGACGAGACCGGCGGCACGCCGGCATGGTCGGCGATGCGCGCGCATCGCGGTCCGGCCGCCATCCTGATCGGTCCCGAGGGCGGATTCGAACCAGCCGAACGCGACGCGATCCGCGCATTGCCGCAGGCGGTCGGCATCGGGCTGGGGCCACGCATCCTGCGTGCCGAAACCGCGGCGGCGGCGGCGGTGACGCTTTGGATGGGCGCAGCCGGCGACTGGTGACACCATGCTGCCATCATCGCCTGGTAGCGACGGGTCGCCTCACAAGTGGCCCAAGGGACACGGCGAAGCGCTGCACGATCCCACTGGCGCCCGGCCTCCGGCGCGATTAAAGGCCCGCAAATGAGCACGAAGACCGTTTCGGACAGCCAGGCAGCGGTCGTCGAAGACCGTGCTCAGCTGATCGAGTATTTCGCCCGAGGCGAAAAGCCCCGCGATCGCTGGCGTATCGGCACCGAGCACGAGAAATTCGTCTATGCGACGGCCGATCATCACGCGCCGAGCTATGACGAGCCCGGCGGCATCCATGACCTGTTGATGGCGTTGACCGAATTCGGCTGGACGCCGATCGAAGAGGCGGGGAAGGTCATCGCGCTTTCCGGTCCGGACGGAACGGTCAGCCTGGAACCGGCGGGCCAGCTCGAGCTTTCGGGCGCACCGCTCGACAACCTGCACCAGACCTGTGCCGAAACCGGCCGCCATCTGGAGCAGGTCAAGACGGTGGGCGAACGGCTGGGCTTCAACGTGCTGGGACTCGGCATGTGGCACGACAAGTCGCGCGCCGACCTGCCGATCATGCCGAAGGGACGGTACCGGATCATGCTGGCGCATATGCCGCGCGTCGGCAATCTGGGCCTCGACATGATGCTGCGCACCTGCACGATCCAGGTGAACCTCGATTATGCCAGTGAAGCCGACATGGTGCAGAAGTTCCGCGTGGGGCTGGCACTTCAGCCGCTGGCGACGGCGCTGTTTGCCAATTCGCCCTTCACCGACGGGCGGCCCAACGGCTATCTGAGCTATCGCAGCCATATCTGGTCGGATACCGATCCGGCGCGCACGGGCATGCTGCCGTTCGTGTTCGAGGACGGGTTCGGGTACGAGCGCTACATGGAGTACGCGCTCGATGTGCCGATGTACTTCGTCTATCGCGACGGCCAGTATATCGACGCGGCGGGACAGAGCTTCCGCGACTTCCTGAAGGGCGAGCTGCCCGCCTATCCCGGGCACAAGCCGACGATCGACGACTGGGCCGACCATCTGTCGACCGCGTTTCCCGAAGTGCGGCTGAAGACGTTTCTCGAAATGCGCGGCGCCGATGGCGGGCGCTGGGGACGGATCTGCGCGCTGCCGGCGCTGTGGGTCGGCCTTCTCTATGACCAGAGCGCGCTCGATGCGGCCTGGGCGCTGGTGAAGGACTGGAGCCTTGAGGACCGGCAGACGCTGCGGGATTCGGTTCCCCGACTGGCGCTCGACGCACCGCTGCCCGGTGGCGGCAAGCTGCGCGACATCGCGGGCGAAGTGCTTGACATCGCGGCGGCGGGTCTGAAGGCGCGCGGACGGCTGAACGCTTCGGGGGACAATGAGAGCGGATTCCTCGATCCGCTGCGCGAGATCGTGCGCACCGGCAAGGTACCGGCACAACTGCTGCTCGACCGGTTCAACGGCGACTGGCAGGGCGATATCAGTCGGGTCTATGAGGAAGCGCGCTTCTGAACCGCGCCGCGCGGCAACGTGATCAGGCGCCGCGCGAAAGCCCCAGCCGGACGAACAGCCGCGGAACCAGGCCATAGCGGGCCATCCAAGCGTCATAGGCACGATAGGCAGGATCGGCCGACAGGTGCCGCTCCTCGGTCTTCGCGCGCCAATAGTAGACCCCGCTGACCGCAGCGAGCAGCGCGGTGTTGCGGATCGCGTCCGACGTTCCCGTGGTCGCGAGGAAAGGCAGCGTCGAGAACCACCAGAACAGGTTCTTGGCGAGATAGGCCGGGTGACGGCTGAACGCATAGGGACCGTGCGTCAGGATGCCGCGGTGCGTGAGGTTCGAGAAGCGCAGCCCGAACGCCACGGTCGCCCAGGCATAGATCGCCGTCAGGCCGACGAGCACGCCACCGAGCACCGCCAATGCCCAGTCGTGGCCGGCAAGCCAATAGGTCCAGTCCGCCGTACCCGGGTGATAATCGAGCGGGCCACCGCCGCCCATCAGCACGAACGGCGGATAGCAGATCAGCGCCGCCGTCCACCCTGCGGCATAGGGGTTGGCGCTGCGGATGTGCGAGTCGAGCGGGCGGAAGGTAAGCACATAGCCCGCCGTCGCAAAGGCGACGTCGACCATGAACATGAAGTCGATGCAGTAGCCCGCAAGCGTGACCGGGCTGGCGAGCGCCCGGCGTGGATCGATCGCAACGAACTGGCCGAAATTCGCCGGTACGATCGCGACCATGAAGGCAAGGAAGAAGCCCTTCACCGCCCAGCTGCGCAGATGGTTGGCGATCGCCGCACGATCCACGCCTTCGGCCCCCATCAGCCACGCGCCGAGCGACCAGGCGCCGTCGCGCGGCTCGACCAGATAACGGTCGAGCCAGATCACGTAGGGCACCGACAGCACGAACAGAAACGGGGCGGCGGCCGCAAAGCAGCCCATCGCAAAGGGGAAATTGGCGAACCGCGTATCCCACCAGAAGCGTGCGAGCAGATAGATCGCCGCCATCGCCCCCCAGGTGATCCAAAGGCCGGTCAGCTTGGTGATCGAGATGTCGATCGTCGCCCGCCAGGGGCGCGGATGACCCCAGTCGATACCGGTCGACGCGTTCCGATGGACGCGGTCGACGAGGAGCGACCAGCCAACCATCGGCACCGCGCAGGCGAACACGTTGACGAGCGCGGCATAGGGACCGTCGAGTCCCCAATGCTGCGCGGCCGCCACCCAAAGGCCCAAGCCGGCCAGCCCCGCCAGGCCGACCGCCCCGCTGACCGCCGAAACGGGACGGGCGTCCCGCGCCGCCCCGCCGCCGCCGGCGTCGGCCGCGGAAGCCGGAGGCGACGAGGCGCTTGAGGAAGTCGCAGGGTCCATGGCGGCTCCTGCCTAGCCCGGCTTGGTTAGGAAGCGGTGAAGCATTGCCGCCAGAGCAGCATTCCCAACGGCTCGTCGCACGATCAAGGCTTTACGTCGCGCGCGGCCGCCGCCTATGACCCCTTGTCCACACTCCAGATGCGAGGTCGCCCGCCCAATGGTTCGTGCGTTGTCGTTCGCCGCTCTCCTGCTTGCCACCACCGTCCCGGTGCTTGCCACCACCGTCCCGGTTTCGGCCCAGAACTCGGCTCCCCACCCCACCCCGATCGTCGACACCATTCCGGCGGCGCGCGATGTGCCCTATCCGGGCACGCTGCTGCTCAACATCGACGCGACCAACGTCCAGCAGGGCATCTTCCGCGTGAAGGAGACGATCCCCGTCGCCGAAGCCGGGCACATGGTGCTGCTGTTCCCGAAATGGCTGCCCGGCAATCACGGTCCGCGCGGCGAGATCGAGAAGCTGGCCGGGCTGAAGATCCGGGCCAACGGCAAGGACGTGCCGTGGACGCGCGATGCGGTCGACGTCTACGCCTTCCACATCGACGTGCCTGCCGGGGCGCAGCAGATCGAGGCCGAGTTCCAGTTCATCTCGGCGACCGAACCCGATCAGGGCCGCATCGTCGCCGCGCCCAACATGCTCAACCTCCAGTGGAATTCGGTGAGCCTCTACCCGGCCGGCTATTATACGCGCCAGATTCCCGTGCAGGCGACCGTCACCTATCCGACCGGCTGGACCGCAGCTTCGGCCGTACCCGCCAAGGCGACGGGATCGACCTACAGCTATGACAAGACCAATTACGAGGTGCTGGTCGATTCGCCGGTGTTTGCGGGCCGCCACTATCGGCGCATCCCGCTGTCGGACAAGGTGACGCTGAACGTCTTTGCCGACGCGGCCGAGGAACTGGCGGCGAAGGACGACCAGATCGCGAAGCACAAGGCGCTGGTGACGCAGGCGGTCAAGCTGTTCGGCGCGCAGCATTACGACCATTACGAATTCCTGTTCGCGATAACCGAGGAGATGGGCGGGATCGGCCTGGAGCATCACCGCAGCTCGGAAAACGGCGTCGGCCCCGGCTACTTCACCAAGTGGGACGAGAATGCGGGCGCGCGCAACCTGCTGCCGCACGAATACACGCATAGCTGGGACGGCAAGTTCCGCCGTGGCGCCGACCTGTGGACGCCCGATTACCGGACGCCGATGCGCAACTCGCTGCTGTGGGTGTATGAGGGCCAGACGCAGTTCTGGGGCTATGTCCTCGGCGCGCGCTCCGGGCTGAACAGCAAGCAGGAGACGCTCGATTCGCTGGCGAACATCGCCGCCAGCCTCGACAACCGGCCGGCGCGCCAGTGGCGCAACCTGCTCGACACCACCAACGACCCGATCATCACCGCACGGCGGCCCAAGGGCTGGGTAAGCTGGCAGCGGTCGGAGGACTATTACAACGAAGGACTGCTCGTCTGGCTGGAAGTCGACTCGGTGCTCCGCCGGCTTTCGGGCGGCAAGAAGTCGATCGACGATTTCGCCCAGGCCTTTTTCGGGATGCGCGACGGCGACTATGGCGAGCTGACCTATACGCTCGACGACGTGGCGGCGACGCTCAACGGCATCCAGCCCTATGACTGGAAGGCGCTGCTTAACGAGCGGCTGACCGCGACGACCGAGCGGGCGCCGCTCAACGGCTTCACCGGCAACGGCTACAAGCTCGTCTACACCGAAGAGCCCAACAAGATGGCGCGCAAGGGCATCGCCGACCTCAGCTATTCGCTGGGCCTCGCGGTGGGCAAGTCCGGGATCATGGCCGTGACCTGGGACAGCCCCGCGTTCAACGCGGGCATCGACCTGGGCGACACGATCGTCGCAGTGAACGGCATGGCCTATTCGAGCGATCGGCTGATCGACGCGGTCAAGAACGCCAAGACCGACAAGGCGCCGATCAAGCTGCTGCTCAAGAGCGGCGACCGCTTCCGCGAAGTCGCCATCGACTATCATGGCGGGCTGCGCTATCCGCACCTCGTCAAGACTGTCGAGGGAGAGGCTGGCCTGGACAAGCTGCTCACGGCGCGCTGACCGGCGGCGGGGCCGCGACCCGGCCCCGCTTCCCCGGCGTGCTCGACCAAGGGCATCACCTGCCAACTCTGGGAAAGCTATTGCATGCGTATCGATCTTATTCCGGTCGGCGACGATCCGCCGCACACCCTGAACGTCATCATCGAAGTGCCCGTTGGCGGCGAGCCGGTGAAGTATGAGTTCGACAAGAAGTCCGGCGCGCTGTTCGTCGACCGCATCCTGCACACACCGATGCGCTATCCGGCCAATTACGGCTTCGTGCCGCACACGCTGTCGCCCGACGGCGATCCGCTCGACGCGCTGGTGATCGCGCGCACGCCCTTCGTTCCGGGCTGCGTCGTGCGCTCGCGCCCGATCGGCGTGCTGAAGCTGGAAGACGAGGCCGGCGGCGACGAGAAGCTGGTCTGCGTGCCGGTGGACAGCACCTTCCCCTATTACACCGATGTGGGCGAGCGCACCGACCTGCCGTCGATCGTGCTCCAGCAGATCGAGCATTTCTTCAAGCACTACAAGGACCTCGAGTCCGAGAAGTGGGTGCGCATCGGCCAGTGGGGCGATGCGGCCGAGGCGCGCCGGATCGTCGTTGAGGCGATCGAGGCCGCGAAGAAGGCAAAGGACGCCACGGCAGCCTGAACGCCGCGCGGCCGCCCGGGCCGCGCCCCAACCGGAGAGGCGGCGATGGCAGCGGAACGGAAACAGCGGCGGGCGATCGGCAACCTGATCGCACCGCCGCGCTTCCTCCTCTTCCTCGCCGTCACCGGACTTTGCTTCTGGTTGCTGACGCCTGCGTGGGGACTGCGCATCGGATCGATGCTGGCTTTCGATGCCGGCGCGCTGCTGTTCCTGATCGCATGCCTGCCGCTGTTGCGGCACAAGTCCACGCACATGCGCCGCTCGGCCTGCCGCAACGGGGCCAACCGGCTGTTGCTGCTCGCGCTGACCGGGGCGGTGATGCTCGCCATCCTGGCGGCGGTGGCGAGCGAGCTGATGCAGCGCCACGCACCGGACACGCCGACGCTGGCACTGATCGTGGCGACGCTGGCGCTGAGCTGGACGTTCAGCAACACGATCTACGCGCTCCATTATGCCCATCTCTTCTACCTCGCCGCCCCCGAGGGTGAGGCCGATGCGGGCGGGCTACAGTTCCCGGAGACGCCCGAGCCCGATTACTGGGACTTCGTGTATTTCGCCTTCTGCCTGGGCATGACCTTTCAGACGAGCGACGTGACGATCACCCAGGGGCGGATGCGGCGTCCGGTGACGGCGCATTGCCTGGCGGCGTTCGTGTTCAACCTGGGCATCATCGCCTTCACCATCAACGTCCTGGGCGGCGGCTGACCCCCGGCTCAACCGGTTCCGGGCGGCTGCGGGCGGACGGCACGACGGCGGCGCGGCCGCCGCGGCCCGGCGCGCATTCCGGCGGCAACGGCATGTCCCGCCCATTCGCGCATCGCGTCGGCATCGTCATAGACCTCGGCGGGCGCGCGACGATAATCGAAGGTGCCGACCCGCCCCTCCCCCATCGCATAGATGAAGCGGTCGCAGCCTGCAGCGTCCCACAGCGCGTCGCTGTCGCCATCGGCCTTGAACCACAATTCGCCGTCGTGGATGAGCGCGAAGACGATGCCGTCGCAATAGAGCATCGCCCCGCCCATCATCGGACGCATCGTCACGACGCCGTCGAGTGCCAGCGCCTCCGTCACCCAATCAACCAGGCCGGGATCGATCGCCATCAGCCGTGGCTCACCAGCTTGAGCCCGAGGATGCAGCCGATCAGCCCGAGGATGAGCAGGATGCGCGCCGCCCCCGCCGGCTCACCGAACCACAGGATGCCGACGAGCACGGTGCCGAGCCCGCCGATCCCGCCCCAGACGGCATAGGCCGTTCCCATCGGGATCGAGCGCGAGGCGAGTTCGAGGAGCGTCATCGACATGCCGACCGACCCGAGAAAGCCGAGCGTCCAGGGAATGTTGCGGAAACCGTCGACAAAGCGAAGGCAGGTGGTGAACCCCACTTCGAACAGCCCGCCGAGGATCAGGAGCGCCCAGGCCATCAGCCGCGCCCCGCCAGCGCCACCAGCGCATCGCCGCTGACGCGCTGGACCGTCCATTCGTCCATGCCGACTGCTCCCTTGGCGCGATAGAAGTCGATCGCGGGCTGGTTCCAGTCGAGCACCGCCCATTCGAAACGGCCATAGCCGCGATCCACCGCAATTCCGGCAAGATGGCGGAGCAGCGCGCCGCCGACCCCGGCACCGCGTGCGGCGGGGGTCACGTAGAGATCCTCGAGGTACATGCCGGGCCGCCCGGTCCAGGTGGAAAAGTTCTGAAAGAACAGGGCGAAGCCAAGCGGCGTTCCATCCGCGCCTTCGGCGATCACCGCCTCGGCCGCCGGGCGGGGGCCGAACAGCGCGGCGTCGAGCATCGGCTCGGTCGCCACCACGGCGTCGGGCTCGCGTTCGAACGCGGCGAGCTCGCGGACGAAGCCGAGAATGCAGGGGATGTCGGCGGGCGTGGCAGGGCGGATTTGCGTCATGCGGCAGCCTCGGTCTGTGGGGCGGGGGCGACCCGGCCGCGTATCGCGACCAGACAGCCCAGGATGATGAGCAGCGCACCGCCGACGGTCCATGCCGAAACCCGCTCGTCGAACACGAAATAGCCGAGCAGGCTCGCCCAGACGAAGGCGGTGTATTCGACCGGCGCCAGCACCTGCGCCTCGGCATGGGCATAGGCCCAGGCGAGCAGCACCGCCGACACCGATCCGACCGCCGCCGCGCCGAGAATCTGGGGCCAGAGCGCGACGGCGGGCATCGTCGACAGCCATGGCGCGGCGGGCAACATGACGATCGCGAGCACCACGCTGGTGAACAGCGCGACCTCGAGCGGGTCGGCCACCTGTGCCTGGCGGCGCAGCAGGATCAGGCTGCCCGCATAGAGAATCGACGCGGCGAACACCGCGACCGAGCCGAGCACGACATCGGCCGAGGCGCGCGCCTGAACCTGCCCCGCCGCAATCGCCAGCACGCCGAGGGCGGCGACGAGCGAGCCGGTGATCGCCGCACGCCGAATCCGCTCGCCGAGAAACACCGCCGCGAGGAACAGCGCGATCAGCGGGGCGAGGAAGGTGAGCGCCACCCCCTGCGCCATCGTGACGCGCGCCAGCCCCCAGAAGAACAGCACCACCGACGCCCCCGCGATGGTGCCGCGGGCAAAGTGGAGCGTCAGCGCCTGCCGCCCCGGCCACGGCGTCCGGCGCAGGAGGAAGATCGGCCCCAGCAGCACGATCGCGCCGACCGAGCGCCACAGCACCGCGCTATAGGCCCCGTGCGCGATCGACATCCCCTTCATCACGGCGTCCATCACCGAATAATTGGCGATTCCGAGCGCGGCGACGGCGAAGGCGAGAGCAGGAGAACGACGCATCCGGCGGCGGTAGCGCGCTGAACCAAAAATGGCGAGGACCGAGCGAAGTTGATGAAGTTTAGGCTCCCTTCACGTGAGCAAGGCTTGCGCGGCATCGCCGCCCCGCCGGCGGCACGACGCCGCCGGGCGCATCAAAGCATCGCATTTCCTATTAGGAAAGCGGCCTTTTCGGCGGTGACGATCGCGTCGGCAGCCGCGGCCGGGGCAGCAGGCACGGTGGGCGCGTGCCCGGCGCCGGCTATTCGGCCGCCTCGACCCGCGCGGCGGTCGCCGCCTCGATCTCGGCGGCCTTGGCCTCGACCAGCTTGACGATGTGATCGAGCATGTCGGCATCCTCGACCGTGTGGTCGGTCAGGCCCGACAGATAGACCATGTGCTTGCCGTTGCCGCCGCCCGTCAGGCCGATATCGGTCTCGCGCGCCTCGCCGGGGCCGTTGACGACGCAGCCGAGCACCGAGAGCGACAGCGGCGTACGGATGTGCTGGAGCCGTTCCTCCAGCGCCTGCACGGTGCGGATCACGTCGAAGCCCTGGCGCGCGCAACTGGGGCACGAGACGACGCGGACGCCGCGGTTGCGGATGCCGAGCGCCTTGAGGATCTCGAACCCGACGCGCACTTCCTCCTCAGGCTCGGCCGAGAGGCTGACGCGGATCGTGTCGCCGATGCCGAACCAGAGCAGCGAGCCGATGCCGATCGCCGACTTGACCGTGCCCCCGACGAACCCGCCCGCCTCGGTGATGCCGAGGTGCAGTGGGCAGTCGACCGCCTCGGCGAGCTGCTGATAGGCCGCGACGGCGAGGAACACGTCCGACGCCTTCACCGCCACCTTGAACTCGTGGAAGTCGCGGTCCTGGAGCAGCTTGATATGGTCGAGCGCCGATTCGACCAGCGCCTCCGGGCAGGGCTCGCCGTATTTTTCCAGCAAATCCTTTTCGAGGCTGCCGGCATTGACGCCGATGCGGATCGAGCAGCCATTGGCCTTGGCGGCGTTGACCACCTCGTTCACCCGGTCGGCCGAACCGATATTGCCGGGATTGATGCGCAGGCAGGCGGCGCCGGCATCGGCGGCCTCCAGCGCACGTTTGTAGTGGAAATGGATGTCGGCGACGATCGGCACGCGCGCGGCGCGGACGATCTGCCTGAGCGCCGCCGTGCTTTCGACGTCGGGGCACGAGACGCGGATGATGTCCGCGCCCGCGTCCTCGCAGCGACGGATCTGGTCGATCGTCGCGCGAATGTCCGAGGTGGCGGTGTTGGTCATCGTCTGCACGGTCACGGGCGCATCGCCCCCGACGGGGACGTTGCCGACCATGATCTGGCGGCTCTTGCGCCGGACGATATCGCGCCAGGGACGAACGGACATGCGGATACTCGTGCAATTCGGGAGAAGATGCGCGCCGATATAGCCCCGCGGGACGTTGAGCGAAAGCCATGGGGACGCGGCGGCCGCTTTCGCGCGCCCGCCCCGCCCCGCCCCGCCCGCGCCCGGCTGGCGAAGCGCGCGACTTCTGCTAGGGAGCCGGCGAACGAGACCGGGAAAGACCGGCCCCCGCGCGGCCCCGCCGCGGTGCCGCCATGCCGTTGGAGTATCTGCCATGTCGACTGCCACCCGAACCGAAGAACGACCCCGCTGGACGCTGGTGATCCATGGCGGCGCGGGAATCATCGAGAAGGACCGGATCACCCCCGAACAGGAAGCCGGGGTGCGCGCAGGGCTGGAGGCGGCGCTGACCGCCGGGTCGGCGGTGCTCGACCGTGGCGGCAGCGCCATCGACGCGGTGCAGGCCGCGGTGCAGGTGCTGGAGGACGACCCGCATTTCAACGCCGGGCGCGGCGCGGTGTTCACCTGGGAAGGGCGCAACGAGCTGGACGCCGCGATCATGGACGGCAAGCGCCGCGCGGCGGGTGCGGTCGCCGCGCTGACGACGACGCGCCACCCGGTCGCCGCCGCGCGCGCGGTGATGGAAAAGAGCCCGCACGTCCTGCTGGCGGGCAGCGGCGCCGAACAGTTCGCACGCGAACAGGGGCTGGAACAGGTCGACAATGACTGGTTCGCCACCGCCGAGCGCCGCGGGCAGCTCGACAAGATGAAGGCGAACGACAAGCTCGACTGGTTCGACGTCGACCTGAAATACGGCACGGTGGGCGCGGTGGCGATGGACGCCGAGGGGCATGTCGCCGCCGCGACGTCGACCGGCGGGCTGACCGGCAAGCGCTGGGGCCGCGTGGGCGACACGCCGGTGATCGGCGCGGGCACCTATGCCGACGATCGCGCCTGTGCGGTGTCGGCGACCGGCGCGGGCGAGTTCTTCATCCGCGCGGGCGTGGCGCACGAGATCTGCGCGCGCGTGCGCTTCAAGGGCGAGACGCTCCAGGCCGCTGCCGACACGGTGATGGCCGAGGTGAAGGCGCTGGGCGGCACGGGCGGCGTGATCCTGACCGGCCCCGACGGGACGATGGCCTGGAGCTTCAACACGCCCGGCATGTATCGCGGCCGCGCCGCATCGACGGGCGAGCGGCTGGTGGCTTTTTACGGAGACGATCAATGAAGCGCCTGTTGCTGGCGATTGCGGCGCTGGCCGCCCTCATCACCACGACCAGCCCGGCCGCGGCCTATTGGGAATATGGCCACGAGACGGTCGCGGCGATCGCATGGAAGAACATCAGCCCGCATACGCGCAGCGAGATCCGGCAGTTGCTCGCGCATTCGGCGGTGCTCGACACGCCGACCTGTCCGACGCGGACGATCGAGGAAGCGAGCGTATGGGCCGATTGCGTCAAGACGCTGGGGCCGCGTTTCGCCTATGCCTATAACTGGCATTTCCAGAACGTCGACATCTGCAAGCCGTTCGCGATCGAGCCGGTCTGCCCCGACGGCAATTGCGTTTCGGCGCAGATCGAGCGCCAGTTCGCCAAGCTGAAGAACCGGCGGACGCCGATGCAGGAGCGCGTGATGGCGCTGGCCTTCCTCGTCCATTTCGTCGGCGACCTGCACCAGCCGCTGCACGCGGGCGACCGCGGCGACCTGGGCGGCAACCGCGCGCGGACGACCTATGGCAGCTATTCGACCGAGCGGCTGAACCTGCACGCGGTGTGGGACGGGCTGCTCGCCGAGCGCGCGATTTCGACGCCGCCGTCGCTGGTGCGGATCTATTCGCCGCGCGAGCGCCGGATCGACCAGGCCGGGACCGTCACCGACTGGAGCCGTGAGAACTGGCAGGTGGCGCGCGACGTCGCCTATGCCACCGCCTATGGCGAGCCGTGCGGCCCGGTGCCGCAGCGCGCGCAGCTGAGCGAGGCGGCGATCGAGGCGATGATCGCGCCGGCGCGCGCGCAGATCCGCCGCGGCGGGCTGCGGCTGGCGCGGCTGCTCGACGCGGCGCTGCGCTGACCGGCAGCGCCCGCCCCGGCGCCCTGCGGCGGGCGCCGGGAAGCACTGTTGCCGCGATGCAACAGTTGGGCGGATTTGTGCCGATCCGGTTCGGGTGCGGCGCAACAATGCGCCCGCTCAGGACTTGTTGACCACACCGGTGGCCGCCCCGTGCCCGCGTATTCCGGGCCTGCGCCACCGGCGGGTTCAACAAGCAAAGGGTTATTCCGACATGCGTATCCTCATCGCCGCCGCGGCCTGCGCCGCGGCAATGCCCGCGGCTGCCCTGGCGCAGACGAGCACGACCGGCACCGCCTATGACACGGGCACGACGGCGACCCCCGCCGACACGGCGACGGCCACGACGACCACCGCGCCGGGCAACGCCGCCGACGATGCCGCGACGCCGCGCGCGCCCGACGGATCGCGGGCGTTCGGGATCGAACCCTATGTCGGCGTGATGGGCGGGTACGAGCAGTTCGACGATTCGCATCCGGTCGCGGGCATCCCGCGCGCGCCGGGCGGCCGCGATTTCGACGGCGGGCTGGTGCAGGGCGTGGCGGGGATCAACGTGCCGCTGGGGCCGGTGTTCGTCGGCGTCGAGGGCAACGCCGCCAAGGGCGTTTCGGGCGACATCGACTGGGAATATGGCGTGGCGGGCCGCTTGGGCTTTCGCATCGGCGAGAGCGGCCTGATCTATGGCAAGGCCGGCTATCAGTGGGTCAATTTCGACGCGCTGGGCAAGGACAGCCGCGATTTCCACGACATCACCGCCGGGCTGGGCATCGAGGTCGGCCCGCGCGACATCGGGCTGGGCGGCGTGACCGGCAAGAGCGGCGTGCGCTTCCGGCTGGAACTCAACAGCTTTGGCAAGAGCTTCAACAGCTTCCAGCCGATGGCGGGCGTCGTCTTCCACTTCTGAGCCCGCGTTCGACGCGAATCGCACCGCCCCCGCGCCCGGCCGCGGGGGCGGTGTCGCGACGCCGGGGAACGGGCACGTCGTGCGTAGGGCGCGGGTTCCTCGGTTCGTCCCGCTGCACCTGCGAACCGGCGCAGCTTTAACCTTTCGTTAACCAGGCACTGACACCCCTGATCGGGACGAAGGGCCGCCCGCGCGACGATCGCGCGTCGCCGACGGCCCCGACGCTCCGTTCGAATCGTGTTGGGGGAAGTCTCGATGATGCGGGTCGCCGGTATCCTGGTCGTGTCGATGCTGGCCGCAGGCTGCGCCGCCGAACGCACGCGCCCCGCCGCGCGCGCCAGCGTGGCGATCGAGGACGCGCCGGCGTGGCGCAACACCATCGCCAGCGAGGACGAGGGACGGCTCGCCGCGCTGCCCGCCGCGTTGCAGGGGCTGGCCGCCAGGCTGCCCGCACGGGTGCGCACCGCGCAGGGCGCGCTGCTCGATCCGCAGGCCGGGCTCGACTATCCGGCGTTGCCGCCGGGGGCCTATCGCTGCCGCACGCTGCGGCTGCGCGCCGGGGGACGCGCGACGATCCTGCGCACGACGCCTGCCGATTTCTGCAACGTGTCGGGCGCACCCGACGGGCTCGCCTATGCCCGCCAGACCGGCGCCGAGCCCGCCGCGGGCTATTTCTATCCCGACGGGCGCCGGTACATCTTTCTGGGCGCGCGTCAGGCGCGGGCAGGCGACAATTCGATCGGCTATCAGCACGACCGCAAGCGCGACCTGGTGGGCGTGGTGGAGCGCGTGGGCGGATTCCGCTGGCGGATCGCGGTGCCCGGCACGAGCGCGGGCGCGGTCGACATCGTCGAGCTGACCCCCGTCCCCCCCGAGCAGCAGCCGCGCGGCTGAACCGCGCGCGGCTCTCAGCACCAGGGGCGGCGGCGGCCTTCCCAGGGCCGGGCCAGCCCCTCGTCGACGAGCATCGCGCCGATCGAACGCCCGTCGCGTTCGACGATGCGCAGCTTGCGGCCATAGCGATCGGTGTCGCGCCGGCCGGCGACGAGGTCGAACGGCCCCTCCCCCAGCAACTGCTGGAGCCGGCGCGTCGCCGCATCGCCGAGCCGGCGTTCGCGGGCGCAACGCGGCGGATGCGTCTCGGGCGCGTCGATATCGGCGATGCGGATGCGCGCGCCGTCGAGGCGGAAGGTGTCGCCGTCGACGACACAGCGATCGGCGCCGCCGCGCGGGCAATAGCCGAAGGCACCGGCGGCGACCGCACCCGCGCCGGGCTTGGCGGCGGGCGGCCCGGCATCGCACGCGGCGACGGCGGGAAGGAGCGCGAGGAGCAAGGCGAGCGACCGGCGGCAGGCGCGGGACGACGGGCGGGAGGCGCGCGGGCGGGCGACGCCCCGGCGCGCGGTGAACGCAGACGATACCAACATCGCCGCCGGCCCTAGGCGGCGGGACGCGCGGCCGCAATCGTCGCGACCGGGGCGGTGCGACGCCGCCGCCACGCGGGCGCGACATCCGGGCTCTATCCTATTGCCAGGCAGGCAAAGCCGGTTCCGCGGGGCGCGCGACTTTGATACCAGTCAAGGCCGGACGCCCGCCGACCCGGGCAAGGATCGCGCATGGCCGAGCCCTCCCCCTATATCCAGATCGGCGGCGCCTCGACGGTGCACGCGGTGGTCGCCCGCTTTTACGACCTGATGGAGCAGGACCCGGCCTATGCCGCGCTGCGCGCGATGCATGCCGAGGATCTGGGGCCGACGCGCGAGTCGCTGGAGCAGTTCCTGATCGCCTGGCTGGGCGGCCCGCGCGACTGGTTCGACGCGCGCCCGGGCGCGTGCATCATGGGGCTGCACCGCGGGCTGGGGATCACGCCGCAGACGGCGCAGCAATGGCTGCACGCGATGGACCGCGCGGTCACCGCCGACCCGCGGATCGAGCCCGCGTTGGCCGAACAGATGCTCGACGCGTTCCGCCGCATGGCGCGCGGGATGGCCGCACGGCCGGTGGCCGCCGCGGTCTGAACCCGCGCCGCGCGGCCCCGCCGCCTGCCCGCGCGGCGCGCGCGGCGGATTGATCCGATCCGGAGCGGATTGGCGCCGAAACGGTGGCGATGCGGCTAAGATCGCCGCCATGCCGCACACCCCCCGCCCGCCCCGCGCACCGACCGGCCAGCCCCGGTCCGCCGACCCCGCTCCCGACCTGCACGACGAGGATGCGCGCGACGGCGATGCGCATGACGACGCCCCGCACGCCGGGGCGGACGATGCGCGCGCGGCGGCGGCAGCGGCCGGGGATGCGACGGGGCTGGGGGCCGAGACGGGGGCGGCGACGGGGGCCGTCGATTATGCCTGCACGCATTGCGGGTCGCCCGCGCTGGTCCGCGACGCCTGGGCCGAATGGGACGCGCACGGGCAGCGATGGCGGCTCAACGCGCTGTTCGACTATGCCTTTTGCCAGAGCTGCCACCGGCGCACGCCGCTGATCGCGCGGGCAATCGCGGACGGGCGATAGGGCGCGGGGCGGGACGCTTTTCCGATGGATCTGGGCGGGACGCGGCGGCGGGGCGGCGCGGCCCCGGCGGGTGCGCCCGCGCTTCGTGATCGCGCCGGGCCTGCCGACGGCGGAGGCGGGGACGCTGGCGGCGGCGCGCGGGGTGGACCTGGCGGGGCGGGCGGCGCCGATCGGGCTGGGGTGCCGGGCGTGTACGCGGCCTGCGTGCCCGCAGCGCTCGGCGGCGCCCGCGGGCCGCGCGGCGGCGGGGAGCGAGCGGGAGCGCGGGGTTACGGCGTTTGGGTTTGCGGGGGATTGAGGGGATGTGTGCCCAAGTGTTTATTGTTTTTGAAGATTCTTGCTGCTCTAACTCATTTTAAGACGACCGGCTGAGGGGGATAACATGAAGCAGATTGCCGTTTTCAACCACAAGGGGGGCGTGGCCAAAACGACTATGACGTTCCACTTGGCGTGGATGCTGTCGCTATTGGGTAAGCGGGTGATGGTTGTGGATTGTGATCCACAGTGCAATCTAACAGGGGTGTTTTTAGGCGACATCGATACGGAGGATTACCCGTTCGAGAGCAAAAATCCCCAAGAGCCAAAGAACATTCGTGATGCAGTAAGGCCCGCATTTGAATCACGACCTTATATGATTGGAGCAACGGAGCTTTATGAGTCTCCTGTTCAAAAGGGATTGTTTCTACTGCCCGGCCATGTTGGCTTAGCTGAATATGAAAGCCAGTTAGCCGTAGCGCACGAGCTCAGCAATACTCTTTCTGCTCTTCAAAATATCCCTGGTGCTCTACATCATGCTATAGCCAGGTCTGGAGAAGAGTATAGTATAGACTTCGCTTTGGTTGATATGAGTCCGAGCTTAGGTGCGATCAACCAGAACCTGTTTATGACCAGCGATGCCTTCATATTGCCTATGGCTCCTGATCTCTTTTCTTCGATGGCTCTCCGGTCTTTGGCTAGAACGCTTCCAAAGTGGGGAGAGTGGGGAAGGAAGGCCGCGAGCAACGCTTTGCTGAAGGTTGCGGACTATCCGTTCCGACCGGTTACGCCTAAATATTTGGGATCGACGGTAAATAACTTTCGAAAGCGAGCGCGCGGAGACGAAGAGGCTCGGCCGACCCAGGCCTTCCAGAAGTGGTTCAACAAGCTTGCTGAGGTAAAAAGCACGGATCTATTGGTTGCTCTTGAAGCCGCTAATATGCTTCTCGATAATGAAATATATTCGGATGCTCACGCTCTTCCGACCGATTTCCTTATGGAGATAGGCTCGCTAGACGGCTTGATTGCGACTGCTCAAGAGCTGGCAAAGCCGGTATTCGCTATCGATTTAGTCAAAGACACGAACTTCCGGGGTAATGTCGCGGAAACGTATCATAGTAAAATTCAAGATGTTTATAATGGATTTAGGTCCGGTGCGGAGAAGGTTATCGCTCTGACAGACAGGTTCTAATATGGACAGGTTCATCTCGGCGACTGAGACGTTCGATCATGCGATTGAGCGGTCTCGGCAAATGATCACGCTTTTCGATGCGCTCAACGCTTTGAGGCCTAATGCAGCTGCTAATGACGATGCTTTGCGTTCTGCGTACTTCTTGGCAGTAAGCTCATTTGACTTCCTTGTTCATGAACTTGCTGCAATAGAAGCTAAATTCAGATTTTCAACGGGAGTCGCCACTAGGAATATAAAGCTCCCTATGGAGATAATGACGATACAGGATCAAGATGACCGGGTTGGCGCTGCGGAGCGGTGTGTAAGAGAAAGCAATTCCTATAAGGCGTTTGTGGACCCTGCCAAATTGGGAGAGTTGCTATCTTGCTACTGTGAAAAACCTTGGAATCGGCTTTGTGAACTTGTTAATGCAGGGGTGCTCGCCCCGAGGTCGGCTGACGATATAAAGGGGCAGCTCAAAAGCATCTGGAAAAGGCGGAATCAAATAGCTCATGAGGCCGACGTTAATCCGTTTTTAGCTGGAGTCTCTCTTTGGCCAATCGATAAAAACGATGCGATCATAACCATAGACTTTATTGCGAAGTTGGGAGCAAGTGTTCCGGTAGTGATTGCCGGCAACTTAGGCGAGGTTGCGGAAGTGAATGTGTGATAGGTTCGGCGGCACATTACTTGTGCCGCCGCCACCTTGGTTTGGGTGAATTCTTACCCCTCCACCCCCAACTGCCAAAGCACGAACGCCATCTCGTCGGCGTACTCCCGCAGACTCTCCCACCGCCCGGACTTGCCGCCATGGCCGGCGCCCATATTGGTCTTGAGCAGCAGGATGTTGTCGTCGGTCTTGGTCGCGCGCAGGCGGGCGGCCCATTTGGCGGGCTCCCAATAGGTCACGCGCGGGTCGTTGAGGCCGCCCGAGATCAGCATCGGCGGATAGGCCTGGGGCCGCACATTGTCGTACGGGCTGTAGCTGCGGATCAGCTCGAACGCCGCCTTGTCCTCGATCGGGTTGCCCCATTCGGGCCACTCGCCGGGGGTGAGCGGCAGGCTCTCGTCGAGCATGGTGTTGAGCACGTCGACGAACGGCACGTCGGCGATCACCGCGCCCCACAGCTCGGGGTCCGAATTGACCACCGCGCCCATCAGCTCGCCGCCCGCCGATCGGCCGGCGATGGCGATCTGGCCCGGCGCGGTATAGCCGAGGGCGATCAGCCCCTTCGCCACGTCGACGAAATCGTGGAAGGTGTTGGTGCGCTTCTCCAGCTTGCCCTCGTGATACCAGTGCTGGCCGAGATCGTCGCCGCCGCGGATATGGGCGATGGCGAAGGCCATGCCGCGATCGAGGAACGACATGCGGCTGGTCGAGAAGCCCGGCGGGATGGCGTGGCCATAGGCGCCGTAGGCATAGAGATAGAGCTTGCCGGTGCCGTCGCGCGGGAAGTCCTTGGGGTAGACGATCGAGACGGGGACGGCGGTGCCGTCGCGCGCGGTGATGGTCAGGCGCTCGGTGCGGTACTTGCTGCCGTCATAGCCGCTGGGGATTTCCTGGACCTTCAGCGTCTCCAGCGCGCCCGTTGCAACATCGTAATCCTGGACGGTGCCGGGGGTGACCATCGATTCATAGCCGAGCCGGAGCTTGGTGACGGCGTACTCCGGGTTGTCGCCCAGGCCCGCGACATAGCTCGCCTCGGGGAACTTGAGGCGCGTGGGGGGCACGCTGGCGTCGTAGCGGTGCAGTTCGATCTGATCGAGCCCGTCCTCGCGGCCTTCGACGATGAAGAAATCGGCGAAGCAGGTGACGCCGGTCATGTAGAAATGGCGCGAGGGGGCGATGCGCTCGGTCCATTCGGACGGCGCGGTGATCGGCGCGGTGACGAGGCGCCAGTTGGTGTCGGTATCGTTGGTGTGGATGAACAGCGTGCCGTCATGCTCGTCCACGTCATATTCGCGGCCGGGCTTGCGCGGGGCGACGCAGATCGGCGTGGCGGCGGGATTGTCGGCGGGGAGCAGCCAGACCTCGCTGGTCGTGTGGTCGCCGGTGGCGATGGTCAGCCATTTGCGCGACTGGGTCTCGCCGACGGCGACGCGGTAGCCTTCGTCCTTCTCGCGGAACAGCTCCACGTCGTTCTCGACCGGCTCGCCCAGCTTGTGCCAGCGGGCATTGTCGGTGCGCCAGTTCTCGTTGGCGAGGCCGTAGAGGAAGCCCTTCGAATCCGCCGTCCACACGATCTCGGAGAGCATGCCCGAGATGGTGTCGGGGAGGAGTTCGCCGGTGGTGAGGTCCTTGACGCGGACTTCGAACCGCTCCGAGCCGTTGTCGTCATAGGCATAGGCGAGCCAGCGGCCGTCGGGGCTCACGGAGATCTCGCCGAGGCGGAAATATTCCTTGCCGGCGGCGAGCGCGGTCTCGTCGAGGATCAGCACGTCGTCGCCGCCCGCGACCGGCTTGCGCCACCAGCGGGCATATTCGGCGCCGACCTCGTGATCGGTCCAGTAGAGCCAGTCGCCGTCCTTCTGGGGAACGCTGGCCTCGTCTTCCTTGATCCGCCCGCGCATCTCCTGGAACAGCGTTTCGGACAGCGGCTTGAGCGGGGCCATGACGGCGTCGAAATAGGCGTTCTCGGCCTCGAGATAGGCGAGCACGTCCTTGTCGGTGACGTCGGGGTAGCCGGGGTCGCGCAGCCACGCCCAGGGATCCTCGATCGTGATGCCGTGGCGGGTGAAGCTGTGCGGGCGGGTGGCAGCGACGGGCGGCTTGGGAAGATCGGTCATGCCGCTATCCATAACGCCGCTGCGGCGGCTGTCGATAACCGGCGCGGTCGTTGCGCTGTGTTCAGCCGCGAGGGGATAAGGCGACGCCGAGCGGGTTCGAAGCCGAACAGGGAGATTGGCGATGCACAAGCTGGTAAGCCTGATGAGCGCGGTGGCGCTGGTGCTGCCGGTGGCGGCGCCGGTCGCCGCCGATGCGGCGCCGCGCGGGCAGCGTTACGAACGCCATGCCGGACATCACGGCCATGGCCGCCGCCATTACCGCGTATGCCGCAAATCGCGCGGCACCACCGGACTGATCGCGGGCGGCGTGGTGGGCGTGCTGGCGGGGCCGGCGATCCTGGGCCATGGGCTGATCGGCGCGGTGGCGGGCGGCGCCGGCGGCGCGCTGGGCGGCCGCGCGATCGACCGGACGCTGACGGCGCCCAAGCGCTGCCGCTGACGCCGCGGGCGCGCGGCTCAGGCGGCGTCGCGGCGGGTCGCGCCGCGCAGGAACCAGACGAGATCGGTTTCGGGGAGCGCCTGGCAGAAGAGATAGCCCTGAAGCTCGTCGCAGCCCGCGCCGGCGAGGAAGCGCCACTGCGCCTTGGTTTCGACGCCCTCCGCCGTCACGCGAAGCCCCATGGCGTGGCCGAGCGTCACCACGGCGGTGACGATCGCGGCGGCATCGTCGGTCTCGTCGAGATTTTCGGTGAAGCTGCGGTCGATCTTGATCTTGTCGACCTCGAACTGCTGAAGATGGCTGAGGCTGGAATAGCCGGTGCCGAAATCGTCGAGCGCGACGCGGAAGCCGAGCGCGCGCAGTTCGGCGAGGCGGACCGAGGCGATCTCGGCATCCTCGATGAGCAGATTTTCGGTGATCTCGAACTCGATCTGCGCGGGGCGGCAGCCATGGCGCGCGACGATCGCCGCGACGCGCGGGGCGAAATCGGCGTTGCGCATCTGCACCGGCGAGACGTTGACGGCGACGAACAGCTCGGGCCAGCGCGAGGCAAAGCCGCACGCCTGCTCGATCACCCAGTCGCCCAGCTCGCCGATCAGCCCGGCATCCTCGGCGATGCCGATGAAATGATCGGGGCCGAGCAGCCCGCGCACCGGATGCTCCCAGCGCACCAGCGCCTCGACGCCGACCGCGCGGCGGCCGGTGGTATCCATTTCGGGCTGGAAATGGACGCGGAGCTGGCGGCCGTCGGCGAGTGCCGAACGCAGCTCGTCCTCGGTCGCGCTGCGCAGCTTGACGTCGTCGTCCATCTCGGGCTCGAAATAGCGGCGGCAGTTCCGCCCCTCGCTCTTGGCGCGATAGAGCGCGAGATCGGCCTTGCGCAGCACCTCGGTCCGTTCGGTGCCCGTGTCGGGGATGATCGCGACCCCGATGCTGACGCCGACAAAGACACGGTTGCCCAGCAGGTCGAACGGATCGGTGACGGCCGCGCAGATGCGATCGCACACGGCGTCGACCTGATCGGTGGTGCCGACATCGTCGAGCAGCAGCACGAACTCGTCGCCGCCGAGCCGGGCAACGGTGTCATTCGCGCGCGCGATCAGGCACAGCCGATGCGCGACCTCGCGGATCAGCGCGTCGCCCGCGGGATGGCCATAGGTGTCGTTGACCTGCTTGAACCGATCGAGGTCGAGCGCGAGGATGGCGAAGCGCCGGCCGCGCCGCGCCCGCGCCAGCGCGCGGTCGAGGCGGTTTTCGAACAGCGCGCGGTTGGGAAGGCCGGTGAGCGCGTCGTGAAGCGCCATGTGATGCGCCTGCGCCTCGCTGGCCTGAAGCTGAAGCATCGCGTCGGCGAGCTGGCGCCCCGACCGCCAGAGCGAGAGCGCAAGCCAGGCGAGCCCGGTCACCATCGTCGCGAGCAGGCCGAGCGCGCCGGTGATGAGCACCGGATTGATCTCTCGCGCGGCCGAATGCGGCGTCCAGATGAAATAGCCGAGCCGGTGCCCGCCGCCATTGTCGAGCGGCACCGCCTTTTCGTCCCGGGCGAGACGCGGCAGCACCGAGAAGCGCAGCCCGTCGATCGCATCCTGGCGCGCAATGCGGCCGAGATAGGCCTGATCGAGATACTGGACGGTGAGCAGGATGAAGGGGCGCGCCGGCCCGCCGCGCCGGCCGGGCTCGCCGACCGGCATCGCGCTGGCCGCGGCCGGACGCCCGCCGAGCAGCACGACGTCGCTTTCGTGCGCCGACAGCGCGTTGCCCGACGAATCGGCCTCGCCCCCCACGACGACCGGGGAACGCCGCGAATGGGCGTTGCCGGGGCCGGGCAAGCGCCCGCGGATGCCGTCGATCAGCGGCTGAAGCTGGGGCATCATCTGGAGGATCCAGCGCGGGTCGCGCTGCTTGCCCTCGATCGAGGCATAGACGGGACGATCGTCGCCGTTGAGGATCAGCGTCGCGTCATGCCCGAACATCGCGCGCATCCGGCGGCCGACATTGGCGTGCAGCCAGTGCTGATCGGGCGTGCTGCCGTGGAGCACCGCATCGAGCAGCGTCCATTGCGCGACCGACTGCTGCTGATAGGCGAGTTCGTCGATCGCGTTGTTGAGCGCGCGCCGCGTCGCCTCGACCTGGTGCTGCGCCGAAATGCGGTTGAACTGGTCGGCGGTCCAGAGCAGCCCGAACCAGCCGACACCGAGCGTGAGTGCGATCAGCGCGATGATGGGCAGGACGATCTGGCGGACATAGCGCATGCCGAAGCCGCGAAGCGGATCGGCCGCGAGCCGCCTGGTGATCTCCCCCTGCCTGGGCATATGTCCCAGCCCTTTCCTATTCCCACCGAGGCGCGTCGGCCCACACCGTTCCGGTTCATGTCACATCCGTACCATTATAGGCGGTCGCGCGGCGGCGGTGGCACCGGCAGGCGCACGAAGATTGAGCCCGGCGCGCAATGGGTCCAAGAAGCCGCCAGCCGCGCGCGCCGCGCATCCCGAATCGCAACAGACGGACCCTGCATGTCTTCCCACGCCGATCGCCTCCACCAACTCCGCCAGCAGCTTGCCGCGCAGGGGCTCGACGGTTTCGTCGTGCCGCTGACCGACGAGCATATGAGCGAATATGTCGGCGCCTATGCCCAGCGGCTTGCCTGGCTGACCGGATTCCAGGGGTCCGCAGGCAGCGCGGTGGTGCTGGCCGATCGCGCCGCGATCTTCGTCGACGGCCGTTACACGATCCAGGTGCGCCAGCAGGTCGACGGCACGCATTGGGACTATGTGGGCGTGCCCGCGACGAGCATCGCCGACTGGCTGGCGGCGCACGCCCCGGCGGGCGGGCGGATCGGTTACGATCCGTGGCTCCACACGCGCGGCTGGGTCGCCGATACGCGCGCGGCGCTGGCCGACAAGGGCGCGACGCTGATCGCCGTCGAGGCGAACCCGGTCGACGCGATCTGGCACGACCGCCCCGCCCCCTCGCCCGCCGCCCTGCAACCCTATGACGAGGCGCTGGCGGGCCGCAGCGCATCGGCCAAGCGCGCCGAGATCGGCGAATGGCTGCAGGCGCGCGGCGCCGACACGCTGGTGCTGTCGGCACTCGATTCGATCGCCTGGGCGTTCAACCTGCGCGGCAGCGACGTCGCGCACACGCCGGTCGCGCTCGCCTATGCGCTCGTCCATGGCGACGGCACTGCCGACCTGTTCGTCGCGCCCGAAAAAGTGACCGACGCGGTACGCCAGCAACTGGGCAACGCCGTGCGCATCCAGAACCGCGACGCCTTCGCCCCCGCGCTGGGGCAGTTGCAGGGCCGCCGCGTCGCCGCCGATCCCGAACGCGCGGTCGCGGCGATCTTTGACGCGCTGGAGGCCGGCGGCGCGCGCGTGCTGGCGGTGCGCGACCCGGTGGTGCTCGCCAAGGCGATCAAGAACCCCGCCGAGGTTGCCGGGCACAAGGCGGCGCAGGCGCGCGACGGCGCCGCACTGGTGCGCTTCCTGCGCTGGTTCGAGACCGAGGCGCCCAAGGGCGAACTGACCGAAATGCGGGCCGCGGATGAACTGCGCCGGTTCCGCGAGGCGACGGGCAAGCTGATCGACCTGAGCTTCGACACGATTTCGGCGACCGGCCCCAACGCCGCCATCCCGCATTACAAGGTGACCGAGGAATCGAGCCTGCCGATCGCGCCGGGCCAGCTCTATCTAGTCGATTCGGGCGGCCAATATGCCGACGGCACCACCGACGTGACGCGGGTGATGCCCGTGGGCACGCCGAGCGCCGAGATGAAGGACCGCTTCACCCGCGTGCTGAAGGGGCATATCGGCATCGCCACCGCGATCTTTCCCGAAGGCACGACGGGCGCGCAGATCGACGCCTTTGCCCGTGCGCCCTTGTGGGAAATCGGGTGCGATTACGGCCATGGCACCGGGCACGGCGTCGGCGCCTATCTGTCGGTGCACGAAGGGCCGCAGCGCATCGCCCAGCCCTTTTACCCCGGCGGGCAGGCGCTGGAGCCGCTGCGCGCGGGCATGTTCCTGTCGAACGAGCCGGGTTATTACAAGGCCGGCGAATATGGCATCCGGATCGAGAATCTGGTCCATGCGGTCGATGCCGGAATCGCGGGCGCCGAGCAGCCGATGCTGCGGTTCGAGACGCTGACCTTTGCCCCGATCGAACGCACGCTGATCGACCGCGAGCTGCTGACCCCGCGCGAGCGCGCGTGGCTCGACGCCTATCATGCCGAGGTGCTGGCGCTGATCGGGCCGCAGCTCGACGCCGAGACGCAGGCATGGCTGGCCGACAAGTGCCGGCCGATCTGAACCGCGGCACGGCCGCCTGAGGAGCCCGCCCGACCAGGGAGCACGACCATGGCCTCGCTGACCGAATATCCCGTCCATCTGGGGCAAGGCGCGCGCGCCGAGCCCCAGCCGCGGTTCACCGGCATGGAATGGTATGCCGATTATGTCCGGCGCACCGCCACCGACGGGCCGGAGGGGCGGCTGGTGAGCCTGCACCGCTTCGACACGCCATGGGACAGCTGGGAAATGCACCCGCTGGGCGACGAGCTGGTGGTATGCACCGCCGGGCGGATCACGCTGATCCAGGCGGGCGAGGACGGCGGCGAGACGCGCCAGACGCTCGCGGCGGGCGATTATGCGATCAATCCGCCCGGATGCTGGCACACCGCCGACATCGCCCCCGGCGAGTCGGCAAGCGTGCTGTTCGTCACGGCCGGTCTGGGGACGCAGCACCGTCCGCGGTGACGGCGGCGGCGGGATCATCGGCCGCGTCGTCGGCGGCGGTTTCCGCCGCGGCGCGCGCCTGGGCCTTGCGCCGGCGCAGATTGGCGCGCAGCGCCTCGGCCAGGCGGGCCTTCTTGTCAGGCTTGTCGGCGTGGTTTTCACGATCGTTCATCGGAAAATCGATAAACACGCAAACTGTGCCTTGACAATCGGGGTCGCCCAAGGACATAGGCGCGCCTCCACCCGGCAACCGCCGGTTCTAGTGCTGCCGTAGCTCAGTGGTAGAGCGCATCCTTGGTAAGGCTGAGGTCGTGAGTTCAATCCTCACCGGCAGCACCATTTCCTCCTTTCCCATCGCCGACCAACGCCCCTGCGACCGATGCGCAGGGCGGCCAGCGCCGTTCGCGGCGCGCACCCGCCGGTTCGGGACGACGACGCCGGATCAGCGTCCGCCGTCGTCCCAGCCGAGCCCCAGTGCCTTGTGGACCGCCACGAAATCGGCGGTGAGCATCGCGGTCGCCTGGGCCAGATTCTGGTCGGCGGCGAGCCGCTGGCGTTCGGCGTCGAGCGCGTCGATCAGCGTGGCGGTGCCGGCGCGATAGCGCTGCTGCATCAGCGCCGAGGCGCGGTCCGCCGACGCCTTGACCCGTGCGAGCGCCGCGACATTGTCGCGCTGCGCCGCGAAGCGGGCGAGCGAATCCTCGGCATCCTTGAGCGCGTTGAGCACCGCGCGGCGATATTGCGCCTCGGCCTCGTCGCGCGCGCCCTGCGCCTGCTCGACCCGGGCGCCGCCGCGGCCGAAATCGGCGAAATTCCATTGCAGCTGCGGCGCGGCGAGCGCGACGACCTTGTCGATGTCGACCAGATCGGCGGGCGAAGTGCCGCCCAGGCCGAGCAGCCCCATGAAGCTGAGCCGCGGGAACCGCGCGGCCTCGGCAACGCCGATCTTGGCAGTCTGCGCCGCGAGGCTGCGCTCGGCGGCGCGCACGTCGGGGCGGCGGCGCAGCAGTGATTCGGGATCGCCGACGGCAACGGTCGCGGGCGGCAGCGGGATCGGCGCGGGCGCGCGCAGCTCGCCATCGAGCGCACCGGGCTGGACGCCGGTGAGCACCGCGAGCGCGTTCATGAACGCCGCGATTTCGGCGTCGATCGGGACGAGTTGCGCCTCGGTCGCGCGGACCTGCCCCTGGAGCCGCTCGACATCGAGCGCCGAGGCGGCGCCGCGCGACTGGCGCTGGCGAACGAGCTCGAGCATCTGGCGCTGCATCTCGGCCGCGCGCTGGGCGAGCGCGCGGCGCTGTTGCCGGTCGCGCAGATTGACATAGGCCTGGGCGACGTCGGCGGTGAGCTGGACCTGGGCATCGGCGAGATTGGCCTCGGCCGCCTCGACCGCGGCGCGCGCCGCCTCGGTGCTGCGACGACGACCGCCGAACAGGTCGATCTCCCAGCTCGCATCGAGCGCGGCGTTGTAGAAGTCGAGCGAGGTGCGGTCGGCGCTGGCGCCCGTTTCGCCCGACGGCCGTTGCTGAAGGCTGATGCCGGGGGCTTCGGCATGGGCATAGGCGCCCATCGCCGAAAGGCTGGGCGCGGCATTGGCGCGTTCGAGCCGGAGCGAGCCGCGCGCCTGGCGCACGCGCGCCTGGGCAAGCGCGAGGTTGGGGCTGGCCGCGAGCGCGCGCGTTTCGAGCGAATCTAGCGTCGCGTCGCCGAGCACGCTCCACCAGCGCGCCGCGATGGGTGCCGCCGGCTGTACCGCGGCGCCACCGCGCGCGAACGGTCCCGCGACCGCGCCGCCGGCGAGCGGCTTGGGCGGCCCCTGATAATCGGGGCCCATGGTGCACCCGGCGACGAGCAGCAGCGTGAGCGCGAGCGGCGGAAGGACGGCGAGATGGCGCATCATGAGCCTCAATGCATCATAACCGGCGCGCCCTTGGGCAACGGGCGCAGGAAGAGGACGAGCGGCATCACGATGAAGATGCCGACGGCGAGGAACCAGAACATGTCGTTGTAGGTCATCACCAGCGCCTGTTGCTGGATCGTCGAGCCGATCATCCGCAGCGCGGCATCGTGCCCGCCGAACTGGCGCGCGAGGCCGTTGACATAGTCCTGAACGGCGACCCCGTTGGCGGAGAGCGTCTCTTCGAGCCGGCGCTGGTGGAACCAGCTGCGCTGGTCCTGCACCGTGGCGAGCAGCGCCAGCCCGACCGAGCCGCCGATGTTGCGCGCGGCGTTGAACAGCCCCGAGGCGTCGCCGGCATAGCGCGCGGGCACCGAACGGATCGCCGCCTGGTTGAGGAACAGCATCACGAACACCGTACCGACGCCGCGCAACAGCTGTGAATCGATGAACGCGGTGCCGACCGAGAACGGGGTGAGCACGGTGTCGATCCAGCAGCTTGTCGCCATCACGCCCAGGCCGAAAGCGACGGCGATGCGGATGTCGACCGTGCGCATGAGCAGCGGCGTGAGCGGCATAAGCAACAGGCTGGGAATGCCCGAGATCATCACGATCTGCCCCGCCTGAAGCGAGTTGTAGCCGGCGATGAACGCCAGGAACTGCGGGATGACATAGGAGGTGCCGTAGAGCACCATGCCGAGCACGATCGCCATCAGCGCGACGCTGCCGAACTGGCGGTCGAGGAGCAGCGCGAGGCGGATCACCGGCTTGCGCGCGAGGAACTGGCCGGCGATCAGCAGCACGAAGCCGAACGCAGTCATCACCGACAGGCGGATGATGAGTTCGGACTGGAACCATTGTTCGCGCTGGCCCTCCTCGAGCACGACGGTGAGGCCGCCGAGGCCGAGCGCCATGCCGATGATGCCGAGCCAGTCGGCGTCACGAAGCTCGCCGAGATGCGGGCGCTGGTGCGGCAGCCCGAGCAGCAGGAGCAGGATCAGCAGCCCGCTGACCGGCACGTTGATGAAGAAGGCATAGTGCCAGCTGATATTCTCGGTCAGCCAGCCGCCGATCAGCGGGCCGAGCACCGGCCCCAGGATCGCGGTGACGCCGAACATCGAGGTGCCGATCGGCTGCTGACTAGGGGGAAGCCGCGTCGCGATGATCGTCATCGCGGTGGGGATCAGCGCGCCGCCGGTAAAGCCCTGCCCCACGCGCCCGATGATCATCATCGTGAGCGAGGTCGACAGGCCGCACATCACCGAGAAGAGCGTGAACAGCACCGCGGCGGCGAGCAGGAAGGTCCGCAACCCGAACACGCGTTCGAGCCACGCGCTGAGCGGGATGATGATGATCTCGGCGACGAGATAGGAGGTGGCGATCCACGTCCCCTCGGTCCCGCTGGCGCCGATCTCGCCCTGGATCGTCGGCAGCGACGAATTGACGATCGAGATGTCGAGCGTCGCCATCAGCGCGCCGAGGCTGCCCGCCGCCACCGCCAGCCAGGCGGTGAGATCGGCGCGTTCGGGGTTTCGCGCAGGCGCGGCGGCGGCGGCCGGCGCGGCGCTGCTCACTGCCGCCCCCGGGCGCGCGCCTTTTCCTCGCGTTCGATCTGTTCGCGCGCACCGCGCGCCGACAGGGTGTCGACGGTGACTTCGACCGACATGCCCGGGAGCAGCAGCTGGCGCGTCTGCGGCCCGGCGTCGATCGCGATGCGCACGGGAATGCGCTGGACGATCTTGGTGAAGTTGCCGGTCGCGTTCTGCGGCGGAAGCAGCGAGAATTGCGCGCCCGTGCCCGGCGAGAAGCTTTCGACGCG
This sequence comes from Sphingomonas chlorellae, assembly GCF_056485145.1. Lineage (NCBI taxonomy): Bacteria > Pseudomonadati > Pseudomonadota > Alphaproteobacteria > Sphingomonadales > Sphingomonadaceae > Sphingomonas > Sphingomonas chlorellae. The sequence goes on from NZ_JBQXXM010000004.1 coordinate 88,841, forward strand.
GCCGTGAAGCTTGACGCCGTCGAGCGCGTCGACCTTGATCGTCACGGGCTGGCCGACGCGCATCAGCGCGACCTGCGTTTCCTTGAAATTGGCCTCGATATAGAGGTTGTGCGTCGGCACGACCGACATCAGCCGCAAACCGGGCTGGACATACTGGCCGACCTCGACGCTCTTGTTGCCGATCCGCCCGTCGCTCGCGGCGACGATGCGCGTCGAGCCGAGATTGACGTTGGCGGCGGCGAGCTGGGCCTGCGCCGCCTGGGCTTGGGCCTGCGACTGGCCGATCTGGGCGTTGAGCGTGCCGACGCGACGCTGCGCCGCCGCGAGTGCGGCGCGCGCGCTGGCAAGCTGAGCCGCCGCCTGGCGTTCCTGATCGCGCAGCTGGGCGAGGCGCTCGCCCGATTCGGCACCGCTCGCGGCGAGCGGCGCGTAACGCGTCACTTCGCTGTGCGCGAAGGCGACGCGGCTCTCGGCAGCGGCGACATCGGCGCGGGCGCGGTCGATCGCGGCCATCTGTTCCTGGATCTGCGCGCGGATGCCCTCGGCCCCCGCCTGGGCAACGCCGATCTGCGCCGTCGCCTGCGCCGCCTGGGCGCGATAGTCGCGCGGGTCGATCTCCACGAGCGGCTGGCCCGCGCGCACCGTCTGGTTCTCGCCGACCAGCACGCGGGTGACATAGCCCGCGACCTTGGACGAGACGACGATCGCGTCGCTCTGGATATAGGCGTCGTTGGTCGTCTGCTGATATTTGCCGTGGCGCTCGTAATCGAGAAACCACAGTCCGCCCCCGACCAGCAGGATCACAGCCACGACGAGCAGGATGATGCGCATCCGCGCCTTTTTGCGCGGCGGCATCGCGGGGGCGGCATCTTCTTCGGGGGTCGGGGCGTTATCGGGGTTGTTATCCGGGTCGACGCGGTCGGACATCGTATCGGCTATCCCAGCAGCAGGCGAAGGAACGAGCGCTATGCTCGCACTTGCAGCATAACGCAATACCATGTAATGAGGTTCCTCATAATCTCATGAACAAAATCGACCAGCTCGCCACCGACTTCGCCAAGCTTTATCTGCGCACGCATCGGTTGCTCGACCGGCGCATGGCGGCGCAGGGGGCCTCGCTCGCGCGCACCAAATTGCTGATCCGGTTGTCGGACCACGACACGCTGCGCGCGACCGATCTGGCCGAATGGTTCCAGCTGGCGCCGCGGACGGTGACCGAAGCGCTCGACGGACTGGAACGCGACGGGCTGGTCGTCCGCACCCCCGACCCGCGCGACCGCCGGGTGAAGCGCGTCTCGATCACCGAGGAAGGAAGACGCGCCGTCGCCGCATCCGAACCGATGCGATCGGGGCTGGTGACGCGGATCTTCGGGACGCTGGACCCCGACGAGATCGCGGAGCTGGAAAAGCTGGTCGTCAAGCTGACCGACGCGGTCACGCGCGCCGAGGCCGAGGACTGACGCTGCGGCCAGCGGGAAAATACGGATAGCGCCGCGCGTTCAAGACGCTTGCGGCGGCGCGAATCTGTGTTAGCCTCCCCATCGACCCAGCCGGCGCAAAAGACCGGCGGGCATTTAGGAGAGGTGCCATGCAACGCTTCGAGCCAGCATTGTGCCAGTGCAGCGCCGGATTGCTATGCTGCGCAAGCGGCACCGGCCTTTCGATCGCGCTGATCGCGTTCCTCGTATTGCGTTGAGATCACCCATCCGGCTGGCGAAGGGCAAGCCCCCCGCCCTTCGCCAGCCCTGATTCCCGCCGCCCGTCCGCTTTGCCGTCTTGCATCGGCCGCGCGCTTCCCCGATCAGGCCAGCGAACCACGCATTCGCGCCCCGTTTCAGGAGGAAGCATGAAGACCCGCGCCGCCGTCGCCTTCGAGGCGAAGAAGCCGCTGGAGATCGTCGAACTCGATCTGGAAGGCCCCAAGCCCGGCGAAGTCCTCGTCGAGATCATGGCCACCGGCATCTGCCACACCGATGCCTACACGCTCGACGGTTTCGATTCGGAAGGCATTTTCCCGAGCGTGCTCGGCCATGAAGGCGCGGGCATCGTGCGCGAGGTGGGCGCGGGCGTGACCAGCGTGAAGCCCGGCGACCACGTGATCCCGCTCTACACCCCCGAATGCCGCCAGTGTAAGTCGTGCCTCAGCGGCAAGACCAACCTGTGCACCGCGATCCGCGCAACGCAGGGCAAGGGGCTGATGCCCGACGGCACCACGCGCTTCAGCTACAAGGGCCAGCCGATCTATCATTACATGGGCTGTTCGACCTTCTCGAACTTCACCGTGCTGCCCGAGATCGCGGTGGCGAAGATCCGGGAGGACGCGCCGTTCCAGACCAGCTGCTATATCGGCTGCGGCGTCACCACCGGCGTCGGCGCGGTGGTCAACACCGCCAAGGTGCAGGTGGGCGAGACCGTGGTGGTGTTCGGCCTGGGCGGCATCGGCCTCAACGTGATCCAGGGCGCACGGCTCGCCGGGGCTTCGAAGATCATCGGCATCGACGTCAACCCGGACCGCGAGGCATGGGGCCGCAAGTTCGGCATGACCCATTTCCTCAACACCAAGGGCATGTCGCGCGAACAGATCGTCGCCAAGGTGGTCGAGCTGACCGACGGCGGCGCTGACTACAGCTTCGATGCGACCGGCAATACCGAGGTGATGCGCACCGCGCTCGAATGCTGCCATCGCGGCTGGGGCGAATCGATCATCATCGGCGTGGCCGAGGCGGGCAAGGAGATCAGCACCCGCCCGTTCCAGCTGGTCACCGGCCGCGTCTGGAAGGGGACCGCGTTCGGCGGCGCCAAGGGCCGGACCGACGTGCCGAAGATCGTCGACTGGTACATGAACGGCAAGATCGCGATCGACCCGATGATCACCCACGTCCTGACGCTGGAAGAAATCAACAAGGGCTTCGACCTGATGCATGCGGGCGAGAGCATCCGCAGCGTCGTGCTTTACTGAGGGGAGGAAAGACCATGTTCAGCCATGTGATGCTGGGCGCCAACGATATCGCGGCGTCCAAGACCTTCTATGACGCGGCGCTGGGCGCGCTGGGGATCGCGCCGGGCCGCATCGATCCCAAGGGGCGTGCCATCTATGTGCACGATGGCGGCGTGTTCATGCTGACCAAGCCGATCGACGGCGAGCCTGCCTGCCACGCCAATGGCGGGACGCTGGGCTTCGCGGCGGCGAACACCGATGCGGTCGACGCCTGGCATGCCGCAGGCGCGGCGCATGGCGGCACGCCCTGCGAGAACCCGCCGGGCTGGCGCGAAGGGACGTTCGGCAAGCTCTATCTCGCCTATCTGCGCGATCCCGCCGGCAACAAGCTCTGCGCGATGTACCGCGCGGCGGCCTGAACCGGCCGCCACACGATGTCGAACTGGATCCTGACGCTGACCTGCGCCGACCGGGTCGGCATCGTGGCGGGCGTGAGCGGCTTTCTGGCCGAGCGCGACGGATTCATCCTCGACAGCCAGCAATATGCCGATCTGGAGACGGGGCGCTTCTTTCTGCGCATCGTCTTCCAGCGGGGCGGGCCGCGCTTTCCCGAGGACGAGGCGCTGCGTGCGGCCTTCGCGCCGGTCGCGCAGGCACTGGCGCTCGACTGGTCGCTGACCCCGCAGGCCGCGCGGCCGCGGATGGTGGTGGCGGTGTCGAAGGGATCACACTGCCTTGCCGACCTGCTCCACCGGCGCGCGAGCGATGCGCTGGCGGCCGAGATCATCGCAGTCGTGTCCAACCATGACGCATTGCGCGCGCTGGCCGAATGGCACGGCGTGCCGTTCCATCACCTGCCGGTCGACGACGCCAACCGGCCCGAACAGGAGGCGGCGATCCTGGCACTGATGGCCGAAAGCCGCGCCGACTATCTGGTGCTCGCCCGCTATATGCAGGTGCTGTCGCCCACGCTCACCAAGGCGTTGGCAGGACGCTGCATCAATATCCATCACAGCTTCCTGCCCGGCTTCAAGGGCGCCCGCCCCTATCACCGCGCGCATGCCCGGGGCGTGAAGCTGATCGGCGCGACCGCCCATTTCGTCACCGGCGATCTCGACGAAGGACCGATCATCGAGCAGGCGGTCGAACGCGTCGATCATCGCGCCAGCGTCGACGACCTGATCCGTATCGGCCGCGATATCGAGGCGCAGGTGCTCGCCCGCGCGGTGCATGCCGTGGGCGAGCATCGCGTATTCCTGAACCAGAGCAAGACGGTGGTTTTCCAATGACGATCGAAACGCTTTCGACCAACCGCGCCTTTGGCGGCGTTCAGGGTGTCTACCGCCACGCCTCGACGGCAACGGGCACGCCAATGACCTTTTCGGTCTATGTCCCGCCGCATGACGAGGGCGCGCGACTGCCCGTGCTGTGGTATCTTTCGGGGCTGACCTGCACGCATGCCAACGTCACCGAAAAGGGTGAGTATCGCCGTGCGTGCGTCGAACATGGCGTGATCCTGATCGCCCCCGACACGTCACCGCGCGGCGACGGCGTCCCCGACGACGATGCCTATGATTTCGGACAGGGCGCGGGCTTCTATGTCGACGCGACCGAGGCGCCGTGGCGCACCCATTTCCAGATGGCGCGCTATATCGAGCAGGAGCTGCCCGCGCTGATCGCCGCACACTTCCCGATGGCCGACCTGTCGCGGCAGGGAATCACCGGCCATTCGATGGGCGGACACGGCGCGCTGACGATCGCGCTGCGTAACCCCGGGCGGTTCCGCAGCGTCTCGGCCTTTGCCCCGATCGTCGCGCCCGCACTGGTGCCGTGGGGCGAGAAGGCGCTGACCGGCTATCTGGGCGACGACCGTGCCGCCTGGCGCCGATACGATGCCTGCGCGCTGATCGCCGACGGCGCGCGGCTGGACGAAATCCTGGTCGATGTCGGCGATGCCGACGGATTCCTCGCCGAGCAGCTTCGCCCCGAACTGCTCGAAGCCGCCTGCGCCGCCGCGCGGATCAAGCTGACGCTGCGGCGGCAGCCGGGTTATGACCACAGCTATTATTTTGTCTCCACCTTCCTCGCCGAGCATGTCGGCTGGCACGCAGCGCGGATGCAGGCATGACCGAGACGGACGTCCTCATCGTCGGCGCGGGCCATGCCGGTGCGCAGGCTGCCATCGCACTGCGCCAGAACGGCTTTGCGGGCAGCATCCTGGTGGCCGGCGACGAGCCCGAGCTGCCCTATGAGCGGCCGCCGCTGTCGAAGGAGTATCTGGCGGGGGACAAGCCGTTCGAACGGTTGCTGATCCGCCAGCCGGCATTCTGGGACGAGCGGAAGATCGGCTTCCGTCCCGGCTGCACGATCGTCGCGGTCGACGCAGCGGCACGCACGGTGACGACCGCGAGCGGCGAGCAGATCGGCTATGGCAACCTGATATGGGCGACCGGAGGCAAGCCCCGGATGCTCGGCTGCGACGGCGCGACGCTGACAGGGGTCCATTCGGTCCGCACGCGCGCCGATGTCGACCGAATGATCGCCGAGCTGCCCGAGGTCGAGCGCGTCGTCGTCATCGGCGGCGGCTATATCGGGCTGGAGGCCGCGGCGGTGCTGCGCAAGCTGGGACGCACCGTCACGGTGGTCGAGGCGCAGGATCGCGTGCTGGCACGCGTCGCGGGTACGCCGCTGTCACGCTTTTTCGAGGACGAGCATCGCGCGCATGGCGTCGACCTGCGGCTCAACGCGGCGGTCGCGTGCATCGAAGGCACGACGCACGCGACCGGCGTGCGGCTGACCGACGGCAGCGTGTTGCCCGCCGAGATGGTGATCGTGGGCATCGGGATCATCCCGGCAGTCGCGCCGCTGCTCGCCGCCGGGGCCGAGGGCGGCAACGGCGTGCGCGTCGATGCGCAGTGCCGCACCAGCCTGCCGCACGTCTTTGCCGTCGGCGACTGCGCGCTTCACGCCAACGCCTATGCCGACGGCGCCGAGATCCGGCTCGAATCGGTGCAGAACGCCAACGATCAGGCGACCGTCGCCGCGCGCACGATCGCCGGGGCGGCCGCCCATTATGACGCGGTACCGTGGTTCTGGTCGAACCAATATGACCTGAAGCTGCAGACGGTGGGACTGTCCGCCGGGCACGACGCGGTCGTCGTGCGCGGTGATCCCGCGACGCGCAGCTTTTCGGTTATCTATCTGCGCGAGGGGCGGGTGATCGCGCTCGACTGCGTCAACGCGACGCGCGACTATGTACAGGGACGCAAGCTGGTGGTCGAGCGGCTGGCGATCGACCCCGCCCGGCTGGCGGACACAGGCACCCCGCTGAAGGAACTCGCCGGCCAGTGACCCGCGGCCGCCGGCGCCGCATTGGAGAGGAACAGGCGTTGATCGACAGGATTTTCGGCACGGCGGCAGCGCTGGCACTCGCGTTCCAGCCGGCGGCCGGCTGGGCACAGGCCGCCCCTGCCGCCCCCCAGCCGCAGGCGGCTGCCGCGCGCGTTGCCGCACATCCCGCGCTGTGGGTGGTAAAGGACGATGACACCACCATCTATCTGTTCGGCACGGTGCATGTGCTGAAGCCGAGCCTGAGCTGGTTCGACGGCGCGGTGAAGAAGGCGTTCGAACGCAGCGACACGCTGGTGCTCGAGATGGTCGAACCCGATGCGGCGACGATGCAGCAGAGCGTCGCGAGCCGCGGCCTCGACCTCGGCGGCACGCCCTTGTCGCAGAAGCTCCCCGAGGCCAAGCGCGGCGCCTATGCCGCGACGCTGGGCGCGCTGGGCATCCCGCCCGCAGGGCTGGACGTGTTCCGCCCCTGGATGGCGGCGGTGACGCTGAGCGTCGCGGGACTGCCCAAGCTCGGCTATGACCCGAACAGCGGCGCCGAGAAGGTGCTCGCCGCCGCCGCCAAGGCAAGCGGCAAGCCCGTCGAGGGGCTGGAAACGTTCGACCAGCAGCTCGGCTACCTCGCCGACATGGCCGAGCCGTTGCAGATCAAATATCTGGTATCGGTGATCGACGATTACCCGAAGATGGGCAGCGAACTCGACAAGATGGTCGCGCGCTGGGCGGCGGGCGACCCCGAGGGGCTGGCGAAAGTGATGAACGAATCGCTCGACGAGACGCCCGAACTCGCCAAGGTGCTGTTGACCGACCGCAATGCGCGCTGGACCGACTGGATCGTCCATCGGCTCGACCAGCCGGGCACGGTGTTCGTCGCGGTGGGCGCAGCGCATCTGGCGGGGCAGGACAGCGTGGTGTCGATGCTGGCCAAGCGCCGCCATCCGGCGGTACGCGTCGCCAACTGAACGAACCGCCGGATGCCCGGCGCGTTGGGCGTGCGCCGTCGAACGGCAGGCTGCCGACGGCCAAACGGAAGGGAGCGCACAGATGGCGGAAACGAAATCGGTTGGAGCCAAACCGGCGAAGGCGCCCCGGCCGCTCGTCGGTCTGGCGGCAGGAATTGCCGCCGGTCTCGTCGCCTCGGCGGCGATGGCGGCGTTCCAGCACCAGGCGGAGAAGCTGGTTCCCGAGGCGGGCAAGGACGACGCCGAGCCGGCGACCGTGAAGGCCGCCGATCTCGTGCATACCGCCGCAACCGGGCTCCCCGTCCCCGCCGGACACCGCGCCGCGGCAGGCCAGGGCGTGCATTATCTGGTCGGGGGCGTGCTGGGCGGAATCTATGGCGTGTTGACCGAATACCGCCCGGAAGCGCGATCGGGGTTCGGCACCGCCTATGGGATCGCAACCGCCGCGCTGCTCGACGAAGGCGCCGTCCCCGCAGCGGGCCTTGCCCCCGCGCCCGACGCCGCGCCGGTGGCGAGCCACGCCTATGGCGCGGCATCGCACCTTGTCTATGGACTGGTGCTGGAGGGTGTGCGGATGCTGCTGGCGGGCCGCCGCTGAACCGCGGCACGCCACGGCTTCACCCCATCCTCGTCAGAACAGCAGATCCTGCGTCGCGCCGCCGCGACCGACCAGCCCGCCCCCCGAACGACGGGCATATTCCTGCTCGGCGGTGTAGCGGATGTCGGGATCGCGATCGGACAGGAAGCCGATCAGCGAATCCTCGCCGATCTCGCTCCATTCCTTGCCCCGGTCGGGGCCGTAGCGGACGCGCGGTAGCAAGCCGGGCAGGCGCGACCATTCGACCAGCTGTGCCAGGCTGACCTCGTTGAGCATGTCGCGCAGGTGAAAGGCGGTGACATAGGCGTCGGGAAAGGCGCGATGCGCGGGCAGGCCGCGTTCGTGCTCGAGCCCGTCGGGCCGGCGCCAATAGCGCAGCATCTGGTTCGAAAAGCCGGGCGAGCCGGGCCAGAGCCGCATCGCGCACTTCCAGGTGCAGATCCAGTCGGCGCCGCGCGTCAGCGCAGGGGTGCAGAATTGCTGTTCGAAATCGGCGCGATGCGCGGCCAGCGCGACGCGGCGCGGCCAGGGATCGAGGATCGCGCGCGCGACGTCGTGCCAATAGGGCGCGTCAGCCACATCCTCGTCGCGGATATGGTGGACCGCCATGGTAAGCGGCGGAATCGGCCGGCCCGGATTGACGAGACGGCTGCCGCCCTCGCCCTCGATCTCCCAGCGCCCGTCGGGGCCGAGGACGATGTCCTGCCAGCCGATCTCGCACACCGCATGGGTGGGCGGTTTATCGCCCGTGGTTTCGAGATCAATGACGCGGATCAGAGTGGGAGGTGGCGATGCCATGGCCCCGAAATGGGAGCTTCGCGCCCGGATTGCCAGTCAAAAGCGCGGCGGCGCCGTGCCCCGGGCGGGACACGGCGCCACGGCCGCGCTCAATGCGCCGCCTGCGGTCCGCGCTGAAGCCCGCTGGCGGCGAGTTGCGCGTCAATCTGCGCCATCAGCCGATCGAGCCCCTCGTGCGTCTTGGCCTCCGCACGCGCGACGAGCACGTCCTGCGTGTTCGACGCGCGCAGCAGCCACCAGCCGTCGGGCGTGTTGACCCGGGCGCCGTCGGTGCGGTTGACGTCGGCACCCTCGGCCTCGAGCCGTTCGAGGATTTCGTTCACGACCGCGAACTTGCGGCTTTCGTCGACCTGGAAGCGCATTTCAGGCGTGTTGACCATTTCGGGCATCGCCTCGCGAATCTCGGTGAGCGAGCGACCGATGACATGCACCGCCTGGATGAGCCGGACGGCTGCATATTGGGCGTCGTCGAAGCCGTAATAATCCTGAGCAAAGAAGATGTGGCCGCTCATCTCGCCCGCGAGCGGCGCGTGCGTTTCCTTCATCTTGGTCTTGATGAGACTGTGGCCGGTCTTCCACATCAGCGGCGTGCCGCCGAGTTCGGCAATGCGGTCATAGAGCGCCTGGCTGGCCTTGACGTCGCCGATGATCGTCGCGCCGGGCTCGACGCGCAGCACCGGCTCGGCAAGGATCGCGAGCAGCTGATCGCCCCAGATCACGCGGCCCTTGCCGTCGATCGCACCCAGCCGGTCGCCGTCGCCGTCGAAGGCCACGCCGAAGTCGAGGTTCTTTTCCGCGACCAGCCGGCGCAGATGTTCGAGATTCTTTTCCTCGGTCGGATCGGGATGGTGGTTGGGGAAATGCCCGTCGACATCGGTGAACAGCGTGAAATGCTCGCCCGGAAGCTGCTGGACCAGCCGCTCGATCACCGGACCCGCCGCGCCGTTGCCCGCGTCCCAGCCGATCCGATAGGCGCCGCCCGCATAGCCGGCGACGAGCCGCGAGACGTAAAGGTCCATCACGTCGGCGTCGGTGACGCTGCCCTCGCCGTCCTCCCAGTCGCCCGCCTCGGCCATCCGCCCGAGCGCCTGAATGTCCTCGCCGAAAAAAGGTCGGTGCTGAAGCACCATCTTGAAGCCGTTATAGTGGCCGGGATTGTGGCTGCCCGTGATCTGGATGCCGCCGTCGACCTCGAGCGTCGCTTCGGCATAATAGAGCATCGGCGTCGGCCCCATGCCGATGCGGACGACGTCAACGCCGGAAGCGACCAGTCCGTCGACCAGCGCCGCCTCGAGTTCGGGCGACGACAGGCGACCGTCGCGCCCCACCGCGATCCGCGTGCCGCCGGCACGACGCAGCACGGTGCCGAAGCTGCGCCCGATCGCGCGCGCGTCGTCGGGGCCCAGCGTCTGCCCCACGATCCCGCGAATGTCATATTCACGCAGCGAAGTGGGGTCGAACCGATGCGTCATGATGCCTCCCGAAACGATTGCGCGCGTCTAATCCCCGACGCGCGGATAAAGTTCAATTGCACAGGCGGAACGGTGCGATTGTGCGTGGCAGCAACACGCCGACTGCAAAACTGCCCCCGAAGCCGGTCCGCCGGACGATCCGATCATGCTGCCGCTGCGAAACGGATCATCCCAGCCGGGCAAGCAGCGTGTCGCGCGCGGCATTGATCTGACGGGTAAGCTCGGTCGATCCCCCACGATCTGGATGCACCGCCGCGATCAGCCGGCGATGCGCGGCGCGGATCGCGTCGGCATCGGCATCCGGCCCGACACCGAGCACCGCACGCGCGGCGGCCGCCGAATCGTCGAGCCGCGCGGACGGCGACGGGTCGGAGCGCCGCCCCTCCCCCGGCGCGATCGGCCGCCCTGCCCGGTACCGGCTGGGGCCGAGCCACAGCCGATAGCCGAGATAGGCGACGACGAGCGCCAGGACGAGCTTGAGCATCAGAGCAGCTGCGGCGCCGCTTCGGGCAGCGCCAGCCCCGCCATCATCTCGCGCAGTTCCTGGCGCGCGGCCACATGGCTGAGCCCCATTTCGCCGAATTCACGCGAGTCGAGCATCGTCAGCCCCTGGGGAAACAGTTCGCGATAGATCACGCGTTCGGACAGACCCGAGATCACGCGGAAGCCGACGCGCTTGGAAAGCTGGTCGATCGCGTCGGAGACACGGCGCATGTTGCGTGCCTCGATGTGCTGCATGCGGTTGCGGAGCACGACCCAGTCGATCGTCTCGCCATCGGCCTTAGCGCGGCGCTTGCGCGATTCCCAGATCATCTCGGAGTAGAAGCTGGGGCGCAGCACGCGGAAGCTTTCGGGATCGACCTGACCGATCAGGTCGAAATCGACGAAGCTGTCGTTCATCGGCGTGACGAGCGTGTCGGCGTTGGTGACCGAGATGCGGGCGAACTTGTCGTCGCGGCCGGGCGTGTCGATCACCATGAAGTCGACCTGATCGCCCAGGCGTTCGAGCGTCTCGGCGAAGAAGTCCATGCTCTCGCCGTCATGCGTCTCGTAGATCGGCATCGGCAGATTGCGGCCGGTGCGACGGATCGTCGCCAGCCGGTTGTCGAGATAGCGGCCTGTGGTACGCTGGCGGTGATCGAGGTCGAAACAGGCGACTCGAGCCCCTTTGGAGGCAAGCGCAATGGCGGTATGCACGGCGGTGGTCGATTTACCCGTCCCGCCCTTCTCGTTCGCGAAGACGATAACGTGGAGCCGCTTCGGTCCTTCGTTCAAAGCCACAAACATCCTTTATTGATCGAGCCGCCCTGGACCCATAGAAGGCCGGCCTTCCTATCCTATCGAAAGAGTTGAAGCGTGCAAACCGTCCGTCAGCTTGCCAACCTTCGCGAAGCGCTCGCCGCGGGCCGCCGCGCAGGCAAGCGCATCGCGCTCGTGCCCACGATGGGCGCGCTGCACGATGGGCACATGGCGCTTGTGGAGGCCGCGCGTCGCAGCGCCGACCTTGTCGTCGTCTCGATCTTCGTCAATCCGCGCCAGTTCGGTCCCAGCGAGGACCTGGCCAAATATCCGCGCAAGGAACAGGCCGATGCGCGGATGCTGACCAACGCCGGCGTCGACCTGTTGTGGTTGCCGGCAGTCGAGGAAATGTATCCCGAGGGCTTTGCCACGTCGATTTCGGTCGGCGGGGTGAGCAATGTGCTGGAGGGTGAGCGCCGCCCCGGTCATTTCGACGGCGTCGCCACGGTGGTGACCAAGCTGTTCAACCAGGTTCGCCCCGACGTCGCGCTGTTCGGCGAGAAGGACTGGCAGCAGCTGGCGGTGATCCGGCGGCTGGTCGCCGATCTGGATCTGGATATCGAGATCGTGGGCGTTCCCACGCAGCGCGAGGATGACGGCCTCGCCCGTTCGTCGCGCAATGTCTATCTGATCGACGACGAGCGCACGCGCGCCGTGGCGTTGCCGCGCGCGCTGGGCGTTGCCGAACGCGCGATCAGCAAGGGGGGCGACCCGGAAGCGGCGCTGGCACAGGCACGCGAGATGCTGGCGGCCGCGGGTTTCGAGCTCGATTATCTGGTGCTGGCCGATGCCGAGACGCTGGGCGAACCCGAAGCGGGGCGGCCGATGCGCCTGCTCGCCGCCGCGCGGATCGGGACGACGCGGCTGATCGACAATATTCCGGTCACTCCGGGAGAACACAGTTAACGCCGTTAACCGATTGTTTCCGTCGCCCCGGCAAGCTCGCAGCATGTGAGGCAGCCAGAACAGGGGCTCGGGCGATGGGAAACAGCCTGAAGAGTGCGCGCTTTCTTGTGGAAAGCCGGTTGCGTGACGCCGAGGACGGCGATGTCCGGGCGTGTTTCGACCTGGGCATCATGTATTCGAGCGGCGCCGACGGCGTCGAGATCGACATGATCGAGGCGCACAAATGGTTCAACGTCGCCGCCTCGCTGGGCAGCAACGTCGCCCAATCGTGCCGGGCCGAAGTCGCCGAGGACATGACGGCGCGCGAAATCATCGAGGCGCAGAAGGCGGCGCGCGCATGGCTGCGCGGGCTGGAGCGTCGCGCGGCCTAATCGCGGACCCGCGCCGGAGCCCCCACCCCGGTTTCGCCGGCTCGACCCGGAGAACCGGGAAGGGAGCGCCCCCTCCCGGCGTCAGGGCTCAGGCCGCTGACGACGCCTTCGTCGCGGCCTTTTTGGCGGGAGCCTTCTTGGCTGCCGGCTTTTTCGCGGCAGCCTTTTTGGGGGCCGCCTTCTTCTTCCCCTTCGACGGGCCCGCCGCCGCCTTGGCGTCGATCAGCTGGGCGGCTTCCTCGAGCGTCAGCGCGTCCTTGTCGATCGTCTTGGGCAAAGTCGCGTTGGTCTCGCCGTCGGTGATGTAGGGGCCGTAACGGCCTTCCATCAGCTTGATTTCGGCCTCGGTGCGCGGATGTTTGCCGAGCACCTTGAGCGGTTCGCGCGCGGCACCGCGCGCCGGGCGACCACCGCCCGCCGCAGCCTCGGCCAGCTTGACCACCGCCGCGTTCATGCCGGTTTCGAACACGTCCGCGGTCGACTGGAGTCGTGCGTACTTGCCGTCATGCGCCAGATAGGGGCCATAGCGGCCGATCGAGGCGGTGATCGGTTTGCCGGTCTCCGGGTGATCGCCGATGGTGCGCGGCAGCTTCAGGAGCTTCAGCGCCCATTCAAGGTCGAGATCGACGTCCTTCGGGATCGAGGCGCGCGCGGCATCCTTGCCCTCGCCGAGCTGGATATAGGGACCAAACCGGCCCACCTTGCGCTCCACCGGCAGACCGGTGTCCGGATCGGTGCCGAGCACTTCCGGCCCCGTGTCCTCAGCCCCTTCGCCGCCCGGCTGGCCGAAGCGCCGCGTGTACTTGCACTCGGGATAGTTGGAGCACGCCACGAACGCGCCGAACCGGCCCCCGCGCAGCGCCAGCTTGCCGACGCCGCAATTCGGGCACAGCCGCGGATCGCTGCCGTCCGCCTTGGCGGGGAACAGGTACGGCTCGAGGAACTGGTCGAGCGCCGCGGTGATGTCGGAGGGCTTCTGCTCCATCACCTCGGTGGTGCGCGGCTTGAAGTCGCGCCAGAAGGCTTCCAGCACCGCCTGCCAGGCGGCGCGGCCGCCGGACACGTCGTCCAGCTCTTCCTCCAGCTCGGCGGTGAAGTCGAACGACACGTACTTCTCGAAGAAACGTTCGAGGAAGGCGGTCAGCAGCCGGCCGCTCTCCTCGGCGAAGAAGCGGTTCTTTTCCACCCGCACATAGGCGCGGTCCTTAAGCACCTGGATGATCGAGGCATAGGTCGACGGACGACCGATACCGAGCTCTTCCAGCCGCTTGACCAGCGAGGCTTCGGAAAAGCGCGGCGGCGGCTGGGTGAAGTGCTGCTCGGCGTTGACCGCCTTCTTGGCGGGCGAGGCGCCCTCCGACATGCGCGGGAGGCGGCGGCTGTCCTCGTCGCCCTCGTCGTCCTTGCCCTCTTCGTAGAGCGCGAGATAGCCGGGGAACAGCACCACCTGGCCGGTGGCGCGAAGCCCGTGCTGGCCGGTGCCGTCCGCCAGATCGACCGTCGTGCGCTCCATGCGCGCCGAGGCCATCTGGCTGGCGAGCGCGCGCTTCCAGATCAGGTCGTACAGCTTGGCATGGTCGCCCGAGCCGGCGCGGTCCTTGCCGAAGTCGGTCGGGCGGATCGCCTCGTGCGCTTCCTGGGCGTTCTTCGCCTTGGTCTGGTACTGGCGCGGCTTGTCCGGCACGTAGCTGCCGTCATAGCGATCGGCCACTGCCTTGCGTGCCGCCTGGATCGCCGAGGGGTCCATCTGGACGCCGTCGGTACGCATATAGGTGATCGCGCCGTCCTCGTAGAGCGCCTGCGCGATCCGCATCGTGTGGCTGGCCGAGAAGCCGAGCTTGCGTGCGGCTTCCTGCTGCAGCGTGGACGTCGTGAAGGGCGGCGGCGGGTTACGCATCGCCGGCTTGGTCTCGACCGCGACGACGGTGAAGCGGCCTTCCTCGACCGCCTTCTTGGCGGCCTCGGCGCTGCCCTGGTCGCCGATCGAGAGGCGGTCGAGCTTCTCGCCCTTCCACTTGACGAGGCGCGCCTGGAACGGCGTGCCGTCCGATTCCATCTCGGCGATGACCGACCAATATTCCTGCGCGACGAAGCTTTCGATCTCGCGCTCGCGCCCGACGATCAGCCGCAGCGCCACCGACTGGACGCGGCCCGCCGACTTGGCGCCTGGCAGCTTGCGCCACAGCACCGGCGAGAGGGTAAAGCCGACGAGATAGTCGAGCGCGCGGCGGGCGCGATAGGCGTCGATCAGGTCGGTATCCAGCTCGCGCGGATGCTGCATCGCGTGGAGGATCGCCGGCTTGGTGATCGCGTTGAAGGTGACGCGCTCGACCTCCTTGGGGAGCGCCTTCTTGTTCTTGAGCACCTCGCGGACGTGCCAGCTGATCGCCTCGCCTTCGCGATCAGGGTCAGTCGCGAGGATCAGACGGTCGGCCTTCTTCGCCTCGTCGGCGATCGCCTTCAGCTGCTTCGACTTGTCGGCATAGGTCTCCCACTCCATCGCGAACGAGTCGTCGGGGTTCACCGACCCGTCACGGGCGGGCAGGTCGCGGACATGGCCATAGCTGGCGAGGACACGATAGTCCTTGCCCAGATACTTCTCGATGGTTTTCGCCTTGGCGGGCGACTCGACGATGACAAGCTGCATGGATGGTCTATCGGGTCCTTACGCGTATGCGTACGAGAGTGGGGAGCGCATCACGCCCCCGTCAAGTCTGGTCGGCACGCGTGCCTAGCCGAGCACAGCCGGTTACGCCACCCGTCCGCCCGAGGGCGCAGGCCGGGACACCACGAACGCGGCACAGGCGGCGAAGAAGCCCGCGACCAGCACCGTCACCCACCAGCGCGGATGTGCGCCCCAGCAAAACAGCGCGAAGCCTAGCGCCATACCGCCAAGGGCATAGCCCTTTGCCCGGCGGGGAATCGCCCCCTCCGCCCGCCAGGCGCGCAGCGTCGCGCCGAAGCGGGGGTGATCGAGCAGCCATGTTTCGAGCCGAGGCGACGAACGGCCGAAGCACCATGCGGCAAGGATGAGGAAAATCGTCGTCGGCATGACCGGCAGAAACGCGCCGATGATGCCGAGCGCGAGAAAAACCAGCCCGAGCACCAGATAGGCCGCCCGCCCCAAATGTGCGCGAGCCCCCGCCGGCGCGGATGGCGCAGGCGCGGATTCAGGTGGGGGCGGATCGTCGGTCGGCACCACAACGCGATGCCATAGCCGAGACTTGCGAACAAGTCGCAACAGCCTCGGCGTCACCGCAGCACATCTATTCGGGAGATCGGGCCGGGGTTGATCGCGACGCCATTTGGCCGGAAAGGCCGCCGCATGCCGTCCTCCGTCGAACATCGCCCCGCCCTGTCCTTCACGCGCGAGGAGCTGGTGCTGCTGTCGATCACGATGCTGTGGGGCACCACGTTCCTGATCGTGCACCTGGCGATGCAGCATTGCGGCCCGCTGTTCTTCGTCGGGCTGCGCTTCATCGTCGCAGGGGGCATGGCACTGCTGTTCTTTTACCGGGCGATGCGCGGGCTGACGCGCGCCGAACTGTTTGCCGGCGCGGCGATCGGCCTGTCGATCCTGCTCGGCTATGCGCTCCAGACGCACGGATTGCGAACGATCAGCGCGAGCCAGTCGGCCTTCATCACGGCCATGTACGTGCCGCTGGTCCCCCTGGTGCAATGGGCGGCATTGCGGCGACGACCGCGCCTGATGAGCTGGATCGGAATCGCGCTCGCCTTCACCGGATTGATGCTGCTGACGGCGCCCGAAGCAGGTTCGCTCGAACTGAGCGAGGGAGCCGTCGCGACGCTGGCGAGCGCTTTGGCGATTGCGGGCGAGATCCTGCTGATCGGCCATTTCGCACCGCGCGTGGACAGCGCACGCGTGACGGTGGTGCAGTTGCTGTCGGCGGGGCTGTTCTCCTTTGCCGCGATGCCGCTGTTCGGCGAAAAGCTGCCGGGCTTCAGCTGGATCTGGCTGGTCGCGGGCGTGGGCCTGGGGCTTGCCAGCGCGGTGATCCAACTGGCGATGAACTGGGCGCAAAAGTCGGTTTCACCGACACGCGCCACCGTCATCTATGCCGGCGAGCCGGTATGGGCGGGGGTATTCGGCCGGATCGCCGGCGAACGACTGCCCGCACTCGCCTGGCTCGGTGCGGCGTTCATTCTGGCGGGTGTGCTGGCAAGCGAACTCAAGCTTCCGAGCCGGAAACGCGACAGCTGACGACGAGGACCGAGCAGCTTTAGAGTAGCAGCGATACGCGCGCGCCGGCGTGGCGTTCCAGGCGGCCGCCGAGTTCGAGTTCGAGCAGCACCATCTGCACCGCCGCGGGGCTGGCGCCCGACTGGCGGACGATTTCGTCGACGCTGACCGCGACCGGGCCGAGAAGGTCGAGGATCCGCGCCCGCTCCGCATCGCTGGCGTCGTGGAGCGGCGGCGTGCCGAAGCCGACGCCGATCGAGCGCACGACACGCGAATCGATCGGCCCCAGCGCCTCGATCACATCGTCGGCGTTCTGAATCAGCGTGGCGCCGTCGCGGATGAGCGCGTTGCACCCCTGCGCGCGCGGATCGAGCGGCGAGCCGGGAACGGCCATCACCTCACGCCCCGCATCGGCGGCGATGCGCGCGGTGATCAGCGAGCCCGAACGCGGCGCCGCCTCGACCACCACCGTGCCGAGCGCGAGACCCGCGATGATGCGGTTGCGCGCCGGGAAAAAACGGGCAAGCGGCTCGGTCCCGGGCGGCTGCTCGGCCAGCAGCACCCCGCGGGCGGCGATCGCCGCCTGCAGTTCGGCATTTTCAGGAGGAAAGGCAACGTCGATCCCGCTGGCAATGACCCCGACGGTGCCGCCGTCGAGCGAGCCGTGATGGGCGGCGGTGTCGATCCCGCGCGCCAGCCCCGAAACCACGGTAAAGCCGCGTTCGGTAAGCCCCTGGGCCAGCATCCGCGCGAACCGGCACGCGGCGGCCGAAGCATTGCGGGCGCCGACCATCGCAACGCAGGGGCGCGCGAGCAGCGTGATATCACCCTGGACGATCAACGCCGGCGGTGCGTTTTCGAGCCGGGCGAGCAACGCCGGATAGGCAGGATCGTCGATGAACAGGTAGCGCGCGCGCAGCCGTTCGACCTTGGCGATTTCGCGCCGGATCGCCGCCAGATCGGCCAGCACCGGCGCACGACCGCCGCCGCGTGCCGCCAGCATCGGGATTGCGTCGATCGCCGCTTCGGCACTGCCGAACCGTGCCACGAGCTGTGCATAGGACACCGGCCCGATATTGGCCGAGCGCAAAAGCCTTAGCCGTGCCTCCCGCCCGTCGGCCATCGGCGCGCTCAGCTCCTGCCCCGCGAACCGATGCGCGGTTCGGTGCCACTGAGCAGGCGATCAATATTCTCGCGATGCTTCCACAAGACAACGAGCGTCAGCGCGAGCAACGGCAGCACCAGATCGAAGCGTCCGAACCAGGCACAGGCCACCGGTGCGCTGATCGCCGCAGTCATCCCGGCCAGCGACGAGATCCGCGCGAGCGCGAGCAGCCCCAGCCACACCACGGCATAGACGAGACCCGCCGGCCAATAGAGCGCGACGACGATTCCCATCATCGTTGCGACACCCTTGCCTCCGCGAAAGCGCAGCCACACCGGATAGCAATGACCGAAAAAGGCCGCGACCCCGCCCAGCACGCCGCCGCCCGGCACAACCAACGCCGCCAGCAGGACCGCCGCCGAGCCCTTGAGGAGGTCGAGCAGCAGCGTCGCGGCGGCCAGCCCCTTGCGCCCGGTGCGCAGGACATTGGTGGCGCCGATATTACCCGAACCGATCTGGCGCAGATCGCCCGCCCCGGCGAGCCGGGTCAACAGCACGCCGAAGGGAATCGACCCCAGGAGATAGCCCAGCAGGATCGCCCCCGCGGGCGCAGTCCACAGAAAATCGGTCAACGCAGATTACCCCCTGTTGCCACCAAGCTAAGCGGTCCAATAGGTCGGCGCAACGATTCCCATGTCTGCGAAAGTGCCGACTCGCGTGTCAGACCCGCGTCCTATCCTGTTCTTCGATTCCGGCATCGGCGGCCTGTCGGTGCTGGGCCCCACCGCCCGACTGCTGCCGCAGGCTCCGCTCGTCTATGTCGCCGACTCGGCCGGCTTCCCCTATGGTACGAAGACCGAGGCGGAAATCGCCGGACGGGTACCGGCCCTGCTCGGCCGCCTGGCAGAGCGATTCGATCCGCGGCTGATCGTCATCGCGTGCAACACCGCCTCGACGATCGCGCTGGGGGCTGTACGCGCCGCGCTCGACCTGCCGATCGTCGGCACCGTTCCCGCGATCAAACCCGCCGCCGAGATGAGCCGGACGCGCGCGATCGGCGTACTGGGGACCGAGGCGACCGTTCGGCAACCCTATGTCGACGATCTCGCGGCCCGGTTCGCGGCCGATTGCTTGGTGCTCCGGCACGGATCGGCCGAACTGGTCCAACTGGCGGAGGCCAAGCTCGCCGGCGAGACGCCGTCGCCTGCGCGCCTGCGCGCCGTGCTCGACGGGCTGCTGGGACAGCCGGGCGGCGAGCGCGTCGACGTGATCGTCAACGCCTGCACGCATTTTCCCCTGGTCGAGGCGGAACTCGCCGCAGCGGCGCCGCACCCGGTACGCTTTGTCGACGGCGGGCCGGGCATCGCGCGGCGAGTCGCCTATCTCACGCAGGGACAGCAATGGCCCGAAAGCCCGGTGCCAGGCCGAGCGATCTTCACCGCACTCGATTCGCATGCCCGCGCGCTGGCGCCGGCGCTGGCGCGGTTCGGGCTCACGCAAGTCGAAGCGCTCCGCCCAGCCTGAAGCAACCGCCGACGGGCGGTTCAGGCAAGGCGCGGCGTCAACAGCCCCATTGCCCGGTGCAGCGTCTGATACCGCTCGGCGAGCTGGAGGTGGATCAATCGCGCGCAGTGATCATCGCTACGGGCGGCCTGTGCGCGCTCCTCGTCCTCGCGCCTTCGGAAATAATCGCGATCATGGTCGGTCATCACAACGGCTCCCCTGGGTTCGGACCGCGTCCGGATAAAACGCCTGAGCCTGATCGAGCCGGCATCGCCGGCGGGCGCGGCAGGCGAGTCGCCACGCGCAATGCCGTCATAGCAGAAAATGCCCGTGCTGCCGTCACCCAAATGACGTTGCCGCACCGGGCCGCGCGTGGAGGAAGCCGCCGCCCTGCCCCAAGGAACCGGTGCGGTTATTGGGATAATTGCTTAGAGGCGGATGCTGGAAACGCGGGCAATTCAGGCGTAGGAGAAACATCCATGCGTACCATCGACAGCCCGTCGCCCGCCGTTGATTACTCGCGGGTGTTCAGCCAAGCGATCGACCGGCTGCACGCCGAAGGCCGATACCGCGTGTTCATCGACATTCTGCGCAACAAGGGCATGTTCCCGAACGCGCGATGCTTCGCTGGACATAACGGTCCGAAGCCGATCACCGTCTGGTGTTCGAACGACTATCTGGCCATGGGGCAGCACCCCAAGGTCATCGCCGCGATGGAAGAGGCCCTCCATGACGTCGGCGCCGGATCGGGCGGCACCCGCAACATCGGCGGCAACACGCATTACCATATCGAACTGGAACACGAACTCGCCGACCTGCATGGCAAGGAAGGCGCGCTGCTCTTCACCTCGGGCTATGTCTCGAACGAGGCGACGCTGTCGACGCTCGCCAAGGTGATGCCCGGCTGCATTATCTATTCCGACGAACTGAACCACGCGTCGATGATCGCGGGCATCCGCAATTCGGGCTGCGAAAAGCGCGTGTGGCGTCATAACGACCTCGCGCATCTGGAAGAACTGCTGGCCGCCGACGATCCGTCGGTCCCGAAGCTGATCGCGTTCGAGAGCGTCTATTCGATGGACGCCGACATCGCGCCGATCGCCGAGATCTGTGACCTGGCCGACAAGTACAACGCGCTGACCTATCTGGACGAGGTCCATGCCGTCGGCATGTACGGCGCGCGCGGCGGCGGCATTTCGGAACGCGACGAGGTCGCGCACCGGCTGACGATCATCGAAGGCACGCTGGGCAAGGCGTTCGGCGTGATGGGCGGCTATATCGCCGCCGACCAGATGATCATCGACGTGATCCGCAGCTATGCGCCCGGCTTCATCTTCACGACGTCGCTGTCACCGGTTCTGGTTGCGGGCGTACTGGCAAGCGTGCGCCACCTCAAGCAGTCGTCGGTCGAACGTGAGGGCCAGCAGGCCGCAGCGGCGATGCTCAAGCGGCTGATGGCCGAGGCCGGACTGCCGGTGATGGCATCGACCACGCACATCGTCCCGCTGATGGTCGGCGACCCGGTGAAGGCCAAGAAGATCAGTGACATCCTGCTTGCCGAATACGGCATGTACGTCCAGCCGATCAATTTCCCGACCGTGCCGCGCGGCAAGGAGCGACTGCGCTTCACGCCGGGACCGTCGCACACCGAGGAAATGATGCGCGAGCTGGTCGACGCGCTGGTCGAAATCTGGGGCCGGCTGGAACTGCGCCGCGCCGCCTGAGCATCACCGAACGATCCAAAAAGGGGGAGCGATTGCTCCCCCTTTTCATGTGCGTCGCGGACGATCGGGCAGAAATCAGGACGGTCGCCGCAGCACCGCCCGCCAGGCATAGCCGCGATAGAGCGGCGTAAACGTCGTCGCGAGCCCGTGTGCCGCCGCGATCCGATCGAGCACCTGCGGCAGATCGGCGCGGGGGTAGACGTGAAAGTCGTTGAGCGACTTGAAATGGAGCCGCCGCGCGAAAGCAGGAAGCCGCTCATATTGTCCGAAATCGACGATGTGGAGGCTTCCCCCCGGCGCGAGCGCCGCGGCGCCCTGCTCGATGGCGGCGATCCAGGGCGGGATCATCGACAGCGTGTAGCTCATGAAAACGCGGTCGACCCGATCGAGCCCGAACATCGCCGACAGGTCGAAGCGCCCGGCATCACCCTGCGCCAGCGCGATCCGACCGCCCAGCCCGCGCTTCGCCACCGATCTGTGCGCCGTATCGAGCATCGCCTCGCTGATGTCGAAGCCATGGAAGCGTGCGTTCGGCCATTGCCGTGCCGCGACGATCAGGTTGCGCGCGGTGCCGCAACCGATCTCGACCACATTGCCGCCCGGCGGGGGCGCGAGCTCGCGAATCAGCCGATCGCGCCCCAACAGGTAAAATTTGCGCGTCAGGTCATAGAAATGGCGATGGAGCGCATAGGTCGCGTCCATCAGCCCTTTCTGATCGGCGGCGACGCCCTCGATCTGCACGCCCCGCGTCATGCGTGCGGCTTCAATGTCCAGAGGTGGACCGCGCCATACACCGCCGACCGGTCCCGACGGGTCCAGTCGTCGCGCAGTTCGCGCGGCGCATAGTCCCATTGGTCGAGGATCGCCGCCGGCACATGGCCCGCGACGACGTCGGGGGTGGCTGCTGTGCGATAAAGAACGCGCGCGCCGGGCGCGGCAGTACGCGTGATCGCCGCCCAGAGCCGGGTCAACTGCGCGTCGGTCATCCAGTCCTGCGCATCGAGCAGAATGAACCGGTCGAGCGACTGGGCCGGCATCGATTCGAGATAGTCGACCATGTTCTGGTGCCGGATCTCGACGCGATCCGCGCGGCTGTGGACCGCGTCGTAATGACTTGCCTGAAGATAGGTGGGCAACGGCGCGTCCGGCCCCTTGGCATAACCGCGCCCGAATGCCTGCCACGCATAATAGTTGTCGCGGATATCGAAATCGCAGGCGAGCTTGCGCAGGCGGCTTTCAAGCGCGCCGGTGATACCGCCCACGGGATCGTCCGCCTTGAGCAGATCATATTGTGCCGGCGGAATGCCGAAGCCGAACAGCGTCGCCGGCTGATCGACCAGCCACCGCAACAGCCGCTTCTGGAAAAAGGGCGCGTATCGTTCGGCATAGATCTGGCGCTGCTCCTCGATCGAACGCGCCGCCAGGATCGCCCGCGGGTCGATGGCGTAACAGCGCGCGAGAAAATGGCCGATGCCGATCAAGCCGCCGAGCAGACCCTCGCGATAGAAACCCCGGGCAAAACCGCTAATCCGACGCCGCCCGCGCCAGTCGCGGGAATCCCAATAGGCGCGGGTGTCGGCATCGAGCCACGGGCGGAGATAGTCGCGATAGGCAACCAGATTGTCGCGCCGGTCGGCATCGCCGAAGAAGGTGCGGAAGCTCGCATGCCCCGGAAGGCGCAACGCCGCCTCGCGCTTGAGCCGGTTGAGCGCGATGTGCGCAGGATTGAGGTCGACCGCGGTGATCGCGCGCGGATTGGCGGTCAGATAGGAAAAGACGTTGCACCCGCCCGAAGCGATGGTGACGACATGGCTATCGGGCGTGATCGCCAACGCCTCCATGTCGATTTCGGGGTCTTCCCAGATCTGGGCATAGACCAGCCCGCGAAAGGCGAAAGTGAAAGCTCGTTCGAGCATTCCCTGCTTTGTCAGACGGTCATGCCGATGCACCGCCCCCCGCACCGCGCCGTTCCTAGGCGCCTTGGCAACTGAACGCATTCCCCACTCCTGGCCGGACGGCCCGAGCGGGCCGTGCAAGCCCGACCTATAACAAAATGAGATCGGGTCATAACACTATTAGCAGGGTGGTGTGACAGAATGCGGTCATCCCGCAGACCAATCGCCCGGCCGCCTGCCGATCCGTGTCCGCAATGCGGTCGAGCGCCTGCAAAAGATCCGCGGGGGTTGGCTTGCCCGATCGCCAGCCCGCCCCCTTCGCCGACCACGGGGCCGGCCCGCATCAGGTTTAGCGCGCCTGATTGTCGATCGCGTCGCCCGCGTTATCGAGCCCGTCCGAAACGGCATTACCCACATTGTCCGCGCCGTCGCGAAGCGCCTGCCCCGCGCGATCGGCACCGTTTTCGATACGATCGCTCAGCCGATCGGCAGCATTTTCGAGCGAATCTCCCGCGCGATCGAGCGAATTGTCGACGCGATCCTCGGTCCCCGGCGAGCAGGCGGCAAGCCCCAGCGCAAGCGCAGGCACCAGGACAAAGAACGACTTCGACATCATTGACTCCCTATGGTCTAGCCAGCGGACGCGCACCGGCGTAGGGAGCGCGCCATGTCGCACCGCATCGCCATCGCCTCGGACCACGCCGCCTATGCCATGAAGGCAGAACTCGCCGATTGGTTGCGTGAGGCCGGCCACGACGTCGCCGATCTGGGCACGCACGGGCCCGAGAGCGTCGACTATCCCGACTATGGCTATCGCCTCGCCGCCGCGATCGAATCGGGTGCGGCCAGCTTTGGCGTGGCGCTTTGCGGATCGGGGATCGGCATTTCCATCGCGGTCAATCGCAACCCGGCGGCGCGGTGCGCGCTGGTTTCCGAGCCGCTTTCGGCAAGCCTGGCGCGCCAGCATAACGATGCCAACGTCATCGCGCTCGGCGCCCGGCTGACCGGAATCGAAATGGCCAAGGCCTGTATTTCCACTTTCCTCGAAACCAGCTTCCTGGGCGACCGCCACCAACGTCGCGTCGACAAGCTGAGCAACCCCGAAAGGAGCCCCGCATGAGCACCAACCCCGTAACGGCAGGCCTGCAACCCGACGGCTTCTTTTCCAAATCGCTCGCCGAGGTCGACCCCGCAGTGTTCGCCGGCGTCGCGCACGAGCTCGACCGCGAGCAGCATCAGATCGAACTGATCGCCAGCGAGAACATCGTTTCGAAGGCGGTGCTCGAGGCGCAGGGTTCGGTCTTCACCAACAAGTACGCCGAGGGCTATCCCGGCAAGCGCTATTATCAGGGCTGCCATCCGTCGGACGAGGTCGAGCAGCTGGCGATCGATCGCGCCAAGCAGTTGTTCGGCTGCGGTTTCGCCAATGTCCAGCCGCACTCGGGCGCGCAGGCGAACGGCGCGGTGATGCTCGCGCTGACCAAGCCCGGCGATACGATCCTCGGCCTCAGCCTCGATGCGGGCGGCCACCTGACCCACGGCGCCCGCGCAGCGATGAGCGGCAAGTGGTTCAACGCGGTTCAGTACGGCGTGCGGCCCGACGATCATCTGATCGATTTCGACCAGGTCGAGCGGCTGGCCAAGGAACACAAGCCCAGCCTGATCATTGCCGGCGGCTCCGCCTATCCGCGCCACATCGATTTCGCGCGCTTCCGTGCGATTGCCGATGAAGTGGGCGCGCTGTTCATGGTCGACATGGCCCATTTCGCGGGCCTGGTCGCCGGCGGCGTGCACCCGACCCCGTTCGGCCATGCGCATGTCGTCACCACCACCACGCACAAGACGCTGCGCGGTCCGCGCGGCGGCATGATCATGACGAACGACGAGGCGATCGCGAAGAAGATCAACTCGGCGGTGTTCCCGGGGCTGCAGGGCGGTCCGCTGATGCACGTGATCGCCGCCAAGGCGGTTGCGTTCGGCGAGGCGCTGCGCCCCGAGTTCAAGAGCTATGCCGCAGCTGTGGTCGAGAACGCCAAGGTGCTGGCGGCGACGCTCAAGGAGCGCGGTGCGAACCTCGTCTCGGGCGGCACCGACACGCACCTCGCGCTGGTCGACCTCACCCCGATGGGCGTGACCGGCAAGGACGCCGACGAGGCGCTGGAGCGCGCGGCGATCACCTGCAACAAGAACGGCATCCCCAACGATCCGCTGCCGCCGATGAAGACCAGCGGCATCCGCGTCGGCTCGCCAGCGGGCACCACCCGCGGCTTCGGCCCGGCCGAGTTCCGCGAGATCGGCAACATGGTCGCCGACGTGCTCGACGGGCTGCGGAACAAGGGCGAGGCGGGCGACGCCGCGGTCGAGGCCGATGTGAAGGCCCGCGTCCGCGCGCTGTGCGAACGCTTCCCGATCTATAACCAAGCCTGATGCGCTGCCCCTTCTGCGGCAATGAAGCGAGCCAGGTGAAGGATAGCCGCCCCACCGAGGATGGGGCGGCGATCCGGCGCCGGCGACAATGCGAGGCCTGCGCAGCCCGCTTCACGACCTTCGAACGCATCCAGTTGCGCGACCTGACCGTGGTCAAGAGCGGCGACCGGCGCGAGCCGTTCGATCGCGACAAGCTGGTCCGATCGGTGTCGACCGCATGTCGCAAGCGCCCGATCCTGCCGGCGCAGATCGAACGGCTGGTATCCGGCATCCAGCGCCAGCTGGAGACGGCAGGCGACAGCGAAGTGCCGTCACAGCGGATCGGCGAGCTGGTGATGGAGGCGCTCAAGGGCCTCGATTCGGTTGCCTATATCCGCTTTGCCAGCGTGTATAAGGATTTTCGCGAGGCGAAGGACTTCGAGGAGTTCGCCGGTAACGTCAGCGAGGTCGGCAAGAATTGAATCCCCCCGTCATCGTGCTCGTCCGCCCGCAGCTGGGTGAGAATATCGGCAAGGCGGCGCGTGCCATGCTCAATTTCGGATTGACCGAGATGCGGCTGGTGAGCCCGCGCGACGGCTGGCCGAATCCGTCCGCGGGTCCGGCCGCAAGCGGCGCCGATCTGGTACTCGAAAGGGCTCAGCTCTTCGAGAACGTCGCCGACGCAGTCGCCGATTGCGCGCATGTCTATGCGACGACGGTGCGCAAGCGCGGCGTGACCAAGCCCGTGGTCACGCCCGAGGTGGCAGCACGCGAGGTTCACGCCGCGGTCGGGCGGACGGCGATCCTGTTCGGACCCGAGCGGTCGGGCCTGGAGACCGACGACGTCGCGCTTGCCCGGACGATCGTGACCGTACCGATCAACCCCGAGTTCGGATCACTGAACCTGGCGCAGGCGGTGATCCTCGTCGCCTATGAATGGTCGAAGCACGTCGCACTTGAAAGCCCGCCGTCGGTCGAGCTCGACCCTCCGGCACCGCAGGAAGAACTCGACGGCATGATCGGCCAGCTCGACGCGATGCTGGATGAATCGGGTTATTACTTCCCGCCCGACCGTGTCCCGGCGACCAAACGGACGCTGCGCGGCCTGCTGACCAAGCCCGGCTGGACGAGCCAGGAGCTGCGCACGCTGCGCGGCGTGCTCTCGGCCCTCGAGGGCAAGAAGCGTCACCGCGCCGGCTAAAGCCCGGCGCCGCGCCACAGCTTGACTCGGCGAGAGCCTGCCGCTAGGCGCACGCCTTCGCAATTGGCGCCGCACCCCGGTGAAGCGGTTGCCCTGCGCACTTTCCCAGGAAAGGCTCAGGCGAAACCGGGATCGCGATCAGGACGGCTTGCCGCCCGGGTCAACGTCAACGCAATTGGTAAGGAAATACGATGTCGAAGCGCTCCAGCGCCAAGCATAAGCTCGATCGCCGCATGGGCGAAAACATCTGGGGGCGTCCCAAGTCCCCGGTGAACAAGCGCGAATACGGTCCCGGCCAGCACGGCCAGCGCCGCAAGGGCAAGATGTCGGACTTCGGCCTGCAGCTCCGCGCGAAGCAGAAGCTGAAGGGCTATTACGGCGACGTCACCGAGAAGCAGTTCCGCAAGGCCTATGACGATGCGTCGCGCATGAAGGGCGACACCTCGCAGAACCTGATCGGTCTGCTTGAGCAGCGCCTCGACATGATCGTCTATCGCGCCAAGTTCGCGCCGACGATCTTCGCCGCGCGCCAGCTGGTCAACCACGGTCACATCCGTGTCGACGGCGAGAAGTGCAACATCGGTTCGCGCCGCATCAAGCCGGGCCAGACCGTCGAGCTGGGCAGCAAGGCCAAGGAAATGGCGCTGGTGCTCGAAGCGCAGGCGCTGAGCGAGCGTGACGTGCCGGACTATGTGGTTCCCGATGGCAACGGCAAGGTGACCTTCACCCGCGTGCCGACGCTCGACGAGGTTCCGTATCCGGTGAAGATGGAACCGAACCTGGTCGTCGAGTTCTACTCGCGCTAAGAACGGTTTCCTTCGGGAACGAAAAGAGGGCGGTCCTGCGGGGCCGCCCTTTTTCGTTGCCTCGATCCGAAGCGCAAGGCCGCCGGCAGCGACGCCGCCGACGGCAATCGGAAAAGCTCTGTCAGGGCCGGATCGACATGGCTTCGCGCAGGAAGGCGTCGGAGCGGCTCAGCAGGGTGGTACGGGCGGCATCATCAGCGAGCTGGTGATCGAGCCCCTTGAACTCGACATATTCGACACGACGCCCCGCTGCCTTCAGCCGATCGGCCATCATCCGCGATTCACCCACGCCGACATTGATGTCGACCGAGCCATGGAAGAGCAGCACGGGCGCCTTGATGCGTTCGGCATTCCGCGCGGGCGATCCCGCGCGAACATGATCGCCATGACCGATAAAGCGGTCGACCATCGGGAAGCTGGTGAAGTTGCGGCTCTCATCGCGCAACGTTTCCAGGTCGGTGACGGGCGCCACCGCAACGATCGCCTTGAACAGATCGGGATCGAGCACGCTCGACTGGAGCGCGGCATAACCGCCATAGGACCAGCCGACGATGCCGAGCTGGTCGGCGCGGGCGATGCCCTTGGCAACGAGCCAGCGCCCGGCATCGTTGACGTCGCCGATCGCGGTTTTCCATGACTGGAAGCCGTTGTTCTGGAACCAGGAATCGCCATAGCCCGTCGATCCGCGGAAATTGGGCTGAAGCACCGCATAACCCCGGGCGGCGAAATATTGCGACAGCCAGTCGAAGCCCCATTCGTCGCGCGAGCCCGGCCCGCCATGCGGCAGCACGATCGCGGGCAGACCCTTGCCGCTGCTACCCACGGGGAGCGTCAGATAGCCGGGGATCATCGTGCCGTCGGCGGCCGGAAACCGCACCGGCTCGACATGGGCGAGCGCGACCTTGGCGAGCGGCGGGCGCACGGGAAGAATCTCCTCGAGCCGGCGCGTGGCCTTGTCGTAGCGATAATAGGTGCCCGGATCGTTGTCGCCTCCCGCAAGAAGGAGCAGCTTGCTCTCGTCGGCGCTGGCATCGACGAAGGTCACGATGGGCTTGTTGGGCAGCGCGCGGCCGAGCGAGGCGGACAGTTTGCGCAGTTCGGGATCGAAGAATTCGACCTGGCGCCGATCGGTGGCGAAGCTGGCGCCCACCACGCGCCGGCTGCGCCCGATGCGGACAAGGCCATCGACATCGACGTCGGGATGGCGAACGAGCGTGGTGCGGGTGAGCGTCCCGTCGAGCGAAACCGCAACGAGCGCCAGCCGCCCCTCGATCTTCTCGAAGCCGATCGCACGATTGGTATCGCGGTCCACCGCCACCGGCTCGAACCCTTCGCTGCGGCCGTCGGGCAAGCTGGTGACGGTGCTCAGCGGCTTCCACTGGCGGCTGTCGGTCGTGCGATAGTAATAGCGCTCGACATTGCTGCTGTAGCCGTCGTCGTTCCGGTTGCGCGTGGCCATGATGCGGACGGCGCCATGCCCGTCGCTGATGAATCCGCGCGCGTCGCGGTTTGGCTGCTCGACGACGCGGCGCTCGAGCGTCGCCACATCGACGATCTCGACTCCCAGCCCCTCGCGCGTCTCGGCCGTCAGCCGACCGGTCGTCTGTTCGGGAACGAACTGGCGCGTCATCATCACCGAGCCGTCCTTCCCCTCCGGCCCCCAGTCGACGATCGACCCGCCAAACTGCATGAATCCAAGCGCATAGGGGCTTTGGCGGACATCGACCATCTTGAGGCCCTTGCCCTCGGCGTCGATCGAGATCTGCCGCGTCACCGCCATATGATCGGTGGTATCGTTGATCAGATAGACCTCGCAGATCAGCCGGATGTTGCTCACCCAGCGACATCCGGCGAGTCGTTCGGGCTTGCCGTTGGCGGCGAGGATGATCCTGGTCCCGTCGCCGGCGACCAAGTCGCCGATCGCCAGCACCTGGGCGCGGCCTTCCGCCGACTCGATGATCGCGACGCGATTGCCGTCGGGCGAAAGACGCATCTGCTCAACGAACTCGCGCGCGCCGAACCTTGCGGCCAGATCATCGGGCGCCGGCGCGTCCAATGGCAGTACAAACGCCGCAAAAAACGGCCAGATCATGCTGTTGACCATCGAAATCCCCCTGTTCTTTCCAGCTTATCTGTCGTTCGGACGCGCGCAAGGGCCGTTCGGAATCCACCCGTCGCGCCTGCTGGACCTTTGCGCCCACGGGCCTAAGACTTGGCGGGTTCAAGACAGAATCCAGGGAGCCATGATGTCGCAGCGCCGGTTTGCCCTTTTCACCTGCACCAGCCTGATCGCCGCAGCGGCGGTCGCCGTGCTTCCCGCCGCGACGCGGGCCCAGACCGCGACGCCGCCGCAGATCCCCGTCGAGACGTTGCGCACGGTGACGCAGACGCTGGCGTCGGACGCCTTCGAGGGCCGCAAGCCGACGACGGCGGGCGAGGACAAGACGATCGCCTATCTGATCGAGCGGTTCCGGAAGGCGGGCCTCAAGCCCGGAAACAGGGGCCAGTGGGTGCAGGATGTCCCGCTGGTCGAACTGACCGTGAACAAGCCGACGCCGCTTGTCTTCACCGGCGGCAAGGCACCGCTGTCGCTCGCCTATGGCAGCCAGGCGGTGTTCGGCACCTATCGCGTCGCGCCGCGCATCGACCTGAAGGACAGCGAGGTCGTGTTCGTCGGTTACGGCATCAACGCCCCCGAGCGCGGCTGGAACGACTATGCCGGCGTCGACGTGAAGGGGAAGACGGTGGTCATCCTCATCAACGATCCCGACTGGGAGACGATGACGCTCGACGGACCATTCGGCGGACGCGCGATGACCTATTACGGCCGCTGGACGTACAAATATGAGGAAGCGGCCCGCCAGGGCGCCGCCGCAGCGATCATCGTCCACGACACCGAGCCCGCCGCCTATGGCTGGGGCGTGGTGGAAAGCTCGTGGACCGGCCCGAAGCTGGAGCAGGACACGCCGGGCGACCATGCCGACCAGTCGCAGGTGATCGGCTGGATCCAGCAGGACGCCGCCCGCGCGCTGTTCGCGGGCGCCGGCAAGGACTATGCCGCGCTCGCCGCCGCCGCCAAGCGGCCGGGCTTCCGCGCGGTGCCGCTGGGGGTCAAGGCATCCGTCGGGTTCGACGTGGGGATCAAGCGCCAGGCGTCGAAGAACGTCGTCGGCATCCTGCCCGGCACCGAACGCCCCGACGAGGTCGTGCTCTATTCGGCGCACTGGGACCATCTGGGCCACTGCACGCCCGTCAAGGGCGACGGCATCTGCAACGGCGCGGTCGACAATGCGACGGGCACCGCAGGGCTGATCGCGCTGGCCGAAGCACAGGCCAAGGCCGGGCCGGCCAGGCGCAGCATGGTGTTCCTGGCGGTCACCGCCGAGGAACAGGGGCTGATCGGTTCGCAATATTATGCCGAGAACCCGGTCTATCCGCTCGCCAAGACGGTCGGCGGCGTCAACATGGACGGGCTCAACATCGTCGGCAAGGCGAAGGACTTCGTCCTTGTCGGCGCGGGCAAGTCCGAGATCGAGGACATGGTGAAGCCGTTCGTCGCCGCCGAAGGCCGCGTGATCGGCGTCGAGCCGAGCCCGGAAAAGGGCAGCTATTACCGGTCGGACCATTTCAGCTTCGCCAAGCTGGGCGTGCCGATGCTCTATGGCGAGAGCGGCGAGGACCTGGTGAACGGCGGCAAGGCGGCGGGCGCGAAGGCGGCCGAGGACTATGTCACCAACCGCTATCACAAGCCGCAGGACGAATATGATCCCGCGTGGAACTGGGACGGCGCGCTGTCGGACCTGCGCATCTATTACGGGCTCGGCCGGACACTCGCCGAAGGGCAGATGTGGCCCAACTGGTACAAGGATGCCGAATTCCGCGCGATCCGCGACAAGTCGCGCGGCGGCAACTGACGCGCGACCGCGGCGCGCCGGGGGCGCCGCGCCGGCCGGTCTTTTCCGCGCGACACGATGTGGTAAGGGCGGCGGATGACTTTGACCCCTCCCCCCGAATGGGCGCCGCATGATGCGGTCTGGATCGGCTTTCCCAGCCATGGCGAGCTGTGGCTCGAGGATCTGGAACCGGCGCGCGCCGAAGTCGTCGCCTTTGCCCGCGCGGTCCATGCCGAAGGGCGCGGCGAACAGGTGATCCTGGTCGCCGCCGACGCCGATGCGGGCGCCGCCGCCACCGCGATGGCGGGCGATTTCGCGCAGGTCGTCGTCGAGGCGTTCGGCGACATCTGGCTGCGCGACACCGCGCCGATCCTCGACGCCGCGGGACGCGCGCACGACTTCGGCTTCAACGGCTGGGGCGGCAAATACGACCTGCCCGGCGACGGCGACATTGGCGCCCGGCTGGCGGCGAGCCGCGGGCTCGATTGCGCCGCGCACGACTGGGTGCTGGAAGGCGGCGCGATCGACGGCGACGGCACCGGGCTGGTCGTCACGACCGAGCAGTGCCTGTTGAACCCCAACCGCAACCCCGCGCTGACCCGCGCCGAGATCGAGGCGCGGCTGGCGTCCGACCTGGGGATGACGCGCGTGCTGTGGCTGGGCGACGGGCTGTTGAACGACCATACCGACGGCCATGTCGACAACCTCGCCCGCTTCATCGGCCCCAACCGGCTGCTGATCCCCGAGGCGGCGGAGAACGACCCCAACTGGCGTATCTATCAGGATGCCGCCGCGCGCGCGCAGGCGTTCGGCGTCGAACTGGCGCGCCTGCCCTCGCCCGGCCGCGTGCTCAACGACGAAGGCGAGGTGATCCCCGCCAGCTACATGAACTTCTATATCGGCAACGCCGCGGTGGTCGTGCCGCTGTACGGCACCGACCAGGACGAGGCGGCGGTGGCCGCGCTCGCGGCGCTGTTCCCCGGCCGCACGATCGCGGGACTGCGCGCCGACCATATCCTGACCGGCGGCGGCAGCTTCCACTGCATCAGCCAGCAGATTCCGGCGCGCTGATCCCGACCCGTGCCCCCGTTTCCGGCGTCCGCCGGGACGGGGGCACGGACGCGACGGGGGTGGATTTGCCGCCGCCATCGATTACATGGGCGCCATGACCCAAGTGACCGTCGCGGCGCTGCAGCTGCCCTTCACCAACGACATCGACCACAATATCGCGCAGGTTTCCGAACTGGTGCGCGAGGCCGCCGGCCGCGGTGCGCAGGTGGTGCTGCCGCCCGAGCTGTTCGAGGGCGAATATTTCTGCCGCGTCGAGGACGAGGGGCTGTTCGCCAACGCCAAGCCGGTGGGCGAACACAAGGCGGTGCGGGCGATGCAGGCGCTGGCCGCCGAGCTGGGCATCCATATCCCGACCAGCTTTTTCGAGGCCGACGGGCCGCACCATTACAACAGCCTGGCGATGATCGGCCCCGACGGCAAGGTCGCCGGGGTCTATCGCAAGAGCCATATCCCCGACGGCCCGGGATATGAGGAGAAATTCTATTTCCGCCCCGGCAATACCGGGTTCAAGGTGTGGGACGGCCCCGGCGCCAAGCTGGGCGTCGGCGTGTGCTGGGACCAGTGGTATCCCGAAACCGCGCGCGCGATGATGCTGATGGGCGCCGAGCTGCTCTTTTATCCCACCGCGATCGGCAACGAGCCGCATGACGAGAGCCTCGACACCGCCCGGCTGTGGCGGCGCGCGATGGTGGGCCATGCGGTGTCGAACGTCGTGCCGGTGATCGCCGCCAACCGCGTCGGCACCGAGCATGGCCAGACCTTTTACGGCACCAGCTTCATCTGCGACGAGCGCGGCGACATCCAGGCCGAGCTCGACCGGACCGAGACCGGCGTCATCACCGCGACGCTCGACCTCGACCGGATCAAGCGCCACCGCGCCGCATTCGGCTTCTTCCGCGACCGGCGGCCCGAGCTTTACGGGCGGCTGGTGCAGGACATCTGAGCCGCCGCGGCGCGGTCAGCCGCGCAGCGCGATCGCACGGGCGAACACCGCGTCGAGCATCGCGGGCGTGATGCGGCCGGTATTCTGGTTGTAGCGCGAGCAGTGATAGCTATCGAGCACCACGCGCCCGTCGGGCATGCGGTGCTCGGCACCGTGCGCGAAGCGGGCCTTGGGCAGCTTTCCGCCCAGCGCCTTGACGGTCGACTGGTGCGCGACCTCCCCCAGCGCGATCCAGATCCGCGCGGGCAGCCGTGCCGCATCGGCGGCGAGGAAGTCGCGGCAGCTATGGATTTCGGCGGTCGTCGGCCGGTTTTCGGGCGGCAGGCAGCGGACGGCGTTGAGGATCACCACCCCGTGCGGCCGGCCTTCGTCGGCAAGCCCGGTCCGCGCGAGCGTGGCGAAGAGCATCGCGCCCGATTCATCGCCGGTGAAGGCGAGCCCGGTGCGGTTGGCGCCCGTCCGCCCGGGCGCGAGCCCGACCACCGCGAGCCAGGCATCGGCGTCGCCATGGGGCGGAACCGGCGCGTTCCACCAGTCGGGCTGCGCCGCGCGCAACTGCGCACGCAGCGCGACGAGGCGGGGACAGCGCGGACAATCGCGATTCGGCTGGGGGCTTGGCGTGGACATGCACCCCGGATAGGCAGACGCGCGTGGGAACGACAAGCTATGCCATCGCGCTGGGATCGAACCGGCGGGGACGCCATGGCGGCCCCGAGCGCGAACTGGCGGCAGCGCTCGACGCGCTGGCGGCGCTGGGCAGCGTGCGTCGCGTCGCCCCGGTGATCCGCACCGCGCCGGTGGGGCCGTCGCTGCGACGCTTTGCCAACGGCGCGGCCATTCTGGACACCGGGCTGACGCCGCCGGCGCTGCTCGCGGCGCTGAAGCGAATCGAGCGCGCGTTCGGGCGACGCCGGGGCCAGCCCTGGAGCGCGCGCGTGATCGACCTCGACATCCTGATGTGGTCCGAGGGGGCCTGGGCCGGCCCCGGACTGGTGGTGCCGCACGCGCTGTTCCGGACGCGCCGCTTCGTCCTCGACCCGCTGGTGACGATCGCCGCGGACTGGCGCGACCCGCTGACCGGGCTGAGCGTCCGCCAGCTCCGGACCCGGTTGACCCGAGCCGCCGCCGTGCGTAGGGGCGACGATGTGGGTCCGTAGCTCAGTCGGTAGAGCAAGCGACTTTTAATCGAGAGGTCCCGGGTTCGAATCCCGGCGGACCCACCACCGTCCCCTTTCCGCCTCTCGCTGCCCTTGCCCTGCCGATTGCCCTGCGACGCCGGGGCGGCACGAGGCGCGCGGCCCCGTGCCGCCGGCATGTCAGGCCTCGGCCATCTGTTCGGCGCGCAGCGTCCGCGCCGCGGCGACCATCGCCTCGATCGCGGGGCGCACCTCTTCCCAGCGGCGGGTCTTGAGCCCGCAATCGGGGTTCACCCAGAGCTGGCCGGGCCGCAGATATTCCTGCGCCAGCCGCATCAGCGCGACCATCTCCCACCGCCCGGGGACGCGCGGGGTGTGGATGTCGTACACGCCGGGGCCGATCGCCGCGGGATAGCGATAAAGGGCGAAGGCCTCGAGCAGCTCCATCTGCGAGCGCGCCGTCTCGATCGAGATCACGTCGGCGTCCATCGCCGCGATCGCGGGAAGGATGTCGTTGAACTCCGAATAGCACATATGCGTGTGGATCTGGGTGGCGTCGGCCACGCCCGAGGCGGCGAGACGGAAGCTTGCCACCGCCCAGTCGAGATAGCCCTGCCAGTCGCGCCGGCGCAGCGGCAGCCCCTCGCGCAGCGCAGCCTCGTCGATCTGGACGATGCGCGCGCCGGCGGCCTCGAGGTCGAGCACCTCGTCGCGGATCGCCAGCGCGATCTGGCGGCAGGTTTCGGCGCGCGGCTGGTCGTCGCGGACGAACGACCAGTTGAGGATCGTCACCGGGCCGGTGAGCATCCCCTTCATCGGACGCTTGGTAAGCGACTGCGCATAACGCCACCAGTCGACCGTCATCGCATGCGGGCGCGCCACGTCGCCGAAGAGGATCGGCGGGCGGACGCAACGCGAGCCATAGCTCTGTACCCAGCCGTGCGTGGTGAAGGCAAAGCCGTCGAGTTGCTCGCCGAAATACTGAACCATGTCGTTGCGCTCGAACTCGCCATGGACCAGCACGTCGAGCCCGACCGACTGTTGCCAGCGCACCGCACGCCGGGTCTCGTCGCGGAGGAACGCGGTATAGCCCGCATCGTCGAGTTCGCCGCGATTGTGTGCGGCGCGGGCGCGGCGGACCTCGGCGGTCTGGGGCAAGGAGCCGATCGTCGTGGTGGGAAAGAGCGGGAGGTCGAGCGCGGCCGCCTGGGCGCGGGCGCGCGCGGGCTGATCGGAGGCGCGGCGCACCATCGCCGGCGTCACCGCCGCGAGCCGGGCAGCGACCGCCGGGTTGTGGATGCGCGGGGATCGTGCGCGGCTCTGAACCGCCCGGCGCGCCGCGGCGAGCGGTTCGGCCACGCTGTCACGGCCATGGTTGAGCGCCTGCTTGAGGATCGCCAGCTCGTCGAGCTTCTGGACCGCAAAGGCGAGCCATTGCGCCACCTCGGGGTCGAGCTTGCGTTCGAGCGCGAGATCGAGCGGGACATGGAGCAGCGAGCAGGAGGGCGCGAGCACCAGGTCGCGGCTTGCCGCGACGGGTTCGAGCCGGTCGAGCAGGGCGTCGAGATCGGCGCGCCACACGTTGCGGCCGTCGATCACGCCGAGCGAGAGGAGCAAGTCGCGCGGCGCGGCGCGCAGCAGCGCATCGAGCTGATCGGGCGCACGCACGAGATCGACATGGAGCCCGGCGACCGGAAGCGCCGCGGCCAGCCCCAGATTATCGTCGAGCCCGCCGAAATAGGTCGTCAGCATCAGCCGCACGCCGGTGCGCGCGAGCCGGGCATAGGCGCGCGTGAAGGCGCGGCGCTGAACGTCGGTGAGATCGGTGGCGAGCACGGGCTCGTCGATCTGCACCCACTGCGCGCCGGCCTGGCCGAGCTGGCCGAGGATCGCGACATAGAGGCCGAGCACCGCGTCGAGATAGTCGAACGGATCGACGCCGCGCCCCTTGGCGAGGCTGAGCCAGGTTACCGGCCCGACCAGTACCGGGCGGGTTTCGAAACCCTGTGCGCGCGCCTCGCGATATTCCTCGACCACCTTGAGCCGGTTGAGCGCGAGCCGGTCGCCGAGCGCGAGTTCGGGGACGGTGAAGTGGTAGTTGGTGTCGAACCACTTGGTCATCTCGCAGGCGGTATGGCTGGCATGGCCGTGCGTGCACCCGGCCTCGCCGGTGGTGCCGCGCGCCATCGCGAAATAGGTGTCGAGCCCCGCCTCGCCCGGCGCCGCGCCATAGCGCGACGGCACCGCGCCGAGCATCACGCTCATGTCGAGCACATGGTCGTAGAGCGAGAAGTCGTTCGAGGGCAGCCAGTCGATCCCTGCCCGCTTCTGCCGTGCCCAGCCGGCGGTGCGCAGCGCACCCGCCGCCTCGACCAGCATGGCCTCGGTCGAGCGACCGGCCCAGTAATCCTCAAGCGCGAATTTGAGTTCACGGCGCGGCCCCATGCGCGGGAAGCCGAGCGTGGCAATCGAAACGGTCATCGGTTTCTTCTACCCCGAAGAAGGGCAGGACACCGGGCCGAACGCAGGCGCGCGCGGACGCCGGGCGGCCGCGACAGGCAAGCGGCCAGCCCGGACACCCCGCCGGTGGACGTTATCGCGTCGGAGGCAGGTCTCCTGGCTCGCGGGTCGACGCGGGCGGTCTGGCCTTCCCGGAAGCAGTCGCCTCCAGTGACACGTATCGACCGTCCGCTCACCGCTTACAGTTGCGGGGGCAGCGCCGGAATCGCACCGGCTTCCCGTCTTCGCTTCGGCGCGGCGCGAGACCGGCCGAAGAACCTCGACCCGGCCAGCATCGCGGCACATCGGCAGCGCGTCAAGCCTGATATAAAGATTTCTTTATATCACGTTCCACGCCGTGCCTGGGATCCTCGCGCGCTTTCGCAACCCGCAACGCGGCTTTGCCCGCCGATATATTTTCTAACCAGCGCGCGCGGCGACGAGCCTATAGTCCGATCCGGACAATCAGAATTAGGGGCAATCCAACGATGCGATTCCGCACGACCACGCTGCTTTCGGCCGCCACGCTGGCGCTGGTGCACGCCGCACCGGCATGGGCACAGGACGCGACCGCCGCGGCCGGGGACAAGAATGCGAGCGAGGCCCGTTCGGGCCAGGCAGGCGCCGCGGCAAACGAAGGTGACGTCATCATCGTCACCGGCACGCGCGCGCAGGGCCGTTCGCGGCTCGACACCGCGTCGCCGGTCGACGTGCTCGGCGGCGCGGCGCTGCGCCAGCAGGGAACGACCGAACTCGGCAGCGCGCTGGCTGCAGTGGCGCCGTCGATCGACTTTCCGCGTTCGTCCGCGACGGACGCCACCGACGCAATCCGCCCGGCGACGCTGCGCGGGCTTTCTCCCGACCAGGTGCTGGTGCTCGTCAACGGCGTCCGCGCCAACAGCTCGGCCCAGCTCAACACCAACGGGTCGGTGGGCCGCGGCAGTTCGGCCGTCGACCTCAACACCATTCCGACGGTCGCGCTCGACCGGATCGAGGTGCTGCGCGACGGTGCGTCGGCGCAATATGGTTCCGACGCGATCGCCGGCGTCATCAACCTGCGGCTGCGCGAGGCGCGTGAAGGCGGCGGCGCGTCGGTGACCTATGGCTTTTACGATACCGACATCATCACCGCGCGCGGGCGCCGCCACACGACGGGCGAACCCGCGCTGACGGCGTCGGCGTGGCAGGGCTTCGGCTTCGGCGACGACGGCTATGTCACCGTTTCCGGCGAGTATCTGAACCGCAAGCCGACCAACCGGGCCGATTTCGACCCGCGCGTCACGCCCGCAGGCACGCTGACCGGCCGTTTCGGCGATCCCGAGCTGGAGCAGTATAGCGGGTATGTGAACGCGGGCAAAAGCCTGAGCGATTCGCTCAAGCTCTATGGCTGGGCAGGCTATCAGGACCGCGACAGCAAGGGTGCGGCCTTCCCGCGGCTTGCCAGCGCCGCAGCCGCGGGCGGCGTGGGGGCGATCTACCCCAACGGCTTCCTGCCGATCATCAACACCAAGTCGATCAACGCCAACGGCGCGATCGGGCTGAAGGGCGAGTTCGGCGACTGGTCGACCGACCTCAACCTCGCCTATGGCCGCAACAAGGTGAGTTTCCGGACGCTCAATTCGGCCAACTATGCCTATGGCAGCGCGTCGCCGACCAACTTCTATGACGGCGCAGTGATCTATGACCAGTGGGTCGCGGGTCTCGACGTGTCGCGCAAGTTCGACCTGTTCCGGTCGCTCAACCTCGCCTTCGGCGTCGAGGCGCGGCGCGAGGGGTACAAGATCACCGCGGGCGAGCGCGCCTCCTATGGCTATCCCGAAGGCGCGACGGTGTTCAACCAGACGCCGGGCGCCCAGGGCTTTGGCGGCTTTTCGCCCGCCAATGCGATCGAGCGCAGCCGCAAGAACATTTCCGGCTATATCGACGTCGAGGCGCAGCTGACCGACGCGCTGTTGATCGGCGTCGCGGCGCGCGGCGAGCATTATACCGATTTCGGCGACACCGCGACCGGCAAGCTGTCGCTGCGTTACGACGTGACGCCCTGGTTCGCGCTGCGCGGCACGGCGTCGACGGGCTTCCGCGCGCCGAGCCTGCAGCAGCAATATTTCACCTCGGTCGCGTCGGTCGTGCAGAACGGCGTGCCGGTCACCACGGGTACCTTCCCGTCGGTCGATCCGGTGGCCAAGGCGCTGGGCGGCAAGCCGCTCGAGCCCGAGAAGTCGACCAACCTTTCGTTCGGCACGGTGATCCGCAGCGGCGGGTTCGACCTGACGGTCGACGCCTATCAGATCCGGCTGCGCGACCAGCTGGCGCTTTCCGAGAACATCTCGCGCACGTTCAGCGCCGAGGTGGCAAAGATCCTGGACCCGCTGGGCGTGCCGCAGGCGCGGTTCTTCATCAACGGGCTGCGCTCACGCACGCGCGGCATCGACGTGGTGGCGCATTACCGCTTCGCCACCGCCGCGGCGGGCAAGTTCGACCTGACGCTGGCCGGCAACGTCAACGAGACCGTGATCACGCACGTTCCCAACTCGACCGCGACGCTGGCCAACCCGCCGGTGCTGTTCGGGCGCAACCGCGTGCTGAGCCTGGAGGAAGGCACGCCGGGCGAGAAGCTGACCGGCACGATCGACTGGAGCCTGGGCGATCTGGGCGTCACCGCGCGCGCCACCTATTACGGCAACGTCAACCAGCCGGGTACGACCCCGGCGGCCGACGTCAACAGCGGCAAGCACGTCATCACCGATCTGGAGTTCCGTTACAGCCCGCAAAAGGGGGCGCAGTTCGCGCTGGGCGTCAACAACCTGTTCGACGTCTATCCCGACGCGACGATCGCGGCGAACAATTCGACCGGCGTGGTCGGGTTCCCCTATTACTCGCCCTTCGGTTTCGGCGGGCGCTATCTCTATGTCCGCGCCGGGCTGAACTGGTAAGCGGATACCGGCGGGGACGGCCATGTCCCCGCAACCATCGCCAAGGGAGCGAGCCGAAGCCGAACGGCGGCGGCCGCTCCCTTTTCGATGCGGCAAAGCCACATGCGCCATTTTCGTTGCCGGCGATGCGCGATCGAGGCCGATTGGCGCTTGATACTTTATATCATCCCGTCTAACCGCCACGCAGCTCCCACGATCTAACGGATTGCCCATGCTGCGTTTCCTGCTTCTTGCCTCTGCCGCCATCGTCTCCCCGCCCGCGTTTGCCGACGGCAGCGACACGACCGCGCCGGCCGGCGCGACGGCGACGCAGGACCATGACGCGCCCAATGCCGAAATCGTCGTCACCGGCACGCGCGCGCGCGCCAATGTCGACGTGCTCGGCGGCACGACGGTGCTCGCCAAGGAAGAACTGACGCGCGAGATGCGCTCGACGATCGGCGAGACGCTGGCGCGCCAGCCGGGCGTTTCGGCCACCTCGTTCGGTCCGAATGCGTCGCGGCCGATCCTGCGCGGCTTCACCGGCGACCGGGCGCGGCTGCTCGTCGACGGGATCGGCAGCATCGACGTTTCGAACACCTCCGCCGACCATGCCGCGATCATCAACCCGCTGACCGCCGAACGAATCGAGGTTCTGCGCGGGCCGGCCGCCCTGATGTTCACCCCGTCGTCGGTCGGCGGCGTCGTCAACGTCATCGACGCGCGCATCCCGCGCCACGTTCCCACCGAACCGGTGCACATCGACGCGATCGCCACCTATGGCAGCGCCGCCGACGAACGTACCGTTTCCGGCGCGGTCGACGTGCCGCTGGCCGGGAAGATCGTCGTCCATGCCGACGGCAGTTACACCAAGACCGACGATCTGGGCATCGGCGGCCATGTGCTGAGCCGCGGGCTGCGCGCTCAGGCGCTGGCGAGCGCCGACCCCGAGACGCGCGCGCTGGCCGACCTGAAGGGCACGCTGCCCAATACGGCGACCGAGAACTGGGAAGTGGCCGGCGGCGCCGCGCTGATCACCGACGGCGGCAATCTGGGCTTTTCCGCGAGCCATTACGACACCTTCTATGGCGTGCCGGTGCGCTATTCGCTCGATCCCGCGGTCGAGGCCGAACGCGTCCGGCTGCACGCCAAGCAGGACCGTTTCGACCTGCGCGGCGAGGTCGATGTCGGCGGCGGCTTCCTGCAGAAGATCCGGCTGCGCGCCGCGGCTGCGGATTACCAGCACAGCGAGATCGCCGAGGACGGCACCGTCGGCACGACCTTTTTCAACCAGGGTTTCGAGGGGCGGCTCGAACTGGTCCAGAAGGTTCGCGGCGGCTGGGACGGGCTGATCGGCGCCGAGGCGTCGGTGCGCGACATGCACGTCGTCGGCGACGAGAAGTTCCTGCCCAAGAATTCGAGCAACCGCGTCGGCCTGTTCACGCTCCAGTCGCTCGATTTCGGGCCGTTCCGCGCCGAGGCCGCGGGCCGGTACGAGCATAACGAATTGACCGCGCAGGCGGATGCCGACATCGGCAATCCGCGCATCCAGCGACGCTTCGACAGCTTTTCGGCGTCGCTGGGCGGCAGCTATGCGCTCGCGCCCGGGCTGCGCTTCGGCGTCAATGTTTCGCGCAGCGAACGCGCGCCGACGCCCGAGGAACTGTTCGCCAACGGCCCGCATGCCGGCACCCAGGCCTATGAGATCGGCAACGCCGACTTCCGGTCGGAAAAATCGTGGGGCGTCGAGGCGACGCTGAAGGGCAGCGGCCAGGGCTGGAACCTGTCGGCCGCAGGCTATTACACCTGGTTCGACGACTATATCTATGACACGCCGACGGGCGCGGTGCGCGACGACCTGCCCGTGTTCGAATATCGTCAGGCCAATGCACGCTATTACGGCTTCGAGATCGAAGGGTCGGTCGTGCTGGGCACGGTGGGCGAGTTCCGCATCAACGCCGACGGGCTGGCCGACTATGTCCACGCGCAGATCGTCGACGGCGGCCCGGTGCCGCGCATTCCGCCGCTGCGCCTGATGGGCGGGCTCGAGGCGCAGTCGGACCAGCTCACCGGCCGAGTCGAGATCGAGCATGACTTCGCGCAGGGCCGGATCGCCGCGTTCGAGACGCGCACCGATGCCTATACGATGGTCAATGCCTCGATCGCATGGAAGCCGTGGGGCGCGCAGTCGAACACCAGCCTGGTTCTTTCGGCGAACAACCTGTTCGACGTCGAGGCGCGCCGCCATACGAGCGTACTCAAGGACTATGCGCCGCTGGCAGGACGCGACATCCGCGTGACGGCGCGCTTCCAGCTCTGAACGCAAGCGCTCGATACGCAAAGGGGGCGCCCGCATGGGTGCCCCCTTTCTGCCGCCCCCGTCGGGAGGGGGCGGAGATCAGCCCTGGCGTTCGGCGAGCTTGCGCTCCCACGCCAATGCGTCGCGCACGATTCCTTCGAGATCGTCGTGACGCGGCCGCCACGGCAATGCGGCGAGGATCGCGCCGTTATCGGCAACCAGCGCGTCGGGATCACCCGCGCGCCGGCCCTCGAGCCGACGGTCGATCTTCATGTTGGTGACGCGATCGACGGCGTCGAGCACCTCGAGGACCGAGAAGCCGCGCCCATAGCCGCAATTGAGCGTGTGGCTGGTGCCCGGATCGGCGATCAGCAGGTCGAGCGCATCGACATGCGCCGCGGCGAGATCGCTGACATGGATATAGTCGCGCACGCCGGTGCCGTCGGGCGTCGCGAAATCGGTCCCGAACACGCTGACATGGCTGCGCTTGCCGGTCGCCGCCTCGACCGCGACCTTGATGAGGTGCGTTGCCCCCGCGGTCGACTGACCGCTGCGCCCCTGCGGATCGGCGCCGGCGACGTTGAAGTAGCGCAGCGCGCAATAGTTGAGCGGATGCGCCGCGGCGACGTCGCGCAGCATGATCTCGGTCATCAGCTTCGACATGCCATAGGGGTTGATCGGCGACTTGGGCGCATCCTCGCGGATCGGGATCGCATCGGGGATGCCATAGGTCGCCGCCGTCGACGAGAAGATGAAGTGCCGCACGCCGCACGCCACCGCGCTTTCGATCAGCGAACGGCTCGCGACCGTGTTGTTGCGATAATATTTGAGCGGGTCGGTCACCGATTCGGGCACCACGACCGACCCGGCGAAGTGCATCACCGCGACGACATCGTGCGCGCGCATCGTCTCGCGCACCGTTTCCGAATCCTCGATATTGGCGACCACGAGCTTCGCGCGCGGATCGACCGCCCAGTCGAAGCCGGTGACGAGATTGTCGACCACCACCACCGGCCAGCCCGCGTCGAGCAGCGCGAGCACCGCGTGGCTGCCGATATAGCCCGCACCGCCCGTGACCAGCACCGTTCCGTTACGCATTGCGTCAAATCTCCTTTGCGCGCGGACCTACACCCACGCGTTGCATGGCGCCATGGCGCACCTATCTTCGAGACGACGAAACGAGGAGATTTTGATGACGATCGAGACCGCGACGCTGGCGGGCGGCTGTTTCTGGTGCACCGAGGCGGTGTTCAAGGACGTGATCGGCGTCCAGTCGGTCGAGAGCGGCTATACCGGCGGCACGGCGGCCAACCCGACCTACAAGCAGGTCTGTTCGGGCGATACCGGCCACGCCGAGGCGATCCGCGTCACCTATGACGCCGATCAGTTGCGCTATGCCGACCTGCTCGACATCTTTTTCGCGACGCACGACCCGACGACGCTCAACCGCCAGGGCAATGACGTCGGCACCCAGTATCGTTCGGCG
The DNA here is from genome assembly GCF_056485145.1 of Sphingomonas chlorellae. Classification (NCBI taxonomy): domain Bacteria; kingdom Pseudomonadati; phylum Pseudomonadota; class Alphaproteobacteria; order Sphingomonadales; family Sphingomonadaceae; genus Sphingomonas; species Sphingomonas chlorellae. The sequence continues at coordinate 132,616 of NZ_JBQXXM010000004.1, forward strand.
ATCTTCCCGCATTCGCCCGAGCAGGAAGCCGAGGCGCGTGCCGCCATCGCGCGCAACCAGGCCGAATGGCCCGCGCCGATCGTGACCGCGATCGAGCCGCTGGGCGAATGGTGGCCCGCCGAGGACTATCACCAGCAATATTGGGAAGGCGAAGGACAGCGGAACCCCTATTGCCTGGCGGTCATCCCCCCCAAGCTGCGCAAGCTCCGCAAGAGCTTCGCTGCGCGCGTGAAGGAAGAGGGCGCCACGCCCGCCGCCTGACACCCGCGCGCACCGCGGGTTCGCCGCCCCTACCCGGCCGTGTTGCCGGCGGGGGCGGCATCGCGCGGAAAGGCGGCCCGGCGGAGGCGGTCGTTGATCGCCACGCCGATGCCGCTTTCGGGCACCGGCGCAACGGCGATACGCGGCGCCGGTGCGGCGTCGGCGCGATGGAGGGCATCGAACAGCCGCGCCGCCGCCTCCGCCGGATCGCCCGTCGCCGACAGCGTGTCGTCGCCCGCAACCGCGCCGAAGCCGATCAGCCATTCGTCCGGATCGGCGACGGTGACGCCCAGGCGGACGGGCTTGCCGGGCGCATAATGGCTCGACATCTGCCCCGGCGCGACGATCCCGGCGGTGGTGGCGACGCGATCGGCCAGGCCGAGCACCGCCGCGGTCAGCGGCCCAGGGCGCAGGATCGCATCGCCCGCCACGATCGTCGATTCGATCCCCGCCGGCGTCGCGCCGTCGTCGATCACCAGCGGGATGCGGCCGGCGAGGCTTGCCGCGACATGCTCCGCACGCGTGGGGCTGATCGAACCGCTGGCATTGGCGGACGGGGCGGCGAGCGGGCGCCCGCTGGCGGCGAGCAAGGCCTGCATCGCCCGGTGACGCGGCACGCGCAGCGCGACGGTCGGCAGGCCCGCGGTCACCAGGCTGGCGATTTGCGACTCGGGGCGAAGCGGAAGCACCAGCGTCAACGGCCCCGGCCAGAAGCGACGGGCAAGATCGCGTGCCCGATCATCGAACACCGCGATCCGCTCGGCTGCGGCAAGATCGGGCAAATGGACGATCAGCGGGTTGAACGACGGCCGCCCCTTTGCCGCGTAAATACCTGCGACCGCTTGGGAATTGGTGGCATCGGCGGCAAGGCCATAGACGGTTTCGGTGGGCACCGCCACGCAGCCGCCGGCCCGGATGATCGCCGCCGCTTCGGCGATCGCGGCCGTACCAAAGGTCATCAAACGCGGATTTGCTGAGATCACCTCCCTGGGGCTATAGCGCCGACGGGAGTCACACAAGAGAGGGCAAGAATGTTCACCCCCGCCACGACCGAGCAGCGTTTCGTACTGGACCATGTCGTCCGCCTCTCGGAAATCAGCGATGAAGCGACGCCGGACCTGGTCGACGCCGTTCTCGAAGGCGCGGGGCAGTTCGCAGCGGGCGAATGGGCGCCGCTGGAACGGCTCGGCGATACACAGGGTCCGAAGTGGACGCCCGAGGGCGTCAAAATGCCGGAAGGCTTTCCGGCCGCGTACAAGGCCTTTGTCGAAGGCGGCTGGGGCACGATCGGGTCGCCTGCCGATTTCGGCGGGCAGGGCCTGCCCGTGAGCCTGTCGGTCGCGGTGCTGGAGACGCTGGGCACGGCGAACATGGGCTTTGCCCTCGCCCCCATCCTGACCGTCGGCGCGGTCGAGGCGCTGACGCACCACGGCTCGGCCGAGCAGCAGGCGCTTTACCTGCCCAAGCTCGCGACCGGCGAGTGGAGCGGCACGATGAACCTGACCGAGCCGCAGGCCGGTTCGGACGTCGGCGCGCTCAAGACCAAGGCCGAGCCCGCCGGCGAAGGCAAGTGGAAGATCAAGGGCACCAAGATCTTCATTTCGTTCGGCGACCACGACATGGTCGACAACATCGTCCATCTGGTCCTGGCGCGCACGCCCGGGGCACCGGCGGGCACCAAGGGGCTGTCGCTGTTCCTCGTCCCCAAGTACCGCCTGAACGCCGACGGTACGCCGGGTGCGTTCAACGACATCCGCGTCGTGTCGATCGAGCACAAGATGGGCCTGCATGCCTCGCCCACCTGCGTGCTGAGCTTCGGCGACAATGACGACTGCATCGGCGAGCTGATCGGACCCGAATTCGGCGGCATCCGTGCGATGTTCACGATGATGAACAACGCGCGACTGAACGTCGGGCTGCAGGGCGTGCAGGTCGCCGAACGCGCGACGCAGCGCGCCGTCGCCTATGCCCGCGAGCGCATCCAGTCGGCACGCGCCGGCTCGGCCAGCCGCGACTCGGTGGCGATCATCGAGCATCCCGACGTGCGCCGCATGCTGCTGCGCATGAAGGCCCAGACGCAGGCGGCGCGTGCGCTCGTCTATTACGCGTTCGGCCAGCTCGATCGCGCCCATAAGGGGATCGAGGGCGCGCAGGCGATGGTCGACCTGCTGACCCCGCTCGCCAAGGCGCACGGCACCGACATCGGCAACGAAGTCGCGAGCCTGGGCATCCAGGTGCATGGCGGCATGGGCTATATCGAGGAGACCGGTGCGGCCCAGCATTTCCGCGATGCGCGCATCACGCCGATCTATGAAGGCACGAACGGCATCCAGGCCGCCGACCTGGTCGGTCGCAAGCTGAGCATGGACAACGGCGCGACGATGCTGGGGCTGCTCGCCAAGATGCGGGCCGAGGCGGAGAGCCCGGTGCTGCTCCAGCTTGTCGATACCTGCGACGAGGTCGCGCGCTACCTGCTGGGCGCCGAGACCGACGACCGGCTGGCCGCGAGCTATCCGTTCCTCACCATGCTCTCGACCGCCGTGTGCGGCTGGCTGCTCGAGGACCAGGGCCGGATCGCCGCCCGCTCGGAAGGCGAGCCGAAGTTCCTGAAGATGAAGCAGACGGTCGCGCGCTTCTATGTCGAGCAGATCGTGCCGGAGGCGCTGGGGCTGAAGGCCGCGGCGATGGCGAAGGCCGACGTGCTCTATGCGGTCGAGGCAGAGGCGTTCGCCGCCTGAGCCTGCCGACCGGCTGAACCGACGATGCCCCGGGGGTGCCTGTCCGCACCGCCGGGGCATTTTCGTTGGGCTGCGGCGACGTGCTCCGACGCCGGCGAAGCGTCAGTCGCCGGCCCTGCCGTCGTCCTGCGACGACGCCACCTCCTCCGGCAGCGCCCAGAGCAGGTCGCCCTTGCCCAGCACCCTGCCGTCGTGCGCCTGGACCGTCACCGGCGCGATCGGACGATGGTCGCGCGCGTCGACCAGAATCGGGCTGGCGGGCATTCCCGTTTCCCACCGTTCGCCCCACTGGCGCAGCGCGACCATGGTGGGGAGCAGCGCATAGCCCTTCTCGGTCAGCCGATACTCGATCTTGCGACGATCGTCGGCGCACCGGCAGCGTTCGAGGATGCCCTTGTCCACCAGCCGTTGCAGCCGGTTGGCAAGGATGTTGCGCGCGATCCCGAGTTCGGACTGGAACTCCTCGAAATGGCAGAGGCCGTTGAACGACCCGCGCAGGATGAGGAAGGACCAGCGCTCGCCCATCGCCTCGAGCGCGGCAGGAAGGCTGCACCGGGCCGCCAGTTCGCGCAGCGCCTGCTGGATCGCCCCTGCCATGTTCCATTCCCCTTTCGACTGACGACGCGAACGACACCACATCTTGCGCCGCAGCAATAGTTCTCCATTGCAACTTAACGTGATGTCATTAATCCTGCTGCGCAAGCATAATGGACAGGAGAGGGATTGAAATGCGGGGGATTTCCAGTGTCGCCGGGCTGGCTGCCGTCATGCTGGCAGCGACGACGGCGGGCATCTTTTCGACCGATGCACTCGCGCAGGCGCGCGGCGGCTATTATTCGGCGGTCCCGGCCAAGACATCCGCCAAGGCGAGCTTCGTGACGCGCAGCGCGATCTGGAAGTGCCAGGAAGGCGGCTGCACGGCGCCGCGCGCCGAGATGCGCGACGCGGTGATGTGCGAACTGGTTGCCCGCGAGATCGGCACGCTGACCGCTTTCCGCGCCGGCGAGACCGAGTTCAGCGCCGATGCGCTGGCCAAGTGCAACGCAAAAGCACGCTGACCGCGGAAAAGCGTTGCATTGCCGCGGCACGGCGCCCCATTTAGGTGCCGTGCTGCGACAATATGAACTGGTCGATCGGGTTCTTTCCTACGATCCTCATGCCGATGAGGCGCTGCTCAACCGCGCCTATGTGTTTTCGGTCAACGCCCATGGCACGCAGAAGCGCGCGTCGGGCGATCCGTATTTCAGCCACCCGATCGAGGTGGCGGGCATTCTGACCGACCTGCACCTCGACGACGAGACGATCGCCACCGCAATCCTTCACGACACGATCGAGGACACGGTGGCGACGCCGGACGAGATCCGGCGCCTGTTCGGCGAGAATGTCGCCCGGATGGTCGACGGCGTGACCAAGCTGTCGAAGATCGAGGCACAGACCGAAAGCGAGCGCGCCGCCGAAAACCTGCGCAAATTCCTGCTCGCCATGTCGGACGACATTCGCGTGCTGCTGGTCAAGCTTGCCGACCGGCTGCACAACATGCGCACGCTCCATTTCATCAAGAACCCGGACAAGCGCAAGCGGATCGCGCGCGAGACGATGGACATCTATGCCCCGCTCGCCGAGCGGATCGGCATGTACGAGTTCATGAAGGAGATGCAGACGCTCGCCTTTCGCGAACTCGAACCCGACGCCTATGAATCGATCAAGCGCAGGCTCGAGGCGTTACGCATCGAAGGCGAGGACCGCGTCCAGAAGACGTCGACCCAGCTCCAGCAACTGCTCGCGCGCGGCGGCATCGAAGCCGAGGTCACGGGGCGCGAAAAGCACCCCTATTCGATCTGGAAGAAGATGTCCGAGCGGCACGTCAGCCTCGAACAGCTGTCGGACATCATCGCCTTCCGCGCGATGGTCGAGACCGAGGAGGAGTGTTACCGGGCGCTGGGACTGATCCACCGCCGCTGGCCGATGGTGCCGGGACGGTTCAAGGATTACATCTCGACGCCGAAGCGCAACGGCTATCGTTCGCTGCACACCACCGTCATCCACGCCGAGAATATGCGGATCGAGGTGCAGATCCGCACCCGCGAGATGCACGCACAGGCCGAATACGGGCTCGCCGCGCACTGGGCGTACAAGCAGAGCGCCGTCCGCCCCGACACGCAGGTCAGCTGGATCCGCGATCTGGTCGAAATCCTCGACCATGCCGCAAGTCCCGAGGAACTGCTCGAGCACACGCGGATGGCGATGTACCAGGATCGCATCTTTGCCTTCACGCCCAAGGGCGAGCTGATCCAGCTGCCCAAGGGCGCGACGCCCATCGACTTTGCCTATGCCGTGCATACCGACCTGGGCGACCAGGCAGTGGGGGCCAAGATCAACGGCCGGGTGGTGCCGCTGCGCACCGAAATCCAGCAGGGCGACCAGGTCGCGATCCTGCGGTCCAAGGCGCAGGAACCGCAGCCCAACTGGCTTGCCTTTGCCATCACGGGCAAGGCGCGCGCGGCGATCCGGCGGCACATCCGCCTGAAGGAGCGCGACGAGACGCTGAAGCTGGGCCGCAAGCTGTTCGAGGACATCCTGCATCGCCTGCCCACCCCCGCCGGCCCCGAAGCGACCGGCGACGCGCTGAAGCGGCTGAAGCTCAGCGACGAGGACGCGTTGATGGAGGCCATTGCGCGGCGCAAGCTGACCGATGCGCAGGTGATGGAGGCGATCATGCCCGGATCGGCGGAAAATGCCGAGCACGCCGCGCCCCCGCAAAGCTCCGCGATCGATATCAAGGGGCTCACTCCCGGCGTCGCATTCGTCCTGTCGGAGGATTGTCGACCGATTCCCGGCGACCGGATCGTCGGCATCCGCCGCCCCGGCAAGCCGATCGAGGTCCACGCCATCGACTGCGCGAGCCTGGCGGATGTCGGCGAGGACGACTGGGTCGACCTCACCTGGGGCGACAAGGCCGAAGGCGGGACCGCGCGCATCGCCGTGACGCTGAAGAACGAGCCGGGCGCGCTGGGCGCGATCGCGACGATCATCGGCCAGCACAAGGCGAACATCCTGGGGCTGCGGCTCGACAACCGCGACACCACCTTTCACACCAACACGATCGACCTGGAGGTACGCAACGCCGCGCACCTGATGCGGCTGCTTGCGGCGTTGCGCGCAGCAGACGCGGTGAACTCTGCCGAACGCGCGTGACGACGCGGAACCTTTCGCCTGCGCCCTGCTAATCGCCTTTGCGAAGCGGGGCGCACAAGGCTAGAGAGGCCGCCCATGAACCGACCCAAACTTTCCGTCGTCGTCCCCTGCTACAACGAAGAAGCGTGCCTGGAGGCGCTGCACGCGCGCGTCTCCGCTGCGGCACACGCGGCCGTGGGCGACGATTACGAGATCGTGCTGATCAACGACGGATCGCGCGACAATAGCTGGCAGGTGATGCAGCGGCTTTCTGCCGTCGATCCGCATCTCGTCGCGATCAACCTGTCGCGCAACCATGGCCACCAGCTCGCGCTGACGGCCGGACTCGACCTGTGCGCGGGGGACGAGATCCTCATCATCGACGCCGACCTGCAGGATCCGCCCGAATTGCTGGCCGACATGCGCGCGGCGCTGCGGTCGCAACAGGCCGACGTGGTCTATGCCGTTCGGCGCAAGCGCGCGGGCGAGAGCGTGTTCAAGAAGATGACGGCGGCGATCTTCTATCGCGCGCTCGACCGGATCACCGACACGCCGATCCCGCTCGACACCGGCGATTTCCGCCTGATGACCCGCCGTGCGCTCGACGCGCTGCTGTCGCTGCCCGAACAGGCGCGCTTCATCCGCGGGATGGTGGCGTGGATCGGGTTCAAGCAGGTGCCGTTCGTCTATGACCGGCACGAGCGCCACGCGGGCGTGACCAAATACCCGCTGGGCAAGATGATCCGCTTCGCACTCGACGCGATCACGGGCTTTTCGACCGCACCGCTGCGCTTTGCCAGCCATGTCGGCCTGATCCTGACGGCGGCATCGGCGTTGCTGGTGCTCTATATCGTGTTCGGCTGGCTGATGGGTTCGGCGATCCCGGGCTGGACATCGCTGATGCTCGTCGTCGTCGTGCTGGGCGCGGTGCAGATGTTCGTGCTGGGGATGATCGGCGAGTATCTGGGCCGCCTCTATGTCGAGTCGAAGCGCCGGCCGCTCTATCTGATCGCCGACATCGCCGGACCGGTGCAGCGCCACGCAACGCTCGGCTATCGCTATGCCGACGATGCCGAGGAGGAAGTGCCGCTCCACCCGCTTCAGGGCGAGAACGAACGCCACTGACGCGGAACGGGGCGCCAGCCCCACACCGGCACCCCACACCGGCAAAAAGCCCCGTCGCGACCGCGTGCCGCGCGGGGCCGCCGGAACTAACGCGGTTCGGCGAGCGCGATCAGCGAAAGGCCCGGCGGCATCGGCAGCCGCCCGACCAGATGGCGCTCGGCCGCAAAGATCCGCTGGAACACCGCATTGACCAGCGCGGGCGGCGGCGAGTCGTCGCTGTCGTCCTTGCCCATCAGCTTGCCGGCGAACCGCGCCGCGACCGCCACCGGGAACAGCAGCGAATTGAAATAGCCGAGCTTGCGCCACTTGAGCCCGGCGCTGGCGAGCGCCGACTCGAACGCCGCCTTCGAATAGCGGCGCTGGTGATGGTTCACGACGTCATGCGCGCTCCACATCCACTGATGCGCCGGCACGGTGACGAGGATCTTGCCGCCCGGCTTGAGCAAAGTCGCCATGGCACGCAGCGCACCGACATCGTCGGCGACATGCTCGACGACATCGAGAACGGCGACCAGATCGTAGCTGGCACGCGGCACGCCGGGCAGTTCGGGCAGCGGCGCGGTCCCCACCGGCTTGCCGAGCCGTTCAGCAGCCTTGGCGCGGGCGGTCGCGTCGATCTCGATCGCATCGACCGTTCCGAACCGCGACAGCATCGGCAGGTTATGCCCGGTGCCGCAACCGATCTCCAGAATATGGGCATCGGCGGGAAGATTCCCCCAATGCGCAAGATAGTCGGCCAGGATCTCGCGGCGCGCGCGATACCACCAGTGCGTGGTGTCATGCGCCGCCATGCGGTCGTAAACGATACGGTCCATCAGCCGAAAACCCAGAGACGATTGAGAAGGAAGGTGGCGAAGGGCGTGACGAACACCACCGGGACCAGCGGAAGCCAGGTCGGTCCCGGCACGATGCCACCGGTGAGCGCCCAGGTGAAGCCCGCATTGAGCAGCATTCCCACGCCCTGCACCACGAAGAAGCGAAATTGCGTGCCGGGCCCCTCATCGGCCTGGTGCCCGCGGAAGCTCCAGCGGCTGTGCATGAAGAAACCGAACACCACCGCGACCAGAAATCCGGCGATCGACGCCAGCACGGGATGCATCACGTGACCGGCGAGCGGCAGATAGACGGCGGCATAGACAAGCGTCGACAGTCCGCCGACGATGACGAACCGGATCAGCTGTCCCAGCGCCCCGCTGGCGTGCAGCGCCTCCAATCGATGAAGCAGTCCCGTCACGATCCCTTGCCCTGAAGCCAGAACGCGCCCTAATGCGCGCGACGGAACGAGGAAAGCCATTTTGCAGCGCAACACCATCGCCCGCCTGTTCGCCGGATGGCGGATCGACCGTGATCTCGATCAGAACTGGAAGACCTGGACCTTCGCCTTCTGGGCGGGCGTCGTCGCCTGGTTCCTGTGGCAGCGCCACGGCAACATCTATTGGCTGGTGCTGGGCGACACCGACGACAATATGCGGCTGATGCAGGTCCGCGCGCTGCTGGCGGGCCAGGGCTGGTACGACCTGCGCCAGTATCGCATGGACCCGGCACTGGGCGGATTCGACATCCACTGGTCGCGTTTCGTCGATCTGCCGATCGCGGGGCTGATCCTGTTGCTGAAGCCGATACTGGGCACCGCGGCGGCCGAACGCTGGGCCTGCGGCATCGCGCCGCTGCTTCCGCTGAGCATCGCGATGACCGGGCTGGTGCTCACCATCCGCCGCCTGCTGGCCCCGGCGGCATGGCCGATCGCGCTCGTCATCCTGCTCGGCTGCACCTCGACGATGCTGATGTTCGCGCCGATGCGGATCGACCATCATGGCTGGCAGCTCGCATGCCTGGCCCTGACGGTCGCCGGACTGGCCGACCCCAAGGGGGGACGCGGCGGCGCCACGGTCGGCCTGTCGAGCGCACTGTCGCTGACGATCGGGCTCGAACTGCTGCCCTATTGCGCGATGGCGGCGGCGATCATCGCGCTGCGGTGGATCTGGGATTCGGCCGATGTGCGCCGGATGCAGGTCTATGGCCTTTGCCTTGCCGGCGGATCGAGCGCGGGCTTTGCGTTCTTTGCCTCCAACGCCAACCACGCCATGCGCTGCGACGCGCTGACGCCGGTATGGCTGACGGTGATGGTCGCGGCGGGCGCGCTGCTCTTTGCGCTCTCGCTGGCCAATCCGCGTAGCCGCTGGGCACGTTTCGGCCTGGCGGCGGTTGCCGGCGCGGCGATCATTGCCGGGTTCGTCGGCATGTTCCCGCAGTGCCTGGGCCGCCCCGAACAGGTTTCCGACGAACTGGCCAACACGTGGCTCAACAATGTCCGCGAGGCGCGGCCGATCTATCGCCAGACGTTCAAGAACGCGTTTCCGGTCGCGACGCTGCCCATTCTGGGGCTGATCGGCGCGCTTGCCGGCGTCTGGCGCACGCGGGGCACGCAGGCAGCGGCCGGGTGGGCGGCGATTGCGCTGTTCACGGCCTTTGCCGGCGGGATGCTGTTATGGCAGATGCGCGCCGCCCCGGCCGCACAGATGCTGGGCGTTGCCGGCGCGACCGCGCTCGTCTGGATCGTCGTGCCCTGGTTCCTGCGCCGCCGCTGGATGGCGGTGCGCGTGCTGGGGGCCGTGGCGGGCTTCCTTGTCGTCTCGGGCTTCTTCACCGGGCTCGTGCTCCGCTTCATGCCGGCAGAGAAGCCCGCCAAGCCGGGAACGAGCGGCCCCGACAAGGTCGCACAGGCCAATGCCGCCTGCGCCCGCGTGACGTCGCTCAGCCCGCTCAACAACCTGCCGCGCGCGATCATGTTCACGCATGTCGACCTGGGGCCGCGGCTGATCGTCGTGACGCACCATGACGCAGTTGCCGGCCCCTATCACCGGAACGGCGACGCGATCCTTGACGTCCACCACGCCTTCACCGGCCCGGCCAAGGCGTTCCGCGCCATCGCCGCGCGGCACCATGCCGAATATCTGCTGGTTTGCCCGAACCTGTCCGAAACGACGGTGTACCGCGCACGCAATCCGAACGGCTTTTACGCCCAGCTCCACCGCGGGCAGGTGCCGAGCTGGCTTGAGCCCGTGGCGCTGCGCGCCGGATCGCCGTTGCGGCTGTGGCGAATCCGCTATGACCTGCCCGACGACCCCGCGACGGACAAGAAGGCTGGCGTCAGTGCCCCGTCGCCGCGCGCACGGCCACAAGGCTAGCGCGGATCCCGTCGATCACGAACTGCGCCGCCAGCGCCGCGAGCAGGACGCCGAGCAGCCGTGACACCACGGCCTCGATCCGTGCTCCGACCAGCCGCATGATCGGCCCGGCGGCAAGCAGTGCCAGCAGCGACAGCGCGAGTACCGCGATCATCGCCGCGAGGACGACCGCCGAACGATCGAGTCCGCTGTTCTGCGACATCAGCAGCATCACCGACGCGATCGATCCCGGCCCCGCCAGCATCGGCATCGCCATCGGAAAGATCGAGATGTCGACGGGCTCGCCCGCCTTGACCTTCTCGGCGCGATCCTCACGGCGCTCGGTGCGCTTTTCGAACACCATTTCGAGCGCGATCAGGAACAGCATGATCCCGCCCGCGATCCGAAACGCGCTGAGGCTGATGCCGAGCGCGCGCAGCAGCAATTCGCCGAAGAGCGCAAAGCCGATCAGGATGATGCCCGCGACGATCACGGCCCGGACCGCCATCGCGCGCCGGTGAACGGCATTGGTGCCCGCCGTCAGCCCCGCAAAGATCGGCGCACAGCCCGGCGGATCGATCACGACGAAAAAGGTGATGAACGCCGAGACGAAGAGTTCGATCATGCCGGACACGCTCCCGCGCCGATCACAACGCCGACTCGTCGAGATCGATGCCGTCGCGACGGTGCGCGGCGACCAGCGTGTTGCGGAGCAGGCAGGCGATCGTCATCGGCCCAACTCCGCCGGGGACCGGCGTGATCGCGCCTGCGACGGACGCCGCGCTGTCGAAATCGACATCGCCGACCAGAACCCCGTCGACGCGGTTGATGCCGACGTCGATCACCGTGGCGCCCGCCTTGAGCCATTCGCCCTTGACGAAGTGGGGACGCCCGACCGCGGCGACGACGATATCGGCATGGGCGAGGAAATGCGGCAGGTTGCGCGTGCGCGAATGCGCCAGCGTGACCGTCGCGTTGCGCGCGGTGAGCAGCGCCGCCATCGGCTTGCCGACGATGTTGGACCGGCCGATCACCACCGCATTGAGCCCCGACAGGTCGCCCAGCCGATCCTCGAGCAGCATCAGGCAACCCAGCGGGGTGCACGGAACGAACCCGGGCAACCCGGTGGCGAGACGCCCGGCATTGACCGGATGGAAGCCGTCGACGTCCTTTTCGGGGTCGATCCGCAACAGCACCGCCTGCGCGTCGAGATGCGCCGGCAGCGGCAACTGGACGAGGATGCCGTCGACCCGCGGATCGGCATTGAGTTGATCGACGAGTGCGATCAGCGCATCCTGGCCGGCATCGGCCGGCAGGCGATGCTCGAAACTCTCCATACCCGCTTCGCGGGTCATCTTGCCCTTTGAGCGCACATAGACGGCCGATGCGGGATCGTCGCCCACCAGCACCACCGCAAGGCCGGGAACGCGCCCGGCTGCGGCCTGGAATTCGGAAACCTGGTTGGCGATACGGGCCCGCAGGCCCGCGGCAAAGGCCTTGCCGTCGATCAGTGCTGCGCTCATGGTTCGCCCTCATAGAGACGCGCGGCGATTTGCGCCAGCGCCGCGGCGTCGCCGGCGACCGCCAGCCGCTTGAGCCGCGCAGTATCGCCCGCAATCAGCCGGACGTCGCGCCGCGCCACGCCAAAGCTGCGCGCGACCAGCGCCACGAGTGCGGTGTTCGCCGCCCCTTCGACGGGCGGGGCGGCAAGCCGGGCGGCGAAATGGTCGGGCGTTCCCGGCCCGATCCGGTCGCGCGAGGCGCGCGGCGTCACGCGGACGGCGATTTCCAGTCCGTCCGCCGTCTCACGCCACGCAGGCACTCAGACGCCGGCTGCCGACAGCGCGATCTGGCGCGCGGCAAAGGGGATCAGGTAATTCTGCAGAATGATGACCAGCAACAGCACCACGAAGGGCGAAAAATCGAGCCCGCCGAAATCGGGGAGAATCCGGCGGATCGGCCGATAAAAGGGTTCGGTCATCACGCGCAGCGCGTTCCACAGCGAACGCACGAAGTCGTTATAGGTGTTGATCACGTTGAACGCGATCAGCCACGACATGATCGCCTGGACCACGATGATCCACCAGAACACCGTCAGCAGCATCTGCACGATCTGCAGCAGCGTTATCAGAAAGTCGCTCAAGGGGGTCTCCGCAATTCGCCGAGGGGCTGGATACAGGAAAGCCTGCCGCGCCCACAACCGGCATTATCGTCCGGGCATATAGGGGATGCACAACCCGGGCGCATCCGCCGCCCGGGTCGTAGCCTCAGGCGCGGACCAGCGTCCCGGCGCCGCACCGGGTGAAGATTTCGAGCAGCATCGCGTGCGGGATGCGGCCGTCAAGGATCACCGCGGCATCGACCCCGGCCTGAACCGCAGCGACGCAGGTATCGACCTTGGGGATCATGCCGCCCGAGATCGTGCCATCGGCCTTGAGCGCGGCGATCCGGGCCGGATCGAGATCGGTGACGAGTGCGCCCGACTTGTCGAGCACCCCCGCAACGTCGGTCAGCAGGAAGAAACGCGATGCGCCGCACGCGCCGGCGATCGCGCCCGCCATCGTGTCGGCGTTGATGTTGTACGTATGGCCGTCGGCACCCATCGCGATCGGCGCGACCACGGGGATGAAGCCCTGGTCGGCGAGCGTCTTCAGTAATGACGGATCGACCTCGACCGGCTCGCCGACGAAGCCGAGGTCGACGTGGCGCTCGATCCCCTGAAGCGGGTCGGCGGCACGACCTTCAACCTTCCGTGCAGTGACGAGGCCGGCATCCTTGCCCGCGATCCCCACGGCCCGGCCGCCCGCCTGCGCGATCCAGCCGACGATTTCCTTGTTGATCGAGCCCGCCAGGACCATCTCGGCGATCCGTGCGGTTTCGGCATCGGTGACGCGCAGGCCGCCGACAAATTCGGATTCGACGCCCAGGCGCTTGAGCATCGCGCCGATCTGGGGGCCGCCGCCATGAACGACGATCGGGTTGATCCCCACCGCCTTGAGCAGGACCATGTCATTGGCGAACTGGCGCTGAAGCTCAGGATCGCCCATGGCGTGGCCGCCATATTTCACCACAAACGTCGCCCCCGCATAGCGCTGCAGATAGGGCAGCGCCTCGGTGAGCGTTTCGGCCTTGGCGAGCATCGCCGGATCGGGTGCGTGATCGGTCATTCGGGCGCCCTTAGGCCAAATGACGACGAAGCCCAACCCCTGGGACGACGCACGCCCGCTGCGACGTCAGAGCGGACGCCGCCCGTCGAGCCGGCGCCCGAACGCGACAAAGGCATAGATCAGCGGCGGAACGAGCACGAGGCTGAGCACCACCTTGGCAATCATCTGTCCGACGAGCAGTTCGCCGATCGGAAAGACGTTATAGAAGGCCACGGTGACGAAGATCAGCGTGTCGGCAATCTGGCTGAGCATGCTGGCCAGCGCCGCGCGCAGCCACAGCATCCGCCCCGTTCCCGAACGCAGCGCGCCGAAGATCGTCACGTTGAGGATCTGCGAAATGCCATAGGCGATGATTCCGCCCAGCCAGATTCGCGGCGTCCCCTCCATCATCAGGGTAAAGGCGGCGAGCCGGCTCGGCTCCATGCTCGCCGAAGCGGGGAGCCTGAGGACGAGCAGCGAGAGCAGCACCGACACGACGAGCGGCACGAAACCGAACAGCACCAGGCGGCGCCCGATTTCCGGACCATGGAGTTCGGCAACCGCGCTCGACACCGAGACGAGCATGAGGAAGGCAAAGATTCCCGCCTCGACCGCGAGCGGACCGACGCCCACCCATGTTCCGAGGACCGACAGCGGCCCGAGCGAGACCTGCTTGTTGCCAAGCACCCCCGCAATGCAGACCATGCCGCCGTAAAAGACCGAGAAGAAGAAGAGCGAGCGCGTGATGCTGGCGCTGGAGCGGATTTCCATCGGAGGACGCTAGCGGCAAAGCGCCGCCGGCGAAAGAGGGCGGCGGCAAGACCGTGCACCGAAGCCGCCATGAAGGCGTCGCACCTGTCCCATTTGCGGGCCTGCATCGTCGATCGTACGCGTGCAATGCCCCCTATCGCCTTCGCCCGCCCGACGTGTATGAACGGCAAGTTTGGCCGGCCGCCCATGGGCCGGCGCTGGGGCGCATTTCAGCGGATGACTCATTTTCCGACCGGTATCTTCGGTATTCTGGCGATCCTTGCGATCGCATTCCTGCTTTCGACCAACCGCCGCGCGATCCAGCTTCGCGTCGTGGGCGCGGCATTTGCGTTGCAGACCGGCATCGCAGTGCTCGTGCTGCGGACCAGCTGGGGCCAGGCCCTGTTGCACACGATGTCGAACGGCGTTTCGGCGCTGCTCGGCTATGCGAGCGCGGGCACGAGCTTCCTGTTCGGCCCGCTCGCCAAGCCTGAACTGGGGGGAAACAGTTTCGCGATCAGCGCACTGCCGGTGATCGTCTTCTTCGCCGCGCTGGTCTCGATCCTCTATCACCTTCACATCATGCAGTTCGTGATCCGCTGGATCGGCGGCGCGATCGAGAAGGTGGTGGGAACGAGCAAGGTCGAATCGCTGTGCGCGGCGGCCAACATCTTCGTCGGCCAGAGCGAATCGCCGCTGGTGATCCGGCCTTATCTGGCGCGATTGACGCCGTCGCAGCTCTTTGCGGTGATGAGTGTGGGCATGGCCGGCGTCGCGGGCACGATCCTTGCCGCCTATGCCAGCCTGCTGGGGCCGGGGTCGCTCCCCTACCTGCTCGCCGCGTCGTTCATGGCGGCACCGGGCGGACTGCTGATGGCCAAGATCATCATGCCCGACACCGACGTCGCCGACGACGAACTGCCGCTGGGCGACGATGTCGAGGAAGAGGTCATCAAGCTCGCCGAGCACGACCTGGAGGAAGAGCGCGCCGCCAACATCATCATGGCGGCGGCGACGGGCGCGTCGACCGGCGTGAAGATCGCGGTGGCGGTCGGCGCGATGGTGCTTGCGTTCGTCGCGCTCGTCGCGCTTGCCAACGGCCTGCTCGCGAGCGCAGGCGACTGGGTTTACCACGCGAGCGGCAATGCCGCCTGGGCAAGCGGCCTGGCCGGGCTGAGCTTTCAGAAGATCATCGGCACCATCTTTGCCCCGGTGATGTACCTGCTCGGCATTTCGTGGCGCGAAGCGGTCGAGGCGGGCGGCCTGTTCGGCACCAAGCTGGTGCTCAACGAGTTCGTCGCATTCATCGACCTGGGCAACATGACCGACCTGGCGCCGCGCACGCGCGCGATCATCACCTTTGCGCTGTGCGGCTTCGCCAATTTCAGCTCGATCGCGATCCAGATGGCTTCGACCGGAAGCCTCGCGCCCAATCAGCGCCCGCTCATCGCTAAGCTGGGCATCCGGGCGCTGATCGCCGGAAGCCTGGCCAATCTGATGTCGGCAGCGCTCGCGGGGCTGCTGCTTCCCTGACGCATCCGCGCCATCGCGAACCAAAAAAGGGGGGCGCCCGGCACTGGCCGGACGCCCCCTTTTCGATTGCGGCAACCGCGAAGATCAGCGCGTCGGGACCGGCTCCGGACCGGTATAGTCGTAGAAGCCGCGCTTGGTCTTGCGACCGTACCAGCCGGCTTCGACATATTTGACCAGGATCGGCGCCGGGCGGAACTTGGGATCGCCCGTCCCCTCGAACAGCACGCGGCAGATCTCGAGGCACGTGTCGAGACCGATGAAGTCGGCCAGCGTGAACGGCCCCATCGGGTGGTTGAGGCCCAGCTGGCACGCCGCGTCGATGTCACGGATCGTCGCGACGCCCTCGCCCAGCGCGAAGCAGGCCTCGTTGAGCATCGGCAGCAGGATGCGATTGACAATGAAGCCGGGCGCGTCGTTGGCATGAACGATACGCTTGCCGAGCGACTGACCGAACGCCTCGACCGTCTTCACCGTCGCGTCCGAGGTCGCAAGGCCGCGGATCAGTTCGATCAGCCCCATCACCGGCACCGGGTTGAAGAAGTGGACGCCGACGAACCGCGCGGGATCGGGCGCAGCCTGGGCCAGCCGCGTGATCGGGATCGACGAGGTGTTGCTTGCCAGGATCGCGTCGTCGCCGAGCACCTTGCCGACATTCTCGAAGATCTGGCGCTTGATCGACTCACGCTCGGTCGCGGCCTCGATCACGATGCCGCACGGCGCCATCGCCGCGACATCACCGACCGGCTCGATCCGGGCGAGCGCGGCGTCGGCGTCGGCCGCGGCGATCTTTTCCTTCTCGACCAGACGCTTGAGCTGCTTGGCAATCCCCGCCTTGCCGGCTTCGGCACGCGCGACGTCCACATCCGACAGGAGCACATGGTACCCCGACTGCGCCGAAACCTGGGCGATCCCCGCCCCCATCTGACCTGCACCGATTACACCGATCGTCTGCATCGTTTCGTCTCCGTTGGTGGTTCGTGACCGCCGCCCTACCGCTCCCTGCCCGGCTCGGCTAGACTGCGATCATGCTGCTCCTCGCGATCCTTGCCGCCGTACCGACCGATCCTGCCATGGGTTCGATCAAGACTTTCTCCGATTGGGCCGTCGCCTGCGACAATGTGCGGGCGTGCGAGATGACCGCGCTGGCGCCCGATGGCGGCGACTGGCCCGATGACGGACCGCGGCTCGCCTCGATCGAGCGCAAGGCCGGGCCGGATGGCACGTTCCGGGTCTCGATCGACGCCGGGGATGCCAAGGGCGACGCGGTGGTCGCCATCGACGGGCAGCGGGTCGGTGCGGGCCGCATTGCCGAGGGGCAAGTGACGCTGACGGGTGCGGACGCCGCGCGGCTGGTCACGGCTGCGGCCAACGGCACGGCGCTGACGCTCGCCGACGCGCGGGGGAAGATGATCGCGCGGGTTTCGCTGAAGGGGTCGTCGGCTGCGCTGCGCTTCATCGATGCCGAGCAGGGGCGTGCGGGCGGGGTGACGGCGGCGATTGCGCGGGGGCCGAAACCGGCGTCGGCAGTGCCCGCACCGCCGGCGGTGCCGCGGATTGTCGGGGTGAAGGCCGATGGGACGGCGGTGCCGATTACCGCCGCGATGCGGGCGCAGATGGAAAAGATGGTGGATTGTTCGAGTAATTACAGCGACGACAATCCCGCCCCGGAAGTCGAGATGGCAGCACTGGGCGGCGGCGCGACGCTTGCGCTGCTACCGTGCGGGAACGGCGCCTATAATTTTTCGAGCGTCGCCTTTATTGTCCGCGGAAGCAAAGTAGAAACGGCAGACTTCGATTATCTTGGCGACGCGGAGTTGCTGACGAATGCGGGATGGGATCCGAAGAAATCAGAACTATCCACCTATTCAAAAGGGCGCGGCGTCGGCGATTGTGGAGAAAGTGCGCGATATATTTGGGACGGCACCTCGTTCCGCGCGATCGAGGTGCGCGAGATGGACGAGTGCCGGGGGTCGATCAACTGGCTGCGAATCTGGCACGCGGAAGCCGTAACGCGTTGAGATAAAACAGCTTGTCAGGGCGCGCTGGTCATCGCGCGCGCCTGGCACAGCAGCAGCGCGAACCAGTCGCGCGGATCGGTCCATTCGGCCACGGGCTCCCAATGGCCGGCGCGAAGCAGCAATCGGCTGCCGTTCGGGCCGTATTTATGGCTGTTTTCGGTGTGAATCGTGTCGTTCGCCGCGATTTCGAAGTCGTTCCCGGAAACCGAAAAGCCAACCGCCCGGACTGCCTCGAGATGCATTTCGATCCGCGCCGAATCGGCATTCCAGATCGCGCGATGGCGGAAGGCGTCGACCGGGATCGTCCCGTCGAGCTCGCGATTGATCCGTTCGAGCAGGTTGCGGTTGAACGCCGCGGTCACGCCGGCCGCATCGTCATAGGCGCGCACGAGGATGTCGGGATCCTTGATCCGGTCCATCCCGATCAGCAGCCACGCCCCCTCGCCCAGCCAGTCGCGCATCGCGCGCAACAGGTCGACCGCGGCCGGCGCGGTGAGGTTGCCGATCGTCGAGCCGGGAAAGAAGCCGATCTTGGGCAGCCCCGCGACCGGCGCGGGGAGCGGCACCGGGCGCATGAAATCGGCCTCGACCGGATAGACGGGCAGCCCGGGAAACGCGCTGCCAAGCGCGGTCGCCGATTCGCGCAGGAAATCGCCCGAAATGTCGATCGGCACATAGGCCGCAGGCGCGACCGCGCGCAGCAGGTGCGGCGTCTTGGCCGACGCGCCCGACCCGAATTCGACCACCGCCGCCCCCCGCGGCACCGGCAGCGCCGGACAGACGCGTTCGAGCAGCGCGGTCTCGGTCCGCGTCGGATAATATTCGGGAAGCCGCGTGATCGCTTCGAACAGTTCGGAGCCGCGCCGATCGTAGAACCAGCGCGCCGGAATCGCGCGCGGCCGCCGCGCGAGCCCGGCGAGCACATCGGCGCGGAACTGGGGATCGACGCGCGAGCGCGGCCCCGTCGTCGGATGGGCGAGCGCATCGGCCGGCGTTTCGAGAAGCGTGTGCATCGTCAGAGATCCTTGGCGAGCCGCACGCCGGTGAACTGCCAGCGCTGATGCGGGTAGAAGAAGTTGCGGGTGGTCGCGCGCACGGTGCCGCGCGGCGTGGCGCAACTGCCGCCGCGCAGCACGAACTGGCCGCTCATGAACTTGCCGTTATATTCGCCCACCGCGCCCCCGGGCGGATCGAAGCCCGGATAGGGACGATAGGCGCTGCCGGTCCATTCCCAGACATCGCCGAACCAGCCCGCACCCGCCGGACGCGGCGCCACCGGACCGGCGGCGTCGAGCTGGTTGCCGCCGTCGGGATCGTCGCCCGCGGCCGCGGCCTCCCATTCGGCCTCGAGCGGCAGGCGCGCGCCGGCCCAGCGCGCATAGGCGTCGGCTTCGAAAAAGCTGACATGCGTGACCGGCGCCGCCGGATCGACCGGACGCCGCCCGTCGAGCCCGAACCGCGTCCAGCCGTCGCCGTCGCGCGCGCGTTGCCAGTAGAGCGGCGCCGCGATCGCATTGGCCTGGACCCAGGCCCAGCCGTCGGACAGCCAGAGCCGCGGATCGCGATAGCCGCCGTCGGCGATGAACCCCAGCCATTCGGCGTTGGTGACGGTGCGGTCGGCCAGCGCATGCGCGTTGAGCAGCACGCGATGCCGCGGCGTTTCGCAGTCGAAGGCGAAGCCGTCGGCCCCGGCCGCGCCGTCGGTGCCGATCGCGACGATGCGTTCCCCCGATTCGCGCCAGCGCACCGGCGCGGGCACCGCCGCGGGCGGCCGCGGCGCCCCCGCCGACGCGGGCGGCCAGACGGCCGGTTCGAGCGGGTTGACCGAGAAATGATGGAGAATGTCGGTGAGCAGCAATTCCTGATGCTGCGCCTCATGCTCGCACCCCAGCCGGACGAGCGCGGCGGCGGCGGGGGACAGGTTGGGAAGCGCGTCGCGCACCGCGGCATCGACCGCGGCGCGATAGGCGATCACGGCATCGAGCGTCGGCCGCGAGAGCATCCCGCGCGCGGCGCGCGCCTGGCGTGCGCCTTCGGCGTCATAATAGCTGTTGAAGAGAAAGCCCCAGCGATCGTCGAACAGCCGGTAGCCGGGGACGTGATCGCGCAGCACGAAGGTTTCGAAGAACCAGCTGGTGTGCGCGAGATGCCATTTGGCGGGCGACGCATCGGGCATCGACTGGATCGTCGCATCGGCGTCGGAAAGCGGCGCGGCGATCGCGGCCGTGAGCGCGCGCGTGCGCACGAAGCGATCGGCAAGGGGCGACAGCGCCGGGTCGGCGGCGGTCGATATTGGCATGATCCGTCTCCTCCACGACCGCGCTGCCCGCCCCGGAGGAACCGTTATGGTTCAGCGCGATGCCCCTGGAACCCACAGAACGTCGCCGCCACGGCTTTGGTTCACAAAGCGCGCCGCAACGAAGAGCAGGTCCGAAAGCCGGTTGAGATAGGCGAGCGCCGCCGCGTTGAGCGGCGCGGTGCGGTTGGCGAGCACGGCGGCGCGTTCCGCCCGGCGCACGATCGCGCGGGCGAGATGGACCGCCGCGGCATCGGGATTGCCGCCGGGAAGGATGAAGCTGTTGAGCGGCGCGAGCGACGCGTTCATGTGGTCGATCGTCGCCTCGAGCCATTCGACCTGCGGGTCGGTGATGCGCAGCGCCCCCGCCACTCCGTCGGGCGTCGCGAGATCGGCGCCGAGATCGAACAGATCGTTCTGGATGCGCGCGAGCACGGTGTCGCGCAGCCATGGATCGGCCAGCCCCGCGCGGGCGACGCCGATCGCGCTGTTGGCTTCGTCGACATCGCCGATCGCTTCCATGCGCGGATCGGCCTTGGAAATGCGCGAGCCGTCGACCAGCCCGGTGGTGCCGTCGTCGCCGGTGCGCGTGTAGATCTTGTTGAGCTTGACCATCGTGCCGCCGGTGTAGAGCGGAAGCGGCGCGGGGGAAAGCGGCCGGAGGGGAAGCCCCCGCCCCCACCCGGGCGCGGCGCGCTCAGCCCTTGGCCGAGGCGACCATCAGCAGCAGCACGAGCACGACGATCGCCCCCGCCTGGAACAGGATGCGCTGTTGCATCAGCTTGTTCGAGCGGAGGCTGGGGTTGCTGGGGCCTTCGCCCTTCAGATCGGCCTCGGTCGCGCGCAGGAAGTTCACCACCCCGCGAATGAGCGTGAAGAGCGTCGCGACCATCATCGCGACCAGGACGAGCACGAGCAGCCAGTTCATCCCGCGAGCCTAACCCGCCGCCGGGGCGAAGCCAATCGGAAGTTGGCCGCCGCGCAACGCATCGGCGACGGCGCGGCCGTCATGCCCCGCCTCGCGCATCGCGGCGAGCGTCGGCGCGCCGTGGCGCTTGGCAAGGCGCCGGCCGTCGGGGCCGGCGAGCAGCGCGTGGTGGCGATAGAGCGGCACCGGCAGCCCGAGCAGCGCCTGGAGCAGCCGGTGGACATGCGTGGCCGCGAACAGGTCGGCGCCGCGCACGACGTGCGTGACCCCCTGGGCCGCATCGTCGACCGTGACCGCGAGATGGTAGCTGGCGGGCGCGTCCTTGCGCGCGAGGATGACGTCGCCGTGCGCGGCGGGATCGGCCGCGACATGGCCGGCAAAGGCATCGTCCCAGCCGAGCGCCGCGGCACCGCCGGGAACGGCCGCGAGCGCGCGCGCCATGTCGATCCGCCAACTGTGCGGCGTCGCGGCGAGGCGGGCGGGATCGGGCGGCAGCCCGCGGCAGGTGCCGGGATAGACCGGCCCGTCGGGGCCGTGCGGCGCCGACAGCCGCGCGGCGATGTCCGCGCGCGTGCAGAAACAGGGATAGAGCAGCCCCCGTTCGCGCAGCCGGGCGAGCGCGGCGTCATAGGCGGGCTGGCGCCGCGACTGGAACCAGACCGGCCCGTCCCATTCGAGCCCCAGCCAGTCGAGATCGGCGAGGATCGCATCGACATGTTCGGGGCGGCTGCGCGTGCCGTCGATATCCTCGATCCGCAGCAGGAAGCGCCCGCCATGCGCGCGGGCGAAATCGTGCGCGGCCAGGGCGGACCAGGCATGGCCGAGATGGAGCCGCCCGGTGGGGCTGGGTGCGAATCGCGTGCAGACCCCGGCAGCTTCCGGGGGTTGACCATGAGTCAAGGGCTGTGCTGTCATACCCCGGTCACGCTTCCCCGGCAGGAAGCGTCGGCGTGAAAATTAGGGCGAGGGTGTGCATGTACCATCCCGATCTGATCCGCCATCCGGACGGTTGCCCGGCGCTCGTGCTCAATGCCGATTATACGCCGCTCAGCTATTATCCGCTCAGCCTGTGGCCGTGGCAGACGGCGATCAAGGCCCTGTTCCTCGAGCGCGTCGACGTCGTTTCCTATTACGAGCGCGAAGTGCGCAGCCCGAGCGCGCGGCTGAAGCTGCCGTCGGTGATCGCGCTGAAGCAATATGTGAAGCCGTCGCAATTCCCCGCCTTTACCCGGTTCAACCTGTTCCTGCGCGACCGTTTCGCGTGCCAATATTGCGGCAGCCACCACGACCTGACGTTCGACCATGTCGTGCCGCGCGCGCAGGGCGGGCGGACCACCTGGGAAAATGTGGTCACCGCGTGCGCGCCGTGCAACCTGAAAAAGGGCGGCCGGACGCCGCGCCAGGCGGCGATGCCGCTGGCCGAGGCGCCGATTCGCCCGACGAGCTGGCAGTTGCAGGAACATGGCCGCCGGTTTCCGCCCAACCACCTGCACGAGACCTGGCGCGACTGGCTGTACTGGGACGTGGAGCTGGAAGCCTGAACGGGGGTGGGCTGCGGAACGGGCGGGCACGCGGGTTGGTGCGCGGCTTGCCGGGCGGACTGTATTGGAATATCAATACACCTCATGGCTAGTGCTTTGCAGCGGCGCGCGAGGGGTCTAGAGGCGCGCCATGGCGCGTGATCCCGGTTCCAGCGAGAGCAGCTTTCCGCTGCGTCGGCGTTCCCAGTCGGACGAGGACGAGGCAGCGCCGCCGCGCGGCTGGCGATCGCGGCCGCTCGACGACGATGCGGCGCCGCTGCCGCTGGCGCCGGGCGGGCGCGTGATGCCCCCGGCCCCCCCCTATCCCGCGGTCGATCCGGTCGCCGAGGCACCGGCGCCGCGGCGCGGCGGATGGTGGCGGCGCGGCGACGGCGCGCAAGGCCCGGCGAACGGCGCGGGCGGCCCCGGAATGCCCGGCGGCGGCGGCGCGGGCGGCGGCGGCCCCGACGATCCCGACGCACCGTGGCTGCACGGCCAGGAACCGGAGCAGCCCGGCGGCGAGGCCGCGGCGCCCCGGCGCAATTTCCTGTTGCGGCGATCGACGTGGCGCTGGGCGGCGCGCGGCGTCGCGGCGCTGATCGTGCTGTTCGTCGTGGCGGTGGGATGGCTGGCGGTGACCGCACCGCTTTCCAAGTCGCTCCAGCCGCCGACGCCGCCGTCGATCACGCTGCTTGCCGCCGACGGCACGCCGATCGCGCGGCGCGGCGCGGTGATCGACAAGCCCGTCGACGTGAAGAAGCTGCCCCGCCATGTCGGCGAGGCGTTCGTCGCGATCGAGGACCGGCGATTCTACAGCCACTGGGGCGTCGACCCGCGCGGCATCGTGCGCGCGGTGCTCCACAATGCGACGAGCGACGGCAGTTCGCAGGGCGCGAGCACGATCACGCAGCAGCTTGCCAAGAACGCGTTCCTGACGATGGACCGCACCGCGACGCGCAAGTTCCAGGAGGTGCTGATCGCCTTCTGGCTCGAGGCGTGGCTGAAGAAGGACGAGATCCTCTCGCGCTATCTTTCGAACGTCTATTTCGGCGACAATGTGTACGGGCTGCGCGCGGCGTCGCAGCATTATTTCTCGGTCGCGCCCGAGGACCTGACGGTGAGCCAGGCGAGCATGCTGGCGGGGCTGGTCAAGGCGCCGTCGCGACTGGCGCCGACGGGCAATCTCGACGGCGCGCGGGCGCGGCAAAAGCTGGTGGTGGCGGCGATGGCCGATGCCGGTTTCCTGACCGCGGCCGAGGCGGCGCGCGTGCGCCCCGCCGTGCTCCACGTCCGCAAGACCGCCGAGGACCTGCCGAGCGGCACCTATTTCGCCGATTGGGTGCTGCCGCAGGCGCGCGACCGCGCGGGCGAGATCGCGAGCGAACAGACGGTGCGCACGACGCTCGACACGCGGCTGCAGGCGGCGGCCGAGCGCGTCATCAAGGGCGCCGGCCTCAGCGGTGCGCAGGTGGCGATGGTGGCGATGCACCCCGACGGCCGCGTCGTCGCGATGGTGGGCGGCCGCAGCTATACCGAAAGCGCGTTCAACCGCGCGACGCAGGCGCGACGCCAGCCGGGTTCGACCTTCAAGCTGTTCGTCTATCTCGCCGCGCTGCGTTCGGGGATGACGCCCGACACGATGGTCGACGATTCGCCCGTCGAGATCGCCGGGTGGAAGCCCGAAAATGCCGAGGGCCGCTATGCCGGGCGCATCCCGCTGCGGCGCGCCTTCGCCAAGTCGAGCAACGTCGTCGCGGCGCGGCTGACCGCCGACATGGGACCGAGCAAGGTGATCCAGGCGGCGCGCGACCTGGGCATTTCGACGCCGATCCCCAACGAGGCGTCGATCGCGCTCGGCACCTCGGGCGTGTCGCTGCTCGAACTGACCGCGGCCTATGCGTCGGTGGCCAATGGCAGCTATCCGGTGCGGCCGCGCGGCGTCGACGACGACCCCGCCGACAGCGACTGGCTGTCGCGCCAGCTCAGCGGCCCGCGCAGCTATGGCGGGCGCGAGCTGGCCGACCTGCGCTCGCTGCTGGCGACGGTGGTCGAGGCGGGGACCGGGCGCGGCGCCAACCTGCCCGTGCCGACCTATGGCAAGACCGGGACGACGCAGGACGGCCGCGACGCGCTGTTCGTCGGCTATGCCGGCGACCTGGTCGTGGGCGTGTGGGTCGGCCGCGACGACAACAAGGCGGTGCCGGGCCTGGCGGGCGGCGGGTTGCCGGCGCGGATCTGGAAGGACTTCATGGTCCGCGCGCTCGACCTGACGCTGCCCCCGCCGCCGCCGGTCGAGGAGGAAGGCAACAACGCGATGACGCTCGACGACGTGCTGAACGGCGTCCAGGACTTTGTCGAGGGCAGCCGCGTCGAGACGCAGGTGGATCCGCAGGGCGATCCCGACGCCGGGCCGCCCGAGCCCGCGCCGCCGCCGTCCGCACGCGCCGCCCCCAGCCCCGGCGCACGCGGCGCCCCGGCCCCGGCGCGGCCCGCGCCCGACACCGGGCGGCGCCCCGGCGGTGACGCGACCCCGACGGCGCGGCGGACGCGGACGCCCGACGCGCCCGCCGGCGACGGCACCTTCTGATCCCGTCGGGGGCGGTTGACCCGCGCCGCGCGGGGCCGCAAGGCAGCGCCATGCGCTTCTTTTCGGACAATGCCGCCCCCGTCGCGCCCGCCGTGCTTGCCGCGCTGGCCGAGGCGAACACGCTCGACACCGCCTATGACGGCGACCGCTGGTCGCAGGCGCTCGACGCCCGCTTCTCGGCGCTGTTCGAGACAGAGGTGCGCGTGCTGTGGGTGCCGTCGGGGACCGCGGCCAACTGCCTGGCGCTCGCCGCGCTGTGCCCGCCGCACGGCGGCGTGATCTGCCACCGCGACGCGCATATCCAGAACGACGAGGGCGGCGCGCCCGAATTCTATACGCACGGCGCCAAGCTGATCCTCGCCGACGGACCGGGCGCGAAGCTGACCCCGGCCGCGATCGAGGCGGTGGCGGGCGCGATCCGCAACGACGTGCACCAGGTGCAGCCGCACGCGATCTCGATCACCAACGCGACCGAATATGGCCGCGTCTATACCCCCGACGAGGTGGCGGCGATCGGCGCGGTGGCGCGCGCGCGCGCGCTGGGCCTGCACATGGACGGCGCGCGCTTTGCCAATGCCGTCGCGCATCTGGGATGCTCGCCCGCGGCGCTGACCTGGCAGGCGGGGGTCGACGCGCTGAGCTTCGGCTTCATCAAGAATGGCGGGATGAGCGCCGAGGCGCTGGTGTTTTTCCGCACCGAGCTGGCCGATGTCGCGCGTTATCGCCGCAAGCGCGCGGGGCTGCTGTTTTCCAAGGGCCGCTATCTGGCGGCGCAATTGCTGGCGATGCTGGCGGAGGACCGCTGGCTCGACCATGCGCGCGCGGCCAATGCGGGCGCGGCACGGCTGGCCGCAGCGGCGGGACCGGCGCGGCTGGTCCACCCGGTCGAGGCCAACGAGGTTTTCCTGAAGGTCACGCCCGCCGAGGCGGCAGCGCTGCGCGCGCAGGGATTCGACTTTTACGACTGGGCGCCGGGCGAGATCCGGCTGGTGACGGCATGGGACCAGGACGCGGGCGTCGTCGCGCCGCTGGCCGACGCGATCGCCGCGCTGTGAGCGCGCCGGACGACGCCTCGCCCCCAACGCCCACGCCGCCGCGCTCGACGCGGCTGACGGTGCTGATCCCGTTCGCGATCGTCGTGCTGATCTGGGGATCGACCTGGATCGTCATCCGCGACCAGATCGCGGTCGTGCCCGCAAGCTGGTCGATCAGCTATCGGTTCCTTGTCGCGGGCGTGACGATGCTCGGCTGGGCGGCGATGCGGCGCGAACGGCTGTGGCTCGACGCGCGCGGCTATGGCTTCGCGGTACTGCTGGGGCTCGCGCAGTTCGTGCTCAACTTCAACCTCGTCTATCGCGCCGAGGCGCACATCACCTCGGGCGTCGTCGCGATCGTCTATGCGCTGCTCCTCGTCCCCAACGCGCTGCTCGCGCGGGTCTTTCTGGGGCAGCGGATGGGACAGCAACTGCTGATCGGATCGGCGATCGCGATGGCCGGCATCGCGCTGCTGTTCGTCCACGAGGCACGGATGGCCCATGCCGGGCCGCACGAGGCGGTGATCGGCATCGGGCTGGCGCTGGCCGGCGTGCTGGCAGCGTCGATCGCCAATGTGATGCAGGCGACGCGCACCGCCCAGGCCTATCCGATGACGGCGATGCTCGGCTGGGCGATGCTGGGCGGCGCGGGCATCGACGCCGCGATCGCCTGGGTCATGGCAGGACCGCCGGTGTTCGAATGGCGCCTCGCCTATCTGGGCGGCATCCTGTATCTGGGCGTGCTGGGATCGGCGGTGGCGTTCAGCCTTTATTTCCGCATGATCCGCACGATCGGCCCGGCCAAGGCGGCGTATACCGGCGTGGTCATTCCGGTGGTCGCGATGCTGTTTTCGACGTGGATCGAGGGTTATCGCTGGTCCGGACTGGCGATCGGCGGCGCGGTGCTGGCGCTGGCGGGGCTGGTCGTCGCGCTGAGGGCGCGCAGGCCCGCGCGGTAATCGGGATAGAGCGGCGCCCAGCCGAGCAGCCGCCGCGCCCGCCCGTTCGCGACGCGCCGGTTTTCGGCATAGAAGGCAAGCGCCGCGGCGCTGAGCCCCGCCCGGTCAAGCGGCACCAGCGGCGGCGGCACGCATCCGAGCAGCCGCGCGGCATAGGCGATCACGTCGGCCTGCGACGCGGGAAGATCGTCGGCGAGATTGTAGATGCCGGCCGGCGCGTCGAGAGCGGCGAGCACGCCCGCGACCAGATCGTCGACATGGACGCGGCTGAACACCTGTCCCGGCACGTCGACACGCACCGCCTGCCCGGCACGGAGCCGGTCGAGCGGCGATCGGCCGGGACCATAGATGCCGGGCAGCCGGAACCGCCGCGCGCCGGGAAGCGCGCCCCAGGCGGCATCGGCGGTGCTGCGCGCGCTGCGCCGGCCCGTGCCGGTGGGGCTCGCCTCGTCGACCCAGGCGCCGCCGACATCGCCATAGACGCCCGTCGACGAGAGATAGCCGATCCAGCACCCGCCCGCCGCCGCAGCGGCGATCGCCGCGCCATGGCGGCCGAGCACGGGATCGCCCGCGGCATCGGGCGGGACGGTCGAAAGCAGGTGGGTCGCCCGCGCGAGCGCGGCCGCGACAGCGGGGCTGTCGTCGAGCGCGAGCGTGGCGTCGCGCCCGTCGCGCGTCACCGCCGTCACCTGTCCCCCGCGCGCGACGACGGCGGCGGCGATCCGCGCGCCGCAATAACCCGGCCCGAACAGGAGCAGGCGGACCGCCGACAGCGTCGTGCGGTCGCCCGCCCCGGCCGGGGCACGATCAGCGGGCGACAGGGCCGCCAAAGAAGGTGCCGAAGAAATCACCCTTGTTCCACACCGGCCGCTGATCGGCGTCGGCGATCGCGCGGGCGATGCGATAGTTGACGTCGACGAAGCGCACGCCCGATTCCCAGTCGATGCCGGGTTCCTGCGCGACCTCGTCCGAGGCCTGGTGATAATGTTCCTTCATGAAGCGTTCGGTCGCTTCCTTGCCCGGCCCGGCCTGACCCGGCCACAGGAACACCGAGGGGATGCCCTGCTGGACGAAGCGATAATGGTCCGAACGCACGAACAGCCCCTCTTCGGGCATCGGATCGGGCGAGATGGTGACGCCGATTTCGGCCGCCGCCTTCTGCACGATCGGGCCGAGCGTCGAGCGCGGCGCGCCGAACACGACGATGTCCGAGAACTTGTAGGTGATGATCGGCATGTCGAGATTGACGTCGGCGACGAGGTTCGCCTTGGGCAGCGTGGGGTTGTGCGCGAAATAATCGGCGCCCACGAGGCCCTTTTCCTCGGCGGTGACGGCAAGGAAAAGCACCGAGCGGCGCGGCGCCTTGCCCGACGCCTTGAACCGCTTGGCCTCCTCGATCAGCGAGGCGACGCCGACCGCATTGTCCATCGCGCCGTTGTAGATGGTGTCGCCCTTCCGATCGGGACGACCGACGCCGACATGGTCGAGATGCGCGGTGAGCACCACGACCTCGTCCTTGAGCTTGGGGTCGCTGCCCGGCAGCAGGCCCGCGACATTGTAGCTGGTGAGCGGCTTCGACGTCGTCTTGAGCGACACGGTGAGCGTGCCCGGAAGCTGGACCGGCTTGAAGGTGGCGCCGTCGACCTCCGCCGCCTTGCGGATCGCATCCCACGCGCCGGGCGTGCCGGCGAAGAGCTTGGCCGCGCCCGCCATGCTGAGCGCGCCGAGGCCGGGCGTCGCCGGGGTGGGGATGTGGCCCACGCCGCTCGCGTCGGCCCAGGTCACGCGCGGGCGATCCCAGAAGCTGGCCGCCATCGCGAAGGGGCGGTTGCGCGCGGTGATCGGCGATTCGAGCGTGATATAGCCGACCGCGCCCTTCTTCATCGCGATTTCGGCCTTGGACGCGGGGCTGCCGAAATGCGCGCGCTCCTCGCCCGGGAAGCTGCTGGGCGCGCCGCCGAAAAAGGCGACGATCTTACCCTTCACATCGGCGCCCTTATAGTCGTCGCGGCCCACGCCGACGATGCCGTAGCCGACGAAGACGACGGGCGCGGTGAGCGTGAAGCTGGGGCTGGCGGGAACCGCGCCGGGGACGAAATCCTGGCCGAAGGCGAGCGCGACCGGATCGCTGCCCTTGCGCGAGACGACCATGCTGCCCTTGTCCGCGGCGTTGTAGGCGACGAGCGGCACCTTTTGCAGATAGCCGCCGGCATCGCCCGCCGGGCGCAGCCCCTGGGCATAGAATTGCGACGCCACATATTGCGCGGCGATGTCATATTCGTTCGAGCCCGCGTCGCGGCCGCGCATCGGATCGGAGGCGAGGAACATCACATGGCTCTTCATCGCCGCCTGATCCTCGGGCAGCGGCGCGGTGATGATCGCGTTCTTTTCCGCCGCGGACATGCCCGTCGCGGCGGGGGCCGGTGCGGGCGCCGGCGTCGGCGCCGTCTGGGCGGTGGCGGCGGACGCGGCAATGGCGGCGATCGCCAGCGGCGCGGTCAATCGGAACATGCAACCCCTCTTCCTGAAAACCTGTGACCGGCGTATCGGTAGCATCACACACCGCCGGCGCAACGACAGAAATGGTTCGGGCGAGAATGGGATGGCGGGCGGCGCCCATGGCCCTATATCCTGTCGCATGATGGCAGACGCACCGAATGCAACCGCGACGCCGCGCGTGACGCGCCGCGACGATTACCGGCAGCCCGACTGGCTGGTCCCCGAAATCACGCTCGATTTCGCGCTCGATCCCGCCGCGACGCGCGTGCGCGCGGTGCTGGAGGTCGTGCGCAACGGCGCGCACGACCGGCCGTTGCGGCTCGACGGCGACGGGCTGACGCCGGTGCGCGTGGCCGTCGACGGCGATGCGAGCGCGCGCCGGTCGATCGAGGACGGCAACCTGATCGTGCCGCTGGCCGGCGAACGCCACCGGATCGAGACCGAGGTGGTGATCGCCCCCGAACGCAACACGCAGTTGCAGGGGCTCTATGCGTCGGGCGGGATCCTGTGCACGCAGTGCGAGGCCGAGGGGTTCCGGCGCATCACCTTCTTCCCCGACCGGCCCGACGTGCTGTCGCGTTACAAGGTGCGGATGACGGCGGACAAGGCACGCTTTCCCGTGCTGCTCGCCAATGGCGACCCGGTGGGCGAGGGCGTGCTGGACGACGGCCGCCACTGGGCCGAATGGCACGATCCGTTCCCCAAGCCGAGCTATCTGTTCGCGCTGGTGGCGGGCGACCTGGTCGCCAATCGCGGCAGCTTCACCACGCGGTCGGGACGCGAGGTGGCGCTGGGCATCTGGGTCCGCCAGCCCGACATCGCCAAGACCGGCCATGCGCTCGAGGCGCTGAAGCTGAGCATGGCGTGGGACGAGCGCGTCTATGGCCGCGAATACGACCTGGACGTGTTCAACATCGTCGCGGTCGACGACTTCAACTTCGGCGCGATGGAGAACAAGGGGCTGAATGTCTTCAACAGCCGCTATATCCTGGCCGATCCCGACACCGCGACCGATTACGACTATGACGCGATCGCCGCCGTGGTCGCGCACGAATATTTCCACAACTGGTCGGGCAACCGCGTGACGTGCCGCGACTGGTTCCAGCTCAGCCTGAAGGAAGGCTTCACCGTCTTTCGCGACCAGAGCTTCTCGGCCGACCAGGGATCGCCCGCGGTCAAGCGGATCGAGGATGTGCGGTCGCTGCGCGCGAGCCAGTTTCCGGAGGATTCGGGACCGCTCGCCCACCCGGTGCGGCCCGAGGAATATATCGAGATCTCGAACTTCTACACCGCCACCATCTACAACAAGGGCGCCGAGCTGATCCGGATGATGCACACCATCCTGGGCCCCGACCGGTTCCGCGCGGCGACCGACCTGTATTTCGACCGGTTCGACGGCACGGCGGCGACGTGCGAGGACTTCGTTGCGTGCATGGAAGAGGCCGGCGGCGTCGACCTGGGCCAGTTCCGGCTGTGGTACAGCCAGGCCGGGACGCCGCGCGTGCGGGCGGCGCTCCACCACCAGGACGGGCGCGCGGTGCTCGACCTGACGCAGACGGTGCCGCCGACGCCCGGCCAGCCGGTGAAGGCGCCGATGGTGCTGCCGCTGAAGCTGCGCCTGTTCGGCGGGACGAGCGGACGGCCGCTGACCGAGGAACGGCTGGTGCTGCTCAACGAGCCGACGCAGCAGATCGTGTTCGACGCGATCGACGAGGCGCCGGTGCTTTCGATCAACCGCGGCTTTTCGGCGCCGGTGATCGTCGAGACCAACCGCAGCGCGGCCGACCTGGCGTTCCTTTCAGCGCACGACGACGATCCGTTCGCGCGCTATGAGGCGATGCAGCAGCTGATGCTCGACACGCTCGTCACTGCGGTGCGCGAGGGCAAGGCCGACCATGGGCCGGTGATCGAGGCGGTGCGCAACACGCTGGCCGACCCCGCGCTCGACCGTGCCTTTGTCGGCGAGGCGGTGCTGCTGCCCTCCGACAGCTTCATCGGCGACCAGATGGCGGTGGTGGAACCCGAGGCGATTTTCCGTGCGCGCGAGGCGCTGCGCGCCGAACTGGGCCGCGCGCTGATCGCCGAATGGCGCGAAACGCATGACGCGTTGCGCCAGAACCGGTTCGAGACCTCGCCCGCGGCCAAGGGCGCGCGGCGGCTGCGCAACGTCGCTTTGGGCTATATCGCGGCGAGCGGCGCGGCCGACGCGCCCGCGCTTGCCTATGCCCAGTTCGAGGCGGCGGACAACATGACCGACCGGCAGGGTGCGCTGAGCACGCTGGTGAGCGGCGATTCGCCGGAACGGGCAGAAGCGCTGGCCGCGTTCTATGCGCGCTATGCCGGCAATGCGCTGGTGATCGACAAATGGTTCCAGACGCAGGCGCTGTCGCCGCGCGACGACACGGTCGAGGCCGTCGCGGCGCTGGCGCGGCACCCCGACTTCACGCTGGCCAACCCCAACCGCGCGCGCGCGCTGATCGGCGCGTTCAGCGTCAACCAGCGCGCCTTCCACCACGAATCGGGCCGCGGCTATCGCTTCGTCGCGGACCAGCTGATCGCGCTGGACCGGTTGAACCCGCAAACCGCGGCGAAGCTGGTGCCGCCGCTGGGACGGTGGAAGCGTTTCGGCGCCGATCGCGCCGCGCGGATGCGTGCCGAGCTCGAACGGATCGTCGCGACGCCGGGGCTGAGCAAGGACACCTATGAACAGGCGACCAAGTCGCTGGAAGGATGAACAGGCCCCCTCCCGCCGCACCGACGGCGGGAGGGCGGACGCTCAGGCCATGACGTTGCGGCCGCGCAGCACCGTGGCGGTGTGGCCGATGCTGGCGCGGGTCGAACGCTGGCGCACCGTATCGACGAAGATCCAGTCGTTGGTCGCGCGATCGGGCGTGAGCGTGAGCGCCATGTAGCCGCGACGGCTGGTGTCGCACCATTTGAGCTCGGGATTGGCGGCAACGAGCCCCGCGGCGACGACCTTCGGATCGGCCGCGGTCGCGCTTTCGAAGCCCGGCGAGGTGACGCTGTGGCCCGCAAACTCGACGCCCGCGGGGCGGCCGTCCTGCGCCAGGTCATAGGCCCAGGCATTGTGGCTGTCGCCGCAGACGACGAGCAGATTGGCCCCCATCGCCTGCGCCGATTTGAGGAAACGCGCGCGCGCCGCCGGGTAGCCGCCCCAGTTGTCATAGCCGAGCGGCAGGCCGAGCCGGCTGGCGGCGACGCCGGCCTCGACATATTGGCGCGCCCGCGACGAGGTATCGGCGGAAAGCCAGCTCGCCGCCTGTTCGGGCAGGCGGGTGTTGCCCATGATCGTGCCGAAGCCGACCACCTGCCAGCGCTGGCCGGTGCGCACCGAGGCCGCCATGGCATGTGCGAGCCAGTTTTCCTGTTCGGACCCCAGCATCGAGGCGGCGGGATCCTGCCACGCGCCGTCGCGGAACGCCGCGAGCGCGCGGGCCGGATCGGCTTCCTTGAACAGCGGCGCGATGTCGGGCTGCTGCGTGCGGCCGAGCAGCCGCGATTCGGTGCGGAAGAAGGTCGCGAGGTTGCCGATCGCATAGGTGCCCCAGGGCGATTCGGAGACGGGCATCCATTCGCGGAACACCTGCATCGCCGCCGCCTTGCGCGCCGACCAGTCGCCCTCGTCGGCGTCGTGGTTCTCGGCACCGCCTTCCCAGCTGTCGTTCGCGCTTTCGTGATCGTCCCACTGGACGAGCATCGGCTTGAGCCGGTGGAGTTCCTGGAGATCGGGGTCGCTGCGATAGCTGGCATAGCGCAGGCGATAGTCGGCGAGGTGGATCATCTCGCCCGCAGGTTCGGGCCAGCGTCCGTCCACCGCGCCGTCCTTGGGCGCGTAGCCGCCGCGCTTGTACTCGTAGAGATAGTCGCCGAGATGGATCCACAGGTCGATATCGTCGCGCTGCGCCGCATGGGCATAGGCGTTGAAATAGCCGAAGGGCAGGTTCGAGCAGGAGAAGACGGCGATGCCGAAGCGGCGCGTGTCGCCTTCGGGCAGCGTCATCGTGCGGCCGATCGGCGAAATCGTCCCGTCGGGCGCAATGAAGCGGTAGAAATAGCGCCGGCCGGGCGCGAGACCCGCGACGGTCACCTTGACCGTGTGGTCGCGCCAGGGTCCGGTGATGACTTGGCCGCCGCCGACGACGCGCGCGAAATCCTGGGTTTCCGACAATTCGGCGCGAACATGCGCGGCGCCGCCATCGGCGGGGACATAGCGCGTCCAGACCAGCACCGAATCGGCCGCGGGCTCACCGCTTGCCACCGAATGGGTGAAGCCGCGCGCGGCCGACTGGGCGAGCGCAAAGCCGGGGATGGCAAGCGCACCGAGCCCGAAGCTGCCGGTGAGCAGCAGTGAACGACGATCGATCTGGGTGGTCATGGGGCGTCCCTCTGATTTTGTGACGGCCTGTTGCCGCGCGTAGATGTCGCCCCCGTGACAAGCGCCGCCGGCTCGGCTAATTCCGACCCGACGGGGGCACAAATGCAGGTTTCACTTCCTATGTGCTCAGACTATCGGCCGGACGATCACGCCCGGCACCCATGCGCTCGCTGATGCCGGTCGAGACGCTGGCAACCACGCGCGCAGCGACGCGCATTCCGGACCGGGCGCTTGCCCTTCCCATCTGGCTGGCCCTGCTCGTGACCGCGATCGCGGCGCGCGCGCTGACCTTTGGCGATCCGCTCGTCCATGTCGACGAGCAATTCTATTTCGTCACCGCCCAGCGGATGCTCGACGGCGCGCTGCCGTTCGTCGACATCTGGGACCGCAAGCCGATCGGGCTGTTCCTGATCTATCTCCCCGCCGCCGCGCTGGGCGTCCCGACGGGCATCTGGGCCTATCAGATGATGGCGCTGGCAAGCGTGGTGCTGACGGCGATGCTGATCCATCGCATGGCCTGCCGCGCCGGATGGGAGGCGGGTGCGCTGCCGGCCGCGATGCTCTACATCGTGGCGCTCAACCTTGCCGACGGCCAGGGCGGACAGTCGCCCGTCTTCTACAACCTGCTGACCGCCGCCGCCTTTGCGCTGGTGCTGCCCGACACGCCGGCCGCCGACAACGAGACGGTGCGGCGGATCAAGGCGGCGGTCGCGATGCTGCTGTTCGCGATCGGGCTGCAGATCAAATACACGGTGCTGTTCGAGGGCGTGTTCCTGGGGCTGTGGCTGTTGTGGCGCGAACTGCGGCTGGGCGTCGCGCTGCCGCGTGTGCTGGGACTGGGCAGCGTGCTGGCGGGCGTCGCGCTGAGCCCGACGCTGATTGCCGGACTCAGCTACGCCGCGATGGGGCATGGCGACGCCTGGTTCTATGCCAATTTCGGATCGATCCTCGACCGGCGCAGCGACCCGCCGATCGAACTGATCGGCGGGCTGCTGGAGGTGCTGCTGTACCTTGCGCCGTTGCTGATCGTGAGCGGGCTTTCCTATCGGGTAACGCGCGCGGACAATGCGGTGCCGCCGGTGCGCACCCTGCTGTTCGGGTGGCTGATCGCCGCGTGCGCGGGGCTGATCGCGTTCGGCGGTTATTTCACCCATTATGCGTTGCCGGTGATGCTGCCCGCGGCGCTCTGCTGCGCGGGCTATTTCGGGATGGGGACGCAGGGCCGGCGCACGGCGGTGGCGCTGCTGGCGCTGATCGGCGTGATCGGCACCGCGATGGTGTGGCAGAAGCAGCGCGGACGCGGCAGTGCCGCCGAGATCGAAGCGCTGGCGCATGCGATCGGCCAGGGGCGCGAGTGCATGTTCGTCTATTCGGGCGATGCGATGCTGTACGGCTATACCGGCCGCTGCGGCGTGAGCCGCTGGCTCTATCCCAGCCACCTGACGCGCACGCGCGAGGACGGCGCGATCGGCGTAGACCAGATGGCCGAGATCGACCGGGTATTTGCCCGCGCGCCCCGTTTCGTCGTGATGCAGCCGCGTTTCATCGGCGAGCGCGCCGAAATCCGCGCGCGCACATTCGCTCAACTGCGCGCGGGCCGTTATCGCCTGAAGGGGCAGTATCGCGTGGGCGACCGGATGATCGACCTCTATGAGCGTCAGGCGATGCCCGCGACCCGCGCCAGCGCAGGCTCGGGCGCACGTGCGGGCACCGGCGTCGTCCCCCCGGCGCGCGGCGCAGACGCCGCCGTCGGGCGTGCCGACACCGCCGCCCGGCGCCGCGCGAGCAGCATCGCATAATGCGCGGACAGTTCGCGGGCATGGTCGCGATCTGAACGGACCGATGCCGCCGCCTGCCGTGCGGCGGCGCGCAGCGTCGCGGGATCGCGGGCGACGAGGCGACAGATCGCCGCCGCCGCGGCCCGGCCGTCGCGCGCCGCATAGGTTTCGGCAAAGGCGGGCCGCGCAATCTCGGCAAAGCCGCCTTCGTCAGGCCCGATCAGCGGAACGCCCGATGCCAGCGCCTCGGCCGCGACGAGCCCGAAGGGTTCGGCATCCGAACCATGGATCAGCGCGTCGCAGCTTGCCATCACCCGCGAAAGCCGCGCGCGGTCATAGACGGGGCGGAAGATGCGGATGTGCGGGCTCCCCGCGATCCGCGCCTCGAGCCGCCGGCGCTCGACGCCGTCGCCGATGAGGATCAGGCCCACCGGCACCTCCGTCGCGGCGCGCTCGACGGCGTCGATGACCATCGGCCAGCGCTTTTCCTTGTGGTGCCGCCCCAGGCCGAGCAGCAGATGCGCACTGGGCGGCAGGCCGCATTCGGCGAGCAGCGCGGCGCGCAATGCCTCATCGCGCAGATCGGGGGAGAACCATTCGCGCTCGATGCCGAGCGGCATCACCGCGTCGACGCGCAGCCCGCGCCGGGTGAAGCGCCGCTCGAGCGCCGGACCGTTGGTGACGAAGCCGTCATAATGCGACAGGAAGCGCGCCATGTAGCGCGTGTACCAGGCAAAGGCGCGTTCGACCTGAAGCGGCGTCGCGACGCGTTCGAGCCAGCGTTGCGGATAGGCGCCGATATTGTCGTTGTGGGCGAAGAAGATCTTGAGCGCGTCGCCACGCCAGCGCGCCACGGTCCATGCCGGGAGCCAGGGCGAACTGGTTTCGACGATGTCGGGTGCGAGCCGGTCGAGTTCGGCCCAGACGGGTTCGTCGCGAACGAAGATTCGATAGGCCGGATCGAGCACGAGCGGCGGCGCCTTGACCCAGTGGATCCGTCCGCCGCCCGGGCGATGCTCGACCCGCGTCTCGCGGCCCGGGGCGACGACGATGAGTTCGTGCCCCAGTTCGGCCATCAGGGCCATTTTACGATCGAGATAGGTGCGAACGCCGCCGCCGGTGGGAGAATAATATTCGTTGACGTCGACGATGCGCATCCATGGCCCTCACTCGAGCGGGCCGAACCCTCCCAGCCCGCGAAGATACTGGGCCCGAACGTTCACGACCGTCACACCGTTCCCGACATGAACAAGCGCCTGCCGCAGCTTGGGACGGCTGCGGCCCAGCCGCTGGTTGCTGGGGAAGCCGGCGCCGTCCTGCCAGAAGTTGAACTTGTTCTTGTGATCGCGGTCGTGCGTGAAGAGGATCGCGAACGTGCCCGGGTGCGGCACGCGGATGCACATCGCGACCGGCCCCGACCCGCCGGGCGTTTCGGCCCAGATCCGGCGGAAGGTCTTGCCCTCGCGGACGAGGTCATGGTCGTCCTTGAGGAAATCCTCCTCGGTCGCGGGATAGAGTTCGAGCTTCAGACGGCCGCTGCGGTCCTTGAGCCCCGTCACGTTCACCTGGACCGCGGGACCGCGGCCGGAGGTGCAGGCGGACGCATCTTCACCCAGAACCTGGGCCTGGACCGTGACGGGGGTGGCAAGCGCCGCAAGCGCCAGCACGACCATCGTCGTTGGACGAATCATTGCTTCTTCCTCGTGATGAACGACTCAACGCCGAACAGGGCGATCAACACCACATGCGCCACCAAGCATAGCGCGGCGATGAACGCCATGAGTTCCGACAGCGCCTGGCCCGACCCGATCAGCATGATCGCGAAAGTGGCGAACACCACCTCCTTGTTGGGGACGAGCGGCAGGCGCGAAGCGAGCAGGCGTGCGGCGGCCAGGAACAGCCAGTCGCGCACGGCCACCTCGGGCAAGGCGAAATGCCAGGCGAGTGCGATGAACAACGATCCCGACAGGATGCGCAGGCAATGGACGCCGAACACCCACCACAGCGTCCCGCGCGGGAGCGAGAAAACGCGTTTCGAGAAGATCATGAACGGCACCGAGGTGCCGATGATGATCGCCACCGAGCCGATCGCCGCCTTTTGCTGACCCGGGGTCAGCAGGTTGATGCCGAGCGGGAGCGCGATCGCGACCAGCGCCAGCGTGATCGCGTTGCCCGCGATCGCCGACAGGATGGTGACGTCCTTGACCGCACCGAACGGCGCGGCGACCATCTGGGTCCGCTGCCGCGCCCAGGCGTAGAAATAGGCCTCGCCCGAATAGCCGACGAGCACCTCGTTCGCGATGCGCTTCTTGTGGAGCGCGACCATGCCGGCAAAGGGAATGCGCCACAGCCGCCGGAAAATGATGTAGTCGAAGGTCGGCGGGCCGAGATAGTAGAGCACGAACGCGATGTAGAAGAGCGGATTGGACGGCGTCGCCTTCCGGAGCGGCTCCAGCCCCGAACCGAGCAGTTCGTGCAGCAGCCCGGCCACCATCAGCAGCGTCACGCCCGCGCCGAGGAACATCGGCCAGCGCCGCTTGATCTTTTCAACAGGCTCGAGCCCCGCAAGATCGGGGGCGCTCGCCAACACGTCCTCGACGGCGCCTGCGCCCCTCGAAGCTTCTACAGCCTGTCCGTTCACTGATTCGTTATCCGCTGCCGCCACGCCATTCATCTATAGACTGTCCGCGTCTCGCTGTGCCCTCTGAGCGTCCGGCGCAGGCGCGGTGGCTGTCGTTGGCAGCAGATTGCGGTTTATTGCGGGGCCGATTTGGGCTTAAGAGTGGCAATCTGCAAGTCCGCAATGTTGTATCAGAGCCCCCCTTCCCCCCCGGCCGCGCATATTTTGACCTTTGCCGAGACGCTTGACGGCGGCGGGGTGGAACGCGCGATGCTGCGCATGATCACCGGCTGGATCGAAGCCGGACGTCGCGTCACGCTGGTCGCGGGCGACTGCAGCGGGCCGTTGTCGCGCGAGGTGCCGCCGGGAGTCGAACTCGTCGAGCTGGGATCGCGTGCGTATGTCGCGCTGTTCGCGCTGGCCGGGCATATCCGCCGACTCGCCCCCGACATCGTATTCTGTCCGGGCAACTATTACTCGCTGATCGCAGCGGTCGCGCGCTGGCGGCTGGGCGCGGCGTGCCCGCCGATGATCGCCAAGGTCTCGAACGCCCTGGTCCGGCCGGAGATGAATGCGGTGACGGCCTGGGGCTATCGCCGATGGCTGCGGATGCATCCCGGCTTTGTCGACATGCTGGTGGCGATGAGCCCGGCCATGGCCGAGGAAGCGGCGACGACGATGCGGATGCCGCGCGAGCGGATCTGTGTGATCCCCAATCCGCCGGCACGGCGCATCCCGGGCGTGGCGGGCGTCGCCCTGCCGCAGGGGAAATATCTGTTGGGCGTCGGACGGCTGGAGCCGCAGAAGCGCTGGGACCGGCTGATCGCCGCCCTGCCCCGGATCGCCGACCGAACGATCCCGCTGGTGATCCTGGGCGAAGGAAGCGCGCGCGCTGCGCTGGAAGCACAGGTGGCGGCGCTGGGCCTGGGGAGCCGCGTGACGATGCCCGGCCATGCGGGCGACCCGATCCCCGTGCTTGCCGGCGCCGCGGCGACGGTGCTCACCTCCGATTTCGAAGGCGTGCCGGGCGTGCTGCGCGAATCGCTGTCGCAGGGCACGCCGGTGATCTCGACCGAATCGAGCGTCGCGGTGCGCGAGATCATCCATGCGCCCGAACTGGGCAGCATCGTTCCGCGCGACGACGGCGACGCACTGGTTGCCGCCATCGATCACTGGCTGGCCCCCGGGCAACCGCGCCCCGCCCCCGTCCCCGACCCTGCCCGCGATTCGGTAGCGGATTATCTGGCGCTGTTCGACACGATCGCAGCGGCGCGTCAGCGGAGCCGATAACGCAGCCCGAGCCACAGCGTCCGCGGACTGGCCCGTTCGATCACCCCGGGACCGCTGACCGCCGCCTCGACCCGCGCATCGGCAAGGTTTTCGGCACGCGCCTCGACCGCCAGCCGCCCGGTGACGGGAAGCACAAGCACCGCGTCGAGCGTGAACGCGTCCGCCAGGCGACGGACATTCTGGTCATCCTCGAACTGGGGGCCAAGATACCGGGCGGTGATGCCGAGGTGACGGCCGTCGCGTTGCCAGGCGGCGGTCAGCGACGCCTGGTGCGCGGGCGTCTGGGCGGGGCGGAGGCCGTCGAGCGCGGCGGCCGCCCCGCGCGCCGACACGCGCGCGTCGGTCCAGGCCCAGCTTGCCGCGAGGCGCCATGGGCCGCGATTCCATTCGGCATCGAGTTCGACGCCATGCGCGCGGATGGCGCGAAGATTCTGGCGCTGGCGATAGCTGCCCGCGGCCGAGACGAAGCCCACGCCCGCGAAATTGCCGGGACCGCGGGCGAGCGTGACGTTGGCGATCGCGTCGTCGAGCCGGTTCCAATAGCCGGTGGCTCGGAGGCTGAGCGCGGGTAGCGGGTGCCAGTCGACCCCCGCTTCGGCGCCCAGCAGCGTTTCGGGCGCGAGCGCGGCATTCGCCGCCGTCGCGTCGGCACCGGCGCGGAACGGGCGGTAAAGCTCGTTGAGCGTGGGCAGGCGCCAACCGCGATAGGCAGCCGCGCGCAGGGCAAGCGCGGGCGCAACCGCAACCGCGATCCCGCCGCGCCCCGTCGGCGCCCAGCCCTGGCGATCGGCAAAGCGCTGGTCGTTGATCGGCGCGCCCGGCTGGAGCGGCGCCTCGACGAGCCGCCCGTCGGCGATCCACCAGCGGTCGAGCCGGCCGCCCAGGCTGAGCGTCAAGGCCCCGCGGACCAGGCTGGCATCGGCGAAGGCGCCCAGCGTGGTGGCGGCACCGCCGGCAACGCGGCGGCGGGTGGGCGCGCCCGCGACATAGCTGTAAAGTTCGTGCGTCTCGCCGCTGACCCGGCGCCAGTCGCCCCCGAGACGAAGCGTCAACGCCGAACCCGCAGGCGACGACAATTCGATCCGGCCGCCGGTGCCGGTGGCGGGAACGCTATATTGGTCGAGCGTCCTGGTCACGCTGGTGCGGGCGTCGTTGGCGCTGGCAAAGCCGGAGGCAAAGGCGCGCGATTGAAGATAGGCCAGCAGCGATGCGTTCCAGCGGCCGCGATGAACAAGGCGGAGACTGGCATCGGCCCCGTCGCTCGCGACGCGCGTGCCGGCCAGCCCGCGATCACGCCGGTCGCGAAAACCGGAAAGATTCGCCTGAAGCTCGGCATCGGCACCGATCGCCACGACGCCGCGCAGCGCCGCGCTCGCCTGGGCATAGGGCGCGGCGCGGTCGGCGGGGCCGCGCGCCTCGGCAACGATCGGGACGAAGCCGTCGCCACGGGCGACGTCCGCCCCCAGCGTGACGAAGCCGGTTCCCAGCGGGGCCGCAAGCGTGCCGCCGACGTCGAGCCCCGCGCGACTGCCGCCGGCGGCGTGGAGCGCGAGCGGGCCGAGCTCGCCGGCATTCGCGCTCGACAGTTCGATCGTCCCGGCGAGCGCGCCGGGGCCGGCATAGCCGCTGCCGCCGCCGCGCGTGACGCGTACCGCGCCCAGGCGATCGGGCGCATAGGCGGGGAACGCCACCCAGCCGCCGAACGGATCGGCCTGCGGCACCCCGTCGAGCAGCACCAGCACGCGGCTGGCCGCGTTGCCGCCGAGCCCGCGCAGCGTCGCGCCCTGGCTGGTCGGATGCGCCGAGCGCGAATCGGCGCGACGAAACTGGGCAAGCCCGGCGACGTCGCGCAGCGCGTCCTCGATCCGGTCGGACGCGAGGTTCTGCAAGCGGTCGCGATCGATCGACACGCTCGCATAGGCGGCGCTGCCGGGCGGCGCATCGAGCCCGCGGCCGGTGACGACGATCGCATCGTCGGTCGAGGCGGCGGCGGCGATATGGTCCTGTGCCGCGGCGGGCGCCGCAAACAGCAGCCCGACCGAGGTCGCGGCAATCAGCCGCACCGACTGGCGCTCATGCCGCGGCGGGGCGGTCGGGATGCGTCGTGGCGAACGCATCGAGCGCCAGGCACGCCGCCTCGGCAGCGCGCAGCCGCGGATAGGCGTCGAGCGAGAGGCCGAACCGCCGCGCATTGACGAGTTGCGGCACCAGGTACACGTCCGAGATGTCCGGCGCGGCACCGCCGAGGAACGGCCCCGCCGCGACCGCCGCCGCATCGCCGGTCGCCATCGCTTCGAGCGCGGCGAAACCCTCGGCCATCCAATGGTGCATCCAGCGGCGGCGCGCGTCGGCATCGGCGCCGAGTTCGGTTTCGAGCCAGCGCTGCACGCGGAGGTTGTTGAGCGGATGGACGTCGGCCGCAATGACCATGGTGCGCGCGATCGCCGCCGCCCGGGCGCCGGGCTCGACCGGGATCAGCAACGGATCGGGATATGTCGCGTCGAGCCAGTCGATGATCGCATAGCTTTGGGTGAGCAACCGGTCGTCCACCGCAAGCGCGGGAATCAGCCCTTGCGGGTTGCGGGCGAGATAGGCGGGATCACGCTGCTGGTTCTCGAGCAGCATGATATTGTGCCGTTCGGGTTCGACGCCCTTGAGCGCGAGCGCGATGCGGACGCGGTAACAGGCCGACGAACGCGTATAGTCGTAGAGCAGCAAGGCATGCCTCCCCTAAAAGCGGCCGGCGCCCGGGCCGTTCGGCCGAGGCGCCGCCGACCGGTGTTCAGCTCGCCGAGGCAGGCTCGGCGGGATCGCTTTCCTCGACGCTGCCGCCGCGACGGCCGCGCAACCGGACCCGGCGCACGCCCTGCGTTCCCGCGGCGGCACGCGCGGCGCGTTCGGCCTCGCTTTCGAGCGCCACCTTGATCATCGCGACCATCGGATCGGCCAGCGCGAGCCCCATCACCCCGAACAGCGTGCTCGACAGAATCTGGGCCGAAAGCGTGAGCGCGGGCGGAAGGTCGACCGTATGCTTCGCGACGAGCGGGATCAGGACATAGCCGTCAAAGGTCTGCACCCCGAAATAGACGGCGATCGCCCAAAGCCCCTCATGCGGGCCCGCGCTGAACCCGACCGAGACCATCAGCACGCCGCTGACAAAGGCGCCGATATTGGGAATGAACGCCAGAATTCCTGTGAGAA
This sequence comes from Sphingomonas chlorellae, assembly GCF_056485145.1. Taxonomy (NCBI): domain Bacteria; kingdom Pseudomonadati; phylum Pseudomonadota; class Alphaproteobacteria; order Sphingomonadales; family Sphingomonadaceae; genus Sphingomonas; species Sphingomonas chlorellae. Next base: position 175,636 of record NZ_JBQXXM010000004.1, read on the forward strand.
TGCCTAGCAGTAGCGCCATCGGCACACCGACGATCGACAGCAGGATCCAGGTAAGCACGCCTTCGAACACCATGCCGAGCAGGCGTCCGCCCAGCAGCACGCGCATCGTGCGCGCCATGCGGGCGAGGATGATTGCGAACTGGTCGCGCGCGCCGATCGGCACCAGCCATTGCAGCCCGCGCTCATAGATGCGGGGATCAAGCGCGACGAACAGCCCGATCGACAGCATCATCACCAGGCTGGCACCCGCGCCGAGCACAGTTCCGACCGCCGAGGTGAGCCGGCCGATCGACCCCAGCGCCTGCTGCACCATGCCGGAGAGATCGGTGCGCCCCGGCATCAGCCCCATGCTGGTAATCCAGCCCATGACGCGATTGCCCTGAAGCTCGAGCGTGGTGCGCAACTGTTCGGCCTGCTGCGCGATCTGCACGCCGGTCAGGTAGAAGGTGCCGCCAATGAACGCGAACACCGCCAGGACGACGATGAAGATGTTGACACTGCGCGGCAGCGGCAGGACGCGGCCGAGCAGCCGCGCGCCGCCGTCGAGCAGCGAGGCGATGACGAGCCCGGCAAAGATGATGAGCAGCGGCTGGATGAGCAGCACGACCAGCGCCACCGCGAGCCCCAGCCCGACCCACACCGACGCCCGCTTGAGTTCGGCGCGGACGAGCGGATCGCGCAGTTCGTTCGGCCCGGGCGTGTGGACGACGCTGATCCCCTCGCTTTCGGGCGAATCGACGCTCATTTGCCGTCCTGGGCCGGGTGGAGCGAGGTGCCCGCCCGCCCCGGCCGGAACGAGCCGAACCAGGTCAGCGGATTCCAGGTGGCGCTGCCGTCGAGCGAGAAGGTGATGAATTCGGCGCGCCCGCCGATATTCTCCCACGGCACCGGCCCGCCCAGCCCGTGTTCGGCAAGCGAATAGCGGCTGTCGGCGCTGTTGTCGCGATTGTCGCCCATCAGGAAGACGCGGCCCTGGGGCACGACGATCTCGGCGAAATTGTCGCCGGGGCTCCAGCCCTTGTCGACCGTGTCGTAGGAACGGCCGCCGGGCAGCGTTTCGCGGTAGATGGGCAGACGACAATAGACCCGGCCGTCGCGTTCGACACGCAACCCCGGATATTCGAGCGGGCTGCACCGCGTATTGGCGTCGACGGGCACGTAGCGATCGGGCATCGCGCGCCGCGGAACCGCGACGCCGTTGAGATAGACGACGCCGTTGCGAACGCCGATCCGGTCGCCGGGCAGCGCGATCACGCGCTTGATATAGTCGCTGCTTTCCCCGGGCGGCGTGACGATCACGACGTCGCCGCGCTCAGGCAGCCGGCCGAAGAGGCGACCCGGCATGAACGGAAGCAGGTGAAAGGTCGGCGTGACGAAGCTGTATCCGTAGGGATATTTGGTCACGACCAGCCGATCACCGATCTCCAGCCCGGGCAGCATCGATTCGGATGGAATGTAGAAGGGCTTGGCGACCAGGCTGTGAAAGCCGAGGACGGCCAGGACCAGCCAGACGATGCCGCGAAGCTCCGCCCACCAGTCGGTCCGTCCCGCGCGCGCTGCCGCGGGCTGTGTCTGCTTTGCCTTGCCCTGATCCAACGCCAACTCGTCCGCGGCCATCGCCCTCAATCGTCCTTTCCGATCGCCACCGCCTCGATGATCACGAGGGCGAAGGCCCAGGGATGATCGTCGGTCAGCGTCAGATGCACCCGCGCTGCGTGGCCCGGGGGCGTCATGGCGTCAAGCCTCGCCTTGGCGCCGCCGGTGAGCGCCAGCGTCGGCGCCCCGGATCGCGCGTTGACGACGCCGATGTCCTTCAGGAACACCCCCGCCTTGAACCCGGTTCCGACCGCCTTGGAAAAGGCTTCCTTTGCCGCAAACCGCTTGGCGAGCGTTGCGGCGCGCGTGTGCGGACGGGCGTTGGCCTTGGCGATCTCGACATCGGTGAAGGCGCGCGCTTCGAAGCGGGCGCCGTAACGGTCGAGCGAATGCTGGATCCGATCGATGTTGCACAGATCGGAACCGAGACCGAGGATCATCGCCTTCATTCGACGGGTGTCGCCAGCGGGCGCGCGACGGACGCGGGACGATGCCCGGCCGAAATCGCGGTCACCGCGCCGAGTCCATCAGGGCGCGCATCCGGCGGACGACGGGCACGAGACCGTCGAAGATCGCCTCGCCGATGAGGAAATGGCCGATGTTGAGCTCGGCCACCTGCGGGATCGCGGCGATGGGCGCGACATTGTCGAAGGTGAGGCCGTGGCCCGCATGCGGCTCGAGCCCGTTGCGCGCGGCGAGCGCCGCGGCATCGGCGAGCCGCTTGAGTTCGCCCGCGAGCTCGTCACCCGCCAGTTCGGCATAACGACCGGTGTGGAGCTCGACCACCGGTGCGCCGAGGCGGACCGCCGCCTCGATCTGGCGCGGCTCGGGCTCGACGAACAGCGACACGCGGCTGCCATTGTCGCGCAGCCGCGCAACGATCGGGGCGAGATGGTCGAACAGCCCGGCGGCGTCGAGCCCGCCCTCGGTCGTCCGCTCCTCGCGCTTTTCGGGCACGATGCAGACGGCGTGCGGACGGTGGCGAAGCGCGATCGCGAGCATCTCGTCGGTCGCGGCCATTTCGAGGTTGAGCGGCACGGGCAGTTCGGCCGAAAGCCGTTCGATGTCGCGATCGGTGATGTGACGGCGATCCTCGCGCAGATGCGCGGTGATGCCGTCCGCACCGGCCTGTGCCGCGAGCAGCGCCGCACGAACCGGATCGGGATAGCCGCTGCCGCGCGCATTCCGCACGGTGGCGACATGGTCGATATTGACCCCCAGGCGCAGCGGGATGGTCATACCAGCGCGCGGCTCCCCGGCTTGGTTGCCGGCAGCGCGGCGAGTTCGGGCGGAAGCTGGTCGGCGGGATAGGCCGGCACGTCGAGCCGGCACAGCGACACCAGCGGGACGCCGATGTCGGCCTTGCCGTTCGAACGATCGATCAGGCAGGCGGCGCCGAGCAACTCGCCGGGATATTTGCGGATCGCGGCGATGCATTCGCGCGACGACAGGCCGGTGGTGACGATATCCTCGACCATCACCACGCGTGCGCCCGCCGGAATCTCGAAGCTGCGCCGCAGCTGGAACTCGCCGTTCTCGCGTTCGACGAACACGGCCTTGCACCCGAGCGCACGCGCCGTCTCGTAACCGGGAATGATGCCCCCGATGGCGGGCGAAACAACCAGATCGACATGGCCGAACGACTCGCGGATCAGCGCGCCGAGCGCCGCGCAGACGCGGCCCGTGCGGACCGGATCCTCGAAGATCCGCATCTTCTGGAGAAATACGGGGGAATGGAGCCCCGAGGAGAGGATGAAGTGCCCCTCGAGCAGCGCGCCCGCATCCTTAAACTCTTCAAGAATCTCGTTACCCGTCACGACCCGTTTCCTCCGTCTGGTGCGGCTGCTGCGACACCACCTCTTAGGAGGCGCATTGATCCACCGCAACCGCACGCGAAAAAGGTTGAGAATGGCCCCCGCGCCGTATACGCCTTGACGCACTGGGCAGGTTACTTGCCCCGCCTTTGGCGCCACACGCGAACAGGGTGAAGAACAACGATGCGGATGCTTGGGTTGACTTCGATATTCCTGGCGGCGGGACTGGCGATGGCCGCCCCCGTCCAGGCCCAGAATAGTGCGGCGCCCGCCGCACCTCCTCCCGCCGCGGCCAGTACCGGAACGGCGACCGCAACCACGCCGGCCGATCCGACGGTGGACGCCAAGGGCGTGCCGCTCAACGGGGGCAGCGGCACGATCGGTCAGCCCAGCAATGGCGGCTGGTTCCTGCAGGATCAGGTGACGCCGACGGGGCAGGAAGCGCACTGGTTCCACAACCAGGTGCTGTTGCCGCTGATCACGCTGATCTCGCTGCTGGTGCTGGTGCTGCTCATCTGGGTGATGCTGCGGTATCGGCGCGGGGCCAACCCGGCGCCGTCGCGCACCAGCCACAACACCGTCGTCGAGGTGCTGTGGACGCTGTTGCCGGTGCTCATCCTGATCGCGATCGCGGTGCCGTCGATCCGGCTGCTCGCCGCGCAGTTCAAGCCCGCGCCCAAGAACGCGGTGACGCTGAAGGCGATCGGCAACCAGTGGTTCTGGAACTACGAATATCCCGACCATGGCGTCCGGCTGACGTCGAACATGCTGAAGGAACAGTCGCAGGTCGGCCCCGGCGAGCGCCACCGGACCGATCGCGACGGGCCGCGCCTGCTGGCGACCGATCAGCGCGTCGTGCTGCCCTATGGCGTACCGATCCGGTTGCAGACGACGGCGCAGGACGTGATCCACAGCTGGGCCGTTCCCGCTTTCTGGATCAAGCTCGATGCGATTCCCGGCAAGGTGAACGAGACGAGCTTCATCATCCCGCGTCCGGGCGTGTATTTCGGCCAGTGCTCCGAACTATGCGGCGCGCGCCACGCCTTCATGCCGATCGCGGTCGAGGCGGTGAGCCCCGCGGTGTTCGAACAATGGGTCCGCGCGAAGGGCGGCACCATGCCCGGCGCGCCGAAGGAACCCGCCACCGCGGCGAGCAACGACAGCGTCGACGCGACCGCGAACGGCACTTCGGACGCAAGCGCCCCCACCGTGAACGCCACCGCCGCGCCGGCGGCCAGCAACAAGCCCGCGACGCAAAATCCCGCGGGCCTTGGACAGACGGGCAACTGACATGAGCGATACCGCGCTTTCCTATTCGGCCGCGGGTCATCTCGACCACGCCGGCGATCACGCGGACCACAAGCCGGGCTTTTTCGCCCGCTGGTTCCTTTCGACCAACCACAAGGACATCGGCACGCTGTACCTGATCTTCGCGATCTTCGCGGGGATCGTGGGCGGCGCGATCTCCGGGCTGATGCGCGCCGAACTGATGCATCCGGGCATCCAGTACCTGCCGCAATGGCTCAGCATCCTGCGCGGCGGCGACGCATCGTTCGACGAATCGCTCCATTTCTGGAACGTGCTGATCACGGCGCACGGGCTCATCATGGTGTTCTTCATGGTGATGCCGGCGATGATCGGCGGCTTCGGCAACTGGTTCGTGCCGATCATGATCGGGGCGCCCGACATGGCGTTCCCGCGGATGAACAACATCAGCTTCTGGCTGACCGCAGTCGCGTTCGTGCTGCTGCTCGCCTCACCCTTTGTCGGCAACGGCGCCGGGACCGGCTGGACCGTCTATGCCCCGTTGTCCACCTATGGCGAGCCGGGGCCGTCGGTCGACATGGCGATCCTGTCGCTCCACCTCGCGGGCGCGGGATCGATCCTGGGCGCGATCAACTTCATCACGACGATCTTCAACATGCGTGCGCCGGGCATGACGCTGCACAAGATGCCGCTCTTCGCCTGGTCGGTCCTGGTGACCGCGTTCCTGCTGCTGCTCGCGCTGCCGGTGCTCGCCGCGGCGATCACGATGCTGCTCACCGACCGCAATTTCGGCACCGCCTTCTATGACCCCAATTATGGCGGCGATCCGGTGCTCTATCAGCACCTGTTCTGGTTCTTCGGCCACCCCGAAGTCTATATCATGATCCTGCCGGGCTTCGGCATCATCAGCCACATCATCGCGACGTTCAGCCGCAAGCCGGTGTTCGGCTATCTGGGCATGGCCTATGCGATGGTCGCGATCGGCCTGGTCGGCTTCGTCGTGTGGGCGCACCACATGTTCACCACCGGCCTGTCGGTGACGGTCAAGATGTACTTCACCGCGGCGACCATGGTGATTGCGGTGCCGACCGGGGTGAAGGTGTTTTCGTGGATCGCCACGATGTGGGGCGGCTCGATCAGCTTCAAGACGCCGATGGTGTGGGCGATCGGGTTCATCTTCATGTTCACCGTGGGCGGCGTGACGGGCGTGGTGCTCGCCAATGGCGGCGTCGACGATTACATGCAGGACACCTATTACGTCGTCGCCCACTTCCACTATGTGCTGTCACTGGGGGCCGTGTTCGCGCTGTTTGCCGGCTTCTATTACTGGTTCCCGAAGATGTCGGGACGGATGTACAACGAATTCCTCGGCCATCTCCATTTCTGGGTGTTTTTCATCGGCGTGAACCTGTTGTTCTTCCCGATGCACTTCCTGGGGCTGCAGGGGATGCCGCGGCGCTATCCCGACTATCCCGACGCCTATGCCTATTGGAACAACATCTCGACGATCGGCTACATGATCATGGCGACGGGTGTGGCGATCTTCTTCGTCAACATCCTGTGGTCGCTGTTTGCCGGACGCCGGGCCGAGGCCAATCCGTGGGGCGAAGGCGCGACGACGCTCGAATGGACGCTGTCGAGCCCGCCGCCCTTCCACCAGTTCGAAACGCTGCCGCGGATCGACTGACCGACGGCACCGGGAGGCAATGCAATGCGGCATCAACAGCCCAACGCCCCCCGCCCCGCGACCGACATCATGCCGGTCGCGGCGGGTGCCGGGGCGGGCGCCTTTGCGACAGCAGGCAGCGCGCCTATAGCCGGGCGGATCATGGCTTCCTCCACCACCCCGATGCTGCCCGCCGACTGGCGCGATTTCCTGGCGCTCACCAAGCCGCGCGTGATGACGCTGGTCGTCTTCACCGGGCTGTGCGGCATGCTCGCCGCGCCGGTGCCGATCCATCCGGTGCTCGGCTTTACCGCCATTCTGTGCATCGCGCTCGGCGCGGGCGCGGCGGGGGCGCTCAACCAATGGTATGAAGCCGATCTCGACGCCAAGATGCGGCGGACACAAGGGCGCCCGCTGCCCGCCGGCCGGATGGACCGCCAGTCGGCGCTGCATTTCGGCGTTGGTCTAGCGGGCTTCAGCCTCGCCCTGATGTATTTCGCGCTCAACCTCGCCGCGACGTTGATCCTCGCCGCGTCGATCCTCTTCTATGTCTTCATCTACACGATCTGGCTCAAGCGCCGGACGCCGCAGAACATCGTGATCGGCGGGGCGGCCGGGGCGTTTCCGCCGCTGATCGGTTGGGCCGCGGCAACGGGACAGGTGGCGCTGCTGCCCGTGCTGTTGTTCGCGCTGATCTTTCTGTGGACGCCGCCGCATTTCTGGGCGCTCGCGCTGTTCGTGAAGACCGATTACGCCAATGCGGGCGTGCCGATGCTGCCCGTCGTCGCCGGCGAGCGCACAACGCGCACGCAGATCGGCCTTTATACGCTGCCGATGGTCGCCGCAGCAGTCGCGCCCTGGCCGCTGGGCCTGGTCGGGTCGGTCTATGGCTGGAGCGCCCTCCTCCTCAACGCCGTTTTCCTGGCGCTGGCGGCGCGCGTGGCGCTGCGCCAGTCAATGCCGGGCGACGGCATGAAGCCGGAAAAGCAGTTGTTCAAATTCTCGATCCTTTATCTCTTCCTGATGTTCGGCGCGCTGGTCGTCGACCGGTGGCTCGCATGAGCGGCGAACACGGGAGCCGGCGCGGCACGCTGGAAGCGCCGCCACGCGCGGGCGACGAGCCGCCCTCGGTCGAGGCGGTGCGCGCGCGCCAGCTGGGGCGGGCGCGGGTGATGGCGTGGCTGCTCGGCGCGTTCGTGCTGCTCGTCTTCGCCATCTCGATCGTCAAGATCGCGCAGGGGCACGCGCCATGAACCCGCGCCACCGCACAGCAATGCTGGCCGTTGTCGGCATTTGCGGGATGACGGGCCTCGGCTTTGCGAGTGTGCCGCTCTACCGCGCCTTTTGCGAGGCGACGGGCCTCAACGGTACCACGCAGCGCGGCGAGCGCGCGCCGGGGGCGACGGGACGCAAGATCACGATCGCGTTCGACAGCAATGTCAGCAACAAGCTGCCCTGGCGGTTCGCCCCCGAGCATCGTCGCGACGTGGTCGATATCGGCGCGCGCGACATGGCGTTTTTCGTCGCGACGAACACCGCCAACTATCCCGTCACCGGGGCCGCCGGGTTCAACGTCTCGCCGGCGCAGGCGGGCAAGTATTTCACCAAGATCCAGTGTTTTTGCTTCACGCAGCAAACGCTGGGACCGGGCGAGACGGTGCGGATGCCGGTGATCTATTATGTCGACCCGAAGATTCTGGACGATCCCGACGCGCGCGACATCGAACAGATCACGCTTTCCTATACCTTCTACCCCTCAGAACCCACCAAGAGCTGATATCAATACCTTAGAAACATAGAAAACAGGAACGGGGACAGCCAATGGCCGGAACGAAGAACCACGAATACCACATTCTGCCGCCCAGCGCCTGGCCACTGATCGGATCGCTGTCGGCGCTGACGCTTGCCTTTGGTGCGATCCGGTGGATGCACCAGATGCCCGCCGGGAACATCGTGTTCTTCGTGGGGCTGGCCGGGTTGCTCCTGACCTTTTTCGGCTGGTGGCGCGACGTGATCCGCGAGGCGCATCGCGGCGACCATACGCCCGTCGTCCAGCTGCACCTGCGCTATGGGATGATCCTGTTCATCGCGTCCGAGGTGATGTTCTTCGTCGGCTGGTTCTGGGCCTGGTTCGACTTTTCGCTGTTCCCGGCGACCGTCGACGTGGTCGGCGGGCAGTGGCCGCCCAAGGGGATGGAGGTCATCAACGCGTGGGAACTGCCGCTGCTCAACACGATGATCCTGCTGCTTTCGGGCTGCACGGTGACCTGGGCCCACCACGGGTTGATCCACAACGAGCGTGGTGGTGCGCTGAAGGGAGCCTGGGGGCTGATCGGCGTCGGCGAGAACGACACGGTGAAGAAGGGGCTGTGGCTGACGATCGTGCTCGGGCTCGTGTTCAGCGCGCTTCAGGCCTATGAGTATGTCCATGCGCCGTTCCCGTTCAAGGCGGCGAGCGAAGGCGGGTCGAATTATGGCGGCGCCTTCTTCATGGCGACGGGATTCCATGGTTTCCATGTGATCGTCGGCACGCTGTTCCTGATCGTCAACCTGGTGCGCGTGTACCGGGGCGACTTCACGCCGCGGCAGCATTTCGGCTTCGAGGCGGCGGCGTGGTACTGGCATTTCGTCGACGTGGTGTGGCTGTTCCTCTTTGCCTCGATCTATGTCTGGGGCGGCTGGGGCGCGCCGGTCCACGCGGGCTGATGCCCGACGAAACGCCCGGGACGGGCGGCGGCGCCACGCTGCCGCCCCCGATCGCATCGGGGCTGAAGGGGTGTTGCCCGCGCTGCGGCGCGCGCACGCTGTTTCGTAATTTCCTCGCCTTTTCCGATCGTTGCAGCGCGTGCGGGCTCGATTTCGCGGCGTTCAACGTCGGCGACGGGCCGGTGGTGTTCCTGACGCTGGGGATCGGTGCGATCGTGACGGTGCTGGCGCTGTGGGTCGAGTTCACGCTGCAGCCCGGATTGCTGGTCCATATCGCGCTGTGGGTGCCGATGACGCTGGGGTTGACGGTGGGGACGCTGCGGGTGGCGAAGGGGTGGTTGCTGGCGCTGGAATATCGCAACCGGGCGCGCGAAGGCCGGATCGCGCCGGGCGAATGAATCGGCGGATTCCCGTGGTTGCGACGGCGGTCGTCGCGTTGGCGGTGCTGGCGATGCTGGGGCTGGGATGCTGGCAACTGTTCGTTCGATTGCCCGAGAAACGGGCCGCTTTATCGAAATTCGCTGCCAATCCGGGGCTCCCCCCCGTCGTTTTCCCGCAATTTCCCGACGAAAAGCTGTTGTTCCGGAGAACGCGCGTGACATGCGCCGATTCCCGCCGCGTCCAGCTGACCGGCGCGGGCAAGGCCGGGTTCCGCGCGATCGCCGAATGCCCCGCACGCCCCGGCGACGCGACCCCGTTGCGCATCCAGATCGGCACGACGCACGACCCGCGCCAGCCGGTCCGCTGGGCCGGAGGAACGGTGACGGGCTATATCAGCCTGGCGCCCGAGGGGCAGCCGATGCTGGTCCGCGCGCTGCGCCACGGCGCCCCCGCGCTGATGGTCGTCGCCGACCGCCCCGCCCCCGGACTGGCCCCCAACGGCGCACCCGACCTGAGCGCGGTGCCCAACAACCACCTCGCCTATGCGGTGCAGTGGTTCCTGTTCGCGGGCGTCGCGGTGGTGATCTATACGATCGCGCTGCGGCTGCGCCGGCGCGCGGCGCGCAGCCCGGCGGCCGACTGACCCCACAGGCGCCGCTTCAGCCGTCGCAACGGCCGAAGAAGCGCATCGTCCGCCCCGGATAGTCGAGCAGCATCCGCAACCGCATCGCGTCGAACAGCCGGTTGCCGACATTGGCGACGCGCGTCGTGCGCGACCCCGGTTCGGCATAGCTGCTCATCGCCACGCCGGGCGGCAGCGCGAACGGCCCGAAGCCCAGCGGCGCATCGAACCGATAGGCCGCCGACCGCGCCTGGCCGCGCGCGCCAGTGCGCGTCACCGCCCCCGCCGGATGGAGCGCCGCCGCCATGCCGGGGAGCGCCACCCCGCTCTGGAACAGGCCGACGAAACCGGTCGACCCGGTATCGAGGCTGACCGGCGCGGCGACGCCGCCGAAGCGGAAACGCGGGATGATCGGAAAGCCGTCGACGATACGCAGCGGCGCCTGCCAGCGCACGCGACACGGCCGGACCAGCGCCGCCGCGCCGCGCGGATCGTCGAGCAGCACCAGCCGGCGCGCGGGATAGTCGATCAGCACGCGCTTGTCGGCAAGGAAGCTCTGCCCCAGCACGCCGTCGAGCCGCCGCCCCAGCCCCGCCGAGATCGCACGCATGTCCGCCGCGAGCGCATCGAACCCGCCATAGCGCCGCCCGCCGAGCACGATCGCGGGCACGCGCGTCGGATAGATGGTCGCGCCGCGCCCGTCGCCGAAACCGCTCGCCTCCCCCGCATCGCCGCGATCGACCTTGAGCCCGATCCGGTCGGCAACGGCGAGATCGACGATCGACGGATCGACCCCGGTGTCGAGGATGACGTGGAGCGGCGTGTCGTTGACGACCACGTCGAGCTCGATCGCCGCGCGCGAGAAATCGAACGGCACGACGCGCGGCGCCGCCGACCCGCGCGGCGCGGCGCCCGCCGGGGGCGCGGCGGACAGCCCCGCACCGAACAGCAAGCCGAGCAGCGCCCCGGCCGCGAGGCGCAAACGCCGACGACGCGGCAGGACGGCGGAAGCGCGACGACGGCAGGATCGGGGCATGACGGCTCCGGTCGGGAGAGGCGGGATGCCCGCAGCGTGCGCGATCGGCAGGGCGGCGGCAAGGGGGATGCGCGCGCGACGCGGGCGCAGGGGGGTTATGGCAAAAGCCGAGTCTTCAGCACGATCCAGCGCATGCCGAAGTAGCAAACCGATCCCCTTGGCGGCCCGCATGTCGCGGACAGAACACCGCGTTGGGCGCGCCAGCGCCTTTCCATATCGCTGATGGTCGCGTGGTTTCCGCCGAACGGGAAAGCGGCTGCGTCGATGCCAATGTGGGCGCTCCCCATTTCACCCAAGATGTTGCAGCGGAACCGGCTCCTGAATTGCCTTGTTGCGCGGAAGCGCCCGCAATGCATGCGCGAACGGGGCCGTGACGCCCGTTCGGGAAAACTCGACCAATTCGTTAAGCCCGCTTGCACTGCGCAAAAGGGCCGCCTCGTAGCGGCAGACCGGAATGCGGCGGTTATCGCGAAAGCGCCGATCAGGCCCCCCGTTTTTGTTCGGATGCTTCCACGTATAATCGATCACCTGCGCGTCACGCGGGACGGTGCCTTCCTCAATGAAATTCGAATCTTGCCAGGTAATCTGCAGGTCAGAATAGCCAACTGCTCCCACGCGCCGGCCGTCGTCGATCACGGCAACGTCCGGGAAGAAATAGATGACCTGTCGACCGACATGGAGCGCGGGTGGCGTCAAATTGCAGCGAACCACCGAAGGAAGTTTATACCCAAGCGCCGTCGGCTTTTTCCGCACGATATGGGTGGCGCCAGCATTTCGTTTCCACGTCGTGAGATCCCGAACTGCCCCGCCCGCCTCGACGTGCCATTTGCCAATACAGGCGGCCATGGCATCGAAGCAGCGAACCGCCTGCTCATAGCTGCGCTCAACTTCGGGTTCGAGGTCGTAGAAGAGCACGCATGTGCGCCGATATGAATCGAGCCACTTGCCCACGATCCAGCCGGGCAGCCCAAGAAGCGCGAAGAGGCTCCACGCACCGCCAGCCGCAACGGAAATGAACAGACCGAGAAGCCCAAGCGACCAACCCAGCAACGCTGCCATGCGGAGTTGCTGTCGCTTTGCATTAGGCCGTAGACTCATAAACACGCAGCCACAGGCGCATTGATGCGAGTTGGACCATGGCCAAGAAGTTCTCGGCCAGCTTGTCGTAGCGGGTGGCAACGCGGTGGAAGTGCTTCAGCTTGGAGAAAAAGCGCTCGATCAGGTTCCGCTCACGATAGAGCCACGTGCTGAAGTACGGTTTTGACCGGCGGTTGGACTTTGGCGGAATGTTTGCGAATGCCCCTTTCTCGGGGAGAGACGGCCGGATGCGATCGGCATCGTAGGCCTTGTCCGCCAGAACGATTGTGCCGGCACCGACATGATCGAGCAAATCGCCAGCGGCTTGGCCGTCATGGCTTTGCCCTGCGGTCAGGCTCAGCCGGATCGGGAGGCCTTGGCCATCGACGATCGCATGGATTTTCGTGGTGAGCCCGCCTCGGGGGCGACCGAGACAATGATCTCGATCCCCCTTTGCCGTCGGGGCCTGCTGGTGGGCGCGAACGGAAGTGCTGTCGATCATCTGGATGTCGCCATCATGTGCGGCGGTGATGGCGTCCGTCATCCGATCCCACACTCCGGCCTTCCGGCAGCGCGCGAAGCGCTTGTAGCAAGTAGTGCGCGGGCCATAGCGTTCCGGCAAATGGCGCCACGGCGCAACGGATCGAAGCACCCAGAAAATACCGTTCAGCACGCGGCGATCATCAACGCGTGGCACGCCCCTAGGTTTGTTGGGCAGAAGCGGTTCGATCACGCGCCACTCGAAATCGGTCAGATCATATCGGCTCATGCCGATGCTGAATCAGAGTTGCGCTTAGAGGTAAGGCCTGGAGCTTGCGCCATGCATGCCGAACGATCAGCTTGCAGGCACAGCTTTGCATTGCATGTCCGTCCGGCTGTGCCCGGAGCCGCGCGGCGGTCGATGCTTCACCATCCACCCGTCGGATCCTTCCTGGCGAACGAACTGCGCAGTGCAATTAAGCCGGTCGGGTGCTGCTTCGTTGAAGGCCATTCGCACACCACCGTCACGCAACAGAGTAAAGGAGCAACGATGTCCCTCGCGGTTGCTCCCACAGGACATATCCAGAATGTGGAGGTCGGGTGCCTTGGCGTCGTCATGACCCGCATTGTACCAAAGCGACGCCAGCCAGTTGCCGTTCCCAATCATGGCGTTGAGTTGCAGATCGCTCCAAATCGCAGTACGAAGCTGGCCGGCTAACGGCTCCGCGGGTGGAGAGAGACTTGCTGCGGCCATGATGGTCAGCACGAACAACATGTGGCTATCGATACCACGTCAGACGGAGCTTTCTACCCCATCTGCAACGAAGCCGATTTATGGGTTCACCAATCGCCCGCCACCGGCGCCGTCGCGATGTCGGCGAGGCAGGGGGCGGCGGTGGTGAAGCGGGGTTCGTCGCCCGGTTTGCCGCGCGCCATCCAGTCGCGCTTGTCGCGCAGATAGGCGAGCAGCGTGGCGAGATCGGCGGCCTTTTGTTCGAGGCGGGCGAGCTGGGTGTCGATGATCGCGATCTCGCGTTCGGGCGCGAGGCCGTCGGCGAGCAGTTCGCGCGCGATCTCGGCGACCTCGCGCAGCGGCATGCCGAGCGACTGGGCGAAGCGGATCATCCATGCGGTCGAGACGTCGCGTTCGCTGAAGATCTGATACGGATTGCGCCCGCCGCGCGCGCCCGATTGCGGCGCGAGCAGCCCCTTGCGCACATAGAAGCGCACCGTGTCGTGGCTGAGCCCCGTCCGCCGCGCGAATTCGCCGATCAGCATGTGCATTCCCCCTTTTGGCCCGCGCGGGCGGCGCCGTTGCGCGTTGTCCGTTGCCCGTTGGTCGTTGGTCGTTGTCCGTTGGTCGGGTCCGCCGGTCCGGTCCCGCGGCCCCGTCGATAGTGCCTTGACCATGGACCATGGTCCACTCTTATGGAGCCGGCTCCCCTGATGGATGTGGAGCAATGACGATGATCGACGATCCGGCCCCCGGCGCCCCCGCAGCGGGCGCCCCGCCGACGGCCTTTGTGACGGGCGCGACGGGATTGCTGGGCGGCAACCTGGTGCGCGCGCTGATTGCCGAGGGATGGCGGGTGCGCGCGCTGGCGCGATCGCCCGACAAGGCGCAGCGGCAGATCACCGACCCGGCGGTGGAAATCGTCGCGGGCGACATGCGCGACGTGCGCGGCTTTGCCGCCGCGCTGACGGGGGTGGACACGGTGTTCCACACCGCCGCCTATTTCCGCGATTCGTACAAGGGCGGACGCCACTGGCCGATGCTGGAGGCCGTCAATGTCGCGGGGACGCGCGACCTGCTCGACGCGGCATATCGCGCGGGGGTGCGGCGGCTGGTGCACACCAGTTCGGTCGCGGTGCTGCACGGGCCGCGCGGCGCGGTGATCGACGAGACGATGCTGCGCGCCGAAAGCGACGCCGACGATTATTACCGCAGCAAGATCCTGGCCGATCGCGCGGTGCTCGCCTTTCTGGACGCGCATCCCGATTTCTGGGCGGCGATGGTGCTGCCCGGATGGATGCACGGCCCGGGCGACGGCGGCCCGACTTCGGCCGGGCAGACGGTGATCGACGTCGCGCTGGCGTGGCTGCCTGGCGTGCCGCCGGGGTCGTTTTCGGTCGTCGATGCGCGCGACGTGGCGCAGGCGATGATCCTGACGGCGGCGAAGGGCCGGCGCGGCGAACGCTATCTGGCGGCGGGGCGGCACATGACGATGGCCGAGCTGGTGCCGATGATCGCCGCCGCGACCGGCGCGACGCCGCCGCGCCGCGCGATGCCGTTGTGGCTGATGCACCTGATCGCGGCGGGATATGAGGGCTATGCCCGCGCGACGGGGCGGCCGGTGCTGCTGAGCTGGGCGATGGCGCGCACCGTGGCGCGCGAGAACGACCGATCGCGCTATGCCTCGGCCAAGAGCGCGCGCGAGCTGGGGCTGACCTTTCGCCCCGTCACCGAGACGCTGCGCGACGCGGCGGCATGGTTCCGCGCGGCGGGGATGCTGCCCGGATAGCGCGCGGCCGGGTCAGCGCGCCGGCGGCCGGGCGCCGATATGCGCCTCGCCCCGCGTGGCGGCGAAGCATTGCTGGCGATGGCGTTCGCGGTAGCGCGCGCGCTGGGCATCGGTACGCTCGGCATGGCAGGCGGGGCACGACACCCCCTCCTCGTAGAGCGGCGAGCGGCGATCCGCGGCGCTGACCGGGCGGCGACAGGCGTGGCACAGCGCGAAGCTGCCCGGGGCGAGGCCGTGGCCGACGGTGACGCGCTGATCGAACACGAAGCATTCGCCCTGCCACAGGCTTTGTTCGGGGGGCACGGTTTCGAGATATTTGAGGATGCCGCCCTTGAGGTGATAGACCTCGTCGACGCCCTCGGCCTTGAGGAAGGCGGTCGACTTTTCGCAGCGGATGCCGCCGGTGCAGAACATCGCGACGCGGCGCGGACGGTCGCCGGTGCCGAGCAGCTCGTCGCGATGCGCGCGGAACCAGGCCGGGAATTCGCGGAAGCTGTGCGTGTGCGGATCGACCGCGCCGCGGAAGGTGCCGGCGGCGACCTCGTAATCGTTGCGCGTGTCGATGACGACGGTGTCGGGATCGGCGATCAGCGCGTTCCATTCGGCGGGGGCGACATAGGTGCCGACGATCGCGCGCGGATCGACATCGGGCTCGCCCATGGTGACGATCTCGCGCTTGAGCCGCACCTTCATGCGGTGGAAGGGCAGGTCGGGCGCGCGCGAATATTTGACGTCGAGCGTCGCGCAGCCGGGCAGGCCGCGCAGATGGTCGAGCACCGCGGCGATCGCGTCGTCGCTGCCCGCGATCGTGCCGTTGACGCCTTCGCGCGCGAGGAGAAGCGTGCCGCGCACGCCCTGCGCGACGCACAGCCGCGCGAGCGGGCCGCGCAGGGCCGCAGGATCGTCGAACCGGGTAAACTGGTAGAGCGCCGCCACACAGACCGGCAGCGCGGGCACATGCTGCGCAAGATCGTTCATCGGCGGCGCTGTAGCGCGTTTCGCGCGCGATGGCGATGTCCGCGCGGCCCGCGCGGCGGCGCGCCCTGTCCCGCAGGCGGCGCGGGGGCAAGCAGAGCTATCTTGTCGTCCCCCGCCCCGCCGGGTAACGCGGGCGATCATGCAGTATCACAGCACCCGCGGCGCCGCGCCCAGGCTGGGCTTTCGGGACGTCACCCTTACCGGGCTTGCCAGCGACGGCGGCCTTTACATTCCCGAGAGCTGGCCGCGGCTGAGCCGCGAGGCGATCGCGGCGATGGCGGGGCTCGATTATGTCGAGACCGCGGTGCGCGTGATGCAGCCCTTTGTCGAGGGCGACCTGGACGCGGACGAACTGCGCACGCTGTGCCGCGAGGCCTATGGCCGGTTCGCGCATGCCGCGGTGACGCCGCTGGTCCAGATCGACGCGCAGCACTGGCTGCTCGAGCTGTTCCACGGGCCGACGCTGGCGTTCAAGGACGTGGCGTTGCAGTTGCTGGGGCTGTTGTTCGAGAAGTTCCTGCGCGGCACCGACCAGCAGCTGACGATCGTCGGCGCGACGTCGGGCGACACCGGCAGCGCGGCGATCGACGCAGTGGCGGGGCGCGAGGGCATCGACATCTTCATGCTGCACCCCAAGGGCCGCGTGTCGGACGTGCAGCGCCGCCAGATGACGACGGTGCTGGCGCCCAACGTCTATAACATCGCGATCGAGGGCAGCTTCGACGACGCGCAGGCGCTGGTGAAGGCGATGTTCAACGACCCCGGCTTTTCGGGGCGGTTCCAGCTGAGCGCGGTCAATTCGATCAACTGGGCGCGGCTGATGGCGCAGGTGGTGTACTATTTCTACGCCGCCGTCCGGCTGGGCGCGCCCGAGCGGCCGGTCGCCTTTTCGGTGCCGACGGGCAATTTCGGCGACGTGTTCGCGGGCTATGTGGCGGCGCAGATGGGGCTGCCGGTGGCGAAGCTGATCGTCGCGACCAACGTCAACGACATCCTCCACCGCGCGCTGTCGGCGGGCGACTATTCGGCGGGCACCGTCACCCCCACCGCCGCGCCGTCGATGGACATCCAGGTCAGCTCGAACTTCGAGCGGCTGCTGGCCGACCTGGCCGGCGCGCCGATCGCCGAGCAGATGCGGGGTTTCGAGACGACGCGGGCGATGCAACTGACCAACGCGCAGCGCGACGGCGCCGCCGCGCTGTTCACCAGCGACGCGATCGACGCCGACACGATGAACGAGGCGATGCGCCGCGCCCATGCCGAGAGCGGGCAGGTGATCGACCCGCACACCGCGATCGGGCTGGCCGCCGCGCGCCGCGCGGGGATCGACCCGGCGACGCCGGTGGTGACGCTGGCGACCGCGCACGCCGCCAAGTTCGCCGATGCCGTCGAGCACGCGACGGGCGTGCGTCCCGTGCTGCCGCGCCGCGTCGGCGACCTGTTCGAGCGGCAGGAGCGCTATGACGTGCTGCCCGCGACCTTCGAGGCGGTGACCGGCTATATCGCCGAGCGCGCCCGCGCCCGGGCATGAAGCTCGTCACCCTCACCGGCGAGCCGTGGCGCGACTATGGGCTGGTCGATTCGGGCCATGGCCGCAAGCTCGAGCGTTATGGCGCGTATCGCTTCATCCGCCCCGAGCCGCAGGCGATGTGGGCGCCCGCGACCGCCGAATGGGACGCACATGCCGAGTTCGTCCCCGGATCGGACGAGGACGGCGGCGGCCGCTGGCAATATCTGAAGCCGGTGCCGCGCGAGGGCTGGCCGCTCGCATGGCGCGAGGTCCGCTTCACCGCGCAGACGACGCCGTTCCGCCACCTGGGTTTTTTCCCCGACATGGCGCCGGTATGGGACTGGATGCGCGGCCGGATCGACGGGATGGACAGCCCCGAGTGCATGAACCTGTTCGGCTATACCGGCGTCGGCTCGCTCGCGCTGGCGGCGGCGGGCGCGAAGGTGACGCATGTCGACGCCTCCAAGAAATCGGTGATGGAGGGCAAGGCCAACGCCCAGCTTTCGGGCATGGCCGACAAGCCGATCCGCTGGATGATCGACGACGCGATGAAATTCACCGCGCGCGAGGTACGCCGCGGCCGCCGTTATGACGGCATCATCCTCGATCCCCCGAAATGGGGCCGCGGGCCGAATGGCGAGGTGTGGAAGCTGGAAGAGGGCCTGCCCGGCCTGATCGAGGACGTGGCCAAGCTGCTCGATGCGAACTCGCGCTTCCTGTTCCTCACGGTCTATGCGGTGCGGATGTCGGCGCTGGCGATCGGCGAGCTGGTCCGCCAGGCGATGGCCGACAAGGGCGGGACCGTCGAGGCGGGCGAGCTGACCGTGCGCGAGGAAGCGCGCGGGCTGGAACTGCCGACCGCGATCTTTGCGCGGTGGAGCCGATGAGCGCGCCGCTGTTCGCCTTTCTGGCGACGGCGATCGCCGACACCGCCGAGGGGCGCCGGCCGGGCGGGCGGCACGCGATGCTGGTGTTCGTCACCGCCCCCGATTTCGAGGCCGCGCAGCGCAGCGCCGCCGGCGTCGCGATCGGCGCGGGCTGGATGCTGGTGCGGCTGGAAAAGGGGATGGCCGTCCCCGCCGGGCGCGTCGGTGACGACCCGGTGATCGCCGACGCCGCCGCGACCGCACGCGCCGAGGGATCGGCGCTGGTCGTCTATGCCGACGAGTTGCCGCCCGAGGCCTGATCCGCCGGGGTGCCGTGCGCGGCGCTCAACGCAGCGCAGCGCGGTCCAGCGCAGCTCAGCTCAGCTCCGCCCCATCCGCACCGCCGCCCCCGCGACGAACGGACACCCGGCGACGAGCAGCAGGCTGACCGCGCCGAGCAGCTTGATCGCGCCCGGCTGATCGCCGCCCGCCCCGGCGCCGAAGATGAGCAGCGGCACCGCGAAGGGCAGCATGACGAGCCCGCCGAGCGCGCCCGCGCCGCGCAACCCCGCGACGAGCGCGGCGGTGGCGATGCCGAGCGCGGCGAGCCCCGGCGTGCCGATCGCGAGCGCGACGAGCAGCGGTCCGAGCGCCGCGCCGTCGAGGTGGAGCAGCCCCGCCGCGACGACGGTCGCGCCGAGCAGCGCGGGCGCGAAGCCGAGCCAGTGGCCGATCATCTTTGCCGCGGCGACGACCGCATCGGGAATCCCGCGCGCCGCGAACTGGTCGAGCACGCCGCTTTCGGCATCGGGCGCGACGAGGCGTTCGACGGGAAGCAGCGCCGCGAGCAGCGCCGCCGCCCACACGACGCCGCCGCCGACGCGCGCGAGCAGCCGCGCATCGGGACCGATCGCGAAGGGGAACAGGATTGCGACGAGCAGGAAGAAGGCGACGGGAAGCATCAGCCCGCCCGTGCTCCACGCGCGGCGCAGTTCGCGCCAGACGATTGCGGCAAACATGGTCATAACCGCACCGCCTGGGCATCGGGGAGGTCGATCGGCTGGTGCGTCGCGACGACGACGATGCCGCCGGCGGCGCGATGCGCGGCGATGCGCGCTTCGAGCGCGGCGACCGAATCGCGATCGAGCCCATTGGCGGGTTCGTCGAGCAGCCACACCGGCGCCCCGCTGGCGATGACGCGCGCGAGCGCAGCGCGCCGGCGCTGGCCGGTCGACAGCAGCCGCACCGGCACGCGCGCGAGCGCGGCGAGCCCGACCGCCTCGAGCGCGTCGGCGACGGCATCGCGCCGCCCGTCGAGCGCGGCCCAGAAGCCGAGCGCCTGCGCGATGCTGCATTCAGGATCGAGCGCCGCCGCCTCGGCGAGCAGCGCCCGCGCGCCCTCGCCCGTGACGCGGCCCGCCGCGGGCGCGAGCAGCCCGGCGGCGATGCGGATCATGCTGGACTTGCCGGTGCCGTTGGGGCCGACGACGAGCGCCGCCTCGCCGGGGCCGAGCGCGTAGGACAGCCCCTCGAACAACAGCCGGCCGCCGCGCAGGCAGGCGACATCCTGAAATACCAGGCCGGCGCTCACCCGACGGCTTCTTCCAGCGCGTGCATGTCGTCATCCGACAGGCCGAAATGATGCCCCACCTCGTGCACGACGACGTGCGTGACGAGCGATTCGAGCGACACGCCGGTCGCCGCCCATTCGTCGAGCAGCGCGCGGCGATAGAGGTGGATGCGATCGGGCAGCGCCCCCGAATCGAACGCCGATTTCTCCCCCACCGGGCGGCCGTGATAGAGGCCGGTGAGTTCGAACGGATCCTCGATCCCGAGCGCGTCGAGCGTTTCGTCGTCGGCCAGTTCATCGACGATCAGCACGATGTCGGCGAGATAGCCGGCGAAGGGCGCGGGAATGCGCGCCAGCGCGTCGCGGGCCAGCCGCTCGATCGCGGCGGCATCGGGGGCGTAGGTGGCGGGTTGCCCGTTCATCGGCTAGTCCATAGGCACAGCCGCGAAGCCACGGCAAGGCGCGAGCGCAAGGAGGGGACCGATGGTTGCACGACTGACCGAGCATGAACGCGGCGAATCGCTGACCGCGATCGAGGGATGGCATTATGACGCGACGCGCGACGGCGTGCGCCGCGTGTTCGAATTCGCCGATTTCAGCGCCGCCTTCGGCTTCATGGCGCGCGTGGCGCTGCTCGCCGAAAAGGCCGACCATCACCCCGAATGGTCGAACGTGTGGAACAAGGTGGACATCCTGCTGACCACGCATGACGCGGGCGGGCTGTCGCCGCGCGACATCCAGATGGCGAAGGCGATCAACCGCCTGCTCGACTGAACGCCGCCGGCCCCGCCCGCGCGGGCGGGGCGCCGATCAGCGTTGCAGCCCCGACCGCCGCATCTGGCTGCGCAGCCGGCCGGGGAACCAGCGCGCGGCAAAGGCCAGCCGCTGCGCGGTGCGGCCGACGATCATGTGCAGCCGATCGCCGTGCACCGCATCCCACACCGCCTGCGCAACGGTTTCGACCGGGGTGAATTCGAGCCCGGCGGCACGCACGCTTTCGCGCGCGGTTTGGTTGCTGCCGTGCGACACGGCGTCGAGCAGCGGCGTGTCGATGAAGCTGGGCATGATCGAGCGGACGCGGATGCCGTCGGCCGCCCATTCGGCATCGAGCGATTCGGTGAGCCCGCGCACCGCGAACTTGCTGGCGGCATAGAGCGCGAGCCCCGGCGAGCCATAGATGCCCGCCGCCGAGGCGGTGTTGACGAGGCACGACCCCGGCGTCGCGCGCAGGAAGCCGTGGCCGATCCGCGCGCCGTTGACGACGCCCATGAAATTGATCGCGACGAGCCGGTCGATCGCGTCGAAGTCGGTGGCGGCAAGCGGACCGCCGACCGCGATTCCCGCATTGTTGCACAGCACGTCGAGCCGCCCGCCGCTCTGTTCGGCGAAATCGGCGAGCGCGCGCGCCCATTGATCGCGATCGCGCACGTCCATCACATGCACGCTCGCCGGCCCCGGCAGCATCGCGCGCGTCGCGGCGAGCCCGGCTTCGTTGACGTCCGCGAGGCCCACGCGCCAGCCGCGCGCGGCAAACAGCCGCGCCACCGCCTGACCGATGCCCGACGCGCCGCCGGTGATGAAGATCGCCTTTTCCTCTGCCATGCCCTCTCCCCTATGCATCGCGGGCGCTCGTCGTGCGGCGCCCTTGGCACCTTCATCCCCCAGTCGGCGCGGCTTGGCCAGCCCCGGCGTGCGGGGGCGCAGGCGCGGCGGATGCCCAAAGGGGGACTTGCGAACGCATCGCCGCCGCGCCAACGCTGAACGCCGTGCCCATTCCCCCGCCCATGCCCGCCGCCGCGCCGCCCGAGGGGCTGCCCGACGTGCTTGCGCGATGGTTTGCCGCGCGCGGATGGGCGCCGCGACGGCACCAGCAGGCGATGCTGGCGGCGGCGCGCGCGGGGCGCCACGCGCTGCTCGTCGCGCCGACGGGCGCGGGCAAGACGCTGTCGGGGTTCCTGCCGAGCCTGGTCGAGCTGATCGAGGCGCCGGCCGAGGGGCTCCACACGCTCTATGTCTCGCCGCTCAAGGCGCTGGCGGTCGACGTGCAGCGCAACCTGCTCACCCCGATCGCCGAGATGGGGCTGCCGATCCGCGTCGAGACGCGCAGCGGCGACACGCCGCACGAGCGCAAGCAGCGCCAGCGCGTGCGGCCGCCGCAGATCCTGCTGACGACGCCCGAATCGCTGAGCCTGTTGCTGTCCTATCCCGACAGCCTGACGCTGTTCGCGGGGCTGAAGACGGTGGTGGTCGACGAGGTCCATGCCTTTGCCAACGGCAAGCGCGGCGACCTGCTCGCGCTCGGGCTCGCGCGGCTCCAGCGGATCGCCCCGGGGCTGCGCCGCGTCGCGCTTTCGGCGACCGTCGCCGACCCCGACGACTATCGCGGCTGGCTGGCGCCGCACGGCGACATCGACAGCGTGGCGCTGGTCGAGGGCGAGGCCGGGGCACCGCCCGCAGTCGAGATCCTGTTGCCGCAGGGCCGCGTGCCATGGGCCGGACATTCGGGACGCTATGCGATCCCGCAGGTGATGGCCGAGATCGAGCGGCACCGCACCACGATCGTGTTCTGCAACACGCGCGGGCTGGCCGAGCTGATCTTCCAGGAACTGTGGAAGGTCAACGCGGCGCGGCTGCCGATCGGGGTGCATCACGGCAGCCTGAGCCTGGAGGCACGGCGCAAGGCCGAGCAGGCGATGGCCGACGGCAAGCTGCGCGCGCTGGTGGCGACCGCGAGCCTGGACCTGGGCGTCGACTGGGGCGATGTCGACTGCGTGATCCAGATGGGCGCGCCCAAGGGCTCGTCGCGACTGTTGCAGCGCATCGGCCGCGCCAACCACCGCATCGACGTGGCGAGCGAGGCGGTGATCGTGCCGGGCAACCGTTTTGAATATCTGGAGGCGCGCGCGGCGCTCGACGCGGTGGCGGCGGGCGAGCTCGACGCGGACGCGTTCCGCCCCGGCGCGCTCGACGTGCTGGCGCAGCATGTGATGGGATGCGCCTGTGCCGAGCCGTTCGCGGCGGCGGCGCTTCTCGACGAGGTGCGTGCGGCGCTGCCCTATTCGGCGCT
Source organism: Sphingomonas chlorellae (assembly GCF_056485145.1). Lineage (NCBI taxonomy): Bacteria > Pseudomonadati > Pseudomonadota > Alphaproteobacteria > Sphingomonadales > Sphingomonadaceae > Sphingomonas > Sphingomonas chlorellae. The sequence continues at coordinate 198,793 of NZ_JBQXXM010000004.1, forward strand.
GAGCGACGAGACGTTCGAGCGCGTGCTGGGGTTCATCGCCGACGGCGGCTACAGCCTGCGCGCCTATGACCGGTTCAAGCGGCTGACGCGCGGTGCCGACGGGCGGTGGCGCGTGACGCAGCCCGCCTTTGTTGCGCAGCATCGGCTGAACGCGGGGATCATCGTCGAATCGCCGATGCTCGAGGTCCGCTTTCGCAACGGGCGCAAGCTGGGGCGCGTCGAGGAAGGCTTCGGCGCGACGCTGAGCCCCGGCGACACCTTTTTCTTTGCGGGCATGAGCCTGGAGGTCGAGCGCGTCGATGCGACCGACCTGGTGGTGCGCGCGACGACGCGATCGGCGCGCATCCCCTCCTATATGGGCGCGCGGCTGGCGATCAGCACCAACCTGGCGGCGCGGGTGCGCGGCTTCCTGCACGACCGGAGCCAATGGCCGCGTTTCCCGGACGAGGTGCAGGAATGGCTGACCGCGCAGGCCGAACGGTCGGCGCTGCCCGCGCCGGGGCAATTGCTGGTCGAGACCTTTCCGCACGAGGGCCGGCACCACATGGTCGCGTACAGCTTCGAGGGGTGGAACGCGCACCAGTCGCTGGGGATGCTGCTGACGCGGCGGATGGAGGCCGAGGGGCTGAAGCCGCTGGGGTTCGTGGCCAACGACTATGGCCTTGCCGTCTATGGGCTGGAGAAGATCACCGACCCCGCCGCGCTGTTTTCGCCCGACATCCTGGAGCATGAGTTCGTCGACTGGGTGCAGCAGTCGGCGCTGCTCAAGCGGGCGTTCCGCGAGGTGGCGATCATCGGCGGGCTGGTCGAGCGCCAGCATCCGGGCAAGCGCAAGACGGGGCGCCAGGTGAGCTTTTCGACCGACCTGATCTATGACGTGCTGCGCCGGTACGAGCCCGACCATCTGTTGCTGCGCGCGGCATGGGAGGATGCGCGCGCGCGGATGACCGATGTGGGGCGGCTGGCGCATCTGCTCGACAGCGCGGCGGCGACGATGCTTCACCGCGACCTGGCGCGGGTGAGCCCGATGGCGGTGCCGATGCTGGTGATGATCGGGCGCGAATCGGTGCCGCAGGGCAGTGCCGACGACGCGCTGCTGATCGAGGCCGAGGCGCTGGCGGCCGAGGCGATGCGGCGCGACTGAACCGCGACGCGGCGCGGGCGGCCCCGTAGCGGCCCGCAATTGCTGCAAAATGCTGCATGCAATAGGGCTGCAGCATGAACCGACTCGCGCCTGCCCTCGCGACGTTGACGATCGCGACCTTCGCCCTTGGATCCCCCATGGCCGGCGTCGCGGCGGCGCAGGCGACCGGCGGCGCGACCACCGCGCCCGCCCCTGCCCCGCCCGCCGAGGCACCGCCCGCCGCGCCGACGGGCGACGACCCGATCGCGGTGATGCTGGGCACGCTCGACATGCGGCTGACCGTTCCGGTGGCGGTGGGGAGCAGCGGCCCCTATCCCTTCATCATCGACACCGGCGCCGAGCGCAGCGTGATCGCGCGCGAGCTTTCGGGGGCGCTCAGGCTGGCGCCGGGCAACCCGGTGCGCGTCGTGTCGGTGACGGGCACGCGGCAGGTCGACACGGTGCTGATCCGCGACCTGATGATCCCGGCGATCGGCCAGCGGCACGACGTCGTCGCGCCCGCGCTGGCGGCACGCGACATCGGCGCGCTGGGATTGCTGGGCATCGACACGCTGGCCAACCACCGCGTCGAGATCGACTTCGCGGCCGGGACGATGGCGGTGCGGCCGAGCGAACGGCGCGCGCGCAACGACGCCCCGCGCGACCCCGATGCGATCGTCGTCACCGCCAAGAGCACGCACGGCCAGCTGATCGTCACCGACGCGCATTACGGATCGACGCGAATCCGCGTGATGATCGACACGGGGTCGCAGGTGACGGTCGGCAACACCGCGCTGCTGCGCCGCATCCTGCGCAGCAAGGGCGTGCCGACGCCGGTGCTGGTGACGACGGTGACGGGCGACCAGCTCCACGCGGTGTCGCACCTGGTCCCCGACATCCGGCTGGGACCGATCGCGTTCGGGGCGATGCCGATCGCCTTTGCCGAGACGCCGCCCTTTGCCCGGTTCGGGCTGGGCAAGGGACCGGCGCTGATGCTGGGGATGGACGCGCTGCGCAGTTTTCGCCGCGTCGAGATCGACTTCGCCAACCGGCAGATCCGCTTCATCGTCCCCGAAGCGACCACGCGACCGCCGCGGCCGGCGCGAACCGCAGTGGCCGATGCGGGATCGCCGGCGCGCGCGATCCCCTGACGCGCGCGGCGCGGCGGATCAGAGCCGTTCGGGCACCCCGTCGCGCAGGACGTGCGTGCAGAGCTGCGCTTCGGGCGTATCCTCGGCCTCGAGCGCAGCAACGGTCACCCAGCCTTCGGCCCGCAGCGCCGCACCCTCTTCGGCGGGCGTGCCGAACGGGAGGAACAGCCGCCGCCGCTCGTCGGCGCCGACGCCCGCATCGAGCACGGGATCGACATAGAGCGAGAAGCCGACCGCCGGTTCCTCGCGGCCGTCGCCATGGAGCACGGTGTAGGTGCCGCCGCGGCCGATTTCGCCCATCACGCCCTTGGCGAAGAGCGAGAAGCCGAGCCAGCTCTGATATTCGAAGCCATGGCGTTCGGTGGGATCGAGCGTGAGCTGCGCCTTGCCCCCGATCCCCGCCGCGATCGCCGCGAGCCCTTCGAGCCGGCTGTCGAGCGCGTTGCCCGCATCGAACGCGCGCAGCCGCGCCATCGCGGCATCGAACGGCCCCGCCGCCTCGATCAGCGGGAGGTAGCGCGGGTCGATCGCCGCGACGCCGCCGGCATCCTTGGCATCGAGCCGCTCGCGCAGCGCTTCGAGCCGGGCAGGATCGAGCTGGGGACCGGCGAGCGTGTCGACCAGGTCGGGCAGCGTGAAATCGACCGCGATGCCGCGCAAGCCCGCGGCGTAGAGCGCCTCGATCGCGACCTCGACGATCTCGCGCGCGGCGGCGACGCTGTCGCGCCCGATCAGCTCGCAGCCGATCTGGCGCATCGCGCGCTGGGGATGGAGCGACGGCGCGCTGAGCTTGAGCACCGGGCCGGCATAGGACAGCCGCACCGGGCGCGGATGGTGCCCCATGCGCGTCGCGGCGATGCGGCCGACCTGTGCGGTCAGATCGGGACGGATCGCCAGCGTCCGCTGCGACACCGGATCGACGAAGCGCACCGCGTCGCGCATCCGTGCCGCCTTGAGCCGCGCGGCGAGTTCGTCGGCGAATTCGGCGAGCGGGGGATCGACCTGCTCATAGCCATAGAGCCGCGCGACGCCGAGCGCGCGCGCCTCGATCCGCGCCGCCGCGTCGGCCGCGGGCGGCAGGCGATCATGGAATCCTTCGGGGAGCAGTCCGGTCATGGTCGGGGAAACGCCTTCATCTTCATGGACGCGCCGGCGGGCAGGGCACGGTCGCGGCGCACAGGCTGCGCTAGAAGATGCCGCGCGCTTCGACAAGCCGGCGCCGCGCGGGAAGCCCGCCACCGGGTGCGACGCGACGCGACCGCCGCGCCGCACCCGGCACCGATGCTTACTGGAACGCCAGCGCCATCGCGGTCTTGACGCCCGGCAGCGCGCGCACGCGCGCGATCAGGTCGGGCTTCACCTCTTCGTCGACCGAGAGCAGCAGCACCGCCTCGCCCCCCGCCGAACGGCGGCCGAGGTGGAAGGTGCCGATGTTGACCCCCGCCTCGCCCAGCGTGGTGCCGAGCCGGCCGATGAAGCCGGGCGCGTCCTCGTTGACGATGTAGAGCATGTGGCCCGAAAGATCGGCCTCGACCTTGATGCCGAACAGCTCGACAAGGCGCGGCGCGCCGTTGCCGAACAGCGTGCCGGCAACCGAACGATCGCCCGCCTGGGTACCGACCGTGACGCGGACGAGCGTGTGGTAGTCGCCCTCGCGATCGCGCCGCACCTCGCGCACGTCGAGCCCGCGTTCCTTGGCCAGATAGGGCGCGTTGACCATGTTCACCGTGTCCGAATGGACGCGCATCAGCCCGGCGAGCACCGCGCTGGTGATCGGCTTCTGGTTGAGTTCGGCGGCCGCGCCCTCGACCTCGATCGCGATGTTGACCAGTTCGCCGTGCGCAAGCTGGCCGACCAGGCTGCCGAGCGCCTCGGCAAGCGCCATATAGGGCTTGAGCCGCGGCGCTTCCTCGGCCGAGAGGCTGGGCATGTTGAGCGCGTTGGTGACGCCGCCGGTGGTCAGATATTCGGCCATCTGCTCGGCGACCTGGATCGCGACATTGACCTGCGCCTCGGTGGTCGAAGCGCCGAGGTGCGGGGTGGCGACGAAGTTGGGCGTGCCGAACAGCGGATGTTCCTTGGCCGGTTCGGTGACGAACACGTCGAGCGCCGCGCCCGCGATATGGCCCGAATCGAGCCCTTCCTTGAGCGCCGCCTCGTCGATCAGGCCGCCGCGCGCGCAGTTGATGATGCGCACGCCGCGCTTGGTCTTGGCAAGGTTCTCGCGGCTGAGGATGTTGCGCGTCTGGTCGGTCAGCGGGGTGTGGAGCGTGATGAAGTCGGCGCGCAGCAGCAGATCGTCGAGGCTCATCTTTTCGACGCCCATCTCGAGCGCGCGTTCGGGGGTGAGGAAGGGATCATAGGCGATCACCTTCATCTTGAGCCCGCGCGCGCGGTCGGCGACGATCGAGCCGATATTGCCCGCGCCGATCAGGCCGAGCGTCTTGCCGGTGACTTCGACGCCCATGAAGCGGTTCTTTTCCCACTTGCCCGCCTGGGTCGAGGCGTCGGCCTCGGGAAGCTGGCGGGCGAGCGCGAACATCAGCGCGATCGCATGCTCGGCGGTGGTGATCGAGTTGCCGAAGGGCGTGTTCATCACCACCACGCCCTTGGCCGACGCGGCCGGGATGTCGACATTGTCGACGCCGATGCCGGCGCGGCCGATCACCTTGAGGTTGGTCGCGTGCGCGAGGATGTCCTTGGTGACCTTGGTCGAGCTGCGGATGGCGAGGCCGTCATACTGGCCGATGATCGCCTTGAGCTCGTCGGGGGTCTTGCCGGTGATCTCGTCGACCTCGAGCCCGCGCTCGCGGAAGATCTGCGCGGCCTTGGGGTCCATCTTGTCGGAAATCAGTACCTTGGGCATGGGTCGTATCCTTGGATTCTACCGCCGCCCCGGCCGTTGCGCCGGGATCCTGCTGTCGCGGAGACGGTTAGAAGCGGCCCCCTGGCGCAAAGGCCGGGGGCCGAAAATGGGTGAAAATCAGCCGGCCTTGACGGTGGCGTAGGCCCAGTCGAGCCACGGCCCCAGCGCCACGATATCGGCGGTGTCGACCGTCGCGCCGCACCAGATGCGCAGCCCCGCCGGCGCGTCGCGATAGCCAGCGACGTCGAGCGCGGCGCCTTCCTTTTCGAGCAGCGCGGCCATCTTCTTGATGAAGTCGGTATCGGCGCCCTCGACGGTGAGGCACACGCTGGTGCGCGACCGGATCGCGGGATCGGCGGCGAGATGGCCGAGCCAGTCGCGTTCGGCGACGATCGCGTCGAGCGCGGCGGCATTGGCGTCCGAGCGGGCGATCAGCCCCTCGGCGCCGCCCAGCCCCCTGGCCCATTCGAGCGCGAAGATCGCATCCTCGACCGCGAGCATCGACGGGGTGTTGATCGTCTCGCCCTTGAACACGCCTTCGACGAGCTTGCCGCCCTTGGTCAGACGGAACACCTTGGGCAGCGGCCAGGCGGGGGTATAGGTCTCGAGCCGTTCGACCGCGCGCGGGCCGAGGATCAGCACGCCGTGCGCGCCCTCGCCGCCCAGCACCTTCTGCCAGGAGAAGGTGGCGACGTCGATCTTGTCCCAGGGCAGGTCATAGGCGAACACCGCCGAGGTGGCGTCGGCGAAGCTGAGCCCCTCGCGATCGGCGGCGATCCAGTCGCCGTTCGGCACGCGCACGCCCGAAGTGGTGCCGTTCCAGGTGAACAGCACGTCGTTCGACCAGTCGACCGCGGCAAGATCGGCGATCCGGCCGTAATCGGCGCGCAGCACGGTCGGTTCGAGCTTGAGCTGCTTGACCGCATCGGTGACCCAACCTTCACCGAAGCTTTCCCAGGCGAGCGCTGTGACGGGACGTGCGCCCAGCATCGTCCACATCGCCATTTCGAAGGCGCCGGTATCCGAACCGGGCACGATGCCGATGCGGTGCGTGTCCGGCAGGCGGAGCAGCTCGCGCATCAGGTCGATGCAATATTGGAGGCGGGTCTTGCCCAGCTTCGAGCGGTGCGAGCGGCCGAGCGACTCGGTGGCGAGCTTCTCGGGCGACCAGCCCGGAGGCTTGGCGCAGGGACCGGAGGAGAAAAAGGGGCGCGCCGGAAGCGTGGCGGGCTTGGCAGGCGCAAGTGTGGCGCCGGCGGCAGTCGTATCAGTCATATAGACTCTCCTTGCAGAGAGCACGCGCGGCGTTGGGACCGCGTGGCCCGTCGGCCGCTCTAAAGCCGTTTGCGCGCCAGTCAAGCTATAAACTTGCCCGATGCGCCGCCCCTGCGCAGCAATGTTACAGAAGGCCCGCGCCGATCCCGCGATTGCGGTGAACCGCGGGCGCAGGGCGGCGGCGACGGTGGCCGCGACGGGCGACGATCTGCTAGGAGACCGGGCGATGCCGCGTCGTTTTCGCCCCATCGCCTTTCGCGTCCCCGCGCTGCTGTCGCCGATCGCCGCGCTGGCGCTGGCCGGGTGCCTGTTCGGCGGCAGCGACGCGCCGCGCGGTGCGCCGCCGCACCGGCCGCGCGTGCCCGAAAGCCCCGGCTTTCGCCCGCTGACGACGCGCGAGACGCAGCAATGCTATACCGACCTGACGCGCAACGCCGCGGTGTTCGAACCGGTGCCCGATCGCGATTTCGGCAACGGCTGCACGATGCAGGCGTCGGTGCGGCTGCTCGACATCGGCATTCCCGTCACCGGGCTGAAGGCGATGCGCTGCCCGCTGGCACGCGCCTTTACCGGCTGGGTCCATTATGCCGTGGCGCCGGCGGCGCGGCAGATCCTGGGCAGCGACGTCGTCCGCATCGAAAGCTATGGCACCTTTGTCTGCCGCGCGATCGTGGGCGGCGGCGCCGCGACGGCGGGCAAGCTGTCCGAACATGCCGCGGCGAATGCGGTCGATGTCAGCGCGTTCGTGCTGAAGGACGGGCGGCGGGTGCGCATCCTCGACGACTGGCGATCGCCCGATCCGGCCGTGCGCGAGTTCCTGACGGTGATCCACCGTTCGGCGTGCAAGCGGTTCCAGACGGTGCTGAGCCCCGATTACAACGCCGCGCACCGCGATCACCTGCACCTCGACATGGGGCGCGGCCCCTTTTGTCGCTGATTCACGCGCGCGTCATTTGCAGCGCGACGGCATTCGTCCTATTCCGGGCTAAATGAACGATACCCGCGTACCCAGCCGCGTCTTCCGCCCTGCCCAGCAGGAAGCCGAGACCGCCAACACCGCCAGCGGCACGCCCCAGACCGAGCATCCCGCCTATCGACTTGCGTTCCAGGACATGGATTTCCTGTTGCGCGAGGATCTGCGCCCGGTCCGCTTCCAGCTTGAGCTGCTGAAGCCGCAACTGCTGTTCGACGAGGCCAAGATCGCATCGACGCTGGTCGTCTATGGTTCGGCGCGCATCCCCGAGCCGTCGAAGGCGCAGGCGCTGCTCGAGCTTGCCGACACCCCCGAGCAGAAGCGCATCGCCGAACGGCTGATCGAGAAGTCGCATTATTACGACGTCGCACGCCGGCTGGCACAGCTGGCGAGCAGCGTCGCCCCCGACGAGGCGGGCAACCGCCACTTCGTCGTGTGTTCGGGCGGCGGCCCGTCGATCATGGAAGCCGCCAACCGCGGCGCGACCGACATGGGCGCCGAATCGGTGGGGCTCAACATCGTGCTGCCGCACGAACAGGCGCCCAATCCCTATGTGACGCCGTCGCTGTCGATGCAGTTCCACTATTTCGCGCTGCGCAAGATGCATTTCCTGCTGCACGCGCGCGCGGTGGCGGTGTTCCCCGGCGGTTTCGGCACGTTCGACGAGGCGTTCGAGCTGCTGACGCTGATCCAGACGGGCAAGATCGACCCGATTCCGGTGCTGTTCTACGGCAAGGACTTCTGGCAGCGCGTCGTCAATTTCGAAGCGCTGTGCGAGGAAGGCGTGATCGGGCCGCGCGACCTGAAGCTGTTCCGTTTCGTCGAGACCGCCGAAGAGGGATGGGAAATCATCCAGAACTTCTGGCAGGAAAAGGAAGCCGCGCGGGGCTGACCCGGCGGCACGGCCCCGCCCCGGCGCCGCCGCCCGCGTTCAGGCGGCGGCGGTGAGGCCGTGGTGCCGCGCGACATAGTCGCGCAGCGCCGCCTCGGCCATCGGCGGCGCCATCAGATAGCCCTGAAGCTCGAGCGCGCCGAAGGCGTCGAGCGCGCGACGCTGGTCCTCGGTCTCGACGCCTTCGGCGGTGACGGGAATGTGAAGCGCCGCGGCGAGGCTGGTGACGGCGTGGACGATCGCCGCCGATTCGGGATCGGCGAGCGCCTGGATGAAGCTCTTGTCGATCTTGACCTTGTCGATATCGAGCCGCTGGAGATGGCTGAGGCTGGAATAGCCGGTGCCGAAATCGTCGAGGACGATGCGCACGCCATGCCCGCGCAGCCGCTCGAGCACCTCGGGCACGCCGCCGTCATCGGCGAGGAGCGCGCTTTCGGTCACTTCGAGCTGAAGCCGCCGCGCGGGGAAGCCGGTTTCGGCGAGGACCGCGAGGATGCGTTCGACGAGCAGCGGGTTGCGGAGCTGAACCGGCGAGAGGTTGACCGCGAGTTGCAGATCGCCCCAGCGCGCCATCGCGGCGCAGGCATGCCGCAGCACCCATTCGCCGAGCAGGTCGATCTGGCCCGTTTCCTCGGCGATGGGAATGAACTCCGCGGGCGGGAGCGCGCCCAGCCGCGGATGCTGCCAGCGAACCAGTGCCTCGACGCCGATCAGCGCATGATCGGTGCTGGCAAGCTGGGGCTGATAATGCACCGCCAGCCCCTCGCCATGCGCGAGCGCGACGCGCAGATCGGCCTCGATCGCACGCCGGCGGCGCGTTTCGGCGTCGAGTTCGGGCGAGAAGAAGCGATAGCAGGCGCGGCCTTCGCGCTTCGCCTGGTAGAGCGCGACATCGGCGCGGCGCTTGAGTTCGATCCGCGAGACGGGCGTGCGCGGCACCCCGACCACGCCGACCGAAGCGGACACGAAGGCGGACACGCCCTCGACATGGAACGGGCGCCCGGCCGCATCGAGGATGCGCGTACACAGGCGCTCGACATCGCTGCGGCCGTGGAGGCCGCGCACGAACAGCGCGAATTCGTCACCGCCGAGACGCGCCACCGTGTCGCTGGCACGCACGATCGACGTCAGGCGCTCGGCGAAGCGGGCGAGCAGCGCGTCGCCGACCTGGTGGCCGTTGGCGTCGTTGACCGCCTTGAAACGATCGAGGTCGATGAACAGCAGATAATCGCGCCCGGTGCGCGATTCGCGGGCAAGCGCCTGCTCGATCCGTTCGTTGAGCAGCGCGCGGTTGGCGAGGCCCGTCAGATGGTCGTGCAGCGCCAGATAACGATTGTGCGCCACCGCCTCGCGATAGGCGGTGACGTCGGTGATCGTCGTCAGCACATGGGGGACACCGTCGAGGATCACCCGCGCCTTGCGCGTCACGACGGTGCGGCGCGATCCGTCGCCGCGCGTGAGGACTTCCTCGACCTCCTCGGGCTCACCGCTTTCGAGCACACGCCGGTCGGCGCGGAGAAATCCGTCGACCTCGTCCGCCGGGACGAAATCGCTGTCGAAATGACCGACCACCTGCGCACGCGAATGGCCGATGAGCGCACACATGGCGTCATTGGCCATCAGGATGCGATGATCGCTGTCCTTGACGAGGATGGCGCACGGGATGACCTCGATCATCGCCGCCAGATCCGCCAGGCTCATCACCGATCCGGCCGCAACCACGCCAACCTCCCTCTCCACGCGCACCGGGGGGAATGCATCCTTTGGCTAGGGCCGCGGTCGTTCAGGAAGGCTTGCCGGGCGGTTAAGGAGATGTACGGGATCGCCCGCGACCGCGGCCGGCGCAAACGAAAGGGCGGGCCGCGACAGCCAGACTGTCGCGCCCGCCCTTCGGCAACGCCATGAAAGGCACCCCGCTTCGCGGAGGCTCTCGCCCCCGGTCGCGGCGCCGTGCGTTATTTCGACTTGGCCGGCGCGCCGGCAGCGGGCGCGGCCTCGTTCGACAGATTGGCCGTGTCGCCGCCGGCCGCGACATTGGCCTGCGCCCCGGCATCGGCCGCCGGCGCCGCATCGGCGGCCGGAAGCGGCAGGTTCGAGCCCTGGCTGTTCAGATAGGCGATGACGTTCGCGCGATCCTGAGGATTGGCGAGGCCGGCAAAGGTCATCTTGGTCCCCGGCGCATATTTGCGCGGGCTGGTCAGCCACGCATCGAGCGCATCGAAGGTCCAGTCGCCGGGCACCTTCTTGATCGCGTCCGAATAGGCGAAGCCGGCGAGATGGCCGTGCGGCTTGCCGACGACACCCCACAGATTCGGGCCGACGCCCGAAGCACCGCCCTGATTGACGGTGTGGCACGCCGCGCACTGCTTGAACACGTCGGCGCCCTTGGCAGGGTCGGCCTTCGCCAGCCGCGCCCCGATCGGCTCAACCGCAGCCGCAGCCGCGCCACCGGCAGCCGCACCACCGCCTTCCACGGCATATCCCATCTTTTCAGGGGTTTCGGAATGGAAGATCTTGCCGCTGACGACGGTGAACCCGAGCGCCGCGATACCGCCGGCCAAAACCCAGCCAGCGAAAGTAATGAAGCGATTATCCATCACTTGCCCCTACGAAATTTTCCGAGTTGTTTAATTCGGGTGCAGCAACCTCGCAAGGTGGGGTTGCTCCGGGTTGCGGTGCGGAGTAGCGCGCGTGCGCAATGGACAATTTCGCCGCCCCCGCCCGGCCCATCGTTGCCGACCTGATCGCCCGTGCCGAAGCCGAACCCGCCCGCGCCGTCGCCTTTCAGGGCGCACCCGGCGCCAATTCGCACATCGCGGTGGGGCAGGCATGCCCCGGCGCGCTGCCGTTGCCGTGCTTCAGCTTCGAGGATGCGATCGATGCGGTACGCGAGGGGCGCGCCGACCACGCGCTGATCCCGATCGAGAATTCGCTGCACGGCCGCGTCGCCGACATCCATTTCCTGCTGCCCGAATCGGGGCTGGCGATCGTCGGGGAGCATTTCCTGCCGATCCGGTACGGGCTGATGGGCACCGGCTCGCTGGCCGACGTGCGCGAGGCGATGAGCCATCCGCAGGCGCTGGGCCAGTGCCGCCACTGGCTGAAGGACCACGGCATTTCGCCCGTCGCCTATCCCGACACCGCCGGCGCCGCCGCGATGGTGGCGGAGATCGCCGACCCCGGCATCGCCGCGCTCGCCCCGCCGGGCGCCGAGGCACTTTATGGGCTCAACCTGCTCGCCAGCGATCTGGCCGATGCCGACCACAACATGACGCGTTTCGTCCTGCTGGCGCGCGCGCCGCTTGCGCTGCCGGTCGCGGGGCCGTGCATGACCACCTTTGTCTTCGAGGTGAAGAACGTGCCGGCGGCGCTCTACAAGGCGCTGGGCGGGTTTGCGACCAACGGCGTCAACATGACCAAGCTGGAAAGCTATCAGCGCGGGGGCAGCTTTGCCGCCACCGAATTCTATGCCGACATCGTCGGCAGCCCGGGCGACCCGGCGGTCGACCGCGCGCTCGACGAGGCGCGCTTCCATTCGAAGTGGCTCCGCGTGCTCGGCACCTATCCGCAGGCGCGCCCGCGCCCCTGAACGGGCGCGCGGGCGACGCGGACGGCGATCAGTCGCCCGCCGCCCAGGCGGTGAGCAACGTGTGCGCGATCGCGAAGGGCGGCGGTGCGACGAACGGCGCCTCGGCCGAGCCCGCAAGCGCGAGGCGCACCGCGTCGCGGCTGAACCAGCGCGCATCCTCGAGCTCGTGGACGTCGATGCGGATCGCGTCGTCGGCAGCCTCGGCGATGCACGCGATCATCAGCGACGACGGGAACGGCCAGGGCTGGCTGGCGACATAGCGGACGCGCGCGACCCGGACGCCCGCCTCCTCCGTCACTTCGCGCGCGACGGCCTCCTCGATCGATTCGCCGACCTCGAGAAAGCCGGCAAGCGCCGAATAGCGGCCGGCGGGCCAGCTCGGCTGGCGGCCGAGCAGTGCACGCCCGTCATGTTCGGCGATCATGATGACGACCGGATCGACGCGCGGATAATGTTCGGCCTGACAATTCGGGCACTGGCGGCCCCAGCCCGCGCGGAACATCGCGCTGGGCGTGCCGCACACCGCGCAGAAGCCGTGGCGGGCATGCCAGTCGACGAGACTGCGCGCGGCGGCATAGAGCGCCGCTTCCTCGGCCGGCATGCGGTCGAGCATCGCGGCGAGCGTCGGGCTGCGCCCCGCCGCAAAGCGGGCACCCGGCGGCGGCGGCGCGACGAAGCACGGCACGCCGCCGTCGTGGAAGCCGAGGAACAGGAGCGCGGCGGCCGGATCGGCTTCGACCGGCTTCCAGACGAGACGCCCCTGTTCGTCGATCTGCGGATCGAGCCCGTCGAGCACCAGCCGCCGCGCGCGCGGATCGGCGCGGGCGGCGGCGAGCAGTTCGGGTTCATGGCGGACCCGATCGGCGCGATCGAGCGTCGCGCCGGTAAAGCCGGGACGCAGGATCACCGCGTCGCGGCCCCGGCACCGGCGGCAGGAGCCGTCGCGGCAAGATCGGCGTAGACGGTCTGGCCCGCCGCGCGCTTGAACGCCTGGTCGAGCAACAGGTTGATCATGCCGACGGCGCGGACGCGGTGGACGGGGTCGACCCACGCGATCGTGCCCGCCGCGCCGCCCCAGCCATAGGTGCCCTTGCCCGGGCCATTGGGCTTGTCGGCCAGATAGACCGAGCCCGCCGCGCCGAAGCCCATCGGCACGCCGCTGTCGCGCGTGAGGCTTTCGAGGCTGGAACGGTCGACCGTCGGCGGAAGCAGGTCGGACATCGCGAGCCGCACCGTCTCCGGCTTGAGGATGCGGGCGCCGTCAAGCTCGCCGCCGTTGAGCAGCATGTGGAGGAAACGATCATAGTCGCGCGCCGACATCACCAGCCCGGCGCCGCCATAGGGGAAGCTGGGCGGCGTGAGCCAGACCGAGCCCGCGCCGGGATCGACCGGGATGCGGTTGCTGCCCACCATCGCATAGTCGGTTGCGAGCTGCGACGCCTTGGCGGCGGGGACGGTCCAGTAGCTCGACGTCATGCCGAGCGGCGTGAGAATGCGCGTGTTGACGAAACGGTCGAACGGCATGCCGCTCGCCACCTCGATCACGCGGCCGAGCACGTCGAGCCCGATCGAATAGCTCCATTTGGTGCCCGGTTCGGCGATCAGCGGCAGCGTCGCGACGCGGTCTGCGAAAGCCGCGAGGCTTTCGGGGCGCAGCTTGCGATCATTGGCTTCCATCGCGGCGCCGACCTGTGCCGGGTTGATGCCGAGGCGGATATATTCGTTGAGCAGCGGCCCCTTGGTGATGATGTTGTAGCCGAGCCCGGCGGTGTGCGTGAGCAGGTGGCGCACGGTGATCAGGCGCGTCGCGGGGCGCGTCGTCAGATCCTTGTCGGGATCGACGAGCACCTTCATGTCGCGAAAGGCGGGGATGAAGTCCGAGATCGGCTGATCGAGCCGCAGCTTGCCTTCTTCGACCAGGATCATCGCGGCGATGCCGGTGATCGGCTTGGTCATCGAATAGACGCGCCACAGGCTGTCGGCATCGACCGCGCGCGCGGCGGGACCGTCGCCGATCCGGCCCGCACTGACGATCCGCGGCGCGGCGTCGCCGACGCCGATGCTGATGAGCGCACCGGGCACATGCCCTTCCGCCACATAGCGCTCGACCAGCGCCTGGCTCTGCGGCGCGGCGGCAAGCCCGGCAGAAGGGGCCGCATGGCCGGCATGGGCATTGTGCATCGCATGGGCGGCAGGCGCCTGCCCCGTCTGCGTCGTCTGCGTCGTCTGCGTCGTCTGTGCCGTCGCCGGCATCGCGACGAGCGCCGTTGCCACCACCAACGCCGGAACCCCGATCAACCGCTGCATCACATTCTCCCAAATCGTCTGGCCGCCTTGGCAAAAACGGTGGGAAGCCCCGCCGTTCCAAGCGCTTCGATCGGCCACCATTCCCCATCGACGCCGCCTGCATGCCCCTCGATTGTGGCAGCTGCAAGCGCGACCGTAAGATGGAAATGCGTGAAGCCATGCGTCACCGTATCGGGAAGCAGCCGCCAGTCGGCCGCGACCGGCGCGCCGTCGAGCCCGGGCGGCGTTTCGGCCCAGGGGCCGGTGGGGAGCGCGCGCATCCCGCCGAGCAGGCCGCGCGCCGGCCGGCGGACGAGCAGGACGGCGCCGTCGCGTTCGAGCCAGAACATCGTGCCATAGCGTTCGGGACGCGCGGGCTTGGGCGACTTGCGCGGATAGGACTCGGGCGCGCCGAGCGCATGGCCGCGGCAGGCGTCGCGCAGCGGACAGGCGAGGCAATGCGGCGCGCGCGGCGTACAGATCGTGGCGCCCAGGTCCATCATCGCCTGCGCGAAATCGCCCGCGCGCAGATCGGGCGTGATCGAATCGGTGAGCACGCGAATCGCCGGGCGCGCGCCGGGCAGCGGATCGTCGAGCGCGAACAGCCGCGTCACCACCCGCTCGACATTGCCGTCGACGACCACGGCGCGGCGGCCGAAGGCGATCGCGGCGATCGCGGCGGCGGTGTACGCGCCGATCCCCGGCAGCGCACGCAACCCGGCTTCGGTATCGGGCAGCGCCCCGATCCGGGCGACCTCGCGCGCGCAGGCGAGCAGGTTGCGGGCGCGCGCATAATAGCCGAGCCCCGCCCAGGCCGCCATCAGCTCGGCATCGTCGGCAGCGGCCAGCGCTGCGAAATCGGGCCAGCGCGCGGTGAACGCCTCGAAATAGGGAATGACGCTCGCGACCTGCGTCTGCTGAAGCATCACCTCGGACAGCCAGACGCGATAGGGGTCGGTGGCGTTGCTGCCCGGCGGCGCGCGCCAGGGCAGGCGGCGGGCATGCCGGTCATACCATTCGAGAAGCTGGGCGGCGATCGCGCAAGGAACATTGTCGGGCACGCCCCGCCTATGGCATGGACGGGCACCCATGACGAAGCCCCCCCGTACCAGCTCGCGCCGGCCCCGGCCCGAACCGCAGCGATCGAACCGCGTCCGCGCGGTCGCCGACCTGCTGCCCGATGTCGGCCGCGCCGCGTTTCGCAAGTTCGGCTTTGTCCAGCACAGCATCGTCAGCCGGTGGAGCGAGATCGTCGGCGAACGCTATGCGCGCGTGTCGATGCCCGAATCGATCCGCTTTCCCCAGGGGAAGCGGGCCGACGGCGTGCTGCACCTGATCGTTTCGGGCGCACATGCGCCGATGATGCAGCACATCACGCCCGAGATCATGGAGCGGGTGAACCGCTTTTTCGGCTATCCGGCGATCGCGCGGATCGCGATCCGCCATGGCGACGTTCGCCGCGGCGCCCCCGCCGCGCCCCCGCCGCCGCAGCCCGAGCCGCTCCCCGAATCGCTGGGACAGGGGCTGCGCGGGATCGCCGACCCCGAACTGCGCGCGGTGCTGGAGGCGCTGGCCGCCGGCGTCGCCGCCAACGAACCCAAGCCCAAGATCGGACGGATTGACTGATGAAGCTATCGCGCCTTGTCCCCATGCTGATGGTCGCCGCGACGGCCGCCACGGCGGCGACGGCGGCGGTCGCGCTACCGCAAGCACGCCGCGCCGCGCCGCACCGGGCCCCCGCGACGGCCCGGCCCGCGGCGACCAACTGGCTGAACGTCGTGGTGCGGACCCCCGAGGGCGGCTATCGCCAGGGCAATCCGAATGCGCCGGCCAAGCTGGTCGAATATGGATCGCGGACCTGCCCGACCTGCGGCCGCTTCGCGAACGAGGCGATGGAGCCGCTGCGCCGCGAGTTCATCGCGACGGGCAAGGTCAGCTATGAATATCGCGACCTGTTGATCCACGGCGCGCCCGACATGGTGCTGGCGCTGGTCAACCAGTGCGTGCCGACCGCGCGTTTCTTTCCGGTGCTCGACGCCATCTATGCCAACCAGCCGCAGTTCGAGGCGAAGATCGAGGCGCTGGTCAAGGACCAGAAGCGACTGACGGCGTTGCAGGCCAAACCGACCCCGCAGCTGATCGCCGGTTTCGCCGACGCGATGGGCGCCGTCCCCTTTGCCCAGCGGCTGGGGCTCGCGCCGGCCCAGACGCGCAAGTGCCTAGGCGATCCCGCGCTGATCAAGCGGATCGCCCGCGCGAATGCCGCGGCGGTCAACCAGCAGCATGTCCAGAGCACGCCGAGCTTTTTCCTGAACGGCCGCGCGCTGCGCGCCTTTACCTGGGACGCGCTTCAGCCCGAACTGCGCGCCGTCCTCAACTGACCCCTTTTCCGACTGGAGCCTTTGCCATGCGTCTTGCCCTTGCCCTGATTCCCGCGCTTGCCCTGACCGCCTGCGGCGGCGACGGCGGTTCGAACGGATCGGCCCCGGCCGCGTCGAGCGCCCCCGTGGCGGCCGTCGCCCCGCCCGCGGGCAAGCAGTGGGTCGACGTGGTCGAGAAGACCGCCGACGGCTATCGCCAGGGCAATCCCAACGCGCCGATCAAGCTGGTCGAATATGGTTCGCGAAACTGCCCGGCCTGCGGCCAGTTCGGCCAGTTCGGCGCGCCCAAGCTGCGCGAGAAGTACATCGCGACGGGCAAGGTCAGCTATGAGTTCCGCGACTTCCTGATCCACGGCGCGCCCGACTTTGCGGCGGCGCTGCTCAACCAGTGCGTGCCGACCGAGAGCTTCTTCGGCGCGCTCGACCAGTTCTTTGCGCACCAGGGCGAGTTCCTGGACCGCACCGAAAAGCTGGTGAAGGAAAACCAGGCCTTTGTGCAGCAGGTGCAGAGCCAGGCACCGCAGCAGCAGGCGGTCGCCTTTGCCGACGCGCTGGGCTATATCCCCTTCATGCAGCAGATGGGGCTGCCCGAAGCCAAGGCGCGCCAGTGCCTGACCGACCAGAAGGCCGCCGACGCGATCACCAAGGTCAATGCCGATGCGGTCAATGTTCACAAGGTAAGCGGCACGCCGACCTTCTTCATCAACGGCGAAATGGTGCCGAACGCCGCCGGCTGGGAAGCGTTGGAGCCTGCGCTCCAGGCCGCCGGCGCCCGCTGATCCCCGCCTGAGCGCGAAAGGCGCAGGGCACATGCAGATCAAAAGGCTGCGGCTGACGGGGTTCAAGAGCTTCGTCGACCCGGCCGATCTGCGCATCGAGCCGGGGCTGACGGGAATCGTCGGCCCCAATGGCTGCGGCAAATCCAACCTGCTCGAAGCGCTGCGCTGGGCGATGGGCGAGAACAGCGCCAAGTCCATGCGCGGCAACGGCATGGAGGACGTGATCTTTGCGGGCACCGCCGCCCGCCCGGCGCGCGATTTCGCCGAAGTCTCGATCCTGGCCGAACAACCCGCCGCGGCAGGCGACGGCGAGGGCGATGCGACCGAGGATGTCGAGATCGTGCGCCGCATCGAACGCGGCGCCGGTTCGGCCTATCGCATCAACGGGCGCGACGTTCGCGCCAAGGACGTCGCGCTGCTCTTTGCCGATGCGGCGACGGGCGCGCATTCGCCCGCGCTGGTGAGCCAGGGGCGGATCAGCGCGGTGATCGCCGCCAAGCCCGCCGAGCGGCGCGCGATGCTGGAGGAAGCGGCGGGAATCGCCGGACTGCACGTCCGCCGCCGCGACGCCGAGGCACGGCTGCGCGCGACCGAGGCGAACCTGACGCGCCTCGACGAGCTGATCGGCGAACAGGAAAACCGCGCGGCCGCGTTGCGCCGTCAGGCGAGGCAGGCCGAGCGCTATCGCGCGCTGTCGGACCGGGTCCGCACCGCCGAGGCCCGACTGATCTTTGCCCGGTGGCGCGACGCCGCCGAGGCAGCCGAAGCCGCGCGCAAGGAAGCCGCGGCGGCAGAAGCGCTCGTCGCCGAGCGCACCGCGCGCCACGAAGCGGCGGCGACGGCGCAGCAGGCGGCGGCGGGAACGCTGGCGACGTGCCGCGCCGAGGCGCTGCAACTGCGCGACCGCGCGAGCGAGACCGGGCACCGGCTGTCGACGCTGCGCAGCACGCGCCACGGTGTCGAGCGCCGGATTGCCGAACTGGCCGAGGCGCAGCGCCGGCTGGAAGAGGATCGTGCGCGCGAAGGGGCCCTGGCGCGCGACGCGGCAGAGGCACTGGCCCGGCTGGCCGAGGAAGGCGCCATGCTCGAGCGGCGGATCGCCGAGGCGAGCGCGCGGATGCCGATGCTCGACGCCGCACTGGGCGATGCCGAACGCGCCGCGCGCGACGCCGAGGTGGCGCTAGCGCAGGCGCTGGCGGCACAGGCTGCCGAAGCCGCCGAAGCACGCGTCGCCGAGGCGGCACTGGCGGCCGCGCGGACGCGCGCCGATCGAGCGGCACGCGACGAAGCGCGCGTGGAAGCCGATCTGCGCGCACTGGGCAGCGTCGAACCGCTCAACGACGCGCGCCGCGCGGCGAACGACGCGCGTGCGGCGGCTCTCGGCCAGATCGAAGCGGCGCGCGCTGGCCTCACCGAGTGCGAGAGCGCCGAACGCGCGGCGATCGCGGCCCGCGACGGCGCGCAGTCGGCACGCGCCGCCGCGCACGCCGAACTGGCACAGATCGACAGCGAGATGGCGGTGCTCGCCAAGGCGACCCAGACGACGGGCAAGGACCGGCTGCTCGACCGGGTCCGCGCCGCCCCAGGTTATGAACGCGCGCTCGCGGCGGCACTGGGCGACGATCTGGAAGCCGGGCTCGATGCCGGCGGCGAGCGTTATTGGGCCGGCGCCGCGCCCGAGCCGGACGACCCCGCCGCCCCCGCCGGAACCGTTTCGCTGGCGGCGCACGTCACCGCCCCTGCGGCACTCGCGCGGCGGCTGGCGCAGATTTTCGTCGCCGAAACCGATGACGGACGACCGCTTGCCGTGGGACAGCGGCTGGTGACGCCGATGGGCGTGCTGCGCCGATGGGACGGCTATGTTGCGCGATCGGGCGGGGCCGCGGCGGCCGAACGGCTGGAACGACTCAATCGCCTCGCCGCGCTGGAGGCGACACGCCCGGCAGCGGCGACCGCCGTTACCGCCGCCGACGCGGCGCTGCACGAGATCGACGCCACGATCGGCAGCGCGCGGAGCCGCGCCGCCGAACATCGCCGACAACTGGGGCTCGCCGAAGTCGCGGCACGCGAGGCGGCGCGCGCCGAGGATCGCGCGACGGCACAGATCGAGCGGCTGGAGGCACAGCGCGCCGACCTGGAGGCGCGTCGTGCCCGCAGCGCCGCCGAGCGCGACGAGGCGCAGGCCGAGGTGGCGCGCGCCGAGGCAGCGAAGGCCGCGCTCCCGGACGGCAGCGCGACCCGTGACCGCGTGGCGGCGCTGTCACGCGATGCCGAGATGCGCCGGGGCACGGTCGCGAGCGCACGGGCCGACCGCAGCGCGCTTGACCGCGAGATGGCCCAGGCACGCGAGCGGCAGGCGGCGGCGGCGGCAGAGATGCGCAGCTGGAAATCGCGCGCGGGCGATGCCGCCAAACGCGGCGCGGAAATGGACAAGCGCGCCGCGCAGCTCGCCGAGGATGCCGCCGCGCTGGCCGGGCGCCCGGCGCGGCTCGCGGCTGAAATCGCCGAAGCCGAGGGTGCCGCCGAGGCGGCGCGAGTCGCATCGCAACAGGCGCAGGCCGCCGAGCGCGAGGCCGAAGCGGCGCTGCACGCGACCGAAGGCGCGGTGCGCGCCGCGAGCGAGGCGCTGGCCGAAGCCCGTGAGGCGCGAGCCGGCGCCAGCGCCCGGGCCGAAAGCCAGGATCTGCGCCGCGTCGAGATGGGACGGCTTTCGGGCGAGCGCTTCGAATGTCCGCCGCCGCTGCTGCCCGTGCGCGCCGGGTTCGAGGCCGAGACGGTGGACACACCCGCCGTCGAATCGGCCGCGCATGACCGGCTGGTGGCGGAGCGCGAGCGGATCGGGCCGGTCAACCTCGTCGCCGAAACCGAACTCGCCGAAATCGAGGCCGCGTTTGCGGACAATGCGCGCGAACGCGACGAGCTTGCCCAGGCGGTCAACCGGCTGCGCGGGTCGATCGGGACGCTCAACCGCGAGGGGCGCCAGCGGTTGCTCGCCGCGTTCGAGGCCGTCGACCAGCACTTCCGGCGGCTGTTCAGCACGCTGTTCAACGGCGGCCAGGCCCATCTGGAACTGGTCGATTCGGACGACCCGCTCGAGGCGGGGCTGGAGATCATGGCGCAGCCGCCGGGCAAGCGGCTGCAGTCGCTGACGCTGCTGTCGGGCGGCGAGCAGGCACTGACCGCGGTTGCGCTGATCTTTTCGCTGTTCCTGACCAAGCCGTCGCCGATCTGCGTGCTCGACGAGGTGGATGCGCCGCTCGACGACGCGAATGTCGACCGGTTCTGCGACCTGCTCGAACGCATGACGCGCGAAACGCAGACGCGCTACCTGATCGTCACGCACAACGCCGCGACGATGAGCCGGATGCACCGGCTGTTCGGCGTGACGATGGTCGAGCGCGGCGTCAGCCGGCTGGTATCGGTCGACCTGGGCGGTGCCGAGCGGCTGCTGGCGGCCGAATAGGCCAGCTTCAGGCGAGAACCGCGCGCACCGGCCGTCGCGGCGAATAGGGCAGCGCCGGACCATGACCGAACCGGATCAGCAGGTCGGGCCGGCGGCCGGGCAGGCCCGCCAGCCGGGCCAGCGCGGCCCGGAAGCGCACCACCTCGACCGGTTGATTGACATAGGCGCATTTGAGCCCGGCGGCGGTCGCCGCGAGCGTGAACCGCTGACTGGCGCGACCGACCGCCATCCAGTGCGCCGGATCGGCAGATGCACCGACGAAGATCGCGACACCCGCCGACGAGGCAAGCTGGTGGGCATAGCGGTCGCGCTCGGCAGCGGGCGTGAAGAAACCGTCGAACAGCCGTCGGCCGAGCCATTCGGGGGCGACCGGGCTCCCCGAGCACGCGCTGAACAGCCCGTCGCCGAGGGCAAGCGCGCGGTCGGGGCTGAATCGCAGCCAGCGACGAAGCTCGCGGACAAAGGCGGAGTCGGCCATCTGCGCGTCGTTTCCGGCAACGACGAGATCGCGCACCTGCGCCAATGGCGCGCGGCCGGTCAGCAGCGCGAGCGAGACGCCGGGCTCGGCCGCCGCCGCCTCGAGCGCACGGAGCGTCGCTGGCGGCACGGGGCGGCCGTCATAGCAGGTGCGGCTCGACTGGCGCCGGGCGATCGCCGGGGCCAGCGCCGCGTGCGAGAGTTCGCCATCCCCCAGCCGCAGCGACGCGCCGCCGCCGCCGGCGTCGATCACGACCTGCCCAGCGATCCCCTGCCCCGCCGCCGCGATCGCCGCATTCTCGATCGCGCCGCCCAGGCTGACGAAGAGGTGATGATCGTCCGGATCAACGGCCGGCGTCCGGCGCGCGAAGTCGGGAAGGATGTCGATCCGGCCGGGGGCGAGGCGAAACCGCCAGGGCTGGGTATTGTGGCCGTTGGCGGCGAGCGTCGCGTGCCGCACCAGTTCGGGAAGTGTCGGATGCACGGCAACTGCCGCCCGCATCCGCGCCGTCGCCGCGCGATAGCCAGCCATCGCCGACGCGCGCTGCCATTCGAACAGCGCCCCGCCGCCCAGCCCCAGCGTCGCCAGCGCGCCCGCGCCGACGAGCAGATTCCTGCGCTGCATCGCGATTCTCCCCGATCGAGCAACGCTCGACATGCGACAGGAACGAGGCGGCGGCCATCGGGAAACCCCGCAACCGCGTTCGTTCATCGGAAGTGCGATTTGGGAATCCGGGTAAGCCGGCAGGCCAGATCGGCCTCGCCGCCGGCGACCAGATAGGCGTCCCCCGCATCGACCAGGCCGGTCGTGAACACCACCGGCGTCGGCAGGTAGCGCTGGTGCGCGATGTCGGCGGTGAGCGCCGGCGCGGCCTCGATCAGCGGCCGGTCATCCTCCTGGCGGAGCACGACGCTGGGATCGTCAGCGTCGAGCAGCGCCCAGAAGCTGCGATAGACGCCGATTGCGGCGCGGCGTTCGACGCCGTGATAGATCAGCAGCCAGCCTTCGGGCGTCCGCACGGGGGGGCTTCCCCCTCCGATCCGCTGGTTCGACGTCGAGCCCTTGCGCGCCCGGATGCCGGGCTTGTCGAGCGGCTTCCAATGGAGCCCGTCGGGCGAACGGGCGAGGTGAATCGCCGGGCCGCCCAGCCAGGGCGATTCGTCGGGATAGGCGAAATAAACCTCGCCCAGCGGGCGCGTGAGCGCGTGGTAGAAGCCGCCGATCCGCCCTTCGAACAGCACCATGTCCTTGTTCTGGTGATCGAGCACGATACCGCACGAATCCCAGTCGAGCCCGTTCGACGACCGATAGAGCGCGGTACAATGCCGCTCTGCCGAAACGCCGCACACCGTCATCCAGTAGCCGCCCTCGATCCGGCTGATCCGCGCGTCCTCGACACCATAGGCCATGAACGAGGCGCTGGGCGCGATCGCACGATCATAATGGACCGCGAGCACGCGCACGCCCTCGCCGTCGAGTTCGACCGGGAGCAGCCATGACAGCGAGGTAAGCCCGATCAGCCGGGGATTGTGCGCCTTGAAGGCGAACTGCCGCGGATCGGCGATGTCGAGATCGGCGATGCGATGGCGGTCGAGCACATAGCCGTCGTGCGTCCAGCGGATCGCCCGGGCATGATCGTCGACCACCGGATCGCGCAACGCCTCCGCCACGCGGACCATGAGCAGCAGGTTGCCATTGGGCAAGCGAGTGAAGCCCGGGTTGAAGGCGCCGAGAACATAGGTCGCCTCGCCAATCCCCCGGCGCAGCGGGGAGCGCGCGAGATCGACATCGTCGGGACGGAAGATCAGGACATCATCACGCCATGTCATCGCCGCCTCCGTTGCACGCCGGTCAGACCGCGGCGCGCCCGGCGGCGATCAGCAGCCGGGAACGCGCGAACTTC
The DNA here is from genome assembly GCF_056485145.1 of Sphingomonas chlorellae. NCBI lineage: Bacteria > Pseudomonadati > Pseudomonadota > Alphaproteobacteria > Sphingomonadales > Sphingomonadaceae > Sphingomonas > Sphingomonas chlorellae. The sequence goes on from NZ_JBQXXM010000004.1 coordinate 221,952, forward strand.
CGCCCCGAAGCCGATAGGTGCCGCCGTCGCGCACGTAGCGTTCGGCGAACGTCCGGGTTCCACGATAACGCACGGTGAAGCCCCGGCCGGGTTCGATCGGGCCGATCGTGCCGGTAAATCGCTGTGCGCCGCGTTCGACCGCGCCGCCATTGTCGTAATAGAGCGGCACGTCGGCAAGCAATTGCGGCCCCTTGGGGGTGAGTTCGACGAGCGAGGCGACGCTCATCGTGCATCCCTGCCAGGTGCCGCCGCCCTCGACCCGGACCACCGGATTGGCGCCGAACGCGGTGCTGACCTCCCATTGCGCGAAATCGCCGAAACTGCCCGTGCTGACCATCTCCGGATAGGCCTGGGCCAGCGCGAACCCCGTCGCATCGCGTCGCAGATAATAGGCGGCGACCAGCCCACCGTCGGCATGCGCGCCGTCGGGCGCGCGCCCCCGCCGGAGCAGCACCGGACCAAAGGTGGTGGCGACCAGCCGGTCCTCGACAAAGCGATAGCCGGCGGGCGGCTTTTGCGCTGCCACGGCACGGACCGCCATGGCGAGATCGGCCGGCGAAGCGGTCGGGCTCGACGCCGCAGCAGGCGCGGCGGCCGAACCGCGCCCGCCCGCCCGATCGGCGGCACAGCCCGCCAGCGCGGACGCCAGCGCAGGCAACACGAGCACGGCGCGCGTCAGAAATGATGAGGTCATCGACGATCAGCCCGCCTTCTGCATTCCGGCATGATGCCGGATAACCTCATCGATGATGAAGCGGAGAAACTTTTCGGAGAATTCAGGATCGAGCTGCGCTTCGCTCGCCAGCTTCCGCAGGCGCGCGATCTGCTGTTCTTCGCGCCCCGGATCGGCGGGCGGCAGCCCCGATTCGGCCTTGTAGCGGCCGACCGCCTGCGTAACCTTGAACCGTTCCGCCAGCATGAACACCAGCGCCGCATCGATATTGTCGATGCTCTGGCGATAGCGGGTGAGCGTGGCGTCGGGCATTCGGTTTCCCCTTTCGCGCCTCTATTCGCCTGCGCAGGCCGTAGAGGCAAGCCATGCTCTTGCGTTTGGCGATGACAGAGGCCAGAGCGAGCCCATGACTGCCACCATCCATCGCCTGGGCTCGCGCCCCGAGCCTTCGCTGGAACCGATGATCGCGCTGGTGGCGAGCGACATGGACCGCGTGAACGCCGTGATCCTGGACCGGATGCGGTCCGAGATCCCGCTGATCCCCGAACTCGCCGGACACCTGATTTCGGGTGGCGGCAAGCGGATGCGGCCGATGCTGACGCTCGCGAGTGCCCGGTTGCTCGGCTATTCGGGCACTCGGCACGTCAAGCTGGCCGCTGCGGTCGAGTTCATCCACACGGCGACGCTGCTGCATGACGACGTGGTCGACAATTCGGACCTGCGCCGCGGCCGCCGCACCGCGAACATCATCTGGGGCAATTCGGCGAGCGTGCTGGTCGGCGATTTCCTGTTCAGCCGATCGTTCGAACTGATGGTCGAGGCCGAGAGCCTGAAGGCGCTCAACATCCTGAGCCATGCGAGCGCGGTGATCGCCGAAGGCGAGGTCAACCAGCTGACGGCGGTGCGGCGGATCGAGATCGACGAGGAACGCTATCTCGACATCATCGGCGCCAAGACCGCGGCGCTGTTTGCCGCGGCGTGCCGGGTCGCGGCAGTGGTTGCCGATCGCACCGATGCCGAGGAAGCCGCGCTCGACGCCTATGGCCGCTATCTGGGCGTGGCGTTCCAGCTGGTCGACGACGCGATCGATTATGTCTCCGACGCGAGCACGATGGGCAAGGATGCTGGCGACGATTTCCGCGAAGGCAAGATGACGCTCCCCGTCATCCTGGCCTATGCGCGCGCCGGCGACGCCGAGCGCAGCTTCTGGCAGGACGCCATCCTGGGGCGGCGGACGAGCGACGAGGATTTCGCCGAAGCGGTGCGGCTGGTCCGCGCCACCCGCGCGCTCGACGACACGCTGGCGCGGGCACGCCATTACGGTCAGCGCGCGATCGAATCGCTCGCGATCTTCCCCAACGGCCCCGCCAAGGATGCAATGATCGAGGCGGTCGAGTTCGCGGTGGCGCGCGCCTATTGACGCGGCCGCCGCGATCGGCGCGGCAGACGGGCGTTATTCCTCGTCCGTTTCGGCGTCGGCTTCGTCGGCATCGACGCCCAGCAATTCCTCCTCGTCATCGTCGAGCTGTTCCTCGATCGCCTCGACGATCAGGTCGAGCTGCTCGAAGCTGGCGGTGAATTCGGTGGTTTCGCCCTCCTCGTCCTCGAGGTGGAGCGTATAGTCGCCATCGCCGTCGGCGGTGATCGTGAACTGAGCCAGGGTCTTCGCCATGGTGCCATGCTCCTTCGCTTCGCTTGCGCCCAACCCCGGCGCGGGCAATTGGTTGCAGCAGGAAACCCCCGCTTGAGATGACCCAAACGCTTCCGATCCATGAAGTGCTGGACCAGCTGGTCGCCGGGCTCGACGCGCAACCGAACGCGGTGCTGGTCGCGCCGCCGGGCGCGGGCAAGACGACCAGCGTCGCCCCCGCGCTGCTCGACCGGCCCTGGTGCACGGGCGAGGTGCTGCTGCTTTCGCCGCGCCGGCTGGCGGCGCGCGCCGCCGCCGAACGGATGGCAGCTTTGGCGGACGAGCCGGTCGGCCGCCGCTTCGGCTATGCGACGCGGATGGACAGCCGGCGGTCGGCCGAGACGCGGGTGACGGTGGTGACCGAAGGCATCTTCGTCAGCAGGATCCAGGCCGACCCCGAACTGAACGGTGTGTCGGCAGTGTTGTTCGACGAGGTGCATGAACGCAGCCTCGACAGCGATTTCGGCCTGGCGCTCGCGCTTGATGCGCAGGCCGCGCTGCGTCCCGACCTGCGGCTGATCGCCATGTCGGCGACGCTCGACGGCACCCGCTTCTCCGCCCTGATGGGCGATGCGCCGGTGATCGAAAGCGCCGGGCGCAGCCACCCGCTGACGCTGCGTTATCTGGGCCGCACCGGCGAGGTTCGCATCGAGGACGCGGTCGCGCGGGCAGTGCGCACCGCGCTGGGCGAGACGGAAGGCGGCGTGCTCGCCTTCCTTCCCGGCGTGGCCGAGATCGAGCGGACCGCCGAACGGCTCGAAGCAATCGCGGGCACCGTGCTCCACCGTCTCCACGGAAGCCTGGACCCGGCCGCGCAGCGCGCCGCGATCGCGCCCGACGCCGAGGGCCGCCGCAAGATCGTGCTCGCGACCTCGATCGCCGAGACCTCGCTGACGCTCGACGGGATCCGTGTCGTGGTCGATTCGGGGCTGGCCCGGCGCCCACGCTATGACCGCGCCGCAGGGATGACGCGGCTGGTGACCGAGCGCGCGAGCCAGGCCGCGGTGACGCAGCGCGCCGGACGCGCCGCACGCCAGGGGCCGGGCGTCGCCTATCGACTGTGGGAGGAAGCCGCGACCGCCGGATTGCCGCCGTTCGACCCGCCCGAAATCCTCGAAGCCGATCTTTCGGCGCTCGTTCTCGATTGCGCCCTGTGGGGCGTCGCCGACCCGCGCCAGCTCGCCTGGCTCGATCCGCCCCCCGACGCGGCGATCAGCGAGGCACGGACGCGACTCACCGCGCTCGAAGCGATCGATGCTAACGGGCGGCCGACTGGCCATGGCCGCACGATCGCGCGGCTGCCGTTGCCGCCGCGGCTGGGACACATGCTGGTACGCGCCGGCGAGCAGGGCCTGGCGCAGGTCGCGGCGCAGGTCGCGGTGCTGCTGGGCGAGCGCGGACTGGGCGGCAACGACGCCGACCTCGAACTGCGCATGCGGCGCTGGCGCACCGAACGCGGACAGCGCGCCGAACACGCCCGGCGGATGGCCGCGCGCTGGGCCGGGCTGGTGCCGGCCGCGCCAGGCGCCGAAATCGATGACGCTGCGGTTGCCCGCTGCGTCGCGCTCGCCTTTCCGGACCGGCTGGCCAAGCGCCGCGATGCGTCCGGCGAAAGCTGGGCGTCGGTCGGCGGCCGCGGCTTCCGACTCGACCCGACCTCCCCCCTGGCGCGCGCGGAATGGCTCGCAGTGGCCGAGACTCAGGGCATGGCCGCGGGTGCCCGGATTCTCTCGGCCGCGCCGATCGAGGCTGCGACGGTCGAGTCGCTGTTTGCCGACCGGATCGAGACGCGGCGAACCGTGCGCTTCGATCCCGCTACCGGGCGCATCGAGGCGCTGCGCGAACGGCGGCTGGGCGCGGTGCGGCTGTCGAGCGGCCCCGATTCGGACGCAAGCCCGACCGAGATCGAGGCCGCGTTGCTTGAGGGCGTGCACGCGCATGGCCTCGCGCTGCTGCCCTGGTCCGACCATGCCCGTGCGCTGCGCACGCGGGCGGCCTATGCGGGGATTGCCGCGCTCACCGATGCCGAATTGCTCGCGGCGGTGGACGAATGGCTGCCGCCGGTTCTGGCAGGGAAGCGACGGCTCGACGCAATCGCACCCGAGGCACTGACGCAGGCGATCCAGAATCGCATCGGCTGGGACGAACAAAAGGCGCTCGACCGCCTGGCACCCGCTCGCTTCGAGACGCCGGCGGGTTCGAGCCATGCGATCGACTACGCCGCCGAAGGGGGACCGCGCGTCGAACTGCGGGTCCAGGCGCTGTTCGGGCTTTCGGTCCATCCGACGATCGGCGACAATGTGCCGCTGGTGCTCAGCCTCACCTCGCCGGCGGGACGGCCGATCCAGACGACGCGCGATCTTCCGGGCTTCTGGGCGGGAAGCTGGACGGCGGTCGCCAAGGAAATGCGCGGGCGCTATCCGCGGCATCCCTGGCCCGACGACCCGGCCGGCGCCAGTGCGACGCTGCGGACGAAAAAGGCTGATGCAAGAAACGCCGCATCGCGTTAGAGGCGATGCGACCGATTGGAGGCCAGAAGTGAAGACCGCCCGTATCTTTCAGCGTCCCAAGAACTCGATGCAGTCGGGCCGCGCGCGCACCGACCAGTGGATGCTCGAGTTCGAGCCGCACACGCCGCAGCGGCCCGACCCGCTGACCGGCTGGGCCGGCGGCGGCGAAACCGCGAACCAGGTGCGCATCCCCTTCCCGACGCTCGAAGCCGCCAAGGCCTATGCCGAGCGCGAAGGTTATGCCTATCACGTCGTGCCCGCGCCGACGCGGACGCTGAAGCTCCAGGCCTACGCCGACAATTTCCGCTGATCGCAGCCGCGGCGCGCTCCCGGTCCGGGGGACGCGCCGTTGCTTGCGGCATTAGCCGCGCGCAGCGAGAAGCGACGGCCCGAGCAGCAACAGCAGCTTGACGTCGATGGCCATTCCCTCGGCGCGTCGCGCTGCGACATAAGCAGGGACATCGGCCAACGGCACGCGGTGGACGACAATATCCTCGCCATCGACGCCGCCGCCCTCGCCGATCCGGCGGAGCCCCGTCGCGCGGACGAGCGTGAACCCTTCGCTCACCATGCCGGGCGAGGAATGGAACGCGCCGATCGGCTCGATCGCAGCGCAGGCATAGCCCGTTTCCTCGGCAAGCTCGCGCCGCGCCGCGGCCTCGACCGTATCCCCCTCCAGTTCGTCACCGACCAGCCCGGCCGGAAGCTCCAGGCAGCGCCGGCCCAGCGGGACACGATACTGGTCGACGAGCAGCACATGGTCCGTCTCGTCGATCGCGAGCAGAACGACCGCCTGCATACCCCGCGCGCGCGAAACAAACTCCCACTTCCCCTTGCGGTTGGCGGTGATCCACTGGCCCTGCCAGGCGATTTCGGTCGGTTCGTCGGTCATGCGGCTGCTTACTGCCGTTGCGTTGCAGCACAAAGCACACATGCGCGGGTCGAACGCGTCAGCCGCTCGATCCACCGCACCGGGGTCAGAGTTCGATCACCGCGTCGGGCAGTTCGTTGATGTCGTCGTGGCTGCGTGGGAAATGCCTCGAAAGCACGACACCGATCTGCCGTACCGCTTCGGCCATGCCGGCGCCGACGCGATCGTCGCGCATTCCGCCGACCAGCGTCGCCATCGCCTCTCCCCACACGCCGGGATCGACGCGGCCGTGGATGGCCGCATCGGCAACGATCTCGGCACGGTGCTCGCCCAGCGAGACATAGACGAGCACCGCTGTCGCCGCCCGCGTCCGACGCTCGGCACTGGCCCGGAACAGCATCATCGCGCGACGATGGACGCGGCGCGCGCGGGTGGCCGGCGGCGTCAGCGCCATCCGCAGCGCATCGCGCGCGAGCACGAGGCGCGTCACCAGAAAGACGAACGCCATCACCACGATCGCGACGGTTAGATGCCAGCCCGCGGGGGTTTCGGCCCAGCCGCCGACCAGCTGCTCGTGCAACCAGAATGACGGCGTGGGAAACCAGGCAAGCGCGCCGGTCGCGAACAGCATCGCCACGAACGCCCAATGGAGCGCCACATCGTGATAGGCATCCGATTGCCGTGCGACGATCGTCACGATCTCACCATCGGTGGTCGCTTCGGCTGCGGCCACCGCCTCGGCAATACGTTGCCGATCCAGGTCGGTCAGGATCATCTCACCAACTCCCCGAAGCACCGCCGCCACCGAACGAACCGCCGCCGCCCGAAAAGCCGCCATCATCGCCACCGCCGCCGCCCCAGCCGCCGCCCCAGCCCGATCCGCCGCCGCCGCGCCGGGCGCTGTTGGCGATCTGATCGGCGATCGTCCACAGGACGATGGGCAGTACGTTGTCGTTGCCGTCGCGATAGGGACGGGCCCCCCAGGGGCCGCGCCGGCGCCGGCGCCGGAACAACGGCACCAGGATGATCAACAGCACGATTCCCCAGAAGATCAGCCCGAACGGCACGCCGTTCTGCTGGCGCGCGCGCGTCTGGGCCGCCGGTCGCTGGCTGTCGAGCTGTTGCTTGGCGCGCGCCTCGGCGGCCTCGAGCGGAAGCTTCATCTGCTCCGCGATCGCCTGGGCACCCGCAACGATCCCCCCGGCGACATCCTTGTCGCGGAAGTGCGGCAGGATCGTCTCGTTGATGATCTGGCTCGACAGCGCGTCGGTCATGATGGGCTCGAGGCCATAGCCGACCTCGATCCGGACCTTGCGTTCGTTGGGCGCAACGATGAGGATGATGCCGTTGTTGGCGTCCTTGCGCCCGATCTGCCAGGCCCGGCCGAGCCGATAGCCATAGTCGTCGATCGCATAGCCCTGAAGATCCGGGATCGTCGCGACAACGAACTGGCGCCCGGACGCCTTTTCAACGTCGGCGGACATCTGGGTAAGCTGAGCCTCCTGCTCGGGCGACAGGAGGTTTGCGGCATCGACGACCCGCCCGGTGAGCTTCGGAAAGCTGGGATCGGCGGCGGCCGGAAGCGGCAGCAGCAATACGACCAGCATCAGCAAAAAACGCAGCAGCTTCATGAGCCAATCTCGCGAAGAATAGAGCCGGCGCCGGCGACGATGCCGCCCTTCATATCCCCCCGGCGAAAATGCGGGAGCACGTCACGCCGGAGAATCTGCGCCGCCTCGGCATCGGTGAGCACATCCTCGAGCCCGCAGCCGACCTCGATCCGTACCTGGCGGTCACGAGGGGCGACGATCAGCAAGACGCCGTCGTCATGCCCCTTGCGCCCGATCCCCCAATGATTGCCGAGCGCGCGGCCATAGGCAGCGATGTCGAGCCCCCCGAGAGCCGGGACCGTCACGATGACGAACTGATGCCCCGTGCGACGTTCGAGTGCAGCAGATCGGGCAGCGAGACGCCGCGCAGTTGCAACCGGCAATAGGACGCTCGTATCGACCACCCGCCCGGTCAGCGCCGGGAAGCGCGTGACCGCGGCAACCGCGGCCGCCTTATCGGCCGCCTTATCGGCCGCCGCCCCGCAACGCCCGTGTACCGTCGGCGTAACCATCGTGCCCGACGGCGCCGCGCCGCCCAATAGCAGCGCAGCGGCAAGCAGGACGGCCGGCGCGATCAGTTGCTGTTCCCGAAATCGACCGTCGGCGCCTTGTCGGCGCCCGCCTGCGCCTGGAACGGCGTCATCGGCTTGGCGCCGTAGAAGATCTTGGCGCCGATCGCGTCGGGAAAGGTGCGGATGCGCGTGTTATACGCCTGCACCGCCTGGTTATAGTCGCGGATCGAGATCGTGATGCGGTTCTCGGTCCCTTCAAGCTGGCTCATCAGCGTCTTGAAATTTTCCTGGCTCTTGAGGTCAGGATAAGCCTCAACGCTTGCGAGCAGGCGGCCGACCGACGAACCGAGTTGCTGTTGCGCATCCTGGAACGCCTTGACCTTGCCGGCATCGGTCAGGTCGCCGGCATTGACCTGGATCGACGTTGCGCGGGCGCGGGCGTTGGTGACGTCGGCGAGAATCTTGCCCTCGGACGCGGCCGCGCCCTTCACGGTCGCCACGAGATTGGGGATCAAGTCGGCACGACGCTGATAATTGGCCTGAACATCGGCCCATTTGGCCTTGGCGGCCTCTTCGGCGGTCGGCACGCTGTTGAGGCCGCAGGCGGACAGCAGCGCAGCGGCGGCAAGCGCGATCACGGCACGGAACTTCATCGACAATCCTCTTTCACGACCACGGGTCAGCGGTGTCTTATACGGCAACAACACTGGAGCGCGGAAGCGAAATCGGACATCAAGGGCGTCGAGGCGCAACGCAACTCCAGGGGTCTGCACCAAGATGTTCAAGGAATTCAGGGCTTTCATCGCACGCGGCAACGTGCTCGACCTCGCCGTCGGCGTGATCATCGGCGCAGCGTTCGGCAACATCACCAAATCGCTGACCGACGACATCATCATGCCGGTGATCGGCGCACTGTTCGGCGGGTTCGATTTTTCCAGCTATTTCATCGTCCTCGGCGAGATTCCGGCAAGCTACACCGGATCGCACAGCAACTATGCCGCGCTGAAGGCGGCCGGCGTGCCGCTGTTCGGATTCGGCCAGTTCATCACCGTGGTCATCAACTTCGTGATCCTGGCGTTCATGGTGTTCCTGCTCGTGCGCTTCGTGAACCGTGCGATGGCGCTGGTGGAACACGACAAGGCTGAGGGCGATGCGGCGCCTGCGCCCGAGCCGGCCGACGTCGCGCTGCTGCGCGAGATTCGCGACGAGCTGAAGAAGCGCAACGACGCGGCCTGATGCTGCCCGTGGCCGCCCCGGGTTCAGGCGGCGGCGAGATCCTCTGCGACGGCATCGGCGAGGCTGGTGCCGTCAAGGATTCGCGCGGTTTCGTCGCGAACGCGCGCCATGGCGCGACGGATCGCGCAACTCGCCTCGTCCTTGCAATCCGCACACGGGCGATAGGCGGTGCGGCTGACGCAGGGGACGAGTGCAAGCGGCCCTTCGATCACCCGGATGATCTCACCGAGCGAAATCAGATGCGGCGCCCGCGCCAGGCGATAGCCGCCCATCTTGCCGCGCGTCGACAGCAGAAACCCGGCTTCGCGCAGATCGGCAAGAATGAGCTCGAGAAACTTGCGCGGCACGTTCGCCTCAGCCGCGATCCGGTTCATCGGCGTGGGGGCGGCCGCCGCGGGCTGTTGCGCCAGGAACAGCATCGCGCGGAGTGCATAACGGGAACGCTGCGTCAACATGATGCACCTTCCATGCCGATTGTTTATGGCGGTGTGAAGGCCCGGAGGCTGCAAATCCCCAATAGAATCGCGCGCCTGACCTTTTCATGAAGCAAAGACGCGCTATATGTCCCTTTGCCGGGTTTGCCCGGCTATGGCGATAAACTGCGGCGTGCAATAGGCGCAGCGGACCCGGGGGCAGTACCCGGCGGCTCCACCATAACCGGTGGTGTATCTGGACACCGTTTCTGACGGGGCCGAACCAGGATCGACGTGTGTTGAAAAGCGCTGTTTTCGCCCGGAATGGGACCACCGCAACGGCCCATTTTACAAGTGCCAACGATAACGAGGCGCTCGCGATTGCGGCCTAACCCAAGACCTCACGGTCTAGGTTAGATTGACAAAAGCGCGGTTGGACCACACCGGGCAACAGAAGTGGATTCCAGCGGCACGGGGAGCGCCGGGCAACAGAAGCTCCCCACCCTTCTTCAGCATCATAATCTTCCTGCGGTTCAGCCCGGCAGGATCAGTCGCGCGATCGTGACGCCGTTCCCGGCGACCAGATCGAACCGCCCACGCAACTGCTTCGCCATCGCGCGCGCGATCCGCAATCCAAGGCTCGCCGACGCCTCAGCATCGAAGCCGGGCGGCAGGCCGCGGCCGTCGTCGCGGATCTCGATGTCGATGCGTCCGGTCGGCTCGCGCGCGAGCACGACCTCGACCCGGCCGGTTTCGCGACCCTCGAAACCATGTTCGATCGCATTGGCCAGCGCCTCGGCGACGATCAGCGCCACGGGAACGGCGGCGTCGGGATCGATGACGACATCATCGTCCCCATGGACCGACAGCACGATTCCGGCGCGACCGCTGGCGGCAATCACGTCGTGGCAAAGCGGTTCGAGAAACGATCGCATGGTGCGCGCCGCCCCGGCGGCGTCATAGAGTTGGCGGCTGATCCGGCCGATCCGGGCAAGACGGTCCGCCGCCTCGTCGAGCGCCGCCCGCGCGGCCGGATCGGCGACACCGCGCTTCTGAAGGACGAGCAGGCCGGCGGCGACCTGAAGGTTGTTCGACACACGGTGCTGAAGTTCGCTGAACAACAGTTCGCGCGTCTCCGCCAAACGTCGATTCCGTTCCCGCGCATCCCGCAGCCGCGCGTTGGCGCGCTGCATCCAGGCGACGAGCAGGATGTCGGTCGCCGTTACGAAGGCGAAGAAGCCAAGCGCCAGCAGCGCGCCCGACGACAATTGCCAGCCATGCCCGCCGGGGATGAAGAAATACCATGCGAGCAGCCCGCAAAGGACGGCCGTAAGCGTTCCAGACAACACGCCGAACAGGAAGGCCGCGATGATGACCGCCGGAAAGAAGGTGAGAAAAGGATAGCCGGGCGGCAGCGTCGTGTCGGCCAGTTGCCGAACGGTGAGCGCCGCAAGCGAGAGCAGCACCGCCGCCGCGATGCCCACCCAGCGGCGCCGCGCGGCAAACGGCAGCCGTTCGATACATTCTGCGCGATCGTTTCCGACAAGTTTCGGCATCGCACAACGGCGTATCACAGCGGGCGTGCAAGTAAATGGCCTCGCCCGGACCGGTCAGGCCGGGCGAGTGTCCGTTGCCGCCGGCGGTAATCCGGGAAGGCAGAGCGCGACGCGGGCACCGCCCCCCGACGTCGAGCCCAGCCGCAGCGTTCCGCCATGCCCCTCGGCAATGCGTCGGCAGATCGAAAGCCCCAACCCGAGTCCGCCCGTGGTCGAACAGCCGGTCACCGGCGCACCGCCGGTAAAGCCGGGCCCATTGTCCTCGACCGCGAGCACGGTCATCGCACCTTCGACCGTCGCCGACAGCGACAATCGCGGCCGTTCGACCGCGCGCGTCGCCTGGGCGGCGTTGCGCAGCAGGTTGGCGAGAACCTGCACGATCTGAACATGATCGCCGCGAATGGTTCCCGCACGTTCGGCCACATGGATCTCGACGGGCGGGAGCGGTGCGTCGCGCGCCGCTCCGACGAGCTCGATCGCTTCGGCAAAGGCGTGGCGAATGTCGACGCGTTCGGTCTGCACCGCGCCATGTTCGAGCAATGCACGCGCGCGGGTGATGATCTGCGACGAACGGGTGATCTGCGCACGAGCCTGGGCAAGCCGTTGCAGGACATCCGCCCCGCCGGTGCCGCGCAGCGCCATTTCAACCATGGCGATATAGTTGCTGGCGGCGGTGAGCGGCTGCGCCATTTCATGCGCCAGCGTCGACGCCACCGCCGCGACCCCGCTTTCGGGCGCATCGGCGGAAACGCGTTCGAGCAACCGGGCCTGCTCGCGCACCAGCGCATCGCGCGCGCCGAGCGACTCCAGCAGCTCGGCCTCGACGATCATGCGATTCTTGGCGACGGCGACATAGGAGCACATCGTCCGCAGGAAACGCAGCTCAACCTCGGTGAAACGATCCGGCCCGCGACGACCGAAGCCCAGGGTGCCGAGCAGCACCTGGCCATAGATCAACGGCGTGCAGGCATAGCTGTCGAGGCCGATATCCCGGATGAAGTCGGTTTCGGGATCGGGTGAGGTCTGGACATCGGCGACCACGCACGGCGTGCGGTCGCGCGCCACTCGCCCGCAGACGGCCTGACCGAAACGCAATCGCTGCGCAGCCTGGGCCTGTTCAGGCGAAAGCCCGCCATATGCCTCCAGCACCAACATGCCCTCGGCATCGATGCCATAGTGAAAATAGACGTCGAGACGGACCTCGGCCCGGATCGTTTCGAAAAGATAGTCGATCATCGCGAGCGGATCGGCCGCGCCCAACATGCGTGCAGCGCAATCGGCCAGCAGCGCCAGCAGACGGCCCTCGCGATTCTCTGCGAGAATCTCGGGCCCCGACGACCCGGCGGCGGATAAGGCCATCGTTTCCCCTTTCCGGCCTGAACCCGCGGTTCAACAACCGCACCCCACCGGAAAGGATAGGACAGCTTCGACGTCGAGGCAAAACCCGCCGACACGAAAAAGGGGCCCGGTTTCCCGGACCCCCAATTCGGTTTGCGCCAGTGCAGCCGCGATCAGTCGCGATCGCCGGTCAGAAAGGCAGGCGCGAACTCGGGATCGGGCCCCTCGTCCTTGCCGCCTTCACGCCGGGGCTTCTCGCCACGTTCGCGACGGCCGCCGCGGCCACCCTCGCGACGACGATCGCCACGGTCACCGCGGTCGCCGCGATCACCACGGTCGCCGCGCGGCTCACGCGGTTCGCGCGCAGGACGCGAGTCCTCGAGCTCGGCGCCGGTCTCCTGGTCGACGACGCGCATCGACAGGCGAACCTTTCCGCGCGGATCGATCTCGAGCACCTTGACCTTGACTTCCTGGCCTTCCTTCAGGACGTCGGCGACCTTTTCCACGCGCTCGTTCTTGATTTCCGAGACGTGGACCAGGCCGTCGCGGCCGCCCATGAAGTTCACGAAGGCGCCAAAGTCGACGATATTGACGACCTTGCCGTTATAGACCTTGCCGACTTCGGGCTCTTCGACGATGCCGAGGATCCACTTCTTGGCGGCTTCGATCTGGTCGATGTCCGACGAGCTGATCTTGATGATGCCCTCGTCGTCGATATCGACCTTGGCGCCGGTGGTGGCAACGATCTCGCGGATCACCTTGCCGCCCGTGCCGATAACGTCACGGATCTTCGACTTGTCGATCGTGATCGTCTCGATGCGCGGGGCATGGGCCGACAGTTCGGTGCGGGTTTCACCCAGCGCCTTGGCCATTTCACCCAGGATGTGCGCGCGGCCGTCATGCGCCTGCGCAAGCGCGACGCGCATGATCTCCTCGGTGATGCCGGCGATCTTGATGTCCATCTGGAGCGAGGTGATGCCTTCGCTGGTGCCGGCCACCTTGAAGTCCATGTCGCCGAGGTGGTCCTCGTCGCCCAGGATGTCCGACAGGACGGCGAAATCCTTGCCCTCCAGGATGAGGCCCATCGCGATACCCGAAACCGGGCGCTTGATCGGCACGCCGGCGTCCATCAGCGCAAGCGAGCCGCCGCACACCGTCGCCATCGAGGACGAGCCGTTCGACTCGGTGATGTCCGACGTGATGCGGATCGTGTAGGGGAACTCTTCCTTCGTCGGCAGCACCGGGTGCAGCGCACGCCACGCCAGCTTGCCATGACCGATCTCGCGACGGCCCGGCGCGCCGAAGCGGCCGACTTCACCGACCGAATAGGGCGGGAAGTTATAGTGCAGCATGAAGTGCTCGTAGTGGAGCCCGTTCAGCCCGTCGATCATCTGCTCGGCGTCCTTGGTACCGAGCGTGGTCGTGGCGATCGTCTGGGTCTCGCCGCGGGTGAACAGCGCCGAGCCGTGCGCGCGCGGCAGGAAATGCGCTTCCGCGACGATCGGGCGGACCGTCTTGGTGTCGCGACCGTCGATGCGACGACCTTCCTTGAGGATCGCGGTGCGAACGACTTCGGCCTCGAGCTTCTTGAACGCCTTGGTGGCCTTGAGCTGCTCGACCGGCGCTTCCTCGGCAGTCATCGCCTTCAGCTCGGCCTTCAGTTCGTTGAGCGCCGCCTGGCGCTCGGCCTTCTTGACGTTCTTGTAGGCGGCGCCGATCTTCTTGGCGAAGGTCGGACGCAGCTTCTCGACCCAGCTCTTGGTCGGATCGGTGATGTCGACGTCCCAGGGCTCCTTGGCCGCCTGCTCAGCGAGCTTGATGACCGCGTCGATCACCTGCTGGCTCGCCTTGTGCGCGAACATCACCGCGCCGAGCATGACCTCTTCCGAAAGCTCCTTGGCCTCGGATTCGACCATCATCACCGCATCGTGCGTCGCGGCGACGACCAGGTCGAGCTCGCCCTCGGCGACCTGCGAGTCGGTCGGATTCAGCTGGTATTCGCCATCCTTGTAGCCGACGCGCGCAGCGCCGATCGGGCCGAGGAAGGGCACGCCCGACAGCGTCAGCGCCGCCGAAGCCGCAACCATCGCCAGAATATCGGGCTCGTTCTCGCCATCATAGCTCAGCACCTGAGCGATGACGTTGATCTCGTTGTAGAAGCCTTCGGGGAACAGCGGACGGACCGGACGGTCGATCAGACGCGAAATCAGCGTCTCGCGCTCCGTCGCGCCGCGCTCGCGCTTGAAGAAGCCACCCGGAATCCGGCCGGCAGCCGAATATTTTTCCTGATAGTGGACGGTGAGCGGAAAGAAGTCCTGCCCCTCCTTGACCGACTTGGCCGCGGTGACGGCGCAGAGCACCACGGTTTCGCCGAGCGTCGCGAGCACCGCACCGTCAGCCTGGCGGGCAACACGGCCCGTTTCGAGCGTCAGCGTCTTGCCGCCCCACTCGATCTCTACTTTCTTGATGTCGAACATTCGTCTTCCTTCACTCCCCACGCCCTATGCGCGGGGGGCCTATGGCGGGCACCGGCGGCAAGTCTAACTGCCCCGCGCCCGATGTGCGAGCCGGATTTGGCTCGGGACGGTCGGCCGGATTGCCGCACGTCCGATTTTCGTTACGGCCCCCTCCCTACGCGACGCCGGAGGGCCGATTGCACCGGCGGACCCACGGTCCGTCCGGCGATGCGTGTCCCGCCAGCATGGGTGCGGGACGTACAAAAAGGCGCCCCGCAGGGCGCCTTTCCGTCACTTGCGAAGACCGAGCTTCGCGATGAGTTCCGCGTAGCGTCCCTCGTCCTTCTTCTTCAGATAGTCGAGAAGCGCGCGACGCTTGTTGACCAGCATCAGCAGGCCGCGACGCGAGTGGTTGTCCTTGGCGTGCGTCTTGAAGTGCTCGGTCAGGTTGGCAATGCGCTCGGTGAGGATCGCGATCTGGACTTCGGGGCTGCCGGTGTCGCCGTCGGCGCGGGCATGTTCCTTGATCAGCGCTTCCTTGCGCTCTGCAGTGATCGACATCGTCCGTCCTTTCATCAATCGAGGTTGAAGCCGCGAACGACCCGGATCAATCCGGACCGGGCCTCGACCAGCGCAACCGGCACATCGTCCAGCGTCGCAAAGTATTGGCCATCGTCAGCGGCGGTCCCGGCCACTTGCTGCCCGTTGCGGAGCAGTCCTGCCTCGCCGGGAGAGAGGGGTAGAGCCGGGATGTCGTCCAGCCCCGCCCTCAACGGCAGGATTATTTGTTCAAGCATGCGCGCCTTAGCGGCATCGGCCAATTTGTCCAGCGAAATCGCCTGATCGAGCGTGAACGGACCCGCCTTGATCCGACGCAGATAGCTCACATGGCCGACCGTTCCGAGCGCGTGGGCGATATCTCGCGCCAGGCTGCGAATATAGGTTCCCTTCGAGACATGGGCGCGCAGCGTCACGGTCTCGCCCGTCGCCGAAAGCATCTCGAGCGCACGAATCGTCACTGCGCGCGTGGCGAGAACCACCGCCTCCCCGGCGCGGGCAAGGTCATAGGCACGCGCGCCGTCGACCTTGAGCGCCGAATAGGCCGGCGGCACCTGGTCGATCGGCCCGGTAAAGCGGGAAAGGATCGCGACGATCGCATCGGTGCCGGGGTGCACGTCCGAACGGGCGACGACCTGCCCCTCGGCGTCGAGCGTATCGGTCTCGATCCCGAACGCGATCGTGAAATCATATTGCTTGTCGCTGTCGAGCATCCGCCCGGCAAGCTTGGTCGCCTCGCCGACGGCAACGGGGAGCACGCCGCTTGCAAGTGGGTCGAGCGTCCCGCCATGTCCGACCTTGTGCCGGGGAAGCCCCGCTTCGCGCAGCGCGCGCTTGACCGCGCTCACCGCCTGTGTGGACCCAAGCCCCAGCGGCTTGTCGAGAATGAACCATCCGTGCATCGGCAGCCCTTAACGACGCGGCACGCCCGGCCGCAAGGGCTGCCCGCCGGGCAGCGATCACCCGATCTCGCCGCGACGTTCCATGAAATGCCGGCGGCACAATGCGACATAGCGTTCGTTGCCGCCGATCTCGCGCTGGGCGCCGTCGCGTACCGCGAGGCCGTGCGCATCGACACGCAGGTTCATCGTGGCCTTGCGCCCGCACTCGCACACCGATTTGATCTCGACGAGCGAATCGGCCAGCGCGAGCAACGTGGCGCTGCCCTCGAACAGCTGCCCCCGGAAATCGGTACGCAGCCCGTAGGCGAGCACCGGAATGTCGTCGACATCGCACAGAGCCGCGAGCTGGCGGACCTGTGTCGCCGAAAGGAACTGCGCCTCGTCGACCAGAACGCATGCCAGCGGCGCGCGAAAATGCGCGTCCTCGGCAACCTCACGCAGATTGGTGTCGGCATTGAACGGGATCGCTTCGGCATGGAGGCCGATGCGCGAATCGATCACGCCATGGCCGCCGCGGTCGTGCACCCCCGCCGTGAACAACAGCGTGCGCATCCCGCGTTCGCGATAGTTGAAGTCGGCCTGGAGCAGCGTGGTCGATTTGCCCGCATTCATCGAGGCGTAGTAGAAATAGAGCTTGGCCATCAGCCGGGCGTCCCAATCCGCGCAACGGTGCGCGCCAACGATTGATTGCCGGACGAGTCGCCCGGCAGCGAGCGATCAATCGTCCTCGCCGTCGAGGTCGCGCGCCACCTTGGGATCGCGCAGCAGCCGGTCGATATGGCTGCCCTCGTCAAAGCTCTCGTCGGAGAGGAACTTGAGGCGTGCAGCATATTTCATCTTCACGTGGTGTGCGACTTCGCGCTGCAGGAAGGCGGTGTTGGTCCGCAGCGCCTTGAGCACGGCGTCCTCGTCCTTGCCGAGCAACGGCTTCACGAACACCGTCGCGTGGCGGAGGTCGGGCGACATCCGGACCTCGGTGATCGACACCATATGGCTCGCCAACACATCGTCATGGACCTCGCCGCGCTGAAGGATCTCGCTCAGCACATGGCGCACCTGCTCGCCAACGCGCAGCACGCGGACGGAGCGGGTTTCATCGGTTTCGTTGTGGCGCATCTTGTGATTTCGACCGGTTCGCTAGGTGAATGTGGACCGCAACTGTGCCCTTGGGCGGTGCCTCGCTTCCAGAGCCCGGATGCGCCGGCGCGACGACGGCGAATGGGACGCGCGGCACCCGAACTGCAGAAGCCGCATCACGGGTGGGATTGCCGGCGAACAGAAGGCGTTCACCGGCAATCCTGCCCCATTACAGCGTGCGTTCGCGCAGTTCGACTTCGAAGGTTTCGAGATAGTCGCCCGGCTTGATGTCCACGAAGTTCTGCGTGAACGTCACGCCGCACTCGAGACCCGCACGCACTTCCGCAACATCGTCCTTGAAGCGACGCAACGAGGCGATTTCACCTTGGTAGATGATGACATCGTTGCGCGTGATGCGCGCCTTGAGCGCCTTGCGGATGAAGCCCTCGACGACCAGCAGACCGGCGGCCTTGCCGTGCTTGCCCGCCGAGAAGACTTCCTTGATTTCGGCGCGGCCGACAACCGTTTCGAAGGCTTCCGGCCCCAGTTCGCCCGCCATGCCGGCACGAATCTCGTCGGTCAGGTCATAGATGACGTCGTAATACTTCAACGCCACCTTGTTCCGCTCGGCGATTTCGCGCGCCTTGGCATTCGCACGGACGTTGAAGCCGATGATCGGCGCACCGCTTGCCGAAGCGAGCGTCACGTCGCTCTCGGTGATGCCGCCCACGCCCGAATGGAGGATGCGGACCTTGATGTCGTCGTTGCCCAGCTTGCTGAGCGCACCGACGATCGCCTCGGTCGAACCCTGGGTATCGGCCTTGATGACGAGCGGATACTCGATCGCCTGGTTGGCCTTGAGCGCCGAGAACATGCTCTCGAGGCTGGCCGGGGCCTGCGTGGTCCGCTTGCGAAGCAGAACACCCTGGCGATATTCGGCCACTTCGCGGGCACGCGCCTCGTTCTCGACGACCTGAAGCGGATCGCCCGCCATCGGCACGCCCGAGAGGCCGAGCACCTCGACCGGCATTGCCGGCCCGGCCTGCTTGACCTGACGCCCCTTGTCGTCGACCAGCGCACGCACCTTGCCGCTCTCCGCGCCGACGACGAACACGTCGCCCACGCGCAGCGTGCCGCGGCTGACCAGCACGGTCGCAACCGGGCCGCGGCCCTTGTCGAGCTTGGCCTCGATCACAGTGCCTTCCGCCGGACGATCGGGATTGGCGCGCAGATCGAGCAGTTCGGCCTGGAGCTGAATCTTCTCCATCAGCGCGTCGAGACCGATCTTCTTCAGTGCCGACACCTCGACGTCCTGCGTCTCGCCGCCCATC
This sequence comes from Sphingomonas chlorellae, assembly GCF_056485145.1. Lineage (NCBI taxonomy): Bacteria > Pseudomonadati > Pseudomonadota > Alphaproteobacteria > Sphingomonadales > Sphingomonadaceae > Sphingomonas > Sphingomonas chlorellae. Next base: position 240,685 of record NZ_JBQXXM010000004.1, read on the forward strand.
TCTTCCACGATCACCTCGTGTTCGAGCAGGCGCTCGCGAATGCGCTGCGGGTTCGCTTCGTGCTTGTCGACCTTGTTGATCGCCACGATCATCGGCACGCCGGCCGCCTTGGTGTGGTTGATCGCCTCGATCGTCTGCGGCATCAGCCCGTCATCCGCCGCCACCACCAGGATGACGATGTCGGTGACGTTGGCACCGCGCGCACGCATTTCAGTGAACGCTTCGTGGCCAGGCGTGTCGAGGAACGTGATCTTCGACTTGTCCTTCAGCGTGATCTGATACGCGCCGATGTGCTGGGTGATCCCGCCGGCCTCGCCCTTGACCACATCAGTCCCGCGCAACGCGTCGAGCAGCGACGTCTTGCCGTGATCGACATGGCCCATGATCGTGACGACCGGGGGACGCGGCAGCAGCTTGTCCTGCGGATCCTCGCTGGTGTCGATCTGAAGGTCGACGTCGCTCTCGCTCACGCGCTGGACGTTGTGGCCAAACTCGGTGACCAGCAGTTCTGCCGTGTCCTGGTCGATCGTCTGGTTCACGGTGACGGGCATGCCCATCTTGAACAGCGCCTTGACCAGGTCCGCGCCCTTTTCCGCCATACGGTTGGCGAGTTCCTGCACGGTGATCGCGTCAGGCACAACGACGTCGCGGACCTGCTTTGCCTGCGGTTCGCGATAGCCGCCGAACTGGGCGCGCTTTTCCTTTTCGCGGGCACGCTTCAGTGCCGCAAGCGAACGCGCACGCGCACCATCGTCGCCGCCGAGCGCACGATTGACGGTGAGCTTGCCCGACTGGCGACGATCATCGCCCTTGCGGTCGCGCTGCTGCGGACGCTGCGGAGCATCGCGGCGCGGCGCCGGGCCGCCGCTGGGCGCCGGACGCGACGGAGCGGAGTTGCTCGTCGTGGCGGCTGCGGCGGGCGCAGCGCGGGGGGCTTCAGCCTTGGGTTCGGGCTTCGGCTCGGGCTTCGGCTTGACGATTTCCGGACGCTGCACCGGCGTGAAACGGCGCGGTGCGGGCAGGCCTTCGAGCTGCACCGTCAGCGGGCGCTGCGGCGCGGCCGGGGCACGCGGCGCAGCGGGCTTGCCGGCGGCCGGAGTCGCCGCGCGATTGGCGGTATTGCCGCGCGCCGGAGCGGCGGCACGAGGCGCGGGCTTCGCAGGAGCAGGGGCCGGAGCGGCTTCCGCAACGGGAGCCACAGGCGCCACAACAACCGGAGCCGTCGCTTCGGCTACAGCGGCCGGGGCGACCGGCGCGGGCGTTTCAGCGACAGGGGTGTCAACCGGCGCCACGGGCGCTGCGGGTGCAGGCGCTTCCACCGGCTGCGGCTTTGCCGCCTCGTTCTCGCTGCGAGCACGCTCTTCGGCACGGCGACGCTCTTCCTCGACGGCCTCGTGACGCTCACGCTCTTCGCGACGGCGCGCCTCTTCCAGGGCGTTCATCCGCGCCTCTTCGGCCTCACGCAACAACTTGGCCTGAAGTTCCTGCCGCGACAACAGGCTGGCGCCTGCGGCGGGGCGCGGCGCAGGCGGCGGCGTTGCCGGACGTTGGGGCGGCGTCGGCGCCTTGGCTTGCGGTGCAGGGGAAGGCGAATCAGCCGGCGCGGGCGTCGGCGCAGCAGCTTCATCCTGGGCGTGACCATGCGGCCCGATCACGCGCCGGCGCTTGACCTCAACGACCACGGTGTTCGAACGACCATGGCTGAAGCTCTGCTTCACCTTGCCCGTTTCTACCGTGCGCTTCAGCCCCAGCGGCGCGCGCATGCCCAGTTTCGGCTTATCGTTGTCCGTATCGCTCATGCGGCTCTTCAGTTTCCTTGCGAGTGTTCTTCGTGTTCGTTCAAATGCTGCGCGTCCGGCCGAAATGCCGATGTACCCTGCGAGCCGGTTTCGCAAGGCTTGGGGCAATGATCGGGTCCGATAAAGTGCAGCCAGCGGTCGAGCGCCTCGCTCACCCGCTTCGCCGCCCGGGCGTCGGTCAGTCCGGCGTGTACCACATTTTCGCGGCCTAGCGCCAAGGACAATATGGTACGCGAGACGGGCAATGTTAAGCCCTTGAGCGCCGATCCTTCACGATCGGTGCCGACGCGCCACGCCTGGGCGAGCCGGCGGGCGCCGTCCTCGCCCGCATCGGCGGCGTGAAGCAGCAGGTGCAACCGCCCCGACCGCGCTGCAGTTTCGATCTTCTCGCCACCGGTCAGCAGATAGCCCGCGCGCGACTCGAGGCCGAGCCGGTCGAGCGCCGCCCGCTGGAGCGCTGCCGCGATCTGGGCACCCAGATCGTCGGGAACGCGAATCTCGCCCGAGCGGAAGGCCCGCGACAACGCGGCCTTGAGCCGCCCCTTGGCCTGGGCGGCGTCGAGCTCTGCACGACTCACGCCGATCCAGGCGCCGCGCCCCGGCGCCTTGGCGCGGACATCGGGAAGCACCGCACCGTCGGGCGCGAGCGCGAGGCGAATCAGCCCGTCACGCGGCGCATCCTCGCGTGACAGGACACAGGTACGAACCGCACCGACTTCCGCCCCGTCTGGGGCGGAAGCACGGCGGCTGGCCTTTACGCGTGCCGTCTCATTGTTCGGAGTCCGCAACAGCGTCCTCCTCGGCGGCGTCCGCGGGCGCTTCATCGGCGAACCAATGCGCGCGCGCGGCCATGATAATTTCGTTACCCTGCTCTTCGCTCAGGCCATATTCGGCCAGGATGCCGCCCTTGTCCTCGGCGCGCGAGGACGATTGCGTCTCGGCACCGCGACGGCGCGGCTCGGAGCGCTTCTTTGCCACGAGTTCGTCGGTCGCAAGGTCGGCGAGATCGTCAAGGGTCTTGATGCCCGCCTTGCCAAGCGTGACGAGCATCGCCTCGGTCATATACGGGATCGTCACCAGATCGTCCGAGACGCCCAGCCCGCGGCGCTCCTCGCGCGCGGCCTCTTCACGACGATCGAGCGCTTCCTGCGCGCGGCTCTGCAGCTCCTGCGCCAGATCCTCGTCAAAGCCCTCGATCGCGGCGAGCTCGTCAAGGTCGACATAGGCGACCTCCTCGAGCGCGCCGAAACCTTCGGCGACGAGCAACTGCGCGAGCGTCTCGTCGACATCCAGCTCGTTCTGGAACATCTCGGAGTTCTGGATGAACTCCTTCTGCCGCTTCTCGCTCGCATCGGCTTCGGTCAGGATGTCGATGGCCTTGCCGGTCAACTGGCTCGCCAGGCGAACATTCTGGCCACGACGACCGATCGCCAGGCTCAGCTGATCGTCCGGAACCACCACCTCGATGCGGTCATCCTCTTCGTCGATGACGACGCGGCTGACGTTGGCCGGCTGAAGCGCGTTCACCACGAAGGTCGCCGTGTCGGGCGACCACGGGATGATGTCGATCTTCTCGCCCTGCATTTCCTGCACGACGGCCTGGACGCGGCTGCCCTTCATGCCGACACAGGCGCCGACCGGGTCGATCGAGCTGTCGTGGCTGATCACGCCGATCTTGGCACGGCTGCCCGGGTCACGCGCCGCCGCCTTGATCTCGATGATGCCGTCATAGATTTCGGGCACCTCCTGCGCGAACAGCTTCTTCATGAAGTCCGGATGCGCACGGCTGAGGAAGATCTGCGGCCCGCGATTCTCGCGGCGGACGTTCAGGATGATCGAGCGGACGCGGTCGCCGACACGAACGACTTCGCGCGGGATCTGCTGGTCACGACGGATCACGCCCTCGGCGCGACCGAGATCGACGACGACATGGCCGAATTCGACGCGCTTGACGACGCCCGTGATGATCTCGCCGATCCGGTCCTTGAACTCGGCGAACTGCCGGTCGCGCTCGGCGTCGCGGACCTTCTGGAAAATGATCTGCTTCGAGGCCTGCGCCTGAATGCGGCCGAACTCGATGGGCGGCAGCGGATCGACGATGAAGTCGCCGACGGCGGCGCCCTTCTGGAGCTTCTGCGCGTCCTTGACCGACACCTGCTTGAAGAAGTCGTCGACCTGTTCGACCACCTCGACCACGCGCCACAGCCGAAGGTCGCCGGTGTTGGGATCGAGCTTGGCGCGAATGTCGTTCTCGACGCCATAGCGGTTCTTGGCGGCGCGCTGGATGGCGTCCTCCATCGCCTCGATGACGATGGCACGGTCGATCAGCTTCTCCCGCGCGACCGAATCGGCGATCGCGAGCAGCTCGGCCTTGTTGGCGGAAATGGCAGTGGCCATCCTCTTACCCTTCTACTTCGATGATGTCGTCGGCGCCGTCGGAAGAAAGCGGCGCCGTGGCGGCGATAAGCGCGTCGGTCATCAACAGCTTGGCATCGGCGATCTGGCCGAAGGGCAGCTGGACCGACTTGTATTTGCGAACGTCGATGCCGACCAGGTCGCCTTCGACGCCAAGAAGAATCCCCGTCAGCTGCTTGCGACCGTCGGCATTCGGCTCGGCAAGGTTCAGCCGGGCCTCGTGTCCCTTCCAGTCGGCATAGTCCTGAAGGCGGGTAAGCGGACGGTCGATGCCCGGCGAGCTGACCTCAAGCCGATAGGCATGGTCGATGGGATCGCGCCCTTCCGCTTCCAGCGCGTCGAATTTTTCCGAAAGGCGGCGCGACAGCGCGGCACAATCGTCGATCGTCAGCTGGCGCGTGTCGGGGCGTTCGGCCATCACCTGCAGCGTGGGATCCGACTGGCCGCCGAACATCTTGACGCGCACGAGCGCGAACCCGAGCGCAGCCGCTTCGGGTTCGATCAGCCTGGTCAGTTCGGCGATGTCCGCCACGCATTCCTCCGGATAGTCGATAAGCGCCTTCGGCGCCGGAGCCCCGGGGGCCCCGACCTCGGCATGTTTGACGATGTCGAGAAAGCATCGGCGATATACGCGTTCCGAGTCGGTTCGGCAAGGGCCCACACTGGCGGGTTAAAGGTGCCTGGCCCCGGTGGTAGAACGGCCCCCCGTGGCACCGCGCGCGGCATCGTGCGTTGCGCAATCGCCGGCGGACATATGGATCACCGGTTGCCGCGCCCTGCCGCCGAATAGGCGAAACGGATGCACGGATGAAAGGACCATGGCTGTGACGACACGAACCCGGCTCATCTGTCGCCTTGTTCCTTTGTTGACGCTCGTTGCGGCGTGCGAACCTTCGCAGGACGCACCCAAGGTCGACGGAATGACAAGCGCCCCGACACCCCCCGCCCCCTCGCCCACGAGCGATTCGGCAACGACGGCGCCGTTCACCGTCACTCCGGTGGCAACCTTCGATTCGCCTTGGGCGATGACGTTCCTCCCCGACGGGCGGATGTTGGTCACCGAAAAGGCGGGCAGGCTCCAACTCGTCACCGCCGACGGCAAGGGGCGCACGCAGGTCACGGGCGTGCCGACGGTATCCAGCGCCGGACAGGGCGCGCTGATGGATGTGGTTCCGCATCCCGATTTCGTGCGCAATCACCTGATCTATTTCAGCTTTTCTCAAGCAGACGAGGCCGGCGGCAAGGGCGTCGTCCTCGCGCGCGCACGGCTGGATGAACAACGCGGAGGCACCGGCGCATCGCTCGCCGATGTCGAGATGCTGTTCCGCGCTACCCCCTATGTGACCGGCGACGGGCATTTTTCGGGCCGTATCGCCTTTTCGCCGGACGGGCTCCACCTGTTCTTCACCAATGGCGAGCGGCAGAAGTTCGATCCGGCCCAGGATCCCAAGTCGACGCTCGGCAAGGTGCTGCGGCTCACGCTCGATGGCCGGCCGGCAGGTGACCCAGCGTTGACCGCGCGCGGTTTCCACCCGGCGGTCTGGTCCTATGGTCACCGCAACCTGCTCGGCCTTGCCTTTGATGGCGACGGCAACCTTTGGGAGCAGGAAATGGGCCCAAAGGGCGGGGACGAAGTCAATCTGATCCTTCCTGGCCGCAATTATGGCTGGCCGCGGGCATCGAACGGCGACCATTATGACGGAACGCCCATTCCCGACCATCGGCCCGGCGACGGCTATGAGCCACCCAAGGTCTGGTGGAACCCGGTGATCTCGCCGGGGGGACTGATCGTCTATTCGGGCAACCTCTTTCCGCAATGGAAAGGCGATCTGTTCATCGGCGGTCTGTCGAGCCGATCGCTGGTCCGCGTTCATCGCAGTGGCACCGCGGCCAGCAAGGGCGATCAATGGCCGATGGGCGCGCGCATCCGCGAGGTCGAGCAAGGCCCCGACGGCGCGATCTGGTTGCTAGAGGACGGCCCGGGCGGACGGCTGCTGCGCCTCAGCCCGCGGTGAAAGCGGCAGCGCGCGCCGCCCGTCAGTCGCGGCGAACGATCAGATAGTTCATCCGCGCCGCCGCAATCGGGCGCTCGCGCTCGTCCTGCCAGGCGATCGCCTCGATATTGGCGACGCGGGTACCCAGCCGGGTGACGATGCCCTGGGCGCGCGTCGTCTTGTCGCGCCCGCCGCGCATGAAATCGATCGTCAGGCTGACCGGCTTTATTCGCGGAACTGCAATCTCGCCCTCGGTCGTCCCGCGCCCTTCGAGCGCCAGCGCGTGACGCAGCGCGCCCGCCGCCGCCATCTCGAGCAGTCCGCTGATCGCTCCGCCGTGCAGGAAGCCCGGCCGGCCGACGACGTCGGGGCCAAAGGGCATGCAGAAAACGGGACCGTTCGCATCGCTTTCCACCGTCAGGTGGAGCACGCCGGCATAAGGGATCGTCACCAATAGCCCTCCACCGCCATGAACGTCCCCGCCACATGCGCGATCGGGTCGGCCGGATCGCCGTCATGCGCCTGGCCGCGAACGAACGCGATCGACCGCGTGATCCGATAGCATTCGCCGTGACCGATCACGGTCTTGCCCGGGGCCGCCGGGCGCAGATAGTCGATCCGCAGGTCGAGCGTTGCGTGGTTGCGCCACCGCCCGAGGCGGCACCACACGGCAAAGCTGTTGGCTTCGTCCATCATCGTCAGGATCGGGCCGGAGGCGAGAACACCGCTTTCAGGATCGCCGACCAGTGCGGGGCGATAGGGCAGCGCCAGTTCGGTCCAGTCCGCGCCATGGGCGTGATAGCGAATTCCCATTCGCCGACCATGACCGTCGACAGCGGCATAGATGATGCTGGGATCGAAGCTGTCGCTCATGCGGCGCGTGGACTTCCCATGATTTCGTTCGGCGGAACTGCCCGCGACCGGCGGTTACCGGGCACGTAAACCGCGACCCTAAGCGAGCCGGGCGCGCACCGCAACGCCCCGCCCGCAGGCATTTGCGCGGCTTGGCGCCGGCGGGAAGCAGCGGCTATCGTCGCCCCACAAACCTCGACGCCGCGAGCCGATGCGCCGCCGAAAGGTGAAATGACAGAGGAGCCTGCCGATGACTGAAGCCCGTGTCGCAATCACTATCGAACAGGGTGTCGCCGATGTCCGGATGACGCGGGGCGAAAAAATGAATGCGCTGGACCCCGCGATGTTCGCCGCACTGATCGACGCGATCGCGCGCCTGGAAAAAGAGGACGGGCTGCGCGCGGTGGTGTTGTCGGGCGAGGGCCGGGCTTTTTGCGCGGGCCTCGACATGGCGAGCATGGCGGGAGGGGCGCCGATCGACCTCGACGCACGCACGCACGGTGCGGCGAACGACTTTCAACAGGTCGCGTGGGGATGGCGGATGCTTCCCGTCCCGGTGATCGCCGCAGTGCACGGCGTCGCCTTTGGCGGCGGGCTCCAGATTGCGAGCGGTGCCGATGTGCGGATCGTCGCACCTGACACCCGGCTGTCGGTGATGGAAATGAAATGGGGCATTGTCCCCGACATGGCAGGCTATGCCTTGTGGCGCGGCATCGTCCGCGACGACGTGCTCCGCGAACTCATCTACACGGCGCGCGAGGTAACGGCGGATGAGGCCGTGGCGCTGGGCCTCGCGACGCGAGTCGCCGCCGATCCCCACGCGGAGGCGATGGCTTTGGCCAGGGCGATCGCCGGACGCAATCCGCACGCGATCCGCGCCGCGAAGCGGCTGGCCAACCTTGAGGGCGACGCCGCCTGCCTGCTTCGTGCCGAAAGCACCGAGCAGGCAAAGCTGCTCCGTTCGCCCAACCAGATCGAGGCCGTGATGGCCAATATGCAGCGGCGCGCGCCGGCCTTTTCCGACTGAGGGTTGCAAATACAGCCCGCATCCCTAGACAGATCTCCATACCAGAACTTCGAAAACGGAGTCACGGATGCGAGAGGCTGCAATTGTTGCGACCGCCCGGACAGGCATCGGCAAGGCACATCGGGGCTATTTCAACGCCACCGAGGCGCCCGTTCTTGCCGCGCATGTTATCCGCGCGGTGATCGACAGGGCGGGGATCGATCCCGCGCGGATCGACGACGTCATGTATGGCATGGGCAATCCTTGGGGAACGCAGGGCGGCAACATGGCCCGGCTGGCGCTGTTTGCAGCGGGCGTGCCCAACAACGTTCCGGCGTTCAGCCTCGACCGCAAATGCGGGTCCGGGCTGACTGCAGTTGCGCTCGCCGCCCGCTCGATCATGACCGGTGAAATCGATGTCGCGCTCGCGGGCGGGATGGAATCGATCAGCCTGACCGCGCCGGTCGCGCCCCGCCACGTCAACCAGTCGGTCGTCGCCCGCGAACCCGCCGCCTATATCCCGATGATCGAGACGGCGGAAATCGTCGCCGAACGCTATGGCATCGCTCGCACCGCGCAGGATGCCTTCGCGGCCGAGAGCCAGCGCCGCGCCGCCGCAGCGCTCGCCGCGGGCAACTTTGCCGACGAAATCGTGCCGATCACCGTCGAGAAATCGGTCGTCGATCGCCAGGGTGCGGTGTTGGGGCGGGAACGCGTGACCGTGACGCAGGACGAGGGCATCCGCCCCGACACCACGGACGAAGGGCTCGTCGCACTGCGCCCGGTGTGGAAGGATGGCGCCTTTGTCCGCGAGGGGCGCCATGTCACCGCAGGCAATGCCAGCCAGCTTTCGGACGGCGCCTCGGCACAATTGTTGATGGACCGTGCCACCGCGGAGGCGGAAGGGTTGCCGGTGCTCGGCGTCTATCGCGGTTTCCAGGTCGCCGGCTGCGACCCCGACGAGATGGGCATCGGCCCGGTCTTCGCGATCCCCAAGCTGCTCGATCGCGCCGGCCTCGACGTGGCCGATATCGATCTTTGGGAAATCAACGAGGCCTTTGCCAGCCAGTGCCTCTATTGCCGCGATCGGTTGGGGATCGATCCCGAACGCATGAATATCGACGGCGGCGCGATCGCGATCGGCCACCCTTTTGGCATGACGGGCAGCCGGCTCGTCGGCCATGCACTCCTTGCCGGTCGGCGGCGGGGCGTGCGCTGGGTAGTCGTATCGATGTGCACCGCCGGCGGCATGGGCGCGGCGGGGCTGTTCGAGATCGTCTGATCGCCCGCACCGTCGTCGTCGGGCTTCAATCGGGACGCATCACGCTCGCCGCCCGCGCAGCACGCACCGTGTCGGCCGCGTAGAGCGCACAGCCGGTCCAGATCAGCCCGAACGTCAGATAATGAATCGGGCGCACGGCCTCGCCAAAGAACACCGCCGAAGCGAACTGGAGCGTCGGCGCGATGAACTGGAGCAGTCCCAGCGTCGCATAGGGCATCCGCTTGGCTGCGGCGGCGAACATCAGCAGCGGAACCGTCGTCACGATTCCGGCGATCAGGAGCAGCGAATCCTGGTCACGATGGACGCCGAACGCGAGCGTCCCGGATCGCGCCGCCAGCCCCAGCGCGACGAGTGCAAACGGCAGGAGGATCAACGTCTCGATCGTCAGACCGCCGAGCGAATCGATATGCGCGATTTTGCGGACCAGTCCATAGAGCGCGAAGCTGAACGCAAGGACGAGCGAAATCCACAGCGCGCCGCCGCCGCTGGCCGCCAGCACGAGCACCCCGGCGGCAGCCACGCCGATCGCACCGGCCTGGACGGGACGCAGCCGCTCGCCCAGCACCGCGACGCCAAGTGCGACGTTGACCAGCGGGTTGATGAAATAGCCCAGGCTGCCTTCGAGCACATGATGGTTCTGGACCGCCCAGATATAGACGAGCCAGTTCACCGCGATCAGCGCCGCACTGGCCACCAGATAGATCAGCGTCCGCCCTCGCGCCGCAGCCAGAAGTGCACGTCCACGCCGCAGGAACAGCACGATCGCCACCAGCAACAGCACCGACCAGACGATGCGATGCGCCAGCACCTGCAGCGCCGGCACATCGGTCAGCAGGTGGAAATAGAGCGGCAGCACACCCCATAGGGCATAGGCGCCGGCGCCAAGCGCCAGCCCGCCTGCGGACGGATGGGTCGATTTGTTCACGCCACTCGATAGCCGAGCGACGGCTCGGCACACAACCGCCGTCATGCTGCAACGCACAGCAGCCCCATGCCGCCGTCCCTGCCGCTGCACACCGCCGCGCCCGCCACGGAAGCGCAGCGGCAAGGCCGCCGGCCGCATGCTCAGTCGGCGAAGAGCAGCACCGGCGTTTCGAGCAGCTTCTTGACCGCCTGGACAAAACTCGCCGCGTCCCAGCCGTCGACGACGCGGTGGTCGCAACTGATCGACAGGTTCATCAACTTTGCGCGGACGATGTCGTCTCCCTGTAACACCGGTCGCTCGACGATCTTGTTCGGGCCGATGATCGCGACTTCAGGGCGATTGATCACCGGCGTCGTCGCGATGCCGCCCAGCGGCCCCAGCGAGGTGACGGTGAGCGTGGAGCCGCTCAGTTCCTCGGACTTGGCCTTGCCCGTCCGTGCTGCCTCGGCCAGCCGCGCAATTTCGGCAGCAAGTTGCCAGACATTCTTGTCCTGCGCGTCCCGGATCACCGGCACCATCAGCCCGGCATCGGTCTGCGTCGCCATCCCCAGATGGACACGGCCGTGGCGCGTAACCACGCCCGCTTCGTCATCGTAACGCGCGTTGAGCATCGGGAAATCGGGCAACGTCCGGCACAGCGCGACGATCAGCAACGGCAGCATCGTCAGCTTGGGGCGCTGGCCGCGGTTGGCGTTCAGGTCGCCACGCATGGCCTCGAGCGCGGTGACGTCGATTTCGTCGACATACGTGAAGTGCGGAATGTGCCGCTTCGACGCAGCCATGTTCTCGGCAATGCGCCGGCGCATGCCGATCACCTTGACCGGCTGGTCCTCACGGGCACGGCTGGCATGCGGCGCATGATAGCCCTGCCCGCTGCTGTAACGAAGAAAGGCGTCCAGGTCCGCATGGCGGATACGATCGCCGTCCGCCGCCTTCACCTGCGCCAGATCGATGCCCAGATCGGCCGCGCGCGCGCGAACCGCCGGAGAGGCCAGCACCTTGGTCGCAACCTGCGGTTTTCCGGCGTCGGAAGCCGGAATCGCAGCCGCGGTCTGATCGTCGACCTTGGGCGCCGCAGCCGGCGACGTGGCGGGCGCAGGCGCCGCTTCCTCGGCGGTTGCGGCTTCTTCGACGCCAGGATTTTCCGCCTCGACCCGCTGCGCGACGGGCGCCTCGGTCTCGCCTTCACCTTCGACTTCGAAGACGACGAGCGCGGATCCGATCGCGACCTGGTCGCCAACCTCGCCGGCGAGTTCGACCACGACGCCGGAGACAGGCGATTCCATCTCCACCGTCGCCTTGTCGGTCATCATGTCGGCGATCTGCTGGTCTTCCTCGACCCGGTCGCCGACCTTGATATGCCACGCGACGATTTCGGCCTCGGCAATGCCTTCGCCAATATCGGGAAGGCGAAACGTGAAGCGTGCCATGACGGTCAGTCCTTCAGGATTTTCTTGAGCGCCTCACCGATCCGGACCGGACCGGGGAAATAGGCCCATTCGAGGCTGTGGGGATAGGGCGTGTCGAAACCGGTGACGCGTTCGATCGGGGCTTCGAGATGGTAGAAGCAGCGTTCCTGGACGAGCGCGGAAAGCTCCGCGCCGAAGCCCGACGTCCGCGTCGCTTCGTGAACGATCATGCAGCGACCGGTCTTCTCGACCGATTCCTCGATCGTCGCCAGGTCGAGCGGAACGAGCGTCCGCAGGTCGATGATTTCGGCATCGACCCCCATTTCGGCCACGGTGTTGGCCACGACATGGACCATGGTACCATAGCACAGGATCGTGACCGCCTCGCCGGGGCGCACCACCGCGGCCTTGCCCAGCGGGATGCGGTAATAGCCTTGGGGCACTTCGCTCGCGGGATGGCTCGTCCAGTTCTTGGCCGGACGATTGTAATAGCCGTCGAACGGGCCGTTATAGATCCGCTTGGGCTCGAAGAAGAGGACCGGATCATTGTCCTCGATCGCCGCGATCAGCAGCCCCTTGGCGTCATAGGGCGTTGACGGGATCACCGTTTTCAGCCCGGCGACATGGGTAAAGATGCCCTCCGGACTCTGGCTGTGCGTCTGGCCGCCAAAGATGCCGCCGCCGAACGGCGAGCGCACCGTGATCGGCGCGATGAAGTCGCCGTTCGACCGATACCGCAGACGGGCGGCTTCCGACACCAGCTGGTCGAGCGCCGGATAGATATAGTCGGCGAACTGGATCTCGGGCACCGGCCGCAGGCCATAGGCGCCCATGCCAATCGCCACGCCGATGATGCCGATTTCGGTAATCGGCGTATCGAACGCGCGCGTCTTGCCATATTTGGCCTGCAGCCCGGCCGTCGCACGGAACACGCCGCCGAAATAGCCGACATCCTCGCCCATCACGACGACGTTGGGATCGCGCGCCATCATCACGTCCATGGCGGAGTTGATCGCCTGGATCATGTTCATCCGGCTGGTCGCGGGGACGGCGCCCTCGGCCTCGTCGTGCATCGCGGCAGGCTCGTTCTGGTTCTCGGTGTTGCTCACAGTCCGGCGGCCTTTCGCTCGTCGAGCATCTGCTGGGACTGCTCGCGCAGGTGCCAAGGCATTTCCTCGTAAACGTCCTCGAACATCGTCTCGAAGGGCTGGTGCATGCCGTGGCCGAGCACGCCGTTCTTTTCGGCGGCCTTCTGCGCAGCCTTCACCTGTTCGGCGCATTCAAGGTCCATCGCCTCGTGCCGCGCGTCGTCCCATTCGCCGATCGCGACCAGATGCTGCTTCAGCCGGACGATCGGATCGCCGAGCGGCCAGGCGCCATATTCCTGCGCCGAGCGATAGGCGCTGGGATCGTCAGAGGTCGAATGGCCTTCGGCGCGATAGGTGAAATGCTCGATCAGCGTCGGTCCCTGATTGGTCCGCGCACGCTCGGCCGCCCACTGCATCGCGGCATAGACCGCCAGCACGTCGTTGCCGTCGACCCGCAGTCCGGCGATGCCATAGCCGATCGCACGCGCGGCGAACGTCGTCGATTCGGCGCCCGCAAATCCCGAAAAGCTCGAGATTGCCCATTGGTTGTTGACGACGTTGAGAATGACCGGCGCGCGATAAACGCTGGCAAAGGTACAGGCCGAATGAAAGTCGCCTTCCGCGGTCGATCCCTCGCCGCACCAGGTGGCGGCGATGCGGGTGTCGCCGCGCGCAGCACTCGCCATCGCCCATCCCACCGCCTGCGGATATTGGGTAGTCAGATTGCCCGAGATCGAAAAGAAGCCATGGTCGCGCGCCGAATACATGATCGGCAGCTGCCTTCCCTTCAGCGGGTCGGCACGGTTCGAATAGATCTGGTTCATCATCATCTCGAGCGGGTAGCCGCGCGTGATGAGAATCCCCTGCTGGCGGTATGACGGAAAACACATGTCGTCCGCGGCAAGCGCAAGCGCGGCACCGATCGAAACCGCCTCCTCGCCCGTCGACTTCATGTAGAAGCTGGTCTTGCCCTGTCGCTGCGCACGGAACATCCGTTCGTCAAATGCCCGGGTCAGTGCCATGCTGCGCAGCATCCGACGCAACACATCCGGCGAAAGCCGGGGATTCCACGGCCCGACAGCCTGTCCGCTTTCATCCAGAACGCGGATCAATCCATAAGCCAGTTCGTGGAAACCGGAGGCCTTATCCGCGGTGTCCGGTCGACGCGACGCACCGGCAGGGGGAATGTCGAGATCGCTGAAATCGGCGACGTCGCCCGGCCGGAATCGCGGCTCGGGGACGTGGAGCGAAAGCGGGGGCAGATTGGCGCGCGAAGCGTCCATAGTCTCTCCGAAGGCCGATCCGCGTCGTCGGGAGCAACGCGCGGACTTGATTTTTGGCATTGTTATAAAGTTTCAAATCGCTTGTCGAGTAAGTCAGCAGGGCTGACCTTTTTGATTAGAAACCAGCCCTGAATCGTAACTTCGTTATTTCAGTCCAGCAATCTTCGGCCAGTTTATTGCGGCATCCTAGGCCGAGCTTGCGCCGAACGCATCCGCGCGAATCGCATCGCGCAATCAGGCGCCCGCCTTTGGGCGCGGCTCCCAGCGACCTGCCGATTGACTTCGGCTCGAAATGGAACAAAAAACGAACAACGAGTTCTGATCCACACAAGACGGAAAGCCATGGCCGATCCCGCCATCCCAGCCTCTTTGCGCGAGCAGTTGCGGGCGGCAGAGACCAGCAGCTTCCGTCGTCGCCTGGTTCTTCCATTCGGAATCGAAACGATCGATTCGCGGTTGACCGATGGCGGCTTCCGCCTCGACTCGCTCCACGAAATTGCGGGCGCTGGGGCGCATGAGGATGACGAATGTGCCGCAACGCTGTTCGCCGCGGGTCTGGCAGGCCGCGCATGGGGCCCGATATTGTGGGTCGTGCGGCGCCGCGACCTGTTCGCGCCCCGCGTCGCACAGGCAGGCCTCGATCCCAAACGCATCATCTATGCCGAAGCGAGCGACGATACCGAATTGCTCGCAATCATGGAGGAGGGCCTACGTCATCAAGGCCTCGGGGCAGTGATCGGTGAGGTGCAGCGCATCAGCACGAATGCGACACGGCAACTGCAGCGGGCGGCTGAGGGGGGACGCACGATTGCCCTGCTGCTCAAGCGCCACGGACGCGGAGGCAGCGCCCCGCTGAGAGCGCCTTCTGCCGCGGTGACGCGATGGCAGGTCGGCCGCGTCCCTTCGGAATCGACACCCCTCGCCGCGCGCGGCCGCGCGCGCTGGCAACTCACCCTTGTCCATCAACGCGAGGGAGAGTCTTTCGAAATCGTGGTGGAAGCATGCGATGCGTCAGGGCGTTGCGCCCTTCCCGCACCGACATCCCGGCCCGGCCCCCGCACGCAATTCCCCCGCGCAGCCGCCTGAGCGCCCTTACCGATCCCGGCGAGCATGGCCCAAACGGACTCGAGGCCCCCATAGGCTGGGCATTTGGCGATTAGGAAAAGGCTGGCGCACCCGACAGGATTCGAACCTGTGGCCTCTGCCTTCGGAGGGCAGCGCTCTATCCAGCTGAGCTACGGGTGCGTGGGGAAGCCGCCTAGCAAAGCAATTGCCGCGACGCCAGCGCCTTTTCGCTATTTCGACGCCTTGGCAGGCTTGGCGATCGTCACCGGCTCAAACTGGCCCAGACCGCATGTCGCACCGCGCGTCAGTCCAGGCCCCTGCAGTACCGTGATCGTATCGACAGAACAAAGTTGCCCGACGCTGGTTTTGTAAAGGAACCGTTCCTCGAACCCCAGGCCCGGACAGGCCCCGCCGGACAGGCGATTGCGGTACACCTTGCCGCCGCGCATGTAGAAATCGATCGTCGAATCATCGCGAACGCGGGTCTGCTGGATATCGATGGTGCGGACGCAATCGACCGGCTTGCCCGCCGGGGTCGCCACAGGGATCGTTGCATGCTGGTCACCATGCGCGGCATGGCTCTCCTGCGCCGGCAGCGAGGGAGCCGCCGTGGCCAGGGCAAGGGTGGCGAGAAGCAGACGCATCGCAATCCTCCTCAATCGGGCCCGACAACCTGCTTGTGCCGGGCCGGCGCAGGCGTCTTTGGCCTGAATGCACACAGGTCGGCGACCGGGCAGCGCCAGCATTCGGGCGTGCGAGCCTTACAGATATATCGGCCGTGCAAGATTAACCAGTGATGAGCGTGCAGCCGGAACGGCTGCGGCACCACCTTTTCGAGCCCCTTTTCAACCGCAAGCGGCGTCTTTCCCGGGGCCAGGCCGGTACGATTCGCCACGCGAAAGATGTGCGTGTCGACGGCAAATGTTTCTGCCCCAAACGCCACATTCATCACGACATTGGCCGTCTTGCGCCCGACCCCGGGGAGCTTCTCCAGCGCTTCGCGATCGGCGGGGACATGGCCGCCATGGTCGCGGATCAACGCTTCGGAAAGCGCGATCACGTTCTTGGCCTTGGTGTTGAACAATCCGATCGTCTTGATGTGCGCCTTCAGGCCTTCCTCGCCAAGCGCCACCATTTTTTCGGGCGTGTCGACCTCGGCAAATAACCGGCGTGTCGCGCGATTGACGCCGGCGTCGGTCGCCTGTGCGGACAGCACGACCGCGACGAGCAACGTGAAGTCGTTGACCGATTCGAGTTCGGTTTCGGGATGTGGATTGTCCTCTGCCAGCCGTGCGAAGAACGCGAAGACATCCGCCTTTTTCAAATGCCCAGCACCTGATCCATGGTGTAGCGTCCCGGCGCCTGACGGACGAGCCACAGCGCCGCCTGAACCGCGCCGCGCGCAAAGATCGCCCGATCATCGGCGCGGTGGGTCAGCTCGATCCGCTCGCCGGTCGTCGCAAAAATGACGCTATGGTCACCGACGACCGACCCGCCGCGCAACGAAGCCATGCCGATCGTCCCGCTCGCACGGGGGCCGGTCAGGCCGGCGCGTCCTTCCACTGCGGCGTCAGCCAGCGTCGTACCCATTCCGGCAGCAGCCGCCTCACCCAGCATCAGCGCGGTTCCGGAGGGAGCATCAGCCTTGTTGCGATGGTGCATTTCCACAATCTCGATGTCCCAATCGGACCCGAGGCGCTGCGCCGCCTCG
This sequence comes from Sphingomonas chlorellae, assembly GCF_056485145.1. Lineage (NCBI taxonomy): Bacteria > Pseudomonadati > Pseudomonadota > Alphaproteobacteria > Sphingomonadales > Sphingomonadaceae > Sphingomonas > Sphingomonas chlorellae. Next base: position 257,514 of record NZ_JBQXXM010000004.1, read on the forward strand.
CGCACGAGCCGTGCGAGCAGATTGACGCCCACCGAGGTATTGCCGGTCTGGAGCACCGCAATCTCCCGCGCAGCAGCATCGATCAGCGCATGATGATGCCCGCTGAGACCGGTGGTGCCGATCACGATCGGGGTACGCGCCGCCCGCGCGGCCGCAAGGTGCGCCTCGATCGCGGCGGGCGCCGAGAAATCGACAAGCACATCGGCGGCCCGGGCCAGTTCGGCGGGATCGTCGCCCAGATCGGCGCCCCCGGCGATACGCGCGCCCAATTCCGGCGCGACGGTCGCGATTGCCACGCCCATCCGCCCCAACTTGCCATAGATGCCGATGCTCGTCATGCCGCTCCCTTGGCACAGATCACGCGCCCACGTCAGGGGCAAAATGGCGAGGGCTTGCCCGTCCATTTGCGCTGTCGCCGAATGCTTTCCTCGACGCTGCCCATTACGCGCGCATTACACCGACCCCGGTCGTGGCGCCGCAGCCGTTCGCCCGTTAGGTTGAGAGCCATGCCCACCGTAGCCCCGAATCTCGTGACCCTCACCGGCGCCGGCATTTCAGCCGAAAGCGGCGTTCCCACCTTTCGCGGACCGGGCGGGCTGTGGGAAGGACATCGGATCGAGAAACAGTGCGCCTATAAACGATTATAACTTTGTCCGATGATCCGCTGGCTTACTGCTTCAGTTGTGGTAGACCTTCAAGTATGTGGTCGTCCCGCCTGTGGCCCTTGTTCCCGGTTTGGCTCAAACGCCTCACCTTATTTGTTGGACTGCCTGCTTGGCTTGGCTTCGCCGCAATGGTCCTGACAGGTTCAATATTCGAATACGAAACGGTGACCTTGCTGCTATTTGGCGCGTTTGGCTTCGTCGCCGTATGCCAGATGTTGATTACCGCGCGAGCGATATGGCGTAATGATCTTTAACACGCCGAAGCGCGGCATCGCTCACTGACGATGACAAAAATACGCAACATCGTAGTCCTAACCGGAGCAGGCGTCTCTGCTGAATCCGGCATCCCTACTTTCCGCACAAAAGGCGGCGTAACGTATTGGGACATATACGAAAACGATGTTCTTCGGAAATGCCACCGGGTTGAGGACGTCTGCACACCGGAGGCGCTTGCTGCCGATCCTGCGCTCGTCCATCGCTTCTACGACCTGCGCCGCGCGCAGCTTGCCAGCGTTCAACCGAACGCGGCGCACATCGCGCTTGCGGAACTCGACGCCGCGTGGCCCGGTGAACTGCTGATCGTCACCCAAAATGTCGACGACCTTCACGAACGGGCCGGCACCCGACGCCTGTGCCACATGCATGGAGCGCTGCGCTCAGCCTTGTGCGCGGCATGCGGGCGCCGCACCCCATGGAATGCCGACCTGCCGCCACACACGTCCTGCCCAGCCTGCGGCGCGCCGGCGCTACGCCCCGACATCGTGTTCTTCGGCGAAATGCCCTATCATATGGAGACAATCGAACAGGCGCTTGCGCAAGCAGAACTGTTCGTTTCGATCGGCACCTCGGGCGCCGTTTACCCGGCTGCCGGTTTTGTCCGGACCGCAAGGCACTATGGCGCCGAAACGCTCGAACTCAACCTCAAGCCCTCCGCCGGCAGCCACTGGTTTGCGGAAAGCCGAGTCGGCCCGGCCTCGGTGCTGGTGCCGCAATGGATCGACCAGCTGCGCGCGCGAATGGGCTGATCCATCAACATCAACCGCGCGGACGGTAACGCAGGGGCACCTCGAACCGCCGCTCGCCCTCCTCCAGCCCCGCAGGGGGGCGGGGAAACGGCGCCGCCGCTGCAACCTGCGCCAGTGCAAGACGGTCGAGCAACGCCATCCCGCTGCCCCGGACCAGCGTCAGTTCGCGCACGCGCCCCAGCGCATCGATGCGGAAGCGGACGCACACCACACCGCCGTCGCCCCGTGCGGCAAGCTCTGCCGGATAGGCCTTGTGCCGTTCGAGCCATGCCGCGATCAGGGTCGCGTAGCGATCGCGTACCCCGCGCGCCGCCCCCTGAGCGCCCGCATCGATCGGTCGCGACACAACGAGTTGATGACCGGGCTGGCTCGCTTCGCCGCTGGTCGGGCCGCCCATGCCCGACATACCGGACGCTTCCGCTGTTCCCGCCACGGCCGGCACCGCACCGGCCTCGCCCATCACCGGCATCGACGGCGCTGGCGCCAGCGACACGGCCGCGGATGCCGTTGCCGGCTGCGTCGACGCCGGTAGTGGCGAGACGGAAGCCGCGGCCTCGACCTTCCTCGACGGCGGCTCCGGCGCCGGCTTCGCTTCCACCGCTTCCGGGGCCGCGATCGAATAGAGTGACAGCGTCTGGGTCCGCGCGCCGCCCCCCTGCGGCTCGACCATCGCCAGCAGCACAAACTGCGCCAGCAAAAGCGTCTGCACGCTCAATGCGCAACCGGTGGCTAGAAAACGATGAGTCGGCACGCACGCCCTTATGCGCTATTGCAAGTTATTTGCAAGAGCTTGCAATGCCCCCTCGACCGGCTTGCTCCGCGCCCGAGCGGAGCGTAGCCCGTCCCGATGACCGATCTCACTGCCATTCTCTCGCAGGTCGACGCAACGCTCGACCAGAGCCTCGACCGCCTTTTCGCGCTCCTGCGCGTGCCGTCGATCTCCACCGATCCGGCCTTTGCCGATTCGTGCCTTGCCGCGGCCGAACTGCTCGCTGGCGAACTCGCCGAACTGGGGTTCGACGCGCGTGTTGCGCCCACACCCGGACACCCGATGGTCGTCGCACACCATGCGGGCAAGGGACCGCACGTCCTCTTCTATGGTCATTACGACGTCCAGCCGGTCGATCCCGTCTCGCTCTGGCGCCGTGATCCGTTCGACCCGGCGATCGAGACGTTGGCCGATGGCCGCGAAGTGATCGTTGCCCGCGGGGCCTCCGACGACAAGGGCCAGTTGCGCACCTTTATCGAGGCCTGCCGGGCGTGGAAGCAACAGACGGGCACGCTGCCGTGTCGCGTCACGATCCTGTTGGAGGGTGAGGAAGAATCGGGCTCTTCGAGCCTCGAACCGTTCCTGCACGCGCATGCCGACGAACTGCGCGCCGATGTCGCGCTCATCTGCGACACCTCAATGTGGGATCCAGCCACGCCTGGGATTACCATCGGACTTCGTGGGATGGCCGGCGGGCAAGTGACCGTGCACGGGCCCTCGCGCGATCTCCACTCGGGGCTGTACGGCGGCCCGGCCCGCAACCCGATCCAGGTGCTGACCGGGATTCTTGCCGATCTCAAGGATTCAAGCGGCCGCGTGACGTTGCCCGGCTTCTATGACGGGGTCGAGCCGATCAGTCCGGCAGTCAAGGCCAACTGGGAAGCGCTGGGCTTCGACGGCGACGCCTTCCTGGGCGAAGTCGGCCTGGCCGCGCCCGCGGGCGAGCAAGGCTTCAGCGTGCTCGAGCAGTGCTGGGCGCGGCCGACCGCGGAGATCAACGGGATCTGGGGCGGCTATACCGGCGAAGGCTTCAAGACGGTGATCCCGGCCGAGGCGCACGCCAAGGTCTCGTTCCGCCTTGTCGGACGGCAGGATCCCGATCAGGTCTGGGCCGCATTCCAGCAGCATGTCCGGAATCGCCTGCCCGCCGATTGCCGCGCCAGCTTCATCGCCCGCGGCGGATCGCGCGCAATCAGCCTTGCCGACGACAGCCCCATGCTCGTCGCCGCCCAGCGCGCGCTCGACGATGAATGGGGGCGCTCGGCGCTGCTCGGCTGCGGCGGATCGATCCCGGTCGTCAATTCGATCCAGTCGATCCTCGGGATGGACAGCGTGATGGTGGGCTTCGCGCTCAACGACGACAACATCCATTCGCCGAACGAGAAATATGATCGGATCAGCTTTCACAAGGGCATCCGCTCATGGGTGCGCATTCTGGGCGCGCTCGGCCGCGATTGACGGCGGTCCCCGATCGCGGGATAGGAACTGGCATGGTTCCCTTTTCGTTCGCCGGCCATGAACTCTGCGCCCTTTCCGAGGGCGCGCTGTTCTGGCCGGCGCGTCAGGCGCTGCTGGTTGCAGACCTGCATCTCGAAAAGGCAAGCTGGTTCGCTGCGCGCGGACAGATGCTGCCGCCCTATGACTCGCAGGCGACGCTTGCGGCACTCGCAACGTTGATCGAACGCACCAAGGCGCGCGAACTCTGGTGCCTGGGGGACAGCTTCCACGACGATCGGGGCCAATACCGCCTGCCCACCGCCGCTGCCACCCGGCTCCGCACGCTGACGACGAGGCTGGAATGGTTCTGGATCACGGGCAACCATGACACGGGTCTCGCCGAACCGCTCGGCGGTCAGGTCCGTCACGAAGCGACCGTCGATGGGCTGGTTCTCCGCCACGAGGCCGACCCTGCCGATCCGCGCCCCGAGCTTTCAGGCCATTTCCATCCCAAGTTGCGGATCAACAGCCGCGGTCGTCACGTCGCCCGCCGCTGCTTCGTCGCGAGTGCGACCAAGCTGATCCTGCCTGCATTCGGCGCGCTCACCGGCGGCCTTGATCCGAGCCATCCCGAAATCCATCGCGCGTTGGGAGGCGCGGCCGAGGCGCTGGTCCCCGTCGACGGACGCATGCTACGTTTCCCCCTTGCCGCCTGACCGGTATCGCTAATCACGCCGTCCGCCGGGACCGTCGCAACGAACCGGCCCCGGTCCGCTGATCCGGCATTCGGGAGTTCCGAGAACCTCGATAAGGCCGGCGCCGCCAGCGAGAATCTGCGCACGATAACGAACCGTTGCGCGAATGCCGCCGCGATCCTGCGTCGCCAGCCGCGCTTCACCTGTCGCCAGTTCACCCGCATCGATCGTTCCGCTTCCGGCGTTGGTAACGCGCGCATGCATCGCGCGTCCGGTCAAAGCGATCGTTCCTCCACCACTCAGCGTCGCCGCGATCGTCTCGACGGCAATGCCGCCAATGGCGACGCGGCCGTCGCCCGCCAGCGAGACGGACGCGTCGGCTCCCTCCAGTCCCGTCACGCGCACCACGGCGTCGCCTGCAACCCGGACGGCGCGCAATGCGGGCGTCGCCAGTCGCACGCGGACCCTGGCACCGCCTCCTTTCGCCGCGTGACGCGCATCCCAGCTCGGCACGCCGCCGCTGACGATCAGCGTTCCCGCATCGACACGAACCACCAGCCGATCGAGCGCCGCAACGTCTCCCTCGGCTTCGGCGCGCGGCGCGCCCGCAACCAGTTCGACGGTATATGGGCCTTCGACGCGCAGCCGTTCGAACGCCGCCACGACATAGTGCCGTACGCGCTCCGATGGCGCGGCCGCAGGGTTTGCCGCCGCGGCAGGCGCCATCGGCAACAGGACTCCCAACAGCAGGGCAATTGCACGCGAGCTCATGCAGCGGAACGTCGCACCCCGGACCGATTGGTGCAAGCGAGACGCCCCTGGCCTAGCTACAGCGGGCCTCGCCCGACCCGGCACGGCTCACTTGGCAACGCGCGCCGCCCGTCAGAACGACATCGCCAGACCCGACGATCGAAACCTGCGCATCGCCGGCGACCACAGCATTGACGCCGCCCGATCCTGCGACCGAGATATTGGCGCCGCGCGCACGAAGCTGCTTCGCATCGACATCGCCCGATCCGCCGATCGCCACCTTCAGCATGCCGACGTTCCCGGCGGCAGTGAGCCGTCCCGACCCGCCGATCGCGAATTCGGCCGATGGGCCGTTGACGCTCCCCAGATCGAGCGCGCCCGACCCGCCGATTGCGGCCTTCACCGGGCCGTTGACGCGATCGACGCGCAATTGCCCGGAGCCGCCGACGCTTGCCTGCGACAAATGCGGCATGACGACGTGCACCCGCACGCCCCGGCTCGAGGGCGTCGACCACATGCCTCTCTTGCGGTCGACGCGCAGCACGCCGTCGACGACCCGGATCGCCAACGCATCGAGATCGCGCGGCGCGCCTTCCGCCCGGACGGAGAATTCGCCGCCGGTGCGAACGTCCACCGAATCCGAACTGCGCAATTCCACGCCGGTGAAGCCACGCGCGGCATAGCTCCGCACCGGGCCGTCACCCGGGCTCGCGACAGAGTCCGCAGCATTTGCGCCGCATGCCGCGAGTGGCAGGGCAAGAGCGAACGGCATCAGCATCAAGCGCATGACCTTCTCCGTGATCGTGTATTGTTTATGCAATACACCCGATGTCGGCAAAGGAAAAGGGGCGCACCCGCTTCCGGGGCGCCCCTTTTCAAAACCGGCCTGTGGAAGGGCCCGTTCGGGACTCAGGCTTCAGCCTTGTCCTTGTTGTGGATCGCCGCGGCCTTGCGCAAAATGTCGAGAATCTTCTCGAGCGCGGCAGGCTCGTCGGTCTCTTCCATCGCCGCCAGTTCGCGCGCAAGGCGGCTCGCGGCACCTTCAAAGATCTGGCGCTCCGAATAGCTCTGCTCGGGCTGGTCGTCGGCGCGGAACAGGTCACGGACCACCTCGGCGATCGAAACCAGATCGCCCGAGTTGATCTTCGCCTCATATTCCTGGGCACGACGCGACCACATGGTGCGCTTGACCTTGGGCTTGCCCTTCAGCGTCTCCAGCGCTTCCTTCAGCGTCTTGTCGCTCGAAAGCTTGCGCATACCCACGCTCTCGGCCTTGTTGGTCGGCACGCGAAGGGTCATTTTCTCCTTCTCGAAGCGCAGGACATAAAGCTCGAGCTGCATACCCGCGATCTCCTGCTTCTGGAGTTCGACCACACGGCCCACGCCGTGCTTGGGGTAAACGACATAATCGCCGACATCGAAGGACAGCGCCTTGGCAGCCATGTGCGAGAAACCTTTCGTGAATGACCCGGCCCCGATGGACTGGGCGTCAGCCCACAGGCGGCTACGCGCTGCGGGCGGGCGACATCGGGGCAACTTTGCTTGCTTCTCCGGGCGGAGGCGATTCTTCGCCGCCGTCTCCCCCATTTAACACGCTCGTAATAAAATTACCAGTCGTGCGGCTACGGTGCAGTGCGAAAAGTTGCACATGCCAGCAAGTTTTTGCGATTGGTTCGCATTTTCGATGGCGCCGGCCCAGCCGGCGCGCGGATCAGCTTCCGCTGCCGGGGTTGGGCGAGAAGAACTGCTCGAGCTTGTCCTTCACGTCCTTCATCGCATCGGCGTCGGCGGGCGGCTCACCCTTCTGGGTGATGTTGGGCCACTGCTCCGAATAGGACCGGTTGAGCTCCAGCCACTTCTCCAGACCATTTTCGGTGTCCGGGAAGATCGCCTCGGCCGGGCATTCGGGTTCGCACACGCCGCAATCGATGCATTCGTTGGGGTTGATGACGAGCATGTTCTCGCCCTCATAGAAGCAGTCGACCGGACACACCTCGACGCAATCCATGTACTTGCACCGGATGCAGTTGTCGGTGACGACATAGGTCATTTGAACACTGGCTCCCCTGAGCGGATTCGCGGGCGAAAAGTGGCGCCCCTGCTATGCGTCGGGGGTCCGCTCGTCAACGCCCTTGGCCGTTCCGATTTCCAATGGCGTGTACAGGGTCGCCGCCTCCGCCGGCGGTCCGCGGCGCTGGGGCAGCGCCTCGACGCGCAGCGCTCGCACCTGACCGTAAAGCGGAAACACGATAATCGAACCGACACGGACAGCCGCCGATGAGCGCTCGATGCGCCGTCCGTCGAGGCGCAACGTCCCCTTTTCGGCAATCGCCTGCGCCGCACTGCGGGTCTTGGCGAGCCGCGCAAACCACAAAAAGCGGTCGATCCGCATCGTCCCCGTCGGCTCAGCCATCCCGCAGCCCCGCGAGCACGGCAAAGGGGCTGCCCGGCGCTGGCGCGGCGACGGGAGGCGGGGGCGTCAGCCCCTGCCAGATCCAGCGCGGCGGCTCGCCCTTCGGCGCCCGCGCCGTGCGGAACCCCAGTTGCGCCATCAGCCGCGCCAGCGTCTCCGGGCGAATTCCCATCGAAGTCGCCAATGCCGGATCGGGCGCAAAGGGCGCGCGCCCCTTGCGGCTGTCATGCGCCGCCCGCGCGATGCGTTCGACAAGGTCTACGCGCACCGCCTGCGCACCGAGCGGGCGAAAGCCATGCGCCAGATCGGCACCCGGCGCGCCGCGCGGCAACACGGTCGCACCGTCGCGCGGCGCGACCTCCAGCCCCATCAACTCGCGTCGCCAACGCGCGGCCGCTGGCTTGAGAAGCGTCGGCGCGAACAGGTCCAGCGTCCCGATCGTCACGCCGATCTGGCGCAGCCGCCGCCGCGCCGCCGGATCGAGCGCCTCGACCATTGCCGCCGCCGCCCGCCGGGGCAGCAGTCCGCCGGCTTCGACCAATGCGTGCGCAATCGCCCGCAATGCGCCACCCGCGTCCGCATCGCGGGTCAGCGCGTCGAGCCGGGCAAGTACGCCCAGATGCCGCGCCACCTGCTCGACGAACCATCGCTCCAGCCGGCTCTGGCACGCCGCGCGCTGCGCAGGATCGAGAATGTCGAGCGCGCGGTCGACTTCGACGCGGGGGCGCACCGGATTGGCCCCACGGTGCAGCGTCGCCACGGCATGGCCGCGCCACCCGATCGCCGGCTGCCCGTCGTCGAGCGGTGTCAGCGCCAATTCCCCATCGGCCGCGACGGCCAACGCCTCACCGCGACGCCGCAATTCGCCCGCCAGCCGCTTTTCCGCCGCGGCGAGCAGCATCCGCTTGTCGGCCGCGCGCGCGTCGGGCGTGACGACAAACCGGAAACCCTCCAGCCGCCCCAATGGGTGTTCCTCGACGCTGACTTCCCCTTCCGGACCAATCGTCACCGGCAGATTCGAGGCGTCGGCACCAATCTGGCGCAGCAACACCGTCGTGCGCCGATCGACGAAGCGCTGCGTCAGGCTGGCATGGAGCGCGTCCGAAAGCTTCTCCTCGATCGCACGCGTCCGTTCGGCCCAATGGGCGGGCTCGGCAAGCCAGTCGGCGCGGTGGGCGATATAGGCCCAGCTCCGCGCCGCGGCGATCCGCCCGGCCAGCGTTTCGACATCGCCGGCCATATTGTCCAGCCGCTGGATCTCATCGGCAAACCACTGATGCGGGACATGCCCACGCCCCTCCGACAGATGGCCGAAGATGCGCCCCACGAAGCGCGCATGCGCATCCGCGCCCAGCTTGCGGAAATCGGGCAGACCGCAGGCGGCCCATAACCGCGCGACCATCTGCGGGTGGCTCACCCGGGTACGCACCCAGTCTTCGCCCGCCAACCGCTTGAGCACCGCAAGGTCGACCGCCTCGGGGGCGGCGCGAAGCTGCGGCACCTGCGGCCGCGCCTCAAGGCTGTCGATCAGCGCGTCGATGCTCGACAGATCGGGAGCCCCCTCGCGCCAGTAAAGATGCTCGAGCGGCGGCAGATTGTGCGCTTCGATCGCGAGTACCTCCTCGGGAGCGAAGGCGCCCGGTCCCTGCTCGTGCAGTGCGCCGAAGGTGCCGTCGCGCTGGTGTCGCCCGGCACGTCCCGCGATCTGCGCCATTTCGGCAAGCGTCAGGCGTCGCTGGCGGCGCCCGTCGAACTTGTGAAGCGACGCAAAGGCGACATGCGCGACATCCATGTTGAGCCCCATGCCGATCGCGTCGGTCGCGACCAGATAATCGACCTCGCCCGCCTGGAACATCGCCACCTGCGCATTCCGCGTTCGTGGACTGAGCGCGCCCATCACAACCGCCGCGCCGCCGCGCAGGCGCCGCAGCGCCTCGGCCACGGCATAGACTTCCTCGGCGGAAAAGGCGACGATCGCCGAGCGCCGCGGCAACCGCGACAGTTTCTTTGCCCCTGCATAGCTCAGCGTGGAAAAGCGCGGTCGACCGATCACCTCGGCATCGGGTACCAGCGCCTTGAGCATCGGCCGGAGCGCGTCCGAACCCAGCAGCATCGTTTCCTCGCGTCCCCGCGCGCGCAGGATCCGATCGGTGAACACATGGCCCCGTTCGGGATCGGCCCCCAGTTGCGCCTCATCAAGCGCGACGAAGGCGAAATCGCGCTCCATCGGCATCGATTCGGCGGTGCACAGGAACCAGCGCGCGCCCGGCGGCACGATCTTCTCCTCGCCGGTAATCAGCGCGACCTCCTCCGGCCGCTTGATCTTGAGCACGCGGTCATAGACCTCGCGCGCCAGCAGCCGCAGCGGGAAGCCGATCATCCCGCTCGAATGGCCGCACAGCCGCTCGATGGCGAGGTGGGTCTTGCCGGTGTTGGTCGGGCCGAGCACCGCGACCACCGGAGAACGGGCAAATTGACTCATTATGCGCCCAAGATCGTTCCGCGACGCCCCTTAAGCAACACCCCCTGCTTGCCCGAACGGCTCGCACCCACCAGTTTTACACCGGTTCCGAAGGGCGATTTCCCTTCGTCCTGCGGCACGCACGATCCGCCGCAGCCACGCGTGGGGCACAGGCTGCTTAATTTGACTTTAAACCCTCTCTTGCACAACGATTCGGGCAGGGCCGTTGCGATCGGCCCCGCGCGCAAAAGGTGTTTCAAGAGGCCGTCCGCCTTGTTCTTGCCCGTCGAGCCAGGTCATCAATCCGGGGGGGGCGCCACGCCGGCGTCGCCGTCCCCCGCGCCCGCGCCGACTCCCGCAGTCCGCAGACATTGGCTGGATCAGTTCGAACTTGCGCCAGACCTTGGCGCCGCCATCGGTTCGGCCACATGGTTTCGCGGCCTGGCGACCTGTCTCGGACTATGCACGCTGACGGTGATGCTGGCGCCGGGCCTGGAGACACCGATCTACGGCACCGTGCCTACCCCGCTTGCCGGCGCCGACCTCGATGCGCAGCGCGCCCAGGCGATCCGTCCGCTGGCGATGGGCGCCACCACCGGCACCCGTCTCGCCGCCACCCGACTCGTTGCGCCGCTGACCGATACGCCCGAACGCCCCGTCATCTCGCTGGACGCGCGGCTGGCCTCGGGCGACGCGCTGCTCGGCGTCCTCCAGCGCTCAGGAGTCGGTCATGCCGATGCGACACAGGTCGGCGCCCTCGTCACTCGCGCCATCGCGCTGGGATCGATTCAACCGGGCACGACGCTCGACCTGACGCTCGGCCGCCGCAACAGCAAGGATCAGCCGCGACCGCTCGAAAAGCTTGCGTTCCGCGCGCGCTTCGACCTCAAGCTCGAGGTCGCGCGCCAGGGCAATGCACTGGCGCTGCGCCAGATCCCGATCGCGATCGATCATACCCCGCTGCGTGTCCAGGGCACGATCGGCGCCAGTCTCTATCGCTCGGCACGCGCCGCCGGCGCGCCGCCCAAGGCGGTCGAAGCGTTCATCAAGACGCTGGCCAGCCGCGTTCCCGTGTCGCACCTCGGCGCCAATTGCCGCTTCGACCTGATCGTTTCGCAGGCGCGTGCGGAAACCGGCGAAGTCCAGCTCGGCAACCTGCTTTATGCCGGCGTCAACGACTGCGGCACCCGCCTGCAATTGTTGCCATGGCAAAGCAACGGCCGCACCGAATGGTTCGACGGGCTGGGCCGCGGCAGCAGCACCGGCGCGATGGCGATGCCCGCTGCGGGGCGAATTTCGTCCAGCTTCGGCATGCGCCGCCACCCGCTGCTCGGCTTCACGCGAATGCACAAGGGCATCGACATCGCCGCGCCTTGGGGGGCACCGGTCTATGCCGCGAGCGACGGCGTCGTCCAGTTCGCCGGGCGCAGCTCGGGATATGGCAATTTCATCCGGCTCGGCCACGGCGCCTTCGGGACCGGCTATGGCCATCTCAGCCGGATCATCGTTCGCGGTGGCCAGCATGTTCGCAAGGGACAACAGATCGGCGCCGTCGGCAGCTCGGGTCTTTCGACCGGCCCGCACCTTCACTACGAGCTTTACAAGAACGGCGTCGCGGTCAACCCGCGCTCGGTGTCGTTCACCACGATGCGCCAGCTCACCGGCAACGACCTGGGCGCCTTCCGCGCGAAGCTGCGCGCGATGCAGGCGGTTCCGGTCGGCCACGGAGTTGATCCGGACGCCGAATAGGTCGGGGTCGGGCAGGCACTCAGTCTCCGCGCCGCCGCCTCCAAAAAGGATCCGGGGAAAGCCGCAGGCCGATCAGCGACCTTGCGCGCGCCAGCGGCGGATCGTCCGCTCGAGCATCTGCTCCTCGCCGCCTGCGTGCCGCCACAGTTCCGAAAAGACCGGATCGCCCGATGCGGGACGACGATTCTCCTCAAGGGCGTCGAACAGCAGCCGGATCGGCGTCGCCACGCCCTCGCCCACCGCGATGCACTCGCGATTGCGCAGCGCCGGGATCGAATCGAGAAAACCCCGCGCGCCTTCGGGCATCGCTGCGCGCACGAACGCCTGGTCGCGCTCGTTGTTGAGCCGCATCGACAGGATCGTGCCGCATTGCGAGAGAACACCTTCGGCCAGGTCCGACGGCCGCTGTGTGATCAGCCCCAGCGAAACGCCGTATTTGCGCCCTTCCTTCGCAATTCGGCTCAGGATCCGCGCCACCGACGACCCATCGGCATTTCGCTCGCTGGGCACATAACGGTGCGCTTCCTCGCAGACCAGCAGCACGGGGTGCCGCGTCTCGCCGCGCGACCAGATCGCGAAGTCGAACACCATGCGGCTGAGCACAGCGACCACCACCGAGGTGATCTCGCTCGGCACGCCCGACACGTCGATGATCGAGATCGGCTTGCCCTCAGCCGGAAGGCGAAACACGCGCGCCAGAAACGATGCCATCGTGTCGGCGACGAGCATCCCCGAAAACATGAACGCATAACGCGGGTCGGACTTGATCTCGTCGATCTTGCTGCGCAGCCGCAGATAGGGGGCTGTATCGGTCGCCTTGTCCATCTTGCCCATCTCCAGCTGAAGGATCTGGGTCAGGTCGGACAGCAGATAGGGGATCGGGGCATCGACGGTGATCTTGCCATATTCGGCAGCCAGGCGGTTCTTCCCCTTGGCCTGGAGCAGGCACTTGGCCAGGATGTCGGCGTCGACCTGTCGCGCTGACCCCTCGCTCGTCAGGAACACCTCGCAGGTTTCCTGGAAGTTCATCAGCCAATAGGGCATCTGCAGGTTCGACACGTCATACAACGCCCCGATCCCGCGAAAGGCGCTGCCATATTCGCCGTGCGGATCGATCATCACCACATGCCCATGCGGCGCGCGTTCGCAAATGCGGTGCAGGATCAGCGCGGCGGCCGTCGATTTGCCGGTGCCGGTCGACCCCAGCAGCGCGAAATGCTTGCCGAGCAGCGCATCGACATACAGTGCGGCGCGGATGTCGCGCGTCGGATAGACGGTGCCGATCTCGATATGCGCGCGCTCGTCGGCAGCATAGATCTGGCGCAGATCGGCCGTCGAAAGCGGAAAGACGGGGCATCCCGGCGATGGATAGCGCGTGACGCCGCGCCGGAACTTGTAGAGCTTACCCGTCAGCCGTTCCTCGTCGCCCTCGCCGATGAAGTCGATGTCGGCGACGATCCGCTCGCCGGTCGAATCAAGCCGCAACGCCCGAATGCTCGCGATCAGCCAGGTACTGCCGACGCGCATCTTGAGCTGGCTGCCCACCTGTCCGGCGCTCGCCATCGTCGGATCGGCGTGGTTGGCAAAGGCATCGGCGGCAGCGATCTCGATCACCACCTGGCTGGCACTGCCGTTGACGGCGAACACGGCGCCGATCGGGCGCAGGCTGGCCCGAGCCGGCATTTCGCCGGCGGGCGCGCCGGGTGCGGTGCCGTGCATGGGCGATACGCCGCTGTGGCTGTGCATTCGAAACTCCGCTGATCCCCTGCGGCGATCCTGTCGGACAATATGTAAAAAATGCGTGAGTTTGCGGGGCGTTCGTCGCGTTTGCGCCCGGAACGGCGACCGACCGGTGCGACCGCGTCAGAATCGACGCCAGATCGCGCCTGCCCCCCACCCGAATGCCACCGACAGCAAGACCGCCAGAATGCCATAAGCGACCGAGTCGTGCTGCGCCGCCTGGGCGACGAAGCGCTCGAAACCCGATTTACGGATGTTGATCGGCCGTACCGCAGCCGCGAGAACGCGGCCGTTCTGGATCAGGAAGGTCTCGGCGGTAAAGCGTCCGACGGGCACACGCGCCGGGATCTGCAGGCGCGCGCGATAGAGAACGCCGTCGGTGATCTCCACCGCCCGCGGCGCCTCGACATAAAGCCCGGCGCGGCGGCGCAAATCGACGAGCCCGGCGTCGAACCGCGCCTGAACCGTGGGGGCAGCCCCCGATGCGGGCGACAGCTGAAGACTGTCCACTCCCAATTCGTAAATGGCGCGCGTGCGGGCATCGACCAGCCTGTCCACCGGGCGCGACGACGCCAGCGCATAAAAGCTCGGCGCGGATCGATAGCGCATCCGCTCGGCGTTGATCCAGATGCCGGCGATCTTCCGCTTCTCGCGAACCACGATCGACTGCGTCGGGCCCTTGACGACCACGACGATGTCGAGCGGCCCGTCGCGCGGATCGGGCGCCCGCCCGCCGGGATAGAGAATGGCGCCGAACAGCAGCAGTTCGGCGCCGGTGAACGAATAGACGATCTCGATATCGCGCTGCGATACGTCCGGGACGAGCACCGGCTTGGCCTGTCCCATCACCAGCGGCGCCGCGAGCGCAAGAAGCAGCCGCCGTGCCCGTCTCACGACAGCGCGACCGAATAGATCTCGTCAGGGCGCCAGGCGAGCCCCAGCCCCATCCGCAGCGCCACCATCAACACCATCAATGCCAATGCCAGCCGCAAGTATTCGGGCTTCATTCGCTGGGCGAACCGGGCCCCCAGTTGCGCGCCGGTCACCGATCCAAGCAGCAGCAGCACCGCCAGCACGATGTCGACGGCCTTGGTCGTCGTCGCATGCACCATCGTCGCGGCGGCGGTCACGAAGAGGATCTGGAACAGCGAGGTGCCGACCACCACCTGCGTCCCCATGCCGAGCAGATACAACATTGCCGGCACCAGGATGAAGCCGCCGCCGACACCCAGCAGCACCGTCAGGATGCCGGTAAAAAAGCCGAGCAACAGCGGCGCCAACGGCGAGATATAGAGCCCAGAGCGATAGAATCGCCAGCGCAACGGCAGCATCGCCACCAGCGGATGGTGCCGGCGGCGACGCACTGGGGCCGGCCGGCTCCCCCGCGCGACCCGCACCGCCCCGATCGATTCGTGCAGCATCAGTCCGCCGATCGTGCCGAGGAGCAGCACGTAAAGGATCCCGATCACCGTGTCGATCTGGCCGCTCGACTGGAGCAGCGCGAACAGCCATGCACCCGCGATACTGCCGATCACGCCGCCGGCAACAAGAACCAGCCCCATCGGCACGTCGACGCCGCCACGACGGAAATGCGCGAACACTCCCGAAACGCTCGCTCCCGTCACCTGGCTTGCGGCAGATGCAGCTGCGACCGTCGGCGGAATGCCGTAAAAGATCAGCAGCGGCGTCGTCAGGAACCCGCCGCCCACACCGAACATGCCCGAAAGCAGCCCGACGCCGAGCCCCAGCGCGACGATGACCAACGCGTTGACCGACAGGTTCGCGATCGGGAGGTACAGATCCATGCCCCCCACGGCATAACCTGCTTTACCGCGTGAACAAAGGCCGGCCGCCGTCTGTCGTCGCGGCGCGCTCTAGCGGTTGAGCCGCTGCAGCAACATCGCGCGCAGCCGCCGCGCAGTAGCGGCGTCGATGGGCCCCAACGGCCCTCGCGCGGCTTCGGGCAGATGCGCGCCCGCACGCTCGGCCGCGCCGAACACATAATAATCGAACAGCGCCTGCCACGCGCGCTTCTCGGGCTCGGGCCGATCGCGCAGGCTCAGCAGCGCGTGGAGCAGCGTCAGCTGCGGCGTGTCGAGCCAGTCGGGGCTGGTATTCCACCAATAATTGACCAGCACATTGAAGGGCGCCAGCGCCTCGACGTGATGCCACCACATGGCCGGGTAGAAGAGCAGGTCGCCCGGCTCGAGTTCGGCCACCTGCGCGGTCGCAATGGCCGCGCGAAAGCCGGGATAGCGCTCGAAATCCGGGGTCGCGAAATCGACCATGCTCACCACCTGCCCGCCCGGCGTCGGTTCAAGCGGGCCGGGATAGAGGTTGGCGACCTGATCGGGTGGAAACAGGGTGAAGCGTCGCCGGCCGACCGCACACACCGCCAGATTGTGCGACATGTCGTAATGGCACGTCGCGATGGTGCGGTTGCCGATCCAGATGCTTGCAAGCGGCGGATGCGCAGCAAACATCGGATGGTTGAGCGCCAGGTCGTTTTCGGCCCGAAAGCCGGGAAGATAATCGTCCAGATCGGTCGACCCGACATAGAAGCTGGGCGCATCCGTATCGCCGATCCGCGGACCAACCGCATCGAGCAGCGTGCACAACGGCTCCCGCCGCCCGGTGAAATTGAGCCCCGTCACCGTTTCGTTGTAAAAGAAGCGTCCGCCGATCTCCGGGGCACCGGTGAACGTGACGACGGGCCGGCCGCCGTCGAATCGCTTGAGGACCGCCATCGCGGTGTCCGCCGATTCGATCCCGGCCCGCACGAGCGGCCAGCCGGCGGCGATGCCCTTCAGGATCACCGGCTGCTGGCCCGCCATCAGCGCGTCATAGGGAATCGCATCGGGCGCGACACCCGTCATTGCCGGCACCGGCCGCGCCGTCTGCGCCACGATGTTCATCGACTGCGCTGCCGGATTCCCGGCCGTGCCACCGTTACGATCATCCCTCTCCACATGTCGGCGCGCCGTAGCCTCTCGGTTCAAGCGAACACGTCGGCCAACGACTCAACCTGCGGGCCTTCCTTCCAGTCGCGCAGCGCAACGAACAGGCTGGTCTGCACCGCCCCGCCGATCGCGCTGGTAAGGGTCGTGACGACCGCCGAGCCAATCAGGAAGATCGGGCTTATCGCGAACAACGATTCCGGATCACCCTGCGCCATCTGGGCGCCGGTGAGTACCGCCAGGATGCCCAGCGGAATGCTCAGCAACCAGAACAATACCATCACGACCAGCCCAAGGCCCAGAATACGCCAGCGCGCACCGCTGGTCAGGAAGCTGCTGCGTCCCAGCGCTTCGGTAATCCCGTGATCCTCATCCACCAGGGCCGGAACCGCCACCGACCACATGATCGCCAGGATCACACCCGGAACGATCAGCAAAAGGAAACCGAAGCCGATGCCCAGCGCCATCAGGATCGACAACAGCAGCAACGGCAACGCCTTGCCGACGCCCGCTGACAAGGTCTCGCCCAGCGACGCCCGTTCGCCGCGGGCATAGGCGGCGGTCGCGCGCACCAGCGCGCCCTGCACCAGGAAGCTGCAGAAGATCGCGATCAGTCCGGCCAAGATCGATGTGAACGCGGTTGCCACGGCGGCACCGGGAACCGCCAGCATCGGAAACACCACACCGCGGAGCACCAGTTGCGGCAGCGCGCCGAACAGAAATGCGATCCCGAAAGTCGCCACCGGATTGTCCTGCACGACGCCGAACGCCATGCTCAAGACGCTGCTGATTGAAAAGGCGCGATCCTCGCCGCGCTCCGCTGCACTCGCCATGTTAAAGATCCCCCTCTGCAAATAGCCCGGAATGGATTGCGCAATTCGTATCGATTGTCATCCATCCGCTTGCGGTGCCCCGTAAAATATTTAGGTTGGGGACCGGACGTGGGGGAAGCAATTCGGTGGCAGGGCAAGAGGGGAGCGCGGACGCACGGCTCGCCGCGGCGCATCGCGCGCTGCGGTCGAACGGCGATATCCAGTTCGACCTGCCGAGCGCCGCACCGCCCAAGCCGCCCCAGATGCCCGAATGGCTCCAGGCCATCGGGCGCTGGATCGCCGACGCGCTGCGGCCGCTTGCCCGGCTGATCCGCTGGATTTCGGGGCATCTGCCCCAACCGCAACTGGTGGAGGCCCTGCTCTGGGGCATGATCGCGCTGCTCGCGCTCTTTGCCTTGTGGATGGCGTTTGTCCGCCTGCGCGAAGGCGAATGGCGGCTGCCCCGTCTGCGCCGCCGCAACGTGGCTTCACCCGCTTCGATCGATGCGCCCGATCCGGATGCCGACTGGACGCCTGACGCTGCGCCCGCGCGCGAATGGCTGCGCGAGGCCGATGCGCTCGCCGAACGCGGCCAATATGGCGAGGCGGTGCACCACCTGCTGCTCCGCAGCGTCGAGGACATCGCCGAGCGCCGCCCGCATCTCGTCCGCCCTGCGCTTACCAGCCGGGATCTCGCCCGCGCCACCGCGATTCCCGAACGTCCACGGCACCTGTTCGCCACGCTGGCGGCCGTCGTCGAGCGCAGCCTGTTCGGTGGGCGCGCTGTCGATGGCGAAACCTGGACGCGCTGCCGGGCCGCCTATGCCGATTTCGCTCAGGTGCGGAGCTGGCAACGATGAGCGACATCGCGATCGGTCGCCAACCCGCCGCGGCGGGCCTGATGCGCCCCATCACCTTTGCGCTGCTGCTCGCCATCGGCCTGCTGGCCTTTGCCGGGATGCTGGTGCTGGGTGCCTTCGCGCCCGATCTGCAGTCGGGGCGAAACGGCGGCGCGCACGCGTTGTCGAACGGTGCGACCGGCTTTGCGGCGCTCGTCGAGCTGGCGCAGGCGGGCGGACGGAACGTCCGCATCGTCCGGGATCCCCGCCAGTTCGATACGGAAAGCCTGCTGGTCATCACGCCCGAACGGGCCTCGACCGAGATTTCGGAGGCGACAAGGCGCGAGGCAAAGCCGACGCTGGTCATCCTGCCGAAATGGCAGACGGTCACCGACCGAAAACACCGTGGCTGGGTGAAGGCGCAAGGGCTGCTTCCCGCATTCGAGCCAGAAGGTGTCTTCGCGCCCGGCGCTCAACTCAAGATCGCGCGCCGACGCACTGCAGGCAAACTGCTCAACGGAGCCGACCTGTCCCCCGGCGTGAAGCTGTACGAGCCGCGCGTCGCGCAGGTCATCACCGGTCTGGCACCGCAGGCACCCGTTCAGCCGCCGCGCGTCCGCCCTGTGCAGCCCCGGGCAGCAGCGCCGGACCATGATGCCGAGAATGATGCGGATAATCGCACAGAGGCGGGCCGGGCTGATCCCGGTGCCCCGACGGTCCCCGGCTTGCCCGCACCGGCGACAGCCCCCGCACGGCCAACCCCACCCCGCATCACTCCGCTTCTCAGCGATGCGCAGGGCGGTATCCTGCTGGCGCAGATCGGGGACGGACCGCTCTACGTGCTCGCCGATCCGGACCTGCTCAACAATCAGGGCATGAAATCACTCGATCAGGCACGCGCCGCGCTCGCGCTGCTCGACTCGCTCAACAGCACGCCGCCCGACACGATCGTGTTCGACGTCAGCCTCAACGGCTTCGGCCACTCGAAAAGCCCGTTGCGGTTGATGTTCGAGCCGCCTTTTCTCGCGGTGACGCTCACGATCCTCGCGGCGCTGGTGCTCGCCGGGATTCAGGCCTTTGCGCGGTTCGGCCCGCCGGCGCCGCGCGGCCGCGCGATCGCGTTCGGCAAGACGGTGCTGGTCGACAACAGCGCGGCGCTGGTCCGCAAGGCGCGACGCGAGGCGGCGATGGGGCCGCGCTATGTCGCGGTGATCCGCGAGCGTGCCGCGCGGGTGTTCGGCGCGCCCGCACGGCTGCGCGACGCAGCGCTCGACGATTATCTCGACGCGCTCAGCGGCCCGCGCCGCTTTACCGAGTGCGCCGCCGCGGTCGAGGCCGCACGCAACGCCGAGGAACTGCGGGAGGCGGCACGCGCGCTCCACGCATGGCTGGGGGACAGAATGGAGAAGGGCAAGTGACGGTTGAGCAAGTCCAGGCGCTCGCGGCGCGTATCCGGGGTGAGGTCGCCCGCGCGGTCGTCGGCCAGGAAAGCACGGTCGAGCTGATGCTGATCGCGCTGTTCTCGGGCGGGCACATCCTGCTCGAAGGACCGCCCGGCACGGCCAAGACGCTGCTCGCGTCGAGCTTCGCGCGGGCGCTGGGGCTCGATTTCGGCCGCATCCAGTTCACGCCCGACCTGATGCCGGGCGACATCATCGGTGCGAACCTGTTCAACTTCCAGACGAGCAGCTTCACACTGACGCGCGGCCCGATCTTCACCGAACTGCTGCTCGCCGACGAAATCAACCGCACCCCGCCCAAGACACAGGCGGCACTGCTCGAGGCGATGCAGGAACGCACCGTGACGATCGACGGTGAGACGATGCCGCTCTCCGACCGCTTCACCGTGGTCGCGACGCAGAACCCGATCGAGCAGCAGGGGGTCTATCCGCTCCCCGAGGCCCAGCTCGATCGCTTCCTGTTCAAGCAGATCGTCGACTATCCCAGCGCGGAGGAAGAGCGAAAGATCATCGCGCTTCACGGTACGCGCACCGCAACCACCGGGCCGGGCGACTGGGGGGTCACCCCCGTCGCCGATGCCGCCACCATCGCCGCAGCGGTCGCAACCGTCGGCACGGTGCTGCTCGCCGACAACGTCGTCGACTATATCCTCGCGCTGATCCGCGGCACACGCGACGTGGCCGATCTCGAATCGGGGGCATCGCCCCGCGCCGGAGCGATGCTCGCCGGCGCCGCCCGCGCGCGCGCCGCGATCGACGGGCGCGACTTTGTCATCCCCGACGACGTCAAGGCGCTTGCGCCCGCGTTGCTTCGTCACCGGCTCATCCTCTCGCCCGCCGCCGAAATCGACGGGCGCGCGATCGAGGACGTCGTCCACACGATCATCGAATCGATCGAGGCGCCGCGCTGAGCCGGTCGATGCTCTATCCCACGCGCCTTGCCGTGCTGCTGATCGTGCTGGGGCTGCCGGTAACGCTGGCGGTGGCGATCGCCGTGCCCGATCGCTGGTATGCCGCGCTCGCGCTGCCGCTGGCGGTGGTCGTCGCGGCGCTTGCCGACGCCTTGTCGGGCGCCGGACCGCGCGCAGTCACAGCAAACCTCGTGCTGCCGCCGCAGGCGAGCGTCGGCGCAACGGTCGAGGCCGCACTGGGCGTGACGATCACGGGCGCAGCACCACGTCGCGTCGCGTTTGCGCTCGACGATGATCCGTTGCTTGCACCCGCAACGGCCTCCGGTCCCGACAGCGGCGATGCGGCACCGGACAATGGCGGCTGGCTCGCGCTCGACGGCGGGCGCGGCACCGCCGCGATCCCTCTGGTCGCGCATCGCCGCGGCACTGCCCGGATCGAACGGCTGTGGTTGCGCTGGAGCGGACCGCTGGGGCTGATCTGGAAGCAGCGCGTGCTCACCATCGGCGCGACGATGGCGATCCACCCTGATACGCGGCCCGTCCGCGCCCGCGGTGCCGAGCTGTTCCGCCGACGCACGATTGAGGGGCTGATGGCGCAGATCGAACGCGGCGACGGCGCCGATTTCGACACGCTGGTCGAGTTCCGCGCCGGGATGGACCGCCGCACGATCGACTGGAAGCAGTCGGCGCGCCATGTGAAGCTTCACGCCAAGGAATACCGGACCGAACGCAACAACCAGCTCGTTTTCGCCGTCGATTGCGGTCGGCAGATGTGCGAGCCGATCGGCGGCCTCAGCCGTCTCGACCGTGTCGTTTCCGCGATGCTGCTGACAGGCTGGGTGGCGCTCAAGGTCGGCGACCGCGTCGCGCTCAACGCATTCGATTCGCGGCCCCGCGTCGCCAGCGGCCTCATCTCCGGCACCGCCGCTTTCGGCGAGCTTCAGCGACTGGCCGCACGGATCGATTATAGCGGCGACGAGACCAACTACACGCTTGCGCTCACCACGCTCGCGACCCGCCTCGTCCGGCGGTCGATGATCGTGCTGTTCACCGAATTCACCGATCTCACCTCGGCCGACTTCATGGTCCGCGCCGCCCAGCGGCTGATGGACACGCACCTGGTGCTCGTCGTCGTGCTCGAGGATGTCGAATTGGAAACGATCGTCGATCGCGGACCGCAAAGCGCCGCCGACGTCACCCGTGCGGTCACCGCCGCGGCGCTGCTGCGCGATCGGCGAATGGTGCTGCTTCGCCTGCGCCACCTCGGCGCGCATATCGTCGAAAGCCCCTATGATCAGGTCGCCGACCGGCTGGTCGAGGCCTATGTCGATCTCAAGCGGAGGAACCTGCTGTGAACGCGCTTGTCGATCGCGACGCCGCGCCGGTGGCTGCGGGCGGCGCCCCGCTCGTCAACGCCACGCGCTTCCGCACGGCACATGAGGCAGAATGGCGGCGGCTCGACGCGCTGCTGACCCGGATCGAGAAGCGGTCGGTACGCGTGCTCGACGCCGACGACCTGCTCGCGCTGCCGCTGCTCTACCGTACCGCGCTCTCGTCGCTGGCGGTGGTTCGTGAGACTTCGCTCGATCGGGCGCTCGCAACCTATCTCGAGCAATTGTGCACGCGCGCCTATTTCCAGCTTTATGGCGTGCCGACCAGCTTTGCCGATCAGTTGCGCCACTATCTGTTCCGCGGCTGGCCGGCAGCCGTCGCGGCGCTGTGGCGCGAAACACTGTTCGCATTCGCGCTGCTCATTGTCGGGATGCTCGCCGGCTATCTGCTCGTGCGCGGCGATCCGAGCTGGTATTATGCGATCCTGCCCGACGGCCTCGCCGGCGGCCGCACGCCCGACGCGAGCGCAGAGGCACTGCGGGCGACGATCTATGCCCCGCGCGGGCGCAGCGACCACGACGGCCTCGCCGTCTTCGCCGCCTTCCTGTTCACGCACAACAGCCAGGTGTCGATCTTCGCCTTCGCGCTCGGCTTCGTCTTTGCAGTGCCAACCGTGCTGCTTCTGCTTTACAACGGGCTCACGCTCGGAGCGATGCTCGCCGTTTTCGTGCCCAAGGGGCTCGGCGTCGGCTTTTGCGGGTGGCTTGCCATCCACGGCACCACCGAATTGTTTGCGATCACGCTCGCGGGGGCGGCGGGGACGCGGATCGGCACCGCGCTGGCATTTCCCGGCCGTCGCGCTCGGCTCGACGCGATGGTCGCGGCCGGCCGCGCCGTCGCGCCGGTGATGTGCGGCGTGGTGGTCATGCTGCTTGTCGCCGGGATACTCGAGGGTATCGGGCGTCAGACGATCCAGGACGATTCGACGCGCTATGCGATCGGGCTGGCGATGCTCGGCGGCTGGCTCGCCTATTTCTATCTGCCCCGCCGCCGGGAGACGCGCGATGCGCTGGCCGATCCGCTTTAGGCGCGGAGCCCGGCGCCGCGAAGCCGCGTCGCTCCAGCGCCATTTCATCACGCCCGAGGGCGTCGACCTGCGGCTCCGGCTGGGGGGCGGGGGTGCGCGCGCGGCCGCTTTCCTGCTCGACTGGTTGCTGATCCTGCTCATCATGATCGCGCTGACGTTGATCCTCGCCTTTCTGGTAAAGGCGCAGACCAAGTCCGAACTCGCATTGATCCTGTGGTTCATCGGACTGTTCGTCTTGCGCAACGGCTGGTTCATCCTGTTCGAAGCAGGATCGCGCGGCGCGACGCCCGGCAAGCGCGTGATGGGGCTGCGCGTCGTCGCGCGCGACGGCGGACGGCTCAGCGGCGGCGCGGTGGTCGTTCGCAATGCCATGCGCGAACTCGAGGCATTCCTCCCGCTCTCCTTCCTGGTCGCACAGGTTTCGCAAAATCTCGCCGACGCCTTCCTCGTCGTGTTCGCCCTGCTCTGGTCGGGCATCTTTCTGCTGTTTCCGCTGTTCAACCGCGACCGGCTGCGGATCGGCGATCTGCTGGCGGGGACCTGGGTCGTCGAAACGGTCCGCGGAAAGCTCGCCGACGACCTCGCTGCCGAGGCCGAGCGCCCGCGGCGCGTGTTCAGCGATGCGGCGCTCGACCTTTATGGCATCTACGAATTGCAGACGCTCGAAACGGTGCTGCGCAAGGGGCGCGAGGACGCGCTCGCAACCGTCGCCGCGACGATCCGTCACAAGGCCGGGTTGCCTGACGACGGCGACGACCTGGGTTTCCTGTCCGACTATTACGCGGCGCTCTGTGCGCGGCTCGAACGCTCGATGATGCTGGGCAACCGCCGCGACGACAAGTTCGGCACGCGCCGCGCCGGCTAGCGACTGTCTGCCGCAGCGGCGGCGGCGCGCAGGTCGGCAACGAATGCGGCCATCTCGGCGGCGCGCGTCTCGCGGTCGGGCTGGCGCAGCAGAAAGCTGGGATGGACGGTAACCCAGCCGAGCCCGCCATCGGGGGACAACACCCATGGCCGTCCGCGTGCAGCGCCGATCGTCACGCTGCGTCCAAGCATCTGCCGCGCCGCCGTCGCGCCCAGCGCGATCGTCATTGCCGGCCGCACGACCGTCCGCTCCTGCGCATACCACCATCGGCACGCCTCGATCTCGCCGGCATTGGGACGCGCATGAATCCGGCGGCGCCCATGGCGCACGAACTTGAAATGCTTGACCGCGTTGGTGACATAGACGCGACCGCGCGCGATCCCCGCCGCGCTCAGCGCCTTGTCGAGCAACTGCCCCGCTGGGCCGACAAAGGGATGGCCGGCAAGATCCTCATGATCGCCGGGCTGCTCGCCCATCAGCATCAATGCGGCGTCGCGCGGTCCCTCGCCGAACACCGTCTGGGTCGCGCCACGATAAAGCGGGCAACGCGTACAGGCGGCGGCTGCGTCGCGCAGCGTCTCCCAATCGATCGCCCCGTCGTCGCCGGCCGCGGTCGAGGAATCGGTCAAAGGGCGGTGGCCGCCCTTCCGCTCATTCGCGGTCGTCACCCGGCACATGCTCCTCCGCGCGGGCACGCTCCTCGGGCTTGCGCGCTTCGAAACGCCGCGCCAGGTCGGCGGCCTCGGCCTTGTCGATCCGTTTCGCCGCGGCGGGGAACATCTCCTGCTCCTCCTCGTCGATATGGTGCATATAACGGTGGCGCAGCTCGCCGAAACGTTCCGCCCACTCCGGCGATCCGAAATCGGCCTCGATCAACGCCCCCAGCAGGTCATCGACCTCCTTGTGCTCGGCAACCGAATGCCGCGCATCCTCGCGCAGCTCGGGATCGGCGAGCATCGCAGCGTAGAGCGACTCCTCCTCGGCGGCGGCATGCGCCTGCAGTTCCAGCCGCAGCGCCTCGAACGTCGCACGGCGCTCGCCGCTGTCGCCGCTGCCCTCGCCCAGCCGCGCGAACAGCGTGCGCTGGCGATCATGATCAGCTTTCAGGTCGGCAAAGATGCGGGCGTCGGCCATGCTCGTCTCCTGCGGTTGTGATGGTTCAACCCGCAGGGCCGTCGGTTGGTTGCCGTACGCGTCGGCTGCGCCGATACGGCGCTAATGCACTGCTGCACCGGGACCGTCGATCGCATCGGCGATCGTCGCCAGCACCCCGGCCATGGATTGGGTGAACACGCCCCCTTTCGCGCGCCGCCATTCGGCGATGCCCTCGTCGGGCGAGAGAAACCGCAGCGTCGCGGCGATGCGCGGATCGGGCTGTGCGCGCACGCTTTGCACCAGCGTCGCCTCGGAAACAGGCAAATGGGCGATGTCGACCGGCGCGCCGTTGGGCGTGCGATAACCGACGACGCCGATGTGATAGATTAGGTGCCCGGCCGCATCGGGCTCGATCCGGTGGATGCGCAGCATCGCCTCGGGCTCGCGGGGACGAACCAGAAAGGTCCAGGTCTGCCCCACGGCGAAACGTCCTGTCGCCGGCGCGGGGCTTTGCCCCAGCATCGCCGCGAACAACCCTGCAAGCGCGACCAGCAATCCCATGAGGATCAGGCTAACACGAAGTACGGCAACGCCAAATAGGATCGCGCCGCGAACGAGGGCTCGCGCTCGATGGACGCGGCCTCGACCCCGCGATAGGGCTTGCGATCATGAACGCGCCGCGCTTCTCCCTCCCCCGAACCGCCACCGGCGCGGCGCCGGTTTCGGTCGCGCTCGGCGCGGCGATGCTCGCCACCTGCTTCGCGGGGTGGCTATTCAAAAGCCATTGTCTCGCCGGCGGCTGGACGGGTGCCGAACAATATACCACCGGCTGCTACAGCGATGTCGTCCCCTTCTGGCTGGGACGCGGCGTCGCGGCGGGTCAGGTTCCCTATTTCCAGGTGCCGATCGAATATCCGGTGCTCACCGGGCTCCAGATCGGACTGGAGGGGCTGATCGCGCGGCTGATCGGCGGGGCGCATGCGAACGACGCATATTTCCTGGGCGTGGTCGCCTTCGTCAACGCCGCGATCGCGTGGGAAATGCTGTGGATGTTCGCGATGGCGGGCGTCGATCGCCGGCGGCTCTGGGCCTGGGCCTTCGCGCCGCCGCTCATTCTCTATCTGGGGCACAACTGGGATATGGCGGCGGTCGGGCTTGCCGCTGCGGCGATGCTGCGCGCGCGCCGCGGACATCTCGCCCATGCGGCGGCGCTGGCGGGCCTGGGCGCGGCGGCGAAGCTGTTTCCGGCGCTGCTGCTTCCCGTGTTCGGGCTCGCCGCGCTGGTCGAGCCCGGCCAGACGCTTCAGCGGCGCATCGCCCGTGCCGGCGGCGCGGCCGCTGCGGCAATCGCGGCGTGGGGGCTCGTGAACCTGCCCGTCGCGCTCCTGGCTTTCGACAATTGGAGCATGTTCTACCGCTTCTCACAGTCACGGCCGGGCACTGCCGCGTCGCTGTGGGAAATCGCCGCCCATTATCGCGGCTGGTTCGCGGCGATCGACGCGCGCAATCTTGCGGCAAGCATTGTCTTTCTCGGCGGCGCGCTTGCGATCCTCGGCATCGCCGGCTGGCGTCATCGCGACCGGCTCTGGGTGCTCGGCACTCCGCTGATCGCGTGGTTTCTCCTTACCAACAAGGTTTATTCGCCGCAGTTCGACCTG
This sequence comes from Sphingomonas chlorellae, assembly GCF_056485145.1. Lineage (NCBI taxonomy): Bacteria > Pseudomonadati > Pseudomonadota > Alphaproteobacteria > Sphingomonadales > Sphingomonadaceae > Sphingomonas > Sphingomonas chlorellae. The sequence goes on from NZ_JBQXXM010000004.1 coordinate 284,234, forward strand.
TGGCTCTATCCGCTGCTGCTGCTCACCGCACCGAGGCTCGTGCCGGTGGCACTTTTCGCGCTGGCCGATCTGGCGGCCTATTTCGCCGAGTTCTGGTGGTTCGCCGGCATGGAACATGCCAGCCCCGCGGTCAGCTATGACATGATCGCGGTCGCGGCGGGTCTGCGCGCGCTGGTGTTGCTCTGGCTGATCGCCGACGCGCTGTTGCGCGCGCCGCCCGAATGGGTGCGGCGCCGCGGCGACTGAACCAGGCGCTGCGCCGCTTCAGGGCAGCGGCAGCGTCGATTCTTCCTTCTTGCGTTCCTTCTGCTCGGCCTTCCAGCGATTGGCCTGGCCGACGAAACAGCCGGATGCGCCGTTGAGGCCGACGGTCGAGCAACTGCCGACGCCGGTCGCCCCGGCCTGGAGCGCATCCTGCGAACGCACGGCCCAGCTCTGGTTCGCCTGCGGCCGACCCGGCTGCTCGCGCAGCGTTTTGGGGATGCGGAATCGCTCTGCCTCGTCCAGCCGCTGGCAGACGACGATCTCGTCGCCGTTGCTGTTCGTCGGGCACTTGTCGTTGCCATAGATGACCAGCACGCCGCCTTGGGGGGCATTCTGCGCCGTCGCAGGCGCCGCGACGAACAGGGGGGCCGCAGCCAGCGCCGCGCCGATCACGATCCGCTTCAGCATCACAACGTCTCCCAATCCCCGCCGGTCACGTCCCACCGCTCTCATATCCGTTTCGACAAGGCAATGGCCGCCCGGCAACCCAGGCGGATCAGCCCGCTCAGCACCGGATAGCCGGGAGCCATCTCGGCACCTTCGGCGATCGCGGTATCGTGGTGCTCCATCTCCTCGGCGCGGAAGCGCTCCACCGTCTCCGCCAGTTCGGGATCGTCGTCGCCGATCAGGTCGAGCTGGTGGCGGTAATGCCGGTCGATCTCGGTCTCGATCGCCGCGGTACACGCCATCGCCGCCGCCGGCCCCATCGCCGCCGTCGCGGCGCCCAGCGCAAAGCCGGCGACGCTCCATATCGGCTGCAGCGCCGTGGGGCGGACGCCGCGCCGCGCCATCGCCGCGTCGAACCAGGCGCGGTGATGCGCCTCCTGGTTCGCCATGCCGGCGATCTTGCGCGCGGCGGGCGTGCGGTCGCCCATCACCGCCAGTTGCCCGGCATAGATGCGCACCGCACCATACTCGCCCGCCTGGTCGACGCGGACCATCGTCGGGATCGTCTCGCGCGGGTCGCCGGGCTTCCACCCGCCCCGTCTCGTCGCCATCATCGTGCATGCCTCCGGCCGAGCGCGAGCCACAGGATCACTGCGGCGCCGCTCAACGAGAAGATGGCGTTGAATCCCGCAAGCGAAATGCCGAACAGCGTCCATTGCGGCGAATCGCACCGGATCAGCGGCTTGCGCAGCGCCTGATTCAGGATGTCCATCGGATCGCCGCCCTGCAGGCTGGTGGTGCAGGCAGTCACCCCCTGCCACCAATGATATTCGACCCCGGCATGGAAAACGCCGATCGCGCCGCTCACCGCGACGAGCAATCCCGCGAGCACCGCCGCGCCCCGGCGCAGCCCCGCGCCCGGCAGCACCAGCCCGATCGCCGCGACGACCACTGCGGCGTAATGCGGCCAGCGCTGCCACCAGCACATCTCGCACGGGACCAGCCCGAACAGCTCGGAAAAATGCGCGCCGCCCACCAGCGCGGCGGGAAGCAACAGCGCCAGCCATCCGGCCAGCTTGGTACGGTCAGCCAGCATTGCTCAACGTTCCTTCGGTGCCACCAGCGGTTTGCCGTTCAGCCGCGCCAGCGTCTGCACCGCATAATGAAGCTGGAAATCGTCGATGCCCTGCTTCTTCAGCTGTTCGGGCGTCGCCGCAAAGCGCGGATCAGGCCGCGTGTCCTCTTCCAGCAGGCCGTTGTCGACCTTTTCCGAATTGATCAGGTGACGGCGCAGATCGGCCTCGCGCAGCACCGGCCGCTCCTTGTAATCGGGGTCGGAAATCTGCGGCACGCCGATGTCGGGCTTGATGCCGCCCTCCTGCACCGAATGGCCCGAGGGCGTGTAATAGCGCGCGGTCGTGAGGCGCAGCGCGGCGCGCGGCCCCATCGGCAGGATCGTCTGCACCGATCCCTTGCCAAAGCTGCGCACGCCCATCACCAGCGCGCGGTGATGGTCCTGGAGCGCGCCCGCGACGATCTCCGACGCCGACGCCGTGCCCGCATCGACCAGCACGATCACCGGCAACCCGCGCGCCAGGTCGCCCGGCACCATCGATTCGGCATAATAACGCTCGATGTCGGCCTTCTCGCGCCCGCGCTGCGACACGATCTCGCCATGGCTCAGGAACACGTCCGAAACCGCGATCGCCTCGGTCAGGAGGCCGCCGCCATTCTCGCGCAGGTCGACGACATAGCCCAGCGGCTTGTGACCCAGCTGGCGGTCGATCGCCTGGATCGCCTTCACCGTGTCGGCCCCGGTCTGCGCGGTAAAGGTGTTGATGTTGATGATGCCGACGCCGTCCTTCACCTCCCACTTCACCGGCTTCTGCACGATCACCTCGCGCGTCAGGGTGAACTGCAGCGGCTTTTCGGCGCCCGGTCGCACGATCGTCAGGCTGATCTTGGTGCCCGGCTTGCCGCGCATCTGCTGGATCGCCTCGTCCAGGCTGCCGCCGACAATGAACTTGCCGTCGAGGTGGGTGATGTAATCGCCGGCCTTGATCCCGGCGCGGGCCGCAGGCGTGTCCTCGGTCGGCGCGATCACCTTCACCGCGCCGTTCTCCTGCGTCACCGTCAGGCCCAGCCCGCCATAATTGCCGTCGGTCTGGATCTTCAGATTGTCGAACTCGAGCCCGTCGGCATAGCTGCTGTGCGGGTCGAGCGCGGCGAGCATCCCGTCGATCGCGCCCTTCACCAACGTCTTGTCGTCGACCTTGTCGACGTAATTGGCCTTCACGGTGTTATACACTTCCATGAAGGTATCGAGCTGCCGATAGCTTTCGGTGTCGACCGCGGCCAGGGCGCCGGAAGCGATGGGAACGATGGCAAGCGCGCCGACGGCGGCAGAAACCTGAAGGATCGAACGGAGCATTCAACGACTTTCCGACGGCCGACACGGCCTTGTTGGAAGGGGACGATAGCGGCTTTTGCGCTGCGGGGATAGCACGCCGCGCGCGTCGCTCAACCGAGCATCTGGGTCAGGTCCATGGGCACGCCGCGTCGCCGCAGCTCGACGGTGATCCGCCCGCCCTCGCCCACGCCGCCGCGGGCCTCGCCAAGCGTCGCCCCCGCCGCGACCCGTGCGCCCACCTTCACCGCCAACGGCCCCAGCCCGGCGATCAGCGTCGTCCACCCGCCGCCATGATCGAGAATCACCACGCTGCCATAGCCGCGGAACGGCCCTGCATAGGCAACCGTCCCGCCCGCCGGCGCCACCACGCCGCTGCCCGCTGCGCAGGCAAGCGTAAGGCCGCGCGCCCGCACGCCCGAATCGGCGATCTCGCCGAAGCCGGTGACGAGCGCCCCCCGCACCGGCAGGCGATAGGCGCCGCGCGCTGGCAATCGCGGCATCACGCCCGGCGCATCGGGACGCAGCAGCGGCCCGGGCAACATTGCGAGCGCGCGGCCCACTGCCCGGGCATCGTCGCCGGCCTGCATCTGGTCGACGATGTCGCGCGCGCGCTCGCCCGCCGCGATCGCACGATCGGATTCGATGAGCGCAGTACGCCCCAGCGATTCGGCACGCAGCCGGTGCGCCGCCTCCAGCCGCACGAGCGCGATCCGCTCGGCCTCGATCCGGGCGCGCCCCTCGGCAAGTCCCGCCAGCGCCTGCGCCGCGCCGCGTCGATATTGCGCCGCACGGCCGATCTCCTCGCGCACCGTCCGGGTCCGCGCCGCGACCTGGGGAATGGCGGTCGCGAGCACCGCGCGCGCATGCACCACGTCACGCAGCGATCCCGGCTGTACCAGTCCCAGCGCCGCCGGCCGGCGCGCCATCGACTGGAGCGCGGCGACAAGCCGGACGATCGGCGCCTGCGCCGCCGCCAGCCGCTGTCGCTGCACCGCCTGCAGCCGGTCGAAGATCGCGATCCGAGCGGTCGCTGCATCGATCGCCGCCTGCGCCGCCCGGATCCGTTCGCCCGCAGCCGCCTCGCGCGCGCGCGCGGCCTGTGCCGCGTCACGCTCGCGTGCAGCCTCGGCCTCAAGCGCCGCGGCACGCGCCTGCGCGGCCCTGGCGGCAGCATCGGCTTCGGCCAGCCGCGCCTGTTCGCCGCGCAACGCCTGCCGCGGGGCATCGGCCAGCGCCCCGCGCGCGCCGATCGCGAGCAGCGTGCCCGCCAGCGCCACGACCATCAGGCTGCGCGCCGGCACCATGGGCTCAGCCCTCGCGGTGATAAGGATGGTTGGAAAGGATCGAGGCCGCACGCCAGATCTGCTCGGCGAGCATCACCCGCGCCAGCATGTGCGGCCAGGTGGCACGCCCGAACGACAGCAACAGGTCGGCCTGCGCACGGTCGGTGTCGTCGAAACCGTCAGCCGCGCCGATCATGAAGCGGAGTTCGCGCACGCCGTCGTCGCGCCAGCGGCCGATACGCTCGGCAATCGCGCGCGACGGCAGGTTCTCGCCCTTTTCGTCGAGCATCACCAGCCGCGTCCCCGGCTCGATCGCGGGCACGCGCCCACCCTGGTCGGGCAGTTCGGTGACGCGCACCGGCCAGCCGACGCGCTTCAGATAGCGGTCGACCAGCTCGGCCTCGGGCCCGCGCCCGATCCGGCCGCGCACGACAAGATGGACCAGCACCGGCCTGCCCCCCGCGCGAGCGCGTCAGGCCTGGCCGGCGGCATTGTCCCCGAACGCCCACATGCGCTCGAGATTGTAGAAGCTGCGCACTTCGGGGCGGAACAGATGGACGATGACGTCGCCGGCATCGATCAGCACCCAGTCGGCGGTCGGCAGCCCCTCGACGCGCGGGGTGCGGCCGAACTGGCCCTTGATCTTCTCGGCCAGCTTGTTGGCCATCGACGCCACCTGCCGCGTCGAGCGGCCCGAGGCGATGACCATGAAGTCGGCAATGCTGCTCTTGCCCGCCAGCGGGATCGAGACGGTTTCGACCGCCTGATCGTCTTCGAGCGAGCTGAGCACGAGCGCATGCAGGGCCTCGACGCTGTCGGCGCCGGGAGCTTGCTGCACTGGGGAAGATGTGGCCAAGGGAACTCCTAGAATTGAACCGGGTCTGTGCACGCCAATGGGCTCGGCACGGACGCAGGCGATATGGGTGCTCGATCCACGTTCGAAAAGTGCCGGTGCCAAGCGGGATCGGCGGCGCGCAACCGTGTCGCCGAAGTCGGGTCGGGGCGGAATCGCAGCAGCACGAGCGCCGGCAAACTCCAACTCGTCCAGTTCTTCGCCTGGCCTGCGGGCCGCACAGCGCGCCGCAGCCAGCTCATCGCAGGGCTTGCGTGAGCACGCTGGTTATATCCCGGCCGCGCGATAACCGCAATCGGAACCTGTCGCGCAATGTCGCGCCACCGGTCCCAGCGGTGAAACTGCGCCAGATTGTCGGCACCCATCAGCCAGATGAAACGGTGCTTGGGGAACAGCGCGATCAGGTTTTCCAGCGTGTCGGCGGTATAGCGTGTGCGGATGCGCGTCTCGATCGCGCTCGGGCGGATCGGGGCGTGGCGCGCCATGCGGCGGGCCGAGGCCAGCCGGACGGCAAAGGGGGCCATGCCCTCCACCGGCTTCAGCGGGTTGCCCGGCGAGACCAGCCACCATACTTCGTCGAGGCCCAGTGCGCGCAGCGCGTGGAGCGACAGCTTGCGATGCCCGCGATGCGCCGGGTTGAACGACCCACCCAGCAACCCCACCCGCTTCGCCCGGCCCAGCATCCGAAAGGACGGTGCGCCGACGATGCGCGCCGTCAAGGCCGCGCCTGCCCGGTGCCGCGCACGATCCACTTGTACGTGGTCAGCCCCTCCAGCGCGACCGGGCCGCGTGCATGCAGCCGTCCCGTCGAAATGCCGATCTCGGCCCCCAACCCGAATTCGCCGCCGTCGGCGAACTGGGTCGAGGCGTTCCACATCACGATCGCGCTGTCGACGCGCGCCAGGAAGGTCTCGGCGGTCGCCGCGTCTTCGGTGACGATCGCGTCGGTGTGGTGCGAACTGTGGCGTGCGATATGCGCGATCGCGCCCTCGACGCCGTCGACCATCCGAACCGACAGGATCGCGTCGAGATATTCGGTATCCCAGTCGGCGTCCGTCACGGGCTGCGTCCGCGGTTCGATCGCGGCGACCTCGGCATCGCCGCGCAGCGCGCATCCGGCATCGGCAAGCGCCGCGAGCACGGTGCCGGCGTCGGCGAAGGCGCGGTCGATCAACAGCGTCTCGGTCGCGCCGCAGATGCCCGTGCGGCGCAGCTTGGCGTTAAGCGCGAGCGTGCGTGCCATCGCAGGGTCGGCCGCGCGGTCGATATAGGTGTGGCAGATGCCGTCGAGATGCGCGAGCACGGGCACGCGCGCTTCGGCCTGCACGCGCGCCACCAGCCCTTTGCCGCCGCGCGGGACGATCATGTCGATCCCGCCTGCGCCCGCCAGCATCGCCCCCACGGCCGCGCGATCGGTGGTCGGGACAAGCTGGACGGCATCGGCGGGCGCACCGCCTGCGGCGAGGCCGGCGGCGAGCGCCGCGTGGATCGCGCGGTTGCTGCGGATCGCTTCGGAGCCGCCGCGCAGGATCGCGGCGTTGCCCGCCATCGTGCACAGCACGCCTGCATCGACGGTCACATTGGGGCGGCTTTCATAGATGATGCCGATCACGCCGATCGGCACGCGCACGCGCGTCAGCACCAGCCCGTTGGGGCGCTCGGCCCGATCGATAACGCGGCCGACCGGATCGTCGAGCGTCGCGACGGCTTCGGTCCCGGCAGCCATCGCCTCGACGCGCGCGGGATCGAGCCGCAGCCGGTCGAGCATCGCGCCCGACAATCCGGCCGCCGTCGCGGCGGCGACGTCCTCGGCATTGGCGGCAAGGATCGCCGGCACCGCGTCGCGCAACGCCGCGGCGGCGTGGCGCAACGCGCGACGGCGCGCTTCGGTCGGCATCGTCGCCAGCGTGCGGGCGGCGGCGCGCGCGCGCGCGGCCATCGCCGCGATCATCGTCGCGGGGTCGGCGGAAGGCGTGTGGGTGTGGTCTGCATCGGCCATCGCGCATGGCTAGCACGCGCGCAGCGAAGCTGGTAGCCTCAGGCCCCATGGGGGACATTGGCGCAGCAGGCGATATCGTCACGGGAGCATTGGTCGCAGGGGCAGTCGAGCCCGGCGGCGGCACGACAAGGCACCACGGGCACGCGCCCGACCTCTGCCTCAACTGCGGAACGCGGCTGGTGGGCGACCATTGCCACGCCTGCGGACAGGCGGCGCATGTCCATCGCTCGCTCGGCGCCATCGGGCACGAGATCCTTCACGGCGTCGCGCATTTCGAGGGCAAGCTCTGGCGGACGCTGCCGCTGCTCCTGTGGCGGCCCGGCGCCCTCACCCGCCGTTACATCGCGGGCGAGCGGGTCCGTTTCGTCTCACCGATGGCGCTGTTCCTGTTCGGCGTGTTCACGATGTTCGCGGTGTTTTCGATCGTCGGCCTCTCGCCGCCGGCCGACATCCACGCAGCAACGGAAATGCCCCGCGCAACGCTCCAAAAACAGCTCGATGATGCACGATTCCGCCGCGAAACGGCGGTGAAGGCGCGTGAAACTGCGCGAAACGACGCCGCATCGCTGGCAAGTATCGATCGCCAGATCGCGCAAGCGGACAAGGATATCGCCTCGGCCAGCGAAACAATCCGGGCGCTCGACGAATCGAATCTCAATATCGACCTGGGCGAACCGCACACCGGCTGGCACCGGCTCGATCACGGCATCGAAAAGTGGAAGAAGAACCCGTCGCTGATGCTCTACAAGCTTCAGTCGAACAGCTACAAATTCTCGTGGCTCCTCATTCCGCTGTCAATTCCGTTCGTCTGGCTGCTGTTTTTCTGGAAGCGTGAATATCACCTGTACGATCACGCGGTGTTCGTGACCTACTCGCTGTCGTTCATGACATTGCTGTTCATCGCCATCACGATCGCCGGCGAACTCGGCGTCGGCCACAATGTTCTCACCAACGTCGCGGTCTTTGTCCCGCCGATCCATATCGCGGTTCAGCTCAAGCAGGCCTATCGCCTCTCCTGGCTGTCGGCCCTGCTCCGCACCGTCGTGCTCGGGATCTTCATCGGCATCATCCTGACGCTCTTCGCGATCCTGCTCATTCTTCTCGGCACGGTCGGCTGAACCCCACGCGCAAAAGCCCCCTCCCGGCATCCCGGAAGGGGGCTTCAACCACCTGAAAATCAGGTCGATTTGTGTCAGGCGCCCTGCGGCGTCGGACTCCCGAACGGCCCCTTGGGGCGTCGCGTCTTGGGAATCGACGTTCCCGCCACCGCCACCGGCACCGGCGTCGCGCCGGGCTCGTCGCGGCCCAGATCCTCGCCGGCCACCAGCCGCTTGATCTCCTCACCGGTCAGCGTCTCATATTCGAGCAGCGCCTGCGCGAGCGTGTGGAGCTGATCGACGTGGTCGGTCAGCACCTGCTTCGCACGCGAAAGTCCGCCCTCGACGAGCCGCTTGATCTCGGCATCGATCAGCTGCGCGGTCTCGTTCGACATGTTGGCCGGGCGGTTGGCGGTATAGCCGAGATAGTTCTCGTCCGACCCGCCATATTCCAGCGGACCGACCGCATCGGACATGCCCCAGCGCGTCACCATGTCGCGCGCCAGCCCGGTCGCATACTGAATGTCGCCGCTGGCACCCGATGAGACCTTGTCATAGCCGAAGATCACTTCCTCGGCGACGCGGCCGCCCATCGAAACCGCCAGGTTCGCGTACATCTTGTCGCGGTGATAGCTGTACGAATCGCGTTCGGGCAGCCGCATCACCATGCCCAGCGCGCGGCCGCGCGGGATGATCGTCGCCTTGTGGATGGGGTCCGAAGCGGGTTCGTGCAGCGCGACGATCGCATGGCCCGCCTCGTGGTAGGCGGTCATGCGCTTCTCGTCCTCGGTCATCACCATCGAACGGCGCTCGGCGCCCATCATCACCTTGTCCTTGGCGTCCTCGAACTCGCTCATTGCGACCAGCCGCTTGCCGCGGCGCGCAGCAAGCAGCGCCGCCTCGTTGACGAGGTTGGCAAGGTCGGCGCCCGAAAAGCCCGGCGTGCCGCGCGCAATCACCCGCGCATCGACGTCGGGGGCCAGCGGCACCTTCTTCATGTGGACCTGCAGGATCTTGATGCGTCCCTCGATATCGGGGCGCGGCACCACCACCTGCCGGTCGAAACGGCCCGGACGGAGCAGCGCCGGGTCGAGCACGTCCGGCCGGTTGGTCGCGGCGATGATGATGATGCCTTCGTTCGCCTCAAAGCCGTCCATCTCGACGAGCAGCTGGTTCAGCGTCTGCTCGCGCTCGTCATTCTGGTTGCCCAGGCCCGCCCCGCGCGAACGGCCGACCGCGTCGATTTCGTCGATGAACACGATGCACGGCGCCGACTTCTTGGCCTGCTCGAACATGTCGCGTACGCGGCTGGCGCCGACGCCGACGAACATCTCGACGAAGTCCGAACCCGAAATGGTGAAGAAGGGCACGCCTGCCTCACCCGCGATCGCGCGGGCGAGCAGCGTCTTGCCGGTACCGGGCGAGCCGACCAGCAGCGCGCCCTTGGGGATCTTGCCGCCCAGCCGCGCGAACTTGGTCGGATCCTTGAGGAACTCGACGATCTCCTGCAGTTCCTCGCGTGCCTCGTCGATCCCGGCGACGTCGTCGAACGTGACCTTGCCTTCTTTCTGCGTCAGCAGCCGGGCACGGCTCTTGCCGAAGCCCATCGCGCCAGATCCCGAATTCTTCTGCATCTGGCGGACGACGAAGAAGGCAATGCCCATGAACAGCAGGAAGGGCAGCGACTGGACGAGGATATACTGCCAGATCGACGGCGATTCTTCAGGACGCGCGTTGATGACGACGTTCTTGCTGCGCAGCGTCGGGATCAGCTGCGGATCGTTGGGAACGATCGTACGGAACTTGCCGTCGCCGGTCAGCGTGCCCGAAATCACGCTGTTCCCGCCGCTTGCCGCCGCGATGTTGACCGCGCGCACCTCGCCGGCCTGCACCTTGTCGAGGAACGCCGAATAGGGGATCGTATCGCCCGCCGCCTGCGTCGCGGGCCGTTCGAACAGGCTGACAAACAGCGCCAGGGCCGCGAGGATGCCCACCCAGATCAGCAGGCTCTTCATCCACGGGTTGCCGCCGCCGTTTTCGGGGCCCTGCGGCTTGTTGTTGTTGTCGTTCATCGGCGTCGATACCTTTCACCGTCCAACATAGGAACAGCGCGGTTAATGGCAATGGAACAACGTCGATCAGTGTGATCGGCGCGCCGGGGCCTCGTCGAACCACCATGAAGCATCGCGCGACCGCGCGATCACCCCCGCAATCGTACCGATACCGCCGGCCCGAAGCGTCGCGATCAGCCGGTCGATTCCGGTCTGGCGCCATGCGGCGTGCAGACCCGCCGCCTGCCGCACGGTGTCGACCGCACGCACCGTCAACCGCCGGACCAATTCGCGCGGCAGGTCGTCAGCGACCTCGAGCCGAACCCGTCCGTCGCGCACCGCCGCACGCGCCGTCCACTCGCGCGCCGCGGCCCATGCGATCGCCACCTCCGCCTCGCGAAGATTGTTCGCCGCCATCGCCAGCCGCGGTACCGGCAGATCGTCGGCTTCGGCCAGCAGCGCACGGATGCGCGCGCGGTCATAATGCGGGTCGCGGTTCGACGGGTCGTCGGCGGCGACCCGGCCCGCCTGCACCACGATCGCCGCCAGTTCGGCACGCCGCCAGCCAAGCAGCGGACGGATCAGTCGCGGTCCGGCGCTCCCCGCCACCAACGGCCGCTCGGCCCGCATCGCGGCGAGCCCGCCCAGCCCCGCCCCGCGTCGCGCGCGCATCAGGAAGGTTTCGGCGACGTCGTCGCACTGGTGCGCGGTCGCGATCCAGCCCGCGGGGCCGGCCCATTCGCCGAGCAGCGCATACCGCGCCTGCCGCGCCCGGTCCGGGACGTTGCCGCCTCCGGCGATCGGCACCTCGGGGATCAGCGTCGCGTGCGGGACGCCCAGCTCGCGGCAGGTTTCCGCGACCATTGCCGCCTCCGCGGCGGCCTCGGCACGCAACCGATGGTCCACCGTCGCCGCGCGGACGGCGCCGGGCCATGCCGCGGCAGCGAGCAACAGCAATGCCAGGCTGTCGGGACCACCCGAGACCGCGACGCCGATCGGCATCGCGGGCGTAAAGCCGCTTTCGACGATCGCCAGGCAGTCGCGCCGAAACCGCGCGACCGCCGCGTCGTCGACGCCGCAGATCACGGCCTCACGGCTTGCACTTGTTCGCGGTCCGGCCGGCCGCGACGCCCGCGCGCATCTCGGCCGACAGCCGGTCGCCATAGAGCTGCGTCAGCTCGGTATAGACCTTGCAGACCTCGCTCGACGGCTTCTTCAGCTTGGTGAGCGCATCGGCGAGATAATAGAGGCTGTCCGGGGCGCGCTCGCCGTTCGGGTTCTTCTTGTAATTCTCGTAGAAGGCGACGGCCGCCAGGCTGGGCGCGCCCGAATCGAGATAGGTGCGGCCGAGCAGATTCTGGGCATAGCTCGCGCGGCGATGCGTCGGATATTTGGCGACCACCGCCTCGAGCGCCTTGCGCGCCTCGGGATAGAGCTTCGCCTGCCACAGCCGGAAGCCATAGACATAGCCGTCCTCGGCGGCATCCCCGGTGCTCGGCCTTTCCACGGCGGCCAGCGCCTGCGCGCGCGCCGGGCTCGGCTTCGCCGCGGCCTTGTCGTCGGGAATCGTCACCGGTTGCGGCTTGATCGGCGCGGCAGGGCGCGTCGTCGGGCGCGCATTGCCCGCATCGCCCACCGCGGCTGCATCGCCGGCCATGCCGCCGCCGGTCGCCGACGCGCTCTCGTCGAAAGCCTTCAGCCGCGCATCGGTCGCGCGCTTATAGGCGTTGAAGGCGTCCTCAAGCTGACGCAGCCGGAACTGGTTCTGCTCGACCTGCCCGGTCAGCGTCGTGATCTGGCTCTCCAGCGACGCGACGCGCTGCGTCAGGTCGGCGACCGGGCTGCTCGCGGGCGTTCCCGGAACCTCGACATTGGTTTCGGGACGGATCTGCGGTTCGACCAGCTGGCCGCCGCCGCCCGGGAACACCTTGCGCTGCACCGCGCGCATCTCGCGCTCGAGCCGGTCGACGCGCCCTTCGATCGGGGTGGTCTGCGCCCATGCACTTCCCGTCGTCCCAAGCGCCGTCGCCGCCAGCGCCACTGCCATCAACAACCGCATCTTTGTCTCACCCCCCGGTGGTGGATTGAGCCGGGCCGGCGCTTCGTCGCCGGCCGCATGTTTCGATACCGTCCGCCGCCCGCCTTCTGGCCGGCAGCGGCGCCTGCATTCGCCTTAGAGCCCGGCCGCGGCGTTGCCAGCCGCATCGGCGCCGCCTGCGCCGGTCGGGGCCGCCGCCGCGCCGGGCTGCGGCCGCTCGGCCGGGTTGCCGGCCGCGGGCGTCGCCGGCACCGGACGCGCCTGCAATGCCGCAGCGCTCACCTCGACATCGACCGTCTGCACGCCGACGCCCAGCGGAGCGACGCGCGATCCGTTGATCAGCACGTCAATGTCGCCCGGGCGCCCGGTGCGAACATGCGGCCGATCGGCATCGGCGGGAACATCATAACGTTCGCCCGCCGCCAGTTCCTTTTCGAACAGGCGCTTGCCGCTCGCGTCGGTGACGCGGATCCAAACCTTGTCGCGCGCGACCAGCGTCACCTGGCCGCCCGCCGGGGCCGCCGCCAGCGCATTGTCCGCCGCGGCATTGTCGGGTGCCGCCGCCTCGGGCGTCGGCGTGGCGCTCGCCTCGACCAGCGGTTCGGGCGCGGGCGCGCCGCCGCGGAACAGGTCGGTCCCAAACCACAGTGCGACACCGACGATCACCAGCAGCGCGACCAGCGCGGCGCCCCAGGCGAGGCCGCTCGGCGGCACGCGCCGGGGGTCTTCCATCTCATAGGTCGGCACCGGGGCCGCACGCTCGGGATTCTCGCCCAGTTCGCGGCGCAGCGCGCGCGCGATGTCCACCTCGTCGGCACCGACCGCGCGGGCATAGGCCTTGGCAAAGCCCAGCGCATAGGTGACCGAGGGCAGCCCGCTGAAATTGGATGCCTCGATCGCCTCCAGATGCCGCTGCGGAATCCGTGTCCGCGCGGCGATTTCGGCCAGATCGATCCCCTGCGCCTCGCGCGCACTGCGCAGACGTTGCCCGACGGTCGCGGGGGGCGGCACAGGGTTGTCGGCGGCTTCGCCTTCCATTCTGATCTCCGGCGGGAGGGTTGCGGCCCGTGGGGCTCCCGCCTGTGTCCGCGGATGTTCCCCAGCGCGACCCCAGTGTCAACGCCGGACTGTGCAAAACACCCGCGGTTCAGGCCAATTCGACCGAATGTCGCGCCGCCCATTGCGCCAGCGCGTCGCGCACCGATGTCGGCGGTTCGGCCAGGATCGCCGCGATGTCGCGCATGATCGCGCCGCGGTCGAGCGAGCGGATCATCGCCTTGATCGGCCCCACTGCCGCCGGCGTGATCGACAGCCGGTCGATCCCCAGCCCGATCAGCGCCATCGCCTCCAGCGGCCGGCCGCCCATTTCGCCGCACACCGCCACCGGCACACCCGCTGCGCGTGCATGCGCACTCACGCGCTGGATGAAGCGCAGGATCGCAGGGCTCAGCCAGTCATACCGCAACGCCAGCTTGGGATGTGCGCGATCGGCGGCGAACAGGAACTGCGTCAGGTCGTTGGTGCCGATCGACAGGAAATCGATCCGCGGCAGCAACAGGTCGAGCACCTCGGCGAGCGCCGGCACCTCGAGCATCGCGCCATAGCGGATCTCGGTCGGCATCTTGCGCCCCCGCCCCGCCAGCCAGGCCCGCTGCGTCTCGAACAGCGCGCGTGCCGCGTCGAATTCCCAAGGCTCGGACACCATCGGGAACATGATGTTCAGCCGCCGCCCGGCGCCGGCCTCGATCAGCGCGCGCGCCTGCGCCTTCATCAACCCGTCGCGGTCGAGCGCGAGCCGGAGCGCGCGCCAGCCCATTGCGGGATTTTCCTCGTCCTCGTCCTGGTCGTGGTTGAGATAGGGGAGCGCCTTGTCGCCGCCGATGTCGACCGTGCGGAACACGACGGGCCGGTCGCCCGCCATGTCGAGCACGTCCTTATACAGCCGGCGCTGCCCCTCGCGCTGCGGCAGCGTCGCCGAAACGAGGAACTGGAACTCGGTGCGAAACAGCCCGATCCCGTCGGCGCCGGTCAGGTCGAGCGCGGCGAGGTCGTCGCGCAGCCCGGCATTGACCATCACCGTCACGCGGTGGCCATCGGCGGTCACCGGCGCCACGTTGCGCAGCCGGGCAAACGCCGCACGCCGCTTCTGGCTCAGCGCCAGCTTGGCTTCGAACGCCTCGACCATCGCCGTGGTCGGGCGGATGAACAGGCTCTCCTCGCCCACGTCGAGCAGCAGCATGTCGCCCTCGGCGATCAACCGGCGAACGGCGCGCACGCGGCCGAGCACCGGGACTCCCATCGCGCGCGCGACGATCGTGACGTGCGCGGTCAGCGACCCTTCCTCGAGCACGACGCCCTTCAGCCGCCGTCGATCATATTCGAGCAGCTCGGCGGGCCCCAGGTTACGCGCGACCAGGATCGAATCCTGCCGCAGCCCCAGTTGCGCCGCAGTCCCCAACTGCCCCGACACGATGCGCAGCAACCGGTTGGACAGGTCCTCCAGGTCGTGCATGCGGTCGCGCAGCAACGGATCGTCGATCTCGCGCATCCGCATCCGCGTGCGCTGCTGGACGCGCTCGATCGCCGCCTCGGCGGTCAGCCCGGAATCGATCGCCTCGTTGATGCGACGGCTCCAGCCCTCGTCATAGGCGAACATCTTGTAGGTCTGGAGCACCTCGTCATGCTCGCCGCCCATGCCGAACTCGGCCTGGCTCGCCATGCGCTCGATCTGCTCGCGCATCTTGTCGAAGGCGGCATAGACGCGGTGGCGCTCGGCCTCGGTGTCCTCTGCAACGGTGTGCTCGATGACGATGCGCGGCTGGTGGAACACTGCCACGCCCTGCGCCATGCCCTCGACGAGCTTGAACCCCGTCACGCGCGCCGCCGCGGTGGACTGGGCACGCGCCGCCGCAGCAACGCTCGCATCGTCGATCAGCCCGGCATTGGCGATCAGTTCGGACAGCACCATGGCGACGGTCTGCAACGCCTCGATCTCGACGTCGGCGTAGCGCCGCCGCTCGCTGTGCTGCACGGCAAGGACGCCGACCGCGCGTTCGCGCCGGATGATCGGCACGCCCGCAAAGCTGCGGAACCGCTCCTCGCCCGTCTCGGGTCGATAGGCGAAATCGGGATGGCTCGCCGCGTCGTCGAGGTTGAGCGTCTCGACATTGGCCGCGATCGTGCCGATCAGTCCTTCGCCCATCGCCAGCTTGGTGACGTGCACCGCCTCCTGCGAAAGCCCGCGCGTCGCGAAAAGTTCCAGCACGCCTTCGCGCAGCAGATAGATCGAGCAGACTTCGCTATCGAGCGCCGATCCGATGATCTCCACAACGGCGTTGAGCTTCGATTGCGCCGGCAGGCGCCGGGCCATCACGTCATGAAGGCGGGTCAGGATCTCGCGGGCGGAGGCAGCAGCGGCAAGGGCCATGGCATCAGCGCTACCAGATTGCGCGGGCCGACGCCAATGGTCGCGTTCACCGCAAGGTTCAGGGAATCGGACCCCAGGCACGCGGCGTCGGGGCGGACGCGTGCGACGCGGGCATCGCCGTTGCAGCCGTGCCCACGGGCGCGATGCGGACCGGCGCAACGCTGGGCCGCGCGACCACGGGCGCGCGAAGCGCAGGGGCGGCCATCGCCGCGGTCGGCCGGACGCCGGGCGCGGCGAGCATGGGACGCGGCGCCGGTCGCGCGGCCGGCCGCGGCGACCAGGCCGGGGCCGGCGCGCGCGGCGTCGGGCGGGTGGCCGACCGCGGCGGCTGGCCGTTCCACGCCATCATCGCCGCAGCCGGCGTCGGGGGCGCGAAGAAGGGCGCCTCGAGCCGCGACAGCGCAGCCGCGGCAAAGTCGCGGAACGCCGCAGGCTCGATCCGCCCCGCCTCGCGCAGCACGGTGCGCGCCGCCGTGCAAAAACCTGCGCGCGCAGCGGGCTGGGCAAAGAAATTGTACACGCGCGTCATCTGCGTCTCATGCGCAGCCTCCCAGGCCTCGCCCAGCCGCGCGCGAAAATCTGCCTTCACGGCCGCATCGGCATCGGCAAGCGGGCGCGTCTGGCGGCGCAGCAACTGGTTATAGGCCGCCACGGTCTGCGCCTCCTCGCGATCGCGACAGGCGAGCGCCGCGACATTGAGCGCGGCGCGCGTATGCCAGGCGGCCTGATCGGGCGACAGGCCGCGATTGGGGCTCGCGATCGCGGGCCCCATGCCGGGGATGGGCAGGTCGAGTGTCCGCGGCACTGCGCCCGGGACAAGATCGCCCGGCGACCCGCGCCATGGTGCCATCGACTGGGCGTGCGCCGGTCCCGGCGCAGCGACACCGATTGCCGCGACCAGGGCCAGCGTCAGCGCGTGTCGCGACGTGCGGAAACGGGAATGGCGCATGGGAACCTTCCTGCCGCGGGCGGGAAACTGCTTCCCGCCCTTCCGGCCTCGATTCCCTTATAGAAAGCCCGGGGCGGACATCGGATCGGTCCGCCTCCGGGATTGCCCGAAGGCTCAGGCCGCGCGCTTCTCCAGCGCGTGCGCAGCCTCGGCCATCAGCGCGGCGATAATGTCGGCGACGGGTTCTTCCTTGGTCACCATGCCCACCGACTGGCCGGCCATCACGCTGCCATGCTCGACATCGCCCTCGATCACCGCGCGGCGCAGCGCGCCGGCCCAGTAATGCTCGATCTCGAGCTGCGCCTCGGCCATCGCGATACGCCCTTCGTCGAGCGCCTGCGCAACCTCGCGCTGCTTGGCGGTGAAGGCATCGCTGCCGGCATTCTTGATCGCGCGCACCGGGATCACCGGCAGGCGCGGGTCGATCTGGACGCTTGCCACCGCGTCGCGCGCCGAAGCGCGGATGAACGCCTTCTTGAAATTGGGGTGCGCGATGCTCTCGGTCGCGCACACGAACCGCGTGCCGAGCTGCACGCCCGCCGCGCCCATGTCGAGATAGCCGGCAATCGCCTCGCCGCGACCGATTCCGCCCGCGACGAACACGGGCACCTGGTCGGCGATCGCGGGCAGGATCTCCTGCGCCAGCACGCTCGTCGACACCGGGCCGATATGGCCGCCCGCTTCCATGCCCTCGACGACGATCGCGTCGACGCCCGAACGGATGAGCTTCTTGGCCAGGCTCAGTGCCGGCGCAAAGCAGATCACGCGCGCACCGATCGCCTTGATCGCGTCCAGGCTGCCCGCCGGCGGCAACCCGCCCGCGAGCACGACATGACCGACGCCGTGGCGCCCGCACACCGCGATCAGGTCGAAAAGCTGCGGGTGCATCGTGATCAGGTTGACGCCGAACGGCTTGTCGGTCAGCGCCTTGGTGCCCGCGATCTCGGCGTCGAGCAGCTCGGGGCTCATCGCCCCGCACGCGATCACGCCGAAACCGCCCGCGTTCGAAATCGCGGCGACCAGATGGCGCTCGGACACCCACGACATCGCACCGCCCAGGATCGCGACCTGCGACCCCAGAAAGGCGCAACCGCGCGCCATGCGGCGGGCAAGACGTTCCTCGCCGACGGTCACGCGTCGTGCTCCTCGCCGGGCGTGTCCTCGGAATCGAGGCCATAGGCGGTGTGCAGCACGCGCACCGCCAGCTCGGTGTAATCGTCCTCGATCACGACCGAGACCTTGATCTCCGACGTGGTGATCGCAAGGATGTTGATCCCGCGCTCGCCCAGCGTCTTGAACATCGTCGCCGCGACGCCCGCATGGCTGCGCATCCCGACGCCGACGACCGAGATCTTGCTGATGCGGATGTCGTGCTTCAGATCCTGATAGCCGATCGCGTCCTTCTGCTTCTGCAGCGTGTCGAGCGCACGGGCCAGTTCGGCCTTGGGCACGGTGAAGGTGACGTCGGTCGAGCTGCTCGAATGCGCGACGTTCTGCACGATCATGTCGACGTTGATGCCGGCATCGGCAAGCGGGCTGAAGATCGACGCCACCGCGCCGGGCCGGTCCGGCACGGCGGTCAGCGTGATCTTCGCCTCACTCTTGTCATGGGCGATGCCGGTGATGAGCTGGCGTTCCATTTCCTCGATTTCCTCTTCGCCCACGATCAGCGTGCCGCGGTGCCCGGTCTCGTCGCGCTTGTCGTCGAACGACGAAAGCACGCGCACGCGAACCTTTTCCTTCATCGCAAGGCCCACCGAGCGCGTCTGCAGCACCTTGGCGCCGACGCTGGCGAGCTCGAGCATCTCTTCATAGGTGACGCGCGTCAGCTTGCGCGCGCGCGGCACGATGCGCGGGTCGGTGGTATAGACGCCGTCGACATCGGTATAGATGTCGCAACGGTCGGCCTTCATCGCCGCCGCGACCGCCACCGCCGACGTGTCCGATCCCCCACGCCCCAGCGTGGTGACGCGGCCATCCTCGGTCATGCCCTGGAAACCCGGGATCACCGCCACCTCACCGCGCGCGAGCGACGCATCGAGCGCGACGGTGTCGATCGACTCGATCCGCGCCGCGGCATGGGCGTCGTCGGTGCGGATCGGCAACTGCCAGCCGAGCCAGCTGCGCGCGGGCACCCCGATCGACTGGAGTACGATCGCCAGCAGTCCGCTCGTCACCTGTTCGCCCGACGCGACCACCACGTCATATTCGCGGCGGTCGTACAGCGACGATGCCTCGCGACAGAAATTGACGAGCCGGTCGGTGTCGCCCGCCATGGCGGAAACGACCACGGCGACCTGGTTGCCGGCTTCCCACTCGGTCTTGACGCGCTGCGCGACGTTGCGGATTCGTTCGATCCCGGCCATCGACGTGCCGCCGAACTTCATTACAATGCGGGCCATCTCGGTTGCTTTGTTCCTGGCCTTGGGAGAGACGGGCCAGCCTGATAGGAGGCGCGCATGGCAAACGCAACTGCAACGACGGTCGCAACGACGATCGACCCCGCCGAAGCCCAGCATTTCGGCCGGCTGGCGGCCGATTGGTGGAACCCGCACGGCTCGTCGGCGATGCTGCATCGCCTCAATCCGGCGCGGCTGCGTTTCGTCCGCGCGGCGGTCGACGCGCATTGGGGCACCGACCCCGCCGATTTCACGCCGCTCGCGGGGCGCACCGGGCTCGACATGGGCTGCGGCGCCGGCCTTCTCGTCGAACCGCTGGCGCGGCTCGGCGCGCAGATGACCGGCGTGGACGCGGCGCCCGAAAATATCGGCGCCGCCCGCGCGCATGCCGAGGCGATGGGGCTTGCGATCGATTATGTCGCGGGTGGAGTCGAGGATCTCGGCGGACGCCAGTTCGACCTCGTCACCTCGATGGAAGTGATCGAGCATGTCAGCGATCCCGCCGCCTTCGTCGCGGGGCTTGCGGGAGCGCTCGCGCCGGGCGGGCTGATGGTGCTGTCGACCCCCAACCGCACGCCGCTGTCGCGCCTCGCGATGATCACGCTGGCCGAGGGCACGGGCGCGATCCCGCGCGGCACGCACGACTGGGATCGCTTCCTCACTCCCGACGAGCTCGTCGCGCTGCTCGAGGGCGCGGGGCTTCGCGTCACGCAACGTACCGGGCTCGGCTTCTCGCCCGCGCGCGGGTTCGAAACGGGGCGCGGCGAGTCGCTCAATTATCTGGTGAGCGCGGTCCGCGCCTGATCGAAGCCGCGTGGGCTGCGCATCAGCGCAGGTTGAGCGCGATGCTGATACAGGCGACCACCGCCAGCATCGCTAGGAACTGGACGAGCGGCCACGGCACCCAGCCCATCCGGTCCATCACGGTCCGGCGGCGGCGGCGGTGTTCGGCGACGCCGCTCGTCACCGCGAGTAACAGCGCTGCAACCGCGCCGGTCCATAGGCTTTCCTGCATCGGCTCGATTCATACTCCCTGGTCGATGCATCATTTAGGTGAGGGATTTTCATGCGCCAGTTTCTTGTCGTTCTTGCGTTGGGCACCACCGCCGCCGCGGTCGCCAGCGTCGCCGCGCGCGAACCCGCGACGCCGCGCCAGACGATCGCGCGCGCGGTCGCTGCCCCCAGCCGCACGCCCGCCAATGTCGCGCGCGACCGCTATCGCCATCCGGTCGAAACGCTCACCTTCTTCGGCGTCAAACCCACCGACACGGTGGTTGAAATCTGGCCGAGCGGCGGCTGGTATACCGAGATTCTCGCGCCGCTCACGCACGGCAAGGGCACGCTCTATGCGGCGGTGCCGGCCGGCAACACCAAGGGCATCGACGCGCTGAAGGCCCGCGACGCCGCGCTCTATGGCGCGATCCGCGTCGTCAGCTTCCCCGCGGCGGCCGGCCAGGCCAGGGTGCCCGACGGCACCGCAGACGTGGTGCTCACCTTCCGCAACGTGCACAACTGGCGGATGGGCGGCCAGGACGGGAAGGATTATTCGCCCGAAGCGTTCAAGCAGATGTACGCGATGCTCAGAAAGGGCGGCACGCTCGGCATCGAGGATCACCGCTTGCCCGAAAGCGCCAGCGACGCGCGCGAGACCAAGAGCGGCTACATCAAGGTGTCGACCGTCCGCCGCCTCGCCGAGGCGGCCGGCTTCAAGTTCGTCGGCGCATCGGAAGTCAACGCCAACAAGGCCGACCCCGCCGACTGGCCGAACGGCGTGTGGACGCTGCCGCCCACCTATGCGCTGAAGGATCAGGATCGCGCCAAATATGCCGCGATCGGCGAGAGCGACCGCATGACGCTCAAGTTCCGCAAGCCCTGACGGACGGCGCCCGCACGGCCGGCGGCCTCCTGCTACGGGGAGCGCCGCCGACCGTTGCGGGGGTTATTTCGCCAGTTTCTCGATCTTTTCCTGCAACCGGGCGAGCTCGGCCTTGAGCGCGGTGACGTCGTCGCCCGCGCCCTCGGCCGTCGGCGCGGCGGCCGGAGCAGCGGCATGGCTCCCCGCGACGCCGGTGCCCGGGGTAAAGGCGCTCGCAGCCGCCTCGAACATCGCCATGTTGCGCTTGGCGAGCTCGGCGAAGGGCGAGTTGGCGAACGCGCCCTCGACCGCCGACTTGAACTGCTCCTGGTTGCGGCGGAAGCTCTCCATCGAAGCCTCGAGATAGCCGGGCACCATCGCCTGCATCGAATCGCCATAGAGCGAGATCAGCTGGCGCAGGAAGCTCACCGGCAACAGCGTCTGGCCGCGCGCCTCTTCCTCCATGATGATCTGGGTGAGGACATTGTGCGTGATGTCCTCGTCGGTCTTGGCGTCGACCACCTTGAAGTCGCGTCCCTCGCGCGTCATCGCGGCGAGATGATCGAGCGTGATGTAGGACGAAGTTTCGGTATTGTAGAGCCGTCGGTTCGCGTACTTCTTGATGATGACGGGGCCTGTCCCCGTTGCAGCCTTTTTCATGGACACCCCCGCGCGTGAGTGACGATGTCCTAACATCCTTTGATCCCGCGTCGCAACAAGGGCCGCGCCCCCTTCCCTTGTTTCTCGCGATGTTGCGCAGCGAAACCGCGACGTCCGGAGCGCGCCGCACCGCGGCGCTCGCCGGGCTGCGCGCCTATCAGGCGGCGCCGCGCACCGCCCCGCCGCCGCCGCGGCCCGCCGTCGCCGCCGCGGGACGCGCCCGCTTACGCGACTATGGCGGGCGGGGCTGGCCGGTGGTGTTCGTCCCCTCGCTCATCAACCCGCCGCAGGTGCTCGATCTGGCGCGCGGACGCTCACTGCTGCGCTGGCTCGCACGCCAGGGGGTGCGGCCGCTGCTCGTCGACTGGGGCTGCCCCGATGTCGCCGCGCGCGGGCAGGACATCGACGCGCACGTCACCGACCTGCTGCTGCCGTTGCTGCGCAGCCTGCCGCGACCGCCGATCCTGGTCGGTTATTGCCTCGGCGGCACGATCGCGACCGCCGCGGCGGCGCTGCATCCGGTCGCGGGGCTGGCGACGATCGCCGCGCCCTGGCACTTTTCCGCCTATGGCGACGCGGCCGCGCCGATCAGCACGATGTGGGATCAGGCCCAGCCGGTGTGCGAGGCGCTGGGCCTGGTGCCGATGGAGGTACTCCAGTCCGGCTTCTGGCAGATCGACCCGGGCCGTACCGTCGCCAAGTTCGAGCGCTTCGGCCGCCTGCCGCCGCGCAGCGCCGCCGCGCGCAGCTTCGTCGTGCTCGAGGACTGGGCCAACGCCGGCGCCCCGCTCACCTATGCTGCCGGGCGCCAGCTGTTCGACGATTTCTACGCCGCCGACCTGCCCGGCCGCGGACGCTGGCGGATCGGCGAGACCGTGATCGACCCGGCGACGATCACCGTACCGCGCATCGCCTTCGCCTCGACTGCCGATCGCATCGTGCCCGCCGCGACGACGGCGGCTTGCCCCGACACGCGGCAGCTCGCGATCGGGCATGTCGGGATGATCGTCGGCAGCCATGCGCGCGACGCGCTGTGGGCGCCGCTTGCGGACTGGCTAAGGCAGGTCGCGCGGAGTAGAACGCGCGCCGACCGTTTCTGAAGGACGGACGATCGCAGGAGATTTACCGCATGACCGATATCGTCATCACCGCCGCCAAACGAACGCCGGTGGGCAGCTTTCTTGGTGCGTTCGCCGCGACCCCCGCGCATGTGCTGGGTCAGGTGGCGATCGAGGCGGCGCTGGCCCAGGCGGGCGTGCGCGGCGACGAGGTTTCGGAAGTGATCCTCGGCCAGGTGCTCACCGCGGCCCAGGGTCAGAACCCGGCGCGCCAGGCCGCGATGGCCGCAGGCATCGCCAAGGAAGTGCCCGCCTGGGGCGTCAACCAGGTGTGCGGCTCGGGCCTGCGCGCGGTCGCGCTGGGCTTCCAGGCGCTGCGCAACGGCGACGCCGACATCATCGTCGCGGGCGGCCAGGAAAGCATGTCGCTCAGCCCGCATGCGCAGCAGCTGCGCGGCGGCACCAAGATGGGTGACGTCAGCCTGGTCGACACGATGATCAAGGATGGCCTGACCGACGTGTTCAACGGCTATCACATGGGCATCACCGCCGAAAACCTCGCCGAGCAGTATCAGGTGAGCCGCGGCGATCAGGACGCCTTTGCCGTCCGCTCGCAGAATCTGGCCGAAAAGGCGCGTGCAGAGGGTCGCTTCCGCGACGAGATCGCGCCCGTGACGGTCAAGACGCGCAAGGGCGAGACGGTCGTCGATCAGGACGAGTATATCCGTGCCGGCGCGACGCTCGATGCGGTGTCGGGGCTGCGCCCGGCGTTCAAGAAGGACGGCACCGTCACCGCGGGCAATGCCAGCGGCCTCAACGACGGCGCGGCCGCGCTGGTGCTGATGCGCCGCGAGGATGCCGAACGCCGCGGCGCGCCGATCTTGGCGACGATCCGCAGCTGGGCCAGCGCGGGCGTCGACCCGTCGATCATGGGCATCGGCCCCGTCCCGGCCAGCCGCAAGGCGCTCGAAAAGGCGGGCTGGACCGTCGCCGATCTCGACCTGATCGAAGCGAACGAGGCGTTCGCGGCCCAGGCGCTCGCCGTGGGCAAGGACATGGGCTGGGATCCCGAAAAGGTGAACGTCAACGGCGGCGCAATCGCGATCGGCCACCCGATCGGCGCCAGCGGCGCCCGCGTGCTGACGACGCTCCTCTACGAACTCCAGCGCCGCGACGCACACAAGGGCCTGGCGACGCTGTGCATCGGCGGCGGCATGGGCATCGCGGTCTGCGTCGAACGCTGACACGCTTCGGAAATGACGGCGCCGGCAGCCCGCCGCGCCGTCATTTTCTCGATTGTTCGCAGGTGCAAAAAGACAGGAAACAACAGCGCGCAAGCACTTGTTTGAATGATCCTTTCACACAGTGTTGCAGATCTGCAACATGGGTCGCCTTATTTCCGATTCATCCCGCATTAATGTTGCATTGACGCGACGTTTTTGCCCCAAATGTTACATCAGGCATCCCGCCTGGAGGGGCAAAAATTATGAAATTACGGGCCTTGGCCGCGTCCAGCGCCATCGTAAGCTCGTTCTTCCTGTTGCCGCAGGTCGCTTTCGCGCAGAGCACCGACGCTCAGCCGAAGCAGGAAGAACAGAATAACGAACCCGAATCCGCGATCGTGGTGACCGGCTCGCGCATCGCGCGCCTGCCGACGCTGGAATCGCCGGTGCCGGTGACGACCATCACCGCCGATCAGGTCCTGGGCAAGGGCAACCTGTCGCTCGGCGACGCGCTCAATTTCACGCCGTCGATGCGTGCCAGCTATTCGCAGGCGAACTCGACGCGCTTCATCGGTACGGCCGGCCTCAACCTGCTCGACCTTCGCGGCCTCGGTTCGGAACGCACGCTGGTGCTGGTGGACGGTCGTCGTCACGTGACCTCGACTCCGGGCAGCTACGCCGTTGACGTCAACACCATCCCGACCGATCTGGTCGAGACGATCGACGTCGTCACCGGCGGCAGTTCGGCCGTCTATGGTTCCGACGCAGTTGCAGGCGTCGTCAACTTCGTCCTGAAGAAGGATTATCAGGGCCTTCAGCTCAAGGCTCAGGGCGGCGCCTCGGACAAGGGCGATCGTGGTTCCTATTATGTCAGCGCCGTCGCGGGGCATAATTTCTTCGACGGCCGCCTGAACATTTCGGGTGCGGTTGAATATTCGCAGTCGAACCCGCTGTTCTATTCCGATCGCCCGGATTTCACGGGTGCCTTCGAGGGCACGCCGGGCTGGGTGACCTCGCAGCCCGCCTATATCAACAACGTTCCTGTCCCGAACCGTAATAACGACGGTATTCCGAACACGCGGTACATCTCGGGCAAGCCTGGCATCACGTACAACACGCTGTCGCTCGGCGGCACCGTGCTGGCAACGTGCCCGGCCGCGACGGCGACCAATGCCGATCGTCGTTCGCTGGTCTGCACCGGCCAGCTTTCGCCGACCAACGGGCGCCTTGCCTATAACTTCATGTTCCAGCCGGACGGCACGCTGGTCCGCAACGACACCATCACCGATCTTCGCAACGTCGGCGGCGGCACGTTGGGCGGCATTGGCGCCACCGGCGTCGAAGACGCGATGTTGATGGCCGGCCTGAAGCGTACCTCGGCGGTGTTGCTGATGTCGGGCGAGGTGTCGCCGGCGTTTCAGCCGTTCTTCCAGGGCGAATATGTCCACATCACCGCGCGCCAGCAGTCGACTCAGCCGACCTTCATCGCCAGCGCCCTCAGCCCGATTTTCAGGCTCGACAATCCGTTCCTGACGCCCCAGGCAGTCGCCACGCTTCAGCGCATCCTAGCGCCAGGCGCGACGACCTTCCAGATGCAGCGCTTCAACAACGACTTCGGCACGCGTGCCGAAGACCATAAGCGCGACACTTACCGCTTCGTCGGCGGAGTCAAGGGCACGATCAGCACGACCGCGAACCTCAATTATGAAGTCGCCGTCAACTGGGGTCGTACCGAGACCTATTATCAGACCGGCGGCAATGTCAGCCTCGAACGCTACGCGAATGCAGTCGACGCCGTCCGCTCGGGCAGCAATATCGTGTGCCGTGTCAACGCCGATGCGGATCCCACCAACGACGATCCGCGCTGCGTGCCGCTCAACGTCTTCGGCTATGGCGCGCCGTCCCGCGCGGCACTCAACTACGTGCTCCATACGTCCGAACGCAACGAGTGGGCTGAGGAACTCGACGTCACCGCTTTCCTGAGCGGCGATTCCAGCGGCATTTTCGAACTGCCGGGCGGCCCGGCGGGCTTCAGCCTCGGGCTCGAATATCGCCGTGAGGACGCCTACTCGGCCTACGACGCCTACACCGCGCAGGGGAACACCTTCCTCAACGGCAGCGATCCGTTCGATCCGCCCGCGATCAAGACCAAGGAAGCGTTTGGCGAAATCCGCCTGCCGCTGCTCAAGGACCTGCCGCTCATCCGCTCGCTGACCGTCAGCGGCGCGGCACGCGTCACCGACTATAACAGCATGAAGGATCCCGTCTGGGCCTGGAATGCTTCGGGCACCTGGTCGCCGACCCGCGGCGTCATGTTCCGCGTCGGCTATGCCCGTTCGGTGCGCGCACCGAATCTGGGCGATCTCTATTCGACCGCCAGCACCAACTATGCGAACGGCCTGGTCGATCCGTGCAGCCAGAGCGTGATCCGCGACAACCCGAACCGCGCACGCAATTGTGCCGCGGCCGGCATTCCCACGACGATCGTCGTCGATGGCGTCACCATTCCTTGGGAAAACACCCCGGCATCGGGCGTTCAGTATGTCGACTCGGGCAACCGCAACCTGAAGGCGGAAAAGGGCACCAGCCTGACCGTCGGCGCGGTTTTCACGCCGGCAATCATCCCGGGCCTGTCGTTCACCGTCGACTATTATAACATCAAGGTGACCGACTCGATTGCGTCGCTTAGCGGGCAGGAAATCGTGAACCGCTGCTACGACGATCCTGTGAGCATCAACAATCCGTTCTGCGCCGCGGTCAATCGCCGCTCGTCGACGGATCCGCTGTTGAACTACACCTTCGCCGGCCAGTCGGGCCGCACCTTTGCAGGCATCCCGACGGTCAACATGCCGGTGCTCGGCCCGGCTTTCGCGGCCCAGCCGTTCAACTATGCGAAGCTCAAGACGTCGGGGATCGACTTCGACCTCAGCTACAATCATTCGATTGCGCCCGGGGTGAAGCTGTCGGTGCGTGCGCTTGTGGGCTACCTGCTCAATCGCGAGCAGTTCTCCTACATCACCGATCCGTCGCGTTCGGATCGTATCCATGGCACGCTGGGTGACCCCGAAATCCAGGGCACCCTCGACATCGGGCTCGACTTCGGCACCTTCGATGTCCGCTACAGCGGCCGCTATATCGGCCGCCAGACCATTGCCAGCTGGGAGACGCAGTTCTCGTGGCAGGGTCGCGCGCCGACCAACCCGGATGCCTATCCGATCAAGTGGTATTCGCCGGTCACCTATCATGATCTGCGGATCGGCGTGAACCCGACCGACAAGTTCCGCCTCTATGCGGGCGTCGACAATCTGTTCGACAAGATGCCGCCCTACGGCCTCACCGGCACCGGTGGCGGCAGCGGCATCTTCCCGAACATCGGTCGCTTCTTCTACGCGGGCGTTCAGACCAAGTTCTGACGCTTCGGCAGATGACGGAAAATTGGCCGCGTCCTTCGGGACGCGGCCTTTTTTGTGTCGAAAGGGTGAGGCAAAAGACCGGCAACACCACGCCGCCCGTCTGCATGCCGTCGCTTCTGGGCCCACCGAACATCGCGCGCGCCACAGTTGCAACGATGCAGTCTGGCGAAAGCATCGCCCTCCGGGCGACTCTTTGCAGCAGCATAATTACCTTCACGCCATCTATTTCGCACTTATATTTCTATATATGTGGTAAAATTGCAACTTGTCTGGCGAAAGCGCACGCCCCTGCGGGCACCATCTTGTAATGTTTGTTTCCGAAATGATGCTGCGGAACCATCAGGCATTCCGCCTGGTGGGGCAAAATGATGAAACTCTATCGTCTGCTAGGGGCCACTGCGCTCGCAAGTGTGTCCACCATGTTTCCGACGGCGGCGTTGGCCCAGACGGGTCCGGCGGCGCCGACCCGGGCCGAGCCGGCTCAAACCGAACAGGGGAAGACAGCACAAGAAGATCAACAACAGATCGTCGTGACCGGTTCGCGCATTCCGCGCCCGGAATATGAAGGTGTTCTGCCCGGCGTCCAGATTCGCGCCGACACGATCGACACGCGCGGCTTCACCAATGCGCTCGAAGCGGTCAACGACATTCCGTTCGTCGGTGCCGGCGCCAGCCCGCTCAGCGGCAACAACGGCGGCCAGACCGCCAGCCTCGGCGCCGCATTCGTCGACCTGCTCGATCTCGGCACCGCGCGCACGCTGACGCTCGTCAACGGCCGGCGCTTTGTGTCGGGCAACTCGGCCTCGCTGTTCGTCGCAGGCAACGAAACGGGCAGTCAGGTCGACGTCAACGCCATTCCTTCGTCGCTGGTCGAACGGATCGACATCGTCACCGTCGGCGGCGCGTCCGCTTACGGCGCCGATGCGGTCGCCGGCGTCGTCAACTATATCCTGCGTACCGATTTTGACGGCTACCGCATTCAGGCACGCGGCGGCATGGCCGGCCGCGGCGACACGGGCCAGTATCAGCTCAGCGCCCTCGCCGGCTGGAACTTCCTCGACGGTCGTGCCAACATCACCCTGTCGGGCGAGTACAGCCGCAACGACGGCCTGCAGGCGACGGCGCGCGATTTCCGCAACATCCGTCCCGGCAGCTACACCAATCCGCTGAACGGCGGCATCCGCAACCCGAACTTCACCGGAACCTCGGTCATCGACGTGACCGGCGCGAACAATGGCGCGTTCCTCCGCGCGTCGGATGACGGCCAGCCGTCGACGCTGTTCGCATTCGGCCTGGTGACGCAGACGCTCAGCAACCCGGGTACCGTGCTCAACGTCAACAGCACGACCTTCTATCCAGCCTATACCCCGATCACGTCGGGTAGCGGCGCGTCGCTCAAGACCAGCAACTATATCACCTTCCAGAACGGCATCGCGCCCGTCGGCTTCGCGATCACCGCGACCACCGCAGCCGGCGCGCGCACGACGATCTCGACACCCAACAACGGCTATTGGGTGACTTCGGGACAGATCATCCAGGGAACGCCGGGTTCCGCGCTGGTCGGCGGCAACGGCCTCAACGGACGGAGCACGCAGGCAACCAACGTCCCCTACACCACCTTCGCGCCCACCGCACTGCCCAGCAATGTCACGGCTGCACAGGTATTGGCCGCCTATGGTGTAACGGCGCCCGCGGGGTCCAGCGCGTCGCAACAGACTGCAATCGCGGTCAACCTCCTCCAGGCAAACCGTTTTACCGCACGCGAATTCCTCGCCGCAAATCCCGGCGTCAATCTCAACTATTTCATCGGCACTTTCGCGCCCGACGTACCACGCGTCGCGAATACCGACACGACGCTGGTCAATGTCAAGGTTAACAACACCACCGTTCAGGTACCGGTGAACCAGGTGCTGCCATACGTCGCGGTGCCGCTTGAGTTCAACGACGACGGGACGCTGCGGACCTACAATTTCTCGGGCCCGGTCGGCGGCAATTCGCCGCTCACGGTCGGATCGTCGGTCGGCGGGAATGGCGGTTTCCGCCGCAGCCTTGAAAACACGGTGCTGCGAACCCAGCAGGATCGCTATGTTTTCAATGCCAACGCCAAATACGACATCAGCGATTCGCTGACGTTCTGGACAGAGAACATGTATGCCAATGTTCTCAATCGTTCACTCGGCAATATCTCTGGTGCACAGAACTTCCTGACAAGCAGCCAGGAAAATGCCGCACTGATGGTCAACTACAACAATCCGTTCCTCACGGCGCAGAATCGTGCGGTGCTGGATTCGGTCGGCATCAACCCCACCGCATCGAACCGGGGCAACTTCATCGTCACGCGTCAGAACCAGGACATCTTCGGCCCCAATCCTTATACGAACCGCCAGGAGACCTACCGAATCTCGACCGGGTTGAAGGCAAAGTTCGGCCTGCTCGGCAAGGATTGGACTGCCGAGGTCTCGGCGACCTACGGCAATTCGAAACAGAACACCCGCTCCTATGGTATCGGTGATCTGGAATACCAGCTCGCGCTCGATGCCGTCGATCAGGGCCTCGCAACCACGGGTGTGGCGAACGGGCGCATCGTCTGCCGAGCACAGGTTTTCCCCAACCAATACCTCGGCAAGACGCCGATCGGCACGGCCGAGAATATCACGCGGCGCAAGGGAGCAGACGGCCTGCCGACCGAGGTACTGGTTACGCCGACCATTACCCAGGATCTGATCGACTCGTGCAAGCCGCTCAATCCCTTCGGCTACAACCAGATGTCGGAGGAATCGAAGAAGTACGTGCTCAGCCCGTCGCTGTTCCGAAACCTGTCGGAGCAAACGTACCTCCAGTTCTCGGTGGGCGGGGGTCTGTTTGACCTGCCCGCTGGCACGCTGATGGTGAACGCCAACGGCGAATATCGCCGCGAGCATCTGAAGTTCACGACCAACGACCTCAACCAGCTCGGCCGGTCACGCTCGGCGCCGTCGGCCAATACCGACGCTACGACGCACACCTACGAGTTCGGCGGCGAGCTGGCCGTGCCGATCACGAGCGAGAGCTTCCTCGGCTTCCTCGGCGACCTGACGTTCAACCCCGGCTTCCGCGTGTCGAAGCAGAACGGTGAGGCGGCACGGTATCGCAATCTCGCGGGCCAAGTGATCAGCCCCAAGGCCAGCGGCGACTGGAACTCGATCTATTCGCTCGCCGGCACCTGGCGGCCGATCCGTGACATCCTGTTCCGCGGCAACTACACCAAATCGGTCCGTCAGCCGTCGATCGTCGAGCTTTTCCTCGGCGGTCAGCCGGTGTTCACGACGCCCACCGACTATTGCAGCCCCGCCAATATCGATTCGGGGTCGACGCCGGCGACGCGTCGCGCCAACTGCGTGGCGGCTGCGATCGCCAACGGCAACGCGACCGATACGGCTTCGGCAACGGCGTTCCTCGCCTCGTTCACGCCGGCTGGCTCGGGGCTGCAGGGTACCTATACCGGGGCGCCCAACCTCAAGCCCGAACGCGGGACAAGCTGGACGGTCGGTGCGGTGCTGCGCCCGCGCTGGGTCAAGAACCTCAACATCTCGGCCGACTATATCGAGGTTCAGCTCGACGATACCATCGTCCCCGTCGGCCTGGGCACGATCCTGCAGACCTGCTACGACAGCAAGACCTATCCGGATCCCTCGCCTTCGGTCGGCGTGAACACCTGTTCGCAGTTCTCGCGCGACGCCAGCTTCCAGCTGCAGAACGGCTTCCGCGCCGGTTTCCTCAATCTGGGCGGTATCCGCATCAAGGCGGCGAACTTCGCGCTCGACTATTCGGTGGCACTGGGTTCGGACAAGCTGTCCTTCTCGGGAAGTGCCTATTATCTGATCAGCTACGATGAATCGTCGTCGGGTGCGTTCGACGACACGATCGGCAGCGCCGGCAGCCGCGGCCGCCCGACGCTCAAGAGCCGCGTTTCGGTCCGTTACGACCATGACGGGCTCTATGGTCAGGTCGCATGGAACCGCGAATCGCCGACCCGCATCTTCGTCAGCGGCCTCCCGGCGACGTCGGAGCAATATCCGTACAGCCGCTATTCGCCGGTCAACAATATCGACTTGGCGCTCGGCTACGACATCGACAAGTCGTTCCGGCTTCAGTTGAGCGTGGCCAACCTGCTCGACCAGACCTCGGTCGGCTCGCTCGGCTACCGCTTTGCGGATTATTACGATCAGATCGGCCGTCGTTTCCAGATCGCTGCAACGGCGAATTTCTGAACCGGCCTCGCGTGAAATGCTGGGGGCTGCCGGCAACGGCAGCCCCCTTTTTTCTTACCCCCAAACCCGCGCGAACCGCGCGCCCAGCCCGGTCAGCAGCTCATATTGCGACAGCCCGCTCAGCGCCGCGGTCTCGGGCAGGTCGTAATCGAATGCCACCCAGTCGCCCTCGGCCAGTTCGGGTGCGGCATCGACGCCGATCGCGGTCAGGTCCATCGAGATGCGGCCGAGCACCGGCAACACCGCGCCGCCCGCCCGCGCGCGTCCCCGGTTCGAGAAACAGCGCAGATAGCCGTCGGCATAGCCCATGTTGACGATCGCCACTTCCATGTCGGCGGGCGCGGTGAAGGTCGCGTTATAACCGATCGTCTCGCCCGCGGGCACGCGCCGCCGCTGCAGGATCTGTGCCTCGGGCGTTGCCACCTGGCGGATCGCGTCATGCTCGGGCCGCTGGCGCCCGCCATAGAGGGCGATCCCCGGCCGGGTGACGTCGAAATGATAATCGGGGCCCAGCGCGATTCCCGACGAATTGGCCAGGCTCAGCCGCCGTGCGCCGCTCCGTTCGCGCAAGGGGGCGAAACGCGCGCGCTGGCGGGCGTTGAGCGCCACATCCTCCTCCGCCGAAACCAGGTGGCTCAGCAGCGTCTCGACCTCGAGCCCGTCGAGCAGCCCGTCGGCGACGTCCTGCGGCGCGATGCCCAGCCGGTTCATGCCGGTATCGACCATCACGTCGCACGCGCCGCCGCCCGCCGCGCGCCAGCGCTGCACCTGCGCCGCGCTCGCCAGCACGGGGCGCACATTGGGGGGGCGGTCGGCCATGTCCTCGGCCCGGGCGCCGTGCAGCACCGAAACCGCGACGCCCAGGTCGGCGATCGCGCGCGCCTCGGCCCAGCTCGCCACGAAGAAATCGCGGCACCCCGCCGCCGCCAGCCGCTCGACGACGCCGTGTGCGCCCAGGCCATAGCCGTTGGCCTTCACCGCCGCGCCGCACGCCGCCGCGCCGCTCAGCCGTTGCAGGTGCCGCCAGTTCGAAACGAGCGCCGCGCCGTCGAGGCGCAGCCGAAGGGGGGAGTCCGTCATCCGGCGAGGGTTAGAACCATTGCGCCCGCGCCAAAACCCCTTTCCTGCGCGCGCCCGGATGCAGCGGGTGCAACGCGCGCGCGCCGCTCAATCGAGGTTGGGGCGCAACCAGCGCTCGGCCTGCTCGACGCTCACGCCGCGCCGCGCCGCATATTCCTCCAGCTGGTCGCGCCCGACCCGCGCGACGCCGAAATATTCGGCCTGCGGGTGCCCGAAGTAAAAGCCGGAGACCGCCGCCGTCGGCAGCATCGCAAAGCTCTCGGTCAGCGTGATTCCCGTGCGGCGGTGCGCGTCGAGCAGGTCGAACAGCACCGGCTTCAGGCTGTGGTCGGGGCAGGCGGGATAGCCGGGCGCCGGCCGGATGCCGCGATATTGCTCGCGGATCAGCGCGGCATTGTCGAGCTGCTCGCCCTCGGCATAACCCCATAGCGAGGTCCGCACATATTGGTGCAGCCGCTCGGCGAACGCCTCGGCCAGCCGGTCGGCCAGCGCCTTCAGCAGGATGTCCGAATAATCGTCGATCGCGGCCTTGAACCGCGCCAGGTGCGGTTCGATCCCGTGGATCGACACCGCAAAGCCGCCGATCCAGTCGCCGTCGCGGTCGATGAAGTCGGCCAGGCACATGTTCGCCCGCCCCTCGCGCTTGGCGATCTGCTGACGCAGGAAGGGCAGCCGCACCGAATGGTCGCTGTCGGCATGGACGACCACATCGTCGCCGTCGCGGCGGCACGGCCACAGCCCGGCAACGCCGCGCGCGGTAAGCCATTTTTCGGCGATCAGCGTGTCGAGCATTTTCAGCGCATCGGCATAGAGCGAACGCGCACTGTCGCCGACGACCGCATCGTCGAGGATCGCGGGGAAATTGCCCGCCAGCTCCCAGGCGCGGAAAAAGGGCGTCCAGTCGATATAGCTGCGCAGGTCGGCCAGGTCCCAGTCGGGAAAGTCGTGCACGCCGGGCATCAGCGGCCGCCGCGGCTTCAGCGCCATGTCGGCCTCGAAACCGTTGTCGCGCGCCTTGTCGATCGGCACCAGCTCGCTCTGCCCCTTGCCCTCACGCGCGGCGCGCACCTGGGCATATTCGTCGGCGACCTTGGTGACATAGGGGTCGTGCTGCGTGTCCGAAACCAGCGCGGTCGCCACGCCCACCGCACGGCTGGCGTCGAGGACATGGACGACCGGGCCGGTATAGGCCGGATCGATCTTGAGCGCGGTGTGGACGCGGCTCGTCGTCGCCCCGCCGATCAGCAGCGGCATCGTCATGCCCGCGCGCTGCATTTCCTCCGCCACGGTCACCATCTCGTCGAGGCTGGGGGTGATGAGGCCCGACAGGCCGATCATGTCGGCGTCGTTCTCGTTCGCGGCCTTCAGGATGTCGGTCCACGGCACCATCACGCCCAGGTCGACCACCTCGAAGCCGTTGCACTGGAGCACGACGCCGACGATGTTCTTGCCGATGTCGTGGACGTCGCCCTTCACCGTGGCGAGCACGATGCGGCCCTTGGCCTTGGCGCCTGCCTCCTTCTCCGCCTCGATGAAGGGGAGCAGGTGCGCAACCGCCTTTTTCATCACGCGCGCCGATTTCACCACCTGCGGCAGGAACATCTTGCCCGATCCGAACAGGTCGCCGACGACGTTCATCCCGTCCATCAGCGGCCCCTCGATCACCTCGATCGGCCGCCCGCCGCGTGCCGACACCGCCGCGCGGCATTCCTCGGTATCCTCGACGACATGCGCGTCGATGCCCTTGACCAGCGCATGCTCCAGCCGCTTCTCGACCGGCCAACTGCGCCATTCGGCCGCCTGCTTCTCCGCCACGGCATCGGTGCCGCGATACTTCTCGGCCAGCGCGACCAGCCGCTCGCCCGCCTCGGGGTCGCGGTTGAGTACCACGTCCTCGCACGCCTTGCGCAGCTCGGGGTCGATCGCGTCATAGACGTCGAGCTGGCCGGCGTTGACGATCGCCATGTCCATGCCCGCGGGGATCGCATAATAGAGGAACACGCTGTGCATCGCCCGGCGCACCGGCTCGTTGCCGCGGAAGCTGAACGACAGGTTCGACAGCCCGCCCGAGATATGGACGTGCGGGCAGCGCTTCTTGATCTCGCGGCACGCCTCGATGAAGTCGACGCCGTAGTTGTTGTGCTCCTCGATGCCGGTCGCCACCGCGAACACGTTGGGATCAAAGATGATGTCCTCGGGCGGAAAACCGATGCCCGTGAGCAGCTTGTAGGCGCGCTCGCAGATCTCGACCTTGCGCGCTTGCGTGTCCGCCTGGCCGGCCTCGTCGAACGCCATCACGACCACGGCCGCGCCATAGGCCATGCACTTGCGGGCATGGGCAAGGAACGCTTCCTCGCCTTCCTTCATGCTGATCGAATTGACGATCGGCTTGCCCGAAACGCACTTGAGCCCCGCCTCGATCACGTCCCATTTCGAGCTGTCGATCATCACCGGCACGCGGGCGATGTCCGGCTCGGCGGCGATCAGCTTGAGGAAGGTGGTCATCGCCTCGACCGCGTCGAGCAGGCCCTCGTCCATGTTGACGTCGATCACCTGCGCGCCGTTCTCGACCTGCTGGCGCGCGACCTCGACCGCGGCGGTATAGTCGCCGGCCATCACCAGCTTCTTGAAGCGGGCCGATCCGGTGACGTTGGTGCGCTCGCCGACATTGACGAAGTTGGTGGAGGAAGGCGTGGTCATGCTCTCGGGTTCTTCTTCGATCCGCCCCGGCTCGGGGCGGGTGTTGGCGCTTCGGTCCGGCTCCCCGCCTCGCGACGGGGAGGATTCAGGCGACTAGGCCGCCATCGTGAACGGCTCGAGCCCCGCCAGCCGCGTGCGGACTTCGGGCGTCGGGATGACGCGCGGCGGCAGCCCCTGCACGGCGCGCGCGATCGCGGCGATGTGCGCCGGGGTCGATCCGCAGCATCCGCCCAGGATGTTGACCTGTCCGGCATCGGCCCATTCCTTAACCAGCGCCGCGGTCCGCTCGGGCAGCTCGTCATACTGGCCCAGTTCGTTGGGCAGCCCGGCATTGGGATAGACCATGATCAGCGTGTCGCAGATCGCCGACAGCGTCTTGACGTGCGGGCGAAGCTGCTCGGCCCCGAACGAGCAGTTGAGCCCGATCGTCACCGGCCTGGCGTGGCGCACCGCGTGCCAGAACGCCTCGACCGTGTGGCCCGACAGGTTGCGGCCCGACAGGTCGGTGAGCGTCATCGACAGCATGATCGGCAGGTCGCGGCCCAGCGCCTCGCCCGCCTCGATCGCCGCCATGATGCCGGCCTTGGCGTTGAGCGTGTCGAACACCGTCTCGATCAGGATGAAGTCGACGCCGCCCTCGACCAGCGCGTCGATCTGCTCGCGATACACGTCCTTCAGCGTGTCGAAGTCGATCTCGCGATAGCCGGGATCGTTGACGTCGGGCGACAGCGACAGCGTCTTGTTCGTCGGCCCCAGCGCGCCGGCGACGAAGCGCGGGCGGCCGTCTTTCGCCTCGAACTCGTCGGCGATGCTGCGCGCGAGCTTCGCGCTCTCGATGTTGATCTCGCGCACCAGATGCTCGGCGCCGTAATCGGCCTGGCTGATCCGGTTGGCCGAAAAGGTGTTGGTCTCGGCGATGTCGGCGCCCGCCTCGAAATAGGCACGGTGGATGCTCGCCGGCACCTCGGGCTTGGTCAGCGCGAGGATGTCGTTGTTGCCCTTCTGGTCGCGCGCGAGCCCCAGATCGCCTGCATAGGCGGCCTCGTCGAGCTTCCAGCGCTGGATCTCGGTGCCGAAGGCGCCGTCGGTGATCAGGATGCGCTTGGCGGCTTCGGCCAGCAGTTTCTCGCGTGCAGTCATGTTTCGTCTCTCGATCCTCCCCGGTCCGGGGAGGGCGGCCATTCGCGTGCGCGAAGGGTGGAGGGGGCCCTCCGCTGGATTCATCGCCGGTGGAGGGCCCCCTCCACCGCGCCTCCCGTTTCCGGGAAGGCACTGTTCACGCCGCCGCCGCAGCCCCCGCCGCGCCGGGGCGCAGCCCCAGCAGATGACAGATCGCGTAGCTCAGCTCGGCCCGGTTGAGCGTGTAGAAGTGGAACTGGCGCACCCCGCCGGCATAGAGCTTGCGGCACAGCTCGGCCGCCAGCGTCGCGGCGATCAGCTGGCGCGCGCCGGGATGGTCGTCGAGCCCGTCGAACAGCCGCCCCATCCACGCCGGCACCGCGGTGCCGCACATTCCCGCCATGCGGACGATGCTGGCATAATTGGTCACCGGCATGATGCCGGGCACGATCTCGGCGTCGATCCCCGCCGCCGCCGCCGCGTCGCGAAAGCGCAGGAAGGTGTCCGGCTCGAAAAAGAACTGGGTGATCGCCCGCGTCGCGCCGGCGTCGAGCTTGCGCTTCAGATTGTCGAGGTCCGCCGCCGCGTCGGGCGAATCGGGATGGCATTCGGGATAGGCGGCGACCGAAATCTCGAACGGGTGCAGCCGGCGCAGCCCCGTGACGAGCGCGGCGGCATTCTCATATCCGCCCGGATGCGTGTGGTACTTTTCGCCCGCGCGCGGCGGGTCGCCGCGCAGCGCGACGATGTGGCGCACGCCCGCGGCCCAATATTCCTCGGCGACGGCGTCGATCTCGTCGCGCGTCGCCTCGACGCAGGTCAGGTGCGCGGCGGCGGCCAGCGGCGTCTCGCGCGCGATCCGGGCGACGGTCGCGTGCGTGCGTTCGCGCGTCGATCCGCCCGCGCCATAGGTGACGCTGACGAACCGCGGCCCCATCGGCGTCAGCGCGGTGATCGAATCCCACAGCGTGCGTTCCATCGCCTCGGTCTTGGGCGGGAAGAACTCGAAACTCACCGCCACGTCGCCCGCCACATCGGCGAACAGCGGCGGGGCCAGGGGATCAACGCGTGTCATGCCGCCTTCACTTTCTCCGCAACCGGCCGTGCCCGCCGGCCCAGCCACAATTTCACCGTCAGCTCGCCGCCCTCCAGCGTCTCGACCTGCACCGGCGCCAGTCCCGCCGCCTCGAACCAGCCGAGGATCTGCGCGTCCGAAAAGCCCAGCCGGCTGTGCGCATCGCGCGTGCGCAGTTCCTCGCGATCGTGCGGCGCGAAATCGACGATCAGCAGCCGCCCGCCCGGCGCCAGCACGCGCGCCGCCTCGGCGATCGCGGCGCCCGGCTGCTGCGCGAAATGGAGCACATGATGCAATATAGCGGTGTCCGCCGCGGCGTCGGCGAGCGGCAGCGCATAAAGGTCGGCCTGGCGCAGCTCGGCATTGGCGAGCCCCTGTTCGGACAGCTTGGCGCGCGCCAGCCGCAGCATCTCCGACGACCGGTCGATCCCGATCGCGTGCGTCGCGCGCGGGGCGAACAGCGCCAGCATCCGCCCGGTGCCGGTGCCGATGTCGATCAGCTTGCCCAGCGGCACGTCGCCCAGCGCCGCCGCCATCGCGGCCTCGATCTCGCTTTCGGCGACGTGGAGCGACCGGATCGCGTCCCATTCGCGCGCATGCGCCTCGAACCATTCGGCCGCCGCCGCCGCGCGTACGGCGCGCACCGCCTCCAGCTTGGCGAGGTCGGCCGCGAGCACCGGATCGTCATGGTCCCATGCGTCGAGCGCGGCGAGCAGCGGGTCGACCACCGCCGCCTCGCCCAGCGCGACGAAGACCCAGCTCCCCTCCTTGCGCCGCCGGACGATGCCGGCGTCGCACAGGATCTTGACGTGGCGGCTCACGCGCGGCTGGCTCTGGCCCAGCACGTGCGCCAGCTCGCCCACCGCCAGCTCCATCGCGCGCAACAGCGCGACGATGCGCAGCCGCGACGAATCCGCCAGCGCGCGAAAGAGGATGAGCGATCGTTCCATGCGGAATTGGGACATAAAGAAATCTTTATATCAGGTCAACGGAGCATGCGCGCCATTGCCTCCCCCGGCGGCGGGGGTTAGCCATCGCCACTGATTTTCCATTCGCTTTTTTCAGGAGCCCGCCGATGCGCCGCCTGCTCGCCCCGCTTGCCGTCCCCGCCCTTTTCGCTCTGGCCGCGTGCGGGGGCGCCGGCAACGAGGCGGCCGGCGCGAACGAGACGCTGTCGGGCGACAGCAACGCGATGGGCGAGGCGGTGAGCGATGTCGACGCCGCCAATGCCGCGCTCGACGGCGCCTTCGCCAATGCCGAAAACGCCTATGCCGGCAACGGCGCCGCGATGGCCGAGGGCAACGAAATCACCGACTGATCGTTCGGAGCCGCATTCCATGCCCCTTCGCCTGCGCGCCCCGTCCCGCTTCCGCCGTCCCGTCGCCCTGCTGCTCGCGCTCGGGCTTGCCGCGTGCGGCGGCGGGCACGATCCGGCCGCGCCGGCGACGCCCTCGGCCGAGGAATCGCGCCAGCTCGACGCCGCCGCGCAGGCGAGCGACATCAACGCCGCGTTCGCCCCCGACGACGCCAACGCCACGGAGCCCAAGCCATGATCCCGATCCGCGACCTCGGCACCAGCGGGCTCGCCACCCGTCCGCTCGTCCTCGGCGGCAACGTCTTCGGCTGGACCGCCGACAAGGCCGCGAGCTTCCGCATCCTCGACCGGTTCGTCGACGGCGGCGGCACGCTCGTCGATACCGCCGACGTCTATTCGGTGTGGGTGCCCGGCCATCGCGGCGGCGAATCGGAAAGCCTGATCGGCGAATGGCTCCGTCAGTCGCGGAAGCGCGGCCAGGTCCAGATCGCGACCAAGGTGGGGATGCTCGCCGGCGCCGGCGGCCAGGGGCTCGCCCCGTCGCGCATCGCCGCCGCATGCGACGAATCGCTCGCGCGGCTGGGGGTCGAGACGATCGACCTCTATTTCGCGCACCAGGATGATGCCACGGTGCCCCAGGCCGATTATCTGGGCGCCTTCGCCCGGCTGATCGAGGCGGGCAAGGTCCGCGCGATCGGCGCGTCGAACTTCCACGCCGCGCGGCTCCAGTCGGCGCTCGACCTCGCCACGCGCGAGGGGCTGCCGCATTTCCGCGTGCTCCAGCCCGAATACAACCTCATCAGCCGCAGCAAGTTCGAAGGCGAGCTTCAGGACCTGTGCATCACGCACAATGTCGGCGTGATCCCCTATTACGGGCTCGCCTCGGGCTTCCTCACCGGCAAATATCGCAGCGAGGCCGATCTGGGCAAAAGCGTGCGCGGCGGGCGCATGGCCAAGCTGCTGTCGGGACGCGGCGCGGCGGTGCTCGCCGAAATGGACCGGGTCGCCGCCGAGACCGGCGCGGGCCACGCGCAGATCGCGCTCGCCTGGCTCGCCGCCCAGCCCGGCGTCACCGCGCCGATCGCCAGCGCGACCTCGGTCGAACAGCTCGAAACGCTGCTCGGATCGTGGACGGTGTCGCTCACCCGCGACCAGCTCGACCGGCTCACCGCCGCGGGGGCCGACACCGGCACCGCGGCGGGCTGAGGCCGGGGCCGGGGCTCAGTCCTCGCCCGCGCCGTCCAGCCGCTTCGCCAGCACGTCGACCAGCCCCTGCACCGCGCCGCGGAATGCGTCGCCCTCGGCGGGGTCGAACGCCATGCCCTCCAGCATCGTCTCGGGCACGCGCCGCGCCGGCACGCGCAGCGCGTCGCCGCGCTCGGTCAGCGCGATCTGCACGCGCCGCTCGTCGCTCGGGTCGCGCTGGCGCGTCACCAGCCCCGCCGCCTCCATCCGCTTGAGCAGCGGCGTCAGCGTCCCGCTGTCGAGGTGCAGCCGCGCGCCCAGCGCGCTCACGCTCTGCGGCGCCTGCTCCCACAGCACCAGCATCACCAGATATTGCGAATAGGTCAGCCCGATCTCGGCGAGCACGGGGCGATAGAGCCGCGTCAGCAGGTTGGTCGCGGCATAAAGGGGGAAGCAGATCTGCCGGTCGAGCCGCAACGGGTCGTCCATCCGGCGATCGTCGTCGTTCGCATCCCTGGTCAGAACTGCCTCCCCTCGCCGTCACGCGGCCTTGGTCGTCAACACCACGTCAATATTGCCCTTCACCGCGTTCGAATAGGGGCAGACGGCGTGCGCGGCCTGCACCAGCGCCTCGGCGGTCGCCTGGTCGACGCCTTGGATCGCCGTTTCCAGCGTCACCGAAAGCTGGAAGCCGCCGCTCGCATTGGGCGAAATCCCCACCTCGGCGGTCACTTCGACGGCCTGGTCGGCGATCCCGGCCTTCTGTGCCCGGGCGACGTGCAGCACCGCATTCTCGAAACACGCGGCATAGCCCGCGGCAAAGAGCTGCTCGGGGTTGGTCTTGCCGCCCTTGCCGCCCAGCCCCTGCGGCAGCGCAAGGTCGAGTTCCAGGATGCCGTCCTCGCTGCGGACGGTGCCGGCGCGGCCGCCGACGGCGCGAACCCGGGTCGAATAAAGCGTAGCCATGCGAAAATCTCCTCAGGCGCGATTGCCTGGGGTCGATATAGGTTGTGCACAATCTAATTGCTAGTTACTTTTATCGGCGCCCGCTCAGTCGCTGGCAAAGGTCAGCGGCGACATCCCTGTCTCGCGCTCGCTCAGCAGCAGCGCCCGCCCCGCGGGCGGCGCCGAGCGCTGCGGACAGGCCGGGCGCGTGCAGGCGCGGCACCCCAGCCCGACCGGAACCGCCGGCCCGGCCAGATCGATCCCGCCGGCCGCCGCAAGCCCGGCGGCTTCGGCCGCAGCCACGCCCAGCGCGACCGCAAAGCGCGCCCGCACGCCGCCCACGCGCGCGCCCTGCGCGGGCACGCTGCGCGCCAGCGTGAACCATCGGCTGCCGTCCTCAAGCTCGAGCAGTTGCGGCACGATCTCCTCGGCGCGGGCAAAACTCTCGAACAGGTTCCACAGCGGGCACAGCCCCGGCCCCTCGGCCAGCGGCGACCCGCTCGCCCCGGCATAGCGTTTCGAAACCTGCCCCGCCCGGTCGACGCGCAGCATGAAGAAGGCGAGCCCGCGCGCGCCGACGCGCTGCAACGTCGTCAGCCGGTGCGCGACCTGGGCATAGCTCGCGCCGAACCGCCGCTGGAGCACGTCGAGGTCATAGCCCGTCGCCTCGCACGCGCGCAGGAAGCGGGCATAGGGCATCATCAGCGCCGCGGCGAAATAGCCGACCAGGTGCCGGCGATAGATGCGCTCGCCCACCCGGTCGAACCCCGCGCCGCGCACCAGCGCGTCGATCTCGCCGCGCACCTCGGCGGCAAGCTGCTCGGCCAGCGCAAAGCTGCGCGACGGCGCGTCGAGCAGTTCGGAAAGCTGGACCTGGCGCGCATGAAGGTCGAGCCGCTTGAGCCGGTCGGGCATCACGTCGGCGGGCAGGATGCGCACGCTCAACTGGTGGCGCACGCGCAGCCGCTCGGCCATCGCGCCGTACAGGTCGCCCGCGCCCATCCGCAGTTCGTCGGCCAGTGCTTCGGCCGCGGCGTCGAGGTCGGCGAAATGGTTGCGCCAGCGTTCGATCTCGCGCCGCACCTCGCGCGCGGCGTCGGGCGCCCCCGGCGTCGCGGCGCCGCCCGCGCCGATGCGGTCATAGGCGCGGGCAAAGGCCTCGGCCCCGCCCGGCGCGGCGCCCAGCCATTCCTCCAGCTCGCCCCGGTCGATCTCCAGGTCGGCAAAGATCGGGTCGGCCAGCCGCCGCC
Source organism: Sphingomonas chlorellae (assembly GCF_056485145.1). Taxonomy (NCBI): domain Bacteria; kingdom Pseudomonadati; phylum Pseudomonadota; class Alphaproteobacteria; order Sphingomonadales; family Sphingomonadaceae; genus Sphingomonas; species Sphingomonas chlorellae. The sequence goes on from NZ_JBQXXM010000004.1 coordinate 326,519, forward strand.
GCATCGCCTCGGCGCCGCCGCCCGGCTCGGCGGCGGCAAGCTGGCGCGGATCGAAGTCATAGACCTCGGCCAGCCGCAGCATCAGCGTCGCCGACACCGGGCGCTGGTTGCGCTCGACCAGGTTGAGATAGCTGGGCGAGATGTCGAGCGCATCGGCCATCGCCGCCTGGGTCAGCCCCATCTGCCGGCGCAGCCGCCGCACCGCGTGGCCCGCGAACAATTTGGCTTCGGCCATCCTGCGCCCTTCCCTCCGGCGTCACGGCGCATCCCGCGCCGCCCTTCTGTAATTACTTTACACGTTGACAGTCCGCAACCCCGTGGCCGCGCACCGCCAGACCCCGTTCTAGCGCGAAACCGCGTGTACGCGACTCGAAAATGCGCGTTATCTCGCCTCAACTTTGGTTCACTTGTGAAGGATGCCACAATGTCGCTGCGCTTCGAAGATCTGGTTCCCGCACCCGAAGGCCGCTTCGAGGGGATCGAACGCCCCTATTCGCCGCAGGATGTGGCGAAGCTGCGCGGCTCGGTCGCGGTCGAACACACGCTCGCGCGGCGCGGCGCGCTCAAGCTGTGGGAACTGCTCCGCAACGAGGATTATGTCCATGCGCTCGGCGCGCTCTCGGGCAACCAGGCGATGCAGATGGTCCGCGCGGGGCTCAAGGCGATCTATCTGTCGGGCTGGCAGGTCGCGGCCGACGCCAACACCGCGGGGCAGATGTATCCCGACCAGTCGCTTTATCCCGCCAATGCCGGTCCCGAACTGGCGCGCCGCATCAACGCGACGCTCCAGCGCGCCGACCAGATCGAGCATATGGAAGGCGGCGCGCAGCGCGACTGGTTCGCGCCGATCGTCGCCGATGCCGAGGCCGGCTTCGGCGGTCCGCTCAACTGCTTCGAGATCATGAAGGCGTACATCGCCGCGGGTGCGGCGGGCGTGCACTATGAGGACCAGCTCGCCAGCGAGAAGAAGTGCGGCCATCTCGGCGGCAAGGTGCTGATCCCCACCCAGGCGCACATCCGCAACCTTGACGCCGCGCGCCTCGCCGCCGACGTCAGCGGCGTGCCGACCGTGATCTGCGCGCGCACCGATGCCGAATCGGCGCGCCTCATCACCTCGGACGTCGATGAACGCGACCGCGAGTTCCTCACCGGCGAACGCACCGCCGAGGGCTTTTTCCGCCTCAAGGAAGGCACCGGCGTCGATCATTGCATCAAGCGCGGGCTCGCCTTCGCGCCGCACGCCGACCTGCTGTGGTGGGAAACCAGCCACCCGAACATGGACGATGCGCGTCGCTTCGCCGAGGCGATCAAGAAGGAATATCCCAACAAGATGCTGGCGTATAACTGCTCGCCCAGCTTCAACTGGGAAAAGAACCTCGACAAGGACGACATCGCCAAGTTCCAGCGCGAGATCGGCGCGATGGGCTACAAGTTCCAGTTCGTGACGCTCGCGGGCTTCCACCAGCTCAACTACGGCATGTTCGAGCTTGCCCGCGGCTATCGCGATCGCGGCATGGCGGCCTATTCGGAGCTTCAGCAGGCCGAATTCGCTGCCGAGGCGAACGGCTACACCGCGACGCGCCACCAGCGCGAAGTCGGCACCGGCTATTTCGACGCGATCTCGCAGGCCGTCGCCGCCGGCGAGAGCTCGACGACCGCGCTCGCCGAATCGACCGAGACTGCCCAGTTCAACATGCAAGCCGCGTGAGAGGAGTAGAGCATATGTCGAACGAACCGCCGCGCAGCCGCGCCGTCTTTTCGACCGAGGATTTCCGCCTGCTGCGCGCCGCCGTCGCGTCGCACCTCCAGCAGGTCAAGGATACGCCCGAATCGGTGAAGTACAGCAATCTCTACCATCGCCTCGGCCGCGTTTCGTAACGCGGACGAGACCCGACTTTCCTGGGGAGGAAAGGGTGCCCGCCGGAACCTGGTTCCGGCGGGCATTTCGTTTGCCTGCGCCGCCCGCTCGCCTTGCCTGCGCGGTTTGGAAGATCGGGTACGGCTTGCGCGCCGCTTTATCGCTCGATACCCTGCCCGCTTAGAACAAAAGGAACGGGCTGGAAGAGGATGGCACTGGAACCCGAGCTGTTCGACGCGCTGATCGCGACGATCCGGCGCTTCGTCGCCGAAAGGCTGCGCCCGCTCGAGGCGGCGGTCGAGGCCGCGGACGCGATCCCGCCCGAACTGGTCGACGAGATGAAGGCGATGGGGCTGTTCGGCCTGTCGATCGACCCCGAATATGGCGGGCTCGGCCTTACCATGGGCGAGGAGGTGCAGGTCGCGATGGCGCTGGGGCATACCACCCCCGCCTTCCGCTCGGCGTTCGGCACCAATGTCGGCATCGGCAGCCAGGGGCTCGTCATCGCGGGGTCGCCCGAACAAAAGGCCGAATGGCTGCCGCGGATCGCCAGCGGCGAGATCGTCACCAGCTTCGCGCTCACCGAACCCGATGTCGGCTCCGATTCGGGCGCGGTGCAGACGCGCGCGGTGCGCGACGGCGACGGCTACCGGCTCTCGGGCACCAAACGCTACATCACCAATGCCGACAAGGCCCAGCTCTTCACCGTGATGGCGCGCACCGGCGACGAACCCGGCGGCCGCGGCGTGTCGGCCTTTCTCGTCCCGCGCGACCTTGCGGGCGTGTCGGTCGGCGAGCCCGAACGCAAGATGGGGCAAAAGGGCGCGCGCGTCGCCGACGTCGTGTTCGACGATGTCCGCGTCCCCGCCGCCAACCGGCTGGGCGCCGAGGGCGAGGGGTTCCGCATCGCGATGCAGGTGCTCGATCGCGGGCGGCTCCACATCGCCGCGGTCTGCGTCGGCATCGCCGAACGGCTGATCGCCGATTGCGTCGGCTATGCGCAGCAGCGCCGCCAGTTCGGCAAGCCGATCGCCGAGCACCAGCTCATCCAGGCGATGCTCGCCGATTCAAAGACCGAAACGCTCGCCGCGCGCGCGCTCGTCCTCGAAACCGCCGCGGCGCGCGATGCCGGCACGGCGGTGACGATGGAGGCCGCCGCCGCCAAATATTTCGCCAGCGAGATGGTCGGCCGCGTCGCCGATCGCGCCGTCCAGATCTTCGGCGGCGCGGGCTATATCGCCGATTACGGCATCGAACGCCTCTATCGCGACGTGCGGCTGTTCCGGATCTACGAAGGCACCAGCCAGATCCAGCAGCTCATCATCGCGCGCGAAACGCTGCGGCGCGGCGGCTGACCCGCCCGCGCCGCGACCCCATCAGGATCAGGAGAGGGAAAACACCATGGACGTCACCAGTCTGTTCCGCCTCGACGGGCGCGTCGCGCTCGTCACCGGCGGCTCGCGCGGCATCGGCCGGATGATCGCGGCGGGGTTCGTCGCCTCGGGCGCGCGGGTCTATGTCTCGTCGCGCAAGGCGGATGCGTGCGCCGAAGCCGCCGCGGCGCTCGGGCCCAACGCCGTCGCGCTGCCGCACGACGTCTCGACCGTCGCGGGTTGCCGTGCGCTCGCCGAAGACCTCGCCGCGCGCGAACCGCGGCTCGACATCCTCGTCAACAATGCCGGTGCCGCCTGGGGCGAGCCGTTCGAGACCTTTCCCGAAAAGGGCTGGGACAAGGTGATGGACCTCAACGTCAAGTCGCCCTTCTTCCTCACCCAGGCGCTGCACGGGCTGCTCAGGGCCGCGGGCACCGCCGATCGCCCGGCCAAGGTCATCAACATCACCTCGATCGACGGCCAGCGGCTCAACCCGTGGGAAACCTACAGCTATCACGCGTCCAAGTCGGCGCTGATCTATCTCACCAAGCGGATGGCGGCGCGGCTGGTGCGCGATCACATCAACGTCACCTCGATCGCGCCGGGCGCTTTTGCCAGCGACATGAACAAGGCGGCGCGCGATCATGGCGACGCGGTATCGCGCGCGATCCCGGCGCGGCGCATCGGCCATGACGAGGATATGGCGGGGGCCGCGATCTATCTCGCCAGCCGCGCGGGCGACTATGTTGTAGGCGACACGCTCACGGTCGACGGCGGACTCGTCAACGCGGCCCTTGGGCTCAGCATCGACGGCTGACGTCGCCGCGGTTCACGCGAACGACGCGTTTTGCGCGAAAAATGCGCGATCCGGCCGGCGATTGGGCGGCGTTTCCGCCGCCCGCCGGCCGGTTTTCAGCGCGCGATGCCGCCCGCCGCGAGCACCGCCAGCGTCACCAGCTCGCTCGCCGTCGCGGTCATCGGCGCGATCTGGACCGGCTTTTCCATGCCGATCAGCATCGGCCCGATCATCGAATCACCGCCCAGTTCGCGCAGCAGCTTGGCCGAGATATTGGCCGACTGGAGCCCGGGCATGATCAGCACGTTCGCCGGGCCGGAAAGCCGCGCGAACGGATAATTGGCCATTTGCCGCGGGTTGAGCGCCACGTCGGGCGACATCTCGCCTTCATATTCGAACTCGGCGCCCCGCGCATCGAGCACCTTCACCGCCCCGCGGATATTGTCGAGCCACTGGCCCTCGGGGTTGCCGAAGGTCGAATAGCTCAGGAACGCCACGCGCGGCTCGTGGCCCATCCGCCGCGCCACCTGCGCACTGCCCTCGGCGATCCGCGCCAGTTCCTCGGCGCTCGGCCGCTCGTTGACCGTCGTGTCGGCGATGAACACCGTGTGCGACTGGCCCACCAGCACATGCACCCCGAACGGCACGCGCCCTTCCTGGTGGTCGATCACGCGCCGCACCTGGCGCATCGTCTCGGCATAGGTGCGCGTCACGCCGGTGATCATCGCATCGGCCTCGCCCAGCTGAAGCAACAGCGCGCCGAAGATGTTGCGGTCGCGGTTGACCAGCCGCTCGATATCGCGGCGCAGATAGCCGCGGCGCTGCAGCCGGGCATAAAGGAAGTCGATCATCGCCGGCACCAGCGGCGAATTGACGCTGTTGTGCAGCTCGAAATCGGCGGGGTCCGCCCCCAGCTCGCGCAGCCGGTCGAGCACCGATTCACGCCCGACGAGCACCGGCGTGCCATAGCCGCCCTCGCGGAACGCGATCGCGGCGCGCAGCACCACCTCTTCCTCGCCCTCGGCAAAGATCACGCGCTTCGGGTGCGCCCGCGCGCCCTCATAGGCGAGGCTGAGCACCGACGTCGTCGGGTTGAGCCGCGCGCGCAGCCCCTGGCGATAGGCGTCGAAATCCTCGATCGGCTTGGTCGCGACGCCCGACTCCATCGCCGCCTTGGCGACGGCGACGGGAACGATCTCCATCAGCCGCGGGTCGAACGGCGCCGGGATGATATATTCGGGGCCGAAGCTGTGGCTGGTGCCATAGGCGGCGGCGACCTCCTCGGGCACCTGCTGGCGCGCGAGATGGGCGATCGCCTCGGCCGCGGCGATCTTCATCGCGTCGTTGATCGTCGTCGCGCGCACGTCGAGCGCCCCGCGAAAGATGAACGGGAAGCCCAGCACGTTGTTGACCTGGTTCGGATAATCCGAACGCCCGGTCGCGATGATCGCGTCGGGCCGCGTCGCCTTGGCGAGCGGCGGGCTGATCTCCGGGTCGGGATTGGCCATCGCGAAGATGATCGGGTTGGGCGCCATCGTCGCCAGCAGTTCGGGCGGCAGCGCGTTGGCGGAGGCCAGGCCCATGAACACGTCGGCGCCCTGCAACGCCTCGGCCAGCGTGCGCTTGTCGGTCGCGACCGCGTGCGCCGACTTCCACTGGTTCATGCTGTCTTCGCGGCCCTGATAGATCACGCCCTTCAGGTCGACCATCAGCAGATGGTCGTGCGGCAGCCCCATCGCCTTGATCAGCTCGGCGCACGCGATCGCCGCCGCGCCCGCGCCCAGCATGACCACGCGCGTTTCCTTGATCGAACGCTTGGTCAGGTGGAGCGCGTTGATCAGCCCTGCCGCCGCGATGATCGAGGTGCCGTGCTGGTCGTCATGGAACACCGGGATGTTCATCCGTTCGCGCAGCGTCTGCTCGATCACGAAGCATTCGGGCGACTTGATGTCTTCCAGGTTGATGCCGCCGAAGCTCGGCTCCATCAGTTCGACCGCGTCGATGAAGCGGTTGACGTCCTCGGTCTTGAGCTCGAGGTCGATCGAGTCGACATCGGCGAAGCGCTTGAACAGCACCGCCTTGCCTTCCATCACCGGCTTCGAGGCGAGCGCGCCCAGATTGCCCAGCCCCAGGATGGCCGTGCCGTTCGAGATCACCGCGACCAGATTGCCCTTGGCGGTATAGTCATAGGCGCTCGCCGGGTTCTCGGCGATCGCGCGCACCGGCACCGCGACGCCGGGGGAATAGGCCAGCGCCAGGTCGCGCTGGGTTGCCATGGGCTTCGAGGCGACGATCTCGATCTTACCGGGGCGGCCTTCGGCATGGTAGCGCAGCGCCTCGCGGTCGGAAAACTGGACGTTGCTCTCTTCGGCCATCCGCTCGGTTCCTAATTCTGTAGAGACTTTGCGTTCCTAAAGCAGCCCGGGACGGCGATTGCAAACCACAGAAGCATGATTCCGTGCTTTCCCCTACGTCGTTGCGCCGCCACGCACCGCATAGAGCGCGCTGCGCCCCGATCGCCAGACCGGCACCAGCCGCGGGTCGCGCACGCCGGGCGGCAGGTCGGTCCCGATCAGCCACAGATAGTCGACCTGGTCGAGCGGCAGCCGGGGCAGGCTCTCGACCAGCCCGTGACGCGACCGTCGCTCGAACGGGACCGCCCGATCCACGCAATGCTCGCCGACGATCAGTTGCGACGGGTCGTGCGCATAGCCGCGCGGTTGATAGGTGACCTGCAGCAACTGCAGCGCGCCGTTGGTCCAGTGCGCATTGACCCATGCCTGACGCAGCGGCGTCGCCAGATTGGCGAGATGTTCGGTGCGCTCGCGTCGCCATTGGTCGCCGCGACAATTGACCAGGCTGAGGTTCAGGACGCGCGATCCGACCGCGACATGGTCGAGCGCCGCGAGCTCGCGCTGATAGCTTTCGGCATAGCCCGCGAAGCTGACGGTGGTGACGGTGAAACGGACGAGCAGCAGCATCCAGCCGACCCGCGCCGTCCAGCGCCGCTGCGCCGGCCGCACCTCGCGCCAGTCCTGCAGGACGAAGGCGAGCATCGGCACAAAGGGCAGCAACCGCCCGTCGACCCGCGCCGCGCCGCCCAGAACGCCGGGCGCGGCAACGAACAGCGCCAGCGTCGCGACGACGATCAGCGCATTGCCGCCACGCAAGCGCGCGCGCCAGATCCAGCCGAGCACGAACACCGCCAACGCCGCGACCACGCTTGCCAGGTCAAGCCAGCGATTCTGGTCCTGAAGTGCTGTGGCAACCGCATCCAGCTTGTCGAGAAAGTCCCAGCGCGTGACGCCGCCGCCGCCGGGGGCAACCGCAAGCAGCAGCGCCCCGCTCGCCAACGGCCAGAGCGACCCGGCGGCGCCGATCCATGCGCGCGGATCGCGCAGCGCCCCCGGCCCGCCCGCCTCCAGCCGCGCCGCCAGCGTCAGGCTCGCGATCCACACCACCATCAGCAGGGCGCCCACCGCGTGTCCGACGAACAGGATCGGCGTCAGCAGCACGAACAGGGCCGCGCGCAGTCGCCGCCGCTTGTCGAGCGCTTCCCACAGCAGCACCGCCCATAGCGACAGCGCGGCAACCAGGAAGAAATTGAGGAAACCGTACAGGAACCAGAGATTGTAGACGAAAAGCAGGGCCCAGGGCAGCGCGCCGGCCCCGCCGGGATTGCGCCGCCGCGCAAGCATCAGCAGCGCACCGACGGTCAGCCCCGGGATGATCGCGCACAACAGCCACACCGCCGGTACCAGCCCCAGCAGCCGCGCCAGCGGAACCACCAGCAGGTCGGCGGCAAGGTTCGGCGCCGGAACCCAGTGGAACGCGAAATAGCGCAGCATCGGGCTGCCCGGCGGCGCCAGTTCGACGGCATAGCGCCCGATATGCCCCGGCACGTCGATCAGCGGCGGGATGCGAACGAACAGAAACGGCAGGGCAGACAGCAGCGTGATCGCGGCGATCCAGCGACGGCGCAAGGGGAACAAAATCATCTCGTTCGACGGATCCGGTCGCATCGCCACGCCTTATCCCCGCTTTCCGCAGCCGTCATCCCATGGCCGCGGCTTGTGCCTCCCCCTCCGCATCCGGTAGCGGAGGAGCCATGTCTGCTGCCCCCACCCCGATGATGGCCCAGTATCTCGCGCTCAAGGAAGAAGCGGGGGATTGCCTGCTCTTCTACCGGATGGGCGACTTTTTCGAGCTGTTCTTCGACGATGCAAAGATCGCGAGCGGCGTGCTGGACATCGCGCTCACCGCACGCGGCGAGCATGAGGGCGAAAAGATCCCGATGTGCGGCGTGCCCGTGCACGCGATGGAGGCCTATCTCGCCCGGCTCATCAAGGCCGGCCACCGCGTCGCCATCGCCAACCAGACCGAGACGCCCGAGGAGGCGAAGAAGCGCGCTGGATCAAAGGCGCTGGTGGCGCGCGCGATCGTCCGCGTCGTCACCGCCGGCACGCTCACCGAAGAGGCGCTGCTCGACAGCCGCACCGCCAACTGGTGCGTCGCGGTGGGCGAGGCGGGCGGCGGGGTCGCGATCGCCTGCGCCGACATCTCCACCGGCCGGTTCGAGCTGATCGAAACCGATGCCGCGCGGCTCGGCGCCGAACTCGCCCGCCTCAACCCGGCCGAGACGATCGCCAGCGACGCGACCGACTTCGCCGAACTCGCCACCGCGCTGCGTCCGAAGATCGACTTCGACAGCAGCGGCGGCGAGGCGCGGCTCAGGCGGCTGTTCGGCGTCGCGACATTGGACGGTTTCGGCCAGTTCTCGCGCGCCGGGCTGGCGGCAGCGGGCGGGCTCGTCGCCTATCTCGAGCATACCGCCAAGGGTTCGCTCCCCTTCCTCCGCCCGCCGCGCGTCAGCCGCGCCGAAGCGGCGATGGCGATCGACGCGGCGACGCGCGAAAGCCTCGAACTCACCGTCAGCGCCGCCGGCACCCGCAAGGGCAGCCTGCTCGATGCGGTCGACCGCACCGTCACCGGCGCCGGCGCGCGGCTGCTCGGCGCCGACATCGCCGCACCGCTGATGGACCGCGCCGCGATCGACGCGCGGCTCGATCTCGTCACGCTATTCCATGACGATGCGGGGCTTCGCGACGGCATCCGCGCGACGCTGCGCGCGCTGCCCGATATCGGCCGCGCGCTCGGCCGCCTCGCCGCCGGGCGCGGCTCCCCGCGCGACCTCGGCCAGCTGCGCGACGGGCTCGACGGCGCCTGGCGGCTCGGCGAGCGGATCGACGACATCGCCGACGCGCCCGCGCTGCTGCGCGAACTCGCGCCGCAGCTTCGCGGCCACGGTGCGCTGATCGACCTGCTCGGCCGCGCGCTGGTGCCCGAACCCCCGGTCGACGCCGCGAACGGCGGCTATATCGCCGAAGGCTATGACGCCGCGCTCGACGATCTGCGCGACGCCGGCGCGGGCGGCCGCCGCGCCATCGCCGCGCTCGAGGGCGAATATCGCACGCGTACCGGCATCGCCGCGCTCAAGATCCGCCATAACGGCGTGCTCGGCTATCATATCGAGGTGCCGGCGCGCGCCGCCGATGCGCTGATGAAGCCCGACAGCGGTTTCACCCATCGCCAGACGCTCGCCGGCGTCGTCCGCTTCAACGCGCCCGAACTGCACGACGTGGCGCTGAAGGTGACGCAGGCGGGCGCCCATGCCCTCTCGGCCGAAGCCGCACATCTGGAAGACCTCACCGCCCAGGCGCTCGCCCGCCGCGAGGCGATCGCCGCCACCGCCGACGCGCTCGCCCGCATCGACGTCGCCGCCGGGCTCGCCGAGCGCGCGGCCGAGGGCGGCTGGGCGCGGCCCGAACTCGTCGAGCATCGCTGCTTCGATATCGAGGGCGGCCGGCATCCGGTGGTCGAGGCCGCCGTGGCGCGCGCCGGGGGCCGGTTCGTCGCGAACGACTGCAAGCTGTCCGAGGACTCGCGCCTGTGGCTCGTCACCGGGCCGAACATGGGCGGCAAGTCCACCTTCCTGCGCCAGAACGCGCTGATCGCGGTGCTGGCGCAGGCGGGAAGCTATGTCCCCGCCACCCGCGCGACGCTGGGGCTGGTCGACCGGCTGTTCAGCCGCGTCGGCGCGTCGGACAATCTCGCCCGCGGCCGCTCGACCTTCATGGTCGAGATGGTCGAGACCGCCGCCATCCTGGCGCAGGCCACGCCGCGCAGCTTCGTGATCCTCGACGAGGTCGGCCGCGGGACCTCCACCTATGACGGGCTCGCCATCGCCTGGGCGGTGGTGGAGGCGATCCACGAGGACAATCGCTGCCGCTGCCTGTTCGCGACGCATTATCACGAACTGACCCGGCTCGCCGAGCGCTGCGACGCGCTGACGCTCCACCATGTCCGCGCGCGCGAATGGAAGGGCGAGCTGGTGCTGCTCCACGAGGTGGCGGAGGGGCCGGCCGACCGCAGCTACGGCATCGCCGTCGCGCGGCTGGCCGGCATGCCGCCCGCGACGGTGAAGCGCGCCAAGGCGGTGCTCGACAAGCTGGAAGCCGGCCGCGCCAAGACCGGCGGACTGGCAGCGGGGCTCGACGAGCTGCCCCTCTTCGCCGCCGCCGCGCATGCCGAGGAGGAAAAGGTCGATACGCTGCGCCACGCGCTCGACACGCTCGATATCGACGCGCTCAGCCCGCGCGAGGCGCTCGACCAGCTCTATCGGCTCAAGCAGCTCGCCGCCGAATAGCCCGGCGCCCCAAATGAAAGAGGCCGCCGGACCCCAGCCAAGGGATCCGGCGACCTCCGACATGGTCAGCGGCCGGAAGCTCCAGCACGGGAGACCATGCGGGCCGCAGAGCCTGGAAGCGGACGGGCGTTGACTGGAGGGGGATACCTCCCGCCCGGCGCGCGGACGGCGATGGGCCGTCCGGCCTCAGCTCAGCGGCGCGTCTCCCGAACGAACTGAACCGACCTCATTGCTGAACCATGAGACATCGGATCACCTCCTTTCGCTGGTTGAAGAGCCATGTGCCACCCGGGGCACGACTCGAGAGTGAATCAAGCCGAGTCGCAGAACAAGTCTTGTTCTTTCCCCTATTCGGTGCGATTCTCACGACCCTCGCCGAAACCGGCCGCGCCGCCCCTTTCGCGGCGTTGCAGCACGCGCCCGGCGGCGTCAGCCCCGGCAATCCTCGATCACCCTCGACACCTCGGCCCAGGCCGGGATCACCAGCCGCGGCGCGCCCGCGGTTTCGATCACGAACCGCCCGCGGCTGAACGCCATCGCGTCGAGCAGCGGGTCGCGCACGTCGAATTCGGCCACCCAATAGGCGGGGGTGCCGCTGCCTGCCACCGCCGCCACCGCGCGCACGACGCTGCTCGTCCGGATCGACAGCGTAGCCGAGGCCGCAGGCACCGCCGCGCCGGGCAGCCGCGACAGATAGACGCGCCGCCGCGCGACGTCGCAACGCAGCATCGCCTGCGCCGCGGTTCCGCCGACGCCGAACAGCGCCAGGCTGCCGCGCGCGTCGCGGCGGTACGACCAGTCGCCCGGCGTCAACGGCCAGTCACGCCAGTCGCTCGAAGGCGCCGGCGCGGGCGGCGGGGTGACGACGGGCACCGGCACCGGACGGGCGGGGATCGGGGGTGCGGCGGTCGGCACTGCGGTACATGCCCCGAGCACGGCCGACAGCGCCGACAGCAGCGCGGCGGAACGGCGGGCGGGAAGGGAAACGGGCGATCGGCGCAACATCCGCGCCTTATGGGCGAACTGGCCGATCGGCTCAACCGCGGCTCAGGCGGCCCGGCGCGCGCCCAGCACCCTTTGCGCCTGCGGATAGAGTTCGCGCTCCTCGGCTTCGATTCGCGCCGCGATCAGCCCCAGCGTCGCGCGCGTCGCCGCGCCGAAACCCGCCCAGTCATGCGCGATCCGCCCGATCGGCCAGTCGGCGACATAGTCGCGGAACGCCTGCGCGACCTGGCCGAAATCCTCGTCGCAACGCAACGCGATCCCGCTCGCCACCGCGTCGCCCGATCCCATCAGCGGCTGATAGACTTGGCGCTGCTCGCGCACGCAATGATCGTGAAGCAACTGGACGAAACGCCAGCGCAGCGCCGCGACCGCCGCCGGATCGGGCACCGGCGCGCTCACGACATGACGCAGATAGGCCGCATGATCCGCCAATTCGCGATGTTCATCGCTCAACTCGACGATCAGCTGCATACGCGATACCCTACCATCGGCCTATCGCAGCACAGGCGCCACGCAATTACTCTACGCGAATCTCCGAAATATTCCAGAAAAACACGCACCCGAAACGGCGCTGCAATGAATTAACCATCTATTATCGTTAATGCGGCCGACCGCGTGCCATCCGGGTTTTCTGAACCTTGCCGTATCTGGTCTTGCGCGTCCCCGGCTTTCCTTCGTTCGAACGACCCATGACTGGCGCCTTGCGCTCGGCGTCTGGCAGGCCGAGCTCCTCGGCCTCGAGCGCGCGGATCTCGTCGCGCAGCCGGCCCGCCTCCTCGAACTCCAGGTTCGCGGCGGCATCGCGCATCTTCTTCTCCAGCTCCTCGATGTACGCGCGCAGGTTGTGGCCCACCATGTGCGGCCGATCGGCGTCGATCTCCACCGTCACCTGGTCCTTCGACGCGACGTGCGCGATGATGTCGCCGATATTCTTCTTCACCGTCTCCGGCGTGATGCCGTGTTCGGCATTGTACGCCAGCTGCTTCTCGCGGCGCCGGCTGGTCTCGCCCAGCGCGCGCTCCATGCTCCCTGTCATCCGGTCGGCATAGAGGATCACGCGCCCGTCCACGTTGCGCGCGGCGCGGCCGATCGTCTGGATCAGCGAGGTCTCGGACCGCAGAAAGCCTTCCTTGTCGGCATCGAGGATCGCCACCAGCCCGCATTCGGGGATGTCGAGCCCCTCGCGCAGCAGGTTGATGCCGATCAGCACGTCGTACACGCCCATGCGCAGGTCGCGGATCAGCTCGATGCGCTCCAGCGTCTCGACGTCGCTGTGCATATAGCGGACCTTGATCCCCGCCTCGTGCATATACTCGGTCAGGTCCTCGGCCATGCGCTTGGTCAGCGTGGTGACGAGCGTGCGATAGCCCTTGGCGGCGGTCGCCTTGCACTCCTGGATCAGGTCCTGCACCTGCTCCTCGACCGGACGGATCTCCACCGGCGGGTCGACCAGCCCGGTCGGGCGGATCACCTGCTCGACGAACACGCCGCCGGTCTGCTCCATCTCCCACCCGCCGGGCGTCGCCGAAACGCACACCGTCTGCGGCCGCATCGCGTCCCATTCGTTGAAGCGCAGCGGCCGGTTGTCGATACAGCTCGGCAGGCGGAAACCATATTCGGCGAGCGTGATCTTCCGCCGATGGTCGCCGCGCGCCATGCCGTTGATCTGGCCGATCGTCTGGTGGCTCTCGTCGACGAAGAGCAGCGCGTTCTCGGGCAGATATTCGAACAGCGTGGGCGGCGGCTCGCCGGGCAGGCGGCCGGTGAGGAAGCGGCTGTAATTCTCGATGCCCGCGCAACTGCCCGTGGCCGCGATCATCTCCAGGTCGAAATTGGTCCGCTGCTCGAGCCGCTGCAGCTCCAGCAGCTTGCCCTCGGCCTCCAGCTCCTTCAGCCGCTCGGCAAGTTCGTGGCGGATCGCCTCCATCGCCTGCTTCAGCGTCGGCCCCGGCGTCACATAGTGGCTGTTGGCATAGACGCGGACATAATCGAGGCTCGCCACCTTCTTGCCGGTCAGCGGATCGAACTCGACGATCTCCTCGATCTCGTCGCCGAAGAAGCTGATCCGCCAGGCGGTATCCTCATAGTGCGACGGGAACAGCTCGAGATTATCGCCCCGCACCCGAAACGCGCCGCGCCCGAAGGCTGCATCGTTGCGCTTGTACTGGAGCGCCACCAGCTTGCGGATGATCTCGCGCTGGTCGACCACCTGCCCCTTCTTCAGGTCGAAGATCATCGCCGAATAGGTCTCGACCGAGCCGATACCATAGAGGCACGAGACCGAGGCAACGATGATCACGTCGTCGCGCTCCAGCAGCGAGCGGGTCGCCGCGTGGCGCATCCGGTCGATCGCCTCGTTGATCGAGCTTTCCTTCTCGATGTAGGTGTCCGAGCGCGGCACATAGGCCTCGGGCTGGTAATAGTCGTAATAGCTGACGAAATACTCGACCGCGTTCTCGGGAAAGAAGCTCTTGAACTCGCCATAGAGCTGCGCGGCGAGGATCTTGTTGGGCGCGAGGATCAGCGCCGGGCGCTGCAGCTCCTCGATCACCTTGGCCATCGTATAGGTCTTGCCCGATCCGGTGACGCCGAGCAGCACCTGGTCGCGCTCACCCGCGCGCGCCTGCTCGACCAGTTCGGGGATCGCGAAGCGCTGGTCGCCCGAGGGTTCATAGTCCGAGACGAGCTTGAATCGCTTGCCCCCCTCGGCCTTGTCGGGCCGCTGCGGGCGGTGCGGAACGAAACTCTGGCCGGTTTCCGGCTCGGCGAGGCTGGTGCGAATCTGGATTGCCATCGCCGACAATATGGGGTGTGAGCGCAGCCGCGAAAAGCATTTGGGGAAAGCCGTTGATGCGCCGTTCGATCCTGATTGCCCTGGCCGCACTTCCGGGGCTCGCGCTGGCCGGTTGCCAGTCGGCGGCCGAGCGCCGCGCCGCCCAGACCGGCGAGATCGATGTCGCCAACGCCTCGACCGACGAGGTCGCCGGCCTGATCAAGGCGGCGCAGTCGCACGCGCCGATGCAGCCGGGTAAGTGGCGCTTCCGTTCGGACGTGCTCGCCGCCGATCTTTCGGGGCTGCCCGAGGCGCAGCGCGCGCCCACCCAGGCCGCGCTCGAAAAGCAGAAGATCGACCGGACGAGCTGCCGCACCGCCAAGGAACTCAAGCCCGTCGATCTCGACGCGCTCACCCGCGTCGCGGGAACGTGCACCTTCGAACGCTATACGGCGCGCGGCGGGCGCATCGACGCGCGGCTCGCCTGCACCCAGGGCGCGACGACGACGCGGATCGGGCTTCAGGGGACCAGCGGCACGACCGGCTTCGACGTCGCGATCGACCAGCAGACGGGCCAGCCCGGCACCCCCGGCGCAATGTCGATCCGGATGCGCGCCCGCGGCGAACGCGTCGGCGACTGCGGCTGATCCGGGAGGCGGTTCGGGGCTGATCCGGACGGCGGTCAGCCGCCGGTGACGCGGCGATAGGCGATCCGCCACATCACCAGCGCGATCGCCGCCGCAAGCAGCGCGAGCAGCGCCGCGTTGCCCAGCGTCGCCGCCGTCCGCACGATCCAGTCGCGCGTGTCGATCAGCGGCGCGCTGCCCAGCCCCTGCACGCCCGCCAGCAGCACGAACAGCGGCACCGCCCCCACCAGCGCGGCATGCCACGGCCGGCGCAGCCCGGCCAGGTGCATCACCAGCCAGATCGGCCCGCCAAAGGCCGTCATCCCGATCGCGACGAAAACGCTGCCGATCGCCCAGCTCAGCACCAGCGCCATCGGCGAATGCTGCCCGCCCCACGCGGTCAGCACCGCGACGATCAGCCCGCCCAGCAGGCTGCCGGCGCCCAGCGCCAGCCCGACGCGGTCGATGCTCGTGTCATAAAGGCGCGTCGCAGACAGCGCGCGGTCGTTCATGGCGGGCGCGGCCCCTCCCCAATCGGCCGCGTGGTGCTTAGGCGAGCCGCCGCCTCGCCTCAAGTTCCCGCCGCGCGCCGCCCCACCCGTTTTGATACGGAGGGACGCGGGTCGTTACGCCTGCGTCACGCGCGCACGGCAATCGGCGCACGACGGCAATCAGCGCAGCCCGGCAAAGCGCCCCGCCCGCCCGCATGCCGCGATCGCGGCCAGGTCGGGCGGCGTCGGCCGCCGCGCAGCGTCGATCGCGGGCACGTCGAACCCCGCACCGATCCGGTGCGCGGCAAAGCGCTGGCCGTCGGTCCGCGCGCAGACCAGCATCGCCGCAAGCAGCCGCGGCGGCGTCTCATAGCCTTCCCACGACAGGCGGAACGTTCCCCAATGGATCGGCAGCGCCTCGGGCTGGCCCAGCCCCTGCCACACGCGGATCGCGTCATACGGGCCGACATGGCTGTCGATCCCCATCTGGCCCGGGCGAAAGCGGAACGCGCCGATCGGCAGCGCGGCAAAGCGCACCGGCCCCAGCGCGGCGGCCTCGGCGGGCCAGCGCAGGTCGCCCGCGCCGGTATCGCCGGCAAAGAAGAAATTCCCCCCGGGCAGCCGCACGACGAAGCTCGACCACAATGCGCGGTTGCGGTCGGTGAACCAGCGGCTGCTCCAATGGTGGTTGCGCGTCACCGCCACCTCGATCCCCGGCCGCACCGCCAGCTGCTGCCCCCAGTCGAGCGCGCGTGCGGGCACGCCCGCCTGCGCGATGACGTGGTCGTTGCCCAGCGCGGTGACGATCCGCGGCCGGTCGCGCTTCCACAGCGCCTTCAGCGTCGCCAGGTCCATATGGTCGTAATGATTGTGGCTCACCAGCACCAGGTCGATCGGCGGCAGGTCGGCGATCCGCACCCCGGGCGCCGCGACGCGACGCGGGCCGATCCCGAACGGGCCGGCGCGGTCGCTCCACACCGGGTCGGTCAGGATGTTGAGGCCCTGCGTCTGCACCAGCACGGTCGCATGGCCGATCCAGGTGACGTGCATCCGGTCGCCCGCCACCCGCGCGGGGGGCCGCGTCGGCGTCACCGGCACCGTCTCGGGCCAGGTCGGGCGCTCGCGATCGCCGAACAGGAACCGCGCCGCCATGTTCGCCCGCCCGCCGGTCCCGCGCGCGCCGCCATTGTCCTCGCCGTCGGGATTGAAGAAGCGCGCGCCGTCGTAATGCGCGCTTTCCGGCCCGCGATAATAGATGCGGTCGAGGAAGAACGGCACCACCGTCGCGGCAAGGCAAATCAGGACGACCAGCCACAGCAGGGCGGCACCGAGCAGGCGGATCAGACGCATCGCTGCTTGATTGCGGATGACGGCGCCGCGATCAAGCCGGTCGCGCGGCCGTGCCGGTGCGGTTGCGCCGGAGCGGTGGTGCGCGCCGTCGCGCCGGGCGGTGCGCGAGACGCTTGATCACGCCGCCGCGGCTTCCTAACGCCTGGGGCATGACCGAACGCGCCGCCGACCTGCCCGACACGCCCCTCGACGCCGCCGCCGAGCTCGAACGCCTCGCCGCCGCGATCGCGCACCACAACCGCCTCTATCACAGCGAGGACGCGCCCGAGATCAGCGACGCCGATTTCGACGCGCTCGTCCGGCGCAACGCCGCGATCGAGGCCGCTTTTCCCGATCTCGTCCGCGCCGACTCCCCCTCGCGCCAGGTCGGCGCCGCACCCGCGGGGCATCTCGCCAAGGTCGCGCATGCGCAGCCGATGTTCAGCCTCGACAACGGCTTTTCGGACGAGGACATCGCCGACTTCCTCGGCCGCGTCCGCCGCTTCCTCAAGCTGGCCGACGACGCGCCCGTCGAACTCACCGCCGAACCCAAGATCGACGGCCTGTCCTGCTCGCTTCGTTATGAGGACGGCGTGCTCGTCCAGGCGCTCACGCGCGGCGACGGCCGGGTGGGCGAGGACGTGACCGCCAATGTCCGCACGATTGCCGACATTCCGGCGCGGATCGCCGGCGCCCCCGCGGTCTGCGAGGTGCGCGGCGAGGTCTATATGGCCAAGGCCGATTTCGCCGCGCTCAATGCCCGGCTGCTCGCCGAGGCCGAGGCGGCGGGCAAGGAGGCGCGCCGCTTCGCCAATCCGCGCAACGCCGCGGCGGGCTCGCTCCGGCAAAAGGACGCCGCGGTCACCGCCACGCGCACGCTGCGCTTCCTCGCCTGGGGCTGGGGCGAGCTCAGCGAACCGCTCGCCGAGACCCAGTTCGCCGCGATCGCGCGCATCCGCGACTGGGGCTTCCCCGTCTCCGACCTGTTCGTCCACGCCGCCACGCTCGACGATGCGCTTGCCCAGTATCGCGCGATCGAGGCGCGCCGCGCCGACCTGCCGTTCGACATCGACGGGGTGGTCTACAAGGTCGACCGGCTCGATTGGCAGGCGCGGCTCGGCTATGTCGGCCGCGCACCCCGCTGGGGGCTCGCGCACAAATTCCCCGCCGAGCGCGCGCAGACGACGCTCGAGGCGATCGACATCCAGGTCGGCCGCACCGGCAAGCTCACCCCCGTCGCACGGCTCGCGCCGGTGACGGTGGGCGGCGTCGTGGTCAGCAACGCCACGCTCCACAATGCCGACGAGATCGCGCGGCTGGGCGTGCGCCCCGGCGACCGCGTCGTGCTCCAGCGCGCCGGCGACGTGATTCCGCAGATCGTCGAGAACCTCACCCGCGACGCGCCGCGGCCCGACTGGCACTTCCCCACCCACTGCCCGATCTGCCAGTCCGAAGCGGTGGCCGAGGAGGGCGAGGTCGATGTCCGCTGCACCGGCGGGCTGATCTGCCCGGCGCAGCGGCTCGAACGGCTCAAGCATTTCGTCAGCCGCGGCGCGCTCGACATCGACGGACTGGGCGAGAAAACGCTGATCGAGCTGCTCGACCTCGGCTGGATCGTCGAACCGGCCGACATCTTCCGCCTCGGTCGCTACCGCGACGATCTGCTCGGGCGCGAGGGCTGGCAGGAAAAGTCGGTCGACGGCCTCATCGCCGCGATCGAGGCCAAGCGCGCGCCCGATGCCGCCCGGCTGCTGTTCGGCCTCGGCATCCGCCACGTCGGCGCGATCACCGCGCGCGACCTGCTCAAGCGCTATGTCACCCTCCCCGAGATCGAGGCGCTCGCCGACGCGCTGATCGCGTTGCGCGACGCCACGCCGCCCGCGCTGGGGGAGACCGAGGCGAAGCACCGCACCCGGCTCGACAAGGCGATCGCCGAACGCATCGGCGTCGAGAATGTCGGCGCCGCGGTGGGCCACGCGCTCGCCGACTTCTTCCACGAACCGCACAACCGCAGCGTCTGGGCCGACCTGCTGCGCGAAGTGTCGCCGCCGCCCTTCGTCGTCGAATCGCGCGACTCGGAAGTCACGGGCAAGACGCTGGTTTTCACCGGCACGCTCGAAACGCTCAGCCGCGACGAGGCCAAGGCCCAGGCCGAACGCCTCGGCGCACGCGTTGCCGGGTCGGTATCGTCCCGGACCGACCTGGTGATCGCCGGCCCGGGCGCCGGCTCCAAGCTCAAAAAGGCCGCCGAGCTGGGCATCCGCGTCATCACCGAAGCCGAATGGCAGGCGATCGTCACCGCCGCCCGGTGATGCTTTTTTGCAACGCGGCGAAACTGAATCGCAGGTTAACAGGGGGTCGCCACAACACCCCTGTTGACTGTCATCCAAACGCAATAATTAGCTCGCATGGGCGGCCGGGACGGTGAATGCACCGCGTTGCCGCGTGCAAAACTGAGCACTCCAAAGGGGACTACCTTAACCAATGCGCACGATGCTTTATGCTGGTGTGGCTGCAGCCGCGCTTGTGATTCCTGCCGCCGCCATGGCGCAGCAGACGACTTCCACCATCCAGGGTACGGTGACCGCCGACGGCGTTCCCGTGGCCGGCGCCCAGGTGACGATCACGCACGTCCCCTCGGGCACCAAGACCACCACGGTGACGAACTCGGACGGCGGCTTCAGCTCGTCGGGTCTCCGCGTCGGCGGCCCGTTCACCGTCGAGGTGACCTCGGCGAGCGGTAACACCAGCGTCACCGACGTGTTCACCGTCGTCGGCCAGCCCTATAACCTGCCGATCGAGATGAGCAGCAGCGCATCGGGCGACATCGTCGTCACCGCCAGCCGCATCCGCGGCGCGGGCGTGAGCTCGGACGGTCCGCAGAGCGTGTTCAACCGCGAGGACATCCGCAAGGTCGCGTCGATCAACCGCGACATCCGCGACATCGAACGCCGCGATCCGTTCGCCACGCTCGACCTCAGCAACAGCCGCGCCGTTTCGTTCGCGGGCGTCAACCCGCGCTTCAACCGTTTCACGATCAACGGCGTGACCGTCGGCGACACCTTCGGCCTCAACCCCGACGCCAGCCCGACCGGCCGCGGCCCGATCCCGTTCGACGCCATCGCGCAGGTCTCGGTTTCGATCGCACCGTATGACTTCCGCCAGAGCGGCTTCCAGGGCGGCGCGATCGACTCGGTCCTGCTGTCGGGCAGCAACAGCTTCCACGGCACGGGCTTCTATTCGCAGAGCCGTGACAACTGGCAGGGCAAGCGGATCGGCAGCACCCGCTTCGTCGTTCCCGACTATAACAGCGAAACCTATGGCGCGACCCTCTCGGGTCCGATCATCAAGGACAAGCTGTTCTTCATGATCTCGGGCGAACGCAACACCGATCCCCGTCCCTTCTCGACCTCGTCGATCAGCCAGATCCCGAACCTGACCGCCAGCGCGGTGTCGGCGATCCAGGCGACTGCGAAGAGCGTTTACAAGTACGACACCGGCGACGTCCTCTCGGTGAACAACCAGAAGGACGAAAAGGTCGTCGCGCGCATCGACTGGAACGTCACCGACGGCCAGCGCCTCTCGCTGTCGTACATCAACGCCTATGACAGCTCGACCAGCCTTCAGAACACCAGCACGTCGAACACCGGCCCGACGCTGGGCCTGGCGTCGAACGCGTACACGCTGACCGAACTGCTGCGCGCCGGCATCGTTCAGCTGAACTCGGACTGGAGCGACAAGTTCTCGACCGAAGCCCGACTGATCTATCGCTACACCAAGCGTGGCCAGGATCCGGTGCTCGGCCGCGGCTTCGGCCAGTTCGGCGTCTGCCTCGACCCGACCGGCGCCACGACGCCGGGCGGCGCTGCGAACACCACCAACAACACCACCTGCAGCACCGGCACGCCGCGCGTGTTCTTCGGTCCGGACGTCAGCCGTCAGACCAACGAGCTGTTCTTCGACACCTGGGCAGGCTCGCTGCTCGGCCGCTACACGGCCGGCAACCACCAGATCCAGGCGCTGTTCGAGTTCGCCGAGAACCGCACCTACAACAACTTCCTTCAGAACAGCTCCGGCTCGTTCTATTTCGACTCGCTCGCCGACTTCCAGGCGGGCCGTGCCAGCCAGCTGACCGTCGCGCTCCCGCTCAACGGCCAGGCAGACGGCGCTGCCGCCAACTTCCACTATGACCAGTGGTCGTTCGGTCTGCAGGACGAATGGAAGGTCAACGACGAACTGACCGTCACGGCCGCTGTGCGCTATGACCTCTACGGCATGCGCGACAAGCCGGCGCTCAACCCCTATTTCACGTCGCGCTACGGCTTCTCGAACCTCAAGACGTACAAGGGCCTGGACAACTTCCAGCCGCGCCTGAGCTTCGACTATCGCCCGATGAGCAACCTGAAGTTCCGCGGCGGCGTGGGCATCTTCGGCGGCGGTTCGCCCGACATCTATCTGTCGAACAGCTTCTCGAACACGATCCTCGCCAACCAGGTTTCGATCATCCGCAACGGCAATGGCGACACCTGCACCAACGGCGTGCCGAACGCGATCTGCACCGCAGCACTCAACGGCGTCGCCGGCTCGTCGATCCCGTCGTCGGTGACGCAGTATGTCACCAACGCCACCAACGGCGGCACCGTGGCGGCGACGCGCACGGGCGCGCTTGATCCCAACTTCAAGCTGCCCTCGTCGTGGAAGGCGACGCTGTCGGCCGACTATTCGGTCTTCGGGATCGATTTCGGTGCAGACTATATCTTCACCCGTACCCGCAACGCGGTGGTGTTCCAGGACATCCGCTCGGTTGCGGTCGGTACGCTGCCCGATGGTCGTCCGCGCTACAACGGCGCGATCAGCTTCGGCGACAACAACTACGACATCCTGCTGACCAACACTTCGAAGGGCCGCAGCCACATCTTCGACGTGCGCTTCAGCAAGACGTTCGACTGGGGCCTGTCGTTCGGCGGCAGCTACACCTGGCAGGACGTCAAGGACGTGTCGAACGCGACCTCGTCGACGATCAACTCGAACTACGGCAACCAGGTCGTGTCCGACCCGAACTGGCCGGCCTATGGCACGTCGAGCGATCAGACCAAGTGGGCGTTCAAGTACAATGTCGGCTTCGACCACGCCTTCTTCGGCGACTACAAGACGACGATCCAGCTGTTCGGCGAAACCCGCGCGGGACGCCCGTACAGCTTCACGATGCAGGACAACAACAGCAACCGTTCGCCGGTGTTCGGTACGCTGAACAACGTCGGCAGCAATGCCCGCGAACTGCTGTACGTCCCGACCGGCACCAACGACCCGCTGGTGAGCTATGACTCGGCGGCGACCCAGACGGCGCTGGATGGCCTCATCAACGCGACGCGCCTGAAGGACTTCCGTGGCCGTATCGCGCCGAAGAACATCGCCCGCGCCCGTGCCTTCACCCGCATCGACCTGCATCTCGAGCAGGAAATCCCGACCTTCGTCGGCAAGTCGCGCATCTCGGTCTTCGCCGACATCGAGAACCTGCCGAACCTGATCAACCACAACTGGGGCGGCCTGCGTCAGCTCGGCTTCCCGTACCAGTCGGCGGTCGTCCAGGTGCAGTGCCTCAGCGCGGCGGTCCCGACGGGTTCGGCGCCGGGCTCGGCGAACCCTGCGGGCGGCACGTTCGCTCCGGTCAACACCGCGCCGACCCAGACCTGCGCCCAGTACCGCTATTCGTCGTACAAGAACCCGAACGACTCGGTCGTCTCGACGTCGAACTCGCTGTACCTGATCCGCATCGGCGCGCGCTTCACCTTCTGATCCGCGCCGAACTGACAGTCCTTGATGTGCCGGGCGGCCCAACCGCCCGGCACTTTTTTTACGCCCCCCGCCCCCCGCCGCCGCGCGCATCGCAACCCTCTTTGCCGCCCCCCGGCGGCGATGGTAGAGGGCAAGGCGTGCCGACTCCTGCTCCTCCCGCGCGGCTGATGCCGCAGCCGAACGACAAGCCGGGCTTTCTCTCGCGCCCCTTTTTCGAAGACAAGGCGCGTGCCTTCTGGATCCTCCAGGCCTCGGGCTGGACGGGCTATCTGCTGCTGCGCGCGGTCGTCAGCATCTCGAACGGCTTCAATCTCGACGGCATCATCGCGGTCATCATCGAGGCGATCGTGGGCTATTGCCTCACGCTGCTGCTCTCGACGCTGTACGGCGTGTATCGCCAGATGCCGCGGATCACGGGCATCCTGCTCACGCTGGCGACGCTCGCCTCGGCGACGATCGTCTATTCGACGCTCGATGCCTTCACCTACTCGTTCATCAAGAATGCCGAGCCGGGGATCACGCTGCCGCTCGTGGTGGGCACGGTGTTCATCAACTTCACCGTGCTTGCGGGCTGGTCGGCGCTCTATTTCGGGATCAACTTCTACCTGATCGTCGAGCGCCAGATCGACCAGATGCAGGTGCTCGAGAACCAGGCGAGCCATGCCCAGCTCGCGATGCTGCGCTATCAGCTCAACCCGCACTTCCTGTTCAACACGCTCAACTCGATCTCGACGCTCGTGCTCCTCAAGCAGACCGAGCGCGCCAACGTCATGCTGTCGCGGCTGTCGTCGTTCCTGCGCTACACGCTGGCGAACGAGCCCACCGCGCACGTCACGCTCGCGCAGGAGGTCGAGACGCTCAAGCTCTATCTCGAGATCGAGAAGATGCGATTCGAGGAGCGGCTGCGCCCGCATTTCGACATTGATTTGCGCTGCGCCAAGGCGCGGCTGCCGTCGCTGCTGCTCCAACCGCTCGTCGAAAACGCGATCAAATATGCCGTGACCCCGCAGGAGGAGGGGGCCGACATCACCGTCACCGCTCGGCTCGTCGGCGATAGGGTGCAGATCGCCGTATCCGACACGGGCCCAGGATTGATCGAAGCAAAGCCGCGGCCGACGCTCTCCACCGGCGTGGGGCTCGCCAATATCCGGGAACGGCTGGCGCAGGCTTTCGGGCCTGACCATCGTTTCGAGACGCGAACGAAACCCGGGGAAGGTTTCAGCGTTGAGATCGAGATACCGTTCCAGCTTGAGGAACCGAACCGAGAGGCCGCATGACCATCCGCACCATCCTCGTTGACGATGAACCCCTGGCAATTCAGGGGTTGGAGCTGCGGCTCCAGGCCCATGAGGATGTCGAAATCATCGACAAATGCTCAAACGGCCGCGAGGCCATCCGCTCGATCAAGACGCACAAGCCCGACCTCGTCTTCCTCGACATCCAGATGCCCGGCTTCGACGGCTTCTCGGTCGTCCAGGGGCTGATGGAGGTCGAACCGCCGCTGTTCGTCTTCGTCACCGCCTATTCGGACCATGCGATCCGCGCGTTCGAGGCGCAGGCGGTCGACTATCTGATGAAGCCGGTCGAGGACGCGCGCCTCGCCGACACGCTCGATCGCGTCCGCCAGCGGCTCGCGCAGAAGCGCGGGGTCGAGGAGGTCGAGAAGCTCAAGGAAGTGCTGGCCGAGGTCGCGCCCGACGCGGTCGAGGAACTGGGCACCGCCGAAGCGCCCGAGGTCGCCGCCAACCGCTTCGAAAAGCTCATCAACATCAAGGATCGCGGCCAGATCTTCCGCGTCGACGTCGACACGATCGAACGGATCGACGCGGCGGGCGACTATATGGTGATCTACACCGGCGAGAATAATCTCGTCCTGCGCGAGACGATGAAGGACCTGGAAAAACGCCTCGACCCGCGCCGTTTCCAGCGCGTCCACCGTTCGACGATCGTCAATCTCGACCTGGTGCGCCAGGTCAAGCCGCACACCAACGGCGAATGTTTCCTCGTGCTCGATTCGGGCGCGCAGGTGAAGGTATCGCGTTCGTATCGCGACGTCGTGGCACGCTTCGTCCACTGATCGCGTTGTCGGCCGCTGCGTCGCCGGGCTGACCGGCGAACGCGGCGCCCGGCGTCCGGTCCGCCCGCCGCGGACCTCCTGCAAAAAAGCGGAAATATCCCCGCACCCGGCGCCGCGCTCCTTCTAAAAAGGGGAGATGCAACCGGATGCAGCGCCCCGGCGACGGGGCCGACGAACGGCGTTCGGCCCCGCCGTGCTCGCACAGCTCATGCTCGTCCTCGCCGCCGGCGCGCTCGCCTTCGCGCCTGCCGAACACGGGCCGATGCTGCTCGTGCCGCTGGGACCGATCGCCGCGCCGCTCGATGCCGACGCGCTCGGCATCGGCGCCGCGCGCGCCGGCCCCGGCCCGCTGCCGGGCTCCTTCTATGCGGTCGGCGAACGCTGGCCGCTGGTCGGGGCGGCGCTGCGTCACGGATTTTTGCCAATCAACGGCCGGCCGCGCCTGTGCGCACCGGCACAAAAGGGTGCGCAATGAACCAGGTT
The DNA here is from genome assembly GCF_056485145.1 of Sphingomonas chlorellae. Taxonomy (NCBI): domain Bacteria; kingdom Pseudomonadati; phylum Pseudomonadota; class Alphaproteobacteria; order Sphingomonadales; family Sphingomonadaceae; genus Sphingomonas; species Sphingomonas chlorellae. The sequence goes on from NZ_JBQXXM010000004.1 coordinate 351,832, forward strand.
TCACTCGAGATGCTGCGCCGCACCGGCATGCGCCTGCTGGCGGTGCTGATGGCGGCGATGATGATCGCCTCGCTCGCAGGCGCGCTGTTCGTTCAGGTCGACAATCAGGCGGTGGCGATCCTGCTCACGCTCGCGCTGCCCGCCTATCCCCTGTGGGTCGCCGCGCACGGGCGCACCGATGCCCAGGCGCGGATGGTGGTCAGCACCGCGGTCGTCGCCCAGCCGGCGCTGATGCTGTTCCTGTTCCAGGGTCAGCTCTGGCAGACCGATCTGCACATGCTGTTCTTCGCGGCGCTCGCGGCCAGCGCGGTGCTGTGCGACTGGCGCGCGCTCATCGCCGCCGCCGGCGTGGTCGCGGTGCATCACCTCGTGCTCGGCATGGCGATGCCGCAATGGGTGTTCCTCAACGGCGGCAGCTTCGCGCGCATCCTGCTCCATGCGGTGATCCTGATCGCCGAAACCGTCGCGCTCGTTTACCTCACGCACGCGATGGCGGCGCTGCTCGACGCGCTCCAGCGCGAATCGGACGAACGCGCCGCCGCCGAACATGCGACCGCCCAGTCGCGCGCGGCGCAGGCCGCCGAGCTCGAATCGGTCGTCTCGACGATCGGCGACAGCCTCGGCGCGCTTGCCGCGGGCGACCTCACCTTCTCGCTGCGCGGCCGGTTGCCCGCGGCCTATTCGGTGCTCGAGGCGCATTTCGAAACCACGCTCGCCCGGCTGCGCGAGCTGCTCGGCGCGGTCAGCGAAAGCGCCCGCGCGATCCGCACCGGCGCGACCGAGATCAGCGCCGCGTCGGAGGATCTGGCGCGCCGCACCGAAACCACCGCGCACCGGCTCGACGAGACCAACCAGGCGACGGTGCGGATGGACGGCCAGCTCAAGACGACGGCGGGCGCCGCCGAAACGCTCGTCGCGCGCGCCGACGAGGCGATCGGGACGGTGCGCGAAAGCCGCGCGGTCGCCGATGTCGTCGTCCAGGCGATGCGTCGCGTCGCCGAAAGCGCGCGCGGGATCGACACGGTGATCGAGGGCGTCGACAAGATCGCGTTCCAGACGCGCGTGCTCGCGATGAACGCCGCGGTCGAGGCCGGTCGTGCGGGTGAGGCGGGCCGCGGCTTCGCCGTCGTCGCCGACCTCGTCTCGGCACTCGCGATGCGCGCCGAGGAAGAGGCGAAGCGCGCCCGCGAACAGCTCACCGTCACCCAGGGCGATATCGGCCATGCGGTCGAGGCGGTCGGCAATGTCGATACCGCGCTCGATTCGATCGCGCACAATGTCGGCGAGGTGCATCGCGAACTCGGCGCGATCGCCCAGGCCAATCAGGAACAGGCGTCGGCGATCGGCGCGATCAGCGGCAACGTCGCCGCGGTCGATCAGGCGACGCAGCAGAATGCGGCGATGGTCGAACAGGCATCGGCAACCGCGCGCACGCTGATGCACGAGGTCGAGGCGCTGGTGTCGCGCGCCGAACGCTTCCAGGTCGAACCTGCCGCGGCGGCCGCGCGCGTTCCGCAACGCCTCGCGGCCTGATCGCGCAACGCCCGGCCCGTCACGGCGCGCGGCGGCGTCGTCGGCGGACGGGGCGGGCGGGCGCCGGTTGGCGGCCCGCGGCGCCGGGGGATCAGCCCTCGGCGCCCTCGTCGGTGGCGGCGGCGTCGGCGGCGTGTTCGAACCATGCCTCGACCGGGCCGTTCAGCTTGACGGTCAGCGGCTGGCCCTTGCGATCCACCTTCTTGCCCAGCGCGACGCGCACCCAGCCTTCGGAAATGCAATATTCCTCGACATCGTGCCGCTCCGCGCCCTTGAAGCGGATGCCGACGCCGCGCTGGAGCAGCGCTTCGTCATAAAAGGGGCTCTTCGGGTTGACCGACAGGCGGTCGGGAGGGGTATCGCTCATGCCCCGCGCCTTTGCCGCCAACGCGCGCCGCTGGCAAGTCGCACATCGCCCCGCCGCGCCCGCTGCGCCTGCGCGCGGCGCCACCAGCCGCATTGAAATCGGGGGGCGGGTGCGGGTATCGCTCGCGGCGATGCAATACTGGATCCTGCGCTCCGAACCCGATGTCTATGGCTGGGACGATCTCATCCGCGAGGGTGCGACCGAATGGAACGGGGTGCGCAACTATACCGCGCGCAACTTCCTCAAGACGATGCAGCCGGGCGACCAGGCGATCTTCTACCATTCGAACAAGGAAAAGGCCGCGGTCGGCGTGATGGAAATCACGCGCGCGTGGCAACCCGACGGCGACGACGGCAAATGGGCCAGCGTCTCGGTGCGCCCCGTCGCCCGGCTCGTGCGCGCGGTGCCGCTCGCCGACATCAAGGCCGAACCCCGGCTCGCGACGCTCGAAATGCTGCGTCAGTCGCGGCTGTCGGTCACGCCGGTCCGCGCCGAGGAATGGGCGGTGCTGCTCGAAATGGCGGGCGGGCTCGCCGACTGATCGCGGCGGACCCGCGCCGGCGCGGCCTTGCGGGCATGGGCACGATCCCCATATGTTCCGGACCGCTCTTTGACGCCGTCCGTTTCCTCCGAACGCGCGCCTGCGTGCGCCGCGCCGCTTGGCCGGCTCACGCGCGGAGACCCTAAACTTCATAAACTTCGCCGCATTCGCGCCCGAAAAGCTTCAGGGGCCGCGCCCCCGCCCGCAAGCCGCGAAAAAGGCGCCGGGGCCTGCGCCCCGACGCCTTTTCGATCCGCTCACGTTGCCGGACGCCGCGCGGCGCCCCGGCCTCAATGGCGGAAGTGGCGCATCCCCGTGAACACCATCGCCAGCCCGGCCGCATCGGCGGCGGCGATGACTTCCTCGTCGCGGATCGACCCGCCCGGCTGGATCACCGCGGTGGCCCCCGCCTCGACCGCGGCGAGCAGCCCGTCGGCAAAGGGGAAGAACGCGTCCGACGCCACCGCCGAACCGATCGTCCGCGGCGTCGTCCATCCGGCCTTTTCGGCGGCGTCCTTCGCCTTCCACGCCGCGATGCGTGCGCTTTCCAGCCGGTTCATCTGGCCCGCGCCGATCCCGGCGGTGCTGCCGTCCTTGGCATAGACGATCGCGTTCGACTTGACGTGCTTGGCCACCGTCCACGCGAACAGGCAGTCGGCAAGCTCCTGCTCGGTCGGCGCGCGCTTGGTGACGACCTTCAGCTGGTCGCGCGTCACGCGGCCATTGTCGCGCGACTGGACGAGCATCCCGCCCGCGATCGACTTGAGCATCAGCCCGGGCCGCGCCGGATCGGGCAGCTCGCCCGTCAGCAGCAGGCGCAGGTTCTTCTTCGCCGCGAACACCGCGCGCGCGTCTTCATCGGCATCGGGCGCCGCGACGACTTCGGTAAAGATGCCCGCGATCGCCTCGGCGGTCTCGCGGTCGAGCTTGCGGTTGACCGCGATGATGCCGCCGAACGCCGATACCGAATCGCACGCCAGCGCCGCCTGATAGGCTTCGAGCAGCGTCGCGCCGGTCGCCACGCCGCACGGATTGGCGTGCTTGACGATCACCACGGTCGGCGGGCCGTCGCGGAACTCGCTGACCAGCTCCAGCGCCGCGTCGGCGTCGTTATAGTTGTTGTAGCTCAGTTCCTTGCCCTGAAGCTGCTCGGCCTGGGCGATGCCGCGCGCGCCGCCCTGCGGCAGGTAGAGCGCGGCCGACTGGTGCGGGTTCTCGCCATAGCGCAGCGTCTGGGCGCGGGTGAGCGCGACGGGCAGCGTGGCGGGAAACGCCTCGCCCTGGTCGGCAAAGGCGAACCAGCTCGCGATCGCCGCGTCATAGGCGGCGGTGGCGGCATAGGCCTTGGCGGCGAGCCGGCGGCGGTCGGCCAGCGTCGTCGTGCCGGTCATCACCAGCGCATAGTCGGCCGGGTCGGTGACGATCGCGACCGAATCGTGGTTCTTGGCCGCCGAACGGACCATCGAAGGCCCGCCGATGTCGATATTCTCGATGATCTCGTCGCGCTCGGCGCCGCGCGCCACGGTCTGCTGGAACGGATAGAGGTTGACGACCACCAGATCGATCGCGCCGATCCCGTGCGCTGCCATCGCCGCGACATGCTCGGCATTGTCGCGCACCGCCAGTAACCCGCCATGGACGATCGGGTGCAGCGTCTTGACGCGCCCGTCCATCATCTCCGGAAAGCCGGTGAGGTCCGAAATGTCGCGCACCGTAAGCCCCGCATTGCGGAGCGCGGTGGCGGTGCCCCCGGTCGAAACGAGTTCGACTCCGAGCGCGGCGAGCGCCTGTCCGAGTTCGACGATCCCGGTCTTGTCAGAGACCGAGAGAAGGGCGCGCTTGATCGTTACCTGGTCCATGGCCCGCCCCCATCCCGAATCGGCGCGGCCACGGCAAGTCCAAAGTGCGTCGGTCCCGCATGCGCGGGCGTCACTTGCCGCGGTGGAAGATCCAGCTCACCGTGGCGCCGCCCGGCGGAGTCTCGCCGTTGATGACAAGCTGCTGGCTGACCAGCGGCTGGCCGTCGGGGTCGATCCACAGGCTTTCCTCGATCGCCAGCGTGCCGCCGCGCGCGCGGAACTGCCACAGTTGCCCGCTCGCCGTGCGAAGGATCGCCGCCTGGCCGTCGGCGGTCGGCGTCGCTTCGACCCCGGGATGCAGGTGGAAGCGCGCGGCAAAGGGCTGGCTGCCCTTTTGGCGGCGCTTGCCGACCGGCAACAGCATGTCCTCGCCGCGCAGGTCGCGCCCGTCGTGCGACAGCGCGAGCAACCGGCGATGGACGAAGCCGAACCGCCGGGCATAGCCGTCGTGGCTGGCCTCGATCCGGCTGGCATTGTCGGCCTCGACGCGCGAGACCTCGACCTCGGTGACGCCGCGCCCCAGCGTGCCGTCGGCATGGATCGCGGTCGAATTGGTGTCGTGCAGCACCAGCGTCGAATGCGCGGCACTCGCCCGCAGCGCCTTGGCAAGCGCCGCCGGCATCCGCGCATCGGCGGCACGCCCGCCGCCGCAGTTGACAACGATCCGGTCGGGACCGTCGGAAAGCTCGAACGCCAGCGTCGAGGCGCAGCCCCCGGCGATCAGCCGCGCCAGCGGCGGCGGCGCGCCGTCGAGGACGGCGACCGTCTTGGCGGCAGACAGCCGCTGATAGCCCCATTCGCGCGACTGCTTGAGCGGCCGGGTACGCACGCCGCTGGCCTCGACGATCTGGCCGATCCGCTCGGCATCGAGCGGTGCGGCGCCCTGCCAGCTCGAAAGCCCGTGATCGGCATGGCACAGCCCCAGCAGCGCGCTCACCAGCCGCGTGCGCGTCGCCTCGATGAACTCGGGGAGTTCGGCGCGCCGCGCGGCATAGGTTTCCGCGACGAGCGTGAGCAGCTGGATCGCCTCGACCTGCGCATCGGGTGCGCGCGAGACGACGCCCCCTTCCTCGAACACCGACTGCTCGATCGCGCGGCGCAGCACGGCTTCATGGGCGGACCGGCGCGCGTCGCCGCCCGGCAGCACCAGCCCAGCCACCACCACCCCGGCCGCCGCGGCCAGCCGCGGGGCACCGATCGGGGCCCGCTCCCAGCTCCGGTCGAGATGCCGCGCGGTCCGGGCGAGCGCGTGCATCAGCGACGAACGATAGACCAGGTCGCTGCTCGAAAGGATCAACGGCGCGTGCGCCGTCCAGGCGAGCAGCCGCCGGCCGCAATATTCGGGCCGCCACGCCGCCTCGCTGACCTTTTCGCCGTGCACGGCGAGCCAGCGCTGCATGATTGCCTCGGCGATCGGCACCCCGACCGCACGCGTGGTCACGCTCGACAGGTCGCGAAGCCAGCCGAAGCCCTGAAGATAATCGTCGAAGCGCGCCGACCAGTCGGGCCGCGCGAAATCGAGCGTCGCGAGGATCCGCTCTTCGCCCTGGTGCCAGATCACGCCGTCGAGCAGCGCGTTGCCGCCCTCGAGGTCGCCGAGGAAGGGGTCGTCGGGAACCGCGATCAGCTTCAGCGGGTGGCGGCCGCGCAGCCGCATCGCCGGCAGCGGCGTCAACCAGGCGAGCCGTTCGAAATGGCGCGCCAGCCGCTCGGCAAGGCTGATGCCCCGCTCGCCGGCGACGCGGATCAGCCGCTTGCCTTCCTCGACCCCGTCGGCGGCGGGGCCGCGGGCGTTATCGGTCATCCGGCACGCAGTGCGGCGATATTGTCGGCATAACAGTCGGGGCCGCCCTGGAAGGTCGCGGTCCCGGCCACCAGCGCATCGGCGCCCGCGGCGATCACCTGCGGCGCGGTCGTGCGGTCGACACCGCCGTCGACCTCGAGGTCGATCGCGCGCCCGGTGGCTTCGATCATCCGGCGCAGCGTCGCGATCTTGGGAAGCTGGCTGGCGATGAACTTCTGTCCGCCAAAGCCCGGGTTGACGCTCATCACCAGGATCAGGTCGACAAGGTCGAGCACATGCGCGACCGCATCGACCGGCGTGGCCGGGTTGAGCACGACGCCGGCACGCTTGCCGAGCGCGCGGATCGTCTGAAGCGTGCGGTGCAGATGCGGCCCGGCCTCGGGGTGAACCGAAATCGTATCCGCGCCCGCATCGGCAAAGGCGGCGAGCAGCGGATCGACCGGAGCGATCATCAGATGGACGTCGAACGGCTTGGCGGTGTGCGGGCGCAGCGCCTTGATCACCGCCGGGCCGATGGTGATGTTGGGAACGAAATGGCCGTCCATCACGTCGACATGGATCCAGTCGGCACCCGCGGCGTCGATGGCACGGATTTCCTCGCCAAGCCGGGCAAAATCGGCCGAAAGGATCGAAGGGGCGATGCGGACCTGAGACATGGCCTCCGTCCTTACGCACCGCGCGAATCACGCGCAACGGGTGGGTGACGAATCGTCGCCGCCGGACATCCGAATGACGCGTCCGGCGGCGAGGTTGAGCGCCTCAGAAGGTGCCGGGGGCCTCACGCTGCACCGGCGCCGGTCGCGTCGGCATCAGCAACACGCGCTCGGCAAAGCTGAGCTTGGTCGACTGCGCCGAACGGCCGCCCGCCTCGGCGGCGCTTGCCGTGATCGGCGTGCAGCTGCGCCCGGCAAGGAAGTCGAGCGCGCTCCTGACCGAAGCCTCGCGCGGGTCGCCGAGCGGATAACCGAGATCGTCCACCGCCTGGCAGCTCGCCTCGACCTTGTTCGCCAGGCCGTTGTAATAGTCACCGACGCGCGCCGCATTCTGGAGCGAAAAGGCGATGACGCGCAGCCGGTCGTCGCACGCACTGCGATCGATCGCGATCTGTCCGACCGGCTTGCCATAGGTGTTGGTGCCGATCAGCGCGGCGTTGCTGTGCAGATAGGGGACGAACGCGTTGATGACGAGTTCGCTCGCCGAAGCCGACGCGCCGGTGCCGATGAACGCGATGCGGGTCGGGGCGATCGACTGGGGCAGCGCCTGGAAGCTGTGGCTGCTGTTCTCGCTGGTCTTTTCGGGGCGGAACGAGACATAGTCGAAAATGTCGCCGGCGCTGCGGCCGCCGCTCATCAGGTCGCCCATCAGTTCGGCGATCGAAAGCAGCCCGCCGCCATTGTAGCGCAGGTCGACGATCACCTGGGTCACGCCATTGGCGCGGAAATTGGCGAATGCGTCGCGCAGCTGCGGGTCGGCTGTGGAAATGAAGGTGCGCAGGTTGACATAGCCAACCTTGGTCCCGCCATTGTCGAGGATGCGCGCGCCATAGCGGTTCGAGACCGGGCTGATCGCGTAATCGGCCTTGGCGAGGTTGACGTCGCGCGTGCCCGTGGCGTCGGTGATGCGCAGCACGCGCGTCGTTCCCACCGTCGACGGCCCCAGCGCGTTGGTGACGCCGTCGAGCCCCTCGCGCGACACGATGTCGCTGACGGTGCGCATCGTTCCGGCGCTGGTGCCGATCGCGACGATTTCGGCACCGCGGTCGACCCCGGCCCGAAGCGCCGGCGTGTCCTCATAGCTTTCGATCACGAAGACGCGGCGGCCGGTCGCGTCCGAGGCGAGGCGGAAGCCGAAGCCGGCGCTGGCGCCCGAATTGTAATAGGCATTCTCTTCGGCGATCGAGGTCAGATAGGTGAAGTAGCGATCCTTGTTCTGCCCCCGCGCCGTAGCGGTGAGCGAATCGAGATAGTCGCTGACGTTCGAATAGGCGCCCGGATTGGGATTGGCGGGAAGCGTATCGGGGAAGAGATACCATTCGCGCATCTGCGCGGTGACCCAGTCCTGGCGTTCGCGCAGCGTACAGCCGGCGGTGGGCGTCGGCGTTGCGGTGCCGCCGGGCGTATTCGAACCGCCCGTACCGCCGGGAACAGCCGTATTGCCACTGCTGCCGCCGCCCCCGCTGCACGCGGAAAGGACCATGGCGAGGCTGGTCAATACACCCAAAGACTTGCGCATCACGGATGATATCCCTCTGTTTTACTTGAGGCTAGCACAGCCGCGAAGGCGATGTCATCCCATGGGATCGGCGGGCAGCGCCCAGTCGATCGGCGGTTGGCCGATGCTTTCGAGAAAGGCGTTCGCCTTTGAAAAATGGCGGCAGCCGAAGAAGCCCGAATGCGCCGACAAGGGCGAGGGATGCGGGGCCTTGAGCACCAGATGGCGGCCGCCGCGGTCGATCGAATCGACGAAAGCGGCCTTTTTCTGCGCGTAGCTGCCCCAGAGCATGAACACGACGGGTTCGGGGCGGGCGTTGACGAGGCGGATCACGGCGTCGGTGAAGCGTTCCCAGCCGCGGCCCTGGTGCGAGGCGGCGGCGCCCATCCGGACGGTGAGGACCGAATTGAGGAGGAGAACCCCCTGGCGGGCCCAGGGTTCGAGGAAGCCGTGGCGCGCCGGGGGTATGCCAAGATCGGCCTGCAACTCCTTGTAGATATTGACCAGGCTCGGCGGGATACGGGTGCCGGGGCGCACCGAGAAGCACAGCCCGTGCGCCTGGCCCTCGCCATGATAGGGATCCTGGCCGAGGATCACCACGCGCACCCGGTCGAGCGGGGTCAGGTCGAGCGCGCGAAACCACTCGCTTCCGGCCGGAAATATCCGTTTTCCCTCGCTTTTTTCGGCCAGCAGGAAGGAACGCAGCGCCGCCATGTACGGGCTGTCGAATTCGTCCTGGAGCGGCGCGCGCCAGCTCGGATGCAGCTTGATCTCGCCCATCGGCCCGTCTTTTCGCAAGCCGCGAGGGCTGTCAACGGCGGCACGAAAGCCGCATTCCGCGCGCAATCGGCGCCGTTCGGCGGCAATCGGGCGACGAAAACCGCCATGAACGCGCGCAATCGCGCCGTTCGGCGGAACGCGGTGACGGCGTAGGAAATCGCCCCCCGCGCCTCAATCCTTCACATGCTCGGGCTTGCCCTTGCGACGGGTGTGGGCGAGCGATTCGAGTTCCTTTTCGCTCATCGAATCGACCATCTGCTTCGAGGCGCCCCTGAGCTTGCCGCGCGGGGTGTCCCCCCGCTTGGCGGACAGGGCGGCCCCGGCGGCCTTTTGCTGGGCGGCGGATCTGGCGGGCATGGCACAACTCCTTGAACGGACTTGACTTGCCGCAACCAACCCCGATGCTGGGCGCCGCGTTCCCGCCCGTCCGCCCGGCGGGGGCACGTTCCCGTCCAGTCGAGCCGCAAGGAGCCGGCAATCCATGCACGTCCACCACGACCCGGCCGCCGAGGCCGCGCCGCAGATCGCCTTTGACGATTTCCTCGCCGTCGACATCCGCGTCGGCACGATCGTCGAGGCGCTGCCCTTTCCCGAGGCGCGCAAGCCCGCCTATCGGCTGGCGATCGATTTCGGCCCGGTGATCGGCATCAAGCGGTCGTCGGCGCAGATCACCGAGAATTACACGCTGGAGGAACTGCCCGGCCGCCAGGTGGCCGCGGTCGTCAACTTCCCGCCGCGCCAGATCGGCAAGACGATGTCCGAGGTGCTGACGCTGGGCTTTCCCGACGCCGAGGGCAAGGTCGTGCTGGTGCAGCCGTCGCAGCCGGTGCCCAACGGCGGCCGGCTGTTCTAGCGCCGAGACGGTCCCGCGCGCGCCGATCCGCACGCGCGGGGCGGGTCAGGCCGGGTCTTCGGGGCGCGGCATGCGGCGGAAGAGCGCGCGGTCGGCGGGGCCGAAGCCGAAGCGGATCATCACGAACAGATAGGTGACGAGGATCGCCGGGATGCCGAACGCCAGTTCGGCCCATTCGTAGCGCGGCGCGAGCGTGGTGAAGGCCGCGCCGACGAGCGCGGCGATCGCGATCGCGGCGAAGAAGCTGGGCCGCACCGTCGCCACCGCCGCGCCGAGCAGCCGGCGGAGCAGCAGCGCCTTGGCCGCCGACCCGATCGTGAGCGACACCGCGAGCGCAAGCGCCGGCCCCGCCGCCTGCCACGGTTCGGGCCAGCCGAAGCCACGCGCGGCGAACACGAACCCGAAGCTGAGCGCCACCTGGAGCATCAGCACCGCGACCGAGATGACGAGGTTGCGATGCCGCGCGATATAGACGAGCGCGCTTTCGCACACCGCGCCGGTCGACGCGAACATCTCTGCCGCGAGCAGCACGCACAGCGCCCCCGCGCCGACGACGAATTCGGGGCCGAGCAGCCCCATGATCCCCTCCGCCGGAATCGCGAACACGACGAACAGCCCCGCCTGGGCGCTGGTGATCCAGAAGCCGACCTGGCGCACCTGGCGCGCCACCGCCTTGCGGTCGCCGACCGCAAGGCTCTGGGTGATGACCGGGCCGAGGATCGGGTCGAAGCTGGACTTGAGCCGTTGCGGCACCGAGGCGACCTGCTGCGCCATGTAATAGACGCCGACCACCCCCGGCGCGAAGAGCAGCCCGAGGATGAAGCGATCGACGTTGCGCGTCGCCCATTCGATCGCATCGGCCCCCGCGAGCGGCGCGTTGCGGCGCGCGAGCGCGGCGATGTCGGCCGGGCGCGGGCGCCAGCCGTGCGGCAGCCCGAATTCGCGGACGAAGGGCACGAGCGAGGCGATCAGCGCCGCCGTCATCGACACGACATAGGCGATGATGAGCCCGTCGCGCGACGAGACATAGCTGAACAGCCACGCGCCGATGCTGATCGTCCAGGGTTCGATCACCGCGCGCGCCGTCACCGCCGCGCCGATATTGTGGCGATAGGCGAGCGCCGAGAGCGCGACGTCGGACGCCGCCGTGGCGAAGATGACGAGCGGCAGCAGCCGTTCGAGCCCCATCACCTCGCTGTTGGGATACATCGCCTGGGGAAAGAGGATGAGCACCGCGCTGGCGACGAGCGAGCCGAGGAACGCGACCACCATCGCGTCCCACACGACATGCGCGTGCGGCCGGTCGGTCGCGGCGAGCGCCTGCGCCAGCCCGCGCTTGAGCCCCAGCGTCGCGATCAGCGCGGCGAATTCGATCACCAGCACGACGATCGCGTAGCGGCCGACGATTTCCGGCCCATAGGCGCGCCCGGCGATGAACAGGAAGGGCAGCCGCGCCGCGAGGCGAAGGATGAACCCGAGGATGTTGGTGCGCCCGCCCTTGGCGAGCGTGTGGATATCCTGCCCCTCGCTCACGGACGCACGCACTCCCGCCGCGCCGCCGACCCGACGATCAATGCGCCGCCCCCCAACTGGGACCGACGCCGATTTCGACCGCGAGCGGCACGCTGAGCCGGACCGCGGGTTCGGCCGCGCCGGCCATCACCGCCTCGATGATCGGGCGCGCGCGCGCGACATCGCCCTCGGGCAGTTCGAACACGAGTTCGTCATGCACCTGGAGCAGCATGCGGACGTCGGGCAGCCCGGCTTCGGCCAGCGCCGGCCCCATGCGCACCATCGCGCGCTTGATGATGTCGGCGCTGGTCCCCTGGATCGGCGCGTTGATCGCGGCGCGCTCGCTGCCCGCGCGTTCGTTGGGATTGGACGATTTGAGCCGCGGGAAATGCGTTTTGCGCCCGAACAGCGTCGTGGTGTAGCCGCGTTCCTTGGCCTCGCGCAGCGTGTCGGCGATGTAGCGGTTGATCCCCGGAAAGCGTTCGAAATAGCGGTTGATCATCGCCTGCGCCTCGTCGGGCGTGACGTCGAGCCGCCCCGCCAGTCCCCAGCGCGAGATGCCGTAGAGGATCGCGAAGTTGATCGTCTTGGCGCGGCCGCGCGTGTCGCGGTTGACCTCGCCGAACAATTCCATCGCGGTCATGCTGTGGATGTCGTCGCCGCGCGCGAACGCCTCGCGCAGCGCGGGAACGTCGGCGATGTGCGCCGCCAGCCGCAGCTCGATCTGCGAATAGTCGGCGGCGAGGATGACATTGCCCGGCTCCGCCACGAAGGCGTCGCGGATCTGGCGCCCCACCTCGGTCCGGATCGGGATGTTCTGGAGGTTGGGATCGGTCGACGACAGCCGCCCGGTCTGCGCGCCGGTGAGGCTGTAGCTGGTGTGGACGCGGCCGGTATCGGGATTGATCTGGGCCTGGAGCGCGTCGGTATAGGTCGATTTGAGCTTGGTGAGCTGGCGCCATTCGAGCACCTTTTCGGCCATCACCCGCCCCGGCGAATCGCGGTCGGCGGCAATGCGTTCGAGCTCGTTGACGTCGGTCGAATAGACGCCCGACTTGCCCTTGCGCCCGCCCTTGATCCCCATTTTCTCGAACAGCACGTCGCCGAGCTGCTTGGGGCTGCCGATGGTGAAGGCGAAGCCGGCGATTTCGTGGATCTGCGCCTCGAGCGCGGCGATCTGGCCCGAAAAGCTTTCGGACAGCCGGGCGAGCGCGGCGGCATCGACCTTGACGCCCGCGCGCTCCATGCCCGCGATCACGCCGACGAGCGGACGGTCGACCATCTCGTACACCGTCGTCACCGATTCGAACGCCAGCCGCGGCTTGAACCGGCGCCACAGCCGCAGCGTGACATCGGCATCCTCGGCCGCGTAGCGCGTCGCGGCGCGCAGATCGACCTCGTGGAAGCCGAGCGCCTTCTTGCCGGTGCCGACCACGTCCTTGAACGCGATGCAGGCGTGCGACAGGTGCGTCGCGGCGAGTTCGTCCATGCCGTGCCCGTGCAGCCCGGCATCGAGATCGAAGCTCATCACGATCGTGTCGTCATACGGCGCGACCGCGATGCCGCGCTGACCCAGCACGGTCATGTCGTATTTGAGGTTGTGCCCGATCTTGAGCACCGCCGGATCCTCGAGCAGCGGCTTGAGCCGCGCGAGCACGGCGTCGGGATCGAGCTGTTCGGGGCGTTCGGCGAACATGTCGGTCGAGACATGCGCGAGCGGGATGTAGCAGGCGCGGTTGGGCGCGAGCGCGAGGCTGACGCCGCACAGCCCGGCGCGCATCGCGTCGAGCTCGGTCGTTTCGGTATCGACCGCGACGAAGCCCTGCCGCGTCGCATCGGCGATCCAGCGATCGAGCGCGTCGAGCGTGACGACGGTTTCATAGCCGTCATGGTCGCACGGCGGATCGTCGGGGAGCGCGACCGGCTGGGGGCTTTCGACCGGCGCGTCGGCGACGCTCGACAGGCGGTTGACGAGCGACTTGAAGCCGTGATGTTCGAGAAAGGCGCGCAGCGGCGCCTCCGGGATGCCCTGAAGCACCATTTCCTCGAGCGGGTGCGGCAGCGGCACGTCGCAGGCGAGCGTGACGAGCCGGCGCGACAGCCGCGCGAGATCGGCATTGGCGATCAGGTTCTCGCGCATCTTGGACGGCTTCATCGTCGGGGCGGCGGCGAGCACCCCCTCGACCGTGCCATATTCCTGGATGAGCTTGGCCGCCGTCTTCGGCCCGATGCCGGGGACGCCGGGGACGTTGTCGACGCTGTCGCCCATCAGCGCGAGCACCTCGCCGAGCTTGTCGGGGCCGACGCCGAACTTCTCGACCACCGCCTCGGCACCGAGGCGGCGGTTGTTCATCGTGTCGTAGAGGTCGAGCCCCGGCTCGATCAACTGCATCAGATCCTTGTCCGAGCTGACGACGGTGACGAGCCAGCCCTGGGCGAGCGCGGCCTTGGCATAGGAGGCGATCAGATCGTCGGCCTCCCACCCCGCCTCCTCGATGCAGGGCAGCGAGAAGGCGCGCGTGGCGTCGCGGATCATCGGGAACTGGGGGACCAGATCCTCGGGCGGCGGCGGCCGGTTGGCCTTGTAGCGATCGTAGAGATCGTTGCGGAAGGTCTTGGACGATTTGTCGAGGATGACCGCCATGTGCGTCGGCCCGTCGGCCTTGTGCAGCGCATCGGCGAGCTTCCACAGCATCGTCGTATAGCCATAGACGGCGCCCACCGGCTCGCCGTGCCGGTTGGTGAGCGGCGGAAGCCGGTGATAGGCCCGGAAGATATAACCCGAGCCGTCGACCAGATAGAGGTGGTTGGGCATCGCGCCGGGCTTAGCAGCGCGATGCGCGGCGGGCGAGAGGGCTTGTCGCCCCCGCGCGCAGGGCGGCGGCGATCAGCGCGTCAGGACGAATGGTTGGCGACGACCGCGCCGACGACGCGCTGCATCAGCGCCTGACGTTCGGGGATCGGGCGGCGGGTGTCGCCGATCATCACCACCACGGCATAGGAGCGGCCGTCGGGCGCGGTGAGCACGCCGACGTCGTTATAGCCCGCGGTGCGCGCGCCGAGATCCTGCCCGGTGCCGGTCTTGTGCCCGAAGAACCAGCCCGGCGGCACCGCGCCGCGCAGCCGCTGGCGCCCGGTGTGCGAGCTCTGCATCGTCGCGATCAGCCAGGCGGTCGACCCCGCCGAGAGCAGCTCGCCACGCTTGAGCCGGGCGAGCGCCTGGGCGATCGCGACCGGCGCCGCGCCGTCGGGCGGATCCTTGACATAGGCGTCGAGCGCGGCGCGCCGCACCTCGGGCGCGAGGCGGGCGCGGGCGACGGCAAAGGCGTTGCCCATCGAATATTCGGGTTTCCACACCAGCCCGGCGGTGCCGGCCTGGAGCAGCTTTTCGCCCGGGCCGAAGCGGATCGCGCCGAGCTGCTTGCGCGCGATGAAGGCGCGGACCGCATCGGGGCCGCCGACGAGGCGCAGCAGCTTGTCGTTGCAGGTATTGTCGCTCATCGTCAGCGCGCGGCGCATGATCTCGCCCACGGTGCTGGTATAGCCGCGATCGTCGCGGACGAGCGCCGCCACCGGCTGATGGAACAGCGTGAAATCGGCGCGGGTGATGGTGAGCGGATCGTCGAGCCGCAGCTCGCCGCGATCGACCGCGTCGAGCACGGTGAGCGCGACCCACAGCTTGCTGACGCTCTGTTGCGGCAGGCGGCGCTGTGCGCTCGCGGCGGTGGCGACCCAGCCGTCGTCGATGCTGACCACCGCGACGCCGAACACGCCGTCGAAACCGCGCGTCGCGGCATCGAGCCCGGTGACGAGGCCCGCCGGGGCGGGCGGAGCGGGACGCGCCGCGGCGAAGGCCGGGAGCGGGAGCAGCGCGGCATAGGTGGGGGCGGGCAGATAGGCGGCGAGTCGCGCATCCTCGTGCACCGCACATCCGAGCAGAAGCGCGGGCCCGAGCCCCGCGACGGTCAACGCGCGCTCAATCGGCGAGAAACCCACGACTTTATTCACTGCACCCGGCCTTTTGCCCATGCCCTGAAGCATGGGCCGCAGGGCACGGCGGAACAAACCCGCGACGCGGCAAATGCGACGAACGATCCCGCAAATGCGACGAACGGCGCAACGCCCGCGCCCCGGACAAGGATCGCGCGCCGCACGGTCACGGCACCAGCACCGTGTCGGCGGCGACGCCGTGCGTTTCGGGATAGTCGAGCGTGTAGTGGAGCCCGCGGCTTTCCTTGCGGTGCAGCGCCGAGCGGACGATCAGGTCGGCGCTTTCGAGCAGGTTGCGCAGCTCGATCAGGTCGGGCGTGACGCGGAAATGGCCGTAATAGTCGTTCACTTCCTCGCGCAGCATCTTGATGCGGTGCGCGGCGCGCTCGAGCCGCTTGGTGGTGCGGACGATGCCGACATAGTTCCACATGAAGCGGCGGATCTCGGTCCAGTTCTGCTTGATGACGACTTCCTCGTCCGAATCGGCGACGCGGCTTTCGTCCCACGGGCGGATCGCCGGCGGCGGCGCGAGATCGCCCCAGTTGGCCGCGATGTGGTTCGCCGCCGCCTCGCCGAACACGAAACATTCGAGCAGCGAGTTCGAGGCGAGGCGATTGGCGCCGTGGAGCCCCGACTGGCTGACCTCGCCCGCGGCATAGAGGTGCGGCAGGTCGGTGCGGCCGTCGCGGTCGATCACCACGCCGCCGCAGGTATAATGCTGGGCGGGGACGACGGGAATCGGTTCCTTCGTCATGTCGATGTCGAGATCGAGCAGCCGCGCGTGGATCGTCGGGAAATGCTGGCGGACGAAATCGGCGCCCATGTGGCTGATGTCGAGATGGACATAATCGAGCCCCAGCCGCTTGATCTCGTGGTCGATCGCGCGCGCCACGATGTCGCGCGGGGCCAGTTCGGCGCGCGGGTCGAAATCGGGCATGAAGCGGTGGCCGCTGCCCGGGATGCGCAGATGCCCGCCCTCGCCGCGGACCGCCTCGGTAATCAGGAAGTTCTTGACCTCGAGATCGTAGAGGCAGGTCGGGTGGAACTGCATGAACTCCATGTTCGAGACGCGGGCGCCCGCGCGCCACGCCATCGCGATGCCGTCGCCCGTCGCGCCGCGCGGCGCGGTGGAGAAGAGATAGGTGCGCCCCGCCCCGCCCGTCGCCAGCACCGTCGCGCGCGCGGTGAACAGCTCGACGCGGTTGGTGCGGCGGTTGAAGGCATAGACGCCCCAGACATTGCCCGCGCCCGAATAGCGGCGTTCGTGGCGGCTGGTGGCGAGGTCGATCACCACCATGTCGGGCACCAGCGTGATGTTCGGATGCGCCTGGGCCGCGCGGAGCAGCGCGGTCTGGACCGCAAGCCCGGTCGCGTCGTCGACATGGACGATGCGGCGGTGGCTGTGCCCGCCCTCGCGCGTCAGGTGGAGCGCCTTGCCCTCGGTGTTGAACGGCACGCCGAGCCGGACGAGCCGCTCGATCGCGGCGGGCGCGTTTTCGACGACCATCTCGACCGTCGCGCGGTCGTTGAGGCCGACGCCCGCGATCATCGTGTCCTCGATATGGCTTTCGAAGGTGTCGCCTTCCTCGAGCACCGCGGCGATGCCGCCCTGTGCCCAGGCGGTCGAACCCTCGGCAAAGCCGCCCTTGGCGAGCACCGTCACGCGGAAACGCGCGGCGAGGTTGAGCGCGGCGGTGAGCCCGGCGGCGCCCGAACCGATGACGAGGACGTCGCTGCGATGATCAGTGTCGGACAAATGCTGCTCCTTCGCCGCGCTTAAAGCGCGCATGCCGCCCGTTTCGCAATCCCCGGCCTTCGGCCATAACCGGGCGCGAGAGGAGAAAGCGGATGCGAAAGCGGATGCGGTGGCACTGGCTGATGGGCATGGCGACGCTGATCGGCGCTAGCGGGACGGCGCAGGCGGCGGGGTGCCGGCTGGGCACGCCCGGCACGACGGCGACGGTGGCGATCGCGGGCACGGGACGGTCGATGCTGGTGCATGTGCCCGCCGCACGAGGCACGGCCCCGCGCCCGCTGGTGTTCGTGTTCCACGGCAGCACCGGCGACGGCCGCGCGATCCTGGCGCAATCGAAGCTGGCGGCGACGGCCGATCGCCACGGCTTCCTGCTCGCCGCGCCCGACGGCGGCATCGCGGCGCAAGGCGGCTTCGTGTGGAACATCCCCGGCGTGCCGACGGTGACGGGCAAGGTGCCCGGTCCGGACGATGCCGACGACGTCGCGTTCGTGACGGCGGCGATCGACCGGCTGGCGGCCCGGGGCTGTATCGACCGCAGCCGCGTCTATGCCACCGGCTATTCGGGCGGCGGGCGGATGACGTCGTGGCTCGGCTGCGTCGCGGCGGACCGCTTTGCCGCGATCGCGCCGGTGGTCGGCCTGCGCGCGGGCAATCCGCGCAAGGACCAGCCGCGCGTCCCCGATCCCGCGACCTGCACGCCCGCACGGCCGATGCCCGTCCTCGCCTTCGCCGGCGATGCCGACACGACCAACCCGATCCAGGGCGGCGGCGCGGGATACTGGCAGTACACGATGCACACCGCGCTGGGCCGCTGGGCGGACCTGAACGGGTGCCGGGTGGGGCCGGTGGAGCGCGAGGTGTCGGCCGACGTTAAGGAAGAGCGCTTCACCCGCTGCTCGGGCGGCGCGGATGTGGCCGGGCGGGTGAAGCACGGCGCCGGTCATGTCTGGGTGGCGGACAACGAGGCGATGTGGGCGTTTTTCGCCGCGCATCGGCGGTGACTGCCTCCCTCTAAGTGTCGCTGCTAAATGACAACAGCAGAGGGATATTGGCTTCTATAGAGCCATTTGTTCTATCACACTGCTGGCTGCAAACATGAGGATGTTCGCGTGATCGAGTGGCTGGAAGCTCATGACAAACTTGCAGGTTGGGCTCAGTTTGCTGGCGCGCTTTTGGCTTTTGGCCTCGCATACTTCACTGCCTTCATGCCAATTTGGCGCAGGAAGCGACAGTTGGAAGCGAGTGGAAAGCGCATTCTCGAAAATGGGCACGAGGTCATAGAAAGTTTTTACCGAACCTCGGCCTATCTGCCACTCATATCTATAAATTTTCGTACTGCCGCGCTTTCTATATTGTCCGTAACGGACGAGATAAGTCGTTTTCCAATTTACGAGCTTGACAATCAGGGGAGCCGATCAACAGCTCGCCACCTCGTCGCGATGAATTTTATATTGTCGCACACACGTGCAATGCTCGATTCGATGGCCAACAATGTCGAAGGAAGGTCGGCAACTGAAGAAGAGCGTAATGATCTGCGCAATTTCCTCGCCGAGATCATGAAGTCGATCATCGACATACTAAGCGGCGCAGAGTTGAAAAGTCCCAAATGGCCAAGCACATCGCCGCCTAGTGCGCCACCTAAATCCTAACATCGAAAGCGAAGCTCCCCCCCCTACGCCGCCCGCGTCAGATTCAGGAACACATCCTCCAGATCCGCCTCGCGCGTCGAGACGTCGACGATGCCGAAGCCCGCGCCCTGGACCGCGCCGAGCACCTCGCCCGCATTCGCCTGATCCTTGCGATAGGTGATGACGAGCGTGCGCCCCTTGGCCTCGACCTTCTGGAAGGAGGCATGGGGGGGCATGTGGTCGATGTCGCGGTCGACGGTGATCGCCACCGCCTTTTCCTGCGCCATCGCGAGCAGCTCGCGCGTCGGCTTGTTGGCGATGAGCCGGCCGTGGTTGATGATCGCGATGCGGTCGCACAGCGCCTCGGCCTCTTCGAGATAGTGCGTCGTGAGCACCACCGTGACGCCCTGGGCGTTGAGCTGCTTCACATAGGCCCAGAGCTGTTGCCGCAGTTCGACGTCGACGCCCGCGGTCGGTTCGTCGAGGACGATGATCGGCGGCGAATGGACCATCGCCTTGGCCACCATCAGCCGCCGCTTCATGCCGCCCGACAGCGTGCGCGAATAGGCGTCCGCCTTGTCCTCGAGATGCACCGCGCGGAGCAGCGCCATCGGATCGAATCGGCGGCGGTCGACGCCGTAGAGCCCCGCCTGGATCGCCAGCGTCTCGCGCGGGGTGAAGAAGGGATCGAACACGATCTCCTGATTGACGATGCCGATCGACGCCTTGGCGTTGCGCGGATGCGCGTCGATGTCGAAGCCCCAGATCGAGACGCTGCCCGCGCTTTTGTTGACCAGCCCGGCCAGGATGTTGATCAGCGTCGATTTTCCGGCGCCGTTCGGCCCGAGCAGCCCGAAGATCGAACCGCGCGGCACGTCGAAGCTGACGTCGTCGAGCGCGCGCTTGCCGCCCTGATAGGTCTTGCAGAGTTGCTGGATCGCGATGGCAGCCTGGGTCATGTCCCGGCCAATAAGGCGGTGCGCCCGCGATTGCGAGCCCCCGCGCGCTTTGCTAGGGCGCATGGCATGATTGCGCCGCCCGAAGTGATCCGCACCGAAACCGCCCGTGTCGCATGCGACGGCACGGGGGAAGGATTGCCGCCCCAGCTCGGCCATCCGCGCGTCTATCTCCAGATCGACGAGCATGGCTATGTCGACTGCGGCTATTGCGACCGCCGCTTCGTGCTGATCGGCGGTCCCGCCGACGGCGCGGACCAGTCGCAACTGCCCGACCACCCGGCGGGCGCGAGCGCCTGATCCCCCCTGCCCCGGCCGCCGCACGCGGCCGGGCGACCGCAACCGCCGCCGCCCCGTCGCGGGCGGACCGGCGGCGTGCGCCCCCTTGCACGCGATCTTGCACGCGATGCGCACGGCCCCCGCGGCGCGTCCCGTCGCCGCCGGCTTCCGCAAAAGCCCGCAATCGGCCTGTCCCGTAGCGGAGACGCGCGGAGCCCCCCGGTCATCTTTGCCTAAGCCCCCGTCGCGCACCATCGCCCGCGGCGCAGCGTATCGCGCCGGTACCAGCGGACATGGAGGCCATGGCAATTCCACCCCCCGAATCCCCCTGTTGGCAGCGACTTGCCGGCGGCGGGCTGGCACGCATCCGGACGAGCAACCTGGGCGTGCAGATGATGGTCAAGCGGCTTGAACGAAGCCCGGCGCCCGTGCCCGAAAAGGCGCGCGAAGTTCACGAATTCTTCCTCAAGTGGGAACGGGGTCTGGCCGATGAAATCTCCCAATTCGCATAATCTGGAGCATCGCCAGATCAACACGCTGATGTCGATCGCCGATGCCGCCGCGCTGATCCGCGCGGGCGCGCCGCTGAGCATCGCCGGGCGTCCGGCGGCGCTCGACCGGCTGCCGACCGGCAACTGGATCGGCGGAACGACGCCCTATTTCATGACCGAGGACGGCGGCACCGTGATCGGCGACGACCGCGTGTTCGTCACCGATTTTTCGGCCGCGCCGCAGGTTTCGGTCGCAAGCTATGCCGCCGACGAGCTCGAGCGGATTTCGGGCGAGGCGCCCGACAACGGCTTTGCGCTGGCGATCCTGCCCGCCGAATCGGAATGCCATCGCCGGTTCGCGACCGAGGCGGCGAGCTATCCCCAGGCGTTCCTGCGCCCGACGGTGGGGTGGATCGCGGGTTTCGACCTGGACGAGCCGGGCGCCCATGCCCGCGTCTATGACGGGCGCACCGGCATCGCATCGCGCGACCGGGCAGTCGTGCTGCACGTCGGGCTGCCCGCCGACGCGCTGGTGTCGGTGGAGATCGTCAACCTGTTCACCCCCGACGACGGCGACGTCATCCATTTCGACGAGACGTCGTTCACGCCCGGCGCGTGCGAGGTGAACGGGGTGCGCACCAACTTTGCCGATTATGTCGCGGCGCGCGGACGGGCCGACGGCCAGTTGCCGCTGATCGGCGATTTCGGCGGCGCGCACGTCAATGCGTCGATCCGGTCGATCGACGCCGCCAGCCGCACGGTGACGCTCTATGCCCCGGTGTTCCCGGGCGTCGACTATCGCTTTGCCGCGCCGGTGGCGGACTATGCCGGGCGCTTCCGCGACGCGCTGGCGGCGCGCCCGGCGGAGGGGACGCTGTGGTCGTGCAACTGCATCCTCAACTTCCTGTTCGGCGAGCTGGCGGGCAAGGCGATCGGCGGCACCGCCGGGCCGATCACCTTCGGCGAGATCGCCTACCAGTTGCTCAACCAGACGCTGGTGCGCGTGCGCGGACTGTAAGGACGGGCGGCGGGACGGGCGGCGCGCCGGGGTTGCGCCGCCCGCATCCCGCCGATCAGCGCTCCGGCGACACGGATTGGACGACACAGGTTAGACATCGCGCGCGACACGCCTATATCAAGGCCATGACGTCCAGCACCGACCCCCGCGCCTTCCTGTACCGTGACGGGCTCGACCCCGACGAGGCCGTGCGGCTGACCGCCCGGGCGCTTGCCGCGGCCGAGGACGGCGAGCTTTACCTGCAATATCGCAAGACCGAGGCATTCGGGTTCGACGACGGGCGGCTGAAGACCGCGTCGTTCGACACCCAGTCGGGATTCGGGCTGCGCGCGGTTTCGGGCGAGACCACCGCCTTTGCCCATGCCAACGAGATTTCCGCCGCCGCGATCGGGCGCGCCGCCGAGACGATGGCGCTGATCGACCCCGCGCGCCAGGGCAAGGCGCCGCCGCCGCGCGGCAACAACCGCCACCTTTATACCGATGCCGACCCGCTCGACCTGGTGCCCTTTGCCGACAAGGTGAACCTGTGCCAGACGGTCGACGCCGCCGCGCGTGCGCGCGACCCGCGCGTGGCGCAGGTTTCGGTGAGCCTGACCGGCCAGTGGAGCGTGGTCGAGATCGTCCGCCCCGACGGCTTTGTCGCGACCGACGTGCGGCCGCTCGTGCGGCTGAACGTCTCGATCGTGGTCGAGGCGAACGGGCGGCGCGAGACGGGCAGCTTCGGCACCGGCGGGCGCACGCTGTACGACGGGCTGTTCGAACCGGCGACCTGGAACCGCGCGATCGACGAGGCGCTGGCGCAGGCGCTGGTCAACCTGGAGGCGGTCGACGCGCCTGCGGGCGACATGACCGTGCTGTGCGGCCCCGGCTGGCCCGGCGTGCTGCTGCACGAGGCGGTCGGCCACGGCCTTGAGGGCGATTTCAACCGCAAGGGCACGAGCGCCTTTTCGGGCCGGATCGGCGAGCGCGTCGCGGCGCCGGGCGTCACCGTGGTCGACGACGGATCGATCCGCGACCGGCGCGGTTCGCTGTCGATCGACGACGAGGGCACGCCGACGCGCGAGACGGTGCTGATCGAGGACGGCATCCTGAAAGGCTATATGCAGGACCGGCTCAACGCCCGGCTGATGGGCGTCGAGCCGACCGGCAACGGCCGCCGCGAATCGTTCCAGCACGCGCCGATGCCGCGGATGACCAACACCTTCATGAAGGGCGGGCACGACGATCCCGCCGAGCTGCTGGCCCGCGTGAAGAAGGGCATCTATGCCAAGAGCTTCGGCGGCGGACAGGTCGACATCGTGTCGGGCAAGTTCGTGTTTTCGTGCACCGAGGCCTATGCCGTCGAGGACGGGCGGCTGGCGCACCCGATCAAGGGCGCGACGCTGATCGGCGACGGGCCGAGCGTGCTGACGCGCGTGATCGGCATCGGCAACGACTTCGCGCTCGACGAGGGCGTCGGCATCTGCGGCAAGGGCGGCCAGTCGGTCCCCGCGGGCGTGGGCCAGCCGACGCTGCTGATCGACGGACTGACGGTGGGCGGAACGGCGGCGTAACCGCCGCCGCGCGCGGCGACACACCGGGACACACCGGGACTCACCGGAACAGGGGGGGGCGGAATGGCGCTTGTGGAACTCGGCCGGTTCGACCGGCAGGAAGCCTTTATCGTCCAGTCGCGGCTGGAGGCCGAGGCGATCCCGAGCTTCGTCTTCGACGCGGGCGCGAGCATCGCCGACGGAAGCTGGCTGTTGATCCCGGTGCGCGTGATGGTCGACGACGAGGATCTGGACGCCGCGCGTGCGGCGATGCAGCGCGAGGACTGACGCGCCGGGCGGCGCGCGTGCTGCCCGTTTTTTGGGCAGACATTCGCATCTGCACAAATTTTTAACGCTTCGCGACATTTGATTGCGCGCTTTTGCGGCGCCGCACGGCCGTGCGGATGTTGGCACGCCCCTTGCGTTATCGTCCTGCGGGACAATCGCCAAAGGGGGCGGCATGAAACTGGTCATCGCCATCATCAAACCCTTCAAGCTCGACGAGGTCCGTGAGGCGCTGACGCAGGTCGGCGTGACGGGGATGACGGTTTCCGAGGTCAAGGGCTTCGGTCGTCAGAAGGGCCAGACCGAAATCTATCGCGGCGCCGAATACAGCACCAACATGGTGCCCAAGATCAAGCTGGAGATCGCGTGCAGCAGCGACATCGCCCCGCGCGCGGTCGAGGCGATCCAGGCGGCCGCGAGCACCGGCGCGATCGGCGACGGCAAGATCTTCGTGCTCGACCTTGGCCAGGCCGTGCGCATCCGCACCGGCGAAACCGACGAAACGGCGCTGTGATGAAGGGGGTCCAGATGAAGCTGCTTAAAGGATTTGCCGGGACGGGCGCGTTGGGCGCGCTGCTCGTCGCGGCGCCGGCCTTTGCCCAGGCCGCGCTGATCAAGGCGCCCGACGCGGCGCACCAGCTGGCGATGCAGAACAAGGGCGACACGAGCTGGATGCTCGTTTCGTCGGCACTGGTGCTGATGATGTCGGTGCCCGCACTCGCGCTGTTCTATGGCGGGCTGGTGCGCACCAAGAACATGCTGTCGGTGCTGATGCAGGTGCTGACGATCGTTTCGGTCGCGGCGGTGCTGTGGGTCACCTATGGCTATTCGCTGAGCTTCACCGGGGGGAGCCCGTTCATCGGCGGGCTGTCGAAGGCGTTGCTGCAGGGCGTGAGCGCGACGACCTCGTCGGCCACCTTCTCGAACAACGTCTATATCCCCGAATATGCCTATATCTGCTTCCAGATGACCTTTGCCTGCATCACGCCGGCGCTGATCGTCGGGGCGTTCGCCGAGCGGGTGAAGTTCACGCCGCTGATCCTGTTCGTCGTCGCGTGGCTGACGATCGTCTATTTCCCGATCGCGCACATGGTCTGGTACTGGGCCGGCCCGGACTTCCTGGCCGACGCGCCGAACGACGCGGGCTATCTCTACCATCTCGGCGCGCTCGACTTCGCGGGCGGCACCGTGGTGCACATCAACGCGGGCATTGCGGGCCTTGCCGGCTGCCTCGTGATCGGCAAGCGCATCGGCTACAAGGCCGACCCGATGCCGCCGCATTCGCTGACGATGACGATGATCGGCGCGTCGCTGCTGTGGGTGGGCTGGTTCGGCTTCAACGCCGGATCGAACCTGGAAGCGAACGGCGTCGCCGCCACCGCGTTCATCAACACCTTTGTCGCCACCGCCGCCGCGGCGGTGAGCTGGGCGGTGATCGAGCAGTTCGTCCACGGCAAGCCGTCGCTGCTGGGTGCCGCGACGGGCGCGGTCGCCGGGCTGGTCGCGATCACCCCCGCCTCGGGCTATGGCGCGCCGATGATGTCGGTGGTGCTGGGGCTGCTGGTGTCGCCGCTGTGCTTCTTCTTCGTCACCACGGTGAAGAACAAGCTGAAATATGACGACACGCTGGACGTGTTCGGCGTCCACTGCGTCGGCGGGATCTTCGGGGCGCTGGCGACCGCGGTGGTCGCCGACCCCAAGCTCGGCGGGCAGGGCTATTTCGACTATACCAAGTTCCCCGCGGTCGCGGTGACGCCCGAGGCGTACAGCATCGGCGCGCAGCTGTGGATCCAGCTCCAGGCGGTGGCGATCACGCTGGTCTGGTCGGGGCTGGTTTCGGCCGTGCTGTTCCTGGCGCTGAAATACACGATCGGCATCCGCCCGTCGGCCGAGGTCGAGCGCGAAGGGCTCGACATCAACGAGCATGGCGAGCGCGCCTACAATTACTGACGCAATTCGGGTGCCGCCGGGCGCGGCACCCAACCGATGTTCCTCCTGCGGACAGCCTGGGCCGGTGGTTTCGACCACCGGCCTTTTTTTCGTCGCGGGCGTAGGCGTCAGCCGCGCAGATCCTCGGCGACAAAGGCGGCGCAGCGTTCGCCGATCATGATCGTCGGCGCGTTGGTGTTGCCGCCGATCAGCCGCGGCATCACCGAGGCGTCGGCGATGTAGAGACGATCGACCCCGCGCACGCGCAGCCGCGGATCGCACACCGCATCGGCATCGCTGCCCATGCGCGCGGTGCCGACGGGGTGGTAGACCGTGTCGGCGCGATTGCGCAGCATCGTTTCGAGCGCGGCATCGTCGGCCAGATCGACCGGATAGCGATCGCGCCCGCCATAATCGGCGAGCGGCGGCGTTTCGAGGATGCGGTACATCGCGCGCACGCCGCGCTTGAGCACCGCCATGTCGCGCGGATCGGCGAGGAAGGCGGGATCGATCAGCGGCGCGGCAGCCGGATCGGCGCCCGCGAGCCGGACGGTTCCGCGACTTTCCGGACGCAGCACGCAGGCATGGCAACTGAAACCATGCGCCGACACGGGCGCGCGGCCGTGATCCTCGACCAGCGCGATGACGAAATGGAGCTGGACGTCGGGGCGCGGATCGGCCGGATCGGTGCGCAGAAAGCCCCCCGCCTCGGCAAAGGGCGTCGTCATCCCGCCGCGCCGCATGAACATCCAGCGCAGCATGTCGCCCGCGACGCGCAGGCTGCCGCCGAGCGACCGGCCGACAAAGGCGTGCGGCCCGGTTTCGAACGCCGCGACATAGTCGATATGGTCCTGAAGGTCGGCGCCGACCGCCGGCCGGTCGAGCCGCACCGCGATGCCGTGTTCGGCGAGGTGCGCCGCCGGGCCGATTCCCGAAAGCATGAGCAGTTGCGGCGTCTGGAACGCACCCGCGGCGAGCACGACGCGGCCCGCGCGCACGCGGTGCAGCCGGCCGCCGCGCCGATAGACGACGCCGGTGGCGCGGCCGTCCTCGATCTCGATCCGTTCGACGAGCGCGTCGCAACGCACCGCGAGGTTGGCGGGCGCGGGGCCGTCGCCCAGATAGGCGCGCGCCGCGGTCCAGCGTTCGCCGCCGCGCTGCGTCACCTGATAGAGCCCCACCCCCTCCTGGCGCGGGCCGTTGAAATCGGGATTGACCGGGATCTGGAGCGCGGCGGCGGCGTCGATGAACGCGCGGCTGCCCGCATAGGCATCGGCCTGATCGCTGACCCAGAGCGGCCCGTCGGCGCCGTGCAGCGCATCGCCGCCGCGGACGTTGCGCTCGCTGCGCCGGAACCAGGGGAGGACATCGTCCCAGCCCCAGCCGGTGCAGCCGAGATCGCGCCATTGATCGTAATCGGCGGGATGGCCGCGGATATAGAGCATCGCGTTGATCGCGCTCGACCCGCCCAGCCCGCGCCCGCGCGGCTGATAGCCGCGGCGGCCGTTGAGCCCCGGCTGGGGCACCGTTTCGAAGGCCCAGTTGGTCGTCGGCGTCTGAAACGGCATCATCCCGGGCATGCGCGTGCGCACGCCGGTGTTGCGGCCCCCCGCCTCGATCAGCATCACGCGATGGCGGCCGCCCTCGCTCAACCGGCCCGCGACCGCGCTGCCGCCCGAGCCCCCGCCCACGACGACGATATCGACCTGTTCTTCCACCGTTTTCCTCTCCCCACCGCCGGGTTGATCCCGGTCGTTCCGGCGCGCGCGACGGCGTGCGACCGGCGCTGATTGCTCCAGTTGCTTACGCCAATGTCAATAGAAGAATGGAAAGGCCGGTGCGCGGCGGTGGATCAGCCCGCGGCGAGCGCCTGAAGCGCGGGACGCATCGGCGCGAGATCATAGCCCGCGCCCGCCGCCTTGGCGATCAGCGCGTCGGCATCGGCGCCGCGGATCGCCTGTCCCAGCGCCCAGAGCGTGCACGAGCGCGTTCCCGAACGGCAAAAGGCGAGCACCGGCCCCGGCGCCGATTCGACCGCGGCGGCCATCGCCTCCGCCAGCTCGCGGGTGAACTGCCCCGGCGTTACCGGCAGCGCGACATAGCCGAGCCCCGCCGCCTCGGCCGCGGCGCGGATCCCCGCCCCGTCGGGCTGGCCGGGTTCCTCGTCCTCGGGCCGGTTGTTGATGATCGTCGTGAAGCCCGCCCCGGCCAGCGCCGCCAGCGCTTCGGGCGCGATCTGGGGAGCAACCGAAATCGTTTCGTCGATGGTGCGGATCATGACGCCTCGCGGATCACCTGAAGGAATTCGGCACCATAGGCCTCGAGCTTGCGCGCGCCAACGCCCGAAAGCTCGCCCAGCGCCGAGAGCGTGGCGGGGCGGACGAGCGCCATGTCGCGCAGCACCGAATCGTGGAAGATGACATAGGGCGGCACGCCGGTTTCCTGCGCGATCTCGCGCCGCTTGGCCCGGAGCGCCTCGAACAGCGGATTGCCGACCGGGTTGACGCCCGCCGCGCGAGCCCGCTTGCCGCGCCGCGGGCGGGCGGGCGGCAGCACCAGCGACAGCGGCTCCGCGCCCTTGAGCAGCGCGCGCGCCTCCGGCCCCAGTTCGAGCCCGCCATGCGCGTTGGTGCGCAACGCGTCGCGCACGAGCAGCGCGCGCGTGACGGGGCGCAGCAGCGCCGCCTCGTCGCCCGTCACGATACCGAATACCGACAGCGCATCGTGCCCGTTCTGGCGGCTGCGGTCGCTCGACTGGCCGGTGAGCACGCTTTCGATATAGCCCGCGCCGAACATCTGGCCGGTGCGATAGACGGCCGACAGGAATTTCTGGGCCGTGACGGTGGCGTCGACCGCCGCGGGCGGGTGCAGGCAGTTGTCGCAATTGCCGCAGCGTTCGGGCGCATCCTCGCCGAAATGCCGGAGCAGCAGCCGGCGCCGGCAGCCGCCGGTTTCGACGAGCGCGCCGAGTGCGGCGAGCCGGGCGCGCTCGCCCGACTGGCGCGCGGGTTCGACCTCGCCGATGCGCTGGCGCGCGCGGGCGAAATCCTCGGCGCCCCAGAACAGGTGCGCGACCGCGGGATCGCCGTCGCGTCCGGCGCGGCCGGTTTCCTGATAATAGCCCTCGATCGACTTGGGCAGCGCGGCGTGCGCGACGAAGCGGACATCGGGCTTGTCGATCCCCATGCCGAACGCGACGGTGGCGACGACGACCATGTCCTCCGACGCGACGAACGCGGCCTGGTTGCGCCGCCGCACCTCGGCATCGAGCCCGGCATGATAGGGGAGCACCGGCCGTCCCGACGACGCCGCGAGCCGTTCGGCCAGCTTTTCGACGCCCATCCGCGTCGGCGCATAGACGATCCCGGGGCCGGGATGTTCGGCGACGAGATCGAGGATCTGGCGCGTGGGATTGTCGCGCGGCGTGATCGTGTAGCGGATATTGGGCCGGTCGAACCCGGCGACGATCAGCCCGTCGGCGGGGATGCCGAGCTGATCGAGGATGTCGGCGCGGGTATGCGCGTCGGCGGTGGCGGTGAGCGCGAGCCGCGGCACCTGGCCGAAATGATCGAGCAGCGGCCGCAGCAGCCGGTAATCGGGCCGGAAATCATGCCCCCATTCGGACACGCAATGCGCCTCGTCGATCGCGAACAGGCTGATGGGCGCGGCTTCGAGCAGCCGCCGGAACCCCTCGCCCGAGGCGCGTTCGGGCGCGATGTAGAGCAGGTCGAGCGCGCCCGCGCGGAAGCGCGCGATCGTTTCCTCGCGATTGTCGTCGACCGAGGTGAGCGTCGCGGCGCGGATCCCCACCGCCTCGGCCGCGCGGAGCTGGTCGTGCATCAGCGCAATGAGCGGCGAGACGACGATGCACGTCCCCGGCAGCGCGAGCGACGGCACCTGGTAGCACAGCGACTTGCCCGCGCCCGTCGGCATCACCGCAAGCGTGTTGCGCCCGGCCAGCACCCGGTCGACGACCTGGCGCTGGACGCCGCGAAAATCGGCAAAGCCAAAAGTCTTGCGAAGAATGTCGCGGGGATCGATCACGGCGCCTCTATCCGCGCCGCGCCGCCGCTCCGCAACCCCCGCCGGGCGCCGCGGGGCAAACCATCCACAGCCTTGCGCCATCGCGGTCTTGCCCCCGGCCCGATCCGTCCCCAAAAGCAGCCGCGATGACCGTCAGCGTGGAAATGGGAAGGGACTCGGCCGGCAACCCCGTGTCGATGGACCTTGAGGAGTTGCTTGCGACCCGACTGCTCGTCCAGGGCAATTCGGGATCGGGCAAGTCGCACCTGCTGCGGCGGCTGCTCGAGCAATCGGCGGGCCAGGTCCAGCAGGTGGTGATCGACCCCGAGGGCGATTTCGTCACGCTGGGCGACAAATACGGCCATATCGCGATCGAGGCGGCCGAGCACAGCGAGCGCGACGTCGCGCGGTTTGCGACGCGAATCCGCGAGCATCGCGCATCGGTGGTGCTGAGCCTGGAAGGGCTGGAGGCCGAGGGGCAGATGCGCTGTGCCGCGACCTTCCTCAACGCGCTGTTCGATGCCCCGCGCGAGCATTGGTATCCCGCGCTGGTGGTGGTGGACGAGGCGCAGCTGTTCGCGCCGTCGGGCGGGGGCGAGGTGGCCGAGGAGGTGCGCCGCGCCTCGCTGTCGGCGATGACCAACCTGATGTGCCGCGGGCGCAAGCGCGGGCTGGCGGGCGTGATCGCGACGCAGCGGCTGGCCAAGCTGGCCAAGAATGTCGCGGCCGAGGCGTCGAACTTCCTGATGGGGCGCACCTTTCTGGACATCGACATGCAGCGCGCCGCCGACCTGCTGGGGATGGAGCGGCGCCAGGCCGAGGCGATCCGCGACCTGCAGCGCGGCACCTTCCTGGCGCTGGGGCCGGCGGTGGCGCGGCGACCGGTGGCGATCCGCATCGGCGCGGTCATCACCTCGGCGCGCAGTTCGAGCCCCAAGCTGACGCCGCTGCCCGAGGCGCCGAGCGAGGAGATCAAGGACCTGCTGCTCGCGCCCGCCGAGCCGAGCTGGCAGCCGCCGGTGCCGCCCGCCCCGACGGTGGCGCCCGCCGCCGCATCCGAGCGGATGATCGAGGCGCTGGCGCGATCGGCCGCGCAGCCGCAGGTCGACGCGCCGCCCGAGATCGACCCCGAAGAGGCCGAGGCGCGCGTGACCGAGGTGCTGCGCGCGATCACCGAGGATGCCGATTCGGCGTATCGGCCGCCGTCGGTGCTGTACCAGGACTTTCTGGTGCGGTGCCGGATGGTGGGCCTTGCGCGCCCCGCGCTCGACCTGTCGGGCTTTGTCCGGCGGCTGTCGGCGGCGCGCGCCGGCATCCACGGCAACCCCGACGCCGACTGGGCCGAGGCGCTGGAGGCGGCGCGCGCGCTGCCCGACGACATGCTCGGGCCGTTCCTGCTGATCGCCCGCGCCGCGCGCGAGGGGCTGCCCTGCCCCAGCGACATGGAGATCGCCGCGACCTATGGCACCAGCTCGCTGGGCCGCGCGCGGCGGCTGGTCGCCTATATCGAAAGCCGCGACCTGATCGTCACGCGCATCGACCTGGCGGGCAAGCGGTCGATCACCATACCCCGGCTCGGCTGGACGACCGAACCCGCCGACGCGAACTGAGCCGTCGCGTCAGAGCTGCGCGAGCAGCCATTCGGCGGTGCGATCGGGGTGCGCCACGGGAAGCATGTGCCCGCCGTCGACCAGCGCGAGCGTCGCATTGGGGAGCGTGGCCGCGGTGCGTTCGCCATGCACCGCGGCGTCGAGCACGGCGTCGTCGCGGCCGAACAGGATGGAAACCGGAAGCGTCATGCCCGGATAGCGCGGCGCGAGCGCGGCCATTTCGGCGCGCGCGGTCGACAGTTCGAACGACCCGGCGAGATAGCTGCGCGGACGGATCGCGAGCGCGCCGCCGCCGCGGATCGCGAAATCATCGGGCACCGGATCGGGCGCGAAAATCTCGGCGGCGACGCGCCGGCTGTTCGCCATCCCCGCCGGGACCGCCACCGTCCAGGCGAGCAGCGGGCGCAGCAGCGACGGCGCCATCAGCCCGGCAAAGGCGGGCGGCGGCCGGTCGACCGGCTGGGTGAGCGGCGCGATGAGCGCGAGCCCGCGCACCAGTTCGGGATGCTCGGCCGCGAGCGCGAGCGCGATCGCGCCGCCGAGCGAATGGCCGACAAGCAGCGGCCGGTCGAGCTTGAGCGCGGCGATCAGTTCGGCCAGGATCTCCGCCTGGCGCGCGATGCCGGGGCGCGGCCCGTCGACCGACGACCAGCCCCAGCCGGGGCGATCGACCAGGATGACGCGCGCATGCGCCGACAGGCGTTCGGCGAGCGCATAGGTGAAGTTGCGCAACTGCCCCATCAGCCCGTGGACGAGCACGATCGTCGGCACGCCCTCTTCGCGCGCGCCGAGATCGACATAGTGGATCCGTGCGCCGGGCAGGTCGATGCAGCCGCCGTCGGCGGGCACGCGCTCTTCGGCCGCACGCGCGACAAAGGCGGACCAGCCGGCCAGGCCGATGCCCAGCGCCCCCACCATACCGATCGGAACAAGCAAAACCATAGGAACCGCTTCCCTCGTGCTCTTCCCGGACTATGATTGCCCGAGCCCGCGGGCATAACCAGCCCGGCGACGAAAAGGTGCCCGATGAACAACGTCCGCGATAATGTCGAAAAGCTGCGCTACGAACTGGTCGTCGACGATATGCTGGCGATCGCACAATATACGCTCGATCGCGGCATCCTGACGTTCACCCACACGGTGATGCCAAAGGCGCTGCAAGGCAAGGGGGTCGGCAGCCGGCTGATCGCCTCTGCCGTCAAGGATGCGCGCGCGCGCCGGCTGAAGGTCGTGGTGCGGTGCCCGTTCGTGAAGGCGTGGTTCGCCAAGCATCCCGAGGCACAGGACCTGTTGCAGCACTGACCGCCGGCCGGGCGGCGACGCCCGCCATGGCGCGACGCCGGCGGCCGCGGATCATTGCGCGGCGACGCCGTCCCCGTCCTCGCGCTCCTGCGCCTGGCGCGCCCACATCTCGGCATAGAGGCCGCCGCGCCGCAGCAGTTCGGCGTGCGTTCCCTGTTCGGCGACGCGCCCGCTTTCGAGCACGACGATGCGATCGGCATGGACGATCGTCGACAGCCGGTGCGCGATGACGATCGTCGTGCGCCCCTGTTCGATCGCCTGGAGCGTCGCCTGGATGTCGGCCTCGGTCCGGCTGTCGAGCGCGCTGGTGGCTTCGTCGAGGATCAGGATCGGCGGGTTCTTGACGAGCGTTCGCGCGATCGCGACGCGCTGTTTCTCGCCCCCCGACAGCTTGAGCCCGCGTTCGCCGACGCGCGTCTCCATGCCGTCGGGCAGCGACTGGATGAAGCCCGCGATCGCGGCACCGCGCGCGGCGGCGGCGACCTCCTCGGGCGTCGCGCCCTCGCGGCCATAGGCGATGTTGTAGCCGATCGTATCGTTGAACAGCACCGTGTCCTGGGGGACGATGCCGATCGCGGCGCGCAGGCTGGCCTGCTGGACCGCGGCGATGTCCTGCCCGTCGATCGTGATGCGGCCCGCGCTGGTATCGTAGAAGCGGTAGAGCAGCCGCGCGAGCGTCGACTTGCCCGCGCCCGACGGCCCGACGACGGCGACGGTGGCGCCGGCGGGAATGTCGATGTCGATGCCCTTGAGGATCGGGCGCGCGGGATCATAGGCGAAGACGACGTTTTCGAGCCGGATATGCCCTTCGCGCACCGCGAGCGCCGGGGCCCCCGGACGATCGGTGACTTCGGCGGGGGTGTCGATCAGGTCGAACATCGCCGCCATGTCGATCAGCCCCTGGCGGATCGTGCGATAGACCATGCCGAGCAGGTCGAGCGGGCGGAAAAGCTGCGAGAGCAGCGTCGAGACGAGCACGACGTCGCCGGGACGGAAGCGCCCGTCGGCCCAGCCGAACACCACCAGCGCCATCCCCGCCGCGAGCATCGCGTTGGTGATCGCCGCCTGGCCGATATTGAGCCAGGCCAGCGAGTTCTCCGACGCGACGGCGGCGTTCATATAGGCCGTCATGCCGCGGTCATAGCGTTCGGATTCGCGGCGTTCGGCGTTGAAATACTTGACCGTTTCGAAGTTGAGCAGCGAGTCGACCGCGTGCGCGACCGCGCCGGTATCGAGATCGTTCATCCGCTCGCGCAGCTTGGCGCGCCAGTCGGTCACCCAGCGCGTGAACGCGATGTAGACGACGACCATCGCGACGGTGCCGCCGACCAGCCACACGCCGTAGCGCGTCCAGAAGATGCCGAGCACGAGCGCGAGTTCGAGTACGGTCGGCGCGATGTTGAACAGCAGGAAATAGAGCATCGTGTCGATGCTCTTGGTGCCGCGTTCGACGACCTTGGTGATCGCGCCGGTGCGCCGTTCGAGGTGGAAGCGCAAGGACAGCTGGTGGAGATGGCGAAACACGTCGGAGGCGAGTCGCCGCGTCGCATCCTGGCCGACGCGTTCGAACACCGCGTTGCGCAGATTGTCGAAGAGCACCGAGCCGAAACGGGCGGCGGCATAGCCCGCCACCAGCGCGACGACGAGCCACACCGCGTCGCGGCTGCCCAGCGCCATCCGGTTGACCGCGCCTTCGAGCGCGAAGGGCGCGCCATAGACCTGGACGAGCTTCGACGCGACGACGAGCGCCATCGCGACGACGATTCGCAGGCGCAACCCCGGCGCGTTGCGCGGCCAGAGATAGGGGAGGAAGCGCCGAACGGTCGCGATCCAGGGACGTTCGGTGGCGGACGGGGACGTTTCGGGAGGCATTGGGTGCTGATCTGGGGAACGCGCCGACGGCTTGCAAGCCGCGGTCAGCGCGGGCGCGTCCACAGCGCCGGGTCGCGCGGGACCGCGGCATAGCGGCGCGCACGCCCGGCGGCCTGGCCGAAGGCGCGCAGCATCCAGCCGAGCTTGGCCGCGCCCGAGGTCGCGACGCGGCGATCCCAGGCGTGCGGGCCACGCGCGGCGACGGTGCGCGCGATGTCGCCATAGATGCCCGCCGCGGCGAGCACCGCCCAGGCCGAGCGGAAGCCGAGCGCGGGGGTGCCGCCGCGCGCGCTCGCCTCATAGGCGGCGGCGCGATCGGCCAGCCGCGCCCCGATCGTCGCGAGCGCGGCGCGATCGGCGAGCGGATCGGCGGCGGTGAGCCCGGCATCGGCCAGCCATTGCGCGGGCAGGTAGCAGCGCCCGGCAGCGGCATCCTCGCCGATGTCGCGCGCGATGTTGGCGAGCTGGAAAGCGAGGCCGAGGTCGCACGCACGATCGAGCACGGCATCGTCGTCGGGCGCGACGCCCATCACCACCGCCATCATGCAGCCGACCGCGCCGGCGACATGATAGCAATAGCGCATCAGATCGGCCTCGGTCGCGGGGCGCCAGCCCGCGGCGTCGAGCGCGAAGCCGTCGATCAGATCCCAGGCGAGCCGCGCGGGCATCGCCGTTTCGGCGACGACGAGCCGCAGCGCGTCGAAGGCCGGATCGCCCACCCATTCGCCCGCGAGCGCCGCAGCGGTGCGCGACCGGATCAGCGCCAGCCGTTCGGCGGCATCGTCGACCGCGTGCATGCCGTGGCCCATATCCTGCCCGTCGGCGAGATCGTCGCACGCGCGGCACCAGGCATAGAGCAGCCAGGCGCGTTCGCGCACCGGCCGCGCAAACAGCCGGCTGGCCGCCGCGAAGCTTTTCGAGCCGCGCGCGATCCGTTCGGCCGCGGTCGCGACCAGCGCGTCGCGGCTGGGCGTCAAAGCTGTTCGCGCCGCATCTGGACGATCGTGGTGATCGGCTGGTGCGCCGCCATCTGCGCGAGCAGGCCGTCGACGTCGCTGTCGACGATCAGCAGGTCGCGATGCTGCGGCCGGACGAAGCCGACGGTCGCCATGTGGTGCCAGAAATCGACGAGCTGGTCGTAATAGCCCGCGACGTTGAGCAGCCCGACCGGATCGGTGTGGTAGCCGAGCTGTGCCCAGCTGAGCGCTTCCCACAGCTCGTCCATCGTGCCGGTGCCGCCGGGCAGGTTGATGAAGCCGTCGGCAAGCTCGGTGAAGCGCGCCTTGCGCTCGTGCATCGTCTCGACCACCTCGAGCCGGGTGAGACCGCGATGCGCGACCTCGGCATTGACGAGCAGCGTCGGGATCACGCCGATCACCTCGCCCCCCGCGTCGAGCGCAGCATCGGCGACCGCGCCCATCAGCCCGAGCCGGCCGCCGCCATAGACGAGCCCGATCCCGCGCTCCGCCAGCGCCCGCCCGACCGCACGCGCCGCATCGATGTAAACCGGGTCCGACGGCGTGGCCGAGCCGCAATAGACCGCAATCCGCTTCATTCGTTCCATTCCCCTGCCCGGCGGGCGGGAAATCCGCACGCCTTCACTTGGCGTCATCCAGCATCAGCCCCGCGGTCGCCTTGGCGCTGCCGACGACTCCGGGGATGCCGGCGCCGGGATGCGTCCCCGCGCCGACGAAATAAAGGTTCTGAATCGCGTCGTCGCGATTGTGGACGCGGAACCACGCGCTCTGCGTCAGGATCGGTTCGAGGCTGAAGGCCGAGCCGAGATGCGCGTTGAGATCGCCGACGAAATCGGTCGGCATGTACGAGAAGCGCGTGACGATCCGATCGTGAAGGTCGGGGATCAGTCGCCGCGCGACCTCGTCGAGGATGCGCTGTTCGAGCACCGGCCCGACCTGGTCCCAGTCGGCGGGGAACTTGCCGAGATGCGGCACCGGCGCGAGCGCATAGAAGGTCGAATGGCCTTCGGGCGCCATCGACGGATCGGTCGCGGTGGGGTGGTGGAGATAGAGAGAGAAATCCTCGGACAGCACGCCGTGGTCGTAAATGTCCTCGAGCAGCCCGCGATAGCGCGGGCCGAACAGGATCGAATGGTGCGGCACGTTGGGGAAGGTGCCGCGCACGCCGAAATGGACGACGAACAGCGAGGGCGAGAAGCGTTTCTTTTCAAGCCGCGCCGCGCTGCGCTGGGCACTGCGCGAACCGCCGAGCAGGTGGCGATAGGTGTGGACGATGTCGGCATTGCTCGCCAGCGCATCGACCGGCATCGAAAAGCCGCTGGCGGTGGTGACGCCGGTGACGCGCTCGCCCAGCGTTTCGATCGCGGTGACCGGATCGCCGAGCCGGATCACCCCGCCCAGCCGTTCGAACAGCCGCACCATCCCCGCAACGAGCCGGTTGGTGCCGCCCATCGCGAACCAGACGCCGCCGTCGCGTTCAAGCTTGTGGATCAGCGCATAGATCGCGCTGGTCGCCATCGGATTGCCGCCGACGAGCAGCGTGTGGAAGCTGAGCGCCTCGCGCAGCTTTTCGTTCTGAACGAAGCTGGAGACGATCGAATAGACCGAACGCCACGCCTGATACTTCATCAGCGACGGCGCGGCGCGCAGCATCGACTGGAAGTCGAGGAAGGCGACGTGGCCGAGCTTTTCGTAACCCTCGTGATAGACGCCCGCCGAATAGTCGAGGAAGCGGCGATAGCCGGCGAGGTCGTGCGGGTTGAGCCGGGCGATCTCGTTCGCGAGCACCGCCTCGTCATTGGTATAGTCGAACTGGGTGCCGTCGGGCCAGGACAGGCGGTAGAAGGGCGAGACGGGCACCAGCTCGACATCGTCGGCCATGCGGTGTCCCGACAGCCGCCAGAGCTCATCGAGCGCCTCGGGCGCGGTGATGACGGTGGGGCCGGCATCGAAGGTGAAGCCGTCGCGTTCCCAGAAATAGCCGCGCCCGCCGGGCTTGTCGCGCGCCTCGAGGATCGTCGTGTCGATCCCCGCCGATTGCAGGCGGATGGCGAGCGCCAGCCCGCCGAACCCCGCCCCGATGACTGCGACGCGTTTCATGCCCCATCCCCCATCAATGCCCGGACCGCGCGACCGATCGGCACGGGCGGCCGGCCGCTCAAGACCCGCACGCGATCGGATAGCGTGCTGCGCGCCGCATAGAAGCGGGCAATTAGGTCAGGGTCGAGGCGGTAGAAGCGTTCGAGCACGCGATAGCGCGCGGCAGGTTCGGCAGCGCGGAACAGCATCCGCGCCAGCATCCGGTAGAAGCCGCGGCGGCGCCACGTGGCGCGCGCATGGCGATGGAGAAGGTCGTGGAGCGCCGCACCCGAGAAATCGCCGCCGTCGGCGACCAGCGCGGCGGTGCGCACGGCGTCGGGCAGCGAATAGCTGGTGAGCGGGTGGAACAGCCCGGCCGCGACCCCCGCCTTGGCGATCCCCGCGCCGCCCGCGCGCCAATAGGCGTCGAAATCGCCGCCCATCACCACCGGCAGCGCGCCCGCCTCCTCGCGCACGATGCGACCGCCGCGCCAGCCTTGCTGATCGGCATAGGCCGCGATCCGCGCGCCGAGCAGGTCGACGTCGATCTCGGGCGTGTCGCTGTAATAGGTATCCTCGACGAACAGCCGCGACGGCGTGAAGGGGAGCGCATAGACGAACCGATAGCCGTCGGCCTGATCGACCGTCGCATCCATCACGATCGGGCGCGGCAGCGGCTGGGGCATGTCGAACGCCAGTTCGCGGCCCATGAATTTCTGCCAGCCGAGCTCGAGCACGTCGAGCGCGCCCGCGCCGCGGCAGTCGATCACCCCGTTCGCCTCGACCAGCCCGCCGTCGGCGAGCACCACCGCGGTCGGCGTGACGTCGACCACGTCATGACCGGTCATCCGCGCGGCATCGGGAAGCGTCGCGGCGAGCACGCGGTCGAAATGATCCGATTCGATCGCGTAATAGGTCGCGCGCAGCGTGCGGGCGTGCGCCGGGAAGGCGACGTCGTAGCGCGGCCAGCCGAAATTGACGAAGGGCGCGACGATCCAGCGATGTTCGGGCGCGATGTCGGTGACGAAGAACGACCAGAGATGGTTGCCGCCCAGCCGCGCTCCCCGCTCGACGATGCGCACGTCGAGCGTCGGATGGCGGACCTTGAGCGCATGCGCGATCAGCCCGCCGGCCAGGCCGCCGCCGACGATGGCGACGTCACAACTGATCGTTCCCGTCATCATCGCGACCTAGCCCAACCCCCGGCCGCGTTCCACCCCCAAGGGCTTGGACAAGCCACGCCCGATCGGATTAAACAGCGCGCGTGCCGATGACCGCCGCCCTGATGCTTTCCGCGCTTGCGATGACGCTGATCGTCGGCGTGCGCTATCTGATCACCTCGGGCGCGTTCGCGCTGGCGACGCGGGCGCGCCATCCGGGACTGTACCGCGGGCTCGACCGCCAGATCCGCCGCGAGATCGGCTGGAGCCTGCTGAGCGCGGCGATCTTCGGCATTCCCGCCGGGCTGGTCGCCTATGCCTGGCAGCATTGGGGCTGGACGCGCATCTATGCCGATGTGAACGCCTGGCCGCTCTGGTACCTGCCGGTATCGGTGCTGATCTACCTGTTCGCGCATGACAGCTGGTTTTACTGGACGCACCGCTGGATGCACATTCCGCGCGTGTTTCGCGTCGCGCATGCGGTCCACCATGCCAGCCGCCCGCCGACCGCCTGGGCGGCGATGAGCTTTCATCCGGTCGAGGCGCTGACGGGCGCGGTGGTGATCCCGGCGCTGGTGTTCGTCGTCCCGATCCATGTCGGCGCGCTGGGAACGGTGCTGGCTATCATGACGGTGATGGGTGTAACCAACCACATGGGGTGGGAGGTTTTTCCCCGGTTCGTCACGCACGGCCCGCTGGGCGGATGGCTGATCACGGCCAGCCACCATCAGCGGCACCACGATCGTTATGGATGCAATTATGGGCTTTATTTCCGCTTCTGGGATCGGTTGTGCGGGACGGACGGCGGGCTCGGCGATTTTGCGCATCGCCGCCGCCGCGGGGTGCCTGGCGACGCTTCCGGGCGCGACGCTCGTCTCGACGCTTGAGATCGACGTGGTCGGACTGCGTTCGACCAAGGGCCTGTTGCAGCTCTGCCTGACGAGCGACCCGCACAGCTTTCCCGATTGCCGCAAGGGCGGCAACGGCGTGCGACGGAGCGTGCCGGCAACCAATTCGCGCATCCGCCTCGACGGGCTGCCGGTGGGCACCTATGCCGCGGCGATCATCCACGACGCCAACGGCAACGCCAAGCTCGACACCACGCTGGGCATCCCGCGCGAGGGTTTCGGCTTTTCGCGCAACCCGACGATCGGCTTCGGCCCGCCGCGCTTCGATGCGGCGCGGTTCGCGCTGGGCACCGATGCCCAAGTGCAACAGGTGCGGATGCGTTACATCCTGTGACGCATCGCAGCGGCGATGGGGGGAGCCATTTGCACGGCGCAGCGTTCCGCGCCCGTAACCTCGTTGTTCGGAGTTCCCAAGTGAAGCCAATCCTTTGCCTTGCGGCGGCCATGACCTGCCTTGCCGCCTCCCCCGCATTTGCCCAGCAGGACCGCCAGTCGGCGCAGATCGACCCCGCCGAACTCAACCGCGACACGGTGACAGTGGCGCTGGGCGCCGCGGTCGCCCCGCGATACGAGGGCAGCAAGGACTATCGCGTCGTGCCGGGCGCGATCGTGCGCGGGCGCGTTTCGGGCATCAACTTTTCGACCGAGGGGCTGCGGCTTTATGCCGACGTCATCGCCGACAAGGGCGCCGGCCCCGGCTGGGACCTGATGCTCGGCCCCGTCGCCGGGCTCAACCTGACGCGAACGGGCAATCCGGGCGACCGCCGCGTCGACGCGCTGGGCCGGCGCAAGGCCGCGCTCGAGGTCGGCGGCTATGCCGGGATCGGCAGGACGGGCGTGATCACCAGCGATTACGACCGGCTGTCGTTCAGCGTGACCTATGTCACCGACGTCACCGGCATCCACAACAGCGACCTGATCTCGCCCGAGATCAACTACAGCACGCCGCTGAGCCGTTCGGCCTATGTCGGGCTGTCGCTTTCGGCCGAGCGCGTGGGCCAGGGCTATGCCGACACCTATTTCTCGGTGACGCCCGCGGGTGCGGCGGCGAGCGGCCTGCCCGCCTATCGCGCGCGCAAGGGGTGGAAGAGCTGGTCGCTGGCCGGCTTTGCCGCCAAGTCGCTGACGGGCGACCTGACGCACGGCCTGGCCGTGGTGGCGGGCGGCGGGTACAAGCGCATGCTCAACGACTTTGCCGAAACGCCGATCGTCAGCGTCGCCGGATCGCGCAACCAATGGTTCGGCGCGCTGGGTCTGGCCTATACTTTCTGATCCGAGGCGCTAGAGTCGCCGCTATCCCCGGGGGACCGCTGACGCGCGGTTGAGAGGGGGGCTGCAGCCCCCGACCCGCTGAACCTGATCCGGTTGATACCGGCGGAGGGAGGGAAGCGGCTTTCGATCCGGGAACCGTGCACCCCTCGCCCTCCGACACGAGAGGAGTGCGCGTTGATGGCCGACATCCCTGCCAAATCCGAAATCGGCGTGACCACCGGCCCCATCCGGGGTTCACGCAAGATCCATGTCGGCCCGCACCGCGTGGCGATGCGCGAGATCGCGCTCGAGCCGACGAGCGGCGAGCCGCCGGTGCGCGTCTATGACACGTCGGGCCCCTATACCGATCCCGACGCGCGGATCGACATCATGGCGGGCCTGCCCAAGCTGCGCGACGCGTGGATCCGGGCGCGCGGCGATGTCGAGGACGTGCCCGCCCGCGCGGTCCGCCCCGAGGACAACGGCCAGCTCGGCCCCGACCGTTCCGGCGGCGTGCGCCCCTTCCCCAATGTCGTCGCGCGGCCGCTGCGTGCGCGCGCGGGGATGAACGTCACCCAGATGCACTATGCGCGGCGCGGCATCGTGACGCCCGAGATGGAATATGTGGCGACGCGCG
Source organism: Sphingomonas chlorellae (assembly GCF_056485145.1). Taxonomy (NCBI): domain Bacteria; kingdom Pseudomonadati; phylum Pseudomonadota; class Alphaproteobacteria; order Sphingomonadales; family Sphingomonadaceae; genus Sphingomonas; species Sphingomonas chlorellae. The sequence goes on from NZ_JBQXXM010000004.1 coordinate 392,975, forward strand.
AGAATCTGGGCCGCGAGCGGTTGCGGGACCTGGTCCGCGACGGGCAGGATTTCGGCGCCGCGATTCCCGATTACGTGACGCCCGAATTCGTCCGCGACGAGATCGCGCGCGGCCGGGCGATCATCCCGAACAACATCAACCACCCCGAAAGCGAGCCGATGGCGATCGGCCGCAACTTCCTGGTCAAGATCAACGCCAATATCGGCAATTCGGCGGTGGCGAGCGACGTCGCGGCCGAGGTCGACAAGATGGTGTGGGCGATCCGCTGGGGCGCCGACACGGTGATGGACCTTTCCACCGGGCGCAACATCCACGACACGCGCGAATGGATCCTGCGCAATTCGCCGGTGCCGATCGGCACGGTGCCGATCTATCAGGCGCTGGAGAAGGTGGGCGGCATCGCCGAGGACCTGACCTGGGACATCTTCCGCGACACGCTGATCGAGCAGGCCGAGCAGGGCGTCGACTATTTCACCATCCATGCCGGCGTGCGGCTGCCCTTCATCCCGATGACGGCGAAGCGCGTCACGGGAATCGTCAGCCGCGGCGGCTCGATCATGGCGAAATGGTGCCTGGCGCACCATCAGGAGAGCTTCCTCTATACGCGGTTCGAAGAGATCTGCGAGATCATGAAGGCGTACGACATCGCCTTCAGCCTGGGCGACGGTTTGCGGCCCGGATCGATCGCCGACGCCAATGACGAGGCGCAGTTCGCCGAGCTCAAGACGCTGGGCGAGCTGACGCAGATCGCGTGGCGCCACGACTGCCAGGTGATGATCGAGGGCCCCGGCCATGTGCCGATGCACAAGATCAAGGCGAACATGGACAAGCAGCTCGAAGCGTGCGGCGAGGCGCCCTTCTACACGCTCGGGCCGCTGACGACCGACATCGCGCCGGGATACGACCATATCACCAGCGCGATCGGCGCGGCGATGATCGGCTGGTTCGGGACGGCGATGCTCTGCTACGTCACGCCGAAGGAGCATCTGGGGCTGCCCGACCGCGACGACGTGAAGGTGGGCGTGGTGACGTACAAGCTCGCGGCGCACGCGGCCGACCTGGCCAAGGGGCACCCGGCGGCGAAGGTGCGCGACGACGCGCTGAGCCGCGCGCGGTTCGAGTTCCGCTGGCGCGACCAGTTCAACCTGTCGCTCGATCCCGACACGGCGGAGCAGTATCACGACCAGACGCTGCCGGCGGAGGGCGCCAAGACCGCGCATTTCTGTTCGATGTGCGGCCCCAAATTCTGCTCGATGAAGATCACGCAGGAAGTGCGCGACTTTGCCGCAAAGCAGAACCAGCCGGCGGACGGCTTCCTGGCGGCGGCGCCGGTCGACGCGGCGACGGCAGAGGCCGGCATGGCCGAGATGCGCGAACGTTTCCGCGAGACCGGCGGCGCGCTCTATGTGCCGAGCGAGGGCTGAACGGCCGAAACGACGACAGCCGATTTGGCGTGGGGGCCGGCGACCGCGGGGTTGCCGGCCCCTTTTTTTGCCGGCGCCGCGCCGGAAACGGACGGGCCGAGGCACCCCAAAAAACCGCCGGTCGTTACGGCACCAAAGCGATCGTGGTGCGTTGATCGGGCGATGGCCCGAATCCGCGCCCATGCCTGCGCCGCGATGCGCATCGACACGCCCACGCGTCCGCCTGCGCGGATGCGGAGCGTCGCGGGCGCCGTGTGGCTGTTCGTGCTGGCGCTGCTGATCGGCGCGGTCGCGCCGCTGGGGCCGCCCGAAACGCTGGTCCACGGCGCGGCCTTCAACCCGGCCACGACCAGCGTTGCGATCGCGGCGAAGCGTGGCGAACAGGCCAGCGCCGCCGATTGGCATCAGGGGCCCGAGCGCGTGCGGCATGACGGCAGCGCGGGCGGTTCCGCGGCGCTGACCGCGACGGTGGCAGCGGCGGTGGCCCCCGTCCTCGCGCGGGCGTCGGTCGACTTTGCCGCAACCATTGCCCCCGCCGCACGGCCTGCGCCGCGCGGCACGCGACACGCACGCGCGCCGCCCCGCACTGCATCGGCCTGAGGCGCCGCCCAGCGCCTCTCCCCCTTTCGAACTTCGTCTTCGTGGCCGCTGCGGCGGCAGAGGAGGATGGATGCGAAACAAACGAGGCAAACGGCCGCCCTGGTGGTTCGCCGTTGCCGTGTGGAGCGGCATCGCCGGCGCGGCAGCGCTGATGGCGGCCGCGATCGGCACGGCGCAACCCTGACCCCCGACCCGGCACCGTTCGCGCAGCGCGCGGCCGGTGCCGGACGCCCCCCGCCCCAATCCTGGAGGATCGATGCCGCATCATGCGCCCCTGATCGCCACCATCGTTGCCGGACTTGTCGTCGCCTTCCTCTTCGGCGCGATCGCCCACCGGCTCAAGGTCTCGCCCATTGCCGGCTATCTGCTCGCCGGCGTCGCGGTGGGACCGTTCACCCCCGGCTTCGTCGCCCATTCGGGACTTGCCAACGAACTCGCCGAGATCGGCGTGATCCTGCTGATGTTCGGCGTGGGACTGCACTTCTCGCTGCGCGAGCTGCTGTCGGTCCGGCGGATCGCGGTGCCGGGCGCGGTGGCACAGATCGCCGCCGCCACCGGGATGGGCATCGGCCTCGCCCTGCTCGCCGGGTGGGGGCTGGAGGCGGGAATCGTGTTTGGCCTGTCGCTGTCGGTTGCGAGCACGGTGGTGCTGCTGCGCGCGTTGCAGGGGCACGACATCGTCCAGACCGAGCGCGGACGGATCGCCGTCGGCTGGCTGATCGTCGAGGATCTCGCGATGGTGGTGGCGCTGGTGTTGCTGCCCGTGCTGGGCGAGGTAATGCGCGACGGCGGCGGCTCGCTGCTGCAACCGCTGCTTTCGACCTTCCTCAAGGTTGCCGGCTTCGTCGCGCTGATGCTCGTCGTCGGTCGCCGGGTGATCCCGTGGACGCTGCAATGGGTGGTGGGTACGGGTTCGCGCGAGCTGTTCCGGCTGGCGGTGCTCGCGATCGCGCTGGGCGTCGCGTTCGGTGCTGCGCTGGCGTTCGACGTGTCGTTCGCGCTGGGGGCGTTCTTTGCGGGGATGATCCTGGGCGAGACCTCGCTCAGCCGGCGGGCGACCGAGGAGACGCTGCCGCTGCGCGACGCCTTTGCGGTGCTGTTCTTCGTCTCGGTGGGGATGTTGTTCAATCCGTCGGTGCTCGTCGAGCAGCCGCTGGTGCTGCTCGCGGCGGTGGCGATCATCCTGGTCGGCAAGTCGCTCGCCGCCTATGCCATCGTCCGGCTGTTCGGCTATTCGAACCAGACCGGGCTGACCGTGGCGGTAAGCCTTGCCCAGATCGGCGAGTTCTCGTTCATCCTTGCGGGGCTCGGCACCGATCTGGGGCTGATGCCCGCGGCGGCGCGCGACGTGGTGCTGGCGGCGGCCATGCTGTCGATCTTCGCCAATCCGTTCCTGTTCGCGTGGATCGCCGGACGCCACGAGCCAGCGGCCCCGGCCGCGCGGCCGATCACGCCGGTGGCGCTGCCGCCGGGTCATGTGATCCTGGTCGGCTATGGCCGGGTGGGAAAGATGATCGCCGCGGATCTGCAGCGGCTCGGCAAGCCTTTCGCGCTGATCGAGGATCAGGGGGACATGGCCGAAGCGGCGCGCGGCCAGGGGATTGCGGTGGTCGAGGGCAATGCGCTCGAGGCGCGCACGCTGATCGCCGCCGGCGTGGCGCAGGCAGGCAAGCTGCTGATCGCGATTCCGGCGGGGTTCGAGGGCGGCGCGATCCTGAAACATGCGCGGTTGCTCGCGCCGGACGTGCCGGTGGTCGTCCGCGCCCATTCGGCCGACGAGGTGGCGCACCTGAAGACGCTGGGCGCCGACGAGGTGGTGATGGGCGAACGCGAGACAGCGAACCGGATGATCGCGCTGGCGCGGGCGATGCAGGGCGCCGCGGGGCCCGCCGGGTCCGCGAGCGCGGCCTGATATCGGCACGCCGGGCGGTCGCCGATCGCGACCGTCCGGGGGCTGATGCGCTAGCCGCACACGGAAGCGGACCGGGACGGGGCGGCGCCGGATCAGACCTCCAGCGGACGGGTGGGGCGGATATTGGGGTAGATGCGCTCGACCGGCGGGGCGCCCGGCTCGCCGGCCTTCTTCCAGCCATAGGCGTTGACCGGCTGCGAGCGGTTCACCCACAAGGTGTAATGGAGGTGGTCGGCCCGCGGATCGGCGGTGTTGGGGTGCAGCAGGATCGTCAGCCCCAGGCTGTTCAACTGGAGCCACGGGACCAGCACCGGCAACAGATCGTTGGTGAAGCCGAAATAGAAGGACGGCGTCACATGCGGTCCGCGCGGCGTGAGGTTCCAGTTGCCCAGCTCCACCGGAAAACGTTCGACCACCCATTGGCGCAGGCGCGCCGCCTTGGGGTAGTTGTCCTCATCGAAATAGATATGGGCGTGATAGCTTTTGACCGCCGTATAGGGGCGCGGATGTTCCGGCAGGCCGTCGCCGCCTTCGGGGCGGATGCTCGGCGGGCGCGTCGTCGGCTCGAGCGCGGTCTTGTCACCCCATGGGCTCGTGCCGATGTCGCGCGGCGGAATGACCGGTCGGAAGTTCGGATCGCCCAGCGGCGCCGGCGCAACGGCCTGGGCATGGGCCGCGGCTGCGTCCAGCCCGGTCGCGGCAATCCCGGCAGCGGCAAGCGCGGAGCCGGAGATCAGCGCGCGGCGGGTCGGCGCCACGAGATCCGCCCAGGCCTGATCCTCGGCGGTGTTCGGAACGATCGCTTCGATGTGCATGCTTGCCGTGCCTCCAGCATTGCGGCGCCGGGCGGGCGTCGCGTCGAACCGGAATATTCCCATCGCGGCGATCGGATTTTAAACCAACAAAATGGCGGCGCGCTGCAAGCAGGGCTTTTGCACGGGGGCCGCCGCGGCCGGCCATGGATGCGTGTGGGTCGGGCAATAAAAAACCGCCTCAGGGCGTCCTGAAGCGGTTTGTGATGTGTGTGTGCTTGGTTGCGGGGGCAGGATTTGAACCTGCGGCCTTCAGGTTATGAGCCTGACGAGCTACCGGGCTGCTCCACCCCGCGCCGAGCGGTGTTGTGAATGGGTTTTTGTTTTGCACA
>NZ_JBQXXM010000005.1:0-338972 GCF_056485145.1 Sphingomonas chlorellae
GCCTCCGGGGCCGTCGGCGCGGCGGGCGCCGTCGCGGCAACCGGCGCGGCGGGCGCGGCCGGGGCGAGCGGCGCGGCGGGCGCTGTCGGGGTGACCTGGGCGTGATGGTGCGCCGCGGGTGCGGGGGGCGCCGGGGGCGCGGGCGGTGCCGGCGGGGCGACCTGCGCCGCCGCGCTGCTCACCATATGGTCGGCGGCGACGCCGGCGGAGGCGGTCAGCCCCATCGCGGCGAGCGCCAGCATCGCGGCCCCGGCGGTGCCTGCCCGGCGCCGCGCGCGCGACGGGGCCTTCAGGATCATCAGCATGCGCAACCTTCCTTTCACGTCGTGGATGGTGTGGAGGTGGCAGGCGGCGGAAATCGCGCCGCCATGCGCCGACTTGACGATGGCGCAGCCATAGGCGTGCCGCAGCGCGGCCTCGCGCCCGGCGAGCACCAGCGCGTCGCATGCCATCTCCTGATCGGCCCGGAACGCGCGGAAGGCGCGCCAGGCGATTGGGTTGAACCAGTGGGCGGCGAGCACCGCCAGCGCGGCCCAGTTGGCGATCAGGTCGCCGCGGGCGTGGTGGCCGAGTTCGTGCGCCAGCACGAGTGCCCGCTCCGTCGCGTCAAAGCGTTCCTCGAAACCGCACGGAAACGCGACAAAACGTCGGAAAATGCCGAATGCGAGCGGGCCATCGGCGGCTTTCGACTCGACAACGCGCACTTTTCCACCCGCAACCAGGTCGTCGCGCCGCGCGGCGCCGAGCACCCGGCGACAGAAACGGCGGTGCGCAACCAGATGAAAAGCAAGGAAAATCAGCGCGCCCGCGGCCCACAGCCCCAGCAACAGCGCCGCGAGCCCCGCCCCGCCCCCGACGACCGTCGGCGGCACCACCGCAACGGGCAGATGCTGCCCCGCCGCGCTCAGGTCGATCTCGATAATCGTCTGCGTATTCAGCGACTTGGGCAGCAGCTCGGGGTTCATGACTCCCAACGCGACGCCGGGTGTATCGGCCACCGCCCGCGTCCACGGCGCCAGCACCCGGCTCAGCTGCCAATCCCCCGGCAACGGCGGCAAGACCATCCGCAACGCGGGCATAAGCCACAGAAAATACGTCAGTTCCGGCCCGAAACTGCGCCGCACCGGCCCGCGCAGCGCCAGCACCACCAGCATCAGCAACGTGCTGGCGACCAGCGTCTCGATCACCCACGCGCTCATTGCTTGAGCGCCTTCAGCAGCGCCTCGATCTCGGCGATATCCTCGCTCGTGATCGCATCGCGCTCGGCCAGATGCGCCACCAACGGCGTCAGCCGACCACCGAACAGCCGGTCGATCAGCCGCCGCGATTCACCTTCGACATAGTCCTCGCGCGCGACCAGCGGGCGATAGAGATAACGCCGCCCGTCCGCCTCGTGCGCGATCGCGCTCTTGGCGAGCAGGCGCCCCAGCAGCGTCTTGACGGTGTTCGCGCTCCACCCCCGCTCGGCGGGCACGCGTTCGGCAACGTCCTGCGCGGTGAGCGGGGATTCGTCCCACAGCACCTCCATCACCGCATGTTCGGCATCGCTGATTCGTTCGCGCATCAACCCCTCCGACTACACCTGTAATCGCTTCGATTACGGATGTAGTCAATGCGCTGAACGCCCGCTGAACGACGCGGCGTCACCTCTGTCGGAATATTTTACATCCCCGCACGCCCGCAACACGCCGTTAACCATCAACAACCGCACGATCCGCGGGTTTTGCAGAAATGGCACGGCCCGTGCGAGGGTAAGCCCGCACTCCGATAGCGTTCCGACGCTTCATTGCAGGGTGGGCCGTGGCGGCGCGTAACTGTCAGGCCCACCCACCCGGAGTCTCCCCCACGCCCGTCACGCCGAACGCATAAGGAAACGCCCGCGCGGAGGATCTCCGCGCAGGCGTCATGTCATGCCAGGTTCGGAAAAGCGGGGCATCGCATCGGATGCCCCACCGGCGGGCTCAGGCGGCGGCCACGCCCTTGTCGGCCAGCAACTGTGCCAGCTCGCCCGATTCGTACATCTCCATCATGATGTCCGATCCGCCGACGAACTCGCCCTTGACATAAAGCTGCGGAATCGTCGGCCAGTCGGAGAATGCCTTGATTCCCTGGCGGATTGCCTGATCCTGAAGCACGTCGACGCTCTCGAACGCCACGCCCAGGTGATTGAGGATCGCCACCGCCCGGCTCGAAAAGCCGCATTGCGGGAACAGCGGGCTGCCCTTCATGAACAACAGCACGTCGTTGCCGTCGACCAGCGTCTGGATACGCTGCTGGACATCATCGGTCATCAGAACTCACTCCTCTGCCGGCGCTTCGGTGACGAGCTGAAGGGCGTGCAACACACCCCCCATTCGCCCGCCCAGCGCCGCATAGACCGCCTGATGCTGGCGCACCCGCGGCATTCCCCGGAACATCGGCGCCACCACGCGCGCCGAATAATGGTCGCCGTCCCCGGCCAGGTCGGTGATCTCGACCTCGGCATCGGGAATCGCGGCGCGGATCAGCGCCTCGATCTCGGCGGCGGCCATCGGCATCTTACTTGGCCTCGAGCAGCTGGCGACGCGCCTCGACGGTCTGTTCGTCGACCGCACGCCGCACCATCGGCTCGTCGGCTTCGACGCCCGCCGCCAGCAGATCGCCGAGCAGCTTGCGGATGACGTCCTCGTCCCCGGCCTCCTCGAAATCGGCCTGGACGACCGCCTTGGCATAGGCGTCGGTCTCTTCGGGGGTCAGGCCCATCTTCTGCGCCGCCCACTGGCCGAGCAGCCGGTTGCGACGCGCGGTGATGCGAAAGGTCATTTCCTCATCCCGCGCGAACTTCGCTTCGAAAGCCCGCTCGCGATCATCGAACGTCGTCATGTGCTCTACTCGGCCCCTTGATTAGCTGTGGCGCCGAAATAGGTTCGCCGACCGGCGGTGGCAAGCGCAGCGTGCCTGCCACCGCCGATGATCAGGACTCGCCGGCGACCGTCACCACCAGCTTTCCGATCGCCTGGCGCGCCGCCATCGCGGCAATTGCCTGCCCGCCTTGCGCCAACGGAAAGCGCTGCGTGACGCGCGGCGCGATCCGCCCCTCGTCCCACAGCTTGAAAAGCTGCGCGACATGCGTGTCATTCGCCCCCGGATCGCGCGCGGCGAACGCGCCCCAGAAGACGCCGCACACGTCGCAGCTCTTGAGCAGGGTCAGGTTGAGCGGCAGGCGCGGAATCCCTGCGGGAAAACCGACCACCAGATAGCGTCCCTCCCACGCAATCGCGCGCAGGGCAGGCTCGGCATAGTCGCCCCCGACGGGATCGAAGATGATGTCGGCGCCCTCGGGGCCGACCGCCGCCTTGAACATGTCGGCGAGCGCCTTTGACTGGTCGCGATCGAACGGCGCCCGCGGATAGATGATGACGGTGTCGGCACCGGCCGCGCGGGCGGCCTCTGCCTTGGCTTCGCTCGAAACCGCGGCGACGACGCGCGCGCCATAGGCCTTGCCCAGTTCGATCGCGGCAAGGCCGACGCCGCCCGCGGCGCCCAGAACGAGCAGCGTCTGCCCCGCCTTCAGCCGACCGCGATCGAGCAGCGCATGGATCGTCGTGGCATAGGTAAGCAGCAGCGCCGCGCCGTCGTCGAAGCTGCGCCCCTCGGGCAAGCGATAGAGCCGGGCCGCGTCGACCAGGACCGCCTCGGCCATGCCGCCATGGCCGATCACGCCGATCACACGATCGCCCGGGACAAAGCGGGTCACGCCCTCGCCGACCGCCTCGACGATGCCGGCGATCTCGCCGCCCGGCGCGAACGGCCGTTGCGGACGAAACTGATACTTGTCCTCGATGATCAGAACGTCGGGATAATTGACCGCACAGGCGCGCACGGCAACGCGCACCTGTCCCGCCCCCGGCTCCGGCCGGGGCAAATCCTCGATCGTTAGAGTTTCAGGTCCGCCCGGCGCCTTCGACAACAATGCCTTCATGTCCGCTCCCTACCACGATCCAGGGCCGACTCTGTTGAACGCCGGCCTCGTAATTCGAAATCGCGGTATCTTTTGCCAGCGTCAGGCCGATCTCGTCCAGCCCCTGCATCAGGCAATCGCGGCGGAAGGGATCGAGTTCGAATGCAAAACGGTCCTGAAAGCCGGTCGTGACCGTCATCGTCTCCAGGTCGACGCTGATCGGATCGGTGCGGGCGACTTCGATCAACCGGTCGATCGCGGCCTGGGGCAGCACGACCGTGACGATCCCGTTCTTGAACGCGTTGCCCGAGAAAATGTCCGAAAAGCTGGGTGCGATCACGGCCTTCACGCCCATGTCGCCCAGCGCCCAGGCGGCATGTTCACGGCTGGAACCGCATCCGAAGTTCTCGCCGGCGATCAGGATCGGCGCGCCCGCATAGCGCGGATCGTCAAAGACGTTGCCGGGCTCGGCCCGCACGGTCTCGAACGCGCCCCGCCCCATGCCTTCGCGCGTGGTCGTCTTCAGCCAATGCGCGGGAATGATGACGTCGGTATCGATGTTCTTGGCGCCCCAGGGATAGGCGCGCCCCTGGACCTGGCGAACGGGTTCCATCAGCAGTGGCTCCGCATGAGGTTGCACGAACGCGCCGCGACGGACGCATGGCCGTCGCGCGCTGCGTGCGTGGAATGAAAAATGGCGGTCAGCGCGGCGCAGTCACCGGCGCGCGAACGCCGTGCGCGGCAGGCGCGGCATGAAGGTTGGTGTAGTTGGCCGCATATACGGCGGCGATTCCGCTGAGCACGGTTCCGGCAATCAGTACGACAAGCGCCTGCTTCATTTACAATATCCCTCATGCGGCCGACATCAGGTCGCGAACGTCGGCGAGCCGCCCGGTCACCGCTGCAGCCGCAGCCATGGCGGGCGAAACCAGATGCGTGCGCGCACCCGGCCCCTGCCGTCCTACGAAATTGCGGTTGGAGGTGGAAGCACAACGTTCGCCCGCCGGCACCTTGTCCGGGTTCATGGCGAGGCACATCGAGCATCCCGGCTCGCGCCATTCGAACCCGGCCTCGACAAAGATGCGGTCGAGCCCCTCCGCCTCCGCGGCACGCTTCACCAGTCCCGAGCCGGGGACGATCAGTGCCTGACGGATGCGATCGGCGACCTTGCGCCCCTTCACCACTGCGGCGGCGGCACGCAGGTCCTCGATCCGGCTGTTCGTGCACGACCCGATGAAGACATGCTCGATCGCGATGTCCTGCATCGCCATGCCGGCACGCAGCCCCATGTAGTCGAGCGATTTCTGCGCGGCGACACGCTTTGCGGGGTCGGCGAAACTCTCCGGGTCGGGCACCGTGCCGGTGATCGGGACGACATCCTCCGGGCTCGTCCCCCAGGTGAGCGACGGCGCGATCTCGCTGCCGGCAAGCACCACCGTGCGGTCATAACGCGCGCCCGCGTCGGTCGGCAGCGTCTGCCAATAGGCAACCGCGCGCGCCCAGTCGTCGCCGGCCGGCGCGAGCGGCCGCCCTTTCAGATAATCGAAGGTCTTGGCGTCAGGCGCGATCAGCCCCGAACGCGCGCCACCCTCGATCGACATGTTCGAAACGGTGAGCCGCCCTTCGATCGACAGGTCGCGAATCACGTCGCCGGTGAACTCGATCACATAGCCTGTGCCCCCGGCCGCACCGATGCGGCCGATGATGGCGAGGACGACGTCCTTGGCGCTGACCCCGAAGCCCAGGGAGCCGTCGACGCGGACCTCCATCGTCTTCGACGGCTTGAGCAGCAGCGTCTGCGTCGCCAGCACATGCTCGACCTCGGACGTGCCGATGCCGAAGGCGAGCGCGCCCAGCGCGCCGTGCGCCGAAGTATGGCTGTCGCCGCACACCAGCGTCGTTCCCGGCAGCGTGAACCCCTGTTCGGGGCCGACGACGTGGACGATCCCCTGCCGCGCATCGAGCGCGTCGATATAGGGCACGCCGAAAGCCGCCACATTGGCGCGCAACGCCGCGAGCTGCCCCGCGCTCGCCGGATCGGCGATCGGCAGCGGGTTTCCGGCCGCGTCCACGCGGGCCGTCGTCGGCAGGTTGTGATCGGGAACGGCCAGCGTCAGGTCCGGCCTGCGCACGCGGCGCCCTGCCGCCTTCAGTCCGGCAAAGGCCTGCGGGCTCGTCACCTCATGGACCAGATGGCGATCGATATAGATCAGGCAGGTGCCGTCATCGCGCCGCTCGACCACATGGTCGGCCCAGATCTTTTCATACAGGGTACGGGGTGCAGTGTTCATGCCGCCGCATTAATCGAATAATGCGCAGGCGCAACCCCCACGGTAATTTTTGTGCGCAATGGTACCTTCCCCCGGCCACGCCGGGGGAAGGAAACGACGTCTCACGCGGCGGCAAGCGCCTGATAGCTTGCCGAGGTTTTCGCGGCGACTTCCTCGGCCGTGACGCCCGGCGCCAACTCGATCAGCTGGAACGGCGAATGGTGGTCGGGGCGCTGGAACACCGCCAGGTCGGTGATGATCATGTCCACCACGTTGCGCCCCGTCAGCGGCAGCGTGCATTCCGGGATGAACTTGGCGCCGCCGTCCTTGGCATTGTGCTCCATGACGACGATGATCTTCTTGACCCCGGCGACCAGGTCCATGGCGCCGCCCATGCCCTTGATCATCTTGCCCGGAATCATCCAGTTGGCGATGTCGCCGCCTTCCGAAACCTCCATCGCGCCCAGCACGGTCAGGTCGATATGTCCGCCGCGGATCATCGCGAAGCTGTCGGCCGAACTGAAATAGACCGAATTGGGCAGTTCGCTGATCGTCTGCTTGCCGGCGTTGATCAGATCGGGGTCCTCGTCGCCTTCGAACGGAAACGGTCCGATGCCGAGCATGCCGTTCTCCGACTGGAGCGTCACCTCGACGCCCGGCGGGATGTGGTTGGCGACCAGCGTCGGGATGCCGATGCCGAGGTTGACGTAGAACCCGTCCTTCAACTCCTGCGCCGCACGGGCGGCCATTTGGTCTCGCGTCCAGGGCATCACTTCTTCTCCTGCGGGTCCGCCCATCGTGTCGCGGGCGGGAATGTCTGGTCATAGGTGGCGCCGAGCCCGGTGCCGTAGACGGGATTGGGAAGCACGAACCAGCCGCGCCCCCACAGCCCGGCGATGCCGGGGCGCTGCACGGCCTCGCGCCGCGCCGGGTGCGGCGGTCCGGCAAAGAGGTCGCTGAAATCGCCCAGTTGATCGCCGCCCATGGCGACGACGCACCAGCGCGCGGCAATCGCGGCACGCCGCCCGTCCTTGCCCGATCGCCCGTCCACGTCGCCCTTGAGGAACAGCGTCTCGCCGTGGCGCGCCGGTCCCAGCCCCGCTCCCGCAAGCGCCGCCTCGGTCGCGGCGGCATTGGCGGCGGCACGATTGGTGTTGAAGATCACCGTGACGCCCATGGCCCGCAGCGCCCGGACAGCTTCCACGGCCCCGGGAACCGCCGCAACCTTGTCCGCACCGGTCTTTTCCCAGCGGTCCCAGCGCGCGGGATCCCATGGCCCCGGGTGCTGCGCGTCAACCCCTTCGTATCCAAGGTTGAGCACCAGCGTCTCGTCGACGTCGAACACCGCTGCCGGCGGCTCCTTGCCGCACGGCATGAAGCGCGGCTCGCCGAACGACGCATCCGGCGCCAGCACGACCGAACGACGCGGCGCTGCGGGATCGCGCTTCTCGTCGGCCAGGCGGCGACGGACATGGTCGACCAGCGCCTGATACGCCTGCACGCTCAGCGCCGCGGCCTCGCCGGAACCATAAAGATACTGGAACTGCGGCGCGATGGCACCCGGCGCTGCCGGCGCACCGCCGCTGGCGGACACCGGCTCGGCCGGGACCTCGCCATCGGGCGGCGGCAACGATTTGAGCCCGGTGATCACGTAACGGTCCTGCACGGCCGCGGGGACCGCAGCGGGCCGATGCGGCACGCCGCTGCGCGCGCATCCGGCAAGTGTCATCGCCGCGACAAGGGCCAGCGCCGTTGCCGCCCGGCGATGCCGCCGATCAACGCCGCCCATCACGCAGCCTCGCGCGCCCGGGTCGTGCGGAACTCGATCTTCTTGTCATAGGGCGCCCCGACGATCATGCGCTTCACATAGATGCCGGGCAGGTGGATCTGGTCGGGGTCCAGGCTTCCGACAGGGACAACTTCCTCAACTTCGGCGACGCAGATCTTGCCTGCGGTTGCCATCGGCTGGTTGAAGTTGCGCGCGGTCTTACGGAACACCAGGTTGCCCGCCTCGTCGGCCTTCCAGCCCTTGATGATCGACACGTCGGCGCGGATTCCACGCTCGAGGATATACTCCTCCCCGTCGAACAGCTTGACCTCCTTGCCCTCGGCGACCTTCGTTCCGACGCCCGTCTTGGTGTAAAAGCCCGGGATGCCGGCACCGCCCGCGCGGCACCGTTCGGCGAGGGTTCCCTGGGGGCAGAACTCGACCTCCAGTTCGCCCGAGAGATATTGGCGTTCGAACTCCTTGTTCTCGCCGACATAGGACGAGATCATCTTCTTCACCTGACGACTGCGCAGCAGCTTGCCCAGGCCGACATTGTCGATCCCGGCGTTGTTCGACGCGATGGTGAGATCCTTGACGCCCGACGCCTGAATGGCGTCAATCAGCCGCTCGGGGATGCCGCAAAGGCCGAACCCGCCTGCGCACAGGGTCATGCCGTCGAACAGCAGCCCTTCCAGCGCTGCCTCCGCGTTGGGATAGAGCTTTTTCATGGCGATTCCCTCCTAGTCCGGATGAGGCGATAATCCGGGGCCGAAGCGCGGGTCAAGCAAACCTGAACCGGCTTTCAACTTCTGGAGGGCCGCGGCGATCCGAACTGCATACGCCACCCCATCACCCGGCATGACGCCACAATTCCGCCGCGGTTCGCGCTTAGCGCCCCGCCTCCCCGATCCGCGAAATGTTGCATTTTTGCTACAGTGCAGAAAATGCAACACACAGTTTCGCGGTGCAGCATTGACCTTCGCAGATGCAGCACTAAATGCGCTGCCACGGGTACCGTTTCCGACCCGTCATAATATAATAGTAGTTCGATCCGAGGTTCATTATGCGTTATATTCTTGCTTCCGCGCTGGCTCTTGGCGCCTTCTCTACGCCTGCATTTGCACAGGAAGCAGCCGCTTCTTTCACCGGCCCGCGCGCGGAAGTTGTCGCCGGCTGGGATCACGTCAAGAACGACGGCGACAAGAAGTCGGGCGTCACCTACGGCTTTGGCGCCGGCTATGACACCGCTTTCGGCAACGTCGTGCTGGGTGCCGAAGCCGAACTGACCGGCGCGACCACCGAAAAGTGCGCCGCCACGGCGACGGTCAAGGGCTGCTTCCAAGCAGGCCGTGACATCTATGCCGGCGGCCGCATCGGCTATGCCTTCAGCCCGAAGGCGCTGGTCTATGGCAAGGTCGGCTACACCAACGCCCGCGTGTCGGCTGAGATCGACACCAACACCTCGCTGGTGACGCGCGCGACCAACAATCTCGACGGCATCCGTCTGGGCGCCGGCGTGGAGACCACGTTCGGCAAGTTCCTCGGCAAGATCGAGTATCGTTACTCGAACTACGCCGACAACTATGTCCGTCACCAGGTCGTCGCCGGCCTGGGCGTGCGCTTCTAATCGCACCGCCGATCCGGCAACGGGTCGATCAGGGGGCTGCGCAGCACCATTGCTGCGCAGCCCCTTTGCGTTTGCGGCATCGGATGGGCTAGCGGTCAAGCGACCCATGGGGACTGCAGGGAGGATGTGAATGGACGCGATGCGCACGGGCGGACGGATCCTGGTCGATAATCTGGTTGCCCAAGGATGCGACCGGATCTTTCACGTACCGGGTGAAAGCTTCCTCGCGGTGCTCGACGCGCTTCATGACACGCCCGCAATCGACCTCGTCACCTGTCGGCAGGAAGGCGGCGCAGCGTTCATGGCCTGCGCCGACGGCGCCATGACCGGGCGGCCGGGTGTCTGCTTCGTTACGCGGGGCCCCGGCGCCACCAATGCAAGCATCGGAGTCCACGTCGCGATGCAGGACTCGCTGCCGATGATCCTCTTCATCGGCGACGTCGATCGCGCGATGCGCGATCGCGAGGGCTTCCAGGAAGTCGACCTTCCGGCATTCTTCGCTCCGCTCGCCAAATGGTCGACCCGAATCGAGGATGCCCGACGCATCCCCGAATATGTCGCGCGCGCCTGGAGCGTGGCGCAGTCCGGGCGCCCCGGTCCGGTGGTGATCGCCCTGCCCGAAGACATGCTCTGCGATGCTGTCGCCGCGTTCGATCGCCCCGCAGTGGATCGTGTGGCGCAAGTACCCGATCGTGCCGCGGTCGACGTTATGGCCGCCATGATTGCCGAGGCTGAGCGGCCGGTTGCGATCGTCGGCGGTGCCGGCTGGGATGCTGCGACGGGCGCTGCGTTCGAGCGGTTCGCCCAGGCGATCGGCCTTCCCGTGGCAACGGCGTTCCGACGTCAGGACGCGCTCCCTCCCGAGTCACCGGTCTATGCCGGCAACCTCGGCTACGGCCCCAACCCGCGCCTGGCGGAGCGGGTGCGAAATGCGGATCTGATTCTTGCCGTCGGCGCCCGGCTCGGCGAGGCAACAACCGATGGCTATGCGCTGATCACGCCCGACCATCCGGGACAGCGACTCATTCATGTTCATCCCGATCCGAACGAGTTGGGACGAGTCTATCGGCCCGACCTGGCGATCTGTGCCGACATGCGCAGCTTTGCCGAGGCCGCCGCGCTCGGCGATTATGGCGCGCCGCGCCACGCCGCCGCCGAAGCCCATGCCGAATGGCGCGCATGGGCGACGCCAAGCCCGCGGGACGGCGTGGCACTCGATCTGGGACAATGCGTCGCGACCATGCGCGAAGCGATGCCGGCCGACACGATCATCTGTAACGGCGCGGGCAATTTCTCGGGCTGGTGGCACCGCTTCTGGCACTATGGCGCCTATCCGTCCCAGCTTGCGCCCACGGCGGGCGCCATGGGGTTCGGTGTACCCGCAGCCGTCGCGGCGGCGCTCCGTGCCCCCGAGCGCGCCGTCGTGGCGATTGCCGGCGACGGGGATTTCCTGATGAACGGGCAGGAATTGGCAACCGCGGTCCAGCATGGCGCCGACATGCTGGTCATCGTGGTCGACAATGGTGCCTATGGCACGATCCGGATGCACCAGGAGCGCGAATATCCGACGCGCCTCTCGGGAACGACGTTGCACAATCCCGACTTTGCCGCCCTGGCTCGCGCCTATGGCTGCTGGTCGGAAATGGTTGATTCGACCGCAGCCTTCGCCCCGGCGCTGGATCGGGCGCTTGCCCAGCCTGGCGTCCGGTTATTGCACCTGCGGACGGACGTGGAGTTCATCACCCCCGCGATCACGATTGAGGCGCTGCGCCGCCGGTGATCCGACGGCAATCCCACGCCCGATTTGCCGCCACGTGCGGCACGCTATAGAAAGAGGAGCTTATTCTTGCGCGTGACGAGTTATCTGACTGGAAACGACCGTGCCCTGGCGTAGCATCCATATCGGCGATGAAGGCGAACCCCGTCTCGAGATCGACGGCGTTCGTGTCTGGCAACATGAGTGGCGCTGGCAGGACAGCAAGACGATCGCATTGCCGAACCCGCTCGAGCCAAAGCAGACGCTTGGCCACATGATCTGCGAAGCGGGGCCCGTGCGCCGTCCGGCCCGCTTTGCCGCCGCCAAGCTGCCCAGCGGCTTGTGGTCCTTCTACGTCCGCGTGTGAGCAAAACGAAAACGGGGGCGCGCGGCCCCCGTTTCCTTGGCAGCGCCGGGGCGATCAGATGTCGTCGCCCAGCACGCCCTTGACCTTGCCCTTGAACTGCTCGCCTTTGCCTTTCAGCTCCTGATTGGCGCCTTCCTGACGAACAACAGGGTCATCGCTGGTCTGCTTTACCTTGCCAATGGCTTCGTTGACGTTGCCCTTGATCTTGTCGGTGAGCTCACCCATCGCGGTCTCTCCTTGTCCGATCCGGCGCACCCTGCGCCGGATACTCGATCAAGAAACCGACCAGGGACCGCTGCCGTTCCCATCGTAACGGCAGCGATCTGTTCGCGATCGGCTATGCCCGTCAGATCAGACCTGCGAGCGGACTCGACGGATCGGCATAACGTCGCTGCCCCATTCGGCCGGCAAGATAGGCCAGGCGCCCCGCCTCAACTGCGGCCCGCATCGCGTGCGCCATGCGCACCGGATCCTTGGCTTCGGCGATCGCCGTGTTCATCAGCACGCCGTCACAACCGAGTTCCATCGCAACCGCTGCATCGGAAGCGGTGCCCACGCCGGCATCGACCAACACCGGCACCTTCGCACCTTCGACGATAAGCCGAATCGTCACACGATTCTGAATGCCCAGTCCCGATCCGATCGGGGCTCCCAAAGGCATGATCGCGACCGCCCCGGCGTCCTCCAGACGCTTGGCGGCGATAGGATCGTCGACGCAATAGACCATCGGCTTGAAGCCTTCCTTGGCCAGGATCTCGGTCGCCCGCAGCGTCTCGACCATATCCGGATAAAGCGTACGCGCTTCGCCGAGCACCTCCAGCTTCACCAGGTCCCAGCCCCCTGCCTCGCGCGCCAGGCGCAGCGTCCGAATCGCTTCGTCCGCGGTAAAGCAACCGGCCGTGTTGGGCAGATAGGTGATCTTCCTGGGATCGATATAGTCGGTGAGCATCGGCGCCTTGGGATCGCTCACATTCACCCGCCGCACCGCTACCGTCACGATTTCGGCGCCGGACGCCTCAACCGCCGCCGCGTTCTGGGCGAAGTCCTTGTACTTGCCCGTGCCCACGATCAACCGTGAACGGAATCGCCTTCCGGCGACGGTCCAGCAATCCTCGTCAAGCGCCGTCGCATGGTCGCCGCCGCCAACGAAATGCACGATTTCCAGGCTGTCACCATCGGCAACCGCAACCGCCGCCAGCGTCGAGCGCGGAACGACTTCGAGGTTACGCTCGACCGCCACCTTCTCCGGGACGAGCCCCAGCTCCTCGGCAAGCTGCGCAAGCGTGATCCCGGCGCGAACGCGGCGATGCTCGCCGTTCACGGTGATCGAGAGGGTACCGTCGCTGTGCAAGTTGTCTTCCTCCATGCGGAATGCGGGCTGCGAACCGGCGGGCAAGCGCCGTGTCCGCGCGGGAAATCACGCCCGATTTGATCGCTGACGCTGGGTCATATAGGTAAGCCTCCGATACCCCCGCAACCGAAAGGCACATCCTTGGCCGACCTGGTCCTCGTTCTCAACGGCCCGAACCTCAATCTGCTGGGCCTGCGCGAGCCGGAGATCTATGGCTCGGACACGCTCGACGACATTGCGGGCCAGCTTGAGGATCGGGCGCAGCAGCTCGATATCGAGATCGATCTCCGCCAGTCGAACCATGAGGGGCATCTTATCGACTGGTTGCATGAGGCGCAGGCTCGGAGCGCCAAGGCAGTGATCCTCAATCCGGGCGGGTATACGCACACCTCGGTGGCGCTGCACGATGCCGTCAAGAGCATTACGACGCCGGTGATCGAGGTGCATCTTTCGAACCCGCATGCACGCGAATCGTTCCGGCATATCAGCCTGGTCGGGCGCGCAGCACGCGGGACTGTGGCTGGCTTTGGCGCGCTGTCCTACATGCTGGCGCTTGAAGCCGTGGCGCGCTTCTGACACAGGGCGCGCTTTCATTAGATGAAGGGTCGAATGGCCGAAGAACAGAAGAAGGCGGGAGCGATGGAGATCGATATCGATCTGGTCCGTCAGCTCGCCGCAGTGCTCGACGATACGCAGCTCACCGAAATCGAGGTGGAGGACGGCGACCGCCGCGTCCGCGTCGCCCGCAAGGTTTCGGTCGCCTCGGCACCGGTTCACATGGCGGCGCCCGCCTATGCGCCGGCCCCGGCGGCCCCGGTCGCCGCACCGGCCGAAGTCGCCGCACCGGCACCTGCCGCCAACGCCAATGCGCTCAAGTCGCCGATGGTGGGCACCGCCTATCTCGCCGCGAATCCGGAGGCCAAGCCCTTCGTGACGGTCGGACAGCAGGTTGCCGCGGGTGACACGCTGCTCATCATCGAGGCGATGAAGGTGATGAACCCGATCCAGGCGCCCGGCGCGGGTACGGTCAAGGCGATCCTGGTCGAGAACGGCCAGCCGGTCGAGTTCGACCAGCCGCTCGTCGTCATCGAATAACGGCGCGCGTCATGCCCGAGATCAAGAAGCTGCTGATCGCCAATCGCGGCGAAATCGCGCTGCGCATCCATCGCGCCTGCCACGAGATGGGGATCAAGACGGTGGCGGTGCACTCCACCGCCGACGCCGATGCCATGCATGTCCGTCTCGCCGACGAAGCCGTCTGCATCGGCCCGCCCTCGGCAACCGACAGCTATCTGAACATCCCCAGCATCATTGCCGCAGCAGAGATCTCGGGCGCAGACGCGATCCACCCCGGATATGGCTTCCTTTCCGAAAACGCACAGTTCGCGGAAATCGTCGAGGCGCACGGCCTGATCTTCGTCGGTCCGAAACCGGAGCATATCCGGACGATGGGCGACAAGGTCGAAGCCAAGCGGACGGCCGGTGCGCTGGGCCTTCCCCTTGTCCCCGGTTCGGACGGCGCGATCACCGACGTCGCCGAGGCGAAGCACCTGGCGGCCGAGATCGGCTATCCCGTCCTGATCAAGGCGGCATCCGGCGGCGGCGGCCGCGGGATGAAGGTGGTGCCGAGCGAGGACCAGCTCGAAAGCCTGATGCAGCAGGCCGCGAGCGAGGCGAAGGCAGCCTTTGGCGACGCCACCGTCTACATGGAAAAATACCTCGGCAATCCGCGCCACATCGAGTTCCAGGTGTTCGGCGACGGCAACGGCAACGCGATCCATCTGGGCGAGCGCGACTGCTCGCTTCAGCGCCGCCACCAGAAGGTGCTCGAAGAGGCGCTGTCGCCCGTCATCACGCCCGAGGAGCGCGCGCGCATGGGCGGGATCGTCGCCAAGGCGATGTCCGACATGGGCTATCGCGGCGCCGGAACGATCGAATTCCTTTGGGAAGACGGCAAGTTCTACTTCATTGAAATGAACACCCGTCTCCAGGTCGAACACCCGGTGACCGAGATGATCACGGGTGTCGATCTGGTTCGCGAACAGATTCGGGTTGCCGAAGGGCACGGCCTGTCGGTCCGGCAGGACGAAATCGAGTTCCGCGGGCATGCGATCGAATGCCGGATCAACGCCGAGGATCCGCGCACCTTCGCCCCCTCGCCGGGCAAGATCACGCATTTCCACGCCCCGGGCGGCATGCATGTGCGCGTCGATAGCGGCATCTATTCCGGCTATCGCATCCCGCCCTATTACGACTCGATGATCGCGAAGCTGATCGTCTATGGCCGCACCCGTGAGGGCTGCATCATGCGGCTGCGGCGTGCGCTCGAGGAGTTCGTGATCGAGGGGATCAAGACCACGATCCCGCTGCACCAGGCACTGCTCGATCAGCCCGATTTCCAGTCGGGCAACTATACGATCAAGTGGCTTGAAGCCTGGCTCGCCGAACAGCAGGACGCAGCGTGAAGGCGACGATCTGGCACAATCCGAAATGCGGCACCTCGCGCAAGGTGCTGGCGGCGCTTGAGGAGACGCCCGGGCTTTCGCTCGAAGTCGTCGAGTACCTCAAGTCGCCGCCCACGCGCGAGCGCCTGGCCGGCCTCTATGCGCGCGCCGGCATCCGTCCGCGTGACGGATTGCGCACGCACAACAGCCCGGCGGCGGATCTCTGCGCCGAACTCAATCTGCTTGATGCGGACGATGCCGCGATTCTCGATGCGATGATGGCGCATCCGGTCCTGATCGAGCGCCCGCTCGTCGAAACCGAAAAGGGCGTCCGCCTCTGCCGTCCTGCGGAAAAGGTTCAGGAGATTCTCTGAACCCACCACAGCGTCGGCACGATTTCCGCCGCGCTGCCATTGTGCAGCGCGGCGTTTTCGTGGCACGGGGCACGACATCATGATTGCTGCAATTGCCACGCTGCTCGTCTGCCAGCTGCTCGGCGAGTGCCTCCGCCTGCTGACGGGGATGCCCCTGCCCGGTGCCGTCACCGGCATGTTCCTGCTTTTCGCATGGATGTTGATCCGCCCGGTCGAGCGCCCGACGCTCGAGCGCGTGTCCGCCTGGCTCACAGCGCATCTGTCGATCATGTTCGTTCCCGCGGCCGTCGGCATCATGCAGGAAGGCCCCGTGCTCGCGCGACAAGGTGTCGCGATCGTGGTCGCAACCGTTGTCTCGACACTGCTTACGATCGCGGTCACTGCGATCGTGTTTCAAGCAGCGCTCAACAGGCGCGTTGCCGCCGACCCGCAATCGGAGGAACCCCGGCCGTGAATCAGGGCTGGACCGCACTCGCCCAGTCGCAACTGCTGTGGCTTACCGTCACGCTCGTAGCGTTCGAGGGCGCTGACCGCATTTCAAAGCGCAGCGGGCGCCATCCCTTGTGCCACCCCGTCTTCCTGTGCACGCCCGTGCTGATCGCGATCCTGGTCGCGAGCGGAACCCCCTATCCGCGATACGCCGAAGCGACCTGGATCCTGGGCTTCCTGCTGGGGCCGGCCACGGTCGGCCTCGCCGTTCCGCTATGGCGCAACCGCGCAGTCGTCCGGCGCACGGCCGGACCGCTGCTCCTCGCGCTCACCGCGGGGTCGATCACCGCGATTGTCAGCGCCGTCGGAATCGTCTGGGCATTCGGAGGGACCCGCGCGATCATCGCGTCTGTCGCGCCCCGATCGGTCACGACGCCGGTCGCCATGGCACTGGCCGAACAGATTGGCGGCGTGCCGGCGCTCGCCGCGGTGATCGTGCTGTTGTCCGGCGTGGTCGGCGCCATGGGCGCAACCCCCTTGCTCAATCGGCTCAAGCTTCAGGATCTCAGCGTGCGCGGTTTCGCCGTTGGTGTCGCCGCGCATGGTTTTGGCGCAGCCCGCGCTTTTCAGGTTTCGGAGATCGGCGGCGCGTTCGCAAGCATCGGCATGGCACTCAATGCCGCGATGACCGCGATCCTGTTGACGATCTGGGCGCTGCTCGGCTGAGCCCGCGAGGTCGGGCGGCCGAACACCCGCTGCATCGGTCGAACAGCAAGAGGGTGACGAATCCCGGCGGGAACGCTAAGGGCTCGGCGCATGACCCAAATCACGCCCGAGATCGTCGCCGAGCACGGCCTGAGCCCCGAGGAATATGAGCGCGTGCTCAAGGCAATGGGCCGCGAGCCCAACCTGACCGAGCTCGGCATCTTCTCGGTGATGTGGTCCGAGCATTGCAGCTACAAGTCCAGCCGCATCCACCTGAAGAAGCTGCCCACCACCGGCCCCCAGGTCATCTGCGGCCCGGGCGAGAATGCCGGCGTCGTCGATATCGGCGACGGCCAGGCGGCGATCTTCAAGATGGAGAGCCACAACCACCCGTCGTACATCGAGCCCTATCAGGGTGCGGCGACCGGCGTGGGCGGCATCCTGCGCGACGTGTTCACCATGGGCGCGCGGCCGATCGCGAACATGAACGCGCTGCGCTTCGGCCGGCCCGATCATCCCAAGATGAAGCACCTGATCGCCGGCGTCGTCCATGGCATCGGCGGCTATGGCAATTGCGTCGGCGTGCCGACCGTGGGCGGCGAGGTGAACTTCCACCCCGCCTATGACGGCAACATCCTGGTCAACGCGATGACCGTCGGCATCGCCGATACCGACAAGATCTTCTATTCGGCGGCTTCGGGCGTCGGCAATCCGATCGTCTATGTCGGCTCGAAGACCGGCCGCGACGGCATCCACGGCGCGACGATGGCGAGCGCGGACTTCGGCGAGGATTCGGAAGAGAAGCGCCCCACCGTCCAGGTCGGCGATCCGTTCACCGAAAAGCTGCTGATCGAGGCGTGTCTCGAACTCATGGCCTCGGACGCAATCGTCGCGATCCAGGACATGGGCGCCGCCGGCCTCACCTCCTCCAGCGTCGAGATGGCGTCCAAGGGCGGCGTCGGCATCGAGCTCATCATGGACGACGTGCCCCAGCGCGAAACCGGCATGACGCCGTACGAGATGATGCTCTCCGAAAGCCAGGAGCGCATGCTGATGGTGCTCAA
This sequence comes from Sphingomonas chlorellae, assembly GCF_056485145.1. Lineage (NCBI taxonomy): Bacteria > Pseudomonadati > Pseudomonadota > Alphaproteobacteria > Sphingomonadales > Sphingomonadaceae > Sphingomonas > Sphingomonas chlorellae. The sequence goes on from NZ_JBQXXM010000005.1 coordinate 18,096, forward strand.
GCCGGGCCGCGAAGCCTTTGCCGAGGCGATCTTCCGCAAGTGGGAGCTCGATTTCGCCGTCATCGGCCATGTCACCGACACCGGCCGCATGGTGTTGAAGTGGAAGGGCGATGTGGTGTGCGACATCCCGCTCGCCCCGCTCGCCGACGAGGCACCGCTCTACGACCGCCCGCACGTTCCCACGCCCAAGCAGCCCGAGCTGCAGAACGTGCCGGAATGCACCGATCCCGCCGCCGACCTGCTCAAGCTGATGGGTTCGCCGGACATCGCCAGCCGCCGCTGGATCTGGGAGCAGTATGACCACATGGTCGGCGGCGACACCGTGCAGCGCCCGGGCGGCGACGCCGCTGTCGTCCGCGTCCACGGCACCGACAAGGGCCTGGCGATCACCACCGACTGCACCCCGCGCTATTGCTTCGCCGACCCGGTCGAGGGCGGCAAGCAGGCGATTGCGGAAGCGTGGCGCAACCTCTCGGCGGTGGGTGCCACCCCGCTGGCGGTGACCAACTGCCTCAACTTCGCCAACCCGCAGCGCCCCGAGATCATGGGCCAGATCGTCGGCTGCCTCGAAGGCATGAGCGACGCCTGCCGCGCGCTCGACTTCCCGATCGTCTCGGGCAATGTCAGCCTCTACAACGAGAGCAAGGCGACCGGCGGCGGCTCGGCGATCCTGCCGACCCCGGCGATCGGCGCGATCGGCCTGCTCAAGGACTGGACGCGCAACTGCACGATCGGCTTCAAAGGAACCGGTGACACCGTGATCGCAGTCGGCGAGCGCGGCGGCGATCTCGGCCAGTCGATCTGGTTGCGCGAGATCCATGGTCGCGAGGAAGGTGCCCCCCCGCCGGTCGATCTTGCTGCAGAACGGCGCACGGGCGATTTCATTCGCGAGCAGATCAGCACCGGTGCGATTACCGCCTGCCACGATGTTTCCGACGGCGGGATGGCAGTCGCGCTGGCCGAAATGGCGCTCGCGTCGAACATTGGCGTCCTGGTCAACGAACCTCAGCCTTTCGGTATCGCGGGCTCGCTGTTCGGCGAAGACCAGGGCCTGTATGTCGTCACCGTCTGCGACTCCTGCCTGGCCGATTTCATGGCGGCCGCGCACAAGGCGAACGTTCCTGCCGATCCGATCGGCCGGACGATCAAGGACCGGATCATCTTCGAACTCGACGAAGGCGACTGGACCGTGACGATCGACGCGCTCCGCGAGGCGCATGAAGGTTTCTTCCCCAAGCTGATGGGAAGCGAAGTCGCCGCCTGACACGGCGTCCGAACGGCAGCGTCCATACGCAACCTGACGGGTTCCCCCGAGCCGTGCCATGCGTTTATCCTGGCACGGCATCGGAGGGACTTGGCATGATGACGGACGCGGTGACCAAACTTGCCGAGCAGATCGGCCTCAAGCCGGGCATGCGTTGTTGGTTCCACAACATGCCCGAGGCGCTGCGCGCTGCGATCGCGCCGGACGCGGTTGCGGTCGAGGAGCAGCCGACGGCATCCGACGGGATGCAATGCGCGCACCTCTATGTCACGACGCGCGAGCGGCTTGAGCGGGAACTGCGTGCGCTGAGCCCGTTGATGGCGACGAAAGGGTTCATCTGGATCGCCTGGCCGGCATCGGGCGGCGAGGCAACGGACCTCGATGATGCCGCGGTTCGTGCGGTGGCCGCAGCGCACGGGTTGGCGGCCTGTTCGCATTATTCGGTCGATAACCGCTGGGTGGCGCTCAAGTTGGCGAGAAGTCCGCAGGGCTGAAGCCCCCGGGGTTTCTCGTACTTGGCATGCGAGCGTTGTCTTGCGAGCATGCAAGGCTACGGGTGGCGCGGCCCTCCCGGGGGAACCGACTTGCATGACCAGTTCTGCGGCGCTGCCATGGCGCCCCTACCCTGCCTTGAGTGACGCCGAACGGATCGATCGTGCCGCGGGCTTCAGCGATCGGATGGCGACGCGGCGCAGTTGCCGGTCGTACAGCGAACGACCGATTCCCCGCGAAGTCATCGAAGCGGCGCTGAAGGCCGCGACCAGCGCGCCGAGCGGCGCCAACCGCCAGCCCTGGCATTTCTGCGCAATCGAATCGGCCGAAGCCAAGGCGGCAATCCGCGTCGCCATGGAGGAAGAGGATCGCCGCTTCTATGGCGGTGGCGGCGATGCGCGCTGGCTCGACGCGATCCGCCCGCTCGGGACCGGGCCGGACAAGGCGTATCTGGAAGACGCGGCGTGGCTGATCGCGGTGTTCGGGGTGAAGCGCGGGGGGATGCGCGCCCAGGACGTGATGCATAACCAATATGTCGTCGAAGGTGTTGGAATCGCTTGCGGTCTCTTGCTGGCGACACTGCACGAAGCCGGCGTTGCGACGCTGGTGCACACCCCGGGACCGGCTCAGTTCCTGAACCATATCTGTCGTCGGCCTGCCAGCGAGCGTCCGATCATGCTCATTGTGGCCGGACATCCTGCCGATGATGCGACGATTCCTGCCGATTCACTGATCAAAAAGGCGGTTGAGCAAAGCATGAGCTGGCTATAGCCCTAGGCGATGGCCTCAGACGCGCCTGTGCCGCGCCGATCCATCGCCGAGGACGAGACCGACAGCGCCCGGGCCGACCATGACCGGGTGCCGATCGGCGGCCGAATCACCGCGATCGACGCGATCCGGGGCGTCGCGCTGCTCGGCATCCTGCTCCTCAACATCATCGGCTTTGCGCTGCCCGACGCCGCCTATCTGAACCCGCGGGCCTATGGCGGCTGGCACGGCGCCGACTTGGCGACCTATCTGGTCAATTTCGTCTTCTTCGACGGCAAGATGCGGGGGCTGTTCTCGTTCCTGTTCGGCGCGTCGACGCTGCTGGTCATCGAACGGTCGATTGCGGCAGGACGCGACCCGGCGGCGGTGCACTTCGCCCGGATGGGATGGCTGCTCGTCTTCGGGGTCGCGCATCTGTGGCTGATCTGGCGCGGCGACATCCTGACCCATTATGCGCTGGTGGGCATGATCGCCTTTGCCGCGCGCAAGCTCAACGTCGCGCGACTGGTCGTTTTCGGCGGCCTGCTCGTGCTGTTCCAGGCGATGATCGAAACGCCGCTGCCGATAGCGATCGGCATCCGGCAACAAGCGATCGCCAGCGCCGCGACGCCCGCCGAGGCATCGGCGCACCGCCGCGCGCTGGCAGCGCTCAGCGAGGGGCTCGCGGTTCCCGCCCCCGGACAACTCGCGCGCGAAATCGCGCTGCATCGCGGCCCCTACCTGCCCATCCTGAAACAGCGTTTCGCCGAGGAACGGATGAATCCGGTGATCGGACTGGTCTTCATGGGGGCGGAAACGCTCGCCTATATGCTGTTCGGCATGGCAGCGTTGCGCAGCGGGATGCTTAGCGGCGGCTGGAGTGCGGCCCGCTACCGCCGATGGCTGACGGTCAGTTGGGGGATCGGCCTGCCCGTCTTCGTTGTGATCGCCGCCATCCAGGTGCGAAGCGGGTTCGACCTGTTCGTGCTCGCGCTGACGATGCCGATCACGGTACTCGCACGTCCCCCGATGATCGTCGGATGGATTTGCCTGCTCTCGCTCATCCTTGCGGGCGAGAGCCGATGGCGCACGCGACTGGTCGCCGTCGGCCGCATGGCCTTCACCAACTATCTGATGACCAGCCTGATCTGCACGACGATCTTCTACGGCTATGGCCTTGGCTGGTACGCCAGTCTGTCGCGCTGGCAGCTTTACCCGATCGTCGTGGCAGTCTGGGCAGCGATCCTGCTCTGGTCGCCCTTCTGGCTGGCGCGATTCCGATTTGGTCCGTTCGAATGGCTGTGGCGGAGCCTGGCGCGCGGCAAGGTCCAGCCGATTCGCGGCGGCGTGCGCAATAATTGAGAGTGCGTCGCAATAGGGTTGCGAATCGCTCGCAACTTCGCTACCTCGCAATCCACGAAGAGCGCGAGGGTGCGATGGTCGTCTGTGTGTGCAATGCGATTCGCGAAGGTGAGGTGCGCAACGTCGCGCGCGGGGGTGCCCGCACGGCGGGACAGGCCTATCGCGCGCTGGGATGCCGCACCAAATGCGGGCAGTGCATCCCCTATGCCCGCGAGATCATTCGCGAGGAAAGCGCCGCGGCCTGACGCCGGCGCCCTGCCGCTCCGGCCATTTGCCCCATTGCACACGCCCTCCGAGCGGGTAAGGCTGCACCCCAAAAGCAGGAGTGTGCAGCGATGAAGGGTGATGCGAAGGTCCTCGAATATCTCAACGAGGCGCTCAAGAACGAGCTGACCGCGATCAACCAATATTGGCTGCATTACCGGATGCTCGACAACTGGGGCGTCAAGCGCCTCGCCGAGCTGGAACGCCACGAGTCGATCGACGAGATGAAGCACGCCGACAAGCTGGCGGAGCGCATCCTGTTCCTTGAAGGGCTTCCCAATTTCCAGATGCTCGGCCGGCTGCGGATCGGCGAGACGGTCGAGGAAATCCTGCGCGCCGATCTGGCGCTGGAAGTCGATGCGATCGCGATGCTGCGCGACGCCATCCAGCATTGCGAGACCGTCCGCGATTATGTCAGCCGCGAACTGTTCGTCGACATCCTCGAGAGCGAGGAAGAGCATGTCGACACGCTGGAGCGCCAGTTCGACATGATCGCCCGCATGGGAATCGAAAACTACATCCAGCTCAACAGTAAGCCCGAGTCGAGCGACTGATCGTCGCCGGCGGCGCTGCTTCGCGCCGCGGAGGGTTACGCCACCGGCCGTCGGCCAAAGCCGCCGGCCGGACGCCGGGCGACGATCGGATTGGCCTCGCGCTCGAGCATCGCGAGCGTCGAGTCGAACATCGGCCGCAGACTGACGACCTGTTCGATCAGTTCGTCGGGGCCGTCGTGGCGTTCGACACAATCGCGCGCGACGAGTTCGATCGTCTCGGCAAGGTCGGCGAGCGGGTCGGCGCCGAACTGGCGGGCTTCACCCTTGAGCGTGTGCGCGGGGAGGACGAGCGCCGCAGCGTCCTGCGCGCGCATCGCCGCTTCGATCTGCGAGACCGACTTGATGCCGTCCTCGCGGAAATAGCCCAGAATCCGCGCGAAACCGGCGCCGAGTTCTGCCCGCGCCCGCGCAAAGACATGCCAGTCGACCAACGGATTTTCGGCATTCATCGACATCATCGCGCGTCCCCACATCCCCCTTTGTCAAGCCGGCGCGGATGTTCCGCCGCCGAGGCACGGAACATCGTTGAGCCTGCTCCTTAGCCGCGGGACGGTAAACAGCCCGTTGATAGGAAACTGGAAAACAACAGGAAATCAGGAGCGGTTGCGATCCCGATCGAAGGGATTGGCCGGCGCACGCAAGGTGAGCCGCACGGGAACCGCGCCGAAATCGAACTCGCGCCGCAGCCCGTTGATCAGATAGCGCTGATAGCTGGTCGGCAGCAGGTCGACGCGCGTGCCGAACAGCACGAAGCTGGGCGGCCGCGTCTTGTTCTGCGTGACATAGCGCGGCTTGATGCGCTTACCGCCCGGCGCGGGCGGCGGGTTCGCGTCGATCGCGCGTTCGAACCAGCGATTGAGCTGGCCGGTCGACACGCGCCGCGACCAGGCCTCGCGCGTTTCGAACGCGACCTTGAGCAGCGTATCGATCCCCTTACCCGTCGCCGCGGAAACGGTGAGCAGCGGCACGCCCTTCACCTGCGCCAGCCCCTCGTCGAGCGCACCCTTGACGCCGTTGAACAGCCGCGACGCATCCTCGGCCACGTCCCATTTGTTGAGCGCGATAATGAGCGCGCGCCCTTCCTGAAGCACGCGATCGGCAATCTTGAGATCCTGCGCCTCGAGGCCCTTGGTCGCATCGAGCAGCAGCACCACCACCTCGGCGAAATCGACGGCGCGCAACGCGTCGGCGACCGAGAGCTTTTCGAGCTTGTCCTGCACACGGGCCCGCTTGCGCATCCCGGCCGTGTCGATCAGGCGCACCGCCCGCCCCTCCCACGACCAATCGATCGCAATCGAGTCGCGGGTGATTCCGGCCTCCGGCCCGGTAATCAGCCGGTCTTCGCCGAGCATCCGGTTGATGAGCGTCGACTTGCCCGCGTTGGGACGGCCGACGATCGCGAGCTTGAGCGGCGCGTCGGGGCTGTCGGGATCCTCATCCTCGACCGCATCATCCTCGCGCTCGATATAGGGGCGCAGCGCACCGAACAGATCGGCAATGCCTTCGCCATGCTCGGCCGAAAGCTGGACCGGATCGCCGAAGCCGAGCGCCATCGCCTCGATCACGCCCGTTTCCCCCGCGCGCCCTTCGGCCTTGTTCGCGGCGAGCACCACGGGCGTGTCGCTGCTGCGCAGCCAACGCGCAATCTCTTCGTCGAGCGGAGTCACGCCGGCGCGTGCGTCGACGAGGAACAGCGCCACATCGGCGTCGTTGACCGCCGCCTGCGTCTGCGCGCGCATCCGACCGGGCAGGCTCTGCGGATCCTCATCCTCGAACCCCGCCGTGTCGATCACGCGGAAATCGGTGCCGAGCAGCGTGGCATCGCCTTCGCGGCGGTCGCGCGTGACGCCGGGCTGGTCGTCGACCAGCGCCAGTTTCTTGCCCACGAGCCGGTTGAACAGAGTCGATTTGCCGACATTGGGGCGCCCGATGATGGCGACGATGGGAAGAGGCATGGGTAACTTCTAATCTGCTTGGCGCACGATTCAAAATCGCCCGCGCGGAAACGGCAACGGCCGGGGCACCCGGGCCCCGGCCGCAGCGGATGATGCCCCGACGGGCCGGTCAGCGATAGGCGCTGAGCCGGCCGCTTTCATCGAGGACGAACAGCATGTTGTTGGCGACGACCGGCTGCAGCGTCACCGGTTCCTTGCCCTCGATCACCGACTGGACGCTGCCGTCGGTGGGCGACGCGAAGGCGATCTCGCCGAGCGAATTGACCAGCACCAGCCGGCCGCCGGCGAGGACCGGGCCGACCCAGCTCACCGGATCCTTCTGCTTCTTTTCCTTCCGGAACTTCTTGAGCTGCGAGATCCAGCGAATCTTGCCGCTGCCGCGTGCGAGGCAGAGCAGCCGCGCGTCGTCGGTGACGACGAAAATCCACTCGCCCGCGACCCAGGGAGTCGAGATGCCGGCGATCGTCTGTTCCCACAGCGGATTGCCGCTCGCGAGATCCATGGCGACCATGCGGCCGCCCTGGCCGATCGCATAGACCCGCCCCTGGTCGATCACCGGATCGGCGTCGATATCGGCCAGCGACGACACCGAAGTCGACATCGAGGTGCGCGACAGCACCACGTCCCAGAGCGAACGGCCGTTTTCGTAGCGATAGGCGTTGAGCTCACCCGACGAGAAACCGGCGATCACGGTGCCCTGTGCCGAAGCCGGCGCCGCGACGCCGAACACGCCCTGCGATTCGAGGCTGGCCGAAATGGTCCATGTGACCTCGCCCGTTTCCTGCGACATCGCATAGAGCTGGTTGTCCTGCGTCACGACATAGGCGTTGCCGTTGGCGAGCGAGGGCGCACCGCGCAGCGGGCCGGCGGGCCGCTTGCGCCACAGTTCCTTGCCATCGGCGGCGCTGAACGAGACCACATCGCCCAGCCCGTTCGTCGCGAACACGCGTTCGCCGTCGACGCTCACGCCGCCGCCGAAGCGGGCGCTGCGATTGCCCTCGTCCTTCGCCGCGGTCTCTGCCGTCCAGATCGTCGCACCGGTCTGCGCCGACAGCGCATGGACGGTGCCGTTGGTGTCGATGACGAACAGGCGGTCGCCGGCGACGACGGGGGACGCCGCCAGCCGTTCGCGCTTCGAGGTGCGGGCGACCTGCTTTTCCCACAGCCGGTGCGGCGCCGCGCCGAGGGCCAGATGGCCCATCGACTTGGACGCATTGCCGCCGGGCTGTGCCCAGGCGTCGTTGGCCACCGCTTCCGGCAGCAGCACCTCGACCCCGGCCAGCGCCTTGTCCGCCGCGACATCCTGTTCGGTCACGAGGATGGGCACGCGCTCGCCAAGCACCGGCGTCTTCTTGCCGCTGCCCTTGATGGCGCCGCAGCCGCCGACCATCGCGAGCGCCGCAAGCGCTGCGGCGACCCTCACCTTGCTGTTCATTGCGCCTTGGATTCCTTCGACTGATCGATTGCGTCGACGCCGAGCGAGCCGGCAAGTTCGCGCGCCCGGGCGCGGATCGACTGGGGCACTTCCTCGCCCGCCTGGGCGAGCTGGGCATAACGGCGGCCGGCCTCGGCGCGGTTGCCGGTCTTGAGATAGGCCGCGGCGACCATCTCGCCCGCGGTGCCGAGCCAAGGCGAATTGGGATTGGCGAGATCCTTCAGCCGGTCGATCACCGTCTGCGGCGGCAGCGCGTCGAATTCGGCGGCGGTCTGACGGATCAGCGCCAGGTCACGATAGGGCTGGGGATAGGCGCTGTTGTTCGCAACTTCGGCGAACTTGGTGATCGCCGCCTTGGTGTCGCGACGGCCGAGCAGCTCGTTACCCTCCGCGATCCGCGCCATCGCCGAATAGCCGTCGGTCTTCTGTGCGGCGAGCTTGCCGAAGCCCGCCAGCCCCTGTGCGGGCTGACCGCGATCGAAGCTCTGCAGCGCCGTGTCATAGTCGATGCCGCGACGACCGGCGGCTTCCTGTGCCTGATGCTGGTAATAGAGGAAGCCCGCAAGCGCCGCGAGGAGCACGACGACTGCGCCGACGATCCAGCGGCCATAGCGCTGAACCAGCCGCGCGGCCTGGTCGCGACGATATTCCTCGTCCACCTCGCGCAGAAACGCTTCGTCTGACATGCCGGAGGGGGGAAGCGCCAAGTTCTAACTCCATCGGGTTTTCGCGGCAGATACCGGGCCGCGCGGGCGCGGACCTTAGCCGCGCCGACGATCAAGGGGAAGCTATTGGCTGCGCGATCAGTCGCGCGGACGATAGACCTGTTCTGAACCGGGAAACTGCCTTGTCCGGACCTCGCCGGCATAGGTTTCAACCGCGGCGGAAATGCGGCCGGCGAGATCGTCATACTTCTTCACGAACCGCGCGGTCCGTTCGAACATCCCGAGCATGTCGTCGATGACGAGCACCTGGCCGTCGCAGCGCGCCGACGCGCCGATACCGATCACCGGCACCCCGACCGCATCGGTGATCGCGTCGGCGAGCGATTCGACCACGCCCTCCACGACGATCGCGAACGCGCCCGCATCGGCGACGGCGCGGGCGTCGTCGAGGATCTTGGCATGTTCGGCGTTGCTGCGCCCGCGCGCGCCATAACCGCCGAGCGCGTTCACCGCCTGCGGCGTCAGCCCGACATGCCCCATCACCGGGATGCCGCGTTCGGAGAGGAAGGTGACGACCGGCGCCATCGCCGCACCGCCTTCAAGCTTCACCGCGGCCGCGCCGGTTTCGGCAAGGAGGCGCGCCGCCGATTCGAAAGCCTTTTGCGGGCTCGCCTCATAGCTGCCGAAGGGCATGTCGATGACGACCGCGGCGTGGTGGCTGCCGCGGACGACCGCCGCGCCGTGCGCGATCATCAGGTCGAGCGTGACCGGGAGCGTCGAGGGCAAGCCGTAGACCACCTGCGCCAGACTGTCGCCGACGAGCAGCATGTCGCAATGCGGATCGAGCAGCTGTGCCATCCGCGTGGTGTAGGCGGTGAGCATCACCAGCGGCTCGCCGCCCTTGCGCGCGCGGATCGCGGGCACCGTCAGCCGCTTCATCGGCTGCGGCGTCGGGGTGGCGCGGCTCGTCGCCGTATCAAGCATATAGGTGGACATGACCCCTCTCCTAGCCGCGCCGGCGGTCGTGCGCCAGCATGTGTGCGCACGCCCCTTTCAGAGCAGGGCGGCGGCGAAGCGTTCGGGCACGAAACCGACGAGCAGCCCGCCGGGATACTCGACCACCGGCCGTTTGATCATCGACGGCTGGGCGACCATCAGCGCGATCGCCCGATCGGCATCGAGCCCCTGCCGATCGGCCTCGGGCAGCTTGCGGAAGGTGGTGCCGGCGCGGTTGAGCAGCACCTCCCACCCGACCATCTGCGCCCAGCGGGTCAGCCGCGCGGCGTCGATCCCGGCGCGCTTGTAGTCGTGAAAGGCATAGGGGACGTGATTGGCGTCGAGCCACGCCCGCGCCTTCTTCATCGTGTCGCAATTGGGGATGCCGTAGAGCGTGACGGTCAACCTCGTTCCTCCCTGGTTTCGAGTGCGGCGGTACCGAGGAAGCGGCCGAGCGTCACCACCGGCTGTTGCTCGAGCCCCAGCGCCGCATAGAAGCCGAGCGCGGCCTGGTTGTCGGCACGGACCATGAGCTGGAGCTTGGGGCAATCCCGGGCCGACAGCCAGTTTTCCGCCGCCGCCATCAGCGCCCGGCCCAGCCCGGCGCGGCGATGCCCCGGGTCGACCGCAAGATAATAGATCCAGCCGCGGTGCCCGTCATAGCCGGTCATCGCGCTGCCGATAATCGCGCCGCCGGTGCCGCGGGCCACCAGCACGCACGAGGCAGCGCCGGCCAGCGCCCGGGCGAAATCGGCATGGGGGTCGTTCCACGGGCGGGTGAGCGCACAGGCCTCCCACAACGCGACGACCGCGGGTGCGTCGGCCATGGTGGCGGGTTCGATCAGCGTCATCGCATCGCCTCCCTTCGCCCTGTTACCCGGCCCGTCCGCGGCGCCGGGCAGCGACCCCCCCCCCCCGGATCCACCCAGCGGCGGCTTGCGCCGCCGGGCAACGAAGCCGACACCGCGCCCAGCGCGGCGTCGAGTCTTCGTTACTCCCACTCGATCGTGCCGGGGGGCTTGCTCGTATAGTCATAGACCACGCGGTTGACGCCGCGGACCTCGTTGACGATGCGCGTCGCGACGCGGGCGAGGAAGTCGCCGGGGAAGTGGAACACCGCCGCGGTCATGCCGTCGGTCGAGGTCACTGCCCGCAGCGCCAGCACGCTGTCATAGGTGCGGCCGTCGCCCATCACGCCGACGGTGCGCACCGGCAGCAGCACGGCGAAGGCCTGCCAGATCGCGTCATAGAGGCCCGCATTGCGGATTTCCTCGAGATAGATCGCGTCGGCCTTGCGGAGAATGTCGCAGCGTTCCTTGGTCACTTCGCCCGGGATGCGGATGGCGAGACCCGGTCCGGGGAACGGATGGCGGCCGACGAACGCCTCGGGCAGCCCCAGTTCGCGGCCGAGTGCGCGGACCTCGTCCTTGAACAGCTCGCGCAGCGGCTCGACGAGCTTCATGTTCATCCGCTCGGGCAGGCCGCCGACATTGTGGTGGCTCTTGATCGTCACCGAGGGGCCGCCGGTGAAGCTGACGCTTTCGATCACGTCGGGATAGAGCGTGCCCTGCGCCAGGAAATCGGCGCCGCCGATCTTCTTCGCCTCTTCCTCGAACACGTCGATGAAGGTCTTGCCGATGAACTTGCGCTTCGCCTCCGGATCGGTGACGCCGGCGAGCCCGTCGAGGAACAGCTTTTCGGCGTTCACATGGACGAGCGGGATATTGTAGTGGCCGCGGAACAGGCTGACGACCTGGTCGGCCTCGCCCGAACGCATCAGCCCATGGTCGACGAACACGCAGGTGAGCTGGTCGCCGATCGCCTCGTGGATCAGCACCGCCGCCACCGCCGAGTCGACGCCGCCCGACAGCCCGCAGATCACCCGGCCCGACCCGACCTGGGCGCGGATCTCGTCGATCTTGGTCTGACGGAACTCGGCCATCGTCCAGTCGCCCGACAGGCCGCAGACATGGCGGACGAAATTGGCGAGCAGCCGCGCGCCGTCGGGCGTGTGGACGACCTCCGGATGGAACTGCATCGCATAATAGCGGCGCTCGTCATTGGCGATCACGGCGAAGGGCGCGCCGGGGCTGGCCGCGACCGCGCGGAAGCCCGGCGCCAGCGCCGTCACCTTGTCGCCATGGCTCATCCACACCTGATGGCTCTCGCCCGGGTTCCAGAGCCCGTCGAACAGCTCGCAGCGATCGGCGATCTCGATGAAGGCGCGACCGAATTCACCCGAGTCGCCGCGCAGCACCTCGCCGCCGAGCTGCTGCATCATCGTCTGCTGGCCATAGCAGATGCCGAGCACCGGCACCCCGCTGTCGAAGATCGCCTGCGGCACGCGCGGGCTGCCCTCGTCGAGCACCGAGGCAGGCGAGCCGGAGAGGATCACGCCCTTGGGGCTCATCCGGGCGAAGGCCTCGGCCGCCGTGGTGAAGGGCGCGATTTCGGAATAGACCCCCGCCTCGCGGACACGGCGCGCGATCAGCTGGGTCACCTGGCTGCCGAAATCGACGATCAGGATGGAGTCGGTGTGCTGGAGCGTCATGGCCGGCGAATAGGGAGCGCAGGCGACGCTGTCAAAGGGGCGACGAAGCCGAAACGGTCGCGCCCGCACCACCCCGGTCCGGCGGCCCCCGCCCGCCCCGGCCCCCGCGCCGGCGAAGCCCGGTAAAGTGAAGGGAGGTGCGCCAAATCATTTCACTTTGCCCCCGCCTGCACCGCCCGCACCGCCCGGTCGAGGCGCAAGGTGCGCAACGCTGCGCCGCCGACTTCCCCCGGCCGCGCCCCGAACCAAGCAAGCGAAATCCTATTTTGCAAGCACCCCGAGCAAGCACCCCGGGGCGGCCGCCCAGACCGTCACACAAGCGACGCAGAAACATAACAGAAACGTCTCGCCACCCCGCTACCCGCATCCCCGCTTCGCAACTGCAACATGCACATAATCGAAGAGGGGACTATCATGACGGTTCGCAATCGCCTGCGCCTGACGCTGACCACCACCGCGGGACTCGCCGCGCTGATCGCGGGTGCCCCCGCGCAGGCGCAGTCGGCCGATGACCGCGCCGATGCCGACGTCACGACCGACGCGGCGAAGACCGGCGGCGACATCGTCGTCACCGCCAAGACCACGCGATCGGCGACCGCGATCGCCCAGACCGAAATCCAGAAGATCCTGCCCGGCGTCTCGCCGCTGAAGGCGATCCAGACGCTGCCCGGCGTGCTGTACATCACCGCTGATCCGTGGGGGAACAACGAGCAGAACGCGCAGATCTTCATCCACGGCTTCAATTTCCAGCAGCTCGGCTACACGATGGACGGCGTGCCGCTGGGCGACCAGAATTACGGCAACTATAACGGCCTGTCGCCGCAGCGCGCGGTGATTTCGGAGAATGTCGGCCGCGTCGTCGTGACGACCGGCGCAGGCGACCTTGCCACCGCGTCGACGAGCAACCTGGGCGGCACGATCGAGACCTTCTCGGCCGACCCCGCCGCCGAGCGCGGCGTTCTGGTCAACCACACGTTCGGTTCCTATGGCACCGCGCGCAGCTATGTCCGGCTCGACAGCGGCAATTTCGGCGGCAGCAACGCGGGCTATCTGGCGGTCGCCCGCCAGCGCGCGCGCGCCTGGGACTTCAACGGCATCCAGGGCGGCTGGCAGGCCAATGCCAAGTTCGTCCATGACGACAAGGTCGGCAAGCTGACGCTGTTCTTCGACTATTCGGACAAGACCGAGCCGAACGAGGACGCGACCGTCTTCCGCATCCCCGCGACCAACGCGGTGCAGGCATATACGCCGTACACCAAGCCCTTCTTCTACGACGATCTGGCGGGCATGCGCGGCTATATGGACGCCTATGGCAACACGCCCGCGAGCGTCGGCAGCAATTACCGCAACTATTATTCGGATGCACAGCGCACCGACTATCTGGGCTATGCCCGTTACGACGCGCATCTGGGCGACGGCATCGAATGGTCGAACACCGCCTATCTGCACCATAATGACGGCGTCGGCGTCGTCGCGGGGCCGCTGGGCCAGTCGATCACGGTCGTCCAGGCCTATCTGGACCCCAATTATGCGACCAACTGCAAGTTCGGCAGCAACAGCAACGGCGCGTTCGCGGGAAGCTGCACCGCCAACACGCCCGCCCAGGCGCAGGCGCTGGGCGCGGCGCTCGTCGCGGCGACCGGCGGATCGGGGCTGCTGACGCGCACCACCGAATATCGCATCGACCGGCGCGGCATCATCTCGAACCTGTCGGTCGAGCTGGGCAACCATGCGATCGAGCTGGGCGGATGGTACGAATATAACAGCGCGACCCAGTGGCGCCGCTGGTACGGTTTCGACATCAAGAACCCCGACGCCAGCTCGCCCTATATCCGCCCGCAGAACCCGCTGTTCACCCAGTATCAGGGCGAGGCGCGGGTGAAGACGCTGCAGCTTCACATCCAGGACCGGTGGAAGCCGATGGCCGGCCTGACGATCGAGGCCGGTTTCAAGACGAGCGCGCAATGGGCGAACGCCTATTATGTCGTCCAGCCCAAGCCGGGTTCGCTGTCGGGCCTGACCGGCAACCTGCCGAGCGGGCGGATCAACACCGAACGCTGGTTCCTGCCCGCGATCGGCGCGACCTATCAGCTCACCGACGGCGAGCAGGTCTATGTCAACGCGCAGAAGAACCTGCACCAGTTCATGGCCTATACCGCGGGCGGGCTGTCGCCCTGGTTCACCGGCAGCCAGGCGGCGTTCGACGCCTTTGCCAAGCAGGGCAAGCCCGAGACGAGCTGGACCTATGAGGCGGGCCTGCGGTCGCGGCGCTCGCTGGGCGGCGGCATCGGGCTGGAAGCGCAGGTCAACTATTACCATGTCGTGTTCAGCGACCGGCTGCTGGGCGTGCCGAGCAACCCCGGCGGCATCGCGGGCGGCAGCATCGCCGGCGGCACGACGATCCTGACCAATGTCGGATCGGTCCACACCGACGGCGTCGACGCGGCGTTCACGCTGCGCTTCGGCCGCGCCTTCTCGCTGTACAACGCCACGTCGTACAACAGCTCGACCTATCAGAGCGACTATAGCTCGACCGCGAGCGGGATCGGTGCGGCGACGGGAAGCTGCATCGGCGGGCTGACCGTCCAGTCGGGCGTGGTGCCGACGTGCGGCAAGCAGGTGCCGGGTTCGCCCAAATGGATGAACAAGACGGTCGCATCGCTTTCGGTCGGGCCGTTCGAGGCGCAACTGACCGGCGACTTCGTCGGCAAGCGCTTTGCCACCTATGTCAACGACACCAGCGTCGGGTCGTATTTCCTGACCTCGGCCCGGATCGCGGCGAAGCTGCCGTCGAACCTGGTGCCGCTGCGCAAGGCCGAGATCAGCCTGAACGTCACCAATCTGGGCGACATTTCGGGCTGGTCCACGGTGTCGGTGGGATCGGCGACCAACAGCTATTCGGCCTATCCGATCGCGCCGCGCCAGTGGTTCCTGACCTTCTCGGCCGGGTTCTGATCCGCGGCGGGCAAACTGCCGCGGCCGGTGCGGGGGCATGTGGTCCCCGCACCGGCCCGGCGGTGCCGCCCCGGCGGGCGGCCGAAGCGGGGGTGCCCCCGCCCCGGGTTATTCCTTGACCTTGAGACCGGTCCACTTGGCCGCGAAGGCCCAGAGGTCCGAGGTTTCCTCGATGATCTTGTCGGTCGGCTTGCCGGCGCCGTGGCCCGCCCGCGTCTCGATGCGGATGAGGTGCGGGCGCGGGCCGATATCGGCGGCCTGAAGCGCCGCGGTGTATTTGAAGCTGTGCCCCGGCACGACGCGGTCGTCGGTATCGGCGGTCGTCACCAGGATCGCCGGATAGGTCCGCCCGCCCTTGATGTTGTGATAGGGCGAATAGGCGTAGAGCCGCTTGAAATCGGCCTCCTTCGACGGATAGCCGTAATCGTCGACCCAGTAGCGGCCCGCCGTGAAGCGGTCGAAGCGGGTCATGTCCATCACGCCGACCGCCGGGAGCGCCGCGGCGAACAGGTCGGGCCGCTGGTTGACGACCGCCCCCATCAGCAGGCCGCCGTTCGACCCGCCCTGGATCGCGAGCTGATCCTTGCCGGTGATCCCCTGGGCGATCAGATATTCGCCCGCGGCGATGAAGTCGTCGAACACGTTCTGCTTGTTGGCGAGGCGGCCGCCGTCGTGCCACGCCTTGCCATATTCGCCGCCGCCGCGAATGTTGGCGAGGACGAACACGCCGCCCTGTTCGAGCCAGGCGAGCCGCGCCGCCGAGAAGCTGGGACCATAGGCGATGTTGAACCCGCCATAGCCCCAGAGCAGCGTCGGCGCGGGGCCGGTGGTGGTCGCCTTGCGCACGACGAACATCGGCACGCGGGTGCCGTCCTTCGACGCGTAGAAGCGCTGTTCGACCTTGTAGTCGGCGGGGTTGAACAGCAGCTTGGGCTGCGCCCAGGGCGTCATCTTGCCGGTGGCGACATCGTAGCGATAGATCGCGGCCGGCGTGTTGAAGCTGGTGAACGAGACGAACGCCTCGGGATCGTCCTGCGACGCGCCCGAAAAGCCCGCCGACCCGATTCCGGGCAGCGGCACGACGCCGTCGGGGCGCCCGTCGAGCGTGAAGCGGCGCAGTTCGGTGCGGGCGTCGACCAGATAGGAGGCGATCAGCCGCCCGCCGACGATCCCCGCGCCCTGAAGCGTCGCCTTGTCCTGCGCGACCAGCTCGACCGGCTGGGGCTGCGGCTGGGCGACGTCCATCGTCACGATGCGTTCGCGCGGCGCGTCCTTGTTGGTCGTCCAGTAAAAGCGCGTGCCGACATTGCCGACGAAGTTCCAGCTGTTGTCGAGCCCGGCGACGAGCGTGCGCGGCGTGCGGCGCGGATCGGTGAGGTCGATCAGCGTGATCTGGTAGCGATCGTCGGTGCCCTCGCTGGTGGTGATGACGAGCCAGCGGCCGTCCTCGGTCACATGGCCGTAATGGCTCCAGCGCGGATGATCGGGCGTCGCATAGACGAGCGTGTCGGCGCTTTCGGGGGTGCCGAGCTTGTGGAAATAGATGCGGTGGTTCTCGTTGAGCGCCTGGAAGCGCGCATCGGCGGGCGGATCGGGATAGCGCGCGTAGAAGAAGCCGCTGCCGTCCTTTGCCCAGCTCGCGCTGAGCGCGAACTTCATGCCGTGGACGCTGTCGCCGGTGTCCTTGCCGGTCGCGACGTCGAGCACGCGCGCGGTGCGCCAGTCGGTGCCGCCGTCCTGGATCGCATAGAGGATGAAGCGGCCGTCCTCGGACGGCGACCATTCGGAGAGCGCGGTCGCGCCGTCCTTCGACCAGCCATTGGGGTCGATGAGCACGCGACCCTCGCCGTCGAGGCGATCGCGGACATAGAGCACCGACTGGTTCTGCAGCCCGCTGTTGCGCATGTAGAAATAGCGGCCGCCCTTCTTCACCGGCGGGCTGAAGCGTTCATAGTCGAAGAGCTGCTTGATCCGCGTGCGGAACGCCTCGCGCCCCGGCAGCGTCGCGAGATAGGCGTTGGTGACGCGGTTCTGGGCGGCGACCCAGTCGGCGACCTCCTTGTCGTTGCGCACGTCGTTTTCGAGCCAGCGATAGGGATCGGCCACGGCGATGCCGAAATGATCCTCCACCAGATCCTGGCGGCGCGTCGGGGGATAGGCGATCGGTGCGGTCATCATCGTCCCTGCGGGGTTTGCGGATGGTGGCGTGCCCTGCGCGGCGGCAGGACCGGCGAGCGACAGGCTGAGCAACAGGAGCATCGGGCGCATGGCGGAGCAACTCCAAGGCTGGGGAGGAAACCACCGGGCCGGAGAACCCGACCCGAAAAGGCGTCATGCCGGTGTCATACACCAGCGATTCAGCTAGTAAAGCGCAACAGGAACAACCGGTTTTTGAGGGCGCAGGCCGCCGCCGCGACGGCGCGGACCGCCCGGACGAGGGAGCAGGTCGAATGAAGAAGACGATTCTGGTGCTGGCCGCGCTGGCGGCGCTGCCCGCCTTTGCCGCCCCGGCAGCGGCGCAGACGCGCGACGAGCAGGCGCGCTGGGACGCGGCGCAGCGGCGGTTCGACGCCGAGACGCGGCTCTATCAGCGCGAGCGGAGCCTGTATTTCGCGGCGCAGGACCGCGACCGCCGCGAGGCCTATCGCCGCGCGCCGGTGGACGATTCGCGGTTCCGCACCGACTATGACGCGGCGCGCGACTATCGCGACGACCCGCGTTACGGCGAGCGCGTGCTGGGCAGCGACGACCAGGTCTATCGCGGCTCGGACGGGCGCTATTACTGCAAGCGCAGCGACGGGACGACCGGGCTGATCATCGGCGGCGCCGCGGGCGGCGTGCTGGGCAACGTGATCGACGGCGGCCGCCAGCGGACCGCGGGGACGCTGATCGGTGGTGCGCTGGGCGCGCTGCTCGGCCGGCAGATCGAGAAGCAGAACAGCGAGCTGCGCTGCCGCTGATCCCCCTTTCCGGCCCCGGCGGCACCCCCGCCGGGCCGGAGCGGGCAAAAGAAAAGGCCGCGATCCCCAGGGGACCGCGGCCTTTCGCTTATCCGTCCGGAAACGCGCCGATCAGGCGGCGTCTTCCAGATCCTCGTCGGTGAGGACCGGGCCCGAATCCTGGCCCTTGGCGGTCACGTCACGGTCGACGAATTCGATGATCGCCATCGGCGAGGCGTCCGACTTGCGGATGCCGGCCTTGATGATGCGGGTGTAGCCGCCGTTGCGGGTCGCATAACGCTCCGCCAGCACGTCGAACAGCTTGGTGAGCTGCGCGTCGTCGAGGAGACGGGCATGCGCCAGACGGCGGTTCGAAAGGCCGCCCTTCTTGGCGAGCGTCACCAGCTTTTCGACGTACGGACGCAGTTCCTTCGCCTTGGCGACGGTGGTGGTGATCTGCTCGTGCTTGATCAGCGCGGCCGCCATGTTGCGGAACAGGGCGATACGATGGGCCGAGGTGCGCTGAAGCTTACGACCGCCATAACGATGACGCATGTGACTTTCCTTCCGTTCGTCAGGGGGCCGTTTGACGGAACCCCAAGCCAGGCGGTGCGAAAACGGGCCACCGCCCAAAACCCGAAGTTCAGGAAGTTTAGGCTCTAAACTTCCCGAATTGGCCGCCGCGGCAAAGCCGCGTCGTCGGTCGGGGCCCTTGGCCCCGCCGGCCGGGCCTCGCGATCAGCCCGGGAGTAGCGACGCTACTCCCGGACGCGAGGCTCAGCCCATGATTTCCTGTTCGAGCTTCTTGGCCATTTCCTCGATGTTCTCGGGCGGCCAGCCCGGGATTTCCATGCCCAGGCGCAGGCCCATGCTGGAGAGGACTTCCTTGATCTCGTTGAGCGACTTGCGGCCGAAGTTCGGCGTGCGCAGCATCTCGGCCTCGGTCTTCTGGACCAGATCGCCGATATAGATGATGTTGTCGTTCTTGAGGCAGTTGGCCGAGCGGACCGACAGTTCGAGTTCGTCGACCTTCTTGAGCAGATAGCGGTTGATCTGGGCGGCGTCGCCCGATCCCGCATCCGCCGCGCCCGGCGCCGCCGCCGCGCCCGCAGGCGCCGCACGGGTGAGCGCGCTGTCGTCGAAATGGACGAACAGGGCGAGCTGGTCCTGAAGGATGCGCGCGGCATAGGCGAGCGCGTCTTCCGGCGCCACCGTGCCGTCGGTCTCGATCGTCAGCGTGAGCTTGTCGTAGTCGAGTTCCTGGCCGACGCGGGTGTTTTCGACCTTGTACGACACCTGGCGAACCGGGCTGAACAGCGCATCGACCGGGATGAGGCCGATCGGCGCGTCGGCCGGGCGGTTCGACGTGGCCGGGACGTAACCCTTGCCGGTGTCCGCGGTCAGCTCCATGTTGAGCGTCGCGCCGTCGTCGAGATGGCAGATGATGAGATCGGGGTTCATCACCTCGATGTCACCCGAAACCGCGATGTCGCCCGCCTTGACGGCGGTCGGGCCGGTCGCGGAGAGCTGGAGGCGCTTCGGCCCCTCGCCCTGCATCTTCAGCGCGATCTGCTTCACGTTGAGGACGATGTCGGTCACGTCCTCACGAACGCCGGTGAGCGACGAGAATTCGTGGAGCACGTTCTCGATCTTGATCGAGGTCACCGCGGCGCCCTGGAGCGACGAGAGCAGCACGCGACGAAGCGCGTTGCCAAGCGTCAGACCGAAGCCACGCTCCAGCGGCTCCGCAACGAAGGTCGACTTGCGCTTGGGATCGCCGCCGGGCTTCTTCTCGAGGCCGTTGGGCTTCTTGAGTTCCTGCCAGTTCTTAGCGTTGACAGACACGGGCTTCCCCTGAGTTGGGCAGGACGGGGACTATCCTGCCAGAATTAGCAGACCCGGCCGGGCGCCGCTGCAGCGACGTCCCGACCGGGGCAGAAGGTACGATCAGACGCGACGACGCTTCGAGGGGCGCACGCCGTTGTGCGGGATCGGCGTCACGTCGCGGATCGAGGTGATCTGGAAGCCGACCGCCTGCAGCGCGCGAAGCGCCGACTCGCGGCCCGAACCCGGACCCTTGACCTCGACCTCAAGCGTGCGGACGCCGTGCTCGGCGGCCTTGCGGCCCGCGTCCTCGGCGGCGACCTGCGCCGCATACGGGGTCGACTTGCGCGAGCCCTTGAAGCCCATCATGCCGGCCGACGACCAGGAGATCGCGTTGCCCTGGGCATCGGTGATGGTGATCATGGTGTTGTTGAAGCTGGCGTTCACATGCGCGACGCCTGCGGTGATGTTCTTGCGTTCGCGCCGGCGGAGGCGCTGCGGTTCACGTGCCATCGTTTGAGACCCCTGCCCTTACTTCTTCTTACCGGCGATCGGCTTGGCCTTGCCCTTGCGGGTGCGCGCATTGGTGTGCGTGCGCTGGCCGCGGACGGGAAGGCCCTTGCGGTGGCGGAGGCCACGATAGCAGGCCAGGTCCATCAGGCGCTTGATGTTCATCGCGGTTTCGCGACGAAGATCGCCCTCGACGGTGTAGTTGGCGTCGATCGTCTCACGGATCTGCAGCACTTCCTGGTCGGAAAGGTCCTGCACACGACGCTCCGGCGAGATGCCGAGGCGGTCGATGATTTCCTGGGCCTTGGCGGCCCCGATGCCGTGAATGTACTGAAGCGCGATCAGAACGCGCTTGTTGGTCGGGATGTTAACACCCGCAATACGTGCCATGAAGTTTTTCTCCCAGCTCCACGAGGCGCCGCATGGCTAGCCAAGCGCCCCATCTCATCGCGTTGCTTCCGAAATGCAGCGGCACGGCTGCGCGCGGAAGCGCGGCCGGTGGAACTACCCTCTCGGAAGATGCGCGACATATTCAGCCTGGGGCGCGCTGTCAAGCGGCGAACAGGGCAGGAGCCGGGCCTGATCGAATACACCATCGCGGCGGCGACGCCAAGCAGGGGGTTTGCGGGGGTGCGGGGGGGAGGACGGGGATCGGGCGAGGCACGGGAGTTCCGCGCCGTGGGCGGCCGGGCCGTGGTGGGGGTTGGGGTTTCCGCGCCTTTGGCGCGGCCCCTCCACCACCCGGCGTTGCCGGGCGGTCCCCCTCCCCTGCGTTGCAGGGGAGGATTGGGGGGTTGGTGGGGGGTGGGATTTCCGCGCCGTTGGCGCGGCCCCTCCCCCGCCCGGCGTTGCCGGGCGGTCCCCCTCCCCTGCGTTGCAGGGGAGGATTGGGGGGTTGGTGGGGGTTGGGATTTCCGCGCCTTTGGCGCGGCCCCTCCACCGCCCGGCTTTGCCGGGCGGTCCCCCTCCCCTGCGTTGCAGGGGAGGATTGGGGAGTGGTGGGGGTTGGGACTTCCGCGCCGTTGGCGCGGCCCCTCCACCGCCCAGCTTTGCCGGGCGGTCCCCCTCCCCTGCGTTGCAGGGGAGGATTGGGGAGAGGCGCGGGTCAGGCCTTGTGGTCGAGGATGCCGGCGATCGCCGCGGCGACCACGTTGATATCGGCCATGCCGTCGACGCGACGGACCAGGCCCTTTTCCTCGTAGAAGGGGAGAATCGGCGCGGTCTTGGCGCGATATTCGGCCATGCGCGTGCGCACCGTCTCGGCATTGTCGTCGGGGCGGCGCTTGAACTCGGTCGAGCCGCACACGTCGCAGACACCATCGACCGCCGGACGCTTGTAGCGATCGTGATAGCCCTCGCCGCACTTGGCGCAGGTGAAGCGCCCGGTGATGCGATCGACCAGCGCCTCTTCGTCGACGACCAGCTCGATCACATAATCGAGCTTGCGGCCGCGCGCGTCGAGCAGGCCTTCGAGCGCCTGCGCCTGCGCCGCGGTGCGCGGGTAGCCGTCGAAGATCGCGCCCTTTGCCGTATCGGGCTGATCGAGTCGTTCCCCGATGATGCCCGACACGATCTCGTCGGAAACGAGTTCACCCGCCTCCATCACCGCCTTGGCCTTGAGGCCGATCGGCGTCCCGGCCTTCACGGCGGCACGCAGCATGTCCCCCGTCGAAAGCTGGACCATGCCACGCTCGGCTTCCAGGCGGCTCGCCTGGGTCCCCTTGCCAGCCCCCGGAGGGCCCAAAAGTATGATGTTCACGGAACTCCCCTAACTGAGGTACGCGGTCAGCGCTTCCGGCCCTTCAGCTTCGCCTTCTTGATGAGGTCGCCATACTGATGCGCCAGGAGATGCGACTGAATCTGCGTCACCGTATCCATGGTTACGTTCACCACGATCAGAAGGCTAGTCCCGCCCATCAGGAAAGGCACCCCCATCGCGGCCACGAGATACTCCGGCACGAGGCAGAGCAGCGTCAGATATGCCGCGCCGATGACCGTCAGGCGAGTTAGCACATAGTCGAAATAGACTTCGGTGTTCTTGCCGGGGCGGATGCCCGGGATGAACCCGCCATAGCGCTTGAGATTCTCCGCGGTCTCCTCGGGATTGAACACCAGCGCGGTGTAGAAGAACGAGAAGAAGATGATGCCCGCGGCATAGAGCGCCATGTAGATCGGCGAACCATGGTGCAGATAGGTGTTGAGCGCGATCACCACGTCGCCCCAGCGGCTCTGCCCCTGGGTGAGGTTGCCCGCGAACTGGGTGATGGTGAGCGGCAGCAGCAGCAGCGACGACGCGAAGATCGGAGGGATCACGCCGGCGGTGTTGAGCTTGAGCGGCAGGTGGCTGCGCTCGGCCTGGACGCCGCGCGCGGTCTGGCGCTTGGGATACTGGATCAGGATGCGGCGCTGCGCGCGCTCCATGAAGCAGATGAACAGCACGAGGATCGCGACGCCGACGATGATGCCGATCAGGCGCAGCGGGTCGATCGAGCCCGAGCGGCCGCTTTCGAACAGCTGGACCATCGTGGTGGGCAGGCGCGCGACGATGCCCGCCATGATGATGAGCGAGATGCCGTTGCCGATGCCGCGGCTGGTGATCTGTTCACCCAGCCACATCAGGAACAGCGTGCCGCCGACCAGGCTGATGACCGCGCCGACGCGGAAGAGCAGGCCGGGTTCGATCACCGGCTGGAGCCCCTGCTGCGCGCCGAAGCTCTCGAGCCCGACGGCGATGAAATAGCCCTGGACCGCGGTGAGCGCGACGGTGCCGTAGCGCGTATACTGGTTGAGCCGCTTGCGGCCGCTTTCGCCTTCCTTCTTGATCGCCGCGAGCGTGGGCGAGAGCGAAGTGGCGAGCTGAACCACGATCGAGGCGGTGATGTAGGGCATCACGCCGAGCGCGACGATGCTCATGCGGTTGAGCGCGCCGCCGGTGAAGTTGTTAAAGAAATCGAGCACGCCGCCCGAGGTCTGCTGCGCCAGCAGGTTGAGCTGCGTGGGATCGACGCCCGGGAGCGGCACGTAGCTGAGCAGGCGGAAGACGATGAGCGCGCCGAGCGTGAACCAGAGGCGCTTCTTGAGTTCGGTTGCCTGGCTGAACTTGGCCAGGCTCAAGCTGGAGGCGAGTTGGTCGGCTGCGGATGCCATGTGCGTGTTCGTCCCGGAATGCGGCGGGGCGGAATGGGTCCCCCTGCCCCTCGCCGCTCATATAGGGCTTTGGCGCGGCTTGTCTAAGCCCCTGCGACCAAAACCCGGTCGCTGCGTTTGCCGAAGGCCCGTTGCGGGGATTGGAGGGACACCGTGCGCCGGGTGCGGCACGAACCTTGGGCAAACGCAGGACAGGCAGCAGGGGCGGAAACGGGATTGCCCCGTCGCCGCCCCTGCCAAGCGAATCAGCCCTGCTGCGCCTTCTTGGCGGCGAGCGTCTTGCCCTTCTTGGCGGCAGCCTTGTCCGCCGCGGCGACGACCTCGATCACCTTGACCGAACCGCCAGCCTTTTCGACCGCCTCGACCGCCGACTTCGACGCGCCGGCGACGGTGAAGCTGAGCTTCGCCGACAGCGTGCCCTTGCCGAGCAGACGGACGCCGTCCTTGCCGCCACGGGCGAGGCCGACGGCCTTGAGCGCCGCATGGTCGATCTCGGTGCCGGTGAGCTTGCCCGAATCGATCGCCTTCTGGATCGCGCCCAGGTTCACCTCGGCATAGTCCTTGGCGAAGATGTTGTTGAAGCCGCGCTTCGGCAGCCGCATGTGGAGCGGCATCTGGCCGCCCTCGAACCCGTTGATCGAGACGCCTTCGCGGCTCTTCTGACCCTTGACGCCGCGGCCGCCGGTCTTGCCCTTGCCGGAGCCGATACCACGGCCCACGCGCATACGGCTGTGACGGGCACCCTGGTTGTCGTTGAGTTCGTTGAGCTTCATAATCTGCACTCGCTTTCGCTTTTTTCGCGCGTTGTAAGGAAGCGCGGGCTCATAGCGGTGCGGGGCGCGAATGTCGACTCCTGTTTGCGGACGACGCCCGCCGCGCCGCCCCGGCCGAAACGAAAAAGGGCGGTGGTTGCCCACCGCCCCTTTCCATTTTCGCCTGGTTCAAGCGACCGAAGGCTCAGCCCTCGACCACTTCCACCATGTGCGCGATCTTGCGGATCATGCCGCGGACCTCGGGGGTATCCTCGAGCTCGCGGACCTTGTGCATCTTGTTGAGGCCAAGGCCGATCAGCGTGGCGCGCTGATCCTTGGTGCGGCGGATCGGCGAACCGGTCTGCTTGATCTTGATGGTAGCCATCGATCGTTACTCCGTGACGGCCGCAGCGTCCGCCTCGGCGGTCTGCGAACCACCGCGGCCGAGCAGGTCGGCGATCTTCTTGCCACGACGCTGCGCGACCGACTTCGGCGAAGTCTGCTCACCCAGCGCCTCGAAGGTGGCGCGGATCATGTTGTACGGGTTCGAGGTCCCGACCGACTTGGTCACGACGTCGGCGACGCCCAGGCTCTCGAACACCGCGCGCATCGGGCCGCCGGCGATGATGCCGGTACCCTGCGGGGCCGAGCGGACGTACACGCGACCGGCGCCGAAATGGCCCGTGCCGTCGTGGTGAAGCGTCCGGCCCTCGCGCAGCGGCACGCGGACCATCTTCTTCTTCGCCGAAGCGGTCGCCTTCGAGATGGCTTCCGGCACTTCGCGCGCCTTGCCATGACCGAAGCCGACGCGGCCCTTGCCGTCGCCCACGACGACCAGCGCCGCGAAACCGAAGCGCTTGCCGCCCTTTACCGTCTTCGACACGCGGTTGATGTGGACGAGCTTCTCGATGAGCTCCTCGCCACCTTCCTCGTTGTGGCGGCGGTCGTCGCGACGGCCGCGGCCGTCACGGCCCCGCCCCCCGCGATCACCACCACCACGGCCGCGACGGCCGCGATTGCCCTGCTCGTGGCCGGCAGCGTCGTGCGCCTCGACCGGCGCTTCGCTCGTGTTGATTTCGTCGGCCATTCTCAGAACTCCAATCCGCTTTCACGCGCGGCATCCGCCAGCGCCTTCACGCGACCATGGTAAAGGAAGCCGCCGCGATCGAAGACGACCTGC
Organism: Sphingomonas chlorellae; assembly: GCF_056485145.1. Lineage (NCBI taxonomy): Bacteria > Pseudomonadati > Pseudomonadota > Alphaproteobacteria > Sphingomonadales > Sphingomonadaceae > Sphingomonas > Sphingomonas chlorellae. Next base: position 43,688 of record NZ_JBQXXM010000005.1, read on the forward strand.
GTGATGCCGGCGGCCTTGGCGGCCTCCGCAACGCGCTTGCCGACTTCCTGCGCGGCCGCAATGGTCGCACCGGTCTGGCCACGCAGCGCCTTGTCCAGCGTCGAGGCGGCAGCGACCGTGTGGCCCGCCGCGTCGTCGATGATCTGCGCGTAGATGTGCTTGCCCGAACGATGGATCGACAGGCGGGGACGGCCACCCGCACGCGCACGAAGCGCGGTACGGTTGCGGCGACGACGCTTTTCGAAAAGCGAAAGACCCTTGGTGCTGATCACTTCTTCTTCCCTTCCTTGCGGAAGATGAATTCGCCATCGTACTTGATGCCCTTGCCCTTATAGGGCTCCGGCTTGCGCCAACGGCGGATTTCCGCGGCCACCTGGCCGACCTTCTGCTTGTCGATGCCCGAGATCTCGACCGTGGTCTGATCCGGCGTCTTGATCTCGATCCCTTCCGGGATTTCGAAGTTGACGTCGTGCGAATAGCCGAGCTGGAGCTTGAGCACCTTGCCCTGCGCCGCCGCACGATAGCCGACGCCGTTGATGAGCAGCTTCTTCGAGAAGCCCTCCGTCACGCCGGTGATCAGGTTGGCGACGAGCGTGCGCTGCATGCCCCAGAAGGCACGGGCGCGCTTGCTGTCGTTCGCCGGGGTCACCTTGATGGTGCCGTCGACGACCTCATAGCTGATGTCGTCGGCCATCGGCATGGTGAGGGTGCCCTTGGGCCCCTTCACCGAGATCTGGCCGCCCGCGATGTCGGCGGTGACGCCGGCGGGAACGGTGATCGGCTTCTTACCGGTGCGGCTCATCAGAACACCTCCGCCAGCACTTCGCCGCCGACATTCTGTTCGCGCGCTTCGGCGTCGGACAGAACGCCGCGAGGCGTCGAGACGATCGTGATGCCGAGGCCGTTGCGGACGCGCGGAAGCTCCTGCGAACCCGAATAGACGCGGCGGCCGGGCTTCGAGATGCGCGCCAGGTGCTTGATCGCCGGCTGGCCCTCGAAATACTTCAGCTCGATGCGGATGCCCGCAGCCGGGCCCATCTGCTCTTCGGAATAACCGCGGATATAGCCTTCGCGCTGAAGCACGTCGAGCACGCGGACACGCAGCTTCGACGCGGGCGTCAGGACGCTGTCCTTGCGCGCGCGCTGGCCGTTGCGGATGCGGGTGAGCATATCACCCAGGGGATCGGTCACTGCCATCTTGCGTGTCCTTTACCAGCTCGACTTCGTGACACCCGGGATCAGGCCCTTGTTGGCCAGATCGCGCAGCATGACACGTGCGAGACGGAACTTGCGGTAATAAGCGCGGGGACGACCCGTCAGCTCACACCGGTTGCGAATGCGGGTCGGGTTCCCGTTACGGGGAATCTCGGCCATCTTGAGGCGCGCGATAAGACGCTCGGTCTCATCGAGGCTCTCGTCGTTCGCAATCGCCTTCAGCTTCGCATACTTGCCGGCATACTTCTTCACCAGCTGCTTGCGACGCTCGTTCTTGTTGATCGAACTCAGTTTCGCCATGACTTAAGTTCTTCCTTCCTTACGCCGCCTGCTTCGCTTCGTCGTTCTTCGGGAACGGGAAGCCGAAGAGACGGAGGAGCTCGCGCGCCTCGTCGTCAGTCTTCGCAGTGGTGGTCACGATGATGTCCATGCCGCGCACCTTTTCGATGCGGTCATAGTTGATCTCGGGGAACACGAGCTGTTCCTTGAGGCCCATGGCGTAGTTGCCGCGGCCGTCGAACGACTTCGGATTGAGGCCGCGGAAGTCGCGGATGCGGGGCATCGCGATCGTCACCAGGCGATCCAGAAACTCGTACATGCGCTCGCGACGGAGCGTCACCTTGCAGCCGATCGGCATGCCTTCACGCAGCTTGAACTGCGCGATCGACTTCTTGGCGCGGGTGACGACCGGCTTCTGACCAGCGATCAGCTCCATTTCGCCCGCGGCCTGCTCGACCTTCTTCTTGTCCTGCGTGGCTTCGCCGACGCCCATGTTCAGCACGATCTTCTCGATGCGCGGAACTTCCATGACGTTCTTGTAGCCGAACTTCTCGGTCATCGCCTTGGCGATTTCCGCGTCGTACTTCGACTTCAGGCGGGGGATGTACTTATCAGCCATTGATGACCTCCCCGGTCTTGACGGCCACACGGACCTTCTTGCCGTCGCGCTCTTCGAAGCGAACGCGGGTGGGCTTGCCGTCCTTGGTCACGTGCGCGACCTTGGAGACATGCATCGGCGCTTCCGAACGCTCGAGACCACCCTGCGGGTTGGTCTGGGTCGGCTTCTTGTGCCGCACGGCGACATTGACGCCGGACACGACGACCTTGCCTTCCTTCGGCAGCGACTTGACGACCTCACCGGTCCGGCCCTTGTCCTTACCGGACAGGACGATGACCTGGTCGCCCTTCTTGATCTTGGCAGCAGCCATCACAGCACCTCAGGCGCGAGCGAAATGATCTTCATGAAGCCCTTCGAGCGGAGCTCGCGGACGACCGGGCCAAAGATACGGGTGCCGATCGGCTCCTCGTTCTTGTTGACCAGGACGGCGGCGTTGCCGTCGAAACGGATCACCGAGCCGTCGGTGCGGCGGATGTCCTTGGCGGTACGAACGATCACCGCGCGGTGAACGTCGCCCTTCTTCACGCGGCCGCGCGGCGCGGCTTCCTTGACGCTGACGACGATAACGTCACCAACGCCGGCAAAGCGGCGCTTCGAGCCGCCCAGCACCTTGATGCACTGCACCCGCTTCGCGCCGCTGTTGTCAGCGACGTCGAGATTGGACTGCATCTGGATCATCGATCCGGTTCCTTCTCGTTTGGCCTGCCGGGACGAGCCCGGTGGTTCCAGTTTCTAATACGTCACCCCGGCCTCATCGGCCGGGGCACCAAAGCGGCGGCCTATGACCGCAACTGCAGTTCTCGGCAAGAGCCGAGATGACGATTTTTTAGCCCTTGTTCGGCGTCGCGTGGGTGTTCACCCGCTCGATCACCTTCCAGGTCTTCAGCTTCGAGATCGGCGCGGTCTCCTCGATCCGCACGGTCTCGCCCGCCTTGTACTCGTTCGCCTCGTCATGGGCGTGGTACTTCTTCGAGCGGCGGATGATCTTGCCATAGAGCGGGTGCTTCACCTTGCGCTCCACCAGCACCACCACCGTCTTGTCGGTCTTGTCGGAGACGATCTGCCCCGTCAGCACGCGCTTCGGCATGGTTCGTTTCCTTACTTCGCAGCCGAGCGCGAGCGCTCGTTCTGCAGCGTCTTGATACGGGCGATGTCGCGACGGACTTCACGCACACGGCTCGGCTTCTCGAGCTGGCTCGTGGCGGCCTGGAAGCGGAGGTTGAACGCCTCGCGCTTCAGGTTGACCAGCGCCTCGTTGAGCTGGTCGTCGGTCTGGGCCCGAAGGTCGGTTGCCTTGGTCATCTTACTCAACCCTCCAGGTGCGACGTGTCGCCGAGACGCGCCACGACCTTGGTCTTGATCGGCAGCTTCATCGCCGCACGCTCGAACGCTTCGGCCGCGAGCGGGCCGGGAACGCCGTCGAGCTCGAACAGGATGCGGCCCGGCTTGACGCGGGCGACCCAGAACTCGGGCGAACCCTTACCCGAACCCATTCGGACTTCGGCGGGCTTCGACGACACGGGCACATCCGGGAAGATGCGGATCCAGAGACGGCCCTGACGCTTGATGTGGCGGGTGATCGCGCGGCGGGCCGCTTCGATCTGACGCGCGGTGATACGTTCCGGCGCCATCGCCTTCAGCCCGTACGAGCCGAAGTTGAGGCTGGTGCCGCCCTTGGCGTCGCCGTGGATGCGGCCCTTGTGCGCCTTGCGGAACTTGGTGCGCTTCGGTTGCAGCATGGTTCTGTCCTAGCTCCTTAGCGGCGATCTTCGCGCGCCGGGCGCACGCCGGAGGTCTGCGCCTCCACCATCAGGCGATCCTGCGCCATGGGATCGTGGCCCATGATCTCGCCCTTGAAGATCCAGACCTTGACGCCGCACACGCCATAGGCGGTGTGGGCTTCGGCCTCGGCATAGTCGATGTTCGCGCGCAGCGTGTGCAGCGGAACGCGGCCCTCGCGATACCATTCGGTACGCGCGATCTCGGCGCCGCCGAGACGGCCGCCGCAGGTGATCCGGATACCTTCGGCACCCAGACGCAGCGCCGACTGCACCGCACGCTTCATCGCGCGACGGAAGGCGATACGACGCTCGAGCTGGTCGGCGACGCCCTGGGCGACGAGCTTGGCGTCGATTTCCGGCTTGCGGATCTCGACGATGTTCAGGCTCACGTCCGACGACGTCATCGACGACAGCTTCTTGCGAAGCTTTTCGATGTCCGCGCCCTTCTTGCCGATGATGACACCGGGGCGGGCCGCAAAGATCGACACGCGGCACAGCTTGGCCGGACGCTCGATCACCACCTTCGAGATCGCCGCCTGGGGCAGCGTCTTGAGGATGAACTTGCGGATCTTGAGGTCCTCCATGAGGAGCCGGCCATAGTCGGCGCCCTCGGCGAACCAGCGGCTGTCCCAGGTACGGTTGACCTGGAGGCGAAGGCCGATCGGGTTGCTCTTCTGACCCATTATGCTTCTTCCTGCTCGCGGACGACGATGCGCAGCCGGCTGAACGGCTTGATGATGCGGGTCGACTTGCCGCGGCCGCGGGTCGCGAAACGCTTCATCGTGATCGACTTGCCGACCGACGCCTCGGCGACGACGAGCGCGTCGACGTCGAGATTGTGGTTGTTCTCGGCGTTGGCGATGGCCGACGCCAGCACCTTGCGCGCATCGACCGCCATCGCCTTCTTCGAGAAGGCGAGGATGTTCATCGCGTCCGCCGCGCTCTTGCCGCGGATCAGGCCGGCGACGAGGTTGAGCTTCTGGGCCGAACCACGGATCGTGGTGCCGACCGCGAGCGCTTCCTTTTCGCCGACGCGGCGCGGAGCTGCCTGCTTACCCATTAGCGCTTACCCTTCTTGTCGGCGGCGTGACCGGGGAAGAAGCGCGTGGGGGCGAATTCGCCCAGCTTCATGCCCACCATGTCCTCGTTGACCGAGACCGGAACGAACTTGCGGCCGTTATAGACGTTGAACGTCAGACCCACGAACTGCGGCAGGATCGTCGAACGACGCGACCAGGTCTTGATCGGACCAGCGCGAGTGCCCTGTTCCTGCGCGGCTTCCGCCTTCTTCAGGAGGTGGAGGTCCACAAACGGACCCTTCCAAACCGAACGAGCCATCTCGCTTAGCCCTTCTTCTTCGCGTGACGCGAACGGATAATCATCTTGTCCGTCGCCTTGTTGTGGCGGGTGCGCGCACCCTTGGTCGGCTTGCCCCACGGGGTGACCGGATGACGGCCGCCCGAGGTGCGGCCTTCACCACCGCCGTGCGGGTGGTCGACCGGGTTCTTCGCGACGCCACGGGTGAGCGGACGCTTGCCGAGCCAGCGGTTGCGACCGGCCTTCGCCAGGTTCTGGTTGGCGTTGTCCGGGTTCGACACCGCACCCACCGTCGCCATGCAGGCGGCGTGGATGTAACGCTGTTCGCCCGAGTTCAGGCGGACGATCACCATGCCGCGGTCGCGGCCGACGATCTGCGCATAGGTGCCCGCCGAACGCGCGATCTGACCGCCCTTGCCCGGCTTCATCTCCAGGTTGTGGACGATGGTGCCGACCGGCATCTGGCCCAGTTCCATCGCGTTGCCCGGCTTCACGTCGGCCTTCTTGGCCGCGATCACCTTGTCGCCCGCCGCGAGGCGCTGCGGGGCGAGGATATAGGCCTGCTCGCCGTCCGGATAGCTGACCAGCGCGATGAACGCGGTGCGGTTCGGATCGTATTCGAGACGCTCGACCGTGCCCTCGACGTCAAACTTGCGACGCTTGAAGTCGATGATGCGGTAACGCTGCTTGTGGCCGCCGCCGATGCCGCGCGAGGTCACGTGGCCCTTGTTGTTGCGGCCGCCGGTCTTGCGCTTGCCTTCGGTCAGCGCCTTGACCGGGCTGCCCTTGTGCAGCGCCGCACGGTCGACGAGGATCAGCCCGCGGCGGGCCGGCGACGTCGGATTATAGTGCTTGAGTGCCATTGCCTCAGATTCCCGTCGTCACGTCGATCTGGTCGCCTTCGGCGAGCGTCACGATCGCTTTCTTGATGTCGGACCGGCGATACGCCTCGCCCTTCCAGCGCTTGGTCTTGCCCTTCTGGACAATCGTGTTGACGCCGGTGACCTTGACGTTGAACAGCGCCTCGACGGCCGCCTTGATCTCCGGCTTGGTCGCATCGTTCGCGACCTTGAACACGACCGCGTTCGCTTCGGAGACGAGCGTCGACTTCTCGGTGATGTGCGGCGCCAGGATCACGTCATAGTGACGGATCGCAGCCGCGTTCTGCTTCTTAGCCATTGAAGCGCGCCTCCAGCTTCTCGACGGCAGCGCGGGTGAGGACCAGCGTGTCGTGCTTCAGGATGTCATAGACATTGGCACCGACCGCCGGGAGAACGTCCACATGCGGCAGGTTGCGAGCGGCGAGCGCGAAGCCGGCTTCCACCGCCTCGCCATCGATCACGAGCGCCGAGCGGCCGAAACCGAGCTTCTCGAACTGGCCCTTGAGCGACTTGGTCTTCACCGTGCAGGCGAGATCCTCGATCACGATCAGCGACCCGGCCTTGGCATGGCTCGACAGCGCCATCTTGAGACCGAGCTGACGCACCTTCTTGTTCAGCGAGACTTCGAAGACGCGGGCACGCGCACCGTGCGCCTTACCACCGCCGATGAACACCGGCGCGCGGCGATCGCCGTGACGAGCGGTACCACCACCCTTCTGACGCCCCCACTTCTTGCCCGTACGCGCAACGTCCGAACGCTCGCGGGTCGCACGCGCAGGCGCGCGGCGATTTTCGAGCTGCCAGGTCACGACGCGATGCAGGATGTCAGCGCGGGGCTCCAGGCCGAAAATCTCGTCCTTGAGCTCGATGTCGCCCTTCTCGGCGGCGTCGAGGGTTTGAACCTTGACCTTCACGTTCAGCCCTCCTGGCCTTCGGTCGCTTCAACCGCGGCGACGTCCTGAGCGGGCGTGTTGGCGGGAGCATCGTTGTTGTTCTGCGCGGTCTTGACCGCGGCCGGGTACGGCGCGTCCGCCGGACGGTTGACCTTGACCGCGTCCTTGACGATCAGCCAGCTGCCCTTGTGGCCGGGAACCGAGCCCTTGACGAAGATCAGGCCGCGCTCGGCATCGGTGCCGACCACTTCCAGATTCTGCTGCGTGCGGTTGCGGTCGCCCATGTGACCGGCCATCTTCTTGTTCTTGAAGACGCGGCCCGGATCCTGACGGTTACCCGTCGAACCGTGCGAGCGGTGCGAAACCGACACACCGTGCGTGGCGCGCAGACCGCCGAAGCCCCAACGCTTCATGGCACCCGCGAAACCCTTACCCTGGGTACGGCCCGAGACGTCGACCAGCTGGCCGGCGATGAAGTGGTCCGCCGAAATCTCGGCACCCACGTCGAGCAGCGCATCCTCGGCCACGCGGAACTCGCACAGCTGCGCCTTCGGCTCCACCTCGGCCTTGCCGAAGTGGCCGCGCTGCGGCTTGGCGACATTCTTGGCCTTGGCGCTGCCCGCGCCGATCTGCAGTGCGACATAACCGTCGCGGTCGGCGGTGCGCTGCGCAACCACCTGGACCCCCTCCAGCGCCAGAACGGTCACCGGAACGTGCCGGCCGTCGTCCTGAAACAGGCGGGTCATACCCATCTTCTTAGCGATCACGCCAGTGCGCATGACCAGTTGCTCCTATACAGAGGCCCCCGAAGGAACGATTTCCCCGGGGGCGTGCCTCAGCCCGAAATTGTGATGCGAGCCCCCGTCCGGGCTGAATTCCCGCCCGAGGGCGGAAACGACGGGGGACGCAGACCCGGGCAAAGCCCGGCGGTATCCCTTTTCGTGGTGAGTGCGCCCGCGGCGCGCTCGGTTCCTTGCGCTGGACCAGGGATCGGTCCGGTCGAGGAACAACGCGACTCACCGTGACGGGAGCCGCGAATCTCGTGGAAGGCGGCGCTTTAGGCCAGCTTGATCTCGACGTCAACGCCAGCGGCGAGGTCGAGCTTCATCAGCGCGTCGACCGTCTGCGGGGTCGGCTGAACGATGTCGAGCATGCGCTTGTAGGTACGGACCTCGAACTGCTCGCGCGACTTCTTGTCGATGTGCGGGCCGCGGTTGACCGTGAACTTCTCGATCTTGGTCGGAAGCGGGATCGGACCACGGATGAGGGCACCGGTGCGGCGGGCGGTATCGGCGATGTCGCCGGTCGCCTGATCAAGCACTCGATGATCGAACGCCTTGAGGCGAATACGGATATTCTGCGTTTCCATGGTCCTACCGATGCGAAAGAGCGGGGCTGCGCACCCTGCTGCCATCCTGGCGAAACGACCGGACCCTGCCCTGCCCCCGACGGGGCGCGATGGATCCGGCGAACCGGGACGGCGGCTGAACGGCCGCCTCTTGCTGTGTTGAACTCAAAACCGAAGGGGGCGCCCTACAGGCACTCCCATAAAAAGGCAACCGCCCGACACCCATTTTTGGGTGCCGGGCGGCTGTTTTTTTCCGAACGTGCCGGCCGGGGCCGGCGGCGTTCTTACTTGTCGATCGCGCTGACGACGCCGGCACCGACGGTGCGGCCGCCTTCGCGGATCGTGAAGCGCTGGCCGACGTCCATAGCGATCGGCGCGATCAGCTTGACACCGAGGGCGATGTTGTCGCCCGGCATCACCATCTCGGTGCCCTCGGGCAGCTCGACGGTGCCGGTCACGTCGGTCGTACGGAAGTAGAACTGCGGACGATAGTTCGCGAAGAACGGCGTGTGACGGCCGCCCTCGTCCTTCGACAGGACGTACACTTCCGACTTGAACTCGGTGTGCGGCTTGATCGAGCCCGGCTTCGCCAGAACCTGACCACGCTCGACCTCTTCACGGCCGACGCCGCGGAGCAGCGCACCGATGTTGTCGCCCGCCTGGCCCTGATCGAGCAGCTTGCGGAACATTTCGACGCCGGTGACGGTGGTCTTGCGGGTGTCGTGGATGCCGACGATCTCGACTTCCTCACCGACCTTGATGATGCCGGTTTCGACACGGCCGGTCACCACGGTGCCGCGACCCGAGATCGAGAACACGTCTTCGATCGGCATCATGAACGGCTTGTCGAGGGGACGATCCGGCTCGGGGATCGATTCGTCGCAAGCGGCCATGAGCGCCAGGATGGCTTCCTTGCCGAGCTTGTCGTCGGTGCCGTTGAGCGCGCAGGTCGCCGAACCGCGGATGATCGGAATGTTGTCACCGTCGAAGTCGCGCTTCGAGAGCTCTTCGCGGATTTCCATCTCGACCAGCTCGAGGATCTCGGGGTCGTCGACCAGGTCGCACTTGTTGAGGAACACGACCATGGTCGGCACGCCGACCTGACGGGCGAGCAGGATGTGCTCCTTGGTCTGCGGCATCGGACCGTCGGTCGCGGCCACCACCAGGATCGCGCCGTCCATCTGCGCCGCGCCGGTGATCATGTTCTTCACATAGTCGGCGTGACCCGGGCAGTCGACGTGCGCATAGTGGCGCTTCGCGGTCTCATACTCGACGTGCGCGGTCGAGATGGTGATGCCGCGCTCACGCTCTTCCGGCGCCTTGTCGATGTTTTCGAAGTCGACCTTCTCCGAGAGGCCTTCCTCAGCCAGCACCTTGGTGATCGCCGCGGTCAGCGACGTCTTGCCATGGTCGACGTGACCGATGGTGCCGATGTTGAGGTGCGGTTTGCTGCGATCGAACTTTGCCTTCGCCATTGTCTTCCTACCTTCTGATTCAGTTTCCCGTGCCGCCATGGGACTCGCGAGAACGCGGCCCCATAGCGGCTGTTTTCGGATTACGCCAGCTTTGCCTTCACTTCCTCGGCGACGTTGGCGGGCACCTCGTCATAGTGCGAGAACTGCATGGTGTACTGCGCACGGCCCTGGGTGAACGAGCGGAGCTGGTTCACATAGCCGAACATGTTCGCCAGCGGCACCAGCGCAGTCACCGCCTGAGCGTTGCCGCGGGTGTCGGTCCCCTGGATCTGGCCACGACGGCTGTTCATGTCGCCGATGACGTCGCCCAGATAATCTTCCGGGGTGACAACCTCGACCTTCATGATCGGCTCGAGCAGCTTGATGCCGGCCTTCTGGGCCACTTCACGCATCGCGCCGCGGGCGCAGATTTCGAACGCGAGTGCCGACGAGTCGACGTCGTGATACGCGCCGTCGATCAGGTGCACTTCGAAGTCGATGATCGGGAAGCCGATCAGCGAACCCGTCTCGGCGGTTTCGCGGAAGCCCTTCTCAACCGACGGGATGTATTCGCGCGGGATGTTGCCGCCCTTGATCTCGTCGAAGAACTGGAAGCCCGAGCCACGCTCGCCCGGCTTGACCTGAACCTTGACGCGACCGAACTGGCCCGAACCGCCCGACTGCTTCTTGTGGGTGTAATCGACCTCGACCGGCTTGGCGAGATATTCGCGATACGCCACCTGCGGCGCACCGACATTCGCCTCGACCTTGAACTCGCGCTTCATGCGGTCGACGAGAATCTCGAGGTGGAGTTCGCCCATCCCCTTGATGATCGTCTGGCCCGATTCGTGGTCGGTCGACACGCGGAACGAGGGATCCTCGGCGGCCAGGCGGTTGAGCGCGATGCCCATCTTTTCCTGGTCGGCCTTGGTCTTCGGTTCCACCGACAGCTCGATCACGGGCTCGGGGAATTCCATGCGCTCGAGGATGATCGGCGCGGTCGGCGCGCACAGCGTGTCGCCCGTCGTCGTTTCCTTGAGGCCCGCGATGGCGACGATGTCGCCCGCATAGGCGACGTCGATGTCCTCACGGTTGTTCGCATGCATGAGCAGCATGCGGCCGATCTTTTCCTTCTTGTCCTTCACCGAGTTCAGGACGGTGCCCTTCTCGAGCGTGCCCGAGTAGATGCGCGCGAAGGTGAGCGAACCGACGAACGGGTCGTTCATGATCTTGAACGCGAGCGCCGAGAACGGCGCCTTGTCGTCGGCCGGACGCTCGTCCTGCGTCTCGCCGTCGAGCTTGACGCCCTGGACCGCAGGAATGTCGAGCGGGCTCGGCAGATAGTCGATGACCGCGTCGAGCAGCGGCTGGACGCCCTTGTTCTTGAACGCCGAACCGCACAGCACGGGGACGAACGAGAAGTTGAGCGTGCCCTTGCGGATCAGCTTCTTGAGCTCTTCCGCGGTCGGCTCGGTGCCTTCGAAGAACTTCTCCATCGCGGCGTCGTCCTGCTCGACGGCGGCCTCGATGAGCGACAGGCGCGCGGCTTCCGCGGCTTCCTTGAGCTCTTCGGGGATGTCGCGATATTCGAACTTCGCGCCCAGCGACTCCTCGAGCCAGATGATCGCGCGGTTGTTCACCAGGTCGACCAGGCCCTTGAACTGGCTCTCGATGCCGATCGGGAGATAGAGGACCAGCGGACGCGCGCCCAGGCGGTCCTTGATCATCTCGACGCAGCGTTCGAAGTTCGCGCCGGTGCGGTCAAGCTTGTTGACGAAGCACATGCGCGGCACGTTGTACTTCTCAGCCTGGCGCCACACGGTTTCCGACTGCGGCTCGACGCCGGCGACGCCGTCGAAGCACGCGACCGCACCGTCGAGCACGCGCAGCGAACGCTCGACTTCGATGGTGAAGTCGACGTGGCCGGGGGTGTCGATGATGTTGATCCGGTGCTCTTCGCCCTCACCGTCATTGGCGCGCCAGAAGCAGGTGGTGGCAGCCGACGTGATCGTGATCCCGCGCTCCTGCTCCTGCTCCATCCAGTCCATCGTGGCCGTGCCTTCGTGGACTTCGCCGATCTTGTAGGACTTGCCGGTGTAATAAAGGATACGCTCGGTCGTCGTCGTCTTGCCGGCGTCGATGTGCGCCATGATGCCGATATTGCGGTAGCGCTCGAGCGGATGGCTGCGGGCCATGATCGTTGGTTCCTTAGCGATGCGGGGAGCCGGTTTCCCGGGCTCCCCACGATATAGTTAAGATTTTTACCAGCGGTAGTGGCTGAAGGCGCGGTTCGCCTCGGCCATACGATGGGTGTCTTCGCGCTTCTTCACCGCGTTGCCGCGGTTGTTGGCGGCATCCATCAGCTCGCCCGACAGGCGGGCAGCCATGGTGTGCTCCGAACGGTTGCGCGCGGCCGAGATCAGCCAGCGGATCGCCAGCGCCTGCGCACGCTCCGGACGAACTTCGACCGGAACCTGGTAGGTCGCACCGCCGACGCGGCGGCTGCGGACCTCGATGCCCGGCTTCACGTTGTTGAGCGCGTCATGGAACACGCCGATCGGCTCGCGCTTCGCGCGCTGCTCGATCGTGGTGAGCGCACCATAGACGATGGCTTCGGCGACGGACTTCTTACCGTCCAGCATCACCGAGTTCATGAACTTCGACAGAACCTGATCGCCATAAACGGGATCAGGCAGGATTTCCCGCTTTTCGGGACGACGACGACGCGCCATTGCACTTTCCTTTACTCTTCAGCTGGTCCGGAACCTGTCCGGGGCTTACTTTGGCTTCGCTGGACGGGGGCTGGAGCACGCGCCGGATCACCCGCAGGCGACACGGCGAAAACGCCCGCCCCCGGCGGGATCACTTCGGACGCTTGGCGCCGTACTTCGAGCGGCTCTGCTTGCGGTCCTTGACACCCTGGGTATCGAGCACACCGCGCAGGACGTGGTAGCGCACGCCGGGAAGGTCGCGCACACGGCCGCCGCGGATCAGGACCACCGAGTGCTCCTGAAGGTTGTGGCCCTCACCGGGGATGTAGCTGATGACTTCGCGGCTGTTGGTCAGACGGACCTTGGCCACCTTGCGAAGTGCCGAGTTCGGCTTCTTCGGAGTCGTCGTGTAGACACGGGTGCAGACGCCACGCTTCTGCGGGTTCTGCTCCATCGCAGGAACCTTGGACTTGACCTTCTGCAGTTCGCGGCCCTTGCGGACCAGCTGGTTGATCGTCGGCATGAAGCCCTTCACCTTTCAAACGGTTACTTTGCTGGAGCCCTGTACCAAGAGAACACGAAAAGGCCCCGGTGGCCTCAAGCCGCCCGGACCATTGCGTCTCCAGCAACGTTCAGCTCAATATATGCGCCACAAGGCTTTTCGGCCCATGAGGCCCCTCGCGGAACGCGCGGCCTATAGCGACGGCGCGGCAAGGGGTCAATGGGCTGGCGGCAGGGCCGGCCGGGGCACGCCCCTCCCTACGCCCTTTTGCATGGTGCCGCGGCGCGGCGGTTCATGCTAGGCGGCGGCCGCCCGGACGCGCCATGGCGGCGCGAGGGGCAAGGGAGCGGCGCCGGGGGGCGCCGGTGAAGTGGGGATGTTCAACAGCAATCGCGGCGGGCGCGATACCGCCGCCGTGGGCCAGAGCGCAAGCGGCGCGCGGGGAAGCGCCATGTTTTCGGTGCTGGGCAGCGACGTGTCGATCACCGGCAACATCCAGGCCGAATCGGAGCTTCACATCGACGGCCGTGTCGAGGGCGACGTGACGTGCGCCGCGCTGGCGCAGGGCGCGGGGAGCCGCATCAACGGCAGCGTCACCGCCGACACCGCGCGGATCGCCGGCACGATCGAAGGATCGGTGCGCGCCAAGACGCTGACCGTCGAGCGCACCGCGCGGATCGTCGGCGACGTCGAATATGAGGCGATCACGATCGAATCGGGTGGGCATGTCGACGGACGGCTGAAGCGCGTCGGCGCCGCGGGCGAGAGTGCGGGCGCCGACGGCGGCAACGCCTGACCGGCGGCGCGGGCTGAACCGGGTGCGGCTGAACGGCGGCGCGCGGCGTCAGGCGCGGTGGAGTTCCGCGACGAACGCGTCGAACGCGCCCGACAGCGCGACGGCGCCCTCGCGCAACTGCTCGGCCATCGTCCGCATCGCCGTGGCCCCGTCGGCGGTGGCGCGCGAGGCGCCGCCGATCGCCTCGACATCATGGCGGATCGCGGTTGCGGCCTGAAGCGTCTCGTCGACGTTTCGGGCGATGCGGCTGGTCGCCTCTTCCTGCTCGGCGACCGCACCGCGCACGCCGCCGGCGAGCCGGAGCATCGCGCCGATGACCGATTCGACCTCGGCATGCCCCAGCGCCACCGCGTCGATGCCGTGGCGGATGTCGGCGACGTGCGCCGCGATGCGCGCGGCGGCGGTGCCCGTCTGGGTCGAAAGCTGTTTCACCTCGTTCGCGACGACGGTGAACCCCCGCCCCGCCTCGCCCGCCCGCGCGGCCTCGATCGTCGCGTTGAGCGCGAGGAGGTTCACCTGGCGCGCGATCTCGCTGATGAGGCCGATCACCGAATCGATCGACTGGGCAGCCCGGAGCAGTTCGCGGGTCCGCGCGCTGCCCTGGGCAACCAGATCGGATGCACGCGCCGCGGCCGAACGCGCCGCCTCGCTTTCGCCGAGGATCGCGCGAAGCGAATCGGCGAGCGCCCGCCCCTGCACGGCGATGTCGGCCATGTTGTCGCGCGTCTGCGACGCGGCCGACGCGACCGCGACCGCGCGGTCGCCCAGGTCGGCAGCACGATCGGCGCCCCCCTGGGCGTCGGCCTGCAGCGCGGCGGCAAGCATGCCGAGCGCGCTCGACAGCGACGCCACCTCGGCCTCGAAGGCATCGCTGGCGCGCTCGATCCGGTCGGCGCGCGCCAGCCGCGCCTGGGCGGCCCGGCGCTCATGCTCGGCAGCCAGATGGACGAGGCGACGGTTGCCGATCACCGCATGAAGCCGGCCGCCGCGGGTGAGGATCATCCCCTCGCTCCCCGCCGCGGCGCGATAGGTGGCGATCAGCGCGGCGACATCGCCCGTCACCTCGGCCACCGGACAGGGACGGACATGGCGTTCGACTTCATGGCCGTAGCTGGGGTTGCGCAGCAGCGCATGACCGAACGGATTGAGCAGCAGCCGGCGCAGATCCTTTTCGAAGATCGCGCCGAGCGGACGGCGATCGGCGTCGACCACGGGCATCATCCGCAATTCGGTGTCGGCGTTGAACGCCTCGATCGCGCGGAACAGCGAATCGCCCGGGATCAGCGCGGGCGGATCGAGTTCGGCCGGATCGAGCCAGTCCGCCGGACAGGCGGCAGGCGGGGTCGGCGGGACCGGTTCGGCGGCGGCTAGCTGGGCAGGTCGCATGATGCAGTGCGATAGGCCCGGAGGGTAAACGGCACCCTTACCGTTGATGACAGTGATACGACAGCTGCGCGGCTGCGGGATGACGATCTTCGCCATTGCGGCACCGGCGGCGCCCGCCTAGAGACGGCGGCGTGACGGGTGTCCCCCCAAAGGGGATGAAAAGGGAACTCGGTGGAAATCCGAGGCTGCCCCCGCAACTGTGAACGGCGAGCCGCTGCGCATCACGGGCCACTGGAGCCAGTCTCCGGGAAGGCCGCGCAGAAGCGATGACCCGCGAGCCAGGAGACCTGCCCGGTCACAGTCGATTCCTTCGCGCGGGCGGGGTGCACCGGGCGAACGGGGAGAGAAATCCCCGCGCGAGCGACACCAAACCTAGGGTCGACGCGCGGGCAGCGATGCCCCGGCGGCGGCCCCGATTCAGGGTGTCTGAAGCCTGTGTCCATACGCAACTACCTGTTCCTTGCCACCGCCGCGATGCTGCCCCTGCCGGGACATGCCGCCGCGCTTCCCGCCGCCGCCCCCACCCCCGCCAATGCCGACGATGCGACCGAGCGCGCCGATTCGGACACGATCGTCGTCGTCGCGAGCGGCGTGTCGCAGCCGGTCGACGAGACCGCGCGATCGGTGACGGTGATCGACCGTGCCGAGATCGAGCAGCGCCAGACGGTGGCGCTCTCCGACCTGCTGGCGACGACCGCGGGCGTTTCGGTAACGCGCAACGGCGGCCCCGGCTCGGTGACGAGCCTGCGCATCCGCGGCGCCGAGAGCGACCAGACGCTGGTGCTGATCGACGGCGTGCGCGTGAACGATCCCTCGCAGCCGGGCGGCGGCTTCGATTTCGGCAACCTGCTCACCAGTTCGATCGAGCGTGTCGAGGTGCTGCGCGGTGCCAATGCCGTCGCATGGGGAAGCCAGGCGATCGGCGGCGTCGTCAACGTCGTCACCCAGCAGCCGGTCAACGGTCTCGCCGCGCGCGCATCGGCCGAATATGGCAGCGCCAACCAGGTGAGCACCACCGGCGCGGTCGCGGCGGGCAACGACCGCGTGCAGGGCGCGGTGACCGCCGGCTATTTCCGCACCGACGGCATTTCGCAGGCCGCCGTCGGCACCGAAAAGGACGGCTATCGCCAGTTCGGTGCGACCGGGCGGCTGACCGTGAAGATCATCGACGGGCTCGAGGCCGACCTGCGCGCCTATTACGCGCATTCGAAGGTCGAACTCGACGGCTTCCCGGCGCCGAGCTACAGCTTTGCCGACACGGCCGAATATTCGACGATCCAGGAAGTCTATGGCTATGCCGGGCTCAATGCCGTGACCGGCCCGGTCAAGCACCGGGTGTCGTTCACGATCGCCGACGTCAACCGCGACAATTACGACCCGGCGACGGGCAGCGCGCCGCTCTATTCCTATCGCGGCCGCAGCGAACGCTATGCCTATCAGGGCGACGCGACGCTGGGGATGCTGCGCTTGATCGCAGGGGCGGAGCACGAGACCAGCCGCTATTTCGACCAGAGCAAGCTGAGCAAGAGCCAGGACATCACCAGCTTTTACGGCGAGGCGATCCTGACCCCGGTCGAGGCGCTGACGCTGAGCGCGGGCGTGCGCAACGACGATCACAGCGGTTTCGGCAACCACTGGACGTGGAACGGCAACGCCGCGCTGCGCGTCGGCACGGGAACGGTGCTGCACGCAAGCTATGGCGACGGGTTCAAGGCGCCGACGCTGTACCAGCGGTTCAGCGACTATGGCCTGGCGACGCTGAAGCCCGAAACCGCCGAGAGCTTCGAGGCGGGCGTGCGCCAGACGCTGCCGGGCAACATCCGGGCCGGCGTGACCTGGTTCCAGCGCGACACCGAGAACCAGATCGACTTCGATCCGCGCACCTACAGATATTTCAACATCGCCAAGTCGCGCACGCGCGGCGTCGAGCTCGAACTGGAAGCCAATCCTGTCACCGCGCTGACGCTGCGTGCGAGCTATACGCACCTCAATGCGCAGAACCGTTCGAACGACGCCAATTTCGGCAAAGACCTGGCGCGGCGGCCCAACGACATCGGCAGCCTTTCGGCCGACTATCGCTTCGGCGAGGGGGGACCGAGCCTGGGCGCGACGCTGCTGATGGTCGGCGACAGCTTCGACAATGCCGCGAACAGCTACAAGCTCGACGGCTATACGCTCGTCGGCATCCGCGGCTCGGTGCCGCTGACACGCCAGGTCGAGCTGTTCGGCCGCGTCGATAACCTGTTCGACCGCGGCTATACCGTGGTTCGCGGGTACGGCACCCAGGGCCGCACCGCGTTCGGCGGCGTCCGGCTGCGGCTCAACTGATGCGTGCCGCCGCGCTCCTCTGCCTGATCGCAGCCGGATGCGCGGCGGCGCCGGCCCCGCGCGGCGGCGGAATCGTCTCGACGAACCCGTGCGCCGACGCGGTGCTGGTCGAACTGGTCGCGCCCGAGCGGATCGCCGCGATCAGCCATTATTCGCACGACCCGGCGGCGAGCTCGATCCCGCCCGCGGTCGCGGCACGGTTCCGCGCCAATCGCGGCACCGCCGAAGAAATCATCGCGATGCGCCCCGACCTGGTGATCGCGAGCCGTTTCACCCCGCCGGCGACGCGCGAGGCCTATGCCCGCGCCGGGCTGCGCACGCTGTATGTCGGCATGCCGGCCACGATCGCGGGGAGTATCGCCGATGTACGCGAGATCGCGGCCGCCACGGGCGCGCAGGCACGCGGCGAGGCGATCGTCGCGCGAATCGAGGCGGCCGAGGCGCGTGCCCGCGCCGCCGCGCGCGACGCCGGGCCGCCGGTGCCCGCGCTGTTGTGGATCGGCGGCAACCTGGTGAGCGGAGGGGGCACGTTGCTCGACGAGATGATGACGCAGGCCGGCTTTTCCGACCATGCCGCGCATTATGGGCTGATGCACACCGGCTATCTGTCGGCCGAGCGCGTCATCGCAGACCCGCCGCGCGTGATGATGGCGCCCGAGCCGCCCGGGCGGGCCGCCGGGTCGCGCGCGGCGGCGCTGCGCGAATGGGCGGTCGCACGATCGGGGGCGCCCGTCGTCCAGGCGCGCTTCGACCGCACGCTGGTCAATTGCGGCGGTCCGGTGATCGCGCGCGCGCTCGACCGGCTCGCGCAGATCCGGCGGGAGGTGCGGTGATGCGCCGGGCCGGACTGATCGCCGCGCTGGCGGGCGCGGTCGCGCTGCTGTTCGTCGCCTCACTCGCCGCCGGCAAGGTGTGGGTGCCCGCCGCCGCCTGGTTCAGCCATGATCCGCGGTGGTTCATCATCGCCGAACTGCGCCTGCCGCGCGCGCTGCTGGGGCTCGCTATCGGCGCCGGACTAGGGCTGAGCGGCGCGGTGCTGCAAGGTTATCTGCGCAACCCGCTGGCCGACCCGGCGGTACTGGGCGTTTCATCGAGCGCGGCGCTGGGCGCGGTCGCGGCGATCGTGCTGGCGGGCGTGACCACCCCCCTGCCCCTGTTCGTCGCGGCGATGCTGTGCGCGGGGGCGGCACTTGCGCTGCTGGCGCTGCTCGCCTGGCGCGCGGGGGGCGCGGTGGCGCTGATCCTGGCCGGAACGGTGCTCGCGAGCCTTTCGGGCGCGCTCACCGCATTCCTGATCTCGATCGCGCCCAACCCGTTCGCGACGGCCGAGGTGATCGACTGGATCATGGGAGCGCTGACCGACCGCAGCTTTGCCGAGGCGCAGCTCGCGCTGCCGTGCATCGCGGCGGGATCGATACTGTTGCTGGCGACGGGACGCGCACTCGACGCACTGTCGCTGGGCGAGGATGCGGCGCGTTCGATGGGCGTCAATCTCACGCAGCTGCAACTGCTCGTCGTCACCGGCACCGCATTGATCGTCGGCGCGAGCGTGGCGGTGACGGGCGTGGTCGGCTTTGTCGGCATGATCGTGCCGCACCTGATGCGACCGCTCGCCGGCGCACGACCGAGCGCATTGCTGGTGCCGAGCGCGCTGGGCGGCGCGGCGCTGGTGCTCGCGGCGGACAGCCTGGTGCGGCTGGCCCCCGGCGCGAGCGAGGTGCGGCTGGGCGTCGCGATGGCGCTGATCGGCACGCCCTTCTTCTTTGCCCTTTTGTTGAAAATGCGGCGGTCGGCATGGATCTGAGCGTTACCAAGCTGGAAGTCCGCCTGCGCGGCCGGACGGTGCTGCACGGCGTCGACGCGCTGTTTCGCCCCGGCCGGGTGACGGCGATCCTGGGCCCGAACGGGTCGGGCAAATCGACGCTGCTGCGCACGATGGCAGGCCTGCGCGACCCCGATGGCGGGCAGGTGCGCCTGGGCGGCAGGCTGGTCAGCCGGTTGAGCCCGCGCGAACGGGCGCAGCGGATCGGCTATCTGCCGCAGGACGCGGCGGTCCACTGGAACCTGGGGGTGCGCGAACTGGTCGCGCTGGGGCGGTTGCCGCACCGCGCGCCCTTCGTCGCGCCGGACGAGGCAGACAGCACGGCGATCGACACCGCACTCGCCGCGACGGCGACCGACAGCCTACAGACCCGCACTGTCGACCAGCTTTCGGGCGGCGAGCGCGCCCGCGTGTTGCTGGCGCGCGTGCTGGCGGGCGAACCGCACTGGCTGCTCGCCGACGAGCCGCTGGCGAGCCTGGACCCGGTGCACCAGCTGGCGGTGCTCGACCAGCTGCGTGCGCTGGCCGCGACGGGGACGGGCGTGGTGATCGTGCTCCATGACCTCATCCAGGCGGCGCGCGCGGCCGACGAGGTGCTGCTGTTGAAGGAAGGGCGCGTGATCGCCTTTGGCCCGCCGCAGACGGCATTGGCGCACGGCCCGCTGCGCGAGGCATTCGGCGTGGAGGTGATGGTGATCGGCGATGCCGAGGGCCGGCTGCTCCCCGTTCCGATCGGCCGCGTCGCCGCGGCGACGGACTGAGGCGCGACTCGCGCGCCTGTCCGAACGGGGGGCTGACACGCGCGTCGCGCTATGCCATGCGCAACAAAATTACAGAAGAACGAGTCGGGCCCGGACGGGAACCCGGCCAGGCAGGATGGAGAGGATCGTGCGCGGTCGCGATCGTGCCCGCACGCGACGTGCGGCGCGCGGCGTCCGCGTCACCGGTCTTTCGGCGTGCAGTCACCGCGCCGCGGCCTGTCGGCAGGATCGCCGCATCCCGGCTCGTGCTTCGCCAATGCCAATCCGGACAGCTTCGTGCCGGCCTTGCGGAGACCCCATGACCCACCCGTTCGACCTGACCGACGACCAGCGCGCGATCCAGGAGATGGCGCGCAAGTTCACCGCCGACGCGATCACCCCCTTTGCCGCCGAATGGGACGAGAAGCACATCTTCCCGCGCGACACGATCAAGGCTGCCGCGGAACTGGGCTTCGGCGCGATCTATGTCGCCGAGGAGAGCGGCGGGATCGGGCTGGGCCGACTGGAGGCCGCGCTGATCATGGAAGCGATGGCCTATGGCTGCCCGTCGACCAGCGCCTTCATCTCGATCCACAACATGGCGGCGTGGATGATCGACCGGTTCGGCAGCGACGCGCTGAAGGGCAAATATCTGCCCAGCCTCGTCACGATGGACATGATCGCCAGCTATTGCCTGACCGAGCCGGGTTCGGGTTCCGACGCGGCGGCGCTCAAGACGCGCGCGGTGCGCGACGGCGACGACTGGGTGGTGAGCGGCACCAAGCAGTTCATTTCGGGCGGCGGCGCGAACGACCTGTACCTGACGATGGTGCGCACCGGCGAGGACGGCCCGCGCGGCATTTCGTGCCTGGTCATCGAGAAGGACATGCCGGGCGTGAGCTTCGGCGCGCAGGAACGCAAGCTGGGCTGGCATTCGCAGCCGACCGCGCAGGTGATCCTCGACAATGTCCGCGTGCCGGCCGGGAACATGGTGGGCGCCGAGGGCGAGGGCTTTCGCATCGCGATGATGGGGCTCGACGGCGGACGGCTGAACATCGGCGCCTGCTCGCTGGGCGGCGCGCAGCGCTGCCTTGACGAGGCGATCGCCTATACGCGCGACCGGCACCAGTTCGGCAAGGCGATCGCCGAGTTCCAGAACACGCAGTTCATGCTCGCCGACATGGAGACCGAATTGCAGGCGGCGCGCGCGCTGCTCTACCTCGCCGCTGCCAAGGTGACCGCAGGCGCGCCCGACCGCACGCGCTTTGCCGCCATGGCCAAACGGCTTGCGACCGACACGGGCTCGGCGGTGGCCGACCGGGCGCTCCAGCTGCACGGCGGCTATGGCTATCTGATGGATTATCCGATCGAGCGGTTCTGGCGCGACCTGCGCGTCCATTCGATCCTGGAAGGCACCAACCAGGTGATGCGGATGATCGTCGGCCGCGACCTGTTGCGCGACTGATCCCCGGCGCGGGTACGGAGACGGCGGCACGTCTGCCCCGCCGCGCTTGTCCCGTGCCGGCGCGCATGCGAATCGCCGTCCGATCGCTTCAGCCCTCCCCCCTTTTCGCAAGAAGGCCCGCCCGATGACCGATGACGTCCTGATCCAGCCGCAGCCGCCGGTGGCGCGCATCCGCCTCAACCGCCCGCGCGCGATCCACGCGCTCAACACGCCGATGTGCGCCGCGATGCTCGCCGCGCTGACGCAGTGGCGCGACGATCCCGCCGTGCGCGCGGTGGTGCTCGACCATGCCGAAGGCCGCGGCTTTTGCGCGGGCGGCGACATTCGCATGATCGCCGAGAGCGGTGCGAGCGACGGCGTCGGGGCGCGGACCTTCTTCCGCACCGAATATCAGATGAACCACGCGCTGTTCACCTTTCCCAAGCCCGTGGTGGCGTTCATGGACGGGATCACGATGGGCGGCGGCGTCGGCATCGCGATGCCCGCGCGCTATCGCGTGGCGACCGAGGCGACGCGCTTTGCCATGCCAGAGACGGGAATCGGCCTGTTCCCGGATGTCGGCGGCGGCTGGTACCTGTCGCGCCTGCCCGGCCGGCTGGGCGCGTTCATCGCGCTGACCGGTGCGCGGCTGAACGGCGCCGAATGCCTGGCGCTGGGGCTGGCGACGCACTTCGTCCCGGCCGACGCGGTCGAAGCCGCCAAGGCCGGGATCATGGCCGATCCGGAAGCGATCGAGACGGTGCTGGCCCGCCACGCGGTCGAGCCGGGAGCGGCCCCGATCCTGGCAGAACGCGAACGGATCGACCGGCTGTTCGCGGGCGAAACGCTGGAGGCGATCCTGGCCGATCTGGCCGCCGACGACAGCGAATGGGCGCAAGCGCAGCTGGCGGGGCTGCGCACGAAGTCGCCCCAGGCGTGCAAGGTTTCGCTGCGGCTGCTCGCCGAGGCGCGCGCGATGCCCGACTTTGCCGCAGAGATGCGCCAGGAATATGCGGTCGCGTGCCGCGTCGCGATGCTGCCCGATTTCATCGAGGGCGTGCGCGCCGTGATCCTGGACAAGGACAACAAGCCGCGCTGGTCGCCATCAACGGCCGAGGGCGTGACCGACGCGCAGATCGACCGGATCTTTGCCCCGCTGCCCGCAGCGGAGGCGTGGCAGCCCGCCTGACCATAGCGGGGGGCGCGGCGCACCATGGCGGCAACATCGCCATGCCATGCCCACCCCGCCTATGGACAAACCGCCCCGCTTTGGGCTGGGGTGACGGCGAAGGAGCAACCGATGACCGATTACGAAACCATCCTTGTCGAACGGCGCGACGCGGTGACGCTGATCACGCTCAACCGGCCCAAGGCGCTCAACGCGCTCAACAGCCAGGTGCTCGCCGAGCTGACAGCGGCGCTCGCCGCCTATGACGCCGATGCGAGCCAGGGCTGCGCGGTGATTACCGGCAGCGAAAAGGCGTTCGCCGCGGGCGCCGACATCAAGGAGATGTCGGAAAAAAGCTTTGCCGACATGTTCGGCACCAACTTCTTCGGCGGCTATGAGCACGTGACCGCGACGCGCAAGCCGATCATCGCGGCCGTTGCCGGCTATGCGCTGGGCGGCGGCTGCGAACTGGCGATGATGTGCGACTTCATCCTCGCGGCCGAGACCGCCAAGTTCGGCCAGCCCGAGGTCAAGCTGGGCGTTTCGCCGGGCATGGGCGGCTCGCAGCGGCTGACGCGCGCCGTGGGCAAGGCCAAGGCGATGGAGATGTGCCTCACCGGCCGGATGATGGATGCCGTGGAAGCCGAACGCGCCGGGCTGGTGAGCCGGATCATCCCCGCGGCCGAACTGGTCGAGGAAGCGGTGAAGACCGCGGCGCAGATCGCCGGGATGCCGCCGCTGGGCGTCAAGGCGAACAAGGAAATGGTCAATGCCGCGTTCGAGACGACGCTGAGCCAGGGTATTCTGTTCGAACGCCGGCTGTTCCACGCGCTGTTCGGCACCGCCGACCAGAAGGAAGGCATGGCCGCATTCATCGAAAAGCGTCCGGGGAACTGGACGGGGCGCTGAGCGCTCCGTCCGCCGGACGGCACGGGAAAGCGCGGGGGAAGACGGCCGGGCAACGGCCGCGCCCCCGCCGTTCCCGCACTTGCAGGAGAGGATCAAGATGGCACGAATCGCATTCATCGGGCTGGGAAATATGGGCGGCGGCATGGCCGCGAACCTGGCCCGCGCCGGACATGACGTCCGCGCGTTCGACCTGTCGCCCGAGGCGCTGGAGCGCGCGCGCGCCGCAGGTTGCCTTCCCGCCGACAATGCCGCCGACGCGATCCGCGGGGCCGAGGCGATCGTCACGATGCTGCCCGCCGGACGGCACGTCGAGAGCGTGTACGAGGAAAGCGTGTTTCCGGGCGCCGAGCCGGGTGCGGTGCTGATCGACTGTTCGACGATCGACGTGGTGACTGCGCGACGCATGGGCGAGGCGGCAACCGCCCGCGGGCTGGCAGCGGTCGACGCCCCCGTGTCTGGCGGGATCGCGGCAGCCAATGCGGGTACGCTGACCTTCATGGTCGGCGGCAGCGCGGCGGCCTTTGCCCGTGCCGAGCCTTTCCTGGCCGATATGGGCAAGGCGGTGATCCATGCCGGCGGACCGGGCGCAGGCCAGGCGGCGAAGATCTGCAACAACATGCTGCTCGGCGCGACGATGGTGGCGACATGCGAGGCTTTCGTGCTCGCCGAACGGCTGGGGCTCGACCCCCAGGTCTTTTACGACATCGCGTCGGTGAGTTCGGGGCAGAGCTGGTCGATGACGAGCTATTGTCCGGTGCCGGGCGTCGGCCCCGAGACGCCCGCCGACCGCGACTATCAGGGCGGCTTCGCCGCCGCGCTGATGCTGAAGGACCTGCGGCTGGCGATGGAGGCTGCGGACAGCGTGCGCGCCGACACGCCGATGGGCGCGCGCGCAGCCGAACTCTACCAGCGTTTCGCCAAGGACGAAGGCGGCGCGGCCACCGATTTTTCGGGCATCATCCGGATGCTCGCCGCGCGCCGGTAACGATTGAGGAACGATGGCCGCCCGGGGCGCCCCAAGCGGGCACCCCGGGCGGCGGCGGCTTATTTGCAGCTGTCGCCCGGGCCGGCGTCGAGGTCGAGGCAGCGGCCGTCGATTTCGACGGGCACCGGCACCTTGATGAGCGCGGCGAGCGTGGGCGCGATGTCGACCGTCTCGACCGCGAGCGGCTGTTCGAACCCGGTCATCCCCTTGCGCCAGAACAGCATCGGCACGCGACGGTCATAATCCCAGAAGCTGCCATGCGTCGCGACCGAGCCCCTGGTCGGATCGGCGATGGGAGTGACGCGCGGCTTGAGCGCGATGACGAAATCGCCAGAGCGCTGCGGATCGAACGAGGCGCGGGCGCGCTCGAGCATCGACCAGGTATCGGCGGGGCCCTTGGGCATCGGCGTCGCGAGGATCTGGTCGCGCGTGTAGACGCCGAACACCTGCGGATGCGCGCTGTAACGCTTCACCGCCTCGGCCAGGACGGCGGTGCGCTGCGCCCGGGTGAGCGCAGGGTCGATATAGATGTCGCCCGCCGCGCTGCCGCCGAGCGGCGACTTGGGCAGGTTGAGCTTCTTGGCGATCGCCTCGCCCACGGTGCGGACGTTGAGTTCGGGATCGATGCGCGCAGCCATGGGCGCGGCATGCTCGACATTGCGCTCGGGCAGGTCGTGGCCGCCATGATCGGCGGTCAGCGCGACCGCATAGTCCACGCCGGTGCTGTCGAGCACCGACATCAGCTTGCCGAGCGTCTGGTCGAGCGTGAGCAGCTGAAGGCACATTTCGCTGCCCTCGGTGCCATAGGTATGGCCGACATAGTCGGTCGCCGACGCGCCGACGATCAGCAGATCGGTATGCCCCGACTGGCCGAGCTTCATGTCGGTGGCGAGCCCGGCGGCAAGCGCCATCACCGATTCGTCGAATTCGGGCGAGATGCGGAACGCCTTCGCGTCACCCGCCGCACGGGCGAAGCGGCCGTCGCCGACGGTCTTGCCGCCGCCGAGCGGGATCGCCCGGCTGCGCGCACGGCAGAAGGCGGGAAGATCCATCGCGGGCTGCGCCTCGGCGATGCGCATCGCGACGCTGACGTTCATCCGGCGGACCATGTCGGGGGCCGCGCGGCCGGCATAGGAGACGAACGACTTGCCGTCCCACCACCAGAGTTCGTCGACCTGGTGCCCGCCCATCATTACCGCCGCGCGATCCTTGCCCGCGACCGAGACGACGCGGCTCTGCGGATCGGCGCGCTTCATCCATTCGCCGAGCGTCGACGCCTTCAGGTGCTTGTCGGAAACGGTGTAGGCACCGCTGGTGCTGCCCGGCACGCTCTCATCCTCGGCGCAATAGACGGTCTTGTCGGGCCGCGGCGCGTTGAAGTCGGTCCAGTCGTTGGCGATGATGCCGGTGCGCGACGGGTGCGCACCGGTGAGGATCGTCGAATGGCCGGGACAAGTCTCGGTCGCGGCATGGCTCTGATAACCGGCCGGGAACACCGCACCGCCGAGCAGCCGGGTAAAGCCGCCGGTGAATTGCGCACGATATTCGGCAAACAGATCGGCCGAGAACTGGTCGACCGACACGACGACGAGCAGGCGCGGCGGCGCCTGGGGTGCCGGGGCAGCCGCAGGCGCGGCGGCGGCCGGCGTCGGTGGCGTGGCAGGGGCAGCGGCAGGCGTGCGCGTCTGGGCAAAGGCAGGGGCAGCGGTGCCGAGCGCGGCGGCAATGGCAAGAACGGATGCGAACTTCATGAGGTTGCCGGCTCCAAGCGGATAAGGACAGGTACGAAAGCAGCTATTGTCGAACGACGCCTGCTGGGCAAGGAGGGGCCATGCAGCCCATTCGTTTCGTCTTGATGTCGATTCTCGCCGCGATGACGGCGGTGGCGACCCTGGTGGCGCCCGCCACGATTCCCGTCGCGGCGGCGCAGGGGATCGGCAGCGGCCCGCACGTGGCGATCCGGCTCGTCGCGGAGACCGAACGGCCCGCGCCGGGAACGACGATCATGCTCGCGCTCGATTCGACGCCGCAAAAGGGCTGGCACGCCTATTGGCTCAACCCGGGCGACGCCGGCCTGCCCGCGCGCGCCGACTGGCGGCTGCCGGCGGGCGTGAGCGCGGGCGCGCTGCGCTATCCGGTGCCGCAGCGGCTCGTGATCGCGGGGCTGATGAATTACGTGTTCGAGGCGCCCTTCGCGCCGCTGGTGCCGTTGACGATCCCTGCGGGGGCCGCGCCGGGCACGCGGATACCGGTCGCGCTGACGCTCGACTATCTGGTCTGTACCGACCAGATCTGCGTTCCCGAAAAGGCTGCGCTCCAGACCGAACTGACCGTCGGTGACGGCGCAGTGGCCCCGGCGCAACGCGCGCGCTTCGACGCGTGGCGCGCCGCGCTGCCGCGCGCAATCGGCACGACGGCGACGTTCGAACGCGCGGGCGAGACGCTGCGCATCGGAATCCCCTTCCCCGCCGACGCCGCGGGCGATGCCGAGCATGCCTATTTCTTCCCGCAGACGCGCGACGTGATCGACTATGCCGCGCCGCAGTCGGTGGTGCGCGACGGCGACCGGCTGGTGATCGAGACGCGGACGAGCCCCGGCGGCGTCCAGGCAAGTGCGACGGCGATCGAGGGCGTGCTGGCGCTGCCGGGAGCACCGGGAGTCCAGGGGCTTGCCGTCCGCGCAACCGCGGGCAAGGTGCCCCCTGCCCAGCCGCCGGCCAAGCGGACCGGACTCGCCGCGACGATCGTGGGCGCGTTCCTTGCCGCGGTGCTCGGCGGGCTGGTGCTCAATGTCATGCCGTGCGTTTTCCCGATCCTGAGCCTCAAGGCGCTGAGCCTCGCCCGTGCGAATGGTGAGGGAAGCGCGCCGCGTGCCGAGGCCCTGGCCTATACCGCGGGCGTGGTGATCGTGTGCCTGGCGCTCGGCGGCGTACTGCTGGGGCTGCGCGCGGCGGGAAGCAGCGCAGGCTGGGCGTTCCAGTTGCAGAACCCGCAGATCATCGTCGTACTGCTGATCCTGACGAGCGCGATCGCGCTCAACCTTGCCGGACTGTTCGAGATCAACACGCCGGGCTTTATCGGCCGCGCGGCCGGACACGGACATGGCGGCGCCTTTGCGACCGGCGCGCTGGCCGCATTCGTCGCGACGCCGTGCAGCGGACCGTTCATGGCGTCGGCGCTGGGCGCGGCGCTGGTGCTGCCCTGGCCCGCCGCAATGGCGGTGTTTGCAGGGCTTGGGCTCGGCATCGCGCTGCCCTTCCTGCTGCTGGGCTTCATCCCCGCGCTGCGCCGCCGGATGCCGCGGCCGGGCGCGTGGATGGCGACGCTGCGCCACCTGCTGTCGATCCCGATGTTCGCCACCGCGCTCGCGCTCGCCTGGGTGCTGGGGCACCAGGCGGGAAGCGACGGCATGGCGATCGGCGTCGGCGCGGCGATGCTGGCGGGAATCGCCTTTTGGTGGGGTGGTGCGCGCCAGCGCAGAGGGCGCAGCGGCGCGTGGATCGCACCGGCACCGCTGATCGCCGCAGCACTGGCCGCGGCGCTTGCCGTTCACCCGACTTCGCAAGCGACCGGCGCCACTGCCACGCTACCCGCGGGCGCCGAACCGTTCAGCGAGGCGCGGCTGGCACAGCTTCGCGCCGAAAACCGGCCGGTCTTTGCCTATTTCACGGCCGACTGGTGCCTGAGCTGCAAGGTCAACGAAAAGACGGTGATCGAGACGCAGCCCGTCGAGTCGGCGCTCAAGACCGGCAAGGTGGCGGTACTCGTCGGCGACTGGACGCGCGGCGATCCCGCGCTCGGCCGCTTCATCGAGCAGCATCAGCGGGCCGGCGTGCCGCTGTATCTCTGGTACCGCCCCGGGGCGGCGTCGCCCGAAATCCTGCCGCAGATCCTGACGCAGCGCATGATGATCGACCGCGCGGAGGGACGCTGAGCCGCCCCGGCGATCAGGCGAATTCGGTGATCGGCGTCGGGAGCGGCACCGCGGGCATCTCGGCAGCCTCGTCGAGCAACGACCAGCCATTGGGACCAAGTGCTTCGAGCGGGCGATAGCGCGTCTTGTACGCCATGCGTTCGGAGCCCTTCACCCAATAGCCGAGATAGACATAGGGCAGCCCGCCGCTGCGCGCGCGCAGGATATGGTCCATGATGATGAAGTTGCCGAGCGACGGCCGCTGGGGGTCGGTCGTTTCGAAAAAGCTGTAGATCATCGACAGCCCGTCGCCCTGATAGTCGGTGAGACAGGCGCCGACCAGGCGGCCGGGCTCGCCGTCGACCGAGGGCTCGCGATATTCGATCACGAAGCTGTCCACCGGCGTCTGTTCGACCATGTCGGCATAATCGCTCTCGTCCATCGTCGCCATGCCGCCGCCGGGATGGCGCGCGGTGAGGTAGCGATGGAGAAGCTGGAACTGATCGGCCGTCGCCCAGGGCTTGCACGCGCGCACTTCCAGGTCGGCATGGCGGCGGAGCAGCTTGCGCTGTGTGGCATTGGGCTGGAAACCGTCGGCGACGACCCGCACCGACACGCAGGCGGTGCAGCCCGCACAGCTGGGCCGATAGGCGACCGACTGGCTGCGCCGGAAACCGATGCGGCCGAGCGCATCGTTGAGCTCAGGCGCGTGGGCGCCGGTGAGCTCGGTGAAGATCTTCCGCTCCTGTCGCCCGGGCAGATAGGGGCACGGCGACGGGCTGGTCACGAAAAAACGGGGAAAGCGCGAAAGAGCAGTCACCGCTGCGTCGTCCTTGTTGCGGGGTTACGCGCCCCTGTTTCGATGACGACTATGAAGCGCAGCGACAATGATGAAAAGCGCCTTTACCATTAAAGAAAGTTAATCGGCCGCTAAGCGCTTGCATCATGGGAAACGATCGCGCGCATCGTTTCAGCAAGGGACGAATCGAGCCCCGTTAACCACGATCTAGGCGCTCGACACGAATGCGTTCGGCGCCGCGGGGGCGAATCACCCCCGCGCGCACCGGTCAGGCGAGTTCGACCTGCGTCACTTCATATTGCGCGCGACGCAGCGCCGTCATCAGCCGGTCGAGATGATTGCGATCTCGCGTCTCGCACTCGATGTCGGTGATCAGTCCCTTGGCGGGCAGCGTCGTGAACACGCGCTGGTGATACACCTCGATGATGTTGACGCCCTGTTCGTGGAAGATCCGCGCGACATGGTAGAGTGCGCCCGGCCGGTCCTGAAGCCGGATGCGCAGCCGCGCCAGACGGCCCGAGCGCGCCAGATCGCGCAGAAGGACATTGGCGAGCAGCCGCGTGTCGATATTGCCGCCGCACAGCACGATACCGACCCGCTTGCCCCGGAAACGCTCCGGTTCGGACAACAGCGCGGCGAGCCCGGCGGCGCCGGCCCCTTCCACCACGGTCTTTTCGATCTGGAGCAACAGGCTTACCGCCTCTTCGAGCCGGCGTTCGCCGACGAGCACGATATCGTCGACCCTTGCCGCGACCAGCGCCGCGGTGATGGTGCCCGGATGCTTGACCGCGATGCCCTCGGCCAGCGTATCACCCGCGCACGGCATTTCGGTCTGGTGCAGGCGGTTGTACATCGACGGATAGAGTTCGGCCTGAACGCCGATCACCTCGACCGCGCGCGGCTGCGCCTTGGCGACCGTCGCGCAGCCCGAGATGAGCCCACCGCCGCCGATCGGCACCACGATCGTGTCGAGATCGGGAATGTCGGCAAGCATTTCGAGCGCGACCGTCCCCTGTCCCGCGATCACGCGCGGATCGTCGAAGGGGTGGATATAGGTGAGGCCCATCTCGGCCTCGAGCGCGCGCGAATGGGCATAGGCGGCGTCGAAGGTCTCGCCTTCGAGGATGACGCGCGCGCCATGCCCCTCGGTCTGCGTCACCTTCACGATCGGCGTGTTGCGCGGCATCACGATCGTGCTGGGAATGCCCAGCCGGCTGGCATGATAGGCCAGCCCCTGCGCGTGGTTGCCCGCCGACGCGGTCACGACCCCCTTGGCGCGCGCCTCAGGATCGAGCTGAAGCAGCGTGTTGAGCGCACCGCGTTCCTTGTACGCGGCGGTGAACTGAAGATTCTCGAACTTCAGATAGACCGTTGCGCCGGTGAGCTGCGACAAGGTACGGCTGTGAAGTGTCGGTGTCCGCACAATGGCGCCGTCCAGGCGCGTTTGCGCGGCGAGGACGTCGTCGATCGAAACGGAAAGCGGCGCGGCCGCCGATGCTGCTTTGCTAGCCATGACCACCCCGCCCTAGACGATCTGGAGCGCGGGGGGAACACCTCGTTTGCGAAAGATTCTATGCCTGAAAAGCAACATCGCACCGCCTCGATTGCC
The DNA here is from genome assembly GCF_056485145.1 of Sphingomonas chlorellae. NCBI lineage: Bacteria > Pseudomonadati > Pseudomonadota > Alphaproteobacteria > Sphingomonadales > Sphingomonadaceae > Sphingomonas > Sphingomonas chlorellae. Next base: position 74,587 of record NZ_JBQXXM010000005.1, read on the forward strand.
AAATTGGCTGCATTTTTGTTGCTTTCATGCGCCAGTGGCATCGCGCATGCCGACGGGCTGATCGACAACGTCAACGGGATGACGCTCGACGAGAAGGGCCAGGTCGTCCGCTTCAACGGGCTGATGGTCAATCGCGAGGGCAAGGTCTCGCTGCTGCTCCACCAGGGCGAGCGCCGTCCCAAAAAGGCCGACTGGAAGATCGACATGGCGGGCAAGACGCTGATGCCCGGCATGATCGATGCGCATGGCCATGTGATGGGGCTGGGCGCGCAGCTGTTGCAGCTCGACCTGTCCGACACGCGGACGCTCGACGAGGCACTCGCCCGCATCCGCAGCTATGCCGCGGCCAATCCGGGCAAGTGGCTGGTCGGCCGCGGATGGAACCAGGAGCGATGGAAGCTCGGCCGCTTCCCGACCGCAGCCGAACTCGATTCGGCGGTGAACGACCGGCCCGTATGGCTCGAGCGTGTCGACGGCCATGCCGGCTGGGCGAACAGCAAGGCGATCGCGCTGGCCGGCGTGACCGCCGCGACCCGAGACCCCGATGGCGGGCGGATCGAGCGCGGCGCGGGCGGCCAGCCGGCGGGCGTGTTCGTCGACGGCGCGACACAGCTCGTCACGCGGATGATTCCCGCGGAGACGCCGCGGCAGCGCAACGCCGCCTTTCTCGCCGCCCAGGAAAAGCTGCTTTCGCTCGGCATCACCGCCACCGCCGACATGGGCACGACGACCGAGGACTGGCTGACCTATCGCCGGATGGGCGACATGGGACTGCTGCGCGTCCGGATCATGAGCTATGCGCACGGCGTCGACACCGCGCTGAAGGTCGCGGGCCAGGGGCCGACGCCCTGGCTCTACGCCGACCGGCTGCGGATGGGCGGCATCAAGCTGTACGACGACGGCGCGCTGGGGTCGCGCGGCGCGTGGCTGAAGGCCGACTATGCCGATGCGCCGGGGCAGCGCGGGCTCGGCTTCCTGTCGGACGACCAGTTGCTCAACCTGATGACGCGCGGGTCGATGGACGGCTTCCAGATCGCCGTCCACGCGATCGGCGACCGTGCCAACGCACAGGTGCTCGACGCGATCGAGACGCTGTCCGATTCGTTCAAGGACGACCGGCGCTGGCGGATCGAACATGCGCAGATCGTCGATCCCCAGGACTTTGCCCGTTTCGCACGGCTGAAGGTGATCGCGTCGATGCAGCCGGTGCACCAGACATCGGACCGGACGATGGCCGAGGCACGGCTGGGCGAAGCACGGCTGGCGGGGGCCTATGCCTGGCGAACGATGCTCCAGAACGGCGTCCGCATTGCCTTTGGTTCGGACTATCCGGTCGAAAGTCCCGACCCCTGGGCCGGATGGGCGACGAGCTTCACCCGGCAGGACGCCGACGGCCAACCCTTTGGCGGCTGGCATCCCGACCAGGCGGTGACGCGCGAACAGGGCTGGGCCGCCTTTACCACCGGTGCCGCCTATGCGGGATTCGCCGAGGATCGCTTCGGCCGGATCGCAGTGGGAATGCGCGCAGACTTCATCGTGGTCGACCGCGACCCGCTGCTCGCCGCCCCCGCCGAATTGCGCGGGACCAAGGTGCTCGAAACCTGGGTCGGCGGCGAGCGCGTGTGGGTGCGCAAGCCCGCCGGATGAAGATCGAACCGGTGAGCGGCCGGCGCGGCTGGCGCTGGCGGCCGCGCCTTGCGGGCGCATCGTTGCCGGACCGCCTGTTCGCGGCGCTGGGCGCAACCGCCGGAATCGCGCTCGCCGGCTGGGCGAGCGGTATGGCGGCCGGCGGCGACACGCTGTTGCTCTGCGCGCCGATGGGCGCGGCGGCGGTGCTGGTGTTCGCGGTGCCGAGCAGCCCGCTGGCCCAGCCCTGGCCGGTGATCGGCGGCTGCACGCTGTCGGCGCTGGTCGGTGTGGCGGCGAGCCAATGGCTGGGCAGCGGCGCGGTCGCCGCAGGCGTGGCGGTGGGCGGCGCGATCGTGCTGATGTCGCTGCTGCGCTGCCTGCATCCGCCGGGGGGCGCATGCGCGCTGCTCGCTGTGCTTGGCGGACCGGCGCTGGCGGCGCGCGGCTGGTCGCTGGCGGTCGCGCCGGTGGCGCTCAACGCGCTCGCGCTGGCGGCGGTCGGCTGGGGTTTCCATCGGCTGTCGGGGCACAGCTATCCCCATCGGCCGGCGGCACCGCCGCCTGCGCCGCGGCTGCTGGGCGAGGATATCGACGCCGCGATCGCCGCGATGGGCGAGAGCTTCGACGTCGAGCGCGCCGATCTGGAGGCGCTGCTCGACCATGCCGAACGCCACGCCGAGGCGCGGCGACGGCGGCCGGCCGGGCGCTGACACCGACCTGGGCAGGCACAAAAACGCCCCAAAGCGAACGGGCCGCGGACCTTGCGGTTCGCGACCCGTTGCCGTGGGGTCAGGTTGGGAAAACCGGACGCGTCAGGCGACGGCCGGGACCGATTCTTCGCCGCCGTCGGGCTCACGCAGCACATAGCCGCGGTCCCAGACGGTCTCGATATAATTGTCACCGCCGCACGCCATGCTCAGCTTCTTGCGCAGCTTGCAGATGAACACGTCGATGATCTTGAGTTCGGGTTCGTCCATCCCGCCATAGAGATGGTTGAGGAACATTTCCTTGGTCAGCGTGGTGCCCTTGCGCAGCGAGAGCAGCTCGAGCATCGCATATTCCTTGCCGGTCAGATGCACGCGCGCACCGTCGACTTCGACCGTCTTGGCGTCGAGGTTGACGGCGAGCTTGCCGGTGCGGATGACCGACTGGCTGTGCCCCTTGGACCGGCGGACGACGGCGTGAATGCGTGCGATCAGCTCCTCGCGATGGAAAGGCTTGGTCACGTAATCATCGGCGCCGAAACCGAACGAACGGACCTTCGAATCCATTTCGTTGATGCCCGACAGGATCAGCACCGGCGTCTGGACGCGGGCGACCCGGACCTTCTTCAGCACGTCATAGCCGTGCATGTCGGGGAGGTTGAGGTCGAGGAGGATGATGTCGTAATCGTAGAGCTTGGCGAGATCGAGGCCCTCTTCACCGAGATCGGTGGTATAGACGTTGAAGCCCTCGGTCGTGAGCATAAGCTCGATCGCCTTGGCGGTCGAAGGTTCGTCTTCGATCAGCAGCACGCGCATCGCCGGTTCCCCTGTCCTCGCACATCCCCGAGCCTGTCCGGTTGCCCGATGCGCGGGACGAATTCATTAACCTAACCCCATCTGAAGGCAAAAGGTTAATTTCCGCCTAACCGCGAACGGCCGATTGCCCGACCGGTTTTCAGGCATTCTCCGGAACGTCGGTTTCCGGTTCGGACGCACGGGCCGCATCGCACAGCCGCCGGAGCCGGTCCGCGAGAAAGGCGAGCAGCGCCTCGACGCGGGCGGGGCGCAGCGTGCCCGGCGGCGTGATGAGGTGGAGCGCAGGCGCGCCCCAGCGCCACGCATCGAGCACCGCCTCGAGCCGGCCGGCGGCCAGATCCTCGTCCACCAGGAAATCGGGCAGTCGCGCCACGCCCAGCCCCGCGCGCAAGGCCGGGAGCATCGAATCGCCGCTGTCGGTGCGCAGCGGGCCGTCGACGCGAACCACCGCCTCCTCGCCGCCCGCACGACGGAAACGCCAAAGTTCGGGCGCAGCGGTGTTGGTATAGATAAGGCAGGCATGGCGCGCGAGGTCGGCGGGATGGGCGGGCCGCCCCATCCGGTCGAAATAGGCTGGGGCCCCAACGACATAGCCGCGCACTGCCCCCAGCCGCCGCGCGCGCAGCGAACTGTCGGGAAGCTCGGCGATGCGCACCGCGACGTCGATCCCCTCGCCCACAATGTCGACGCGCGTGTCCGAGAGCCGCAGGTCGATGCGGATGCCAGGGTGCGCTTCCATGAACTCGGCGAGCAGCGGCGCAAGGTGACGGATGCCGAAGGTGAGCGGGGCCGCGACGCGGATCAGCCCCACCGGCGCGCCTGCGCTTTCGAACGCCGCCTCCTCGGCCGCCTCGCCGTCGGTGAGCAGGCGCTTGGCATGTTCGGCAAGCGCATGGCCGCTTTCGGTGAGCGTCAACCGTCGCGAGGTGCGGTGGAACAGCGCGGTTCCCAGCCGCGCCTCGAGCCGCGCGACGGCCTTGGATACGGTCGCCTTCGACACCGCGAGCGCCTCGGCCGCGCCGCTGAACGAGCGATGTTCGACCACGCTGGCAAAAATCGCCCAAGCCTCGAAGTCCGGCAGCTTCATTGCGTGCTTCCCGCCCCTTGTTGCGCGCGTGGAGCGTAGCATCGGAAACGATCGGTTTCCAAGGTTTCCATTTCGCGCGTCGTCGGCGACGCCTATCTGAAGCCTCGTAGCCGACGGAGTGTCGCCGAGATGATCGAGAAACGCCCCTTTTCGCGCCTGGGCCATGCCGACCACGGCTGGCTGAACGCGCACCACCATTTCAGCTTTGCCGATTATTATGATCCGGCGCGGATGAGCTGGGGTGCGCTGCGCGTGTGGAACGATGACGAGATCGCGCCCAACACCGGATTTCCGCCGCACGGGCATCGCGACATGGAGATCATCACCTATGTCCGCAGCGGCGCGATCACGCATCAGGATTCGATGGGGAATACCGGGCGGACGGGCGCCGGGGACGTGCAGGTGATGAGTGCGGGCGAAGGCGTGCGCCATGCCGAGTACAATCTGGAGCCCGAAACGACGACGCTGTTCCAGATCTGGATCGAGCCGCGCGAGCGCGGCGGGCGGCCGAGCTGGGGCACCAAGCCCTTTCCGCGCGAGGCGCGCGACGGGCGGCTGGTGCCGCTTGCATCGGGCTATGCCGAGGACGACGAGGCGCTGCCGATCCGCGCAAATGCGCGGGTTCTGGGCGCGACGCTGCGCGGCGGCACGAGCGTCGAGCACGCCGTCGCGGCCGGTCGCCACGCCTATCTGGTGGTGGCGCGCGGCGTGGTGACGCTGGGCGAGACGCGGCTGGAAGCCCGCGACGGCGCGGCGATCACGGGCGGCCAGCGGCTGGAAATCGCCGCGATCGAGGACGCCGAGATCGTGCTGGTCGACAGCGCCTGACCCCGCCCGCCGGGCCGGAAACCCGCCCCAATGGCGGGACCAAAGCCGCCATTCGCCGTCAAAAACCGCCGTTCACCGGCAAAAACCGTCCCAAACCCGCAATTCACACCACAAAGGGAGCCGTTCCAATGACCAAAGTGCTCGTCCTCTATTACTCGTCCTACGGCCATCTCGAGCAGATGGCGGAAGCCGTCGCCGAGGGTGCGCGCAGCACCGGCGCCGAGGTCGATATCCGCCGCGTCCCCGAGACCGCGCCGGCCGAAGTCGTCGCCGCCGCGCACTTCAAGACCGATTCGCCGCACCCGGTGATCGAGAACGCGCAGGCGCTGACGCAGTATGACGCGATCATCATGGGCGCGCCCACCCGCTTCGGCCGGATGGCGAGCCAGATGGCGGCGTTCCTCGACACCGCCGGCGGCGTCTGGGCATCGGGCGCGCTCAACGGCAAGGTGGGCGGCGCGTTCACCTCGACCGCGAGCCAGCATGGCGGCCAGGAAACGACGCTGTTCTCGATCATCACCAACCTGATGCACTTCGGGCTGGTCGTCGTCGGCCTCAACTATGGCTTCCAGGGCCAGATGCGGATGGACGAAGTGGTCGGCGGCGCCCCCTATGGCGCGACGACGCTCGCCGCCGGCGACGGCAGCCGCAGCCCGAGCGAAACCGAACTCGAAGGCGCGCGTTATCAGGGCCGCCAGATCGCCGAGGTTGCGGCGAAGCTGGCCAAGTAAAGCGGACCGCCGGTCGCGCGGACGGGGAGTCCCCCCCCCCGCCCGCGCATGCGACCGGCCCCCGAGGGGCGGCCCGGGTTCCCCCCGACCCGGCCGCCCCTTTTCGATTCGGCTTTCGATTCGTCCCCGCGCCGCCGCACCCGCGTCCTTCCGCTTTGGGCGCAACCCGCTATAGGAAGGCGATGCTGCAGGACCGGGTACTCTTCATCGACGGCGAGGCAATCGTGCTGGACAAGCCCGCAGGGCTGCCGGTCGACCGCCCGCGCGACCGCGCACCGAGCCTGGAGGACCGGCTCGACGCGCTGCGTTTCGGATTCCAGCGCGTGCCGGTGCCCGTCCACCGGCTCGACCGCGACACGAGCGGCTGCCTGTTGCTCGCGCGCAACCCCAAGGCGCTGCGCCGCTTTGCCCAGGCGTTCGAGGCGGGCGCGGTCACCAAACGCTATCTGGCGATCCTCGACGGCGTTCCCGCGCAACCGAGCGGCGCGATCGACCTGCCGCTCGCCAAGACCTCGACCGCCGAAACCGGCTGGCGGATGCGCGGCGATCCGCGCGGCAAGCCCGCGCGGACGCGGTGGAAGCTGATCGCGGAAAATGCGGGCCGCGCGCTGGTCGCCTTCTTTCCCGAAACCGGACGCACGCACCAGATCCGCGTCCACGCCGCCGAGGGGCTGGGCATCCCGATCCTGGGCGACCCCGTCTATGGCCGCGGCGGCCCCGCGCTGATGCTCCATGCCGCCGAGCTGACGGTGCCGCGCGCGGGCAAGCCCGACGTGCACGGCCAGGCGCCGATGCCCGAACGTTTCGCCGCGGCGGGGTTCGACCATGGCTGAGGCCGCGACCGGCACGCGCGCCCCGCGCGACGGCCGCTGAGCCGCGGGAGCCGGGCCGCATGGCGTGGATCCGCATCACGCGCGCGATCGCGATCGACAGCGACGAGATCGAGGAAAGCTTCGTCCGCGCGGGCGGGCCGGGCGGCCAGCACGTCAACACCACCGACAGCGCGGTGATGCTGCGTTTCGACGTGGCGCAATCGCCCAACCTGCCCGAAGCGGTGAAGGCGCGGCTGGCGGTGCTCGCCGGATCGCGGCTGACGAGCGACGGCGTGCTGGTGCTGCGCAGCGAAGGCGCGCGGTCGCAACTGCTCAACCGCCAGGATGCGCGCGAACGGCTGATCGCGCTGATCCAGGAAGCGACGCTGGTGCCCAAGAAGCGGCGCCCGACCAAGCCGAGCAAGGCCGCCAAGGCGCGCCGCGTCGACGCCAAGAAGGGCCGCAGCGCCGTGAAGGCGGGACGCGGGCGCGTGCGGGTGGATTGAACGGGCGCGCCCCGTTCCCTCGGCGCGCCGGACGCCCTACATGCGCGGCATGTACAGCTTTGACATCTCCGGCGGCGACAAGGCCGACCTTTACCGCGAGCTTGCGGCCGCGCTCGATTCGCTGACCGCGGACGAACCCGACGCGATCGCCAACATGGCCAACACCGCGGCGTTGCTGTGGCAGTTCCTGCCCGACCTCAACTGGGCCGGATTCTATCGCAATGTCGGCGAGACGCTGGTGCTGGGGCCGTTCCAGGGCAAGACCGCTTGCATCCGCATCCCGTTCGGCAAGGGCGTGTGCGGCACCGCCGCGGCGACGCGCGAGACGCAGCTTGTCGACGATGTCCATGCCTTTGCCGGGCATATCGCGTGCGACGCGGCGAGCCGGTCCGAACTGGTGGTGCCGATCGTCCATCAGGGCGTGCTGCTGGGCGTGCTCGACCTCGACAGCCCCAATCCGGCGCGGTTCGACGCGGGCGACGCGGCCGGGTGCGAGGCGCTGATGCGGATCCTGGCGCCGCGGATCGGCTGAGCCCGGCGCGCCGGCGGCAAGGCGGATCGACTGGCGAGGCGGCGCGCGCGGCGTTCCCGCGGCGGGGGACCGGCGGTGGCTGGTTGCTGCGCCCGGCGGCGGAGGGTGTTGTGGCACCCCGGGTTCCGCCCTTCGGGCGGCCCCTCCACCACGCGGCTGCGCCGCGCGGTCCCCCTCCCCGGGGCGGGGAGGATTTCGGGGTGCGCGGGGGCGGTGTTTTGTTGAGCGGGGCCGCGGCTGGTTGGGGCTACCGACGGCCGCGGGTGTTGTAGCGTCCGGGTTCCGCCCTTCGGGCGGCCCCTCCACCACGCGGCTGCGCCGCGCGGTACCCCTCCCCGGGGCGGGGAGGATTTTGGGGGGCGCGGGGCGGTTGTTGCACTTTTTCGGGTTTCCCGGGTTGGGACAGCGGGCGGGCGTGTGCCGTTCCGGTGCAGGGGGGCTTCGCGCTAGGGTCGTTCGCGTTCGGAATTGTGGGGAATCGCGTGTGAACAGGCTTTGGCAGGCGAGCATCGTGGCGGCCGGGATCGGTGTCGGGCTGGGCCTGGCGCTGCCCGCTGCAGCGCAGGAGCGCGTGTGGCAGGACGGGCGCTGGATCGTGTTGCCCCCGCCCGCGCCGCCGCGGGTGATGCCGACCGAGCCCGGCCGCTGGACGCGCGGCCCCGACGGGCGGTGGGACGGCGGCACGCGCGCGCCGGGCGGCTGGAGCGCCTATCGCCGGCTGGGGCGCGGCGCGGTGCTGCCGCCCTATTGGATGGGCGGGCCGTTCCGCGTGCCCGACTATCTGCGCTATGGCCTGCCCGCGCCGCCGCCGGGCTATTTCTGGGTGCGCTATTATGACGACGCCGTGCTGGCGGACACGCGCGGCAATGTGTGGGACGCGATGTCGGGAATCGCGTGGAACGATCGCGGCGTCACGATGGCCGAGGCGCGCCCGGCGGGCGCCCCCTATCCGCCGCCGCCGGTCGAGCCCGATGCGCGTCCCCGTCCCGACGCGCGCGCCTATCCCGACCCGCGCGACGATTATCGTCCCGCGCCGCCGCCGCCCCCGCCGCCGCCGCCCGCACCCATTCCCGCCTACGATCGCAGTGCGCCGGTGGTGACGCGCGGCGCGACGGTGACGGTGGTGCAGGCCGGGCCGGGCGTCGTCACGCTGCGCCAGGCGCCCGACGGGCGGTGGGTGCGCGGGGATGACGGCTATGGTGACGGCTATGGCTATGGCTATGCCGACGCCTATGCCGCGGGCGCCTATCCGGCGGGGGCGACGGTGGTGGTGATCCAGCCCGCGCCGGTGGTGACGACGACGACGCGCGTCGTCGAGGAACGGATCGTGACGGTGCGCGGCGGCCATTATCGCCACAAGACGGTGCGGCGGCAGGGCTGCGCCTGCCGCTGAACCATGCGCGGCGATTCGGCGACGCGCCCTAGCGCGGGCGCGTGCCGAAGGTGACGAGGCTTTCCGAACCGTCGGCCGCGAGCGCCGAGACGCCGATGAAATGATCGTCGACGACGACGGGAAGCGTCGCGCTCGTTTCGCCCGCCGCGACATCGCGCGAGGCGGTCCAGTCGGTCGCGTCGGCGCGGCGCCAGCGCAGGCGATAGCCCGCGGCACCGGGCACCGCGCTCCAGCGGACGCGCGTGTCCATCGACAGCGCGCCGTCGAGCGTGACCGTGCCGGGGGCCGCAGGCGCGGCGGCAAGGCGGCGGATCGTCGCGACGTTGAGCGCGGTCACGCGGGCGAGATAGTCGAAATCCATCTTGTCGATGGTGTCGCCCATCGCCTTGCCGGCCTGGGTGCGCAGATCCTGATGCTGGGCGTCGTAATCCTCGACCCCGACGCTGAAGCGCACCGCGGGATAGCCGAGACGGAGAAAGGGTTCGTGGTCGCCGCCACGGCCGAAACGGTCGGGGCGGCGGACGAGCAGCACGTCGAGCCCGCCGGGGATCGTCGCAGCGACCGAGTCGATCGCCTTGGCCAGCGCGCGCGAGGGGCCGTCATCCTCGCTGCCGTCGGCGCGGCGGCGGCGCGCGGCGTCGGCATCGTCGGCCGCGCCGATGCCTTCGGAAAAGACGCGGACGCGATCGGCGACGCGGCGCCCGTCCTGGCCGACGGTGTTGCCGACGATGTCGTTGTTGAGCACCGCCGACACCGTCCAGCCGCGTTCGCGCGCGGTTTCGGCGAGGAGCTGGCCGCCCCACAGCCCCTGTTCCTCGCCCGAGAGCGCGGCATAGACGATCGTCGCGTCGAAGCGTTCGCGCGAGAGGATGCGCGCCGCCTCGAGCACCAGCGCGACGCCCGAGCCGTCGTCATTGGCGCCGGGCGCGTCGATCGCGGCGTTCATCACGTCGCTCGCCCGGCTGTCGATATGCGCCATCACGATGACGACGCGGCGCGGGTCGCGCCCCTTTTGAAAGCCGAGCACGTCGACCACCGCCGCGCCGCCGGGCGCGCGCGGACCGGTGAAGCCGCGTTCGATATTGGCGACCTCGATACAGTCGCACGCGTCGCCGATGCGCGACAATTCGGTGGCGAACCAGCGCCGGGCCGCGCCGATGCCGCGCACCGGATCATCGGCCGAGGACAAAGTGTGGCGCGTGCCGAAGCCGACGAGCCGCGCGACGCTGGCGCGCAGGCGGGCGGGATCGGGCGCAGGCGCGGCGGCAGCGGGCGGCGCGGGGCGCGCGGCCGACTGGGCCAGGACAGGCGACGCGGCGAACGGCGTCGCGGCGAGGACGAGCCCGGCAAGGGCGAATGCGGCGGGGATCGGTTGCATGGCCGCGAGGGTGGCGCGGCGCGGCGGCGCTGGCAAGTGGCCGGAGGGGCGCGGCGCCGCGCGGCTCAGCTCAGCTCAACTCAGCCGGTCGATCGCCGCCATGTCGAGCGAGCCGGGGATGATCATCACCGGCACGGTGAAGCCGCCGGCATCGGCGCCGGTAAAGTGACTGACGAGCCGCCCCGGCGGGCCGCTGGGCGCGGCGCCGAGGACGAGCGCGGCGATGTCGGGATTGGCGGCGATCATCTCGCGCACGATGCGCGGCCCCTCGCCCTGGCGCACGGTGATCGACGGGGTGATCCCCGATTCGGTGAACAGCGTGCCCGCCGCGCGCATCACCAGCGCCTCGGCCCGTTCGCGCGCCTCCTCCTCGATCGCGGCCATGACGCCGCCCCACTGGACGAATTCGGGCTGGGGCACGAGCGCGAGAATCTCCACCGCGCCCCCCGTCTTGACCGCACGCCGCGCCGCGAAACGCAGCGCGATTTCCGATTCGGGGCTTTCGTCGATCACGACCAGATAGGTGCGCATGGATGGTTTTCCTCGCCGGATCGCCTGAGTGCCGCGCGGCGCGCGCATGCGCAAGCCCGAGGCTTGCCCCTTGACCCTAGGGAAGCGCGCGGCGAAGGAGGAACATTCCGATCCCCAGGAACAAACGACGGGAAACTCCATGTCGATCGAAATCAGAATGCCCGCGCTTTCGCCCACGATGGAAGAGGGCACGCTTGCCAAATGGCTGGTGAAGGAAGGCGATACCGTCAAGTCGGGGGACCTGCTCGCCGAGATCGAGACCGACAAGGCGACGATGGAATTCGAGGCCGTTGACGAAGGCGTGGTCGGCCGCATCCTGGTCCCCGCCGGCACCGACAATGTGAAGGTCGGCACCGTGATCGCGGTGATGCTGGGCGAGGGCGAGGACGCCGCGAGCGTTCCCGCATCGACGCCGGCCGCCGCACCGGCCCAGCCGCAGGCCGCAGCGCCCGCAGCGGCAGCGACCGCCCCGGCGGCCCCCGCAGCCGCCCCCGCCCCTGCCCCTGCCCCTGCCCCCGCAGGTGACGGCGGCACGCGCGTCAAGGCGAGCCCGCTCGCCCGCCGCATCGCCGCCGACAAGGGCGTCGACCTGACAACGGTTACCGGGTCCGGGCCGAACGGCCGGATCGTCAAGGCCGATGTCGAGGGCGCCAAGCCCGGCGCCGCCGCCCCCGCGGCCGCAGCGCCCGCCACCCCGGCACCCGCCCCGGCCGCGGCTGCAGCGCCCGCCGAGGCGAAGGCCGTGTGGTTCGACGACAGCATCCCGCACAGCGCGGAGAAGCTGAGCAACATCCGCAAGACGATCGCGCGCCGCCTGACCGAATCGAAGCAGACGGTGCCGCACATCTATCTGACGGTCGACATCCGGCTCGACGCGCTGCTCAAGCTGCGCGGCGAACTCAACAAGGCGCTGGAAGCGCGCGGCGTGAAGCTGTCGGTCAACGACCTGCTGATCAAGGCGCTGGGCGTCGCGCTGGAACAGACGCCGAAGTGCAACGTCACCTATACCGGCGACCAGCTGATCCGGTACGAGCGCGCCGATGTGTCGGTGGCGGTGTCGACGCCGTCGGGGCTGATCACGCCGATCATCCGCGACGCCGCGAACAAGAGCGTTTCGGCGATTTCGACCGAGATGAAGGCGCTGGCCGCGCTGGCGCGCGACAACAAGCTGAAGCCCGAGCAATATCAGGGCGGCACCGCGTCGCTTTCGAACATGGGCATGTACGGCATCAAGCAGTTCGACGCCGTCATCAACCCGCCGCAGGGCATGATCCTGGCGGTCGGCGCGGGCGAGAAGCGCCCCTATGTCATCGACGACGCGCTGCAGATCGCGACGGTGATGACCGCCACCGGCAGCTTTGACCACCGCGCGATCGACGGGGCCGACGGCGCCGAACTGATGAAGAACCTGAAGGCGCTGATCGAGGCGCCGATGGGCATGATCGCCTGAACCGGAGCGGCGAAGCGATGCGCGTGCTGATCGAAGTCGTCCATACCGTGATCGGGCTGGCCGCGGCGGTGGTGATCGCATCGCTGGCCGCCTGGGCCTATCCGCGCGCGACCAGCGACATCTGGCTGGTCGCAGAGGGTGCGATGGTCGTCGTCCTGCTGATGGGCGTCGGGCCGCTGCGCCGGGCCTGGGCGGAGGATCGCGCCGCCATCGGCGCGGACAGCAAGAATGGAAATGCAAATGGGTGAAGAGAACGACCCCGAATTCCCGCCGGCACAGGCGCCGGTGATCCGCGTCACCGCGATGCCGGCCGACGCCAATCCGTATGACGACATCTTCGGCGGCTGGCTGATGAGCCAGATGGACCTGGGCGCCGGATCGGTCGCGTCGCGCCATTCGGGCGGCCGCGCGGTGACGATCGCGGTCGACGCGATGCAGTTCCACCGCCCCGTTTCGGTGGGCGACGAGGTTTCGGTCTATGCCGAGCTGGTCCGCGTCGGCCGATCTTCGATGACGGTCGAGGTCGAGGCGTGGCGCCGCCCGCGCCACAGCGAGAAGATGAGCCGGGTGACGCAGGCGCGCTTTACCTTCGTCGCGATCGACGAGGAGCGCGTGCCGCGCGCCGTTCCGCCCATGCCGGCCCCGCCAAAGGCCCCACAGGAGTAACATCGTGGCTGACACTTACGACCTTATCGTCCTTGGATCGGGCCCCGGCGGTTATGTCGCGGCGATCCGGGCGGCGCAGCTTGGGCTGAAGACCGCGATCGTCGAGCGCGAGAATCTGGGCGGCATCTGCCTCAACTGGGGCTGCATCCCGACCAAGGCGCTGCTGCGTTCGGCCGAGATCTTTCACTATATGCAGCACGCCAAGGACTATGGCCTGGTCGCCGACAAGATCAGCGCCGACCTGGACGCGGTGGTCAAGCGTTCGCGCGGCGTCGCCAAGCAGCTCAATCAGGGCGTCACGCACCTGATGAAGAAGAACAAGATCGCCGTCCACATGGGCACCGGCGTGCTGACCGCGAAGGGCAAGCTGACCGTCACCGCCGCCGACGGCAAGAAGACCGAGCTGGCCGCGAAGAACATCATCGTCGCGACCGGCGCCCGCGCGCGCGAGCTGCCCTTTGCCAAGGCCGACGGCAAGCGCATCTGGACCTATCGCCACGCGATGACCCCGGCCGAGATGCCGACCAAGCTGCTCGTCATCGGATCGGGCGCGATCGGGATCGAGTTCGCCAGCTTCTATAACGACATGGGCGCGAACGTGACCGTCGTCGAGATGATGGACCGCATCGTCCCCGTCGAGGATGCCGACATTTCGACCTTCCTCGAAAAGTCGCTGAAGAAGCAGGGCATGACGATCCTGACCGGCACCGGCGTCGACAAGCTGGAAGTCGGCCCGGACGGCGTCAAGGCGGCGATCAAGGGCAAGGACGGCAAGGTCACCGAGGACCAGTTCAGCCATGTGATCGTCGCGATCGGCATCGTCCCCAATACCGAGAATATCGGGCTGGAGACGCTGGGCGTGAAGACCGAGCGCGGGCACATCGTCACCGACGCCGCGTGCCGGACCAATGTGGACGGCATCTGGGCGATCGGCGACGTCACCGCGCCGCCGTGGCTGGCGCACAAGGCGAGCCATGAGGGTGTGATCGCCGCCGAGGCGATCGCGGGCGGCCATCCGCACGCGATGGACGTGCGCAACATCCCCGGCTGTACCTATTGCCACCCGCAGATCGCGAGCGTCGGCCTGACCGAGGCCAAGGCGAAGGAAGCGGGTTACACGGTAAAGGTGGGCAATTTCCCCTTCATCGGCAACGGCAAGGCGATCGCGCTAGGCGAGGCCGAGGGCTTTATCAAGACCGTGTTCGACGCCAAGACCGGCGAACTGCTGGGCGCGCACATGATCGGCGCCGAGGTGACCGAGCTGATCCAGGGCTATACGATCGGCAAGACGCTGGAGACGACCGAGGCCGAGCTGATGGAGACGGTGTTCCCGCATCCGACGCTGTCCGAGATGATGCACGAAAGCGTCCTCGGCGCCTATGGCCGCGCGCTTCACATCTGATGCGACAGGCGGCGGCGCCGGACCCGGCAATCGCGGCGGCGCGCGCCGCCGTCGGTCCGGTGCCGCCGCCCCCTTCCCCGCGCCCCGCGGGCCGATGGTGACGCGGACGACCGCAAACCGGCCGGCGGGCCGGTGACCGCGACGGCGGCACCGGCACCGGACGCCCCCCTTTCGCCGTCCCCGCGCGCCGCGATGCGCGTGCGGGTCGCGGTGCTGATCCTTGCGGCGGCGACGCTGCTGCTCTTCTGGCCCGGCTATGCGCTGTACGACAGCGTCCAGCAGTTCGAACAGGTCCGCAGCGGGCAATTCGACGACTGGCACCCGCCCGCGATGGCGCGGCTGTGGCAGGCGCTGCACGCCGCCACGGGCGCCGCCGGGGCGCCGATGTTCGCGCTCCAGTTGCTGCTTTACTGGCTGGGAATCGGGCTGATCGCCGATGCGCTGGCGGCGCGCGGGCGGGGCCGTGCGGCGGCGGCGATGCTGGCGATCGGCGCGTGTCCGGTGCTCCTGGGCTGGCAGGTGGCGATCCTGAAGGACGCGCAGATGCTGGGCGCGCTGATCGCCGCGACAGGCATCGTCGCGGCGCACCGGCTGCGCGGACGCGCGATGGGCGCGGCGACGATCACGGGCGTCGCGATGCTGATCGGCTATGCCGCGCTGGTGCGGAGCAATGCGGCCTTTGCGGTCGCGCCGCTGGTCGTGATGCTGGCAGCCGTGCCGGGGCGGCCGCGCGCACGCGCCGCCCGACACATCGTGGTCACGGGCGCGATGGCGGCGGGCGCAATGCTGGCGCTGACCGGGCTGATGCTGGCGCTGCAGCCGATCATCAACCACCGGCTGCTCGGCGCACGGGCGAGCGACGTGGCGGCGACGCTGCCGCTCTATGACCGCGCCGGGATCGCGCATTTCGGCGGCACCGACGCGCTGCCCCCCGGCATCGCGCCGCGCGTGGCGGCGATGCGATGCTACAAGCCGCTGTTCTGGGATCCGCTGGGCGACGAGACGCGGTGCGGCGCGATGCTGGCGCCGTTGATGCACGCCCCCACGGCCGCGCGCACCCGCGCCTGGGTGGCGGCGATCGTCGCGCATCCGCTGGCCTATGCCCGCCATCGCGCCGCGCACCTGAACGCGACCGAACGCTGGTGGGTCGCGGCGAACTGGCCCTTTGCCGAGCCGCCGCAGGGCAACGAGCCCAACCGGATCGGGCTGGCCGATCCGGGCCGCAGCGCGCGCGCGACGCAGGCGGCAGGGGCATGGGTGGTGCGGTCGCCGCTCGGCTGGCCGATCGCCTATCTGGTGCTCGCGCTGGCGCTGGCACCGGCGGCGTGGCGCGGACGGGGCGAGGCCGACGGCGCGCTCGCGCTGGCGCTGATCGCGTCGGCACTGGGGCTCGAGGCGAGCTTTGCGCTGGTCAGCATCGCGTCGGACCTGCGCTATCACCTGTGGCCGATGCTGGCGACCGCGATCGCCGCAGTGCTGCTGTGGCGCGGACGCGTGCCGGTGCCGCGCGCGGGGCTGATCGCGCTGATGCTGGTGATCGCGGTGGGCACCGCCGCGCGGGCGACGCTTCCCGCGATGCCGCACGATTATGCCGCGCTGATCGAGTGAGGCGCGCCGCCGCGATGCGGCGGGCAGGAATATGAAAAAGCCCGCCAACGCATTGCGCTGGCGGGCTTTTTAAAATGGTGGGCGCGGCAAGGATTGAACTTGCGACCCCTGCGATGTCAACACAGTGCTCTACCACTGAGCTACGCGCCCCCGGGGAGCGCCGCCTTTAGCCGGGGGTGGCGGACGGCGCAATACCCAATTTCAGAAAAAATCAGTTGAGGCCGATATTCTCCGATTCGAACAGCCGATCGACCTCGAGCACGAGGTCGCGCAGGTGGAACGGCTTGGACAGCACGCGTGCGTTCGGCATCTGCTTGCCGGCCTTGAGCGTGACCGCGGCAAAGCCGGTGATGAACATGACGCGCATGTCGGGCACCATCTCGCTCGCGCGTTGCGCCAGCTCGATCCCGTCCATTTCGGGCATCACGATATCGGTGAGCAGCAGGTCGAAGCGTTCGGTTTCGAGCAGCGGAATCGCCGCCGTTCCGCAATCGACGGCGCGGACGGCATAGCCCGAGCGTTCAAGGGCGCGCGCGAGATACTCCCGCATCAGGCGGTCGTCCTCGGCGAGCAGAATTCGGATCATCACAACCCCGGACCAATGTTGGGCGATTTCCATATGCGGGAAGGCTTAAAGATTTTCCAGCCAGTTGGTTTCCGGAAGGCGGCGGGGAATGCCCCAGCTTGGCATGCCCCGCGCCCTGCCCTAGCATCGCGGACGTGAGCGCGACGCCCGCCTTTGCCCGATACGGGCCAGCCCAGCCCGAAAGTCCCGTCGTGCTGTCGGTCCCGCATGCAGGACGCGATTATCCGCCCGAGCTGGCGGCGGCGGCGCGCGTGCCGATGGCGGCGCTGCAGGTGCTGGAGGACCGCCATGCCGATGCGCTGGCGCTGGCCGCGCACCGGGCGGGGGGCGCACGCGAGACGATGCTGGTGGCGACGCGCGCGCGGGCATGGATCGACCTGAATCGCGGCGAGGCCGACCGCGACCCCAAGCTGGAGGACGGACTGCGCGCCGGCGGGGCGCCGCTGTCGGCCAAGGTGCGCAGCGGGCTGGGGCTGGTGCCGCGACGCGCGGGGAGCGCGGGCGAACTGTGGCGCGGCAAGCTGCCGGCGGGCGCGGTCGAGGCGCGGATCGCGACCGACCACCGCCCCTATCACGCGGCGGTCGCCCAGGCGCTGGCGGCGGCGCAGGCGCGGTTCGGCGTGGCGGTGCTGATCGACATCCATTCGATGCCGCCGCTGGGCACCGGCGAGGGCGCGGCGCGCGTGGTGATCGGCGACCGGTTCGCGCGGGCGAGCGCCCCGCCCTTTCCGGCGGCGATCGAGCGCGTGCTGCTGGCGCACCGCGTCCGCTTTGCGGTCAACATCCCCTATTCGGGCGGGCATGTGCTTGAGCGGCATGGCGCACCGGCGCGCGGCATTCATGCGATCCAGATCGAATTCGACCGCCGACTGTATCTGGACGACGCGCTCGACGCGCCGGGCGCGGGCATGGTCGCGACCGCGCGGCTGTTGCGCGCGATGATCGACGCCGTCGCCGACGAGGCGCTGGCGATGCCGCTGGCGGCCGAATAGCCCCCGCTGCGGCAGCGTGCCGCACATGCGAAACGCGCATAAAAAACCACCTCGTGCACGGGGCACGAGGTGGCCAAGGTTCAGGGAGGAGACACGCCCGCAGGCGTGCCGCACGACCTCGCGAAAGGGGGGAACACGAAGCCGTACATTCGAAATATAGGCGGCTCGTCGGCGACTTCAACCCCGGTCCGGACAAGTCCGGATCCGGGGCCGGAAGCGCTTTCAGCCCTGTGCGCGGCGCGCGGGCATCATCCGCAGCATCAGCCGGTCGCGCAGGATCCACTGATGCCGCAGCGCGGCGGCGATGTGGAGCAAGACGAGCGCCGCCATGGCATAGCCGATGACCTCGTGCGCCTCGTGCGCGCCGCCGGACAGCGCGGGCGTGCTGGGCAGCAGCGGCATGTCGAACAGGCCGAACATGCTGACCGGGCGCGGGCGTTCGGGGTTGGACGACATCATCCAGCCCGAAAACGGCACCGCCACCATCAACAGGTAGAGGACGGCGTGCGTCGCGCGCGCGACGCCGATTTCGAGCTTCGACATCGTCGCCGGCCAGGCGGGCGGCGCGTTGACCAGCCGCCAGACGATCCGGACGACCGTGAGCGCGAGCACGATGATGCCCAGCGTCTTGTGGAGCGGGATCACCGCCCAGTCCTTCGGCAGCCCGTCGTGCAGGATGCCGGTGGCGAGGTTGAAGATGATGAGCGCAGCGATCGTCCAGTGAAGGGCGATTGCCACCTCCGAATAACGATCGCTGCGCGTCGTCATGATATTCAGGCCTCCGTTACGAGTTGGGGCTGCGGACCCTTGCCGGCCCGCGCCTGGCGCGCGAAGATGTCGCGCATCAGCGCCAGCGAGAACAGATGGGCATAGATGAGCGGGAGCATGCCGTTCTGGACGATCTTGCGAAGCTGGTCGCCGCGCAGTTCGTTGAGCTTGTTCTCGTCGACCATCTGGAAGCCGCGATAGATGAAGGGCTGCGGGGCGCCGTCGGGCTGGATCGAAACCTCACCCTCCATCAGCAGGCCGAGATCCTTCAGTTCCTTCATGAACATGCCGGTGCGGGCGCCGGCCTGCTCGAACTGCTCGTTGAACTGGAGGATGTTCTTGGTGATCTCGCTGGGCTGGCCCTCGTCGAACAGCTTGTCGCCCTCTTCGAACGCGCCGACCGCATCCGAGGTGGGATCGAAGCAGAGCGACAGCTCGTCGCTGTCCGGGCGCAGGCGCGCGAGCAGGAACGGATAACGGCGGACATAGGCCGGCACGTAGAAATTCTGTTCGAGCAGCGTGCCTTCGTCGTCGAAGAAGGTGTTCACGCCCTCGTTGAGACCGGCGAGCGCGAGCGGCACCGGATCCTCGCCCGCCGAGAAGACGATCGGCATGAAGCGCTGAACCAGCGGGAACTCCTCGACGGTGATCGGGATCGCGTGCTGGCCGACCAGGAACGGCGCCTTGTCGCGCGAACGCACGCGGAACTCTGCGTGCACCTGGCTCGAAAGCGGTTCGAGCTGATTGTAAAAAATCGGAAGCGACTGCTGCGGCGCGGTGGCCATTTCTATCTCCTGAGGAGGGCTTGAAGGAACTGAAGGAACAAAACTGGCGCGGGTCTATGGTGTCGCTCGCCCGGGCGCAAGCGCAAGCAGCTTTCCCGGATTGAGAATTGCATAAGGATCGAGCGCCGCCTTGATCGAACGCATGGCGGCGAGCCGCGCGGGCGGCAACACGCGCGCCAGCTCGTCGCGCTTCATCTGGCCGATGCCGTGCTCGGCCGAGATCGTTCCCGCCGCGGCGACGACGAGATCGTGGACGGCACGCGTGATCGCGCGCGCATCTCCCGCCAGCCAGGCATCGCGCGCCACCCCGGCGGGCGCACGGACATGGAAATGGACATTGCCGTCGCCGAGATGGCCATAGGCGATCGCCCGCGTGCCCGGAAAGCGCGCCTCGATCGCGGCGGCGGCATCGACAAGGAAGCGCGGCATGTCGGCAACGGGCACCGCGATGTCGTGCTGCACCGCCGGGCCGGCAGCCCGCTCCGCCTCGGACACCGAATGGCGGATGCGCCAGAACGCCTCGGCCTGCGCCTCGCTGACCGCGACGACGCCGTCGCCGAGCGTGGCGTCGGCGATCGCGGGCGCGAGCAGCCGCGCGAGCAGGTCGGCAGGCGGCTCGGCGGCGGGATCGGTCGCGACCGATTCGATCAGCACATGCCACGGCCAGGCGCCGGCAAGCGGCGCGCGCGTGCCAGGGATATGGGCGAGCACATCGCGCAGCGCGATGTCGGGCAGGATCTCGAAACTCTCGATCGTCGGCGTCTGGGTTTCGAGCGCGCGCAGCAGCGCGAGCGCGCGCGCCGGGCTGTCCACCCCCACCCACGCGACGCCGCGCGCGACCGCCGCGGGAACGAGCCGCAGCGCCGCCGCAGTGACGACGCCGAGCGTCCCCTCGGCACCGATCAGCAACTGGTCGAGGCTGTAGCCGCGATTGTCCTTGCGCAGCGCGGCGAGCCCGTCATGGATCGACCCGTCGGGCAGCACCGCCTCGACCCCGGCGACCAGGCTGCGCATCGTGCCGAAGCGCAGCACCTGCACCCCGCCCGCATTGGTCGAAACGAGCCCGCCGATCGTCGCCGAACCCCGCGCGCCCAGATCGAGCGGGAAGCGGCGGCCGATCGCATGCGCCGCCGCATGCAGCGTGTGGAGCACCACCCCCGCCTCCGCGACGGCGAGATCGGCGTCGATCCGGCGCAGCCGGTCGAGCCGGCGCAGCGACAGCAGCAGCGCCGACCCGTCCCCCGGCGGGACCGCACCGCCGACCATCCCGGTATTGCCCCCCTGCGGCACCAGTGGCACGCGCAACCCGGCGGCGAGCCCCACGATCGCGGCGACCGCCTCGGTCGAATCGGGGGCGAGCATGGCCGGCGTGTCGCCGTGGAAGCGGCGGCGCCAGTCGATCAGCCAGGGTTCGATTTCGGCCGGATCGGTCACCACCGACCGCGGGCCGAAACGGTCGCGGATCGTCTCGACGAGCTGGCGTTGCGCGGGAGTCATGCCCGCCGGGCTAGCACGTGGCGAACGGTTCATCCATCGTTCAACCGACGGGATTATGAAGACGAACTGACATGGTGAACCCCTCCCTTGCCGGATCCAGCCTGTTGCTGCTGATCGCGGTGCCCTCGCCGGCGCCGGTCAGCTGGGAATCGGCCGTGGCAGGGCTGCAGCAGCAGCGGATCACGATCCATGTGCCGCGAATGACCGTGACGACGACGACCTTTGTCGTGCGCACCGAACAGAATGCGGCCACGGTGATCGAGAAGCGCGCATCGGATTGCGTCAAGATGGACCGGCTGGCGGGCTTTACCCTGAACCGCAACGACAGCGTCGACCTGTTGCTGAAGGACGGCGGCGTGCTGCGCGCGCATCTGGCATCGGACTGCCCGGCGCTGGGCTTTTACAGCGGCTTCTATATCAAGGCGACGTCCGATTCCCGGTTCTGCGCGCGCCGCGACGCGTTGCGGACGCGTTCAGGCCGGCAATGCGCCGTCCAGTCGTTCGCAACGCTGAAAATCAAGCGCTGACCCCCCGGAATCGGGGCCAAACCGCATCTTGACTTGACATCCTGAGGCAAATCCGCAAGCGCAAATGCGCTTTGCGGCGTGACCTTCCACGCCCGACATCCGGAAAACCGCATGAGCTTTGCCGATCTCGGCCTTTCTGACGAACTTCTGCGCGCGGTAGGCGATCTGGGCTATACCGAGCCGACGCCGATCCAGCGCCAGGCCATCCCGTCCGTGCTGATGGGCAAGGACCTGATCGGCGTGGCGCAGACCGGGACGGGCAAGACCGCCGCCTTTGTGCTGCCGATGATCGACGTGCTGGGCGAAGGGCGCACCCGCGCGTTGATGCCGCGATCGCTGATCCTGGAGCCGACGCGCGAACTGGCCGCGCAGGTCGCCGAGAATTTCGAGCAGTACGGCACCTATCACAAGCTGTCGATGGCGCTGCTGATCGGCGGCGTGCAGATGGGCGACCAGATCAAGGCGCTGGAAAAGGGCGTCGACGTGCTGATCGCGACGCCGGGCCGGCTGATGGACCTGTTCCAGCGCGGCAAGATCCTGCTGACCGGGTGCAGCCTGCTGGTGATCGACGAGGCCGACCGGATGCTCGACATGGGGTTCATCCCCGATATCGAGGAAATCTGCACCAAGCTGCCCAAGAACCGCCAGACGCTGCTGTTCTCGGCGACGATGCCGCCGCCGATCAAGAAGCTGGCCGACAAGTTCCTCAACGATCCCAAGACGATCGAGGTCGCGCGCCCGGCGACGACCAACATCAACATCACCCAGCGCATCGTCGAGGTCCGTGCCGACCGCAAGCGCGAGGTGCTGCGCGCCCTGCTCGAGCAGGACGATGTGCGCACCGCGATCATCTTCTGCAACCGCAAGACGACGGTGCGCGAGCTCAACAAGAGCCTGAAGCGCTATGGCTTCCGTTCGGCCGAAATCCATGGCGACATGGACCAGCCGGCGCGCCTTGCCGAGCTCGAGCGGTTCAAGACGGGTGACGTCAACATCCTGGTCGCGTCCGACGTCGCGGCGCGCGGGCTGGACATCAAGGGCGTGAGCCACGTCTATAATTTCGACGCGCCCTGGCATCCCGACGATTATGTCCACCGGATCGGCCGCACCGGCCGCGGCGGCGCGACGGGCATCGCCTACACGCTGGTGACCGCCGACGATGCCGAGAACCTGTCCGAGATCGAGAAGCTGACCGGGCAGAAGATCGAGCGCGTCGCCAACCCGCTGTCCGGCGCTGCACCCACGGCCGAGGAAATGGCCGACGCCGGGGCGAAGCCTGCGCGCGGCAAGGGCCGCAAGGCCAAGCCCGCCGCCAAGGCGGAAAAGGCGGAAAAGGCCGACAAGACCGAGAAGCCCGCAAAGGCGGAACGCGCGGAGAAGCCCGCCCGCGGACGCAAGGCAGCGGCAGCGCCGGCCGAGGCGGAAGCGGCGGCGCCCGAACCGCGGGCGGCCAAGCCCGCCCGTTCGCGCAAGCCCGAACGCAGCGGCGATACCGAGCGCCCGGCGACTGCTGCCCCCGCGCAGCCGGCAGCGGCGGCCAGGGCGCCCGCGCCGGCCCCTGCACCGGCCGAAACCGGCGAGCAGGGCTGGAACGGGCCGGTGCCCGACTTCCTCAAATACACGATCGCGCTGTGACGCGCCGGGGGGCTGCCCCGGCGACGCCAGCAGCTCCCGCAACCGGCACCCCCGGGCCCATGCCTCCGGCGGCCGACAGCGCGACGCCCGCGATGCCGGCCTCGCCGTGCGACGGCACCTGCACCATCGACGACAGCACCGGCTGGTGCCGCGGATGCGCGCGAACGATCGACGAGATCGTTCGCTGGGGCGCGTCCAGCGCCGCCGAACGCGCTGCGGTGCTGGCGGTGCTGCCCGCACGCCGGGCAGCGCGCGCCCGCGCGGGCTGAGCCGCCCGCCCGGCACGCGCGCGATCGGGTCAGGCGGGCTCGCTGGGCATCAGGGCGTCGTCGCGCGCGGCGGCGCGCTGAAAGGCCGGGCGCGACTCGACCCGGTCACGATAGGCGACGAACGCATCGAGCGCCGGCATCGTGCCGAAGCGCGTCCCCCACCCCACCTGCGCCCCGACATAGACGTCGGCCGCGGTGAAACGGTCGCCCGCGATGAAGGGATGGGCCGAAACCGCCGCAGCCAGCACCTCAATCGTGCGATCATAGCTGCCATAGCCGAACATGCGCGCCTGACGCTCGTCGGGGTCGAAGCGAGCGTGATGGTTGGTCACCGCCTGTTCGACCGGGCCAGCGGCAAAGAACAGCCAGCGATAATAGTCGGCGCGCTCGTCAGGCCGCGGGGCGAGCCCGGCCTCCGGGAACGCCTCGGCAAGATAGGCGCAGATCGCCGCACATTCGGTGACGACGCGCCCGTCATGGACGATCGCGGGCACCTTTCCCATCGGATTGACCGCGCAATAATCGGCGTCGTGCATCGTCGCGTAATCGATGATCGTCTCGCCATAGGCGCAGCCGACCTCTTCGAGCATCCAGCGCGCGATACGCCCGCGCGACATGGGGTTGGTATAAAGCATCACGGCATCAGACACGGCGAATCTCCCTCGGCCGTTTTCGTGAACATATAGGGAACATTTTCATCGCACCGCGTCAAGCGCGCGGGTCGAGATGGCGATGGAGAAAGGCGATCGACCGCGCCCAGGCCAGGTCGGCTGCGGCGGCATTGTAGCGATCGGCGGCGGTGTCGTTGTTGAAGGCATGATCGACGCCGGGATAGTCGTGCGCCTCGACGCTCCGCCCCGCCGCACGCAGCGCGGCGACCCAGGGCGCACCGGTGGCGTTGACGCGCGCATCCTGCCCGGCGAAGTGGAGCAGCAACGGCGCGCGGACGCGCCCCGCCTCGGCCGGGTCGGGTGCCGGGCCGTAATAGACCACGCCGGCGTCGAGCCGCTCGCCCGCCGCGACCGCCAGGCGGTTGACCGTGGCGCCGCCCCAGCAGAAGCCGATCGCGCCGACACGGCCGTCGCCGCCGGACCAGCCGCGCACCGCCGTCATCGCGGCGAGCAGCATCGTCATCACCGTCGCCGGATCGGCCCGCGCGATCATGTCGCGCGCGCGATCCTCGTCGGCGGGCGTGCCGCCCCAGGGCGAGAGCAGGTCGGGCGCAAGGACGAGGAACCCCGCCAGCGCAAGGCGCCGCGCGACATCCTCGATATGGCCGTTGAGCCCGCGATTTTCATGGATGACGATCACGGCACCCCGCTTGCCGCCCGGCGTTGCGGGAACGACGCGATAGCCGTGCAGCGCGGGAAACCGCGCGACCGGCAATTCGATGCGGCTGGCGACGATCGCGCGATCGTCGGGTGCGACGCGCTGGGCCGCCGCGGGCGAGGCGGCGATACCCGCGATCAGCGCCTCGGCCGCTGCCGCCGAGCCGGCGAGCGCGATCATGTCGCGCAACATTCGCCGCCGGTCGAGATGTTCGTGGGTGAATGCATCATAGATCGCGATCGCGCGTGCGCGGATATCGGTCATGCCCGGCTCCCCTGCCTGCCGCGGCCCGGCTGCATGCGGGCCGTCGGCGCCGATCATGCCATGTCGCGCACCGCGCCGGAATCGAAAAAGGGCCGCCGGCACGGTCGCCGGCAGCCCCCTTTTTCGTCGTCGACCCCGCGCCCGAAGCGCGCGGGCGCGCGATCAGGCCTTGCGGAACGGGTCCGCGAACAGCGAGGCCGCGTCGGGCTCGTCATCGAGCGGCACGCCGCGCACCTGGGCCTCGCGCTCGGCACGAAGCTGTTCGATCAGCGCCTCGCGATCGCCTTCGAGCCGGACGTCGGTGGGCGCCTCGATCCCCGCCGCCTTCGCCGCCTTGGCGACGAGCGCGTCGAGTTCGCGCTGCGAGCACAGGCCCAGCGTCACCGGATCCTTGGGGACGATGTTGGCGATGTTCCAATGGCTGCGGTCGCGGATCGCGGCGATCGTCGTGCGCGTGGTGCCGATCAGCTTGCCGATCGCGCCGTCCGAAATCTCCGGATGGTGGCGCAGGATCCAGGCGATGCCGTCGGGCTTGTCCTGACGCTTGGACACCGGCGTATAGCGCGGCCCCTTGGTGCGTCGCACCTGCTCCGGACCCTTCTGGATCTTCAGGCGGTATTCGGGGTCCTTCTGGCCCCGTTCGATCTCGTCCATCGTCAGTTCGTGGGCGCGCACCGGATCCCGGCCGGTGAGCTTGGTTCCCGCAGTATCGTCGGCGATCGCCTGGACCTCCAGGATATGCAGCCCGCAAAAGTCGGCGATCTGGGCGAACGAGAGCGACGTATTGTCGACCAGCCAGGAAGCGGTCGCGTGCGGCATCAACGGCTGGGCCACGATCTCAGTCTCCAGAAACAACAAGGGCCGCCCTTCACGGGCGGCCATTCCTGCCCGCAGACTTAGTGCGGCTTTCGAAAGAGGGCAAGGGCAAGGCTGACGCGCGGTCGATGCAGCGACACGGTTCAGGCCGCGACATCGGCATCGTGGAGCGGGACGAGCGCGCCCAGGAACTGCGCGGCGCTCGCCTCCCAGGTGAAGCTGCGGCCATATTCGGCACAGGCGGCGCGATTGCAACCGAGCGCGCCGGCGATCGCGACGTCGAGATCGTCGTCCATCACCCCCACGCCGGGGCGCAGCACGTCGACCGGCCCGGTGACGGGATAGGCGGCGACGGGCACGCCGCAGGCAAGCGCCTCGATCATCACCAGCCCGAACGTGTCGGTGCGGCTGGGAAAGACGAACACGTCGGCAGCGGCATAGGCCGAGGCCAGTTCCGGACCGAACATCGGGCCGAGAAAGCGCGCCTCCGGAAAGCGCGCCTCGAGCGCGGCGCGCGCCGGGCCGTCGCCGACGACAACCTTGGTCCCCGGATGCGAGCAGCGCAGGAACGCCTCGAGATTCTTCTCGACCGCGACGCGCCCGACATAGAGCTGGACCGGCCCGGCCAGCCCCGCCATCGCCGGATGCGGCGCAAGCCCAGGGCGGAAATGCGCGAGGTCGACGCCGCGGCCCCAGTGGCGCACCTGCGGCAGCCCGTGATCGACGAGCGAACGCCGGATCGATTCGGTCGATGCGAGGATCGCGCGCGAAGGCGCGTGGAACCAGCGGATATAGTGCCAGATCCATTCGGCGGGCACGCCCGACCGCGCCGAGACATAGTCGGGAAACTGGGTGTGATAGGCGGTGGTGAACGGCCGCCCCTGGCGCAGGCACCAGCGCCGCGCGGCGACGCACAGCGGCCCCTCGGTCGCCAGGTGGATGGCATTGGGACGGAAGCGGTCGAGGATTCCGCCGACCGTGGCCGTGGTGGTGATCGCCAGCCGGATTTCGGGATAGGTCGGGCATGGCAGCGACGTGAACCGATCGGGCGAGACGACCAGCACCGAATGCCCCTGTGCCTCGAGCACGCGCCGCACCGACTGGAGCGTGCGCACGACGCCGTTGACCTGGGGCTCCCAGGCGTCGGTGACGATCGCGATCCGCAAGTCCTCGCCCTCCTCAGGCTCGATCACGCCGCCGCCAGTCTGACCCCTGCGGCGCCATCCTCGCGCGCCGCGATCTCTTCGGCCCAATGGAGGATCTCCATAGTTCCGTCGAAATGCTCCACCAGCGCGGTGCAGCCTTCGACCCAGTCGCCGTCGTTATAATAGGCAACGTCGCCGATCGCACGCATTTCCGCCTTGTGGATATGACCCGCCACGACACCGTCGATGCCGCGCATCGCGGCTTCGTGCGCCACGATTTCCTCGAAGCGCGAAATAAAGGCGACGGCGTTCTTCACCTTCTGCTTCGCATATTTGCTGAGCGACCAGTAAGGCAGGTTGAACGCCCGCCGCGCGGCGTTGACCCACCGGTTGAGCGTCATCATCATTTCGTAGGCGGCGTCGCCCAGATGCGCGAGCCAGCGGTGCGACATGGTGATCGCGTCGAACTCGTCGCCGTGGAGCACCAGCAGCCGGCGTCCGTCGGCGGTGGTGTGGACCACCTGCCGCCGGATATGGACGCCGCCGAAGTTGAGCCCGGTGAACTGGCGGAACATCTCGTCATGGTTGCCGGGGATGTAGACGATCTCGGTGCCGCGCCGCGCCCGCTTGAGGATCCGCCAGACGATGTCGTTGTGCGCGGCGGGCCAGTAGAAGCGCTTCCGCATCGCCCAGCCGTCGATGATGTCGCCCACCAGGTACATCTTTTCGGAATCGACGTGATCGAGGAAGTCGATGAGCATGTCGGCATTGCATCCGCGCGTGCCGAGATGGACGTCCGAAATCCAGATCGTGCGATATTGGCGGCGGCCGCCGATCACGCGCTCGGGAATCGAAGGCGGCGGCAACTGAAGCTCGGGATTCGCCGCTGCGTCGAAAGGAAGCCGGGTGATGTTGACCATGGAGCGCTGCCCGCATTCGCCGTTGCTGGCGCGCCTTATGGCAATCTATTGTTACAACTCGCCGCACGCGCGATGACGGTTGCGGGACGGCGACCAGACAGCCGCCCTTCGGGATTGCCACGATTGCGTAACGCTGTTCCCCTGAGTTTGCGCCCTCTCCCCGTGCGCTAAAGTCATCAATCCCACTGCAAGGGAGGGCATAGCGATGCACAAGACCATTGCCGATTTCCATGCCGAACACCGCCAGATCGTTGCGCTGGCGAACCGGCTGATGGCCATGATCGACCCGCTGAACCCGCCCGATCGCGACGCGTTGAGCGCCGCGCGCTGGGACATCGTCGTCGCGCTCGACGCGCATCTGGCGGGCGAGGAAACGGTGGTCCAGCACGAACTCGGGCACAGCGAGGACCATATCGTCACCACGATGGCACGCCGCTATTCGAGCGAGTTGCTCGACCTGCGGCTGTCGCTGGCGATGCACCGCGGCACCTGGACGCCCGAAAGCGTGCCGACCGACTGGGACGGCTATCGCGCCGCCGTGCACGAACAGCTCGCGATCGTGGTCAAGCGGATCGCGTGGGAGGAACGCGTCATCTTTCCGCTGATCGAGCGCGCACGCGCCGCCCGCGGGATGGCGCCCGCCGCCTGATCGCCCCCCAACGGCCCCTTTGCCCCCTTCCCCGTCCTATAAGGGGAAGGGGAGAGAGACCGACGTGCCATTGCGTTACATCTACGACGAACATCGCGAGATCATCCGCCGTATCGAACATCTGGCGCAGCTTGCCGCCACCGACCCGCTGCCGCTCGACGAGCTGCTGAGCGAGCGGCACGCGCTTGCGCAGTTCACCAACGACCACCTCACCCGCGAGGCCGACCGCGTCCTCGAACCGATGCGCGCGAGCAACGATCCCGAGCACAAGGCGATCGTGCGCCATTACATCGAGGACATGATGTCGGTGCGCCAGGCGAGCAGCGGCCATTACCGGCGCTGGACCGCCGCCTCGCTGCGCAAGGACCCAATCGGCTATCGCGCCGACCTGCGCCGCATGGAGGCGGTCGTGCGCGAACGCCATCACTGGGAGGAAACGGTGTTCCTGCCGATCGCCGCGCGCTTTGCCCCGGCGGCACCGGCGGGCCGCGGCTGACGCCGCCCCCGCACGACCGGCCTCAACCCGCGACGATCAGCCCCCGGCGACCTCGAGCACGATCTTGCCGACATGCTCGCCCGCTTCCATCCGCGCATGCGCCTCGGCCGCGCGGGCAAGCGGAAACACGGTGTCGATCACCGGCTTGATCCGCCCCGCCTCGACATGCGGCCAGACGGCGCGCGCGAGTTCGTCGGCGACCAGCGCCTTGAACGCGGTGTCGCGCCCGCGCAGCGTCGATCCGGTGAGCGTCAGCCGCCGGCGCATCACGTGCCAGATCGGAATCGTCGCCTCGGCCCCGCGCTGGACCGCGATCGAGACGTGCCGGCCGTCATCGGCCAGGCAGCGCAGGTTGCGCGCGACATAGTCACCGCCGACCATGTCGAGCACCAGGTCGACGCCGCGCCCGCCGGTGATTTCCTGCACCGCCGCGACGAAATCCTGCGCCTTGTAGTCGATCGCGTGATCGGCACCCGCCGCCAGCGCCGCGGCGCATTTTTCGGGCGAACCCGCCGTAACGATGATCGTCAGCCCGAACACGCGGGCGAGCGCGATCGCCATCATGCCGATGCCGCTGGTGCCGCCATGGACGAGCAGCGTCTCGCCCTCCTGCGCGTAACCGCGTTCGAACACGTTGGTCCACACGGTGAACAGCGTTTCGGGGATCGCCGCGGCCTCGACGAGCGTCAGCGAATCGGGAACGTGAAGGCAGGTGCCGTGATGCGCGACGACATATTCGGCATAGCCGCCGCCTGCGACGAGCGCGCAGACGCGCTGGCCGACCAGCGCCTCGGGCAATCCCTCGCCCACCGCGGCGATCGTGCCCGCGACTTCGAGGCCGAGGATGGTCGGCGCGCCCGGCGGCGGCGGATAAAGGCCGCGGCGCTGCATCACGTCGGGGCGATTGACCCCCGCGGCGGCGACGCGGATCAGCACCTCGTCACGACCGGGCAACGGCACCGGGCGGGCGACGGGCACCAGCACTTCCGGACCGCCCGCTCCGTCCGGATCGATGGCGAGCATGGTTTCGGGAAGGCTCATTCGGCTCGTCGCTTTCACCCTGTTGGCAGATCGGCGGCCTTATTGACATCCGGGGTGCCAGGGTCAACGTTCTCTGTCGAGATGGAACCAGACGAGTCCCTTCCCCGTCGCAAGAACGACCTCGTGGCCGAACTGGGCCGCCAGGACCTCGACCCCTTTTCGGTCGACGAGCTCAACGCGCGCATCGCCGCGCTCGAACTCGAAATTGCACGCACCAAAAGCAAAATTGATCGCGCGATCAGTCACCGCGCCAGCGCGGATGCTCTATTTAAGAGATGAGGGGTCGTGCACCGGATCGGCCGCCTCGGGCGACTTTTCCGCGATGTTCGGTCGCTGTTCTTGATGCGGGGCACGCCCCACCCGAAATAGGGGATCACGGGCCCGGTTGTTCGCCGGGCCTCCTGGAGTAGTAACCTGATGCCTAGTTTCGCCTCCGCCCTCGAATCGACCCTGCACAAGGCGCTGGAAGCCGCTTCCTCCCGCCGCCATGAGTATGCGACGCTCGAGCACCTTCTGCTGGCGCTGATCGATGACGAGCACGCCTCGAAGGTGATGAGCGCCTGCGGCGTGGATCTGGGCGAACTCAAGACCACCGTCGCGCACTATCTCGACACCGAGCTCGATGCGCTGAAGGTCGAACAGCCGACCGACCCCTCGCCCACCAGCGGGTTCCAGCGCGTCGTCCAGCGCGCGATCCTGCACGTCCAGTCTTCGGGCCGCGACGAGGTGACCGGCGCCAACGTGCTCGTCGCGCTGTTCAGCGAGCGCGAGAGCTATGCCGTCTATTTCCTGCAGCAGCAGGACATGAGCCGGCTCGACGCGGTCAGCTATATCAGCCACGGCGTCGGCAAGAACAGCGCACCGACCGAGGCCGCGCCGCCCAAGGGTGCCGAGGAGGAGAAGTCGGCCAAGGCCGAGACCAAGAACGGCAAGGCCGAAAGTGCGCTCAAGCAGTTCACCGTCGACCTCAACGAGAAGGCGAAGAACGGCAAGGTCGATCCGCTGATCGGCCGGTCGTCCGAAGTCGACCGTACCGTCCAGATCCTGTGCCGGCGCAGCAAGAACAACCCGCTCTATGTGGGCGATCCCGGCGTCGGCAAGACCGCGATCGCCGAAGGGCTCGCGCGCAAGATCATCGAGGGCGACGTGCCCGAGGTGCTGAAGGACGCGGTGATCTATTCGCTCGACATGGGCGCGCTGCTCGCCGGCACGCGCTATCGCGGCGATTTCGAGGAACGGCTGAAGCAGGTCGTTTCCGAACTCGAGAAGATGCCGCACGCGATCCTGTTCATCGACGAGATTCACACCGTGATCGGGGCCGGCGCGACCAGCGGCGGCGCGATGGACGCGTCGAACCTGCTCAAGCCCGCGCTGTCGGGCGGGACGATCCGCTGCATCGGCTCGACCACCTACAAGGAATTCCGCAACCACTTCGAAAAGGACCGCGCGCTGCTCCGCCGCTTCCAGAAGATCGACGTCAACGAGCCGTCGGTCGAGGATACGGTGAAGATCCTGGCCGGCCTGCGCTCGGCGTTCGAGCAGCACCATTCGGTGAAGTACACGCCCGACGCGATCAAGTCGGCGGTCGAGCTGTCGGCGCGCTACATCAACGACCGCAAGCTGCCGGACAAGGCGATCGACGTGATCGACGAAGTCGGCGCGATGCAGATGCTGGTGGCGCCGTCCAAGCGCAAGAAGGTCATCACGCCCAAGGAGATCGAGCAGGTCATCGCGACCATGGCGCGCATCCCGCCGAAG
The DNA here is from genome assembly GCF_056485145.1 of Sphingomonas chlorellae. Classification (NCBI taxonomy): domain Bacteria; kingdom Pseudomonadati; phylum Pseudomonadota; class Alphaproteobacteria; order Sphingomonadales; family Sphingomonadaceae; genus Sphingomonas; species Sphingomonas chlorellae. Next base: position 106,137 of record NZ_JBQXXM010000005.1, read on the forward strand.
ACCGTCTCGTCGGACGACACCCGCGTGCTCGCGAATATCGAGCAGGATCTGAAGCGCGTCGTGTTCGGCCAGGACAAGGCGATCGAGGTGCTCAGCTCGGCGATCAAGCTGAGCCGTGCGGGCCTGCGCGATCCGGACAAGCCGATCGGCAACTATCTGTTCTCGGGTCCGACCGGCGTCGGCAAGACCGAGGTGGCGAAGCAGTTGGCCGAACTGCTCGGCATCCCGCTCCAGCGCTTCGACATGTCCGAGTACATGGAACGCCACTCGGTCAGCCGGCTGATCGGTGCCCCTCCGGGCTATGTCGGCTATGACCAGGGCGGCCTGCTCACCGACGCGGTCGACCAGAACCCGCATTCGGTGCTGCTGCTCGACGAGATCGAGAAGGCGCATCCGGACCTGTTCAATATCCTGCTGCAGGTGATGGACAACGGCAAGCTGACCGACCACCACGGCAAGACCGTCGACTTCCGCAACACCATCCTCATCATGACCACCAATGCCGGTGCGTCGGACATGGCGAAGGAAAGCGTCGGTTTCGGCAATATCAGCCGCGAGGACGTGCAGGAGGAAGCGGTGAAGAACCTCTTCACCCCCGAATTCCGCAACCGCCTCGATGCGATCGTGCCGTTCGGCTATCTGCCGCCGGAAGTCGTGGCGCGCGTCGTCGACAAGTTCATCCTCCAGCTCGAGCTGCAGCTCGCCGACCGCGGCGTGCACATCAAGCTCGACGAGGCGGCGAAGAACTGGCTGACCGAACGCGGCTATGACAAGCTCTATGGCGCCCGTCCGATGGGCCGGTTGATCCAGGAGAAGATCAAGCAGCCGCTCGCCGAGGAACTGCTGTTCGGCAAGCTCATCCATGGCGGCGAAGTGACCGTGAAGCTGCGCGACAACGCGCTGGCGTTCGAGATCACCCCCGCCGCGCCCAAGAAGCCGCGCAAGCGCGGCAGCAAGGCCGAGGCGATCGACGCCGGATAAGACGTTCCCCCGCCCTGATGGCGAGGCAGCGTAACAGCAAACCGCACGGGCCCGGAGGCGACTCCGGGCCCGTCGCGTTTCGCGACCGGCCCCGCGATGTCGTTGCAGGTGCGCAACCAAATCGCTTTCTTTACCGCTTGTTTGCCCCCGCCCTTTAGGCGTTTCGGCCATGCGCGGCGTCTGGCTATTCCGGCTCATCCTGTTTTGGTTCACCCTGGCCGTGGCGGCCCAGGCTCCGGCGCACGCCCAGTCGGGGATCGCCGGCACACCGCTCGGCGTATGCGTGTTGCGCGACACGGGGCAGACCCCCGACACGCTCATCCGCCATCCCGAACGCTTCGACTGCACGACGCCGCAGCATCGTTTCGGCACCGGCGACTATTGGGTCATCAGTCGCGACATCGGCCGGACGGCGAGCGAGGCCGATCCGCTGGCACTGCGGTTCGGCAGCCTGTGGCAGGAGGGGCTGACGGTGCGCGCGCTGACCGGCGACGGTCGCGTCCACACGCTGTTCGGCAGCGATTCGCGCGGGATCACCCCGCTGATCCAGCCGGGCGCGCTCGCCGAGCTGACGCTGCCGATCGGCCCCGCACCGACGGTGCGCGTGCTGTGGCATATTCGCGGCGCGGCCAATGTGCGCGGCATCCTGGTCGGTGCGCGGGTACTCGGCGAGGCGGAAAGCGCGCACGCCAACCTGATGATGATGACGCTCTATGCCGGGTCCGCGGGGCTGTGCATCGCGCTGATCGTCTACAGCTTCGCGCTGTGGTGCGCGATGCGCCACCCGTTCCAGCTTCATTACTGCGCGCTGCTGGGGCTGCTGCTCGCCTATATCCTGTCATCGTCGGGCGCGGTCGCCTGGCTGTGGCCGATGATGCCGAACAACGACCGGCTGCGGCTCAATTATCTTTTCCTCGCAGGCGTCGGCGGCACCGGGGCGCTGTTCATCCGCAGCTTCTTCGAAGATCGCGTCTTTCCGCGCTGGCTCGACCGGACGATGCTGTACATGGCGATGGCGGCGCCGACGGCGGGGCTGGCCGTCGCGCTGTTCGGGTCGCTCAACCTGCGCTGGGCCGACCTGCTCTATTCGATGGCGTTCATCGGGCTGCTGGCGACCGTGTTGCCCACGCTGTGGCATGCCTGGACGCGGCGTTCGCATTTCCTGTGGCTGTTCGCGCTGGCGTGGAGCGCACCGCTGGCGTTCGCGGCGGTGCGCATCGTCGCCAATCTGCACGGCATCGGCTGGGCGTTCTGGATCGACAATTCGACGGTGCTGTCGGGCGTGTTCGAAGCGCTGACCTCGGCGCTCGCGGTCGCCTATCGCATCAAGGTGCTGCGCGACGAACGCGACGACGCGATCGCGAGCGAGGTGATGGCGCGCCGGCTGGCCGACACCGATCCGCTCACCGGGCTGCTCAACCGCCGCGCGTTCCTGCGCCACGCGATCGGGCGCACCGGCGAGCAGCGACTGCTGATCGCCGATCTCGACCATTTCAAGCAGGTCAACGAAACGCTGGGCCATGACGGCGGCGACGAGGTGCTGCGCACCTTTTCGCGGCTGCTGCGCACCTGCGCGCCGCTCGAGGCGCTGGTCGCGCGCATGGGGGGCGAGGAATTCGCGATCCTCGTCGCCGCCGACAGCAGTTTCGAGGCGGAGGACATCCTTGCCCGGCTGCGCGCGACGCGGATGCCGTTCGACATGATGGTGACCGCCAGCGTCGGCGTATGCAACGGCCCGCTGGCGAACGAGGTCGACTGGAAACAACTGTATCGCGGCGCCGACGCCGCGCTGTTCGAGGCGAAGGCCGCCGGGCGCGACCGGGCGCGGACGGCGACGCGACACGCTGCCTGAACCGTCGCCCGAACCACGCCCCGCCCATGCGATTCGCTTGCCCCGATTCGCCATCGGGCGTATCGTGCGCGGCGGAGGAGAGGATATGCAGGGCCGTCGACGCAGGACCATATTGGCTGGCCTCGCGCTGCTGCTCGTCGCGGCGGTGATCGCCGGTCCGCCCCACGCCGAAATCCGGATTACGGTACGTCATGGCGACGTTGCCGGCCCCCAGGTCGATGCCGCCATCGACCTGGGCATGGTTGCGGTGTCGCTGCTCGTCACGGGGGCCAGACGCCTCGCCTATTGACGCCTTCGCCGGGCTGCTTACACCTGTGTCAATGATTGACCCTGAGCATATTTGGCGCACAGCGTATCGACATCCGGGCAATTGGGATGAGGATTTCACCCCCACCTCGATGGTCGATCTTCTGGAGGCGAGCGCGAAGGCCAACCCGGCCGCGCCGTTCCTCGATTTCATGGGCCGGAAATACGATTATGCGGAGGTGCTCGACGGCGCCAACCGCGTCGCCGCCGGCCTTGCCCGCATGGGCTATGGCAAGGGAGACCGGATCGGGCTGTTCCTGCCCAACGTCCCCCATTATGTCGCGGCCTATTACGGCATCCTGAAACTGGGCGCGACGGTGGTGAACTTCTCGCCGCTGTACAGCGTCGACGAACTGGCGGCGCAGGTCGCCGATTCGGGCACCCGGCTGCTCTTCACCGTGTCGGCCACGGCGTTGCTGCCCACCGCGATCAAGGTGCTCGAGCGCAGCGGCCTCGAACGGCTCGTCGTCGGATCGGTCGCGGGGGCGCTGCCCGCCGCCAAGTCGATCGCCTATCGCCTGTTCCGCCGCAACGAAGTCGCGCCGCGCCCCGACGATGCGCGCATCACCGCCTTTTCCAGGCTGATCGCCAATGACGGCCGCTTCCCCGTTCCCACGATCGATCCCGAAAACGACCTTGCGCTGATCCAGTATACCGGCGGCACCACCGGCACGCCCAAGGGCGCCATGCTGACGCACCAGAACCTGTCGGCCAATGCCCGGCAGGTCGCGCGGCTCGACCCCGACATGGGCCACACGGTCGACCGTATCCTGGGCGTGCTGCCCTTCTTCCACGTCTTTGCGAATACCTGCGTCCTCAACCGCACCGTCGTCACCGGCGGCGAGATCGTGATGCTGCCGCGCTTCAACGCCGCCCAGACGATCGAGGCGATGCGCCGCACCCGCCCGCGCGCGCTGCCCGGCGTGCCGACGATGTACCAGGCACTGCTCGACGTGCCGGGGATGAAGGCCGCCGACTTTTCCAGCCTGCGCTTCTGCATCTCGGGCGGCGCGCCGCTGCCCGAACAGCTCAAGCAAGCGTTCGAGCGCATCACCGGCGCGACGGTGATCGAGGGCTATGGCCTGTCCGAAACCTCGGGCGTGGTCTCCGCCAATCCCTATGTCGGGCTCAACAAGTCGGGCACGATCGGCCAGCCGATCGCGGCGACGAGCGTGCGGCTGGTCGACAAGGAAGACCCCACCCGCCCGCCGCCGCCGGGCGAACCGGGCGAGATCGTCGTTTCGGGGCCGCAGATCATGCGCGGCTACTGGAACCGCCCCGATGCCGATGCCGGCGTGTTCGTCGACGGCCGCTGGCTGCGCACGGGCGATGTCGGCGAGATCGACGAGGACGGCTATATCCGCATCGTCGACCGGCTGAAGGACATGATCGCCGTCGGCGGGTTCAAGGTGTTCCCCAGCCACATCGAATCGGTGCTCTATTCGCACCCGGCGGTGAAGGAAGCGCTCGTGATCGGCCTTCCCGACGCCTATCATGGCGAGCTGCCGCACGCCTATGTCACGCTCAACGAGGGCTCGCATGTCGAGGGGCCGGAGCTGTGCATGTGGCTCAACAGCCGCGTCGGCAAGCATGAGCGCGTGACCGAACTGGTCGTGCGCGATGCGCTGCCCAAGACGATGATCGGCAAGCTGAGCCGCAAGGACCTGATCAACGAGGTCAAGGCAGAGAAGGAAGCCCGCGCGGCGTCCTGATCCACGCCGGTCGCAATGCCGGGGGGAGCGCGTCGGCAGCGGCGCGCTCCCCCTTTTTCGTTGCGGTTCAGTCGCCCGCGCGCGGCCCCGTGACGCCCGCCTTGTCGGCGTACATCACCGATTTGAGGTTCATGAACTCGTGCAGCCCCCAGGGGCCGAGTTCGCGGCCATGGCCCGAAAGCTTGATGCCGCCGAACGGCGCCTCCGGCGTCGAGGCGAGCAGGCTGTTGACCGCCATCATCCCCGATTCGATGTCGCGGGCAAAACGCGCGACCTCGGCGCTGTCGGCGGTCCACACGCTCGCCCCCAGGCCATAGGGGACGTCGTTCGCCAGCGCGATCGCGGCATCGATATCGGCGGCGCGATAGACCGCGGCCACCGGGCCGAAAATCTCCTCGCGCGCGACGTCGAGCGTGGGATCGAGGTCGACGAGCACGCCCGGCGTCATCCACGCCCCCGGCCGGTCGATCTTCTCGCCGCCGACGAGCAGCCGGCCGCCGGCGGCCTTGGCGCGCATCACCTGGTCGAGCACGGCGTCGCGCTGCGCGACGCTCGACAGCGGGCCCATCCCCGTCGCCGCGTCCATCGGGTCGCCGATCTTCACCGCGGCCATGCCGGCGACGAAGCGTTCGAGGAACGCGTCATAGATGTCGGCATGGACGATCATCCGCTTGCCGCAGATACAGCTCTGGCCGGCATTCTGGACGCGCGCGGTCACTGCCGTCTTCACCGCCCGGTCCAGATCGGCCGAAGGCATGACGATGAACGGATCCGAACCGCCGAGTTCGAGCACGACTTTCTTGAGCGCCTGCCCCGCCGCCTGCGCGACCTTGGCGCCCGCCCCCTCGCTGCCGGTCAGCGTGACCGCGACGACACGGCGGTCGGCGATGATCGCGGCGACCTGGTCCGACTTGATCGGCAGGTTCTGGAACAGCCCGGCGGGCGCGCCCGCGGCCGTCGTCAGCTCCTCGATCAGCGCGGCGCAGCCCTGCACGCTCGACGCGTGCTTGAGCAGGCCGACATTGCCCGCAAGGATCGTCGGCGCCAGAAAGCGCACGACCTGCCAGTACGGGAAGTTCCACGGCATCACCGCCAGCACCGGCCCGATCGGCAGCCAGTGCGCGACGGCATGGCCGCTCGCGGTCGCGATCTCCACCGGCGCCAGATGCCGCGCGCCCTCACGCGCATAATAGCGCCAGCCGGCAATGCACTTTTCCACCTCGCCGATCGCGCCGGTGATCGTCTTGCCCATTTCGCGCACCGCGGTCTCGGCAAGGCGGCGCTTGTTGGCCTCCCACTGGTCGGCGATCGCGTCGAGCAGCGCGGTCCGCCGTTCGATCGGCGACGTGCGCCACTGCCGATAGCCCGTGGTCGCGGCGTCGAGCGCGCGTTCGATGGCGTCGGCGTCGAAGGCGGCGAACGATTCGCCCGACTCGCCGGTGGCGGGATTGATGCTGGTGAACATGCAGAAAGACTCCTTTCGCCCGGGCTTCCAACCGATTGCGGCGACGACGGTTGCAAAGCGAACCTCGCCTGCCGCATAGCAGCAGCCATGGCAGAGGAAGCGGATATCGCCGCGCTGTCCTTCGAGGAAGCGCTTCGCGAACTGGAACGGATCGTTGGTCGACTGGAGAGCGGCGAGGCCGAGCTCAAGGAGGCGATCGAGCTTTACGAACGCGGCGACCGGCTGCGCCGGCAATGCGCCGCGCGGCTCGACGAGGCACAGGCACGGATCGAGGCGATCCGCACCGACGCGGAGGGGCGGCCGACCGCGGCCGTTCCCTTCAACGCCGGCTGAACCGATGGCCGCCACCGTGCCCGATGCCAGCCTGACGCTCCGATCGGCGCTCCAGCAGGTCTCCGAAGAGATCGACCGCCAGTTCGACCGCCTGCTCGCGGTTCCCGGCGATCCGCGCGCCGCGCTCTACCGCGCGATGCGCCACGCCGCGATCGGCGGCGGCAAGCGGCTGCGCCCGCTGCTCGTCTTTGCCACCGCGCAGCTCTTCGGCGTCGACCGCGGCTGCGCGGCGCGCGTCGCGACCGCGCTCGAGTGCATCCATGTCTATTCGCTGGTGCATGACGACCTGCCCGCGATGGACGACGACGACATCCGCCGCGGCAAGCCGACCGTGCACAAGGCGTTCGACGAGGCGACGGCGATCCTGGCCGGCGACTGCCTGCACGCGCTCGCGTTCGAGATTCTCGCCGACGAGGCGACGCATCCCGACCCGTTCGTGCGCGTCGAGCTGATCGGCGCGCTGGCCCATGCCTCCGGCCCCGCGGGCATGGCCGGCGGGCAGATGATGGACCTCGAGGCCGAACGGTCGAGCTTCGACCTTGCCACCGTCACCCGGCTTCAGGCGCTCAAGACCGGCGCACTCATCAGCTGCGCGGTCGAATCGGGCGCAATCCTGGGCCGTGTCGCGCCTGAAGGGCGCACGGGCCTGCGCGGCTATGCGCGCGATATCGGGCTCGCCTTCCAGATCGCCGACGACATCCTCGATGCCGAAGGCGACGAGGCGCTGGCGGGCAAGAAGCTCCGCAAGGACGGCGCGCGCGGCAAGGAAACCTTCCTGACGCTGCTCGGCCTCGAACGCGCACGCGACCAGGCGCGGCTGCTCGTCGATCAGGCGGTCGCGCACCTCCACCCCTATGGCGCCGAGGCCGAGCTGTTGCGCGACATCGCGCGCTTCGTGCTCGAACGCGATCGCTGACGCCCCACCCCATCCTGCCTCCCCCAGGCGCGACGAGAGACTGGCCATGACCCTTCGCACCGGCGTCTATCCCGGCACCTTCGACCCGATCACGCGCGGCCATATGGACATCATCCGCCGCGGCGCGAAGCTGGTCGACCGGCTGGTGATCGGCGTGACGACCAATCCGTCCAAGTCGCCGATGTTCTCGATCGAGGAGCGCATGGCGATGGTCCAGCGCGAGGTCGCGGGCATTTCGGGCGAGATCCACGTCGTCAGCTTCGATTCGCTGCTGATGGACTTCGCGCAGCGTGAAGGCGCGAGCGTGATCGTCCGCGGGCTGCGTGCCGTCGCTGATTTTGAGTATGAATATCAAATGGCAGGGATGAACCAGCAGATCAACGACCGGATCGAAACGGTCTTCCTGATGGCCGACGTCTCGCTCCAGCCGATCGCCAGCCGGCTGGTCAAGGAAATCGCCCTCTATGGCGGGCCGATCCGCAAGTTCGTCTCCCCCGCGGTCGAGGCCGACATGATCGCGCGCGTCGCGCAGATCGGGCGCAAGGGGAGCTGAACGCCGCCGGCCGCGCCGCCCGAAAGGCTGCGCGCCGACCCTTTCCGCGGCGCGGCGATTGCTCTAGACCCCTGCCCAACAAGCCATTCCGATTGGGGACGTTGATGCGTTTCGTTGCCGCGCTGGCCGCTCTGGCCGCCATCTTCTCCGCTGCGCCCGCCGCGGCGCAAAAAGGCCCCGCCGCCAAGCCCGAGGTCCAGGTGCTGCGCGGCGTCGAGGCTGCCAAGGAGGCGGTGGTCCCCGTCAATGTCGGCGCCGATCCCGACAATACCTGGGTGCTCGACCTGTCCACCGGCGGCCGCGTGCTCGTCCGGCTTCGCCCCGACGTCGCGCCGAAGATGGTCGAGCGGATCAAGGTGCTGACGCGCCGCAAATTCTACGACAACACGATCTTCCACCGCGTCAACGACGCGCCCGAGAACATGGCGCAGGGCGGCGATCCCACCGGCACCGGCACCGGGGCGTCGGACCTGCCGAACCTGCCCGCCGAGTTCAGCAACCTGCCGCATGTGCGCGGCGCGGTTTCGGCGGCACGCGCGACCGATCCGAACAGCGCGAACAGCCAGTTCTTCATCATGTTCGGCGCGCATCTGGGCTTCGACCACGACTATACCGTGTTCGGCCGCGTGATCGACGGCATGCAGTGGGTCGACAAGATCGAACGCGGCGAACCGCCCGCGCGTCCGACCCGGATCATCCACGCCTATATCCTGGCGGACAACCCCCCGCCCTATCAGCCCGCGCCGGTGAACGTCCCCGCGCTGCCGGCGGGCGAGACCAAGGCCGTGCTGCCGCAATAATGGCTGCCCGCCCGTGAACGTCGACCTTTTCGATTTCGACCTGCCCAACGACCGGATCGCGCTGCGCCCCGCGGTGCCGCGCGATTCGGCGCGACTGCTGGTGGTCGAGCGCGCGGCGATGCGCGACGCCGTCGTGCGCGACCTGCCGACGCAGCTGCGCCCCGGCGACCTGCTCGTGTTCAACGACACGCGCGTCATCCCCGCGCAGCTCGAGGGCATGCGCGGCGAGGCGCGGATCGGCGCGACGCTGCACAAGCGCGAGGGGTTGCGCCGCTGGCGCGCCTTCATCCGCAACGCCAAGCGGCTGCACGACGGCGACGTGATCGATTTCGGCGAAGGCGTCACGGCGGTCGCGCACGACCGTGCCGAGGACGGCAGCTTTGCGCTCGATTTCGCGGGCGACGAGCCCGTCGAACTGCTTCTCGAACGCTGCGGCCGGATGCCGTTGCCGCCCTATATCGCCTCGAAACGGCCCACCGACGCGCGCGACGCGCAGGATTATCAGACGATGTTCGCGCGTGAGCCCGGCGCGGTGGCGGCGCCCACCGCCGCGCTCCACTTCACGCCGGATCTGCTCGACGCGCTCGCCGCGGCGGGCATCGGCCATGCGACGCTGACGCTCCATGTCGGCGCGGGCACCTTCCTGCCGGTCAAGGCCGACGATACCGACGATCACCGGATGCACGCCGAATGGGGCCGCATCGACGCCGCGACCGCCGACCGGCTCAACGCCGTCCGCGCGGCGGGCGGACGCATCATCGCGGTCGGCACCACCAGCCTGCGCCTGATCGAAAGCGCCGCGGGCGACGATCGCGTCATTCGTCCGTTCGAAGGCGATACCGCGATCTTCATCACCCCCGGTTATCGCTTCAAGGGGATCGACGGGCTCGTCACCAACTTCCATCTCCCGCGATCGACGCTGTTCATGCTCGTGTCAGCGCTGATGGGTATCGACCGCATGCAGGCGGCCTATTCCCATGCGATTGAAAATCATTATCGCTTCTATTCCTATGGGGACGCGTCGCTCTTGCTTCCCTGATCCGCGTTGCGACACATTCGCAACCAAGGAGATTCGTCCGATGCGCGTGCTGCCGATCCTTGCCCTGCTGATCGCCCCGCTGCCCGCCGCGGCACAGGACCAACCGGGCACCCGCGCGATCGTCGCGGTGCCGCCGGGGCCGGGCGGCAAGCCGGGGATGCCGCCGATCCGTGGCGCCGAACCGGCGGCGTTGTTCATCGCCGGCTGCGACGCCGACGGCGACGCGCACGTCACCCGCGCCGAACTGTCTGCGTGCATCGAACGCAGCTTCGAACGGTTCGACCCGCGCCGGACCGGGGCGATGGGCTATATCGGCTTCTCGGACTGGTCCGAACGCTATCTGGGCGACCGCAACACCGTCCCCAGCCCGTTCGAGGTCGATCGCGACGGCGACAACCGCATCACGCTCGCCGAGCTCAAGGATCGGTTCGAGGCCTATTTCGTCCGCTTCGATGCCGACAAGGACGGAACGGTGACGCGCGCCGAACTGTTGACGATCCAGCCGCAGATGCCGGGAATGCCCGGCCGCGGCCGCGGCCGCGACGGCCGTCGCGGTCATTGACGGGAACCCGCCGCGCATGACGCCTCCCGCCCCGCCCCATAATGACGCGCATGGCCACGATCCCGCGCACGATCACGCCGCGCCGCACAGCCATGCTGGCGCCGGTCATGGCCATTCGCACGATCACGGCCATGCCCATGGGCTGGGGCACAGCCATGCGCCCGCCGATTTCGGCCGCGCCTTTGCCATCGGCACCGCACTCAACCTCGGATTCGTTCTGGTCGAGGGCGCGGCGGGCTTCATCACCGGCTCGGTCGCGCTGCTCGCCGATGCCGGGCACAACCTGTCCGACGTCCTCGGCCTGCTGATCGCATGGGCGGGCGTCGAGCTCGCGCGGCGCCCGGCGCCCAAGCGCTTCACCTATGGCCTCGGCGGCAGCTCGATCCTCGCGGCACTCGCCAACGCGCTGCTGCTGCTCGTCGCAGTCGGCGCGATCGCGTGGGAGGCGGTTCAGCGCCTTGCCGATCCGCCCGCGGTCGCCGGCGTGCCGGTGATGATCGTCGCGGCGATCGGCATCGTCATCAATCTCGGCACCGCACTGCTCTTCGCACGCGGGCGCAAGGGCGACGTCAACATCCGCGGCGCATTCCTGCACATGGCCGCCGATGCGGCGGTCTCGGCCGGGGTCGTGGTCGCGGCGGGGCTGATCCTCGTCACCGGCGCCCGCTGGCTCGACCCGGCGATCAGCCTGGTGATCGTCGCGGTGATCCTGTGGAGCAGTTGGGGGCTGATGCGCGATTCGACCGCAATGGCGCTCCAGGCGGTGCCGCCGGGGATCGACGCCGATGCGGTGCGGACCGCGCTCACCGCGCTGCCCGGCGTGTCGCGCGTCCACGATCTGCACATCTGGTCGATGAGCACGACCGAAGCGGCGCTCACCGCGCATCTGGTGATGCCCGCCGGGCACCCGGGCGACGCCTTTCTCGACGCGCTCCAGCACCGGCTGGCGCATGATTTCAACATCGAGCACAGCACCGTACAGATCGAACTCGGCGACGGCGCCGAATGCCGAATGCACGGCCATCGCCATGCCTGAGCCGTCGGCAGCGCCCGTCCGGCTGGTCATTTTCGACTTTGACGGGACGCTGTCCGACAGTGGCGACTGGTTTCTTTCGGTCGTCGACGATCTCGCGCGCCGCTATCGCTTCCGCACGATCGCGCCCGACGAGGTCGAGCATCTGCGCCACCGGTCGAGCCGCGAGGTGATCGCGCATCTGGGCATCGCGCGGTGGAAGCTGCCGCTGATCGCCCGCCATCTGCGCCGCCGTGTCGCGCGCGAGGCGCACCGGATCGAACTGTTTCCCGGCACGCCCGACCTGCTCGAGCGGCTGGCGGCGATGGGCGTCCGCATCGCGCTCGTCTCGTCCAATTCGGAGGCGAACGCGCGCGCGATCCTCGGCCCGGCGCACAGCGCGCGGATCGAGCTGTTCTGTTGTGGTTCGTCGCTGTTCGGCAAGGCGCCCAAGTTCCGCCGCGTACTCCGGCGGCTGGGCGTCGCGCCCGAACACACGCTCGCGATCGGCGACGAGACGCGCGACATCGACGCCGCGCGCGAAGTCGGGCTGCGCGCCGGATCGGTACTGTGGGGCTATGCCAGCGCAGAGGTGCTGCGTGCGCTCGGCCCCGATGCGCTGTTCGCGACGCCGCACGACATTCTCGACTATGTCGCGGCGCATCGCCCGGACGCGGGGCGCGGCGAGGCGCCCTGACCCCGCGCGGCGTCAGGCGCCGCCGATCCCCTCGATCACCCGGCCGGTGCCGCCGCAATCGGGGCAGTCGTGCTGGTCGATTCGGCCGCTGCCGCCGCAACGGGGGCACAGATTCTCGCCCGTTCCCGGCGTTCCCGGCGCGGCCTCGTCGCCGGGATTGGTCGGTTGCGGCGTCGCGGATCGCTGCGTCATCGGCGGTTCCTCATTCCAGATGCACTGCCAGCCAAACACTCGGGCGATCGCTTGCGGTCCATGTCACCCAGTGTTTCTGCCCGCGCGGGATGAACAGGTGGTCACCCGGGCGCAGCGTCACCGCCGCCATGCCCTCGATCCGCAGCCCCGCCGCGCCGGCGAGCAGCACCACCCATTCATCCTGCGCCTGCACCATCGGCGCGTCGGCGGGCGTCGCCTGGCCGTGCGACACGATGCGCTCGATCCGCACCCCCGGCCGTTCGAGCAACGCCTCGAACGCCTCGGCGTCGCGCGCAGGCGGCAAGGCCGCGAACAGGTTGGCGACGGGCGGCGGTGGCGGCGGCGGCGGCGGGACGACCGGCGCGGCCGCGGCGCGCGGCGGCCGCGACCGACGCCGCGCCTTCCCCGTTCCGCCCGCCGATTCGCCCCAGCTTGCGACTGCCGCCGCGTGGAGCCAGTCGGCGATTGCGGCCGCATCGGCCGTCAGCGTCCCATCCGCCGCGATCCCGAACACCGCCGCGCCCGCCGCGTCGCGCAGCCCGTACCGCCCGTAATCGCCGCCGGGCCTGCGCCGCCGCGACTTGACCAGCTTCAGCCCGCGATGCGCGGCCAGCGCGCGCAGCGCCGCATCGTCTGCCATCCGCCTCTCCCCTTTCCGCCCGCGCCGCCCGGCCCGCCGCCGGGCGCACGGCCCTTGCTCCACTCGACTTCGCCGCACGAACGCGGCAAGGGCTGTCCATGCCCCGTTTTCAGTTCACCATCCACGCCACCGACGGCAAGGCGCGCCTCGGCACGATCGCGATGCAGCGCGGCGAGATCCGCACCCCCGCCTTCATGCCCGTCGGCACCGCCGCCACGGTCAAGGCGATGAAGCCGCAGGACGTGCGCGCCGCGGGCGCCGACATCCTGCTCGGCAATACCTATCACCTCATGCTGCGCCCCACCGCCGAGCGCGTCGACCGGCTGGGCGGGCTGCACCGCTTCATGGGCTGGGACCGGCCGATCCTCACCGATTCGGGCGGCTATCAGGTGATGAGCCTGTCCGATCTCACCAAGCGCTCCGAAGAGGGCGTGGCGTTCAAGTCGCATCTCGACGGTTCGCGCCATCTGCTCAGCCCCGAACGCTCGATGGAAATCCAGCGGCTGCTCGGCTCGGACATCGTCATGGCATTCGACGAACTCGTCCCCACCACCTCGACCCGCGAGGTTCAGGCGCGCGCGATGGAGCGATCGATGCGCTGGGCGCGGCGTTCGCGCCAGGGCTTCGACGCGGGCGGCGCGCATGCCGAACGCGCCGCGCTGTTCGGCATCCAGCAGGGCGCGCTCGACGAGGGGCTGCGCAAGGCGTCGGCCGACGCGCTGAAGGACATCGGCTTCGACGGCTATGCGGTCGGCGGCCTCGCGGTGGGCGAAGGCCAGGAGGCGATGTTCGGCGTGCTCGACTATGCCCCGGGCCAGCTCGACGCGAGCAAGCCGCGCTACCTGATGGGCGTCGGCAAGCCCGACGATATCGTCGGCGCGGTCGAACGCGGCATCGACATGTTCGATTGCGTGCTGCCCACCCGTTCGGGGCGCACGGGCCAGGCATTCACGCGCACCGGGCCGATCAATATCCGCAACGCGAAGTTTGCCGAGGATCAGGGGCCGCTCGATCCCGAATGCGGCTGTCCGGTGTGCCGCCAGTGGAGCCGCGCCTATCTCCATCATCTCGTCCGCGCGGGCGAGATCCTGGGCGCGATGCTGATGACCGAGCACAATCTGTGGTTCTATCAGCAGTTGATGGCCGATCTGCGCGCCGCGATCGGCGACGGGCGCCTCACCGCCTTCGCCGATGATTTCCGCCGCCGCTATCACGGCGACAAGGCGGCGGGCTGATCGGCGCCGGCCGCACCGGCGGTCGCGACATGGTAAGCGGGACGTTGGCTTAACCATCTTCTGTTCCGCCGCGGGACGGTGCCGAATCGCCCCGCGCCGCGGCGGTCGATCTGGGCTATAGCCGCGCGCGACGGACGCTCGGGTCCGTCGCGGCGGCAGGAGCGACAGGCAGGGTGGCACGGTGGCGGATCGAGGCACGCGGCGTCGCGGCGGCGCTGGTCGCGTCGCTGATCGGCGCCGGCTTTTCCGCACACGCGCTCGGCCCGGCGCCTGCCGTCGCGCGCGCCGACGCGCCGCGCACCGGCTATGAGGCCGACGATCATTTCCCCGGCGCCGCCTATTTCACCGCGGTCGACGACAATGCCGCCGCCGCGCGCGGCAGCACCGGCACCGCGACGCTGCCCGACCTGCCCGTGCCGCACGATTTGGCGAGCGACGGCACGGTGCACCCCGCCCTCCCCTTCGTGTTTCGCGGCAGCACGGCCGACCGCGCCCGCGCGCTCCAGTGCCTGACGAGCGCGATCTATTACGAGGCCGCGACCGAACCCGACGACGGCCAGCGCGCGGTGGCGCAGGTGATCCTCAACCGCGTCCGCCATCCCGCCTTTCCGGCGACGATATGCGGCGTCGTCTATCAGGGCTCGGAACGGCGCGGTTGCCAGTTCAGCTTCGCCTGCGACGGCGCGATGGCGCGCGCGCCCGCACGCGCCGCGTGGCTGCGCGCGTGGCGCGTCGCCGACGCCGCGCTTTCGGGCAGCGTCTTCGCCCCCGTCGGGCTGGCGACGCATTACCACACCTATGCCGTCACACCCGCCTGGAACCGCAGCCTGGTGATGACCGGCGTGTTCGGCGCGCACTTCTTCCACCGCTGGCAGGGCTGGTGGGGCACGCCTGCCGCGTTCAGCCAGCCCTATCGCGGCGGCGAACCTGCGCCCGGCCCGCACGCCGCGCCCGAATCGCCCGCGCTGATCGTGGCGGCCGCACAGGCCGCATCGGTCGCCCCGTGGACCGCACCGGCGTCGCCGCATCCCGCCGCCGCCGTGGCCGCGTCACCGGCGCCGGTTCCGGCTCCTGCGCGCGACGCGGTTCAGCCCGGCTATGGCGACAGCGGCCAGATCCAGCCCGCCTATGCCGCACCCGTCACCCCCGATTCGCAGATCCTCGATCGGTGGAAGGACAGCGGCAAGCCGATCCGCTGACGGCAAACGGCCCCGCCTGAACCGGTCAGGCGGGGCCGAATGCGTTCGGCTTGGTCGCGCGATCAGCGGCGATGGCCGTTGCGGTCGTGCTTCTCGAACCGGATCCGCGCCGACAGCGCGTCGAAACGGCGGTCGAGGTCGCGGCGTTCGCTCATCGACAAGCCGCCGCCCGACCGGCGATACTGCGCCTCCAGCCGTTCGAGGCGGCGGAAATCGCTGCGCAGCTGCACCGCCTCGCGGTGCGACAGCGCGCCCGAACGGACGCCGCGGTCGATCCGCGCCTCCAGCCGCGCCTGCCGCGCATTGATGTTTTCCCAGCCGCGCTGAAACGCCGGTGCCGGCGCGAATGTCGCGGCGCTGGCGACGGCGGGGGCGCCGGTGGCGGCAAGCGCGATCGCGGCGGCGATGGGGGCAAGGAACTTCATCGGTCTCTCCTCTGGCAAATTCGCGGCCGGCGCACCGGCCATGCAGGGAGGTATGAAACGCATCTGTCGCGCGGCTGTCCCACGGACGGCGCGAAACTGTCACCGATTGTCGCAACTGCGCGCGCTTCGTTCAGCTTCGGTGTCCCGCGCCCGCGCTCAGTCGGCGGCGAGCAGCCGTTCGGCCTGCGCGCGCGCCTCGGGCGTGATTTCGGCGCCCGACAGCATCCGCGCGATCTCCTCGCGCCGCTCGGCGGGCGACAGCGGCGTGACGCCGGTGCGCGTGACGGTGCCGTCATGGCTCTTGGCGATCAGCAGATGCTGGCTGCCGCGCGCCGCCACCTGCGGACTGTGCGTCACCACCAGCAGCTGCGCGTGCCCCGCCAGCCGCGCGAGCCGCTCGCCGATCGCGCTCGCCACCGCGCCGCCGACGCCGCGGTCGATCTCGTCGAAGATCAGCGTCCGTGCGCCGCCTTCCTCGGCCAGCGACACCTTGAGCGCGAGGATGAAGCGCGACAATTCGCCGCCCGACGCGATCTTCATCAGCGGCGCGAACGGTGCGCCGGGGTTGGTCGAAACCTCGAACTCCACCCGGTCCATCCCCGCCGCGGTCCACTGGCCGGGATCGAGCGGCTCGACGACGGTGCGGAAGCGCGCCGCGTCGAGTTTGAGCGGCTTCAGCTCGCCCGCCACGGCCGCATCGAGCCGCGCCGCCGCGGCGATGCGCGCCGCCGACAATGCCTCGGCCGCCGCGCGATACGCCGCCTCGGCCTGCGCCAGCGCGCGTTCCAGCGCGGCGATTCCCGCCCCGCCGCTCTCCACCCGCGCCAGTCGCCCAGCCAGTTCCTCGAGCAGCGCGGGCAGGTCGTCTGGCTGGACGCGATGCTTGCGCGCCAGCCCGCGCAGTTCGAACAGCCGCGCCTCGTCGGCCTCGAGCGCGGCAGGATCGAATGCCAGCGCGTCGGCGGCCTCGTCGATCCGGCCTTGCGCGGCCTCTCCCTCGATCAGCGCCCGGTCGATCGCCGCCAGCGCCTCGCCCAGCGCGGGATGGTCGTCGGCGATCCGTCCCAGGATGCGCGCCGCCTGGCGAAGCTGGCTCAACCCGCCGTCGGAGCCTTCGAGCAGGTCGGCAATCCCCTGCAATTCGCCCGCGATGCGTTCGCCGCGCTGCATCGCCGCGCGCCGTTCGGCAAGCTGCGCCTCCTCGCCCGGCTGCGGGTCGAGCTTGCGCAGCTCGGCGACGGCATGTTCCAGCCATTCGCGATCGCGCTCGGCCAGATCCTGTTCGGCGCGCGCCACCGCCAGCGCACCCTCGGCGTCGCGCATCGCCCGGTGCGCCTGCGCCACGCCGCCATGGTCGAGCCGCCCGAATGCGTCGAGCAGCGCGCGGTGGCCGCGCGGATTGAGCAGCCCGCGATCGTCGTGCTGGCCATGGATCTCGACCAGGTGCGGTGCCAGTTCGCGCAGCAGCCCCGCCGATGCGGGCTGGTCGTTGACGAAAGCGCGGCTGCCGCCGTCGGCCTTGACGATGCGCCGGATCATCAGCGGCTCGCCGGGATCGAGCGTCAGCCCGTTCTGCGCCATCAGGTTGGCGACGCCGCCGTCGGGCGCGGGCGGATCGAAGCTCGCCGTCACCACTGCCTGCGCCGCGCCCTGCCGGACCAGCCCCGAATCGCCGCGCGCGCCCAGCGTCAGCCCCAGCGAATCGAGCAGGATCGACTTGCCCGCGCCGGTCTCGCCGGTCAGCACGCCAAGCCCGTTACCGAATTCGAGGTCGAGCGCCTCGATCAGCACGACGTCGCGGATGGACAGAGCGGTCAGCATGGCCTTGCCCTATTACAGGAACGGAGCAAGAACGGAAGAGCCCGCCGCGCGGGTTCAGCCCGCCTTGGCGGGCGCCGGGGCCGGCGCGGTTTCGCCGGCGGCCGGCACGGCAGCGGCAGGCGCGGCGGCGGGGGTGACGCCCGCAACGCCCGGCACCTTCGCGACCAGCCCCTGATTCGCCTGCATCAGCTCATAGGCATGCTTGTACCAGTCGGTGCCCGGATAGTTGGCGCCCAGCACCGCCGCGGCCTTCTGCGCCTCGCCCGGCATGCCGAGCGACAGATAGGTCTCGGTCAGCCGCATCAGCGCCTCGGGGACGTGCGTCGTCGTCTGGTACTTGTCGACGACGGTGCGGAACCGCGACGCGGCGGCAAGCCACTGGCCGCGCTTCTCATAGAAGCGGCCGATCTCCATGTCCTTGCCCGCCAGGTGGTCGCGCACCAGGTCGATCTTCAGCCGCGCATCGGCGGCATAGCGCGTGTTGGGATAACGGCGCGCCAGCTCGCCCAGCGAATCGAGCGCCTGCTGCGTGATCTTCTGGTCGCGCGTGACGTCCGAGATCTGCTCGTAATAGCACAGGCCGATCAGGTAATAGGCATAGGGCGCGTCGCGGTTGCCGGGGTGAACCGACAGGAAGCGCTGCGCCGACGCGATCGATTCGGTGTAGTCACGATTCAGATAATAGGAAAACGCGCCCATCAGCTGCGCGCGACGCGCCCAGACCGAATAGGGGTGCTGGCGCTCGACTTCGTCGAACAGCGCCGCCGCCAGCTTGTACTGGTGCTGGTCGAGCCGCTGCTTCGCCGCGCTGTAGAGCGTGCCGACGTCGCGGGCCACATAGGGCAGGTCTTTCGGTCCGGTGCGCTTGGCGCAACCGGCGACCGTGAAGGCAAGCATCGGGACAAGGGCGAGCGCGAAAAGGCGTGCAGGGCGGTTACGCATGGCGCGGGTCTTAGCCGAGGGCGATGGCCGCAAACAATCCTTTTCGGGGCGGGATTGCGGCGGAGCGTCCGACGCGCCAAGTCGTTGGGACGCGGAGCCATGTTCGAACCGCAGGGAGATTCGCTCAATGCCCGCTTTTCTGCTCGCCACGCGTCGCGTCGAAAAGCCCTGGGGACGGCACCGGCTGTGGCCGGGCTTCGCCGATCCCGCCGCCGACGGCGCCCCCGTCGGCGAAATCTGGTTCCAGGCGCCGGCGGGCGCCCCTGCCGACATCCTCGTCAAATATCTGTTTACCGGCGAGAAGCTGTCGGTCCAGGTCCATCCCGACGACGATCATGCCCGCGCGCACGGGCTGGCACACGGCAAGGACGAATGCTGGCTGATCCTCGACGCCGCCCCCGATTCGACGATCGCGCTCGGCCCGCGCGAACCCGTCGCCGCCGATGCGCTGCGTGCCGCGGCGCTCGACGGCACGATCGAGGCGATGCTCGACTGGAAGCCGGTCCGGCCCGGCGATTTCCTCTATGCCCCTGCGGGCACGATCCACGCGATCGGCGCCGGAATCACGCTGATCGAGGTTCAGCAGAACAGCGACACCACCTATCGCCTCTATGACTATGGCCGTCCGCGCGACCTGCATCTCGACGATGCGCTCGCGGTCGCCCACCGCACGCCTTATGTCGCGGCGCGCGCGCCGGCGGTGATCGCTCCCGACCGGATGCTTCTGGTCGAAGGGCCGAAGTTCGTGCTCGAACGCCGCAAGGGCGGGCGCCACGACTTCACGCTGCCCCCCGGCGTCGCCGGCTGGCTGGTCGTCGTCGCGGGCGACGGCGTGGTCGACGGCGTCGCGTTCGGTGCGGGCGAATGCCTCCGGCTCGACGGCGCCTGCGCGCTCGAAGCGTCGATGGGCAGCGACCTGCTGCTCGCCTATCCCGGCACGGCGCGGCTCTGACGCACGAACCCGATCGGCTGGCGCGATCCTGAACGGGCGGTAGTTTGCGGTTCACGCAACCGCGCCGCGCGACGGCGCGTTGGCCCCGCATCTGAAACGATCGGGAGTACGATCATGCGCATTGTCCTTGCCGCCACGCTGGCGGCGCTGGCGCTGCCTGCCGCGGCGCCCGCCGCCGCCGGCCCGGCGCCCACCGCCGTCGCCACGCTCGCCGCCGCGGCGCCGCTCCAGGACTGGCGCGACCGCGACCGCGACCGCCACGATCGCTGGGAACAGGGGCGCGACAATCGCTGGCAACGCGACCGCGACGACCGCTGGACCCGCGATCGCAACGGCGACTGGCGGCGCGATTGGCGACGCTGGCGCAACTATGACTATAACCGCCCGCCGCGGGGCGAAGGTCGTTACTGGGCCGACGATTATTATCGCGACGGCCGCTACTATCGCGAGCGCCGCCTGACGCGGTACGACCGCATCTATCGCGGTCGCGACGGCCGCTATTATTGCCGCCGGACCGACGGCACCACCGGCCTGATCGTCGGCGGTGTCGCGGGCGGCCTGCTCGGCAACGCGCTGTCGAGCGGCGAATCCTCGACGCTCGGCACGCTGCTCGGCGCGGCGGCGGGCGCGGCGCTCGGCTCGTCGGTCGATCGCGGCCAGGTCCGCTGCCGCTGACGGTGGATCGCCGGGGCGCGGGATCGCCCGCCCCCGGCGGCACGGCGGTCGCGAAGCCGCCTAGAAGATGAAACCGCCCATCCACAGCCGGGCACAGCCGATCACCAGCACCAGCATGTTGAGGTTGCGCCCGGCATTGCCCGACGAAAGCGTCCCGAACGCCAGTCCGACGATCGCGAGCGGCAGCACGGCATAGTTGAGCCAGCCCAGCAACGGCACCAGCGCCACGAGCATCACCGGAAAGGCCATCAGGCCGAACAGCAACGAGATCAGGTTCAGCATGGCGGCAACATGGGATCGCCGCGCTGTCTTATCAAGATAAGACACGCTCGCTTCGTCGCATCGCGCGCCGCCCCGGCCGGCGCCGCACCGGGCTGCCGCCGCGCCCATGTCCAAGCCTTCCTTAACCTTCCTTCGCCATGGTCGCCGCGCCCTGCCCCGGGCCGTCTGCATGGAGCGTCGCTTGGCCCCCCGATCCGCCCTTTTGCCGATCCTCGCGCTCGCACTGGCGGGCTGCTCGGGATCCGCGCCCGCGCCGCAGAACGAGGCAGAGGTGCCCAATGTCGCCGATCCCGCGATCACCGCCGCGCTTCAGCAGGCGATCATGGTCGATCCGCAGCTCGGGCGACAGGCCAACGGCCAGGCGATCCGCCCGCCCGCGCAGCCGGCGACGGGCGGCGTCCCCGACGATGCGGTGGCTACCAACAACGGCCGGGTCGACAGTGCGGGGCTGCGCCATGCGCCGCCGCCCTTGGCGCCCGGCGGCGGCTGTCCGCGCTGCGCCGCGGCGCGCCGATCGGTAACGCTGGGCGGGCTCGCCGCGAAACAGCCCGATCCCCGGACGCGCGACTGCGCCGCCGGGCTCCGCTATTCGGCCGACTGGGCCGCGCGCCTGCCCGCCGACCTGCCGCTCTACCCGCGCGCGCGCGTGGTCGAGGCGGCGGGCAACACCGCGGGCGGCTGCCGCCTGCGCGTCGTCAGCTTCTCCGCGCCCGAGCCGCTCCAGACGATGCTCGACTGGTATTACACGCGCGCCCTCGCCGCCGGTTACGATGCCGAGCATCAGGCCGAGGGCGGCGAGCATGTCCTGGGCGGCACCCGCGCGCGCGACGGCGGCGCCTATGTGCTGTTCCTGCGCGCGCGCCGCGACGGCGGCACCGACGTCGATCTGGTCGCCAACAACGGCAGTTGAGCCGCCCGCGCGCCGCCGGGTCGCGCATGGGGGCTTTATGTCGGCGCCCGGTCACGCTACCGGCGCACGATGCCCAGCCTTTTTCTCGTCATGCTCGGCGGCGCCCTCGGCTCCGCTGCGCGCTATCTCACCGGCAAGCTCGCGCTCGCCTGGTTCGGGCCGGCCTTCCCGTGGGGAACGCTGGCGGTGAACCTGATCGGCGGCCTCGCCATGGGGCTGGTCGCGGGCTCGCTCGTCCGGCTGGGCGAGGCGTCGGAGCCGTGGCGGCTGCTGCTTGCGGTCGGCGTGCTCGGCGGCTTCACCACCTTCTCTTCCTTCTCGCTCGAACTCGTCACGATGCTCGAACGGGGCGACTGGCTGCTCGGAATCGGCTACGTCCTCGCTTCGGTGATCGGCGCCGCCGCGGCGGTCGCGGCGGGGCTCGGCATCGCACGGGGGCTCGCATGACCGATATGGTGCGCCAATTCACCGTCGCCGCCGACGACGACGGCATCCGGCTCGACCGCTGGTTCAAGCGGCACATGCCCGACGTCAGCTTCAACACCGTGTCGCGCTGGGCGCGTACCGGCCAGCTTCGCGTCGACGGCGCGCGCGCGACGCCGGGCGACCGCATTACCGAGGGACAGGTGCTGCGCATCCCCCCCGCCGAGCCGGTCGCGCCCGCCGCCGCCGCGCGGCCCCGCACGCCGCGCGTCACGCTCACCCCCGAACAGGTCGAGTTCGCGCAGAGCCTGGTGATCCACCGCGATCCCGCCGCGATCGTCATCAACAAGCCCCCCGGCCTCGCGACTCAGGGCGGCACGCGCACCACCGAGCATGTCGACGGCCTGCTCGACGCGCTCCAGTTCGAGGCGGAGGGGCGCCCCAAGCTCGTCCACCGGCTCGACAAGGACACGTCGGGCGCGCTGCTCGTCGCGCGCAGCGCCCGCGCCGCGGCCTATTTCTCCAAGCATTTCTCGGGCCGCAGCGCGCGCAAGGTCTATTGGGCGATCGTCGTCGGCGTCCCCGATATCGAGGACGGCATGATCGAGCTGCCGATCGCCAAGCAGCCGGGCACCGGCGGCGAGAAGATGCAGGTCGATGAGGAAAACGGCCAGCCCGCCCGCTCGCGCTACCGCGTCATCGAACGCGCGGGCAACCGCGCCGCCTGGGTCGAGCTTCAGCCGCTCACCGGCCGCACGCACCAGTTGCGCGTCCATATGGCCGCGATCGGCCACCCGATCGTCGGCGACGGCAAATATGGCGGGCAGGACGCGTTCCTCACCGGCGGGATCAGCCGCAAGATGCACCTCCATGCGCGCCGCATCCGCATCGACCATCCCGACGGCGGCAAGATCGACGTCCGCGCCGCGCTGCCCAACCATTTCGCCGAGTCGCTGACGATGCTGGGCTTCGACCCGGCGCTCGGCGACGCGCTGCCGCTCGACGACGGCCCGCCCCCGCCCTCGCGCGAACAGCTCAAGGCGCGCGCGCGGGCGCATGCCAAGACGATCCGCAAGGAACGCCGCGGCGAACGTCGCACGCGCAGCCGCCGCTGACGGGGGCGCGCGCATGAACCGCCTCGCGATCTTCGACTGCGACGGCACCCTCGCCGACGGCCAGGCCAATATCTGCCGCGCGATGGCGCAGTGCTTCGCCGATGCCGGGCTGCCCGAACCCGATCCGCTCGCCGTGCGCCGGATCGTCGGGCTCAGCCTGGTCCCCGCGATCGCCACGCTGCTGCCCCAGGCAGCACCTGCCGACCATGCCGCGCTCGCCGATGCGTACAAACGCACCTTCTTCGCGCTGCGCAGCGACGGCGCGCTCGACGCCGAACCGCTGTACGAAGGGATCGCCGAGGCGATCGCCGCGCTCGATGCCGACGGCTGGCTGCTCGGCGTCGCGACGGGCAAGTCCGATCGCGGGCTGCTGCGCGTGCTCGATCATCACGGGCTGCGCCACCATTTCGTGACGCTCCAGACCGCCGACCGCCATCCGTCCAAACCGCATCCCTCGATGCTCGAAACCGCGATGGCCGAAGCCGGCGCCGCGCCCGAAACGACGGTGATGATCGGCGACACCAGCTTCGACATGCAGATGGCCGCCGCGGCGGGCGCGCATGCGCTCGGCGTCGCCTGGGGCTATCATCCGCCCGAGGAGCTGATGGCGGCGGGCGCCGCGCAGGTCGTCGGCCATGCCCGCCAGATTCCGCCCGGCCTGGCACAGTTGATCGAGGGGGTTCGATGACCGAGACGGAACGACTTGCCGCCCGGCGCTATTATGTCCTCACGGGCGTCAACCTTGCGGGCGCGCTCGGCGCGGTCCTGGGTCTGCTCGTGGCCGGCCGCTCCCACACGACCGCGCAGACGCTGCTGGGCGGCGCGCTGGTCCTGTCGGCACTCTATGTGATGGCCGTGGTGCCGCGCGCGCTGGCCCGGCGGTGGAAGACACCGGAGTGAGCGTGAGACGATTCTGGAAAGAGGTGAGCGTCACGCCCGAAAACGGCGTCGCGCTCGACGGCAAGCCGGTCCGCACGCCCGGCCGCGCGCTGCTCGCCGCGCCCACCTCGCGGCTGGCCGAAGCGATCGCCGACGAATGGCGCAGCGTCGGCGAAAGCGTCGATCCGCGCGCGATGCCGATGACCGGGCTCACCAACGCCGCGATCGACCGGATCGGCGCCGACCCGCGGCGCTTTGCCGAGGGGCTGGCGGGCTATGGCGAGACCGACCTGCTCTATTACCGCGCCGATTCGCCCGCGGGGCTCGTCGCGCGCCAGGCGGCGCTGTGGGATCCGCTGCTCGACTGGGCGCGTGATCGCTACGACGTGCATTTCGACCTGCGCATCGGCGTGATCCACCAGCCCCAGCCGCTCGCGACCGCACGTCGCCTTGCCGATGCCGTCACCGCGCTCGATCCGTTCCGGCTCGCCGGACTGTCGCCGCTCGTCACCGTGTCGGGCTCGCTCGTCGCCGCGCTCGCGCTGCTCGAAGGCGCCGCCACCGCCGATGCCGTATGGCAGGCGGCGATGGTCGACGAGGACTGGCAGGCCGAACAATGGGGCGCCGACGATCTCGCCGCCGCCGCGCGCGCGGTGCGCCGCGCCGATTTCGACGCGGGCGCCCGCTACCTCGCGCTGCTCTGAACCCCCGGCGCCGCGGGCGCGGGCAGGAACCAGCGCGACAGCACCAGCCCGGCGACGGTCCAACTCGTCCAGTCCGCCGCCAGCGCGAACAGGAAATAGCGCCACGGCGCGTGGTTGTAGATCGGCTGGCCGATCGCGCCATAGCCCACGATCGCCAGCGCGACGATCGCGACCAGCCGCGCCCGCCCGCCCCAGTCGAGCGGCACCCGCCACAGCGCGATCGCGAGCAGCAGTGCGCAGCCGATCGAAAGTCCCAGCCCGATCAGCAGCGCCGCGGTATCGACCGCGGGCAACCCCGCATTGGTGAAGAAGATCGTCGCGACCGGCCCGCCCGCGTGCAGGATCGTCCCCGCCGTCGTCGCGGGCGACGGCACGACGTAAACGCCCGTCCCTGTCGGCCCCAGTTGCGCGCGCAGCACCGCCTGGATCGCCTCGGCATTGGCGTCGGGCGTCACCGAATAGGGGATCCACCCCAGCAGCGGCCCCCAGAAGACAAAGCCCACCAGCCACATCGCAAAGCCGGCAGCCACGCTGCCCAGCACCAGTCGCCGTATCACGGCCATGTCCGCCTCCTGTTCGCGCCCGTCGTCATCATCGAACGCATGGGGGCGCCGATCAAGGGCGTCGATCAACCGCGCGCGCGGCGGAAAAGGTTCAGGATTTGACGAGGCTGCGGATGAAACCGATCAGGCCGGTCTGGCGCGAACGGCGCAGCCGCTCGGCCTTCAGGATCGTGTGGACCGACTGGAAGCAGCGCTCGACATCGTCGTTGACGAGCACATAGTCATAGCCGTCCCAGTGGCTCACCTCGTTCGCCGCGCGCGACATGCGGGCGTCGATCACCGCCTCGCTGTCGGTGCCGCGGCGCTTCAGCCGCTCGTGCAGTTCCTTGAACGACGGCGGCAGGATGAAGATGCGGACGACATCGCCCCCGGCGAGCTGGAAAAGCTGCTGCGCGCCCTGCCAGTCGATGTCGAACAGCACGTCGCGCCCCTCGTCGAGCATCTTCTCGACCGGCCCGCGCGGGGTGCCGTAACGATTGTCGAACACGTGCGCCCATTCGAGGAACTCGTGGTTCGACACCATGTCGCGAAACTTTTCGAGGTCGACGAAATGATAGTCGACGCCGTCCTGCTCGCCCGGGCGGATCGGACGGGTGGTATAGGAAACCGACATCTCGAGGAACGGATCGGCCGCCAGCAGCTTGCGCGCGATCGTCGATTTGCCCGCGCCCGATGGCGAGGACAGGACGAACAGCACGCCGCGCCGGCGGAATTTATGGGGATCGTTCTCGAGGTCGTGAGGCATGGGCGCTACTGGCGCGCGCACCCCCCGTCCGTCAAGCAGCTAGATGCGGCCCGGCGGATCGATCCGGGGCAACCGCCCCCCTTTTGCGCTGTTCCGCGTCAGGCGCGGCCGGGCTGGCCCAGCTTGCGCTGGATGACGTGCGCGCCATAGGCGGCGGCGCCCAGCACCAGCGCGGCGGGCACCACGCGCTTGCCCACTTCCCACACCGCGACTCCGGCAAGCGCGCCCAGCGCGCCGCCTTCGCCGTCACGGGCGTCGATCTTCGCGCCCAGCCACCCTGCGATCGCCTTGCCGATCATCGCCTGCTCCTTTTCGCAAAAGCCTTTGGCCGTTCAACCGGCGGGCGCACGCAGGGTTCCGTGGCTTCCGTGGCGTCAGCGCCCCACCATCGTCTCGGGCCGCACCAGCCGGTCGAACGTCGCGGCGTCGATCAGCCCCAGCTTCAGCCCCGCCTCGCGCAGCGTCAGCCCCTGCTGGTGCGCGGTCTTGGCGATCTTGGCGGCGTTGTCGTACCCGATCTCGGGCGCCAGCGCCGTCACCAGCATCAGCGACCGCTCGACCAGCTCGGCGATCCGCCCCTCGTTCGCGCGGGCGCCCTCGACCGCGCGTTCGGCAAAGCTCGTCATCGCCACCGACAGCAGGTGGATCGAACGCAGCACGTTGGCGCCGATCAGCGGCTTGAACACGTTGAGCTCCAGATGCCCCTGCATCCCGCCGACGGTCACCGCCATGTGATTGCCGATCACCTGGCCCGCGACCATCGTCAGCATCTCGCTCTGCGTCGGGTTGACCTTGCCCGGCATGATCGAGCTGCCGGGCTCGTTGGCGGGCAGTTCGATCTCGCCCAGCCCCGATCGCGGGCCGGAGGCGAGCAGCCGGACGTCGTTGCCGATCTTGGTCAGCGATACCGCCAGCGTGTTGAGCGCGCCCGACAGGAACACCAGCGCGTCCTTCGCCGCCAGCGCCTCGAACTTGTTCGGCGCGGTGACGAAATTCAGCCCCGTGATCGCCGCGATCTCGGCCGCCATCGCGACGTCGAAGCCCTTGGGCGCGTTGAGCCCGGTGCCGACGGCGGTGCCGCCCTGCGCCAGCTTCAGGATGTTGCCGTCGACTGCGCCGCGCAGCCGGTGGCGCCCCGCGACGAGCTGCGCGGCATAGCCCGAAAACTCCTGCCCCAGCGTCAGCGGCGTCGCGTCCTGCAGGTGCGTGCGCCCGATCTTGACGATCGCGTCCCAGGCCCGCGCCTTGTCGCCCAGCGCGGTCTCGAGCCGGTCGAGCGCCGGATAGAGCTGGTCGTGGACGGCGCGCGCCGCGGCGATGTGGAGCGCGGTCGGGAACGAATCGTTCGAACTCTGGCCGCGATTGACGTCGTCATTGGGGTGCACCGGCTGCTTGCCGCCGCGCTTGCCGGTCAGCATCTCGTTGGCGCGGCCGGCGATCACCTCGTTGACGTTCATGTTCGACTGGGTGCCCGACCCGGTCTGCCAGATCACCAGCGGGAACTGGTCGTCCAGCTTGCCCGCGATCACCTCGGCCGCCGCCGCCTCGATCGCGTCGGCCTTTTCGGGCGCCAGCCCGTGCTGCCGGTTCACCCGTGCCGCCGCCTGCTTCACGATCGCGAGCGCATGGACGATGCCGATCGGCATCCGCTCCATCGCGCCGAAGGGGAAGTTCTCGATCGAACGCTGCGTCTGCGCGCCCCAATAGGCGTCGGCAGGAACCTCGATCGCGCCGATCGAATCGGTTTCGGTGCGGGTGGCGTGGGTCACGTGGGCATGCCTTCCGTGCTGGGCCAGCGATGGCCGTGGCTGAACGCCGCCCGGCCGGGCGGCCTGTCCCCGCGATTTAGCGCGCGGCGACGTCCCCGCAACCCCGCGCCGTCGCCATGCCCCCGGCACGGCGCGGCGCATCGGGCACGAAAAGGCTTATTTCTTGCGCTTGAAGTCGACCGAAACGACGTTCGATCCGTCCTCGACGGGCTTCACCGCGGGGCCGTCATTCTCGGCCTCGTCGTGCGGCTCGGGGCCGTCGGGCATGTCGCTCACCTGGAAGCGCAGCTCGAAATTGACCGCGGGGTCGTGGAAACCGGTGATCGCCGCGAACGGGATCGTCAGCAGCGCGGGCACCTGGTTGAAGCTCAGCCCCACCGAAAAGCGCTGACCCTCGACCTTCAGGTCCCAGAAACGGTGCTGGAGGACGATCGTCATCTCGTCCGGGAAGCGCTCGCGCAGCCGGTCGGGGATGTCCACGCCCGGCGCATGCGTCTTGAAGGTGATGTAGAAATGGTGCGTCCCGGGCAGCACGCCCGTTTCCGCCACCGATCCCAGCACACGTCCTACCACGGCGCGCAGGGCTTCCTGCACGATCTCGTCATAGGGAATCAGGCTGTCGGGCACGTTGCCAGTCATGCCCCCTTCGGTAACGGTTCGGGACGAAGGGTCAAGATTGCATGATGCGGACGACACGCTATGTGCGAAGGATGATGCGGACAGCCACCCTCTCGCGCACCACCCACGAAACGTCGGTCGACGTGACCGTGAACCTCGACGGCACCGGGGAATATTCGATCTCGACCGGGATCGGCTTTCTCGACCACATGCTCGAACAGCTTTCGCGCCATTCGCTGATCGACCTCCAGGTGCGCACCGTCGGCGACCTCCATATCGACCAGCATCACACGACCGAGGATACCGCGCTCGCGATCGGCGAGGCGGTCGCGCGCGCGCTGGGCGACAAGAAGGGCATCCGCCGCTACGGCGACGCGCTGTCGCCGATGGACGAGACGCTGACGCGCGTCGCGCTCGACATTTCGGGCCGCCCCTATCTCGTCTTCCGCTGCGCCTTCTCGCAGCCGCGGCTCGGCGAGCTCGATACCGAGATGTTCGAACACTGGTTCCACAGCTTCGCGCAGACCGCGGGGCTGACGCTCCATGTCGAGACGCTCTACGGCCACAACAACCACCATATCGCCGAAAGCGCGTTCAAGGGCCTCGCCCGCGCGCTGCGCACCGCGATCGAGATCGACCCGCGCAAGGCCGATTCGATCCCCTCGACCAAGGGAACGCTCGGATGATCGTCGTCCTGCTCGAATACAAGGTCGGCCTCGACGTGATCGACGGTCTGCGCGCCGCGCATCTCGACTGGCTGCGCGAGGCGATCGCGGCGGGCCGCCTGCTCGTCGCCGGCCCGCAATCGCCGCGCACCGGCGGCATGTTCATCGCGCGCGGCACGCTCGACGAGATCCGCGACTGGGCGGCGAACGATCCGTTCGCGCTGGCCGGCGCCGCCGACTACCGCTTCATCGAGGTGACGCCCTCGCTCGTCGCGCCGGGGCTCGAGGCGCTCGCACAATGAACGTCGCGCTGATCGATTACGGCGCGGGCAACCTCCATTCGGTCCACAACGCGCTGCGGGCGGCGGGCGCCCCCGACATCGCCGTCACCGCCGATCCGGCGGTGGTCGCGGCGGCGGACCGGATCGTGCTGCCCGGCGTCGGCGCGTTCGGCGCGTGCATGGCCGGGCTCGCCGCGATCCCCGGCATGGTCGACGCGCTCGAACGCCGCGTGCGCGAACAGGGCGCGCCCTTTCTCGGCGTGTGCGTCGGGATGCAGTTGCTCGCCGAACGCGGCGAGGAACTGGGCGAGCATCGCGGGCTCGGCTGGATTCCGGGCACCGTCGCCGCGCTCGCCCCGTCGCACGACGCGCGCGTGCCGCACATGGGCTGGAACGACGTCGTGCCCGTCGCCGATCATCCGCTGATCGTGCCCGGCCAGGCCTATTTCCTCCACAGCTTCGCCTTCACCGGCGCGGGCGACGCGGTGCTCGCGACGACGCAGCATGGCGGTCCCGTCACCGCCGCGATCGGCCGCGACAACATCGTCGGCGTCCAGTTCCACCCGGAAAAGAGCCAGCGCTACGGCATCGCGCTGCTGGAAAAGTTCCTGCAATGGCGGCCCTGACCGGCCCGCGCGCCCTTTTCCGTCCTGCCCCTGCCCGCCCCTTCCCCGTCGCGGGAACGGCGAACCGGATCTGATCCCATGTCGCTCATCATCTTCCCCGCCATCGACCTCAAGGCCGGCCAGGTCGTCCGCCTCGCCGAGGGCGATATGGCGCGCGCCACCGTCTATGGCGACGATCCCGCCGCCCAGGCCGAACGCTTCGGCCAGGCCGGCGCCGAATGGCTGCACGTCGTCGATCTCGACGGCGCCTTTGCCGGCGAATCGGTCAACGGCACCGCCGTCGCGGGCATCCTGTCGCGCTTTCCGGGCAAGGTTCAGCTCGGCGGCGGCATCCGCAACCGCGACTCGATCGCGCGCTGGCTCGATCTGGGCGTCACCCGCGTCGTGATCGGCACCGCCGCGCTCGAAAATCCCGATCTCGTCCGCGACGCCGCGCGTGCGCATCCCGGCCGGATCGTCGTCGCGGTCGATGCGCGCGACGGCATGGTCGCGACGCATGGCTGGGCCGATGTGTCCGACGTCAGCGTCGTCGATCTCGCCCGCCGGTTCGAGGATGCGGGCGTCGCCGCACTCCTCTTCACCGATGTCGGCCGCGACGGGCTGCTCAAGGGGTGCAATGTCGACGCGACCGTGGCGCTCGCCCGCGCCGTGTCGATCCCGGTGATCGCCAGCGGCGGCGTCACCGACATCGACGACATCCACGCGCTGCGGCGCCATGTCGACGACGGCATCGAAGGCGTCATCTCGGGCCGCGCGCTCTATGACGGGCGGCTCGACCTCGCCCGGGCGATCGAGGCGGCGCGATGACCGTCCGCGCGCGCGTCATCCCCTGCCTCGACGTCGCCAACGGCCGCGTCGTCAAGGGCGTCAACTTCGTCAACCTCGTCGACGCGGGCGATCCGGTCGAACAGGCGCGCGCCTATGACGCCGCCGGCGCCGACGAACTCTGCTTCCTCGACATCACCGCCAGCCACGAGGCGCGCGGCACGCTGCTCGACGTGGTGCGCCGCACCGCCGAGGTGTGCTTCATGCCGCTCACCGTCGGCGGCGGGGTGCGCACCGTCGACGATGCCCGCGCGCTGCTGCTGGCCGGCGCGGACAAGGTCGCGGTGAACAGCGCGGCGGTGTCGCGCCCGGAAGTGGTCGCCGAGATCGCCGACCGCATGGGCAGCCAGTGCGTCGTCGCCTCGGTCGACGCGCGGCGCACCGGCGACGGCCGCTGGGAAGTGTTCACGCATGGCGGCCGCCGCGCGACCGGCATCGACGCGGTCGAACATGCGCTGCGCCTTGCCGAACTCGGCGCGGGCGAGCTGCTCGTCACCTCGATGGACCGCGACGGCACGCGCGACGGCTATGACCTGGAGCTGATCCGCACCATCGCCGACCAGGTGACGGTGCCGGTGGTCGCCTCGGGCGGCGTCGGCGGGCTCGACGATCTCGTCGCGGGCATCCGCGACGGCCATGCCTCGGCGGTGCTTGCCGCCTCGATCTTCCATTTCGGCCATGCCTCGATCGCCGACGCACATGCCGCGCTCGCCGCGGCGGGGATTCCGGTCCGCGACCCGCAGCGCCCGGCTTAACGCTTTCTGCGCGGATCGGGGTTAGGACGGCGGCACCATGGCCCTGCTCCGTGTCCTGATCCGCGCCCTGATCCTCGCGCCGTTCGCCGCCGCGCCCGCCGTCGCCCAGTCGCTCGCGCACAGCGGCGCGGTCAGCCAGCGGCGCATGCCCGAACTGTCCGACATCGCGCTGTTCGTGTTCGCCGCCTTCGCGCTGTGGTTCGTCCGCCGCGCGCTGCGCGCCCGCTTCCGCCGCACGCGCCGCGACTGAACGCGCGGCCGAGGATTGACACGGCGCGCGCGCTCGCTCAGCCGAGTGGCCATGCCCGACTCTGCCGATATCCTCGCCACGCTCGAAACCACGATCCGCACGCGCCGCGGCGCCGATCCCGAAACATCCTATGTCGCCCGCCTGTCCGCGCGCGGCCGCGCCAAGATGGCGCAGAAGGTCGGCGAGGAAGCGACCGAGGCCGTGATCGCCGCGATCCAGGACGACCGCGCCGAGATGGTCAAGGAATCGGCCGACCTCCTCTTCCACCTGCTCGTGCTGCTCGCCGACATGGGGCTCGGCCTCGACGATGTCCGCGCCGAGCTCGCGCGGCGCGAGGGGCTTTCGGGCATTGCCGAAAAGGCCGCGCGGGGGGCGTGAGCCTGTCGGCGCCTTTCCTTCCTTCCCGTTCCCGGGCGGATCTGAACTACGGAGCACCCAATGCCGATCGACGCCACGCTGCCCTATGATCCCGACAACATCTTCGCGCGCATCCTGCGCGGCGAGATTCCGGCGCGCACCGTCTATGAGGACGATCACGCGCTCGCCTTTCACGACATCAATCCGCAGGCGCCGCACCATATCCTCGTGATCCCGCGGGGCGCCTATGTCAGCTGGGACGATTTCTCGGCACGCGCTTCCGATGCCGAAATCGCGGGCTTCGTCCGTGCGGTCGGCAAGGTCGCGCGCGATGCGGGACTCGTCGCCGACGGCTATCGGCTGCTCGCCAATATCGGCGGCGATGCCGGGCAGGAGGTGCCGCATCTTCACGTCCATCTCTTTGCGGGACGCCCGCTGGGACCGATGCTGGCGCGCTGAAGCCCGCTCGCGCAATATCCTTACAAAGCGGCTCCGGACGGCACGAAAGACCGTACAGTAAGGGATTGCACGTGGTCATTTTGCGTTTAGGCTTGCGCCTTCGCAAAAGGGGCGGCGCGTCACGCGTCGCAAAGGGGATCACCTAAATGATATTCGGGCGCATCAAGCCACTCGATGCCATCCTCGCCACCGCCGAAAAGAAATCGCTCCATCGCTCGCTCGGCGCTTTCCAGCTGACCATGCTGGGCGTCGGGGCGATCATCGGCACCGGCATCTTCGTTCTGACCGCGGAAGCCGCGCAAAAGGCCGGCCCCGGCATGATGCTCAGCTTCGTCATCGCCGGTTTCGTGTGCGCGGTCGCCGCGCTCTGCTATTCCGAAATGGCCTCGATGGTGCCGGTTTCGGGTTCCGCCTACACCTACAGCTACGCCGTGATGGGCGAACTGGTCGCCTGGCTGGTCGGCTGGGCGCTCGTGCTCGAATATGCGGTCGCGGCCGGCGCGGTCTCGGTCGGCTGGTCGGGCTATTTCGTCGGGCTGCTGCGCGAATATCTGGGGGTCCATCTGCCCGGCGCGCTCGTCAACGCCGACGCGCTGATCGCGCATATCCAGGTGGCGTTCGGCGCCGCCCAGACCGACGCGATCCGCACCGCGCTCGAACATGGCGGCTATGTCAACCTGCCCGCGATGCTGATCGCGCTGCTCATCACCTGGCTGCTGATCGTCGGCACCAAGGAGAGCGCGGCGGTCAACGCGGTGCTCGTCGTCGTCAAGATCGCGGCGCTGTCGCTGTTCGTCGTGCTCGCGCTGCCGGTGATGAAGTCCGAACATTTCCACCCGTTCGCGCCGCTCGGCTTCGGGGGCATCTCGGCCGCTGCGGCGTCGATCTTCTTCGCCTATGTCGGCTTCGACGCGGTCTCGACCGCGGCGGAAGAGACCAAGAACCCGCAACGCAACATGCCGATCGGCCTGATCGGCAGCCTCGCGATCTGCACGCTCTTCTACATGCTCGTCGCCGCCGGCGTGATCGGCACGGTGGGCGCCCAGCCGCTCGTCGATGCGGCGGGCAAGGGCATTTCGCCGGGCAGCACCGAACTCGCCGCCGCCTGCGCCAATATCGGCAGCCAGGCCGTCGTCTGCTCGAAGGAAGCGCTCGCCTGGACGCTGCGCGAAATCGGCTGGCGCCAGATCGGCAACCTCGTCGGCCTCGCCGCGGGCATCGCGCTGCCTTCGGTCATCCTGATGATGATGTTCGGCCAGACGCGCATCTTCTTCGTGATGAGCCGCGACGGGCTGCTTCCCGAAGTGCTCAGCCGCGTTCACCCCAAATATGGCACGCCGCACGTCGTGACGGTCATCACCGGCGTGTTCGTCGCGCTGTTCGCGGCGCTGTTCCCGGTGGGCGCGCTTGCCGACATCTCGAACTCGGGCACGCTGTTCGCCTTCGCGATGGTCGCGGTGGCGGTGATGGTGCTGCGCCGCACCGATCCGAAGCGGCATCGCCCGTTCCGTACCCCGGCGGTGATGATCGTCGCGCCGATCGCGGTGCTGGGCTGCGTCTATCTGTTCCTCAGCCTGTCGCTCTACACGCTGTCGCTCTTCTTCGGCTGGGCGTTCATCGGGCTGATCGTCTATTATCTCTACAGCCGTAACCACAGCCATGTCGGCCGCGGCATCGTCGAGATCCACGAGGCGGATGCCGACGCGCCGCCGCAGCCGGTCGCGCCGATCGGCGACGCGCACACGCCGGGCTATCGCGACGCCTGACGCCGGCGACGCGTACCGCAACCGAAAAGGCCGGGGGAAACCCCGGCCTTTTTGTTTGCCCCGGCGCCTCCCCCGGGCGCCGGGCGGGTCACAGCCCGGCGGCGTCCATCTTCGGCGCTTCATAGGCGCCGTCCTCGCCCGGATAGCGCAACCGCGCGTCGAACCGGCCGTCCGCTTTCGCCAGCGACCAGACCAGGCTCTGCCCTGCGGGCAGCACGTCGGGCGCGCGCGCGAACAGCGGCGCGGCAAAGGCCGTTTTCGCGTCGATCAGCCGCCAGCCGCGCGCGCGGAACATCGCCAGCATGTCGTCGAGGAACAGCCCCGTCGTCAGCCGGTGGTGGAGCAGGATCGTGTGGTCGATCGAATGGCCGAACAGCGATTGCGCCAGCCCGTCATAAAAGGTCGCGCGCTCCCAGATATGGTCGAGGTACAGGCGCCGGTAAGGCCCCAGCGGCGTCGCCGGCGCGGCCGCGAGCCGCGTCTTCAGCCGGTTGTCGATATACCAGTCGGACGTGTCGATCGTCACATGCGCGTTGGCATAGCCATGTTGCGTCAGCAACGCGCGCATCCGGTCGCGTCCCGCCGCGGTTCGCCCCTCGGCCAGAAAGGGGAAACGGAACAGCCTCGTGAAACCGGGATAGCGCGACAGCAGCGGCTCGCACCGCAGGATGTCGGCCATCAGCGCGTCGGGGTCGGCGCCGCTGAAATTACGGTGCGAAAAGCTGTGATTGCCCAGGATATGGCCGTCGGCCGACCATGCCGACAGGACGCGCGGGCTCCGCTCGGCATCGACATATTTGCCCGCGACGAAGCCGGCGGCCTTGATCCCGTGGCGCCGCAACGCGGCACGGATCGCCGTGTCGCGTTGCGCGCCGCCCATCAGGGCGGTGTCGGACAGGTCGAAATCGTCGATCGTGACCGCGATGCCCGGCCTGCGCCCGCCCCGCGCGCGGCCTGCCGCCGGCGCGCCGGCGACCAGCCCCAGCGCGGCAAGCCCGGCCAGGAGCGACCGGCGATCGACCCGCAACGACATCCGCCTTCCCCCTCTCGCCGCTGCGCCGTGCGCGCAACGATCCCGGCGTGCGGCGATGTCGGGCCTTGCGCAACGCGCGTCGCGGCCGGGCAGGGTCGAGCGCCGCTTCGCCGCGACGAACCGCGCCGCACATGAAAGGGGGCCGGAAGGCGCCTGCCCCCCGGCCCCGCTTTCGGTACGTGCCCGCCCCGTCCGGGGGCGGCGGCGGCGTCAGCCCAGCTTCTGCTCGGCCAGCGCTGCCAGGTCGACTTCGGCGCGCGCGCCATAGTGCGAGATGATCTCGGCGGCACAGATCGCGCCCAGCCGCAGCGAATCGACCAGGCTGCGCCCCTGCGCCTGGCCGTGCAGGAAGCCCGCCGCGAACATGTCGCCCGCGCCCGTCGTGTCGACCACTTTCTCGATCGGCTCGGCCGGCACCGCGACGCGCTCGCCGCCCGCCACCGCGATCGCGCCCTTTTCCGAACGCGTCACGACCAGCAGCGGCACCTGCCCCGCCATGTGCGCCACCGCGGTCTCGAAATCCTCGTGCTGGCACAGCGCGAGCAGCTCGTTCTCGTTGGCGAACAGGATGTCGATCTGCCCGTCGGCGATCAGCTTGCGGAAATCGTCGCCATGGCGCGAGATGCAGAACACGTCGGACAGCGTGAACGCCACCTTGCGCCCCGCCGCGCGCGCGATGTCGATCGCGGCGCGCATCGCCCGGCGCGGTTCCTCGGGATCCCACAGATAGCCTTCGAGGTACAGGATCGCGCCCTGCTCGATCAGCGCGCGGTCGAGCGCGGCCTCGGGCAGGAACTGCGACGCGCCCAGAAAGGTGTTCATCGTCCGCTGGCCGTCGGGCGTGACGAAGATCAGGCAGCGCCCCGACGAAGGCGCCCCGTTGCGCGCGGGCGTATCGAAATGCACGCCCGCCGCGCGGATGTCGTGCGCGAACACGCTGCCGATCTGGTCGTCGGCGACCTGGCCGATAAAGGCCGAACGCCCGCCCAGCGCGGCGACGCCCGCGACGGTGTTGGCGGCCGAACCGCCCGAAACCTCGCGCCCCGGCCCCATCTTGGCATAGAGCGCGTCGGCCTCCTCGGGCGAAAACATCAGCTGCATCGATCCCTTGGGAACGCCGATCTCGTCGATGAAGCTGTCTTCGGCCTGGGCAAGAATATCGACGATCGCGTTGCCGATCGCGACAACGTCAAAGGCAGGGCTGGTCAATGCTGGGCTCCAATTGGGTTGCGCAATCGCCCTATAGGGCGGCATGGGCGGATGCAACCAAGGGCCCTGCCGGCAAGGCGGCGGCGACAAGGGATCGCAGCATGGGAGAAACCGCGATGAAGTTCTGGCCGATCGCCGCCGCCGCGCTGGCGCTCACGGGATGCAGCGGCGAGATCGTGCCCGCCGCGCGCCCCGCGGGGCATGTCCCCGTCCCCGGCACGCGCCCGGCCGTCCCCGTCCAGCCGCTCGGCCCCGGCGCCGCGGCGCTCATCGGCCAGACGGCGCCGCGGCTGATCGCCCAGCTCGGCCGCCCCCAGCTCGACGTGACCGAGGGGCCGGCGCGCAAGCTTCAGTTCGCGGGGCCGATCTGCGTGCTCGACGCCTATCTCTATCCGCCCGCGCGCGGCCGGGGCGAGGCGGCGGTGACGCATATCGACGCGCGCGAGCGCGACGGCAGCCCGATCGACCCGGCAAGCTGCGTCGCGGCGCTCGGCGCGCGCCGCGGCCGCTGAAGGTTCAGAGCGGCAGGCCCAGCCGCGGCCCGATCCAGCGCAGCGCGAGGTACAGCGCGATCGTCAACGCGCACCCCGCGCCCAGCGCCGTCCAGAAACCGGCGCCGCGGCGCAACAGCATCGGGATCAGCAGGAACATCGGCAGCGACGGCAGCACGTACCAGAAGGTCGCCTCGGCATGCGCGGCCATATTGTCCGCATCGGGTTTCTCGCCCCACAGCCACATCATCCCGACGACCGAGACCAGCGGCAGCGACGCGATCAGCGCGCCGACACCGGGATAGCGCCGCGCGATCGTCGACGCGGCGGCGATGAGCACGCCCGACAGCGCGGACTTGATGGCAAGATACAGCATCGCGCCATGCTAGGGCGTTTTACCCCCGGGTGAACACGCTCCTTTTTGGGCGGTCGCATTTTCGGGGTCGTCGCCCGTGGACGGGTCGGGCCGGAATGGCGCCCGCCCGCACCGCGCCCGGCGCCGACGGCGCGTCAAGCCGCGGGGGCGTGCCGCTCCAGGCATCCGCGCAACAGCTTTTCGAGCGCCATCGTGTTGCGCTCGCGCTGCAGCCGCTCGGCCAGCGCGCGCGTCTGCGGCGCCACCTTGTCGAGCCAGGCGCGCCCGCCCTGCTTGTCGATGATCGTCTTCTGCCGCGCGGCCATCTCGCGCGCGAGCGGCTGGTTGCCCAGCCCCATCGCCTCCATGCTCGTCGCGCGAAAGATCGCGAGGCACTGCGCGGGGTCGCTGCTGTCATATTCGAGCGAGGACAGGTCGCCGCATCCCGCCAGCGCCGTCGCCACTACCAACCATCCGGCCCAACGCATCGACAATCCCCTCTCGTTACCGTCCTTGGGGCCACGGAATGAACAACCCGTTACCCATCGAATCCGCCCCCACCCCGCCGCCGAACAGCCGCCCCCCAAAATCCTCCCCGGCCCCGCCGGGGAGGGGGACCACCGGCCGCCAGGCCGGTGGTGGAGGGGCCGCGCCGCCAGGCGCGGAAACCCCCGCGCCACGACGCCCCCCGCCGAACGCCCTACCCCAGCCACTCGCAACGCACGCCGTCGTCCGTCTCGCCCGCCAGCCGCGCGTCGCGCATCGCCGCCCACGCATCCGGCGCCAGTTGCGCGAGCGCCCAGACGGCGGCCCCGCGCACCACCGGCGCGGGATCGTCGAGCAGCCGCCGCACGCGCGGCAGCAGCGCGGGCGCCCCGCTGTTGCCCGCCGCGATCAGGCAGTTGCGCACCATCCGGTCGCGCCCGATCCGCTTGATCGGCGACCCCGAAAACACCGCGCGGAACCCCGCATCGTCGAGGTCGAGCAGGTCGGCGAGCATCGGCACGGTCAGTTCGGCGCGCGGCAGGAACGCGCGGTTGGCCTGCGCCGCCGCGGCGAACTTGTTCCACGGGCACACCGCCAGGCAGTCGTCGCAGCCATAGATGCGGTTGCCGATCCCGGCGCGCAGCGCGTGCGGGATCGGCCCGGCATGTTCGATCGTCAGGTACGAGATGCAGCGCCGCGCATCGAGCCGATAGGGCGCGGGGAACGCGTCGGTCGGGCACGCGCGCTGGCACGCGTCGCACCGCCCGCACCGGTCGCGCCCGCCCGCATCGGGGGCGAGCGTCAGCGTGGTATAGATCGCGCCCAGGAACAGCCAGCTGCCGTGGCTGCGGCTGACCAGATTGGTGTGCTTGCCCTGCCAGCCCAGCCCCGCCGCCTCGGCGAGCGGCTTTTCCATCACCGGCGCGGTGTCGACGAACACCTTCACATCGGCATCGGCGATCCCCGCCTTCGCCGCCGTCTCGACGATGAAGCGCGCCAGCGCCTTCAGCGCGCGCTTGACGACGTCGTGATAGTCGGCGCCCTGCGCATAGACCGAGATCCGCCCCGCCTCGGGCACCGCCGCGAGCGCGAGCGGGTCGGCGGCGGGGGCATAGCTCATCCCCAGCGCGATCACGGTCTCGACCGCGGGCCACAGCCCGCGCGGGCTTTCGCGGTGGTGCGCGCGGCTTTCCATCCACAGCATCGACCCGTGCGCGCCGTCGTCGAGCCAGGCGCGCAGCCGCTCGGCGGTGCGCGGCGCCGCGTCGGCGCGCGCGAAGCCGCACGCGGCGAACCCCAGTTCGGCCGCCTTGGCGCGGATCGCCGCTTCAAGTGACTTGCCTTCGTACATCACCGCCCGCTAGCATAACCCGAAATGCGAGGGGCCTGAAATTGCGCGACGATCTGGCGGTATCGGCCACGGCACTGGTCAAGCGGTTCGGCGCGCGCAACGCGGTCGACGGCGTCGACATCGCGGTGCCGCGCGGGTCGATCTATGGTGTGCTCGGCCCCAACGGCGCGGGCAAGACGACGACGCTGCGGATGCTGCTCGGCATCATCGAGCCCGATGACGGCGAACGCCGCGTGCTCGGCGAATCGGCGCCGCGCCGCGCGAGCGACCGGATCGGCTATCTGCCCGAGGAACGCGGCCTCTATCCGGGGATGAAGGCGCGCGAGGCGATCGCGTTCATGGGGGCGTTGCGCGGGCTGCCCTGGGCGGTCGGGCGCAAGCGCGCAGTCGCGCTGCTCGCCGAGGCGGGGCTCGCCCACGCCACCGACGAAAAGATCCGCAAGCTGTCGAAGGGCATGGCGCAGTTCGTCCAGTTGCTCGGCGCGGTGGTCCACGAACCCGATCTGCTCGTGCTCGACGAACCCTTTTCGGGGCTCGATCCGGTCAACCAGGAACGGCTCGAACGGCTGATCCGCGCCCAGCGCGACCGCGGCGCGACGATCCTGTTCTCGACGCACGTCATGGCGCATGCCGAACGGCTGTGCGACCGGCTGTCGATCATCGCGGGCGGCACCGTCCGGTTCGAGGGCACGGTCGAGGCGGCGCGCGCGACGCTGCCGCTCCAGGCGCATTATGTCCCGCGCGCCGACGCCGACGGCGCGGCGGCGCTGCTCCCGCCCGATGCGCGGCGCGACGGCGCGGGCTGGCGCTTCGCGATGCCCGATGCGGGAATCGAATCGGTGCTCGTCCGGCTGATCGAGGCGGGGCACGGCATTTCGGGGCTGTCGATCGAACGGCCGGGGCTTCACGACGCCTTTGTCCGCATCGTCGGCGCGGCGGCGATCCAGGACGACACGACGGAGACGGCGGCATGAGCGATTTGACCCGGATGCTGCGCCAGACGCTCACCGTCGCGCGGCGCGATTTCGTCGCGACGGTGTTCACGCCCACCTTCCTCGTCTTTCTCGCCGCGCCGCTGATGATGGTCGCGTTCGGCGCGGTGGGCGGGCTCGGCGCGCGCCAGGTCGCGGCGTCGGCGGGCGACCGCACGCACATCGTCGCGATCGCCGGCGGCGCCGATGCCGCGTCGCTCCAGGCGGCCGACACCGCGCTCCGCCGCCTCTATCGCAGCGACGAGGGGCCGCCCGCGCTCCGGATCGAGGCGCCCGGCGCCGATCCGCTGGCGCAGGCGCGCGCGCTGCTCGCGGCCAAGGGCGGTGCGGCCACCGCCGCGCTCGCCGGGCCGCTCGAACGCCCGCACCTCTATTATGTCGCGCCCAGCGCGCGCCATGCGACCTATCTCGGCCAGCTCGCCGAGGATGCGCTGCGGCTGCGGTCGAACGGCGGCAAGGCGATGTCGGTGCCGGTGGTCGAGCCGGTGCGCCGCAGCGGCGCCAGCCGCGTCGCCGAGGGGGCGGCCTCTTATCTCGCGGTCGTCGCGCTGTTCGTGCTCAGCCTGATGCTCACCAGCCAGGCGGTGGGCACGATGGCCGAGGAACGCTCGAACAAGGTGATCGAGGTGCTCGCCGCCGCGGTCCCGCTCGAGGCGGTGTTCCTCGGCAAGCTCGTCGGGATGTTCGGCGTCGCGCTCGTGTTCATCGGCTTCTGGGGCACGGTGATCGGTCAGGGCGGCGCGCTGCTCCCCGGCCCCGTCGCCGCGCTGATGGCCGAGGCGTCGCCCGCGACCGGGGCTGCCTTCCCCTTCATCTTCTTCGCCTATTTCACCATGGCCTATCTGCTGCTCGGCGCGGTGTTCCTCGGCATCGGGGCGCAGGCGTCGACCCCGCGCGAGATCCAGATGCTGTCGCTGCCGATCACCTTCTTCCAGATGGGGATGCTCGGCTTCGCGACCGCGGCGGCGAGCCAGCCCGAGTCGTGGATCGCGCGCGCGGCGGAGATCTTCCCGTTCAGCTCGCCCTTCGCGATGGCGGCGCGCGCGGTCGCGCGGCCCGAATTGTGGCCGCACCTCGTCGCGCTCGGCTGGCAGGCATTGTGGGTCGCGGCGACGGTCGCGCTCGGCGCCGCGCTGTTCCGCCGCGGCGTGCTCAAATCGGGCAGCCCCCGCCGCACCCGCCGCAACGCCGCCGCCTGAACACGCCCGCCCGCGCCGCCGCACGGCGCGGGCGGCGACGGACCGACACGCCGCGCGACCGGCAGCAAAGGGCACCCCCCGCCGGCCACCTGCACCAAGCGCGCCGCCCCTCGCGGAACGGCAGCGGGACGACCCGCATCACCGCCCCGATCGGCGCCCAGCGCGCCGCCCACATCACCGGCCGCGCACGGCAACGATTCGCGCCCGCAGCCACGCCGCCGCCGGACCACGCCGCACAACCCCCGCACCGCGCACCCACCACCGCAGCGGATCGCCGCCCCGCCGCAGCCGACGACCACCCTCAGCGATCGGCAGCACGCCCGGCGCGGCCCACGGCGAAAGGCGAGCCCCGGCCGGCGACCTGCGCCACGCGCCTCGCACCTCGCGAAACGGCAGCGCCGCGACCCGCATCACCGCCCCGATCGGCGCCCAGCACGCCGCCCACATCGCGGGCTGCGCACCGCGACGATTCGCGACCCGGTCCCCATCGCAATCGCCACCCACAGCCGCGCCGCCGCCGGACCACGCCGCACCACCCCCGCATCGCGCCCCCACCACCGCAGCGGATCGCCGCCACGGCCGCCCCGGCTTCCCCACCTCCCCGCGGCCCGCCCCAGCCGGGCCACCTTCGCCTGCCGCCCCGCCGCAGCCGAGGACCGCCCCTCGGCGATCGACGGCGCGACCGGCGCAGCGCACGGCGGCCGGGGCGAGGCCAGCGGCGACCGGCAGGCGCAGTGGCCCCGGGGCGGCGTTCAGGATTTATCGGATCAACGCGTGCGACGGCGCGCATCCATGAACTTCATCCGGGAATCGGTGGCGCGAGGCGGTGCGTCATCGGCGTCCTCGCAACGGCAGGATTTGCGTGTGTAACGACGCGTTTCGCTACCCCGAATGCGCGAAAATGCCGACCGCAGCGTGCGATCGGCATGTCTTGTCCTGTCGTTGAGGCGGGGCGACGGCGCGGCCGCCGCTCGCGGGACCACCGATCAGTTGGCGGCGGTCTTGAGGTCGCTCAGGTCGAGTTCGAGCGAGGCGACCAGCACCTTGTCGCTCTTCTTCGCCATCTCGATGCGCGGCGAATTGTCCGAATAAATGAAGCCGTTGACCGGATAGACCGACGTGCCCAGATCGCCCGTCGGCGCGAACCAGACGCGCACTTCGCTCCAGTCGCCCGCCGGCGAAACGTCGATCGCGCGCACGTCGCGCTCGATCCCGCCGCGATGCGACCAGTTGGCATGCGTCAGCAGCACTTCGCGCTCGCTGATGACCTTCGAAACCATCGCGACATGGCCGAACGGCATCTTGCCGGTGCGCTGGAACGACATCACCGCACCGACGCGCGGCGCCGAACCGCGGGCATAGCGGCCCTCGGCCTGGCTCCACCAGGTCCAGGCGTTGCCGTACAGATCGATACCCGAAACTTCCCGTGCATAGGGCGCGCACTGCAGATAGCCACCCTTGGCCTCGGCGGGCACGGTGGTGATCAGGGCGCAAGCCGCCATCAGCGCAAAACGCGCTGCAAAAGCACGGAAATTCATAGACCCCCCGGTCAAGGAAGCGGTGTTGCCATCTTCGTAGCGGGGCGATCGGAGCGGAAAAAGCCCTGCGGCTCGTCGATCCGACGAACCGTTGCGGTGAGCCGATGGACCGATGGAACGCGCTTTGCGGCGCCGCCCGGCCCTCCGCAACGGTACGGAGCTACGCCCGCGGATCACCGTTTTCCTACCTAAAGCATCTTCCACGAGCAGCGCCCGCGCCCCCGGCGGCGCTAGGCTTTTCTCACAGGATCGTTACCTATCGACATCAGATCACGACATAAGTTTTCTTGCTGGTGGGGCTAGCGCGCAATTTTTGTTGCGTCGCAGCACGAATCACGGTCCTATAATGGGAGAAACCGGAGGCGCGCATGCGGGTCGTGTTAACCATTTCGACGCAAGGTCGGGCATCGGTTTCCAGCGGGTGGGAGTAAGACAATGACGTCAAGAATGAAGCCGGCCGAAGGTGCGA
Organism: Sphingomonas chlorellae; assembly: GCF_056485145.1. Taxonomy (NCBI): domain Bacteria; kingdom Pseudomonadati; phylum Pseudomonadota; class Alphaproteobacteria; order Sphingomonadales; family Sphingomonadaceae; genus Sphingomonas; species Sphingomonas chlorellae. The sequence goes on from NZ_JBQXXM010000005.1 coordinate 149,561, forward strand.
TGACGCTGGCTGAAATGAAGGAATTCGCCGGCTTCACCGCCGCGACGCAGCGCTATATCCGTCGCTCGCTCGACGTCGGGCTCGAACGCGAGGACGCGCTCGCCCGCTGGTCGCGCGACGTCGTCGAAGCCGCCAGCATCCGCGCCCAGTCGCGCGTCTATGAGCGGCTGAACGAGGTTCGCGCGCTCCTTCCCGACGATTCGTCGCTCGAAGCGGTCGAGACGTTCATGGCGCCGCTGATCGCGGTCTCCGCCTTCGATCTGACGCAGGGCCGACTGACCAGCTTCTCGGCCTATCGCTTCCTCTACGAGCGGCTGATCGGTGCCGAGGCGCGGCCATGGCTCCCCGCGTCGTTCTGCGCGGCCGCCGCGCTGCCCAATCTCCATCCCGAATTGCGCCGCGGGCTGCTCCAGTCGATCAGCGAGGCCGCGGCCACCGCGTCGGGCTGGTCGAACCGCCAGCCGGCCTTCTTTCCGCAATGGGTGGAAAAGGTCGATCCGCGCTCGCTGCCGAACTGACCTTCGCGCCGGAACCGCCGCCCCCCACCGGCGGCGGTCCCCCGCCCCCGCCTGCGGTCGGTTCAGCCGCGGCGCGCCACCGCGAAGGGCTCGCTCGTCACCGGATAGCCAAGCCCTTCGGGAATGCACAGATGCTCGGCCCCCGCACGCTGCTCGATCCAGGGGGTGATCGTCTCGATCGGATGCGCACGGGCATGCGCAACCGCCGCATCATAGCTGGGCAAGGTCGCCAGCCGTTCGACATTGCGCCGCGTCGGATAGATCAGCGTCGCCCGCCCGGCATCGGCTTCGGCCAGCAGCGCCGAGGCGCTTGCCCAGAACAGCCGCACATTCTCGCCGCCGTCGGGCGTCGCCGTCGCCGTCCCGGGCGCACGCGCCAGATAGAAGCGCGTGTCGAACACGCGGCTGGGCAGGCCATAGGGCAGCCAGCGCGCAAAGGGTTCGAGCATGTCGAGCGTCAGCTTCGCGCCGGCGCGCGCGACCGCCTCGGCAAGTGTCTGCCCCTCCAGCAGCCATGCCCGCATCGCCGCCGCCGCCTCGTCGGGCGCCGCCAGCCCGATCGCGAGCCCCGCCTCCTCCAGCGTCTCGCGCACCGCTGCCAGCCGCGCAGCATTCTCGTCGCGATCGCCGGGCAGTTCGGCTGCCCATTCGCGGTCGGCCGGGTCGACGCGGCCGCCGGGAAACACCAGCGCGCCGCCCGCAAAGACCAGCGAAGCGGCGCGTTCGAGCATCAACAGTTCGGGCGGCCCGTCGCCGCGTTCGCGCATGACGACGATCGTCGCGGCGGGAATCGGGGAATCGCCTGCCCGCGCCGATGCACCGGCGCCCGGCTTGCCCCCGCTCGGCCCATCGTCGCGCATCGTTCCTCTCCCGGCCATCCGATTCATTCCCCCGCCGCGATCGCCGCCACCGCTTCCCCGGTGCGCCCCGTCGGCAAGGACACGCGCGCGAGCAGCCCGCCATTGGGCTGGTTGGCCAGCACGACCTCGCCGCCGTGCGCGCGCGCCATCGCCTGCACGCTCGCCAGCCCCAGCCCCAGCCCGCCGGTATCGCGGTTGCGCGATCGCTCGCCGCGGAAAAACGGGTCGAACGCGTGCGCCAGATCGTCGTCGCACATCCCCGGGCCGCGGTCGCGCACCTCGATGATCGCCGATCCGTCGCGGGTCTCCAGCAGCACTTCGGCGCCGCCGCCATATTTGACGGCGTTGGAAACGAGGTTGGCGAGCATCGTCTTCAACCCGGCGGCATAGCCGTCGATCACCAGCGGCGCGCCCGGCAACAGCGTCACCGGCAACCCGGCATCGGCCATCTCGTCGATCAGCGTCTCCGCCAGCGACCGCAGGTCCAGCCGCCGACGATGCGCCGTCACCCCCGCCTCGCGGACATAGCCGATCGTCGCCGCGATCATGGCGTTCATGTCGCGAATATCGCTCTCGCACGCGGTCCGGATCGAATCGGGCGCGTCCTCCAGCCGCAGCGCCAGCCGCATCAACGGCGTCCGCAGGTCGTGCGCCAGCGCGCCGATCACCGTGGTCCGGTCGTCGATATAGCGGTTGAGCTGCGCCTGCATCCGGTTGAACGCGGCGGCGGCCTCGGCAATCTCCTCGGGGCCCTCGATCATCATCGGCGCCGCACGCGGATCGCGTCCCAGCCGCTCGGCGGCAGCGGCGAACAACCCGAACGGCCGCGCGACGCGCTGCGCGAGCAGCCAGGCAAAGGGCGTCACCGCCACCAGCGTCGCGGCGAGCCAGAACAGCACGAACCAGCGCCACGGCCCCAGTTCGGCGGTGGGCCGCACGCGTACCCAGCGGCCGTCGGGGCGCTGCCATGCCGCCCAGAAATCGTCGGTGAGCACGAAGCCGCGCGCGACATCCTTGCTGATCGGCACCTCGGGGATCGGTGGTCCCCGGTCGAAACGCGGCTGGCGCTGGAACGGCGGCGGCTCGAACCGCACGCGCACGCGGTCGCGCGGCACGTCGAGCAGTGTCGCGATCGCCATCGCCATCCGCTCGCTGCGCGGGTTCCACGGCACCGGCTCGATCGAATCGACGATGATGCGGTCGATCCGCGGCGCGGCCGGCGTCGGATCGCGGAGCGCATCCGCGACCTGCTCCGCGGTAAAGAACTCCGCCCGGGGGGCCTGCGCCGCCATCAGAGCGACGAGGTTCAACACCTGCGCCGCCGCGACACAGGCAAGCATCAGCAGAAAGATGCGCAGGAACAGCGGCGATCGCCCGCCGCCCGCTTGGCTCACAGGCGAACCACGCGCGGGACGAACAGATAGCCCTCGTTGCGGACCGTGCGGATGATCTCGTCGCCGCTCGCGCGCAGCTTGCGACGCAACCGGCTCACCTGGACGTCGATCGCGCGGTCATAGGCTTCCGAATCGGGACCGCGTGCCGACTGCAACAGCACCTCGCGCGACAGCACGCGCCGCGGCCGCTCGATGAACACTCGAAGCACCGCGAATTCGCCGTCGGTCAGGCCGACCAGCACGCCGTTCGGATCGAACAGCTCGTGCGAGCCCAGGTCGATCCGCCACCCGTCGAAACTATAGGCCTCGGGCGTGGGCGCCGGCGCGGCATGGCGCTTGCGCAACGCGGCGCGCACCGTCGCCAGGATCTCGCGCGGGCTGCACGGCTTGGTCAGATAATGTCCGGCGCCGACCTCAAGCCCCAGGATCCGGTCCTGTTCCTCACCCAGCGCGCTCAGCAGGATAATCTCCGGCCCGCCGTCACGCGCGATCCGGCGACACGCCGACAGCCCGTCCTCGCCCGGCATCATCACGTCGAGGATGATGAGGTCGACGGGCATCCGCCCAAGAATTTCGTCCATTTCGGCCGCCGAGGCCGCGGTTTCGACATGATAGCCGCGCGCGCCAAGCGAATTGGCGAGCAGTTGACGAATTTCGCGGTCGTCATCGACGACCAGCAATGTCGCGGCGTCCTGACTTACCTGGGGAGCTCCAAACATCTGCGTCCTTGCCAACCGTTATTCTGCATTTTTTGCCCCCGCAACGATTGCGCCTTACAGCAGCGCCGCGGACGTGAACAGCCGTTCTCGTTTCCGCATCCGCGCAAGCCTGAAGAAGCCGACGCGCGGACCGCCCCTCGGTATATCCCCTGTTCACGACGCCATGGAAACGGCGTATGGCGCGCGCGACTCTGTGAATGACTGCGTATTGACCCCGACGCATCTATAATGCCGCCATCCCCAAGGGCGCGGTCGAAGGCCGAAGTCACGGCCCCCCCCCCGCACGCCCGCCGGGACGCATAGGGAAGAAAACTCTCTTGGACACGCTCGCACCCGCTGCCGCAGGGCAGTCTCAACCCGCCGCGCAGGCGGCCCCGGCCGCGGCGCCGCACGCCACGCACGACGACAGCTTCACCGCGCTGGCCGTGGGCGCGATCGGCGTCGTGTTCGGCGACATCGGCACCTCGCCGCTCTATGCGCTCAAGGAAAGCTTCATCGGCCATCATCCGCTGGCGGTCGACCGGCTCCACATCTTCGGCGTGCTGTCGCTCGTCTTCTGGACGATGATGCTGATCGTCACTGTCAAATATGTGCTCATCATCCTGCGCGCCGACAACAAGGGCGAAGGCGGCAGCCTGGCGCTGCTCGCGCTGATCGGCGCACGGCTGGGGCAGAGCCGCTGGACGCCGCTGATCGCCGCGCTCGGCATCATCGCCACCGCGCTCTTCTATGGCGATGCGATCATCACCCCCGCGGTGTCGGTGCTCTCGGCAGTCGAGGGGCTGACGGTGGTCGAGGACAATCTGGCGCCGCTCGTGCTGCCGATCACCATCGTCATCCTCATCGGGCTGTTCGCGATCCAGTCGCACGGCACTGCGCGCGTCGGGCGGCTGTTCGGGCCGGTGATGCTCGTATATTTCCTCGTGCTGGCGGTGCTGGGCATCAACGGGATCGCCCGCGCGCCCGAAGTGCTGCTGGCGCTCAACCCGTGGCACGCGATCGCCTTCTTCCTCGCCGATCCGCGCCTCGCCTTCCTCGCGCTCGGCTCGGTGGTGCTGGCGGTGACGGGTGCCGAGGCGCTCTATGCCGATATGGGGCATTTCGGACGCCGCGCGATCATGGTGTCGTGGCTCTACATCGCCTTCCCGTGCCTGATGCTCAACTATCTGGGCCAGTCGGCGCTGCTGCTGCACAGCCCTGAGGCGGTCGAGAACCCGTTCTTCATGATGGCGCCCGACTGGGCGCGGCTGCCGCTCGTCGGCCTCGCGACGATGGCGACGATCATCGCCAGCCAGGCGGTGATCTCGGGCGCCTTCTCGGTCTCGCAACAGGCGGTCCAGCTCGGCTTCCTGCCGCGGCTGCGCATCCTCCACACCAGTGCCAAGGCGGCAGGACAGATCTATGTTCCGCTGGTCAACTGGGCGCTGCTCGTCCTCGTCATCCTGCTCGCGCTCGGCTTCAAGAGCTCGAGCAACCTCGCCGCGGCCTATGGCATCGCCGTCACCGGCACGATGTTCATCACCGCGTGCATGCTCGGCGTGCTGGCCTTCGCCGTGTGGCGCTGGTCGCCGTTCGTGGCGATCCCCGTCACCGGGCTGTTCCTGGTGATCGACGGGCTCTATTTCGCGTCGAACGTCACCAAGATCCCCGACGGCGGCTGGTTCCCGCTGCTCGTCGCCGCGGTCGCCTTCACGATCCTCACCACCTGGTCAAAGGGTCGCAAGCTGATGCGCGACCGGCTGCGCGAAAGCGCGATCCCGATCGAGGTGTTCGTGCGCTCGACCGGCCAGTCGGTTCAGCGCGTGCCCGGCACGGCGGTGTTCCTCGCCTCGACGGTCGACGACATCCCCCCGGCGCTGCTCCACAACCTCAAGCACAACAAGGTGCTGCACGAGCGCGTCGTGGTGCTCACCGTCGCGATCCAGCCCTTCCCCCATGTCAGCGCGGGCAACCGCACCGACGTCAAGGCGCTGGGCGACGGCTTCTATCGCATCGTGCTGCGCTACGGCTTCATGGACGACGTCAACGTCCCAGCCGCGCTCGCCGCCATCACCAGCGCGGGAACGCCGTTCAAGCCGATGGAGACCAGCTATTTCCTCGCCCGCCAGACGCTGATCGCGTCGCAGCGGCCGGGAATGGCGATCTGGCGCGAAAAGCTGTTCGCCTGGATGGTGCGCAACGCCGAAAGCGCGATGCAGTTCTTCAAGCTGCCGACCAACCGCGTCGTCGAACTGGGCAGCCAGCTCGAAATCTGATCGGGCGTCGCCGGGACAGCCTGTCCGCGCGAACAGGCTGTCCTGCCCGGTGGAGCGGGCTAGTGCCCGGCCATGCCGCGAATGGTCAGGAAACGCGATCTGCCGAGCAAGCCCTGCGCCCGCTGCGGCCGTCCGTTTACGTGGCGGCGCAAATGGGAACGCGACTGGGACGCCGTCAGATATTGCTCGGATCGTTGCCGCGCGGGGAAAGCGAACTGAGGAACGCCTCGGCATCCGCCGCGATTTCGGCCTTCCGCGCCGCGCTGAAACGGTCATAGCCGTTGACGATCTGCGCCATGCGCGGGTTGCCGCGCAGCCGGTCGCGATGCCGCGCGATGAAATCCCAGTAGAGATAGTTGAACGGGCACGCCTGCGCCCCCGCCTTGCGCTTCACGTCGTACCGGCACGCCCCGCAATAATCGGACATGCGGTCGATATAGGCGCCGCTGGCGGCATAGGGCTTCGACGCGAGCAGCCCGCCATCGGCGAACTGGCTCATCCCGACCGTATTGGGCAGCTCCACCCACTCATAGGCGTCGGCATAGACCGCCAGATACCATTGATGGAGCGCGTGCGGGTCGATCCCCGCGAGCAGCGCGAAATTGCCCGTGACCATCAGCCGCTGGATATGGTGGGCATAGGCTTCGCGCCGCGTCTGATCGACGCAATCGCGCACGCACGCCATTCCCGTTTCGCCGGTCCAGTAGAAATCGGGGAGCGGCCGCTGCGCCGCCAGCGCATTCTCGCGGTCATAGCCCGGCATCTTCAGCCAGTAGATGCCGCGCACATATTCGCGCCACCCGATGATCTGGCGGATGAACCCCTCGGCAGCGTTCAGCGGAACCCGGCCGGCCCGGTATTCGGCCTCGACCCGCCGGCACAGCGCGCGCGCGTCGAGCAGCCCGCAATTGAGGTACAGCGCCACGACGCTGTGGAACAACGTCGGTGCGCCCGCGCGCATCGCGTCCTGGTAATCGCCGAAATGCGGCAGCGCGTGCGTGACGAAATGGTCGAAGGCGGCCTCGGCGCCCTTGCGCGTCGTCGCGAACCAGAACGGTTCGAGATCGCCGAAATGATTGTCGAATCGCACCGCGACGAGCGCCAGCACATCTTGCGTCACCGCATCGGGCGCCTCGCGACGGGGCTGCGGCACGGCGAGCGCGGGCGGCAACGGCTTGCGGTTGTCGGCGTCCAGGTTCCACTTGCCGCCCGCCGGCTCGCCGCCGTCCATCAGCAGCCCCGTGTAGCGGCGCATCTCGCGATAGAAATACTCCATCCGCAGCGACTTGCGCCCTGCGGCCCATCCGGCGAATGCCGCGCGGCTGGCGATGAAACGGTCGTCGGGCAGCACCTCGACGCCGGGGATCGCGCGCAACGCCGCGTCGAGCCGCCATTCGCCGGGCTCGGTGAGCCGCACAGGGCGCGTGCCGTGCCGCGCCTGCGCGCGTGCCACCTCGCCGATCAGCGATCCGCTGTTGGCCGGATCGTCCAGCGTGACATAGTCGACCGTCCAGCCTCCGGCGCGCAGCTCATCCGCAAAATGGCGCATCGCCGCAAACACGAACGCGATCTTCTTCTTGTGGTGGCGGACATAGCCGGCCTCCTCGGCCACTTCCGCCATCAGCACGACCGCCGCGCGCGGATCGATGCCGCGCAGGCTCGACAACTGCGGACTCAGCTGGTCGCCCAGCACCAGGATCAGGGGGCCGTTCATCGCGTCTTTCGCCATCGCCTCGGGGAAGCCCGATGCCCTATCGCAGCGGCACCGCCCCGCCCCGATGGCCGTTGGTGCAGCTTGCGGATTCACGTCCCCCTCCCCAATCGGGCAGCATGCAGGGACAAGCGTTTTCGTTGCCGCGCCGTGCGGTCGGTCTCGGCCTCGCCGGGCTCATTCCCCAGCTTGCCGCGTTGGCGATCGCGCTGGGCGGCGGCCTCGACGATCACTGGATCGCGGTGGCGGCGGGCTATGGCTATGCCGCGCTGATCTTCAGCTTTCTGGGCGGGCTGTGGTGGGGAATTGCGCTGGTCCGCCCCGATGCGCCGCGCTGGCTTTTCTACGTCGCCGTGCTGCCGTCGCTGATCGCCTTCGCCACCTTCGTGCCGTGGTTGTGGGGTCAGGGCGTGCCGCGCGGATCGCTGTTCGTGCTCGCGCTGTGCCTGTTCGCCTCGCCGCTCGTCGATCGCGTGGTCGCGCGGCGCCTCGGCCTGCCCGCCGAATGGCTGGTGCTGCGCTTCGCGCTGTCAGCCGGCCTGGGCGTGACGACGGCGGTACTGGGTCTCGCCTGAAAGCCCGGTGACGCGCCGCGCCAGATCGCGGCCCGAGCACCAGGCCAGCTCGACGCGCGGGCCGATCAGCCAGTCGCCGCACGCCCCCAGCAGCATCGTCGCGTCCCACAGCGCGTGGTCGCCGCTCCCCTGCGCCATGGCAAAGCGCCAGCGGTGGCCGATCGCCAGTTCGGGTGCCGGCAGCGCCTGACCCAGCGCCTCGCCGAGCGCCTGCGCCAGCGCGCGCGCGACCCAGTCCGCCTCGGCCTCCAGGTGCCGGGCCGACCAGTCGGCGCGGGCATGGACGACCCAGTTCTCATGCCCCGCATCGCCGCCGCCATGCCCGGGCTTCGCACTGTCTCGGCACGCCCACACGATCGGGCCCGATTCGCGCACCACATCGGGCACGCCCGCAATTGGCGCGGGGAAGCGCAGCATCGCGGCCCAGCACGGCTGCGATCGCGCCGCCATCGCCCGCCGCGCGAAATCGAAATGATGCAGCGACAGGAGCGGTGCCGCCTGATCGCACGGCACGGCGACGATCACCGCGTCGAAACCGCCGGCGGCACCGCCTTCGTGCGCCACCGACCATCCGGTCGCCGTCCGCGCGATCCCCGTGACGCGGCATCGCCATTCGACGCGGTGCCTCGCGGCCATCGCCCGGATCGGCGCGTTCATGCCGGGCGTCCCCACCCAGGCATCCGCGCCCAGCGCGGGCCAGCGCGCGACATGCCCCTCGGCCTGCCAGCGGGCGACCGCTGCCGCGAAACCGGGATCGCGCACCGTGAAATACTGCGCGCCATGGTCGAAGCTGGTCGGTCCGTCGGCCAGGTCGACCCGGCGCGTCGACATCCGCCCGCCGGGGCCCCGCCCCTTGTCGAACAGCGTCACGCCATGCCCCGCAGCGACCAGCCCGTCGGCACAGCTCAGCCCGGCGATACCCGCCCCGATGATCGCGAAATCCACGCGCCGACCCTCTCGCCTGCGGTCAATAACCCATCAGCGACAGCACTTCGCGGCGGCTGCGCGCATCGTCCCGGAAACAGCCGAGCATCCGGCTGGTGACGGTGCCGACGCCGTGCGTCCGCACGCCCCGGCCGCTCATGCAGCCATGTTCGGCGTCGATCACCACCGCAACGCCGCGCGGCTGGAGGTGCTGCCAGATGCAGTCGGCGACCTGTGCGGTCAGCCGCTCCTGCACCTGCAGCCGCCGCGCATAGCCGTGGAGCACGCGCGCCAGCTTCGAAATGCCCACCACCCGGTCGCGCGGCAGATAGGCGATCGACGCGGTGCCGGTGATCGGCGCCATGTGATGCTCGCAATGCGACTGGAACGGGATCTTCTTCAGCAGCACGACGTCGTCATAGCCGCCGACTTCCTCGAAGGTGCGCGCCAGATGCGCGCCGGGATCCTCGTGATAGCCCTGGCAATATTCCAGCCAGGCGCGCGCCACGCGCTTGGGCGTGTCGATCAGCCCCTCGCGCGCCGGATCCTCGCCGGCCCAGCGCAGCAGCGTGCGCACCGCTTCCTCGACTTCGCGCGGCACATCCGGCTTCGCACCGCCGCCATGCGCGCCGGCTTCCTGGGGATCGAAATACATGAAACGCCTTCCCGCTCTGCGCCCGCTGGACGAATGGCTGCATCCGTCCCATGTTCGGGCCCGTATCTCCGATGCGCTGCCGGGCGGTTTCCGGCAACATGGCTTAAGGGGAACGTCCGCTTTGGCGGACGAGGAAGCGAGGGAATTCAGGAATGTCGTTGTCCGACATGATCGCCGCCAGCCCGATTGCGGCTGTCATCAGCAATCCGCGGCTGCCCGATAATCCGATCATCGACTGCAACGATGCGTTCATTCAGCTCACCGGCTATGCGCGCGACGAGATTCTGGGGCGCAATTGCCGCTTCCTCCAGGGGCCGGAGACCGAACCCCAACTCAGCGCGACGATCCGCGACGGCGTCCACACCAAGCGCCCCGTGCTGGTCGAAATCCTCAACTACAAGAAGGACGGCACGCCCTTCCGCAACGCCGTCCTCGTCGCGCCGATCTTCGATGCGGAGGGCGAGCTTGAATATTTCCTCGGCTCGCAGATGGAGATCGACGATCCCGGGCTCGGGGCGGCGACGCGCCGCGGCGAGGCGCAGGCAAAGATCGACGCGCTCTCGCCGCGCCAGCGCGAGGTGCTCGTCCACATGGCCGCGGGCAAGCTCAACAAGCAGATCGCCTATGAGCTCGGCCTGACCGAACGCACCGTCAAGATGCACCGCGCCGCGCTGTTCAAGGCGCTGGGGGTCAAGGCAAGCGCCGACGCGATCCGCCTGGCGATCGAGGCCGGCTACTGACCGGTCCGCCGGGCGCCCCGGGTTTCAGGTCCGGGTTTCGGGCCCGGTTTCAGGGGTGCCGCGGCCGCGCCTCGCGACAGAACAGCGCATGCACCGTCTTTAGCAGCCGCGCCGCGTCCTCGCTGGCCAGCGAATAGAAGATCCGCTGCCCCTGCCGCCGCGCGCGCACCACATGCTCGCGGCGCAGCAGCGCCAGTTGCTGCGAGACCACCGTGTCGCGCGCGCCCGTCAGCCGGACGAGTTCGGCGACCTGCTTCTCGCCGTCCTGCAGGTGGCACAGGATCATCAGGCGGCTGCGACCCGAAAGCGCCTTGAGCAGCACCGATGCCCGGTCGATCGCGCCCAGCAATTCGGTCGTCATCGCAGCTCTCCGCCTTTCGGGGGCAAGGCTAAGCCCATGGTTCACAAGGATCAATACGGTGACGCAACGATATTGCGCACCTGGCGCAAACACGGCAGGGTCGCTGCCCCCCGGCCGTTTCGGGGCCGCAGGGGCGGAATCGCGCCGTTGCGTCGGCGCACCGGGGGCGTAAAGCGGGCGGCATGACCGCCGCGATCGAACCCTTTCACGCCATTGCCATCAGCCGCCTCGCGCATCAGCTCGAATCCGAAGGCCGCTCGATCCTGCACATGGAGTTCGGCCAGCCCTCCACCGGCGCGCCCGCGCGCGCGATTGCCGTTGCGCATCAGGTGCTCGACCGCGATCCGATGGGCTATTGGGAAAGTCCCGCGCTGCGCCGGCGGATTGCGCGCCATTATGCGGATCGGCACGGTGCCGCGGTCGATCCCGAACAGGTGCTGCTCACCTGCGGCGCGTCGCCCGCGCTCGTGCTGGCGCTTGCCACCGCCTTTGCGCCGGGCGCGCGCGTCGCGCTCGCGCGGCCCGGCTATGTCGCCTATCGCAACACGCTGCGCGCGCTCCACATGGTCCCGGTCGAAATCGAATGCGGCGCCGATACGCGGTTCCAGCTCAGCGCCGAAGCCGTCGCCGCGCTCGATCCCGCGCCCGACGGGCTGATCCTCGCCAGCCCGGCCAACCCCACCGGCACGATCCTCGCCGATGCCGAAATGGCGGCGATCATCGCGCTGTGCGCCGAACGCGGCATTCGTCTCGTCTCGGATGAGATCTATCACGGCATCAGCTTCGCAGGCCCGACGCGCTCGGTGCTCGAATGGACTGCCGACGCGCTGGTGGTGAACAGCTTTTCCAAATATTTCAGCATGGCGGGCTGGCGGCTTGGCTGGCTCGTCGCGCCGCCTGCGCTGGTCGCGCCCGCGCGCGCCCGCATGGGCAACCTGTTCCTCACCCCACCGGTGCTCAGCCAGCACGCCGGCTTGGCGGCGTTCGACTGCCGCGACGAGCTCGAGGCGCATGTCGCGACCTATGCGCGCAACCGCGAACGCCTGCTCGACGCGCTGCCGCGGCTGGGGCTCGCGCGGATCGCGCCGCCCGACGGCGCCTTCTACGTCTATGCCGATATCGGCCATCTGACCGATGACAGCCTCGCCTTCTGCGAACGGCTGCTCCGCGATACCGGCGTCGCCACCGCCCCGGGCATCGACTTCGATCCCGTCCACGGCCACCGCTTCATGCGGTTCAGCTTCGCGGTCTCGACCGCGCAGGTCGAGGATTCGATTGCGCGGATGATCCCCTGGTTCGCCGACCGCGCGCGCGAGGCGGCTGCCGCCCGCTGATCGCGCCCGGCCCGGGCGGGGCGATCAGGCGGCGAGCGCCGTGGGTGCGGTCTCGGCATCGCCCTGCGCCCTGCCGCCCAGGATGCCCGCGTCGGGGGCAAGCAGCCCGGCGCGGCGCGCGACGATCGTGGGCACCAGCATCTGACCCGCGACGTTCACCGCGGTGCGCCCCATGTCGAGGATGGGGTCGATCGCCAGCAACAGCCCCACGCCTTCGAGCGGCAGCTTGAGCGTCGAAAGCGTCAGCGTCAGCATCACCGTCGCGCCGGTCAGCCCCGCCGTCGCCGCCGACCCGATCACCGAAACGAACACGATCAGCGCATAATCACCCAGGTGCAGCGGCACGCCGAAGAACTGGGCGACGAAGATCGCGGAAATCGCCGGATAGATCGCCGCGCACCCGTCCATCTTCGTCGTCGCGCCCAGCGGCACCGCAAAGGCGGCATAGGCGCGCGGCACGCCCAGCCGGGTCTCGGTCACCGCCTCGGTCACCGGCAGCGTCCCGACCGACGAGCGCGACACGAAGCCAAGCTGGATCGCCGGCCACGCCGCGGCAAAGAAGCGCAGCGGGTTGAGCCCGTTGGCCGCAAGCAGCGCCGGATAGACGACCAGCAGCACCAGCCCCAGCCCCAGATAGATCGCGCCCGCATAGCTGCCGAGCGCCGCCAGCGCCTCCCAGCCATAGCGCAGCACTGCGTCACCGATCAGCGCCGCGGTCCCGATCGGCGTCAGCGCGATCACCCAGCGCAGCAATTGCCGGAATACCGCCAGCGCCGACGCGTTGAACGACAGGAAACCCTCGCCCGCCTTGCCGACCCGCACCGCCGCCGCGCCCACCGCGATCGCGGCGACCAGGATCTGGAGCACGTTGAACGACAGCGCCGTCGTCGCATGGCCGTCGCCGCCGATCGTCGTCGCCGCGCCGAGGCCCAGGAAGTTGACCGGCACCAGCCCCTTCAGGAAATCGAGCCACGACGCGCTCGTCCCGGGCGCCTTCGCCGCGGCAAGGTCTACGCCGGCGTGCAGCCCGGGCTGGATCGTCACCCCCAGCACGATGCCGATCAGCACCGCGATCAGCGCGGTGATCGCGAACCACAACAGCGTCTGCGCCACCAGCCGCGCCGCATTGTCGAGATCGCGCAGCGCCGCGATCGACGCGACGATCGCGGTAAATACCAGCGGCGGCACCAGCGCCTTGAGCAGTTGGACAAAGATCTGGCCGAGCGTCTTCAGCGTCTCGCCCAGTGCCGCGGCGGCCGGCGCATCGCCCAGCGCCCGCGCCGCCAGCCCCAGCGCCAGCCCCGCCGCCATGCCGATCGCCACCTGCGCGGCAAAGCTGGGGGCGCGGCGCGCGCGCGGACGGGTCTGGGGGGCGGCCATGGCATTCTCCTGGGCGGCGGGATGACCGGGCCAAGGATATTCCACCGCATCGCTAGGTGAACAAAGTTTTGCTTGGCCGTCCCCGCGTCCGGCTTTGCAGCGGCTAGCCCCGCTTCGCCGCCAGTCCCGCCGCGATTGCAGGACCGATCGCCGGGGCGATCAGCGGAGCAAGGCCGATCCCATTGGTCGGGTGTGCGATACTGTCGGTCGACACGACGCGCAGCGGCCCCGCAGCGCACAGTGCGGCATGGGCATCGCCCGCGAACACCGGATGCACCGCGATGCACACCGGCGAACGCCCGGTCGCGGCGCGCAGCCGCTCGACCGCCTCGATCATCGTTCGCGCGCTCGATGCGATGTCGTCGACGATCACCGGCGTTTCGTCCGCGCCGATCTCGGGCACCGCACCCGCAATCGCGACGTCATAGTCGCCGCGGCGCGTCTTGCGCAGCACTGTCGCGCGCGCGCCCGCCAGCGCCGCGATCCGCTCGACCCATTGCGCGCTCTCCTCGTCGGGACCGATCAGCACCGGCCGCACCACCTCGGCCTTCAGCCATTCGGCCACCGCCGTCGCGGCGGTCAGCGCAAAGGCGGGAATCGCATAGACGACGTCGAGCGTCGGGTGGCGATGCAGATGCGGATCGACCGTCACCAGCCAGTCGACCGCGCGCGACAGCATCGCGCCATAGCTCACCGACGTCACCGCCTCGCCCGGCTGGAACGCCTTGTCCTGCCGCATATAGCCCAGATAGGGCGCGACCAGCCCGACGCTCCGCGCGCCCTGCCCCCGCGCCGCATCGGCGGCAAAGATCAGCGCCAGCGTCTTCTCGTCGGCGCGATCGAGCGTGCACAGCAGCAGCACGTCGCGCCCCGCCACCGGCGTGTCGAACCGGACATAGCTTTCGGCGTCGGGAAAGCGACGGACGGTGATCGCTCCCACCGCCAGCCCGGCCTGCGCCGCCAGCGCATCGGCGAGCGACGGCGCCGCGTCGATCGTGAACATCAGCGGCGCGGTCATCGCGAACGCACCCGCACCACCGCGCCGTGATTGGCCTCGGCAAAGGCCAGCGCATAGTCGAGCTCGCCGCGGCTCTCGGCGTGCAGCGTCATCACCGGCTGCCCCGCCATCACCGTCTCGCCCAGCTTGACGTGCAGTTCCAGCCCAGCGGTCGCCGCCTGCGGCGCCCCGGCGAGCTTGGCGACCCGCGCGAGCAGCCGGTTGTCGATCGCGCGGACCACGCCGGCGTGCGGCGCGGCGATGACATGGCGCAGCGGCGCGCTTCCCGGCTCGCGAAAGCCGCCCTGCGCCTCACAGATCGCCATGAACTTGGCCAGCGCCCGCCCGTCGTCGAGGATCGCCGTCGCCAGTCCGTGCCCCGCCCCTGCCGGCGCCGCGCCGCCCAGTTCGATCAGCTCGCCCGCGAGCAGCAGCGCCCGCGCGCGCAGGTCGGCGGGCGCCCAGGGCGCGCCGCGCAGCACCGCCAGCACGTCGCGCGCCTCCAGCGCGGGGCCGATCCCCACGCCCACCGGCTGCGTGCCGTCGGTCAGCACCGGGCGCACCGTCTGGCCGAATGCGCCCGCGACGGCACGCAGCACGGCTGCCAGTCGATGGGCATCGTCCTCGGTCCGCACCTTGGCCGTGGGGCCGATCGGCAGGTCGAGCAGCACGTGCGTCGATCCTGCGGCAAGCTTCTTCGACAACACCGACGCGACCAGCTGCGCCTCGCTGTCGAGGTCGAGCACCCGCTCGACGCGGATGAAGATGTCGTCGGCGGGGCTCAGCCGCACGCTGCCGCCCCACGCGATGCACCCGCCCTCGCGCTCGACGACGCGACGCATCGTCGGCAGGTCGAGGTCGACCGGCGCCATCGTCTCCATCGTGTCGGCGGTGCCCGCCGGACTGGTGATCGCGCGCGACGAGGTCTTGGGGATCGTCAGCCCCGCCGCCGCCGCGATCGCGACGACCAGCGGCGTCGTCCGGTTGCCGGGCAGTCCGCCCACGCAATGCTTGTCCGCGACCAGCGGCGCCGGCCACGACAGCCGATCGCCCGCCTCCAGCATCGCGCGCGTCAGCGCGATCGTCTCGGCAAGCTGCGTCGGCTGCGCCGAAAAGGCGGTGATGAACGCCGCGAGCTGCACGTCCGAATAGCGTTCGGCGACGACGTCGGCGACGATCGCCTTCAGCCGCGCATCGTCGAGCCGATGGCCATAGACCTTGGCGCGCACCGCGCTCATCGATTCGATCGGGCGGGCGTGGCGCACCTGCACCGGGCTGCCCTCGGCTGCTCCCAGCCGCCGCCACGCGACTTCGGAAAGGCCCACCTCGCCCGGCGCCAGCATCCCGTCGGTGACGAGGTACAGCGTCGCGATCACGCTGCGCCCGCCCGCCTCCAGCTCGACCTGGCTGCGTGCGGCGACGCCCTCGGCACGGCCCACCGGGCAGTCGGCGCGCATCAGCACCACCGGCTCGCTCTGCGTCTCCAGCCCCAGCCGACGCAGGCACAGCGGCGCCCGCGCCGCGGCGGCGATCGCGTCGGGGGCGGCCGTCGTCTCGGCCGTCGCGCTCACGCCAGCACGACCTTCTCGCCCTGTTCGGGCACGCGCGCGGCCCAGCCGAGCGTCTCGGTGATGGTGCGACGGAAGCTGTCGGAAGCCTCGGCCTCGCCATGCGTGACAAAGGTCATGCGCGGTGCCGCCTCGAACCCGCCCAGCCAGCGCAGCAGCTCGTCGCGATCGGCATGCGCCGACACCATGTCCAGGCTCGCCACCTCGGCGCGCACGGGCACGTAATCGCCGTGGATCTTCAGTTCCTGCGCCCCGGCCTTCAGCGACGCGCCGCGCGTGCCGCCGGCCTGGAATCCCGCCAGCAGGATCGTGTTGCGGCGCATCGGCGCATAGTGGCGCAGGTGATACAGGACGCGCCCGCCGGTCGCCATGCCGCTCGCCGAAATGATGACCTTGGGCGTCGGGTCTTCGTCCAGCGCCTTCGAATCCTCGGTCTCGCGCGTGTAATGCACCATGCCGAACGCTTCCTGGCACTGCGCCGCGCTCAGCCGGTGCTCGCCCGCGAACTGGCAGAAGATCTCGCTCGCATTCACCGCCATCGGGCTGTCGAGATAGACGGGCACGTCGACCAGCTTGCCCTGCCGGCGCAGCACGCTCAGATGATAGATCAGCGACTGGGCTCGCCCCACGGCAAAGGCCGGGATCACCACCGTGCCGCCGCGCTGCACCGTGCGGCCGATAATGTCCTCCAGCACCGCCTCGACCGAGCCATGGTCGTGCAGCCGGTTGCCATAGGTCGATTCGACGACGACGTAATCGGCATGGTGCACCGGCGTCGGCGGCACCATCGTCGCCGAGTCATACCGGCCGACATCGCCCGAAAAGACGATGCGCAGCCCCTCGCACTGCAATTCGATGTTGGCCGCGCCCAGAATATGCCCCGCGGGGCGGAAGATCGCGCGGCAATCCTCGGTCACGTCGACGGGCTTGTCGAAATCGTGCGTGCGGAACGGGCGCAGCGCCGCCTCGGCATCGCGCTGGGTATACAGCGGCAGCGCCGGGTTGTGCCGCGTAAAGGCGCGCTCGTTGGCAAAACGCGCATCGGCTTCCATCAGGTGTCCGCTGTCGGGCAGCAGCAGTTCGCACAGCCGCTTGGTCGCGTGCGTGCTGTGGATCGGCCCGCGATACCCGTCACGCACCAGCGCCGGCAGATAGCCCGAATGGTCGAGGTGCGCGTGCGTGATCAGCACCGCGTCGATCGACGAAGGCGCGACGGGCAACGGCGCCCAGTTGCGCTCGCGAAGCTGTTTGAACCCCTGGAAAAGCCCGCAATCGATCATGATGCGGCTGCGATCGGTCTCGATCAGATATTTGGACCCGGTCACCGTGCCGGTGCCCCCCAGAAACTGCAGCGAGACGCCCATGCGCTTCCTCTTCCCGATCGTGACTCTTGACGATGCGGGGCTAGCGCGAGGCGGGGTGCCGACGCTCTACGTGGAGTTCCTGAACACGCACCGCACGAACCGTGCGCGCGGCGTGGGCGGGCAAAGCACCCGGGCTGCCCAAGGTGCTGTCATGCCATTGATTTTTTTGGAAAAGAAGTGGGCGGCTGGTGGAGCTGAGGGGAATCGAACCCCTGACCTCTGCAGTGCGATTGCAGCGCTCTCCCATCTGAGCTACAGCCCCGCCGCCGGACCCGGCATCGCCGGGAGGCGCACCCCTTAGCGGCGTCTTTCGGGCGATGCAACAGGGTTGATGCACTTTTCTCGACGCTTTTTGCGCGATGCTCCATTGCCTTGCGTCGCGCGACACCTCCGATTGCGGCGGGCGCCCCCGCCCGGCACGACGAACAGTGCGCCCCTGCGCCGAAATCCGGAACGAAATGCGCTTCCGCTCGCTCAGACGATCGAGGCTGTCGCCGCCCGCAATGGCGGACAAGACGGCCCCGACGTAAAGTCAAGCAGGAGATGATCGACATGGACGACCGCACCAATCGTTACGGTCAGCGCGATGAAACGCGCGGCGGATTCGATCAGGATTATGGTCAGGATTTCGGCTCCGGCCGCAACTACAGCTATTCGAGCGCGCGTGACTATGCCGCCGCGGGCGCATTCGATCGCGACGATGGCTGGCGTGGCCGCGGCGGCCGCGGGCGCGACGAGTGGAGCGGCGAGGGCCGCGAGCGCGGCAGCTATCGCCAGGGCGGCCAGGGCTATGGCCGGGGCGGCTATGGCGGCGGCTATGGCGGTTTTGGCGGCCGCGATCAGGACGAGTTCGGCGGCTATGGGCCGGGCAGCTACGGCGCCGGGGGCTATGGTCAGGGCGGCTATGGCCAGGGCGGCTATGGCCAGGGCGCCTACGGACAAGGTTACGGCTCGGGCGGCGCCGCGGGCTATGGCGGCTATGGCGCCCAGTATCGCGGCGGCTGGCGCGACGACGTCCCCAATCGCGAGCGCAGCCGCGACTGGGGCCATGACGCCGCGCACCGGCGCAACGATCCGCGCGACCGCGGCTTTTTCGAACGCGCCGGCGACGAGGTCCGCTCGTGGTTCGGCGACGAGGATGCCGAACGTCGTCGCCTGATGGACCAGCGCTATGACGAATCCCGTTCGCGCAGCGAAGGCCATGGCGACAATCATTACCATTCGTGGCGCCGCCAGCGCATCGCGGAGCTCGACCGCGACTATGACGAATATCGTCAGGAAAACAGCCAGCGGTTCGAAAACGAGTTCAACAACTGGCGCACCGACCGTCAGGGCCAGCGCGAAAGCCTGCGCAAGGTCGAGGAGCATATGGACGTCGTCGGGTCCGACGGCAGCCATGTCGGCACGGTCGACAAGGTGCGCGGCGACCGGATCATCCTGACCAAGAGCGATACCGACTCGGGCGGGCACCACCACTCGATCCCGTCGCGCTGGATCCAGTCGGTCGACGACAAGGTGACGCTGCGCAAGACCGCCGAAGAGGCCAAGGCGCACTGGCGTGACGAGGAACGCGCGGGCGCGCTGTTCGGCGAGGACGGCGAGCGCGCCACCAGTGACCGCATCGGCGGCGAGCGGACCGGCGACCGCGACCGCCAGCAGGGCGAATGGTCGACCGGCGGCAATTTGAACCGCAGCTTCTCGGGCACCTACTGAGCCCCGGCCGCCGATCGCGGCGGCCACCCCTTTCCTCCCAACGCCGCCTCGAGCCCCGCTCGGGGCGGCCGCGGGCGGATCACGATATGCCGCGCAGCCGGGGAGCCGCCGCGACGCGCTCGACGCGCCGTCAGAACGCCTCCCGGCACGTTGCGCCCACATCCGCGTCGCCGGCCGCTTTTCGCCCGCGTCCGCGTCGATCCGTGGGCAAGGCGCCGCCCGGCATCGTCACCGCGCAGGATGCCCCGCCCGCAACGCTGCGCCCGCTACCCCGCAAAGGCGGCGTCCGCCCCTTTCCGCCCGGCGACCAAGTCGCGGGCCGGGCTCAGGCGGCCTCGACGCTGCCGATCCCCTCGGCATCCGCCGGTGCGGAAAGGTTGCGCGCCTCGGGGCTGCGATCGACATGCCACGCATCGAAATCGCGAAACATCGGCGCGCCGCATCCCGTGCACCATGAACGGAACTGCTTGCCGTCGAACCAGGCCCGCCGCCGATCACGATGATGTTTTCCACAAGCACAGGCGACGAGCTGGAGAATCGACATACACGAACCCCATGACCGGATGGCGTTGCGCGCCAGCGACCAACAGGGTCGCCCATCGATTTTTACATCAACACCTGCGAATAATCAACAAGATGATCGTGATGATTCGCGAAGTCGTTCGACGATTGCAGCGGCTGCAATACTCAGCGTATCGTCACGTGCGCCCATGATGACGATGCGGTCGCCGGACTTCGCGACTTGCAACAGCGAAAGTAATGCCGCATCGCGATCGGCGATATGGCGTGCCGCATGGCCGGCCGCAACAATATCGCCGACGATATCGGCGCTCGTGACTTCCCGCCGCACCGTTCCGCCATGATAGACCGGATCGGGCAGCACCAGCTGGTCCTCGGGCGCCAGTCGCTTCGCGAACATCGCCACCAGTTCTTCGCGCATAACCTTCAACGGGCCATAGCCGTGCGGCTGGAACAGCACGAGCAACCGCCCGGGAAAGGCGTGGAGCGTATCGAGCGTCGCGGCGATCTTTTCGGGATTGTGCCCGAAATCGTCGATCACGGTCACGCCGCCGGCCTCGCCCACCACGTCGAAACGGCGCTTGAGCCCGGCAAAGCCCGCGATCGCCGCCACCGCCTCGTCCAGCGGCACCCCCGCCGCGTCGGCTGCGGCGAGCGCGGCGAGCGCATTCTGGACATTGTGGCGCCCCGGCACCTGCAACGCCACCGGCCGCCGCACCCCGTCGGGGGTCACCAGCACGAAGCGCACGGCAAAGGGCGCCGGCTCGATCGCCTCGGCGCGATAATCGGCCGCGGCGTCGATCGCGAAGCGCCGCACGCGCCCGGGCGGGAGTTGCGCCGCCAGCGCCGCGCTCTCGGCGTCGTCGGCATTGACGATCGCCACCGCGGCGCGCCCGATGAACCCGCCGAACAGCGCGCGCAGCTCCTCGAGCGACTTGTGGTCGAGGCTCACATTGTTGAGCACCGCGATGCGCGGATGATAGAGCGCGATCGACCCGTCGCTTTCGTCGACCTCGCTGACGAACGGCGCCCCCGTCCCCACCAGCGCGCCGGCAAAGGGTGCGTCGGGCGCGGCGAAGTTCTTCATCACCGCGCCGTTCATCACCGTCGGCGCGCGGCCGCAGGCGTGGAGCAGCCAGCCGATCATGCCGGTCACCGTCGACTTGCCGCTGGTGCCCGCCACGCCGATCGGCAGTTCGGCCGCGTCGAACAGCCGCGCGAGCAGTTCCGCGCGTGTCATCCGCGCCGCGCCGATCTGCGCCGCGGCGACCATGTCGGGCACGTTCGCCTCGACCGCCGCTGATGCGACGACGATCTGGTCGGCGCTGGTGATGCCGCTGCCGTCCTGCGGGAACAGCGCGATCCCCAGCCGGCGGAGATGGTCGAACTTGGCGGTCAGCCGCGCCTGGTCCAGGCTGCGGTCCGATCCCGCGACCGTCGCGCCGCGCGCCGCAAGGATCATCGCCAGCGGCATCATGCCCGAACCACCGATGCCGACGAAGAAGTAGGATTTGCCGTGCTCCATGGCCTCGGGCTATCGGCGCTTTGGCGGCAGGGGGCAAGGCTCTGCCGGGATCATGCGGGGAATGGCGAATGCGTATCGGCGTGGTGGCACCGGCTCGGCCCGTCAGCAGGGAGGGCTCGCTGCGTCTCTCGGCGCTGATGGCGCTCACCTATCCCCAGCACGAGATCGTCTTTCACCCGCAATGCTATCTGTCCGAGGGGCATTTCGCCGGGCCGGACGCGGTGCGCGCCCAGGCGTTCCTCGATTTCGCCAACGATCCCGCGTTCGACGCGATCTGGTTCGCGCGCGGCGGCTATGGCTCGAACCGCATCCTGCACCAGGTGATGCCGCAACTCGGCCCGGCGGCGCGCGACAAGACCTATGTCGGCTTTTCGGACATGGGCTTCCTGCTCGCCGCGCTCTATGCCCGGCGGATCGGGCGCCAGGCGCATGGCGCGATGGCGAGCAGCCTCGGCATCAACGATGCGGGCGAATCGACCGGCTGGGTGCTCGGCTGGCTGATCGAAGGCGATCGCCAGGGGCTCGAGCCCAGCCTTGCCGACGGCCGCCCGGCGGTCGCGTTCAACCTCGCGATCCTCAACGCGCTGATCGGCACGCCCTGGCTGCCCGACCTCACCGACCATGTGCTGATGATCGAGGAGGTCTCTGAACCGCTCTACCGGATCGACCGGATGCTGTTCCAGATGGCGCATGCGACGCAACTGCGCGGCATCGCCGGCGTGCGGCTGGGCGAGGTCACCGACATTCAGGAAAACGACCCCCCGTTCGGCGAGTCGATCGAAACGATGATCGTGCGCTGGTGCGGCGAAATGGGCGTGCCCTATCTCGGCCGCGCCCAGATCGGCCATGTCGAACGCAACCGCATCGTCCCCTTCGGGGTCGCCTGAGCCCCGCCGGGGCGCTTTTCGCCCTTGCCGGCGCTTGCCTATCGCGCCCGGGCAGGGGCATAAGCCCGGCTCCATTTCTCCAATGAAAGCGAGTGATCCCGTGTCCGAGATGTTCCGCATAACGCTGCCCGACGGTTCCGTCCGCGAGGTAGCCCCGGGGACTACCCCGGCGGACATCGCCGCGGCGATCGGCCCCGGCCTTGCCAAGGCGGCGCTCGCCGCGCGCGTCGACGGCGAATTGCGCGACATCGGCCGTCCGTTCGAGGGCGACGCAAGCCTCGCGCTCGTCACCGCCAAGGACGAGGCCGACGCGCTCGAACTCGTGCGCCACGACTATGCGCACATCCTCGCCGAGGCGGTGCAGAAGCTGTTCCCCGGCACGCAGATCACCTTCGGCCCGTCGACCGACGACGGCTTCTATTACGACTTCGCCCCCAAGGACCGCCCCTTCACCGAAGAGGACCTGCCGGCGATCGAGGCGGAGATGCGTCGCATCATCGCCGCCGACCAGCCGCTGATCCGCGAAGTCTGGTCGCGCGCCGACCTGATCGCGCGCTGGAAGGCTCAGGGTGAGACGTTCAAGGCCGAATGGGCCGCCGAACTGCCCGAGGGCGAGGAACTCACCGTCTACCGCGCCGGCAAGGGCGACGACGCCTGGCTCGACATGTGCCGCGGCCCCCACCTCGCCTCCACCGGCAAGGTCGCGGCGGATGCGTTCAAGCTGACGCGCGTGTCGGGCGCCTATTGGCGCGGCGACCAGAAGAACGCGATGCTCAGCCGGATCTACGGCACCGGCTGGCTCAACAAGAAGCAGCTCCAGGAGCATCTGACGCGGCTGGAGGAAGCCGCCAAGCGCGACCACCGCAAGCTCGGTGCGGAGATGGACCTGTTTCACCTCCAGCAGGAGGCGCATGGCTCGGTGTTCTGGCACCCCAAGGGTTTCCGCATCTATCGCGAGCTCGAGGCCTATATGCGCCGCGCGATCGACGCCGCCGGCTATCGCGAGGTCAAGACGCCGCAGGTGATGGACGCGCGCCAGTGGGAACAGTCGGGCCACTGGGGCAAGTATCGCGAGAACATGTTCGTCATCCCCGACGAGGTGCCCAACACCGAGGATGAGGGCCCGATCGTCTCGAACGACGCCGAGTGGATGGCATTGAAGCCGATGAACTGCCCGGCGCACGTGCTGATCTTCCGCCAGGGCATCAAGTCGTATCGCGACCTGCCGCTGCGCCTGTACGAAAACGGCTGCTGCCACCGCAACGAGCCGCACGGCGCGCTCCACGGGCTGATGCGCGTCCGCCAGTTCACCCAGGACGACGCGCACATCTTCTGCCGCGAGGACCAGATCGTCGACGAGGTGCGGGCCTTCTGCGCGCTCGCCGACCGGATCTACAAGGATTTCGGCTTCACCTACGCGATCAAGCTCGCGCTGCGTCCCGAAAAGCGCTTCGGCACCGACGAGATGTGGGACAAGGCGGAGAACGAGCTGCGCAACGCGGTGGTCGCCGCCGGTCTCGCCACGCCCGAATATGGCTGGGAAGAGCTGCCCGGCGAAGGCGCCTTCTATGCGCCGAAGCTCGAATGGCACCTCACCGACGCGATCGGCCGCACCTGGCAGGTGGGCACGATCCAGTCGGACCGCGTGCTGCCCGAACGGCTCGATGCCGCCTATATCGGCGAGGATGGCGAGCGCCATCGCCCGGTGATGCTCCACCGCGCGATCTTCGGCTCCTACGAACGCTTCATCGGCATCCTGATCGAACATTTCGCCGGCAAGCTGCCGACCTGGCTCGCGCCGGTACAGGCGGTGGTCGCCACGATCGTATCCGACGCCGACGATTATGCCCGCGCGGCGGTGGCCAGGCTCAAGGCCGCCGGGATCCGCGTCGAGAGCGACCTGCGCAACGAGAAGATCAACTACAAGGTGCGCGAACACTCGCTCGCCAAGGTTCCCAACCTGCTCGTCGTCGGCAAGCGCGAGGCGGAGGAAGGCACCGTCGCGCTGCGCGTGCTCGGCAGCCAGGGGCAGACGATGCTCTCGCTCGACGAGGCGATCGCGCGGCTCACGGCCGAGGCGACCGCACCCGATCTCGCCTGATTCCCGCCCCTCCCCCGCCATGGGGAGGGGCGCTCGCGTCCTTCCCCTTGCGCCGGCGCCGTTCCGCGCCGATATAGTCTGCCTGTCCCTTGGTTGCGCAGGCGCCACGCCCGCGGGTTTTTCCGCGCAATTTGTTGCAGCGGGCTACCGTAACGCGCGCAATCGCGTTATTATGCGCACGAATAGGCAATAACGCACAGGAGCAAGTCCTATACGTCCTCCCATGTCCCGGCGCCCGATGGCGCCGCAGATGCCGCTCAACGGACCGCGGTTCAACGAATTCATCCAGTCGCCCAAGGTTCGGGTGATTGACGAGAATGGCGACAATCTCGGCGTGATGTACACGCGCGAGGCGATGGAGCAGGCGCGCGAGGTCGGTCTCGACCTGGTCGAGGTGTCGCCCAACGCCGATCCGCCCGTCGCCAAGTTTCTGGACGTCGGCAAGTTCAAGTATGAGGCCCAGAAAAAGGCCAATGCTGCGCGCAAGACGCAACGGACGCAGGAGATCAAGGAGATCAAGATGCGCCCGAACATCGACGACCATGACTATGACGTCAAGATGAAGGCGATCCACAAGTTCATCGGCGAAGGCGACAAGGTCAAGGTCACGCTGCGCTTCCGCGGTCGTGAGCTTTCGCATGGGCAGCTCGGCATGCAGCTTCTTCACCGCGTCCAGCAGGATGCCGCCGAAGTCGCGAAGGTCGAAAGCTATCCGCGCATGGAAGGCCGTCAGATGCTGATGGTGCTCGCGCCCAAATAAGCGCGGCCTTTCCCGACGCATCGGGACTTGCGAACAGGGGCGCTCCGGCGATGGCCGCGGCGCCCCTTTTGCATCAGGCCTTTGCATCCGGGCCTTTTGCATCAGGCCCTTTTGCATGCGGACCTTCGCATCGCGGCCCTGCCCCGCTGCGGCCGCGCGAATCGGGGCGCGGGGCGCGGCAACGCCGCTGCCCCTCCGGCGCCGGTCTGTCGGCGGCGGTCAGTCGGCGTCGGACGCGGGCGGCTCCCACAATTCGATCGGATTGCCCTCGGGATCGTGGATGCGGGCAAAGCGCCCCATTTCCGGCGCATCCCAGTCGGGGTTGGTCGTCACCGCCACGCCGGCGGCGTTGAGCTGCTCGAGCAGGCTGTCGAGGTCGCGCACGCGGAAATTGAGCATCAACGGCTTGTCGGCTGCGAAATAGTCGCTGTCGCGGCGGAACGGCTCGAACACGATCGGCCCCGCGCTTTCGGGAAACCAGGACCAGTCGCTCGATGCGCCTGCGGCATCGGTCCCGCACCCGCCGCCGACGCCCAGCATCTCGCGATACCAGCTCTTCAGCTCGTCGGGGTCGTTCGCGCGAAAGAAGATGCCGCCCAGTCCGGTCACGCCCATCCGTCGTCCCTCCCCGGTTCAGGCCGCCTGGGTCGTCTCCTCCCCGGCCGCTGCCTCCAGCAGGCGTCGTTCGATCGTCCGCAACCGCGACGCGGAAACGATCTTATCACCAATCAGGTCAGTCAGATAGAAAGTATCGACCGCGCGCTCGCCATAGGTGGCGACGTGCGCCGAATGGATCGTCACCTTCGCCTGGAACAGCACATGCGCCAGGTGATAGAGCAGCGCGGGCCGGTCGCGCGCATTGACTTCGACGACGGTGAAGCGGTTCGACGCCTTGCTGTCGATCAGCACATTGGGTTCGATCGGGAACGCATCGGCGCGCAGCCGCGGCAGCGGCCGCGTCTTCAGCCGTTCGGTCAGCTTGGCGCGGTTGGCGAGCGCGTCGGCGATCGCCGCCTTCAGCCGCTCGATCCGGTCGGCCTCGTCGAACGGCCGGCCCAGCGGGTCCTGCACCAGGAAATTGTCGAGCGCCATGCCGTCGCGCGTCGTATGGATGCGCGCGTCGATGATGTTCGCTCCCGCGACATGGATCGCCCCCGCGATGCGATAGAACAGCCCCGGATGGTCGGCGGCATAGACGGTGACGAGCGTGGCGCCGCGCTCCTTGTCGATCGCCGCCTCGATCGTCAGCGGCGCGCCGTCGGCGGCGTCGATCTGGCGTGCGTTGCGTTCGAGCACGTCGACGGGCTCGGCGATCCAATAGGCGTCGGTCAGCCGCTTCTTCAGCGCCTCGATCCGCGCGGGCGTCCAGCCCAGCCGCTCGGCGAGCGCGGCCTGCTTGGCGGCGATGCGCTCGCTGCGTCCCTTCTGCTTGTGGCCCAGCCGCAGCACTTCCTCGGCCGCCTCGTACAGGTCGCCGAGCAGCTGGCGCTTCCATCCGTTCCACACCCCCGGTCCCACCGCGCGGATGTCGACGACGGTCAGCACCAGCAACATGCGCAGCCGCTCGGGGCTCTGCACCTGCTCGGCGAAATCGAGGATCGTCTTGAAATCGGCGAGGTCGCGCTTGAACGCCGTCGCCGCCATCAGCAGGTGGTGGCGCACCAGCCACGCGACCGCCTCGGTCTCGGCGGGGGTCAGTCCGAAGCGCGGGCACAGCCGCTCGGCGACTTCGGCGCCCAGCACCGAATGGTCGCCGCCGCGCCCCTTGGCGATGTCGTGGAGCAGCACCGCGACGTACAGCGCGCGGCGCGACACGATCTGGTGCATGATCTCGGTGGCGACCGGGTGGTCGTCCTTCAGCTCGCGCTTCTCGATCCGGTTGAGCAGCCCGATCGCGCGGATCGAATGCTCGTCCACCGTGTAATGGTGGTACATGTCGAACTGCATCTGCGCGACGACGCGGCCGAAATCGGGAACGAAGCGGCCGAACACCCCCGCCTCGTTCATCCAGCGCAGCACCGTCTCGGGGTCGCGCGGGCTGGTGAGCACGTCGAGGAACAGCGCGTTGGCGCGCGGATCGGTGCGGACGTCGTCGACCAGCTTGGCGTCGCGCGCCGCCGCGCGCATCGTCAGCGGGTGGATCTCCAGCCCGTGCAGGTCGGCAAGCTGGAACAGCTCGATCAGCCGCACCGGATCGTCGCGGAAAAACCCGTCATGCGGCAGCGCGAGCCGCTGGCGGTCGAGCCGGAACCCCTTCAGCTTGCGCGGCCGGCGGAACAGTTGCGGAAAGCCGAAGCGCGATCCGCGCGCGGCGAACTTCTCGTCCAGATGCGCCAGGAACACGCCGGTCAGGTCGCCCACCACCTTCGCCTGAAGGAAGTAGAACTGCATGAACCGCTCGACCTTCGACTTGCCCGGCCGGTCGGCATAGCGCATCCGCTCGGCGATCTCGCGCTGGACGTCGAAGGTCAGCCGGTCCTCGGCACGGCCGGTCAGGATGTGGAGGTGGCACCGCACCGCCCACAGGAAGTTCTCGGCGCGGCGGAACTGGCGATATTCGTCGGCGGTCAGCAGCCCCGCGCCCACCAGCTCGGCGGGCTCGCCGACATGATAGGCATATTTGCCGATCCAGAACAGCGTGTGGAGGTCGCGCAGCCCGCCCTTGCCTTCCTTCACATTGGGCTCGACGACGTAGCGGCTGTCGCCCATCCGCTTGTGGCGCGCGTTGCGCTCCTCCAGCTTCTGGGCGATGAACGCGCGCGCCGTGTCGTGCTGGACCTCCGCCTTGAAGCGCGCGGCGGCCTCGTCGTACAGCCCGGTGTCGCCCCACACATAGCGCGCTTCGATCAGCGCGGTGCGCACCGTCACGTCGGCACGCGCCTCGCGCACCATCTCGTCGAGCGAGCGCGACGAATGGCCGACCTTCAGCCGCATGTCCCACAGCGCATAGAGCATCGATTCGATGACCTGCTCGCACCAGCCCGTGACCTTCCACGGCGTCAGGAAACCGATGTCGATGTCCGAATGCGGCGCCATCTCGCCGCGGCCATAGCCGCCCACCGCGATCAGCGTCATCCGCTCGGCGGCGGTGGGGTTGGGGTTGGGGTGCAGCCGGTCGATCGTGAAGTCCCACAACAGCCGCAGCAGCTGGTCGATCAGGAACGCGCCCGCCGCCGCGGTCTCGATCCCGCGCGACGGATGCTCGGCCAGCCGCCGCGCGATCTCGGCCTGGCCGGCGTCGAGCGCGGCCTTCAGCGTCGCGGTCGCGGCGCGACGCAATGCGGTGGGATCGGTGCCGTCGATCGCGGCCAGGCGATCGGCGATCTCGCGCCGGTTGATGATGGCGCGGCGGTTGGGGACGGAATCGAAGCGACCGGGCATGGTTCCAGCGATACGCGCTGGCGCGCGGGCGCGCCAGCCGGGTTCACCCCGCCCGGCGGCGCTCGCTTTCGGCGACCAGCAGCGCGATCTCGGCGGTGAGCGCGTCGATCTTGGCGTGGAGATGGTCGATCTGCGCCTCGGCGCGCTGGTTGGTCTCGTAATCCAGCCGCGCCTCGAACCGGTCCTTCGCCGCCTGGCGGTTCTGGCTCATCATGATGATCGGCGCCTGCAACGCGGCCAGCATCGACAGCATCAGGTTGAGGAAGATGAAGGGAAAGGGGTCGAAGGCGTGGCGCGCCAGCACCACCGTGTTGATCGCCGCCCAGGCGAGCAGGAACAGCGTGAAGCCGATGATGAACGACCACGAGCCGCCGACCGCGGCGACCCGGTCGGCCAGCCGCTCGCCGAAGCTCAGCCGTTCATCGAAAAGGGTGTTGGGATCGCGGCCCACGCCGCCCAGGCGGCGCAGATCGGCGAAAAAGCGGATCGCTGCATTCATCGTACACCTCGCTGTCGACCGGCCGCTCCGGGCCGGGACGCGAGGCCAACTCCGGCAAGGGGGTCAGCGGCGCGGCGCGGGTGCCCGGAACGGCACGGTCGATCGACTATGGTCGTTGCTGGACATGACCCTCTCGGGGGTTGTGGAAAAAGGGCGCGGGGTTCCGCGTCCGGGGGCGCAAATGGTCGCGCGGGGCGCAAAGGTCAAGCGCCGCTCGCCCGCACGCGATGCAAAAACGGGGCAAAAACGGGACGCCCCCACCCGCGGCGGGCGCGCGGCGGGCGACATGCCCGTCCGCGGCGCGGGGACGATCGGCGGATCAGTCGGGCTTCTTCGCCACGCCCACCAGCGCGGGGCGCAACAGCCGGTCCTTGATCATGTAGCCCGACTGGATTTCCTGGACGACGGTGCCGGGCTCGGCGTCGGCGCTCGGCACTTCCATCATCGCCTGGTGGCGATTGGGGTCGAGCATCTCGCCCAGCGCCGCCAGCTTCGAGATGCCGTGCCGCCCGAACACCGATTCGAGCTCGCGCCCCGTCGCCTCGATTCCGGCGACCAGTCCCTTCAGCTTCTCGTCCTCGCGCAGCTCGGCCGGGATCGCCATCAGCGCGCGGGCAAGATTGTCCGCCACCGACAGCACGTCGCGGGCAAAGGCGGTGGCGGCATAGACGCGCGCGTCCTGCGCCTCCTTCTCGGCGCGGCGACGCACATTCTGCGTCTCGGCCTGGGCATAGAGCACGGCCGCGCGCGCCTCGGCCAGCTGCGCCTCCATCTCGGCCAGCTTGGCCGCCGCATCCGCCTGGGGCGCGGCCTCGGCTTCGGCCGTGGCGGTCTGCGCGTTGTTGTCCAGCTCGGCGCTGCTCGGGGTCTGTTCGTTCGACATCATCTTCCGTTCGTACTTCAGGCTAGTAACCGGGCCAAGGTGGCCGCCGTGAAATCCACCATGGGTACGACGCGCGCATAGTTCAACCGGGTGGGGCCGATCACGCCCACCACGCCCACCACGCGCCCGTCGAGCGCGCGCACCGGCTTGGCGATCACCGACGATCCCGACAACGCGAACAGCTTGTTCTCCGATCCGATGAAGATGCGCGTCGCCTCGCCCTCGCGCGCGCTGTCGAGCAGCCGCGCGATCTCTTCCTTGTCCTCCAGCTCGTCGAGCAACTGGCGCACGCGGTCCAGATCCTCCGCCGCGGTGCCGTCGAGCAGGTGCGCCTGGCCGCGCACGATCAGCACGGGGCGGCGGTTGCCGTCCTCGCTCCACACCGCCAGCCCGCGCTGCACCAGCGTCGCCGCGGCCGAATCGAGCGCGGCGCGATGCGCGTTGAGGTCGCGCTCGATCCGCTCGCGCGCCGCGCTCAGCGTCAGCCCGCCCAGCGTCGCGCTCATGAAATTCGCCGCCTGCTGCAGCACCAGCGGGTCGATCCCGGCGGGCAGCTCGATCACGCGGTTCTCGACCGATCCGTCCACGCCGACCAGCACCGTCAGCGCGCGGTCGCGGCTCAGCGGAACGAAGCTCACCTGGCGCAGCACCGGCTCGGCCTTGGGCACCAGCACCAGCCCGGCGCATGCCGACAGTCCCGAAAGCGTCGCGGTGGTGTTGGCCAGCGCGTCCTCCACCGGCCCGCCCTGCCCCGCGCGCGCCTCGATCGCGGCGCGTTCCTCGGCCGACGGCTCGTTCGCCTGCATCATCCCGTCGACGAACAGGCGCAGCCCGCTGTCGGTCGGCATCCGACCCGCGCTCGTGTGCGGCGCGGCGAGCAGCCCCAGTTCCTCCAGATCCTGCATCACGTTGCGGATCGACGCGGGCGACAGGTTCAGCCCCGAAATCTTCGAGATCGTGCGCGATCCCACGGGCGCGCCGGTGTCCAGATAGGATTCGACGACAATCCGGAACACGTCGCGGGCACGATCGGTCAGCTCATGGATCGGCGGCGTCATCATGCGATGCTATTTAGCGCGCAGCGCCGCCGCCACAACGGGGCCGCCGCAACCGACGGCCGATGATCGCGTCGCCGCGGCGGCGCTCATTGCCCCTCGCCGATCAGCGCCGCGATCGGCAGCAGCGCGGGTGCGCCGGCCAGCGCCTCGGCCATCGCCGCGTTCGCCGCCATGTCGCAACCGCGATAATATTCCAGCCGCTGATCGCCGCCCGCGCCGCCGCTCCAGCGGATCGTCAGGCTCGGCTGGTCGGTGGCCACCTGGCTGCATTCGGGCGATCCGGGCACGATGCGGCGGTCGCCTCTCGCGGGACGATAGGGGGCGAGCGCCTCGGCAAAGGCGCGCACCTGCGCAGGGGTCGCCGCGATCGCGAAACTGCCCGTCTGCGCGGTGTGGCGGATGCCGGTGAACATGCCCGTGCCGTCGGGCTGGATCGTCAGGCGATAGACCGGGCACGCCCCCATGCACGGCCCGGTTTCATAGGTGATGCGCTCGGGCTGCGTCACCCGCACGGGGCCGGGCGCCGGACGTTCGCCGCGCGAACAGCCGCCCACCGCCGCCAGCATCGCCAGCGCGCCTGCCGCTGCCCATTTCCGTCCTGCCGCCTTCGCCTGCACGTCGCTCCCTTCCCGCTTTCCGCCCGTCGCCGGGGCGGCGATACTGGCGCATGGCGGCGCCAGCGTCTACGGGCAGGGCTTAAGGCTTTTCATGGAGATTCCCCAATGCGCCCATCCGGTCGCGCGCCCGACGAAATGCGGGCCATCACCATCACCCCCCATTTCACGCGTCATGCCGAGGGGTCGGTGCTGATCGGCTTCGGCGACACGCGCGTGCTCGTCACCGCCAGCGTCGAGGAACGCGTGCCCCCCTTCCTGCGCGGCAAGGGCGAAGGCTGGGTGACGGCCGAATACGGCATGCTGCCCCGCGCGACGCACACGCGCGGCCAGCGCGAGGCGGCCAAGGGCAAGCAGTCGGGCCGCACGCAGGAGATCCAGCGGCTGATCGGCCGCTCGCTGCGCGCCGTCACCGATCTCAAGAAGCTGGGCGAGCGCCAGATCACGCTCGACTGCGACGTGCTCCAGGCCGACGGCGGCACGCGCACTGCGGCGATCTCGGGCGCCTGGGTGGCGCTGCGCCTGGCGGTCAACAAGCTGATGGCCGAAGGCGCGATCACCGTCGATCCGATCACCACGCAAGTCGCGGCGGTGAGCTGCGGCATCTATCAGGGCACGCCGGTGCTCGACCTCGATTACCCCGAGGATTCGGCCGCCGATGCGGACGCGAACTTCGTGCTGCTCGCCAACGGCAACATCGCCGAGGCGCAGGCCACGGCCGAGGGTGCGACCTATGACGAGGAAGGGCTGCTCCGCCTGCTCCGCCTCGCGCGGATCGGCTGCACGCAGATCTTCGAGGCGCAGCGAAAGGCCGTCGGATGAGCGCCGCCGACGACGCCACGCCGCCCCAGGCGATCCGCAAGCTCGCGCCCGGACGGCTGGTGATCGCCAGCCACAATCCGGGCAAGGTGCGCGAAATCCGCGCGCTGCTCGGCGCCTACGGCATCGAGCCGGTGTCGGCGGCCGATCTCGACCTGCCCGAGCCCGAAGAGACGGGCACCACCTTCGTCGCCAATGCCGAGCTCAAGGCGCTGCAGGCCGCCGATCTGTCGGGGCTGCCCGCGCTCGCCGACGACAGCGGGCTGTGCGTCGATGCGCTCGGCGGCGATCCGGGCATCTTCTCGGCGCGCTGGGCGGGGCCGGACAAGGACTTCGCGCTCGCGATGCGCAAGGTCGAGGACGCGCTCGCCGCGCTGCCGCCGGGTACGCCGCGCACCGCCCACTTCGTCTGCGCGCTCGCGCTCGCCTGGCCCGACGGGCATGTCGAATGGTTCGAAGGGCGCGTCGACGGCACGCTCGTCTGGCCGCCGCGCGGCGATCACGGCTTCGGCTATGATCCCGTGTTCGTGCCGCTCGGCCACGAACAGAGCTTCGGCGAGATGGACCCGGCGGCCAAGCACGCGATGAGCCACCGCGCCGACGCGTTCCGCCAGCTCGTCGCGGCGGTATTCTGAACGCGGCGCCGGTGCGGCCGGGGCCTGCCCCGCCGCACCGGCCCCATGCGCCGCACGGGGCCGGTCGGGGCGCGGCCGGCAATCGGAAATCGACAAAAATGCTGCCGCACGACAACGGCCGCACGACAACCGTGCCGCACGACAACGACGCCGACGCTGCTGCGGGCTGTCCAGTCTGTCGCTTTTCGGATGGGGTCGCGCTCGACGCGGCGTGGTGGACAGGGCTAGATTCGAACTAGCGTAGGGCGAAGCCCGGCAGATTTACAGTCTGCTGCCTTTAACCACTCGGCCACCTGTCCCCAGGTCGCCGCGTCGAGCGGAGGCGGCCCAATGCCTCAGCGATCCGGGGCTGTCAACGCCTTGCGCGCAAGTTTTTGGGCGCATAGCCTCGCCCCCCATACAAACAACGGATTTTCAGGGAGTCTCATGCGCCTTTTCGCCGGCATTGCCGCCGCCGCGCTGCTTTCAGCGCCGCTCGCCGCCCAGACGATCGACTCGACCGCGGTGACGCGCATCCTCGACGAAGGTTTCAACCATTCGGAGGTGATGCAGACTGCCCAGCATCTCAGCGACGTGATCGGCCCGCGCCTCACCAATTCGCCGGGGATGCGCGCGGCCGAGGCGTGGACGCTCCAGCGCTTCCGCCACTACGGGCTCCAGAACGTCCACAAGGAGGGGTTCGATTTCGGCCGCGGCTGGTGGATCGAGCGGTCGAGCGCGCGCATGGTCAGCCCGCGCGCGGTCGCGCTCACCGCGATCCCGATCGCCTGGACGCCCGCGACGCCGGGCCGCGTCAGCGCGCCCGTGATCGTCGCGCCGATCGCCAGCCCCGCCGATTTCGCGCGCTATCGCGGCAAGCTCAACGGCCGCATCGTGATGATCTCGCGCCCCGACGACGGCTCGGAACCGGGCGACGCGCCCTTCCGCCGCTGGTCGGCCGACGATCTCAAGCGCTTCGACAGCTATGAACAGCCGAGCTACGATCCGGGCGCGACCGATCGCCGGATCAAGCGGCTCGACTTCTCGGCCAAGCTCGACGCCTTTCTGAAGGCCGAGGGCGCGGTCGCCTATGCCACCCAGTCGGCGCGCGACGGCAAGCTCGTCCACGGCACCGGCTATCTGTTCGGGGTCGGCGAGACGCAGCAGGTGCCCGGCGTCGAACTCGCCGCCGAGGATTATCGCCGCCTCGCCCGCCTCGCGCGCACCGGCCCCGCGCCGGTGGTCGAGCTCGAAAACGTCGTCCATTTCGAGGATGGCGACACGCGCGCCTACAACATCCTCGCCGATATTCCGGGCAGCGACCGCAGCGGCGCCTATGTCATGGCGGGCGCGCATCTCGACAGCTGGGTCGCGGGCGACGGCGCGGCCGACAACGGCGCCGGCGTCGCGATGGTGATGGAGGCCGCGCGCATCCTTCAGAAGATGGGCGTGCGCCCGCGCCGCACGATCCGCTTCGCGCTGTGGGCGGGCGAGGAACAGGGCCTGCTCGGCTCGATGGCCTATGTCGAACAGCATGTCGCCACGCGCCAGCGCAAGCCGGGCCAGCCGACCACGGGGCTCGCGGGCTTCTATGGCTGGTCGAACCGCTGGCCGATCACGCCGCTGGCCGATCACGGCAAGCTGTCGGCCTATTTCAACCTCGACAACGGCTCGGGGCGCATCCGCGGGATCAACGCCGAACGCAATCCGGGCGTGGTGCCGATCTTCCGCAACTGGCTCGCCCCGTTCGCGTCGATGGGCGCCGATACCGTCGCGATCCGCAGCGTCGGCGGCACCGACCATGTGTTCTTCTCGGCGGTCGGCATCCCGGCGTTCCAGTTCATCCAGGATCCGCTCGATTATGGCAGCCGCATCCACCACACCAGCGCCGACACCTTCGACCATCTGAAGGCCGCCGATCTGCGCCAGGGCGCGGCGATCCTTGCCGCCTTCCTGCTCGAGGCGGCGAATGCCGAAAAGCCGCTGCCGCGCCTGCCGCTGCCCACCGAACCCTCGGCGACCAATCCGTTCGGCGCCGATGCGGGGGATCAGGACTGATGGCCCGCCGCGCCGGACATCGTCCCAGCCAGGCGTCCGCCTCGCGCCCGCGCTTCTACGGCCGTCACGCGGTGCTCGCCGCGCTCGCCAACCCCAACCGCGTGGTGCGCAAGCTGTGGGGCACGCGCGAGGCGCTGTCGGCGCTCGACCTGCCGCCGGTGCTGCCGATCACCTATGCCGAGGCGGCCGATCTCGGCCGGCTCGTTCCGGCCGACGCCCCGCACCAGGGGCTCGTCGCCGAGGTCGACCCGCTCGAGGAGATCTGGCTCGGCGACCTGCTCGAACAGGGCAATGCGCCGGGCGACCGGCGCCCGCTGCTCGTGCTCGACCAGGTCACCGATCCGCACAATGTCGGCGCGGTGCTCCGCTCGGCGGCGGCGTTCGACGCGCTCGGCATCGTCACCCAGGATCGCCACGCGCCGCCCGAATCGGGCGCGCTCGCGCGCTCGGCCTCGGGCACGCTCGAAGTCGTGCCGTGGGTCCGCGTCGTCAATCTCGCCCGCGCGCTCGATGAGATCGCCGAGGCGGGCTATTGGCGGATCGGCCTCACCGGCCATGCCAAGGGCACGCTTGCCGAGGTGATGGGCGATGCCCGCGTCGCGCTCGTGCTCGGTGCCGAGGGCGAGGGGATGCGCCAGAATACCGAGGCGCATTGCGACGAGCTCGCCCGCCTCCCCATCTCGCCGCGTGTCGAAAGCCTCAACGTGTCGAACGCCGCGGCGGTCGCGCTTTACGCCATCGCCACGCGTCCTTAACGTCACGCGAACGGCGCCGTTTCGCATCGCAACGGCGCCGTTCGGCCGGGTCTTGGCGCGCTGCGCCCGCGAACGGAGGAAAATGGTGACGATCGACCTGCGATTGACGCGCCTGCTCGTGGCGCTCGGCCTGTTCCCGCTGCTGCTCGCGGGGTGCCTGTTCCTTCCCGGCAAGTTCGAATCGGCGCTCGTCATCCACGCCGACCGCAGCTTCACCTACAGCTACAAGGGCGAGGTGCTCGCGATCGACGTGTCGGCGCTGATGGGCAAGGCGGTCGCCGCGGGGATCGAGGCGAGCGCCAAGGGCGACAAGAACAAGCCCGGCAAGACCCCCGACCTCGCGCTCACGCCCGATGAAAAGGCGAAACAGGATGCGCAGTTCCGCGAAATCGCGGCACAGGTCGCCAAGGAATCGGGCTATCGTACCGTCGAATATCGCGGCGACGGCGTCTTTTATGTCGACTATTCGATTTCGGGAAAGCTGACGCACAACTTCGTCTTTCCCTATAATCAGGACGCCCAGATGATCTTCCCCTTCCTCGCGATCGAGCTGCGGGGCAAGGATCAACTGCGGGTCAAGGCGCCCGGCTTCGCGCAGCAGGGGGGACGCAGCACGCCCGGCATGTCCGGCATGGGCACGCCCGACACCTCCGCCAGCATCGGCAAGGCGCTCGGGCTTGGCAGCGGCAAGACGATCGACGGCGTGTTCACGCTCACCACCGACGCCGAAATCGTCAGTCAGAACAACGAGGACGGCGCCGTCGCCGGTCCCGCGGGCCGCACGATCCGCTGGCACGTCACGCCGCGCACCACCGACGCACCGATGGCGATGCTCCGCGTCGCGCCGATGTGAACGGCCGGCCGCACCGGGCTTGCCAAGCGGCC
This sequence comes from Sphingomonas chlorellae, assembly GCF_056485145.1. Lineage (NCBI taxonomy): Bacteria > Pseudomonadati > Pseudomonadota > Alphaproteobacteria > Sphingomonadales > Sphingomonadaceae > Sphingomonas > Sphingomonas chlorellae. The sequence continues at coordinate 185,987 of NZ_JBQXXM010000005.1, forward strand.
GGAGTTCTGATTTTGTTCCACCATGCCCGCCGCTTCCGCCCTGCCCCCGGCGTCCCGCGCCCCGTCCTGCGACGGGGCAGACCGGACCTGTCCGGGGCGGGGGAACGGCGCGGCGCGGCCGCGCCGGTCAGTCCTCGGCGGCGATGGTGACGCGCAGCCCGTCGAGCGCCGGCCCGAACTGAAGCTGGCACGAAAGCCGCGAGGTCGCGTTGCGATCGCCCGAGCTGTCGAGCAGGTCGTCCTCGTCGGCGCTCATCTTGGGCAGCCGGTCGAGATAGGCTTCGTCGACATGGACATGGCACGTCGCGCAGCTGCAGCAACCGCCGCACAGCGCAAGCAGTTCGTCGAAGCCGGCATCGCGGATCACTTCCATGACGCTCAGCCCCGTCTCTCCCTCCACGGTGCGTTCGGTTCCATCGCGAGTGACGACGACGAGCTTGGGCATGTTTTCCTCCGGTTGCGCGGCTCTCCTTGCCGCCGATCCCGTCAATGTTCAAGGATGTCCGAATGGCGCTGACCGCCGACCATCTGCGCCGTGCGCTCGACGCGCTGGCGGCGATCGAACCGGCCTTCGCCGCGGGGATCGCCCGCGCCGGCTATCCCGCCCCGCGCGACCGTCCGCCCGGCTATGCCACGCTGCTGCGCACGATCATCGGGCAACAGGTCAGCGTCGCGGCCGCGCAGTCGATCTGGAACCGGCTCGAAGCCGCGCTGGGCGCGCTCGACGATCCGGCGGCGATCGCCCGCGCCGGGGACGAGGCGCTGCGTGCCGCCGGGCTGTCGCGGCAAAAGGTCGCCTATGCGCGCAGCCTCGCCGACGAGGTGGCGAGCGGCCGGCTCGACCTTGCCGCGCTCCCCGCCGATGACGAGGCGGCGATCGCCGCGCTCACGCGGATCAAGGGGATCGGGCGCTGGTCGGCCGAAATCTACCTGCTCTTTGCCGAAGGGCGGCCCGACGTCTGGCCCGCGGGCGACCTGGCGGTGCAGATCGAGGTGGGGCGGCTGCTCGGCCATGCCGAGCGTCCTTCCGAACGCCAGTTGCGCACGCTGGCCGAGGCGTGGCGCCCGCATCGCGGCGCCGCGGCGATCTTTGCCTGGCATCATTACAAGGTCGACATGGAAGTCATCTGACGGCGGGGATCGGCCCCGCCCGGCACCTGCCCGTTCAGTCCTGCGGACGCGCCCGGTCGGTCAGGCTGACAAGGGCGAGCGCCGCCATGAAAACGAGCATCGCGCCCGCCGTAACAAACAGATAATAATGGCCGATTACCGCAAGCACGGGCCTCTCCTGCCGCTGCGAAACAGCCGCGATCCTGCCCCTGCCCCGACCCGCCGCCTTGATCTCGATCAACGCCCGCCACCCCCGCGCCGGAGAGGATCGGCGCCGACATGCACCGCTTCCTGCCCGACCTCGCCGACCGCTCGGCGCCGCGCTACACCAGCTATCCCACGGCCGCCGAGTTTCACGAGGGCGTCGGTGCCTCCGATCAGGCGCAGGCGCTGCGTTCGGTGACGCCCGACGCGCCGGTCGCGCTGTATCTCCACATCCCCTTCTGCCACGAAATCTGCTGGTATTGCGGGTGCAACACCGGCGCGCTCGGTCGCGGCGACCGGCTCGCCGCCTATCGCGACGCATTGCTGCGCGAGATCGAGACGGTCGGCGCCCAGATGCGCGGGCGCGTCGTCAGCGTCCATCTTGGCGGCGGCAGCCCCAATGTCCTCGCGGCCGAGGATCTGATCGAAATCAGCCGCGCGCTGCGGCTGCGCTTCGACATCGCGCCCGATGCCGACTGGGCGGTGGAGATCGACCCGCGCAGCATGGATGCCGATCGCGCGGTCGCGCTCGCGGCGGCGGGGATCAACCGCGCCAGCCTGGGCGCCCAGACCTTCGCGCCGCACGTCCAGTTGCGCATCGGCCGCATCCAGCCGTTCCGTCAGGTCGCGCGCGTCGCCGGCGCGCTGCGCGCCGCCGGGATCGAACGGATCAGCCTCGACCTGATGTACGGCCTGCCGGCACAGCGGCTCGACGACATCGCCGGCACGATCGCGCACGCGCTGTCGCTGCGCCCCGATCGCATCGCGATGTTCGGCTATGCGCACATGCCGCACCGGATCGCGCGCCAGCGGCGGATCGACCCGCACATCCTCCCCGATGCCAAGGCGCGGTTCTGGCAGAGCGCGCTCGCGCACGACCTGTTCGTCGAGGCGGGTTTCGAACCCGTCGGCTTCGACCATTTCGCGCGCCCCGACGATCCGCTCGCGGTCGCCGCGCGCGACGGCACGCTGCGCCGCAATTTCCAGGGCTTCACCGCCGATCGCGCCGCCACCGTGATCGGGCTCGGCGCCTCGTCGATCAGCCTGTTCGACGGGCTGATCGTCCAGAACGAGAAACATTTCGGCCGCTATCGCATGATGGCGGGCAACGGCATGCTCACCGGCGTGCGCGGCGTCGTGCGCTCGGCGGAGGACCGGATGCGCGGCACGGTGATCGAACGGCTGCTGTGCGACGGTGCGGTCGACGCCGCGGCGGTCGCGGCACAGCATGGCGGCTCGACCGCCGCCTTTGCCGCGGGCCTGCCGCTGCTCCGCCGGCTGGCCGCTGCCCAGCTCCTCACGCTCGACGGCTGGCAGATCCGGCTCACCCCGTCGGGCCGCGCCTATGCGCGAGTCGCGGCCAGCGCGTTCGACGGCTATCGCAACGGCGCGGTGCATCGGTTCAGCCGCGCCGTGTGAAGCGCCTGGATTCGTTCGGTCCGCGCCAAATCGTGCGGATGAATCGCCGTTCGCCGCGCCCGGCATCGCCCCCGCGCATTCCTTGGTAGATTTCCCGATATTCGCTCCGGCACCCGCTCCGTAGCTTTGCGACATCTTCGAACAGGGAGCCGACCCATGAAGAATGTTCTGGTGCTGATCCACGATGACGCCGGGCAGGAAGCGCGACTTCAGGCAGCGCTGGACCTTACCCGCACCCTCAACGGTCATCTGACCTGCCTCGACGTGGCGATCGTGCCCGTGATGGTCGATGACTATGTTCCCAATGGCGGCACCGCGCTGCTGCTGGCGGACGAACGGGCGCGCGAGGGCGAAAACGGCGCCCGCGTCCGCGAACGGCTGGCGCACGAAGACGTCAATTACGACTGGAAGGAAATGATCGGCGATCCGGCCGAGGCGCTGCGCGAACATGCCGGCCTTGCCGACCTGATCGTCATCAACCGTCAGCTCGACGGCATTTCCTATCCCGACATGCGCGGCATTGCCGGCGACCTGCTCCAGCGGACGCAGACGCCCGTGCTCGCGGTGCCCGAGGCGGCGCGCGCCTTCGACGCGACCGGCCGCGCGCTCGTCGCCTGGGACGGGTCGCAGGCGGCGCAGGAAGCGCTTCAGGCGGCGGTGCCGCTGCTCAAGCTCGCGAACAACGTCACGCTCGTCGAGATCCACGACAACAGCCACAAGTCCCCGGCCGAGGACGGCGCGGCCTATCTGTCGCGGCACGGGATCGAGCCGGTGGTGCGCCACATCCCGGCGACGACCGAAAAGACCAGCGACATGCTGCTGGGCGAAATCGCCAATGCCAAGCCCGCCTATGTGGTGATGGGCGGCTATGGCCATGCGCGGGTGATGGAGGCGATCTTCGGCGGGGTCACGCGCCGGCTGCTCACCGAAAGTCCCGTTCCCCTGTTCCTCGCGCGCTGATCGCGCGTTTGCAGGAGCGATGTTGCGTTTGATGGAGTAGATGATGCCCCCGTCCCATCCGGAGTCGATCCGTCACCTGGTGGTGCTGGGGCATCCGTCCGCATCCAGCTTCAACCGGGCGGTCGCGGAAACCTATTGCGCCGCGGTGCGCGATTGCGGCCAGATCCCGATGCTGCGCGACCTTTACGCAATGGGTTTCGACCCGCTGCTCAAGGCCGATGAGCGCGCGGGCGACGATATCGGCACCTCGCCCGACGTCGCCGCCGAGCTCGAGATGCTGCGCGCCGCCGACGCGGTCGTGCTTGTCTATCCGATCTGGTTCGGGCTGCCGCCCGCGATCATCAAGGGCTATGTCGACCGCGTGCTCGGCGCGGGCTTCCGGGCGGGCGCGCTCGCCGCGGGCAAGCCGCATCCGCTGCTGGCGGGCAAGCGGCTGCTGATCCTGTCCTCGTCGGCGACGACGCGGCCCTGGCTCGAGGAACGCGGCCAGTGGCAGGCGCTGCGCCAGGCGTTCGACCGCTATCTGGTCGATGCCTTCCACATGCATTCGAGCAAGAGCCTCCATTTCGACGCGGTCGTCGAAACGATGGAGGAACGCGTCGTCTACGAGCATCTCGAAGAGGTGCGCAACGCCGCCTTCGCGCTGTCGAGCGCGCTGCTCAGCGAGCACCGCGGCGCCGAGGCGCAGGCCGCCGTCCGGCGACGTGGCAGGGAAACGCCCGCAGCACGCGAAAATTAAGGGTTTTCCCGCTCGAACGCGGCGCGCGAAACGGCTAAAGCGGGCGGATGAACGATCGCCGCGCGGTGGATGCCGAAACGCTTGCCCTTTTCGTCGACAGCGCGACCGATCGCGCGCTGTTCCTGCTCGATGAACACGGCAACATCAAAAGCTGGAACCGCGGTGCCGAGCTGCTGATCGGCTGGGGCCGCGACGAGATTCTGGGGCGCGACGGCGCGCTGCTCTATCCCCCGCCCGGCGCCGCGGCCAAGGCCGCCGCCGATCTCGCCCGCGCCGCCAATACCGGCCGCATCCGCGAGGAAACGTGGCGCGTGCGCAAGGACGGGTCCGAATTCCTCGCCGACGTGACGATGACGACGATCCGCTCCGACGAGGGCGTGCTGCGCGGCTACGGCATCGTCCTCTACGACATCACCGATCGCAAGGCCGCCGAGACCTCGATGGAACGCAGCGCGCTCCACCTGCGCTCGATCCTCGCGACAGTCCCCGACGCGATGATCGTCATCGACGAACGCGGCACGATCCTCTCGTTCAGCGCGGCGGCGGAACGGCTGTTCGGCTATGGCGAGCACGAGGTGATCGGCCGCAACGTCAACATCCTCATGCCCTCCCCCGACCATGAGCGGCACGATGCCTATATCGAACGCTATCTCGCCACCGGAAAGCGGCGGATCATCGGCATCGGCCGCATCGTCGTCGGCCGCCGCCGCGACGGCACCGACTTTCCGATGGAATTGTCGGTCGGCGAGGCGAGCACCGAGGGGCATCGCATCTTCACCGGCTTCATCCGCGACCTCACCGAAAAGCAGCGTTCCGAACTGCGGCTCAAGGAGCTCCAGTCCGAACTGATCCACGTCTCGCGCCTGTCGGCGATGGGCACGATGGCGTCGACGCTCGCGCACGAACTCAACCAGCCGCTCACCGCGATCGCCAATTATCTCGAGGCGGGGCGCGACCTGCTCGATGCCGATTCGGACGATCCCGAGGATCGCGCGATGCTGCGCGAGGCGATCGACGAATCGGCCAAGGAGGCGCTGCGTGCGGGCAACATCGTCCGCCGCCTGCGCGATTTCGTGTCGCGCGGCGATGTCGAAAAGCATGTCGAGGTGCTGCCCAAGCTGATCGAGGAGGCCAGCCGCCTCGCGCTCATCGGCGCCAAGGAACGCGGCGTCCGCGCCTTCTTCAACCTCGACCCCGAGGTCACCAACGTGCTGTGCGACCGCGTCCAGATCCAGCAGGTGATCGTCAACCTCGTCCGCAACGCGATCGACGCGATGGAGCATTCGCCGGTGCGCGACGTCACCGTCGCGACCGCCCCCGATGCGCGCGGCATGGTGCGCGTTTCGGTCGCCGATACCGGGCCGGGGATCGAGCCCGCGCTGCGCGCCAAGCTCTTTGAGGCCTTTACCAGCACGAAGGAGCGCGGCATGGGATTGGGTCTCTCGATCTGTCGGACGATCGTGGAATCGCATGGGGGGCGGATCTGGGCAGAACCGCGCGCCGGCGGCGGCACGATCTTCCACTTCACGATCATGGGAGCTGGTACGGAGGAGCCGAATGACGGAAAAGCGGATTATCCACCTCGTTGACGACGAGGAATCGATCCGGCGCTCGGCGGGCTTCATGCTGCGCACCTCGGGCTTCGACGTAAAGGCGTATCCGTCGGGAGTCGATTTCCTCAAGGATGTGAAACAGGCCGATCCCGGCTGCATCCTGCTCGACGTGCGGATGCCGCTGATGGACGGGCTCGAGGTTCAGGCCGAACTCAACGCGCGCGGCGTCGCGATGCCGGTGATCGTGCTCACCGGGCATGGCGACATCAACACCGCCGTCACCGCGATGAAGGCGGGCGCGGTCGATTTCATCGAAAAGCCGTTCGAAAAGGCAACACTGCTCCAGGCGATCGAAACCGCGTTCCAGCGGCTTCAGCATCTCGAGGAGGGCACCTCGTCCGAACAGGAGGCCAAGGTGCGCCTCGCCGCGCTCACCCCGCGCGAGCAGGACGTGCTGCGCGGGCTGGTCCGCGGCCATCCCAACAAGACGATCGCCTATGATCTGGGCATCTCGCCGCGCACGGTCGAGGTGCATCGCGCCAATGTGATGAGCAAGCTCGGCGTGCGCAGCCTGTCGGAGGCGCTGCGCATCGCCTTCGCCGCGGGGCTCGACGGCGGCGAGGCCTGACGCGGCCGGCGGGCCGCCGCCATGGGGGGCCCGGCGTCGCGACGGAATCCGGAGGTTCACGTAACGACGCCGCCCGGTCGATGGGGCAAGACCCGCCGACACAGAGCAGGCACCCCATGCACAATACGTCTTCCGAACCCCGTACTCGCGTCCTCCTGGTCGAGGATGATGATGGCGTGCGGCGCTCGATGCACCTGATGCTGCACGGGCGCGGCTATGAGGTCCGGTCCTATTCGGCGGCCGGGCCGCTCCTTGCCGATCCCACGATCAACGAGGCGAAGTGCCTCATCGCCGACTATCGCCTGCCCGACAGCGACGGGCTGGGCGTGCTGCGCGCGCTGCAACGCAACGGCTGGGAGGGGCGCTCGGTGCTCATCACCGCCTTTCCGTCGTCGACGCTGCGCGAGGCCGCGCAGGCGTGCGGCTATGACGCGATTCTGGAAAAGCCCGTCCGGCAGCACGAACTGCTCGGCGCGCTCGACCATGGGGGGCAAGATTGATGTACCTTCAGCCCGCGATCCGCGAAGGCGGCGGCACCGCACCGGCACGTAACCAGAGCTGTTCCGGCTGTTCGGCCAAGGACCGGGCGATCTGCGCCTCGCTCAGCGATCCGGTGCTCGACACGATGTACCGCATCGGCCGCACCGAATTGCTGCGCCGGGGTGAAACGCTGATCTGGGAAAGCGACGACGCGGTCGTCGTCGGCACCGTGCGCTCGGGGCTGCTCAAGCTCACCGCCTCGCTCGACGACGGGCGCGAACAGATTCTCGGCCTCGCCTTCCCCGGCGATTTCGTCGGCCGGCCCTTTGCCAGCAAGACCGGGCATTGCGTCACCGCGCTCACCGACACGCGGCTGTGCGTGTTCCGCCGCACCGCGTTCGACAATTTCGCGCGCGAGCATGGCGAGATCGAACATGCGCTGCTGTCGCGCACGCTCGACGAACTCGACCGCGCGCGCCGCTGGATGCTGCTGCTCGGCCGCAAAACCGCGTGCGAGCGCGTCGCCAGCCTGCTGCTCGAGATCGAGGAACGCAACGGCTGCGACACCACCGGCCGCGTCGAGCTGCCGCTCACCCGTCAGCAGATGGCCGACCTGCTCGGCCTGACGATCGAAACCGTCAGCCGCAACATGACCAAGCTCAAGACCTCGGGCGTGGTCCACCTGCCCGACGTGCGCAGCTACAAGATCCTCGATCGCGAGGCGCTCGCCCGCATCGCCGGCGGCTGATCCCGCAGCGCGGGCGGCCGATCCCGCGCAGCCGATCCAGCATCGCGGGCGGCCGATCGCTTCGAGGGCGCCCGCCCCGCCCGGCCCGCGCCCGCCCGGCCGTGCCGCCGCCGTTTCCGCGCCGCCCGCGCTTCAGTCGAACCGCACCACCAGCCGTTCGGCAAAGCCGCCATTCTTGCGCAGATGCCCCGCCGACCCCGGCGCGCGGCGCAGGCCGTCGCGCGCGAGCAGCGGCTTGAGCATCCGGTGCAGCGTCGCATGGTTGATGTGGCGCCCGAAGCATTCGTGCAGCCCGTAACCGAAATGGATATAGTCGCTCGCGGGCCGCGCGGCGACGAAACGGCGCGGATCGGCGACGCGGCGCGGGTCCATCATCGCCGAGGCAAAGGCCGCCAGCACCTGCGCACCCTTGGGGATCGCCGTCGCATGGTCGGTCCCTTGCGCGATCACCGTGTCGGCCAGCGCGACGCGCGGCAGCCCGGGCGCCAGCGGGTCGAACCGCATCGCCTCCCACACATGGCCGCGCAGCCGGTCGTCGTCGCCCGCGCGCGCCGCGGCCTGCGCGCCCGCCAGCGCGTCGGGACGGCGCAGCAACTGCTCCAGCGCCTGCGGCACCACCATCGGCGGCTGCGGCGGCCCGCCGACGATGAAACCCATCAGCGCGGTGCGGATCTGCACGTCGCTGTAACCCGGCTGCCCCGCGCGCTGCGCGTCCAGGCAGCGGCCGAGCACGTCGTCGCGCGGCGGCGCGGCGTGGCGCTGCGCGATCGTGGCGTCGAGGTGCGCGCGCAGCGCGGGGGCGATCACGTCGACCTCGCGCCGCAACGCCGGGTCGTCGCCCTGGTCGGCGAACTGGAACTCGAACAGCCGCGTCGCCCATACGCGCAGGTCGCCGTTCGCGGGCGGCGGCACGCCCAGATAATCGGCGAGGAAGTCAAAGGTGACGCGCCGCACCAGCGTGTCGACCACCTCGATCTCGCCGCCGCTCGCCGCGACGATCGCCGCCGCCTGCGCCTCGACCGCGTCGCCCAGCCGGGGCAGGTCGTCGGCGCGCACGACGCGGCGCATCGCGTCGACATCGGCATGATATTGCGGCGTGTCGCCCATCCCCAGGAAGAACGGCTCGCCGCCCATGATGACGGCCAGCTTGGGGGCATAGATCACGCCGAACCGGCGGTCGTCGCCGAACACCTCGCGCACGTCGTCATAGCGCGAGGTAAGCGTCATGCTCCCCAGCCGCATCACCGGCTTCACCCGCCGCAGCACGCTGAAGAACCACGGCATCGCGGCAAAGACCAGCCGCTGGATCGCGCCGCGCAGCCCTGTCGCGCCGGGGCGCAGCACCGCGGTCGATCCCAGGATCGCCGCCGCGTCGTCGGACACGCCCGGCGCCGCGCCGGTGCCCCCCGCCGCTCCAATCCCCGCCTTCACGGTCACAACGCCTCCAGATAGGCGAGCGCCGGCATGCTCGGCAGAAAGAAATACTCGCCGCCGGCCATCTTGATGAACGTGTCGACCTTGATGATCCGGCGCAGCGGCGTCTCGGGGATCGTCATCGTTCCGGCGGGGCCGATCAGCGGATCGGTCTCGTCGTACAGAAAGGCGAAATTGGGGTTGAGCATCCACGTCTGCTGGACGAACTCGAACTGGCGCGTGATGTCGGTGTTCAGACAGATGAACAACAGCCCGCGTTCCTTGCCGTCGTCGACGCGCGGGTCGGCGATGTCGGGGCCGAACTTGCGGCCGCGGCGCAGGATGCGGTGGTTGTTCGCCGCGTCGAGCAGCGTCTGGCGATCGCTCGGCTTGGGGGCCAGCCCGTCGCGCGGGTTGCCGCGGCGGACATGGCTTCCCATCGGACAGCCATGGCCGTGGCGGTCGCGATCGAAAAAGCCGAAATCATTGTCGGGCTGGTCATAGGCGTTGGGCGGCAGCACCCCCGCCGGGCACAGCAGGTTGCCGTCGCGGTCGCGCCCGATCACGCGGCTGGCGATCCAGTCGGCATCGATGGGCTTGCCGCCGACGGGGTCGCTCGCGTTGATCCGCGCCGCGCCCGCGTCCATCGACTTCCAGAACGCGCTGACATCCTGGTGCAGCTCGCGCACCACCATATAACTGCCGTCGAGCCCCAGGTCGCGAAAGCCTTCGCCGCGCGGATGCGCGGGCAGCCCGGCCGCCTGCGCCCTGGGCGTATCGCGCACCACCGGGCCGGGCGCGATCTCGTTATGACCGTTGCGATGGCCCATCAGGATCTCGCCCAGCGGCACGCCGTTCCATGGGTCGTGCGGCGCATCGCTGCCGTCGGGCATCGTCACCACGCCGGGGGCATAGGGCACGGGCTGCGACACGCCGTCGGCAAAGCCGAAATGCTCGCGCGCGATTCCGCGTTCGTCGGGGCGCAGGTCGAGCGGCAGCGACCGCACCGTCCGCACGCCGTGCGGCGTCAGCGCGGCGTCGACCGTGCGGCACCAGGCGTCGGCCTGGTCCTCGTCGGCGGCATAGAGCAGCAGCATCGCGTGCACCGTCAGCGGCGTCGTGATCCGCTGTTCGGACACGTCGGGGCCGTCGTCGGCAAAGGCGTGCGCGGCGGCGTCGCGCGCGGCGGCGTCGAGCGGGGTGTTGCCGCTCCAATGCGGCCCGCCCTCGATCACCGTCGGCAACCAGTCGTCGCCGCGCCGGTCGCCCAGCCGCCGCAGCCGGTCCTCCTGGAACATGCCTTCCTTGAACGGCCGGTCGAAACTCTCCAGCGCGTTGGCGTCGAGGCCCATCTTGCGCAGCCCCTGCCAGGTCAGCCCCAGCGACGAACAGCGCGGGTCGCGGCCGTCGGCGTCGGTCACCGGCGCGACTTCGCGCAGCGCCTTCAGCCAGGCGCCGCCGCCCTCGCGGCGGATGCCGTCCCATTCGAACTGCAGGAACAGCGCGCGGCCGGTGGGCAGCGCGCCGAAGCCGCTCACCACCATGCCCTGCGCCAGCTTGTCGTGCGGCGATGCCAGCCGCCAGCTCGGCGGGCCCTTGCTCGCCGGCGCGTTCGCCGGCGCGCTCACAGGTCGTTGATCCACGTCGCGGCTTCCTTTTCGGAAAGAGCGGTTTTGCGGAGGCCGAGGGCGATGCGATAGTTGCGCTCGACCTGCTCGGTGGTGAGGTCCTTGTACGCCGAATACCAGAATCGGCTGACCGTCATCGAATGGCGCGCCCATTCCTTGAACTGGCGGCCATGGCTGGCGCCGTCATAGATCAGGAAGCGCGCGGGCGGGAAACCGACGCCGCAGCACCAGGCGAGCGTCAGCCCGGCGTGCGCCTTCTCGATGAAGTCGTCGAGATAGCTTTCCCAGGTCTGGTCGAAATTGGAAAAGAACATCAGCCGGCTCTGGTTGTTGACCATCGCCCAGTGCGCGAAATGGATCGTGCGCATCGACCCCAGATAGCCGTCGCGCGCGATGATGCGCAGCAACAGCCCCAGCCCCAGATGCCCCGCGCGGATCAGCACCGCGCGCAGGATGCCGGGCTTGATGAGCACGATCGACCCCATGTGGTTCTGCGGGATCCAGTCCTCGCGCCGCGCCATCTCGCGCAGCATCCGCGGGTCGACGGGCGGGGCGTCCTGCGAACTGTCGTTGCGTTCGAGCACGCGCAGCCAGAACAGCACCGCGACCACCGTGACCGGCACGCTCGCCAGTCCCCAGCCGAGCCAGGCGATCACCTCTTGCCATGCGCGCGCGGCGCCGGTGCCGCGCAACAGCATCGCCGCCGGCGTCGCGATCGCGCCCGCGATCAGCAGGTACAGGCCGATGAACACCAGCACGGGGAGGAGCTGGCCGAACAGGAACCGTGCCAGGCTGAACCGCGTCGGCGTCGCGGTGCCGGGCAAGGCGCCCGCGACGCGGCCCAGCGCAATGCCGAAGCCGAGCAGCAGCACGCCCAGCAGGATCAGGTAACGCTCCCACGGCAGCGCGAGCACGAGCACCAGTCCGGGCAGCGACACCGCGAACAGCGTCGCGACGACGAACGCGATCATGTTGGCCCAGTCGCGCAGGTTGACCGACAGCGGGATGCGCTTGGGCGCGGGCTGGTCGAGCCACGGGAACCGCTCGATCAGCGCCCCGCGCAGCCGCGCGTGGATCGCCGCGGGGGTCAGCCGGCGATAGCCGGGCTCGTCGCTCGCGATCTCGACGCGCGTCGCCAGGAACAGCGCGCGCTCGTTCAGGATGCGGTCGCGGTTCATGCCGCGGTTGCCGTGGTGGAACACCGTCGGCGTCAGCGCCTGCGCCTCCAGATAGGGGGCGACCGGCGCGCGCGATCCGGGGGCCGTCACCGCATCGAACAGCGTGCCCCAGCGGTTGAGCGGGCGCTTGCAGCAGCGCAGATAGGCGCGCAGCTCCTCGCCGATCGCCGCCTCGAGCTGCGCCCAGAACGGGCCGGGCTCGCCGTCGAAATTGGCCTCGATGACGAACAGCGGGTCATAGTCGTAACCCGGAAAGACGCTCAGCGACATGAAGTGCAGCACGGGCACCGATGTCAGGAATTCGGCAAACGGCCCCTCGCCGCCCGCCGGGTCCGTACTTCGTCGATCGCGCAACGCGTCGAGCAGCGCGGACAGATGGTCGTAGCTCTCGGGCTTGACCTCGAGTGCGACCGACAAGGTCGTCTGGCGCATATTTTCCCCCTCGTCGCCCGATCGACCCGGGTGCCCCCGCGGGTACGTCGTGCGATTCGGGTATAATCTTCCACAGGATTTCCAACAATCCCAGCAACGTTTTGCGAACGACGCGAATTTGCTCGCGAACGGCGGCAAACTTCATCCGAAATGCGCGATTTCGTCGCTTTTGTTCTGTGAACGGGGGGATTGGTTCTTGCGTTGAGCGCAATCGCGGGCGCCGCACGGGCGCCCGCGGCGCAATTACCGGGCGGCGAGCGCCGCCGCGGCCTCGGGCTCGCCGGTCTCGGCGGGGCCATAGAAACGGTCCAGATAATGCCCCGCCAGCAGGTAATGCGCCCTTACGGCGGCGGGGTGGTCGGCCATCTGCGCCAGCCGCAACTCGGCTTCGGCGCGGTCGTAATAATAGTCGTCGGGTTCGGCAGTCATGTCGTCCTCACTGGCAACGGCGACGGCCCGCGCGGCGCCTCTGGGCGACGCGCGATCCGCCGATCCGTCTGCCGCAACAACCAGCCGCGCCGCCCGGCGTTCCGCGTTGCGGCAGATCAGTCTTGCCGCAGCAGTGACGAAAAAGGCCGTGAATCGAGCCGCCTGCGCGACGGACTGCTCATGCCGGCGTGCGCGAATAGGCGGGCGGATCGCTCGCCGGGAACGATTCATCCGATCCCTGGTCGACCGCGTCCCACACCGCGCCGTCCTCGTCGCGGATATTGTCCGGGCCCGCGTCGCGCGTCTGGTCGAACCCGCCGCGCACGCCCGCCGGCTGGGCAAAGGCGGCCGGTGTCGGCCCCGCGCCCTCCGCGTCGCCGTCCGTGCTCTTGCGCCGGCGGCGTCGGATCAACAGCCCCGCCGCGACCCCTGCGGCCACCAGCATCCCCGTCCCGATCAGCCCGATCGTGCGCGCCGCCCGCGTGCCCCGGTCCATTCCCATCACCATTGTCGCAGCTCCTGTGATCGCCCGCTCCGGCACGGTTTCCACCATCGAAACCCGCTGCCGCAATCTGGACAATTCCCAATCGCGCCCGCCGTTCCGCTGGGCGAGTCTGCCCGCGTCCTCGGCCCATGCCGGGCGTTTCGACAGGAGCCGATCATGACCGTCTACCCGCCCCGCGCCTCTTCCGCCGCGCCGCATGCCTTCAGCTTCGCGTTGGGCCAGGGGTGGCAGATGCTCGCCCTCCGCGGCGTCCTGGCGATGCTCTTCGCCGCCATCAGCTTTGCCGCGCCCGCCGCGACGCTCGACGCGCTCGCGCTCGTGTTCGCCGCCTATATGCTCGTCGACGGCGTCCTGGCGCTCGCCGCCGCGATCCGCGCCGCCCGCGCGCACCGGGCCTGGCTGTGGCTGCTCGCCGAGGCGCTGCTCGATCTGGCCGCGGGCGTCATCGCCGCAATCGCGCCTGCGGTCGCGATCTTCGGACTGGTGCTGCTGCTGGCGTTCTGGGCGATCCTCAGCGGCGTCGCGCTGATCGTCGCGTCGACGGGCATGGCCGAGGGGCGCTGGGCGATGGCGCTGGCGGGGCTGGTATCGGTCGTCTGGGGCCTGCTCTGCGCCGTCAAGCCGGTGGCGGGCGCCTATGCGATGGCGCTGTGGATCGGCGCCTATGCACTGTTCTTCGGCGTGCTGATGCTCGTCCTCGCCTTCCAGATCCGCGCCGCGGGGCGCGCGATCGGCGTGTTGCACTGATCGCGCGCGGCGGATGCTCAGCGGCGGCGGATAACGTGCCCGAAGCCGATATGCGCCCCGTGATCCTGCCCGCATTCCTTCTCCAGCCGGTCGCGGATGCGGATCAGTTCGGCCTCGCTCAGATGTTCGATCCCGATGAAGTCGTTGCGCGCCTCGCCCACCGCGCGGATCACCTCGTCGAGCTTGGCCTGGATCGCGGCGGCGTCGCGATTCTGGGCGTTCTGGATCAGGAACACCATCAGGAAGGTGATGATCGTGGTGCCGGTATTGATGACGAGCTGCCAGGTGTTCGACCATTGAAACACCGGGCCGGTAATGCCCCAGACGAGCACGATCAGCACCGCCAGCACAAAGGCGGGCGGCCGCCCTGCCCAGCCCGCAACCGCCTGGGCAAAGCGTTCGAACAATTCACCGATCATCTTCTTCCTCTCCCTGGCCACGCCCGCTCGCGCGGCCGCGGGCGAGCCTAGGCGATCGGCGCCGCGCCGCAAATGCCAGATCCCGGAAACGCACGCGCCGCCTCCGCACGGGGGCGGAGACGGCACCGGCATGAACGACGCTTCGAGGCTCAGAAGGCGAGCTGGATCCCCGTGCGCGCGGTGAAGCTGTACCGCTCGTTCTCGACCAGTTGGTTCGACTTGCCGATATAGCGGCGCCACGGCGCATCGGTGAGGTTGCTGCCCTCGACGAACAGCACCGCCTGCGGCACGATCGCAAAGCTTGCGCGCGCGTCGAGCTGCCCGTTCGACGCGGTATAGATGTCCTGCGCCGCCGTGACGCCGACCGTGTCGAGATAGCGCGAACGATACGAATAGGCGACGCGAAGCGCGACGCGCCCCTGCTCGTAATAGAGCTGCGCCGAGGCGACGTCGCTCGACTGAAGATAATTGTCGGCCTTCCCCGAACGACCGGGAATCCCGCTGCTGTGACCGCCGGTGTGGGTATAGTTGAGGTTGACACCCAGCCCCTTGAGCACGCCCAGCAGGAAGGTGAGCGGCACCTGCACATTGGCCTCGACGCCATAGACGAGCGCCCGTTCGCCGTTGACCTTCTGCGTCACATTGGCGCTGGTCAGCGCGACGCCGCCCCAGCTTCCCGCCACGCCCGTCTGCCCGAACGAGAAGATCGGATCGTCGATCGACTTGTAGAAGGCGGCGACCGAGATCAGCCCCTTGTTCGACAGATAATATTCGGCCGACAGGTCGAGATTCTTCGAACGCAGCGGCTTCAGGCCGGCGTTGCCAAGCTGGACCGTGCCCTTGCCGTTGTCGATGTCGGTCACCGAGGTGAACGGCGCGATGTCCTGATAATTGGGCCTGCCGATCGAGGTCGTCGCGCCGCCGCGCAGCACGACGTCGTTGCCCAGGTCGTAACGCAGGTTCAGCCCCGGGAACACATCGGTATAGGACTTGCGCGCCTCGGCGTTGAAGCCGGGGTCCGCCGTCATCGCCGCGTTGAACGCCTTGCCCTGGTAGCGGCCCTTGGTGTGTTCGACGCGAACGCCGGGGATCACCGTCAGGCTGCCGAAATTGAGGACTGCGCTGGCATAGCCCGCGAAGATGTCCTCCTTGACCCGATAGTCGTTCGCGAGCGTGCTGGCGATGCTGTCCGCGGCGCTCAGCTTGGCCGAGGACGGGTTCGCCGCGATATAGGCCGCCACCGCATCACGATCGACCAGCGGGCCGAAGACATAACGGCTGCCATAGAGCGTGTCGCCGATCCCCGGGCTGATCCCCGGCGTCGCAAGCGTGAAGCCGCTCAGCGCATATTGCTGATAGTCGCGGTCATTGTCCTTCTTGCGGCCCAGATATTTGAAGCCGAACTTGACCTCGGAGTCCTTGCCCAGCGACGCGATCGGCAGCGTGTAGTCGGCACGCGTCTGGATCACGCGCTCGGCGGCGCGGCGGTTGTCGAAGCTGATCTGGTTGGCCTTGAACAGGCTGGGATTATAGCCCGCAGCATTCGGCGTGGCGTTGAACACCGTCTGCGACAGGTCCAGATCGGCGAGCAACGCGCCCTTGTCGGTACGGAACTGCGCGTCCGAACGCAGCGGGTCCTTCTTCATCGCCTTGGAATAGCTCGCCTCGACGTTGAGCTTCCCCGTCCCCAGCGCGAACTTGCCGCCGCCCTGGATCGTATAGGTCTCGTCATTCTCGACGCGGCGGCGCTGGTAGCGCGTGCCGCGCGCCTTGATCCCGGTGGTTGCGTCGGCGGTGTTGCCGCTCACGTCGACACGGAACTGGTCGCGCGTCTCGTTGTCCTTGAACTCCGAATAGAGCGTGCGGAGATAAAGGTTCACGTCGTCGCTCGGGCGATAGTCGATATTGGCGACGAGCCCGAGCCGCTTGCGGACCAGATTATAGTCGCGCAGGCGGAAATCGTCGGGAATGCCCTTGGCGCTCCAGTTGGTCGAACCCTGGACATTCTGCGATTCGATCGGCCGCCACGAATAGTTGCCCGACAGCACGATGCCGAGCGCATCGCCCAGCCGCGTCCCGATCGTCGCATCGGCCTCCCACGGGTTGCGCCCGCTCAGATTGTTCGCGCCCAGCGCGCCGCGCGCATAGACAAAGGTACCCGGACGGTCGAACGCCGACAGCGTCTTCACATCCACCTGCCCCGCGATGGCATTGGCATCGCGATCGGCGGTCAGCGACTTGACCACGTCGACCGAACCGATCAGCGACGAGGGCAGGTCATCGAGCTTGACCTGGCGTCCCTCCGGCTCGGGCGCCGCCGCGGTCTGGCCGTTCAGCGTGACGTTGGCCAGATTGGGGTCGACGCCGCGGATGATGACATAGCGGCCCTCGCCCTGGTCGTTCGCGATCGAGATGCCCGGCAGCCGCTTGACCGCCTCGGCAACGTTCTGGTCGGGCAGTTTGCCGACGTCGGTCGATCCGACGCTGTCCTGGATCGTGCGGGCGCGGCGCTTGGCTTCGACGGCACGGATCTCGGCCTCGCGCTGGCCGGTCACGACGATGCTGTCCGCATCGGCCTCGACCGCCGAAACGTCGCCGGCGGCGATGTCGGACCGCTGCTGCGCCGCGGCGGGCAGCGCGCCTGCGGCCGACATTGCCGTCGCCAGAGCCAGAAGCGAGGCGCTGCGGCGCCCGCGCATGCCAATCGTCATCGCATGATCCCCCTGCAAAGCCGGCACCCCCGTGCCGCAATTGCGCCCGCGCCTAGGGATCGGCGGTGACGAAGCCGCGTCAAAGCCGTTGCAATTGCGTGACAAAGAACCTGCGTACCCGGATTGGCACAGCCGTTATTCCGCCGCCGCCGGTTGCATGGGCGAGCGGCGTTGCGCACGCCGCACGGCTCGCCTAGAGCCGCCCCCGCCGCACCAAGGGGGAATGCCGCGATGCTGTTCACGCCGATGCTGTCGACCGCACTGATGCTGTTCCAGGCCGGAGGAACGACACCACCGCCGCCCGCGCCCGCCACCGCCGCGGCCACAATGGACGTGCGCGCGCTGCGCGAGACCCAGGCCGTGGCCAGCGCCAAGGATGCCGCCGACGATCCCGCGATCTGGCGCGATTCGCTTCATCCCGAACGCAGCCTGATCGTCGCCACCGACAAGAAGGCGGGGCTCAACGTCTATGACCTGAGCGGCCGGCTGCGCGCGAGCTATGCCGCAGGCCGCGTCAACAATGTCGACCTGCGCGAAGTGAGCGTGCCCGGCGGCCGGCGGATCATCGTCGCGGCGAGCGACCGCAACGACAAGACGCAGGGGCACGTCGCACTGTTCACGCTCGATCCGGCCACGGCCGCGCTGACCCCGCTCGCGCGGATCCCGGCAGGCCCGGGCGAAGCCTATGGCTTCTGCCTCTATCGCCCGCGGCGCGGGCCGCTCCAGGCGTTTGTGGTGATGAAGGAAGGCGCGATCGTGCAGCTGTCGATCGACCCGATCGCCGCCAATGCCAAGCTGTTGCGCACGATGAAGCTCGCGACCCAGTCCGAAGGCTGTGTCGCCGACGATCGCACCGACACGCTGTACGTCGCCGAGGAGGATGTCGGCATCTGGCGCTTCGATGCGCGCGCGGAGGGGGCACGCGAGGGCAAGCTGGTCGCGCCCGCCGATGGCGTGCGGCTGGTCGCCGACACCGAAGGGCTGGCGATCGCCGCCCGCGGCCGTCACGGCGGCTGGCTGCTCGCGTCGAGCCAGGGCGACTCGGCCTATGCGGCGTGGCGGCTGCCCGACATGCGCTATGCCGGGCGCTTCCGCGTGGTCGACGGCGTGGTCGACGGAACGAGCGAAACCGACGGCATCGAGGTTTCGACCAAGGGCTTCGGCCCCGATTTCCCCAGGGGCATCATGATCGTTCAGGACGGCGACAACGCACCCGAGGCCCAGAATTTCAAGCTGATCCGCTGGGATGCGGTCCGGCGCACGCTGCGCCGCTGATCGCGGATGCCGGGCGCGCCGCCTTTGGCGCGCCCGGCTGCGGCGTCACTGCGCCTTTTCGAACGCCCCGACGATGTCGAGCCGGACTTCGTCCGACACGAACGGGATCGCGTAGCTGACGTTGAAGTCGCTGCGCTTGATCGTGGCCATTCCCTCGAAGCCGACCGTCTCCGCCTTCGACATCGGGTTGGTCCCCGCGCCGGTGAACTTGACCGCGAGCGTCACGGGCTTGGTCACGCCGTTGAGCGTCAGGTTGCCGGTAACGTCGGCCGCGGTGGCGCTGCGCGGCGTGACCTTGGTCGAGACGAAGCGCGCGTCGGTGACCGTCGGGCCGAAAAAGTCCTTGGTCATCAGGTGCTGCGCCAGATGCTGGCTCGCGACGGTCACCTTTGAAACGGGAATCGTCACGTCGAGCTTGGCTGCCGCGATATTCTTGGGATCGAGCGCCAGCGTGCCGGTCACGTCGCCGAACATGCCGAAATAGTCGGTGAAGCCGAAATGGTTGACGCGCCAGCCGACCAGCGTGTGCGCCGGATCGACCTTGTAGGTGCCGGCGGCGACGCGGCTGGTATCAACCGCACCCGGCAGCTGCGGCGCGGCCTGCTGCGCGACAAGCGGGGTGGCAATGGCAAGGCCGGCGACCAGAATTGCATGACGAAGACGCATGATGTGCTCCCGAACAGGATTGAACGCCCCTGATGTCCTCCGTCCCCGACGGAGGGTCAAAGCCCAAGTTGGAAACAGACCGTTTCGCCGCCGGGGCGGCGCAGCGTCCGTTCAGATCCCGCCTTCCACCGCAACCAGCCCGCGCGCGACGAGACCGTCGCGAAGCGCCGCCGCGCAGCCGGCGAGCACCGCCGGATCGACGGCGCGGATCACGAAATTCGCACCGATCTTGCCTTCCCGAAAAAACGGATAGCTGCCGATCGCGGTTCCGGGATGCGCGCGTTCGGTCTCGCGGAGCAACTCGGCCACCTCGCTTTCGGGCACCCAGCTTCCCAGTGTCTGCGACAACAACGGGCGCCCGCCCTCGATCGTGCCGGTCAGCGCGTCGAGCATGTCGGTGACGATCCGCGGGATGCCGGCGAGGATGAACACGTTGCCGTGACGGATGCCGATCGACCCCGAACGCGGATTGCGGATGATCGATGCCCCTTCTGGGACGCGCGCCATCAGCAGGCGCGTGTCGGTAAGCCCGCCGCGCGTCGCGTAATAGGCTTCGAATACCGCACGCGCCTCCGGATGGATGACGACCGGCACGCCCAGCGCGACCGCGATCGCCTCGACAGTGATGTCGTCATGCGTCGGCCCGATCCCGCCGGTGGTGAACAGATAGTCGTTGCGGGTTCGCAGCGCGTTCACCGCCTCGACGATCGCCGCCTGCGTGTCCGGAACGATGCGGACCTCGCGCAGCCGGATACCCTGTGCGTTCAGCCAGGTCGCGAGCTGTGCGACATTCTGGTCCTGCGTCCGGCCCGAAAGGATCTCGTCGCCGATCACCAGCACTGCCGCGGTCCAGATACGCTCGTTCATGCGCATTCCTTAAACCTCGCATTGTCGCGCGCAAACGCCTATATCGCCCGCCATGACCGAATATGTGCATGTAACGGCCGACATGCCGCAGGCGCGCACCGGCGCGATCAAGCTGCATGGGCCGGAAGGCTTTGCGGGGATGCGCAAGGCGGGGCGGCTTGCGGCCGAAATCCTCGATGCGCTGGTGCCGCACGTCGTGCCCGGCGTGACGACGGGCGAACTCGACGACATCGTGCGCGAGATGAGCTTTGCCGCGGGCGGGGTTCCCGCAACCTTGGGCTATCGCGGCTACACGCATAGCTGCTGCATCTCGATCAACCATGTCGTCTGCCACGGCATTCCGGGTGATCGCGCGCTGAAGGACGGCGACATCGTCAACATCGACGTGACGCCGCTGCTCGACGGCTGGCATGGCGATTCGAGCCGCATGTTCCTTGTGGGCGACGTGCCGATCAAGGCACGGCGGCTGGTCGAAGTGACCTATGAATGCCTGATGCTCGGGCTCGAACAGGCCAAGCCGGGCAACCATCTGGGCGACATCAGCCATGCCATCCAGCATCATGCCGAAAAGCATCGCTATGGTGTCGTGCGCGACTTTTGCGGGCACGGCGTCGGCCAGATGTTCCATGATGCGCCCGAGGTGGTCCATGTCGGCCGCCCCGGCACCGGGCCGGAGCTGCGCCCGGGCATGATCTTCACCGTCGAACCGATGATCAACATCGGCCGCGCCGATGTGAAGGTGCTCGACGACGGCTGGACCGCGGTGACGCGCGACCGTTCGCTGTCGGCACAGTTCGAACACTCGATCGGCATCACCGAAACGGGCTGCGAGATCTTCACGCTGAGCCCCAAGGGCCTGCACTGCCCGCCTTACGCCGCCTGAACGGCGGCACTACCGGCGCAACCCAAGCAAAAGGGCCGCGGAGGAGGATCCCCGCGGCCCTTTTTGATTCGGTCGACGCCGATTCGGCTGGGTCAGTCGACGAACGCGCGCTCGATCACGAACTGACCGGGTTCGGCGTTCGAGCCTTCCTTGAAGCCCGCCCCCTCGAGATAGGCTGCGAATTCGCGGATCATCGCCATGCTGCCGCACAGCATCACGCGATCGGTCTCGGGATTGAAGGCGGGGGTGCCGGGCAGGCCGTTGAACAGCGCGCCGTTGTCGGCCAGCACGTTGATGCGCTGCGTCGTGTGGAACGGCTCGCGCGTGACGGTCGGCACGTAATGGAACTGGGCGGCCGCCTGGTCGGACACGAGCGGATCCTCGGCGAGCTTGGCTTCCATTTCGGCACGATAGGCAAGGTCGCTGACCCGGCGGACCGAATGCACGACGACCACCTGATCGAAACGATCATAGATGTCGGGGTCGCGCATCAGGCTGAGGAACGGTGCGAGCCCCGTCCCGGTCGACAGCATGAACAGCCGCGAGCCCGGCAGCAGCGCATCGGCGACGAGCGTGCCGGTGGACTTCTTGCCCAGATAGAGTTGATCGCCCGGCTGGATGAGCTGAAGCTTCGAGGTCAGCGGACCGTCCGGCACCTTGATCGAGAGGAACTCGAGCTCCTCCGCCCAGGCGGGGCTGGCGATCGAATAGGCGCGCATCAACGGCTTGCCCGCCTCGTCGAGCATGCCGATCATCACGAACTCGCCCGAACGGAAACGGAAGCTTGCGGGGCGGTCGACCGCGAAGCTGAACAGATGTTCGTTCCAGTGGCGGACCCACTTCACCTCAACGGTGACAAAGGCCTTCTGCTCGGGCAACTGCGCCGCAGGGCGCGCAACAAGTTCCATCGGGCGACTGTTCCTGTCATTGGCGGGCGATCGCGGTGTAGCCAGAGCGACCGTCACGCATCTGCCGCCGTCTCGCGGCAAAACGCGCCCCCTAAAGGGGGATTTTGCGGCCGGACGCAAGAGGTGATCGCGAACATCCGGAAATGTCCGATGTCCGGCGGGCGTGGCGCGACCGGCATTTCGCCGCCGACGCCGCGGAAACCGGCACTGCTCCGCAATCGGGCAGCGGCGCCGCGCGTGCCCAATTGCTAGGCACTTGCGCAAGCCCCCTGCCCGCGCGCACTATCGCAGCCAGTCTCGTTCCCGGGTGGCACGAATGTTGCTGCACCGCGCGTTACGAGGATGTGCCGCACCATTCGGGGGTCAACGTGAAAAAGATCGAAGCGATCATCAAGCCGTTCAAGCTCGATGAGGTTAAGGAAGCGCTGCACGAAGTGGGCGTGAGCGGGATCACCGTCACCGAAGCCAAGGGCTTTGGCCGCCAGAAGGGCCATACCGAGCTGTATCGCGGCGCCGAATATGTCGTCGACTTCCTGCCCAAGGTGAAGCTTGAGGTGGTGGTCGAGGACGCCCTGGCCGAACGGGTCGTCGAGGCGGTGGCCGCGGCGGCGCAGACCGGGCGCATCGGCGACGGCAAGATCTTCGTCATTCCGGTGGAGACCGCGCTGCGGATTCGCACCGGCGAGCGCAACGAAAACGCGATTTGACGCAATGCAGCGCAGGCCCGATGCTGGCCTGCGCAAGGGGTTAGGGCGACCCGAGTCGACGGGTCCGGGAACGAGAGCGAAAGGGTTATTTCATGGCGAATACGGCCAGTGACATCCTGAAGATGGTCGAAGAGAAGGAGATCGAGTGGATCGACCTCCGCTTCACCGATCCCAAGGGCAAGTGGCAGCACCTGACGATGGTCGCGTCGGTCATCGGCGAGGACGAGCTTACCGACGGCCTGATGTTCGACGGATCGTCGATCGCCGGCTGGAAGGCGATCAACGAATCGGACATGATCCTGAAGCCCGATCTCGACGCGGTGTGGGTCGATCCGTTCTCGGCCACGCCGATGCTGATCCTGGTGTGCGACGTCGTCGAGCCTTCGACCGGCGAACTCTATGCCCGCGATCCGCGCTCGACCGCCAAGCGCGCCGAGGCCTATCTGAAGGCGACCGGCGTGGGCGACACGGTCTATGTCGGCCCCGAGGCCGAGTTCTTCATGTTCGACGACGTCCGGTTCGAAAACAGCTATTCGACCAGCTATTACAAGATCGACGACATCGAACTGCCGACCAACACCGGCCGCGAATATGAGACGGGCAACCTTGCCCATCGCCCGCGTGCCAAGGGCGGCTATTTCCCCGTCGCGCCGGTCGACTCGGCGGTCGACATCCGCGGCGAGATGGTTTCGACCATGCTCGAAATGGGCCTGCCGTGCGACAAGCATCACCATGAGGTCGCCGCTGCGCAGCACGAGCTGGGCCTGACCTTCGGCACGCTGGTCGAAACCGCCGACCGCATGCAGATCTACAAGTATGTCGTGCACCAGGTCGCGCACGCCTATGGCAAGACCGCGACGTTCATGCCGAAGCCGATCAAGGAAGACAACGGCTCGGGCATGCATACGCACATGTCGATCTGGGAAGCGGGCAAGCCGCTGTTCGCGGGCAACGGCTATGCCGGCCTGTCGGATACTTGCCTTTACTTCATCGGCGGCGTCATCAAGCACGCCAAGGCGCTCAACGCCTTCACCAACCCGACCACCAACAGCTACAAGCGGCTGGTGCCGGGCTATGAGGCGCCGGTGCTGCTCGCCTATTCGAGCCGCAACCGCTCGGCGTCGTGCCGCATCCCCTATGGCGCGGGCGCCAAGGCGAAGCGCGTCGAATTCCGCTTCCCCGACGCGATGGCCAACCCCTATCTTGCCTATGCGGCGCTGATGATGGCGGGTCTGGACGGCATCCAGAACAAGATCCATCCGGGCGAGCCGATGGACAAGAACCTGTACGACCTGCCGCCGGCCGAGCTGGAGCAGGTGCCGACGGTGTGCGGTTCGCTGCGTGAGGCGCTGGACAGCCTGGAAGCCGACATGGACTTCCTGCTGAAGGGCGACGTGTTCTCGAAGGACCAGATCGCGGCCTATATCGAGCTGAAGCGCGAGGAGGTCGCCCGCTGGGAAATGACGCCGAGCCCGGTCGAGTACGACATGTACTATTCGGCCTGAACCGGCCCCAATCGGCGGCAGATGCCGCCGTTCGGATGCAGAAAGGCGCCCCGATCCCGCGATCGGGGCGCTTTTTCATGTCGTTCGCGGGCAAAACGCGCCGTTCGCAGGAACATCGAGTCCATGCCCCGATTCCTGGCCGCGCGCCCGGCCAGCAGCCGGTCAGCGCCGGGTCAGCGATTGCCGCCGATCAGGTCGCCGAGCCCGCCGAGCACCGACCCCTCGCCGCGATTCTGGCCGCCGCTGCTCCCCGCCGCCGCGAGCATGCGGCCGGCGAGGCGCGAGAAGGGCAGCGACTGGATCCACACGCGCCCCGGCCCGGTGAGCCGCGCGAAGAACAGCCCCTCGCCCCCGAACAACATGCTGCGCACGCCGCCCGCGCCGACGAGGTCGAACGACACGTCGGGGGTGAAGGCCGCGACGCAGCCGGTATCGACGTGCAGTTCCTGCCCCGGCGCGAGCGTGCGTTCGACGACGGTGCCGCCCATCTGGACGAACACCCAGCCGTCGCCTTCGAGCTTCTGCATGATGAAGCCCTCGCCGCCGAACAGCCCGGTCATCACGCGGCGCTGGAAATGGATGCCGATCGACACGCCGCGCGCCGCGGCGAGGAAGCTGTCCTTCTGGCAGATGAGCGTGCCGCCGACATCGGTGAGCTTGATCGGGAGGATCGCCCCCGGCGTCGGCGCGGCGAAGGCGACGCGCGCCTTGCCCGACCCGTGATGCGTGAACACGGTGGTGAACAGGCTCTCGCCGGTGAGCAGCCGCTTGCCCGCCCCCAGCAGCTTGTCCATGAAGCCGCCGCCCGCCGCGCCGCTGCCGTCGCCGAACACGGTGGTCATGCCGATGCTGGCATCTTTCCACACCAGCGCCCCCGCCTCGGCCACCGCGCTTTCGCCCGGATCGAGCTCGATCTCGACGAACTGAAGCTCCTGCCCCTTGATCTCGAAATCGACATCGTCGGCGGTCGCCGCGCTGCGATGATGCTGCCAGGGACTCTGCTGCCACGGATTTTGCGACATCGAACGACTTCCTCCCGCCATGTTCCGAACCGCGCCGGATCGCGCGCGGCGGAAGGTGCCCGCAGCCGGCGGCAGGCACAAGCGGCGCGATGGCGGCGGCGCGGGGCGCGGGGTGCGGGTTGCAGCTTGCAACGCAATCGCCGCCTGCCCATGTTCGGCGCCGTCAAACCGGCCGCAACGCCAGCCAAGAACGCCAGCCAAAGAGGATGAGGATGCGCAGCTTTCCCCAGCATTATATCGACGGCGCCTGGACCGACAGCGAGGGTGGCGTGCGCCACACGGTCATCAACCCCGCCACCGAAGCGCCCGCGAGCGAGATCGTGCTGGGCACCGCCGCCGATGTCGACAAGGCCGTCGCCGCCGCCCGCCGCGCCTTTGCCCGGTTTTCGCGCACCGACGTCGCCGAGCGGATCGCGCTGCTCGAGCGCGTGCTGAGCGTCTACAAGGCGCGCGCGGGCGAGATCGCCGAGGCGATTTCGACCGAGATGGGCGCGCCGATCGCGCTGGCGCGCACCGCGCAGGTCGGCAGCGGCATCGGCCATTTCAAGGCGACGATCGACGCGCTGCGCAACTTCACCTTCGAGGAGCGCGTCGGCAACGGCGCGGTGGTCCACGAACCGATCGGCGTCGTGGCGATGATTACCCCGTGGAACTGGCCGCTCAACCAGATCGTGTGCAAGGTCGCCCCCGCGCTGGCGGCGGGATGCACGATGGTGCTGAAGCCGTCGGAGGAATGCCCGACCTCGGCCGCGATCTTTGCCGACGTGCTGCACGAGGCGGGCGTGCCCGCGGGCGTGTTCAACCTGGTGCAGGGCGACGGGCCGGGCGTCGGCACCGCGCTGTCGCGCCACCCCGATGTCGACATGGTGAGCTTTACCGGATCGACCCGCGCGGGCATCGCGGTCGCGCGCAACGCCGCCGACACGGTGAAGCGCGTCCACCAGGAACTGGGCGGCAAGGCGCCGTCGCTGGTGCTGGAGGGCGCCGACCTCGACCGCGCGGCGCAGGCGACGTTGCAGAGCGTGCTGATCAATTCGGGCCAGAGTTGCATCGCGCCCACCCGCCTGCTCGTCCCGCGCGACCGGCAGGACGCGCTCGTCGCGCGCGCCAGGGCGGTGATGGAAGCGACCGAAGTGGGCGACCCCGCCGTCGACGGCCGCCATATCGGCCCGCTGGTCAACCGCGCGCAATGGGACAAGGTGCAGCGGCTGATCGAGAGCGCGATGGCCGAGGGCGCGACGCTGGTGACGGGCGGCCCCGGCCTGCCCGGCGGCGTCAACCGCGGCTATTATGTCCAGCCGACGCTGTTCGCCGACGTGACCAACGACATGACGATCGCGCGCGAGGAGATTTTCGGCCCGGTCGTGACGATCATGCCCTATGACGGCGAGGACGAGGCGGTGCGGATCGCCAACGACACCGTTTACGGCCTGTCGTCGGTGGTGTTCGGCGACGAAGCCGCGATCCGCCGCGTCGTGCCGCAACTGCGCACGGGCATGGTCTATGTGAACGGCGGCCAGCCCGATCCGAGCCTGCCCTTTGGCGGGTACAAGCAGTCGGGCAACGGCCGCGAGCATGGCCGGTTCGGCCTGGCCGAGTTCCTGGAGACCAAGGCGGTGGTCGGGCTTTACGCCTGATCGCCCCGCCTGCCCCGGCCCAGCCTGCCCCGGCCCGGCCTGCACCGCCCCGCCTGCCGCGCCCCCACGGGTGCGGCGGCGGCGCGGCGGGGTTCAGGGGACGAGGATGCTCGACCCCGTCGTCTCCCCCGCCTCGAGCGCGCGATGCGCCTCGGCCGCGTCGGCAAGCGCGAAGCGGCGACCGATCCGCACGGTGAGCGCGCCGCTGGCGATCATGCCGAACAGCCGTTCGACCCCGGCGGTGCGTTCGGCGGGATCGACATAGTAATCGAACAGCTTGGGCCGGGTGACGAAGAGCGAGCCGTGGCTGTTGAGCGTGGCGAGCGCGACGCCTTCGACCGGGCCGCTGGCATTGCCGTAGCTGACGACGAGCCCGCGCCGTGCGGTCGCGGCGAGCGAGGCAGCCCAGGTGGCGCGGCCGACGCCGTCGAACACGACGCGCACCCCCGCCCCGCCGGTGAGCGCGCGCACGCGCCCGGCCAGATCGTCGTCGTGCGACAGCAGGACATGGTCGGCGCCCGCCGCGCGCGCGACGGCGACCTTGGCCTCGCTGCCGACGGTGCCGATCACTTCGGCGCCCAGCAGCTTGAGCCATTGCACGAGGAGCTGGCCGACGCCGCCCGCCGCGGCGTGGACGAGCACCGGCCAGCCGCGTTCGACGCGCGCGCAGCGTTCGGCGAGGAACTCGGCGGTGCAGCCCTTGAGCAGCGCGGCGGCGGCGACGTCGTCGTCGACCCCGTCGGGCAGGCGGAACAGCGCCGCCGCAGGCAGGTTGCGATGCGTCGCATAGGCGCCGAGCGCGGGGCCGAAGGTGGCGACGCGATCGCCGGGGGCAAGGCCGGCCACGCCATCGCCGACCGCCTCGACCACGCCCGCCCCCTCGCTGCCCAGCCCGCTGGGGAGCGGCACGGGATAGAGGCCCGAACGCTGATAGGTGTCGATGAAGTTGAGCCCGACCGCGGTGGTGCGCAGCCGGACCTCGCCGGGGCCGGGCGGCGGCAGCACGACATCGTGCCAGCCGATCACCTCCGGCCCGCCGGTCCGTTCGATCCGCGCCGCCCGCGCCGTCACATCCTGTGCCATCCGCCTGTCCTCCCTGGCCCGTTCGCGCGCGGCCGGGCGCGCGCGCCGATCAATGCACCGGCCATACCCATAGGATCAGCGGCGTGCCGAGCACCAGCACCAACAGCGACAGCGGCGCGCCGAGCCGGGCATAGTCGCCGAAGCGATAGCCGCCCGGCCCCATCACCAGCGTGTTGCACTGATGCCCGATCGGCGTGAGGAAATCGCACCCCGCGCCCACCGCGGTCGCCATCAGGAACGCTTCGGGCCGATAGCCGAGCGTGCTGGCGAAGGTGGCGGCGATCGGCGCCATCACGAGCACGGTGGCGGCGTTGTTGAGGAAGGGCGTCACCGCCATCGCCGCGGCGAGGATCAGCGCGACCGCCCCCCAGGGCGGCAGCGTCGCCGCGAAGTGCGACAGCCAGTCGCCGATGAGCATGCTGGCGCCCGTCGTGCGCAGCGAATCGCTGACCGGGATGAGCGCGCCGAGCATCACCAGGATCGGCCATTCGATGTGCCGATACGCCTCGCGCACCGGCAGCGCGCCGGTGAGCACCACCACCCCGGCGGCGGCGAAGAAGGCAACCGCGACGGGCACCCAGCCGAACGCGGTGGCGATCATCGCCGCGGCGAGCACGACGAGCGGGAGCAGCCCCTTGCGCGCGCTGCCGAGGCGCAGCTCGCGCTGGGCGAGCGGCAGGCAGCCGAGATCGCCGAGCCGTTCGAACAGCGTGTCGAGCGGCCCCTGGAGCACGATGACGTCGCCCGCGCGCAGTTCGATCTCGCCCAGCCGCCGGGCGAGGCGTTCGCCCTGGCGCGACACCGCGATCAGGTTGACGCCGAAGCGTTCGTGGAGACCGAGCCGCCCGGCGGACAACCCGATCATCAGGCTGTCGGTGCCGATCACCGCCTCGATCACGCCGGTTTCGCCCTGTTCCTGGTCGCGTTGCGAGCGTTCCTCGCCCTCGAGCGTCAGCCCGTCGCTGGCGATGACGCGTTCGAGGCTGTCGGGCGCGCCGGCGAGGATGAGCACGTCCTCGGGCTTGAGCACCGTGTCGGGAAAGGGCGTGCTGCGGATGCCCGCGCGCAGGATCGCCGAGACGGTGATTTCATGGTCGTGGCGCGTGCGGAAGCCGGCGACGGTTTCGTCGATCGCGGGCGAGCCGGCGGGAATCGCGGCCTCGGTGACGTAATCCTCGATGTCGAGCGCCTCGCCGAGCGTGGGCGCGGCGCGGCGTTCGCGCGGGAGCAGCCGATAGGCGAGCGGCAGGAACACCAGCCCCATCAGCGTGAGCCCCAGCCCGACCGGCGCATAATCGAACATGCCGAAGGGCCGGCCGGTCATTTCCTCGCGCACGCGGCTGACGATGATGTTGGGCGAGGTGCCGATCAGCGTCATCAGCCCGCCGAGCAGCGAGGCGAACGACATCGGCATCAGCAGCGCCGAGGGCGAGCGGCCGGCGCGGCGCGCGGTCTGGATCGCGACCGGGATGAGCATGGCGAGCGCGCCGATATTCTTGACCAGCGCCGAGGCGAAGCCGACGCTGGCCGAGAGCAGCAGCACCTGCGCCCGCTCGCCGCGGATGCGCCGCTGAAGCCCCTGCATCACGCGTTCGATCAGCCCCGAGCGCTGGACCGCCGCCGACAGCACCAGCGCCGAGGCGACGATGATGACGATATCGTCCGAAAAGCCGCTGAAGGCATCGGCAGGCTTGACGATGCCGGTGGCGAGCGCGGCGAGCAGCGCGACCACCGCGACCATGTCGTAGCGCAGCCGCCCCCAGACGAAGAGCAGCATCATGCCGGCAAGCACGCCGACGGACAGCATTTGGGGAAGCGTCATCAAACCTCGAACCGATCATCGCCAGGCGCAGCGCGTAACGCGCCATCGGGCGGAACGGGTCCGTGACGATCCGGCGGCGGCGTCCGGTCAGTGGACGGTGGCGTCGTCGGCAGGGCGGCCCATCAGCGCGATCATCCGTTCGATCTGGCGCCAGCGGCAGAAATGAAGGTGGTTGCCGAGATCGCGGCTGCGTTCGGCGCGCGCGGCGGCGACCGCGGCGGCGCCGGGGCCGAATTCGCGGACGAGCGCGAGCGCGTCGGCAGCCTCGGCACGGTCGGCGAGGAAGGGCAGGCTGTCGGGCGAGGCGGGCATGACCCGGGGCTATGCCAGCGCGGCGTTGCCAAATCACCCAACGAGCAGCGTGAACGCGCGTCAACCATGCCCGCGCGGCGGCGCGGCAGGTGCTGGCGCGGCGCGGGCGGGCGTGGCAGGAAGCGGGCATGACCGGACCCAATTCCCGCACGCCGCAGGCCGGCGGCTTCCTGATCGCCGTCGGAGTGCTGATCGGCGTGTTCGTCGGCGCGAGCAAGGGGCAGGCGTCGATCGGCTTTCTGGCCGGGCTGGGCGCGGGCGTGGTGCTGGCGCTGATCGTCTGGCTGATCGACCGGGCGCGCCGCTAGACGAGCGCGCGGCCGAGCCAGACCACCTGCCCCACCACGACGACGCGCGCGGGGGCGACGCAGCGCGGCGGATAGGCGGGGTTGTCGCTGACGACCTCGATCCCGCCGACGGCGCGGCGCAGGCGCTTGACCATCAGCTCGCCGTCGAGGCGCAGCACGAACACGCCCGCGCCGGGCGCGGTGCGGTCATGGTCGACCAGGATCTCGTCGCCGTCGTGGAGCAGCGGCTCCATCGAATCGCCCGCGACGCGGATGATCGACGCCGCCGCCGGGCGGACGCCGAGCAGGCGGAGCAGCGATTCGGACAGGAGATGCGGCGCGGCGGCGCGATCCTGGACGACGCGCCCCGGCCCCGCCGAGGCATCGACGTCGAGGCGGGCGACCGCGACCAGCCCCTCCCCCCGCCCCCCCGGGCCGCCGAGTACCGATTCGGGGATGTCGAGATAGCGCGCGAGGCGGCCGCGATCGGCCTCGGTCAGCACGCGCGGGGTGCCGCGGTGCAGAAACTGCTGAAGATAGGCCGGGTTACGGCCGAGCACGCGCGAGAGGCGCGCGAGGCTGATGCCCCGTTGCTCGACAAGCGCGGCGAGCGCGGCGCGTTGGGCGTCGGGTTCCATGACCGCACCCTAGCCATAGGATTTTTCCTAGACAAGTAGGATTTGGAGAACAAAACAGGATCATATCACGCGACTCAACGGAGAGGGACGATGTCGGTGCATCGCGAGGTCGAGAAATTCCTGCGCCGGACGGCGATGCCGCCGACGCGCTTCGGACGGCTGGCGGCGGGCGATCCGCGACTGGTCGCCGACCTGCGCAACGGACGCGAGCTGCGCGCGCGGACCGCGGCGCGGCTGCGCGCCTTCATGGCCGAGCAGGAGGCGGCGCGATGAGCCGCGGCCCCGATGCGGCGACGCAGCTCGCGCGGGCGCTGTGCGCGGGTGCCGCGGCGGCAGGCGCCGCGGTGCGCGTGACGGCGACGACGAGCCGCGCCTGGGCGAGCGCGACGTTCGAGGGCGCGCGGCACCGATTCGTGCTGGAGGGCACGGCGGCGGCGGCGCTCGACGACTGGCTGGCGGGGCTGCCCGAGGCCGAGTTCAGGCTGTGGCGGACGCTGGTCGCCGACGTGGCGGTGACGGCGCGGGCACAGGCGGGCGACGTCGCGACCGCGACGGTGGAGGTGCTGACCGTCGACGAGGCGTAAGGCTCAGGCGCTGCGCGCGAGGTGGCGGAGGACCGAGAGCGTCTGTTCGAGCCCCTGGGCGGCGGGCGTCGCCGCGGCGGCAGGGGCCGCCGGGGCCGGACGCGCGGCGCGGCGGCGGGCGCCCTGTTCGAGCCGGTCGAGCAGCGCGTGGATCGGAACCGGCGCGGTGGGTGCCGGCGCGGGTTGCGGCGCCTCGACCACCGGCGCGGCGATGGGTGCGGGCGCGGCGGGCGGGAGCGGATCGGCGCGGGCGTCGCGCGGGGGATGGCCCGGACCGGGGATCGGGCGGACCGGCCGCACGGGACGGACCGGCCGCACCGGCCGCACCGGCGGCAGCACCGGGCCGATCGGCGGCAGCGGCTCGATTGCGCGGAGGGGTTCGGGCGCCGGTTCGGCAGCGGCCGGACGATCGGGTTCAGGCGCGGGCGCCGGATCGGGCGCGCGATGATGGAGCGCCGGCAGCGGCGCGGGCGCGGCACGCGGGTGTTCGGGAATCGCGGCAGGATCGAACGCCGAAAGCGGCTGATCGAGATCGTCGGGAAGCGCCAGCTCGACCGGCGGCGCAAGCGGGAGCGGATCGGCGGCACGCGCCGACAGGCCGCGCGGCGCGAGCGGCAACGGCGCATCCTCCCCCGCCGCATCGTCGTCGAGCATGGGCATGCGCAGCGAGATCGGCATCGGCGCGGGATCGGCGGGCGCGGCGAAAGGCCGTGCTGCGGCGAAGGATTCGGGAATCGGCGATGGGGCGATCGGCGACGCGGGGACGAGCGGTTCGGGGACGAGCGGTTCGGGCGCAGGCCGGTCGAGGGCGGCGGGCGCCGCGTCGAGCGCGTCGAACAACGGTTCGGGCAGCACTTCCGCCAGCGCTTCGGGGCGCGTTTCGGCGGCGGCAAGCGGCGCGGGCTGCGGTTCGGCATGGCCGATTTCGAGCACGGGCGCAGGATGCCAGTCGAACGCGTCGGCGCCGGGCGCGACGACCGGATCGGGATCGACGCGGAACCGGTCGAGCGGCAACGGATCGGCATCGGCCGCGCGTTCGGAGTCGGGGTCGGATTGCGGATCGGGCGTGATCGCGGCGTCGATGATCGGCGGAATCGGCCAGCGGCGGCGCAGCGGGGCGCGCGTTTCGCCATCCCCTTCGCCAAAGGGCATGCCGAGATCGCGCGTCGCGAGCAGCGGCGGGCGCGGCGGCGCGTCGGGATGCGCATCGGCGCGGCGCACCGAAGGCGGCGCCACGCCGTCGGGAAGGATGATCGCCGCCGAAACGCGGCGGATCGCGGGACGCGACGGGCCGAGCACGACGCGCACGAGCGCCCAGACGAGCACGAAGGCGAACGCCCCCCCTGCCCCCGCGACCAGGGCGCGCGCGGTGAGCCCGAGCGGCGGTTCGGCCTGGGGCAGCACGGCGGGAAGCCCGCTGGCCATCACCAGCGATTCGAAAAGGCCGCCCGGCAGGGCAAAGGCGGCAAGTGCCGCCACCAGCCCGGCCGTTCCGGCCGCCATGGGTGCGATCGGCAGTTTCATACGCTCACCGTCGGCGTCGCGACTCCAGATTCCATCGACGCGGGCGATTGTGCGAGATTTTGGTAAACAGATTGATAGCGCGCGACGTTGACCGCCCAGTTGCGTTCGCGCTCGACAAAGGCGCGCGCCGCCTCGCGCCGGGCGGGCCAGTCGGCACGGGCGGCGAACAGCGCCGCGACCGCATCGGCGAGCGCGGCGGGATCGTCGGGCGCGAACAGCGTGCCGGTGACGCCGTCTTCGACCAGCTCGCGATGACCGCCGACGTCGGAGGCGGCGACGAGCCGCTGTTGCGCCATCGCCTCGAGCGGCTTGAGCGGCGTGACGAGATCGGTGAGCCGCATCCGCTTGCGCGGGTAAACGAGCACGTCGACGAGGCTGTAATAATGCTCGACCGCGTCGTGCGGCACGCGGCCGGCGAAATGGATGCGCGCGGCCGCGGGCGATGCCGCCGCCAGCGCGCGCAACGCCGGCTCGGCCGGGCCGCCGCCGACGAGGAGCAGGTGCATCGCCGGGCGCGCGGCGAGCAGCCGCGGCATCGCCGCGATCAGCACGTCGAGCCCCTCATAATCATAGAAGCTGCCGATGAAGCCGATCACCTCGGCCGCGTCGAGGCCCAGCCGCGCGGCGAGCGCGGCGTCGCGCGGCGCGGGCGTGCCGAACAGGTTGAGATCGACGCCGTTGGGCGAGACGAACAGCTTGCCGGGCGCGATGCCGCGCGCGACCAGATCGCCGCGCAGCCCCTCGCAGATCACCGCGACGGCATCGGCACGGCGCACCGCACGCGTTTCGAGCGCGCGCGTCAGCCGGTATTTGAAGCTGCCCTCGCGCCCCGTGCCGTTGCCGACCGCCGCATCCTCCCAGAAGGCGCGGATTTCGTAAACGAGCGGCAACCCCATGCGGCGCGCGACGCGCCCGGCGGCGATCGCGTCGAGCACGGGCGAATGGGCGTGGAGAATGTCGGGCCGGAACGCCTCGACCACCTGCGCGATGCGACCTTCGAAGCGGCGCACCTCGCGCCATTCGCGCAGCAGCGGCAGCCCGCCGGGCGCAAGCGGCGGCGTGCGGAAGAAGTCGAGCCCGTCGACCTGTTCGAACGGCGCCGGCGCAGTCCCGTGGCGCGGCCCGGTAACGGCGGCGACCGTCCAGCCGCGCGCGATCTGCGCCTTGAGGATCGCGCGGGTGCGGAAGGTATAGCCGCTGTGGAGCGGCAGGCCATGATCCAGGACGTGCAGGATGCGCATGACGCGCTGCCCTGCCACGCCAGCCCTTAACGCGCCGTCAACTGCGCCGCGCCTAGAGCCCCGGACGGCAGCAAGGAGGCGCCGCGCGGGCCATGATCGACAATCTATCGCTGGGGCTGACGCACCTTTTGATGCTGCTCGCCGCGCTGATCCTGCTGCGCCGCCCCGAACTGGATGTCGAGCCGCGCGCGGGCAGCACGCCCGACCCGCGCGACGGCGACGGCGACGGCGCGACCACCGCCGACCGTGCCGGGGACGGCGCCGCGCCGCGACCCGCGCGCTGGGGCCGCAGCCGCCGCCGGTGAGCAGCCCCGAGCCCCCCGCCGCGCCGTCCCGCCCCGCCGCGCCGCCGCCCGAGACGCGCCGCGCGGTGCCTGAGTTGCGCGCGCTCACCGGCGCGCGGGGGATCGCGGCCTGGCTGGTGGTGCTGTTCCACCTGCGCCTGTCGATCGCCGGGCTGCCCGGCTGGGCGGGCGCAGTGCTGGCCAAGGGGTATCTGGCGGTCGACTTCTTTTTCCTGCTTTCGGGCTTCGTGCTGTGGCTCAACTATGCGCCGCGGCTGCGCGCGGGCGGGGTCGCGGCGGTGCCGGACTTCCTGCGCCGCCGGATCGCGCGGATCTGGCCGCTGCACCTGTTCATCCTGGCGGGCGCGCTGGCGCTGGCGCTGATGCTGCGCGCGACCGGACGCGCGACCCCGCAATTCCCGCTGGCCGAGCTGCCGCTGCACATCCTGCTGGTGCAGAACTGGGGCTTCACGCGCGCGCTGGCGTGGAACGACCCGGCCTGGTCGATCTCGTGCGAGTTCGCGGCCTATCTGCTGTTCCCGGCGATCGCGATGGCGGTCGACTGGCGACGCCTGCCGATCGCGGCGCGGCTGGCGGTGCTGGCGGCGATGTTCGCCGCGCTCGACGCGATCCTGACCCGCGCGGGGGCGGCGACGCTGGGCGACGACATTCCGCGGTTGGGGCTGGTACGATGCCTGATCGAGTTCGCGGCGGGCGGCGTGGTCGCGACGATATGGGCCGAGCGGCGCGGACGGCGCGGCACCGCGATCGCGGCGGCGGCGCTGGCGCTGGCGCTGGCCGGCGCGTGGATCGGCGGCGCAGTGCGCGAGACGCTGGCGGTGCCCGCCGCGTTCGCCGCGCTGCTGCTCGCGCTGGCGATCGACGCCGAACGGCCGGGCAACGCGCTGGGAAGCCGGGTGCCGCACGCGCTGGGCGAGGCGAGCTATGCCACCTATCTGGCGCATTACCTGTTGTGGTTCGCGTTCAAGCTGGTGCTGGTCGACGCCAGCCATCAGGTCGGCCCGGCGAAGCTGGCGCTGTATCTGGCGCTGGTGCTGGCGAGTTCGTTCCTGCTCTATCGGCTGGTCGAGCGGCCCGCCCAGGCGTGGATCAACGCGCGCGGGAGGCACGGGCGGCGATAGCCGGGACGCGGGCGGCCGCCCCCGCCCCGGCGGCCGCGCCGGTCAGGCCGTGGCGGTCAGGCCGTGGCGGGGACGAGCGCGTCGATCACCGCGCGGTTGAAATCGGGAATGTCGTCGGGCTTGCGGCTGGTGATGAGGTTGCCGTCGACCACGACAGGTTCGTCGACGACGCTGGCGCCGGCATTGGCGAGATCGGTGCGGACCGACGGCCAGCCGGTGACGCGGCGGCCGTCGACGACATCGGCCTCGACCAGCAGCCAGGGCGCGTGACAGATCGCGGCGACGAGCTTGTCGTCCTCCATGAACTCGGCGACGATTTCGACCGCGCGGTCGTTCATGCGCAGCTTGTCGGGATTGGCGACGCCGCCGGGAAGCACGAGTGCGTCGAAATCGGCGGTGTCGACGGTGTCGACGGTGGTATCCGGGGTGATGCTGTCGCCCTTTTCGCCCTGGCGCTCTCCGGTGATCGGATCGGTGCCCAGCGACGCGAGCGTCACCTGGGCGCCCGCGTCGAGCAGCGCGCGGCGGGGTTCGAACAGTTCGGACTGTTCGAAGCCGTCGGTCGCCAGCATCAGTACGCGAACGGATTGAAGCTCGGCCATCATCGTCTCCTGTGAAACCGGGAAATGCGGGGCATCAAGGGCCGGCGCGGGCGCGGGTTCCGGAACGAAGCGACGGCCCGCGCATTCCCCACGCCACGACGAAGGAGCCCCATGCCCGCCCCCGTGCCCGCCGCCGCCGCGGCCCATCCCGATTGTCCGCAGCTCG
This sequence comes from Sphingomonas chlorellae, assembly GCF_056485145.1. Classification (NCBI taxonomy): domain Bacteria; kingdom Pseudomonadati; phylum Pseudomonadota; class Alphaproteobacteria; order Sphingomonadales; family Sphingomonadaceae; genus Sphingomonas; species Sphingomonas chlorellae. Next base: position 222,445 of record NZ_JBQXXM010000005.1, read on the forward strand.
TCTATGCCGACGACCATGAACCCGGCATCACGCGCCGGCGCGTGCGGCACGGCTGGGGCTATTGGGATGCCGAGGGGCGGCGGATCACCGACCGCGACGCGATCGAGCGGCTGAACCGCATCGGCCTGCCCCCCGCCTATCACGATGCCTGGTTCTGTCCCGATCCCAACGGCCATATCCAGGCGACGGGTTTCGACGAGAAAGGGCGCAAGCAATATCGTTACCACCCCGATTTCCGCGCGGCGCAGGAAGCGGCCAAATATGACCGTTGCGGCGCGTTCGGCGCGGCGCTGCCCGGCTTGCGGCGGCAGGTCGAGGCCGATCTGGCGCGGCGCGGGCTGACGCGCGAACGCGCGGTGGCGGCGGTGGTGCGGCTGCTCGACCTGGGGCGCATCCGCGTCGGCAACGAGGCCTATGCCCAGGCCAATCGCAGTTTCGGCGCGACGACGCTGCGCACGCGCCATGCCGAGGTGAAGGGGCAGAAGCTGCGGCTCGCCTTTCGCGCCAAGTCGGGCAAGACGCGCATGATGACGATCACCGACGCGACGCTGAGCCGGTTCGTGCGACGGTGCCAGGACCTGCCCGGGCAGCACCTGTTCCAGTGGCTCGATGCCGAGGGCGTCGCGCATCCGGTGAGCTCGACCGACGTCAACGCCTATATCCGCGCGGCGATGGGCGACGATTTCACCGCCAAGCATTTCCGCACCTGGGGCGCGAGCGTGATCGCGTTCGAGACGATCGCGTGCGCCGCGGCGCCGGTGGGGCTGAAGGCGGTGCTGGCGCCGGTGACCGACGCGCTGGGCAACACGCCCGCGATCGCGCGCAAATCCTATGTCCACCCGCGGCTGATCGAACTGGCGCGCGACCCGGCCGCGCAGACGGCGTTCCGCGAACGGTTGCGCCTGCCGCGCACGACCCGCTACCTCAACCGTTACGAGCGCGGGCTGATCGCCTTTCTGGCCGAAGGCGACGGCACCGCGATGATGCAGGCAGCCTGAACGCGAGACGCATGAGCAACAATACCGCCACCCCCATCCTGCCCCCGCCCCAGGTGCTGAAGGCCCAGACGACGACGCTGGCCGAGGACGCCATGACGTGGATCGGCACCAACTGGCTGAACATCCTGATCGCCGCCGGAGTCGCCGCGGCGATCATCGTCGCGCTGCACGCGCTGCGCGCCTGGGCGCTGAAGCTGTGCCGGCGCGGCGACGGCATCGCGAGCTGGTACACGATCCTGGGCCGGACGGCGGCGCGGACGGGCAATTTCTTCATCGTCATGGTCGCGCTGCAACTGGTGTCGGGCTATGCCGGGCCGCCGCTGGTAGTGGCGACGACGATCCGGTTCCTGTTCACGATCGCGGCGGTGTTCCAGGCCGCGATCTGGATCCGCGAGGTCATTTTCGGGCTGATCGAGAACCGCGCCAGCTCGCAATCGGCCGCCTATGAGGGGCTGGCGAGCGCGCTGGGGATCGTCCGCCTGCTGATCAGCATCGCGCTGTTCTCGATCGCGGTGGTCGTGGTGCTGAGCAACCTGGGCGTCAACGTGACCGGGCTGGTCGCCGGTCTGGGCGTCGGCGGCATCGCGATCGGTCTGGCCGCGCAGGGCATTTTCGGCGACCTGCTGGCGGCGCTGGCGATCATCTTCGACCGGCCGTTCCGCGTGGGGCAGAACATCGCCTATGACCAGACGACGGGCACGGTCGAGGCGATCGGACTGAAATCGACGCGCGTGCGATCGTTCAACGGCGAGCTGCGCGTGATCTCGAACCGCCAGCTGCTCGACAAGGAACTCCAGAACATCACCGACCGGACGCACATCCGGTTCAGCTTCATGCTGGGCGTCGCGTATGAGACGCCGCCCGACACGCTCGACCGGATCCCGGCGATGCTGCGCGAGATCGTCGAGGCGAACGGCGCGACGGCGCCGCGCGCGGGGTTCAGCGCGTTCGGCGCGAGCACGCTCGATTACGAGCTGATCGTCGAGGTGCCGGGCAGCGACTGGGGCGTCGCGCATCCGACGCGCGACCGCATCGCGACGGCGATCCTGCGCCGCTTTGCCGAGGCGGGCATCAGCTTCGCCTATCCCACCCAGACGAGCTATACCGCCGCGCCCGACGGCAAGCTGGTGCTGCCCTATCCCGAGGTGCAGCCGGTGATGCGCGTCGACCGCGAGCCGGGCGAACGGTGACAGGGCGCTGATTCGAGCCGGGGGCGGATGCGGCGCCGCCGCCCCCGGCCCCGGCGCACGGCCCGTTTCGAACATCGGGTTCGCGGCGGAGCGCGCGAAACGCACATTTTTTCGGGCGCGGACGCTACGTCGCGCAACATCTTCCAATCCACGGTCTCTCGGGGGGCTTGCAGCGCACCCCCGCCCGCCCCTACACAGGGGCAAAGGCCCGGAACGGGCCGTGGGGATGAGGGCCGGCGTGGAAGCGATCAGCGTGCAGCAATGGGCCGATCAGGTCGGTTCGGAGCGCGTATCCGACTGGGTGGAAGTGACCCAGACGATGATCGACCGCTTTGCCGAGGCGACCGGCGACCACCAGTTCATCCATGTCGACCCCGCGCGCGCCGCGGCGACGCCGTTCGGCGGGACGATCGCGCACGGTTTCCTGTCGCTGTCGCTGATGCCGATGCTGGGCGCACGCAGCGGGATGCCGCCGATCGCGGGCGCGCGGATGGGCGTCAATTATGGCGGCAACCGCGTCCGTTTCGTCACGCCGGTGCGTTCGGGCAGCCGCGTGCGCGGCCGCTTTCGCCTGTTGTCGTTCACCGAGCGCCAGCCCGGCGTGTGGGAACAGGTGCAGGAATATGTGCTCGAGATCGAGGGCGAGGCGAAGCCCGCCGTGATCGCCGAGTGGATTTCGCTGATCTACGTCTGAGGAATGTCGGCGCGCGGCGGTGCCGCGGCCAAGCAAGGAAGAGGAACCAACATGCGATCCGCAGTCATCGTTTCCACCGCCCGCACCCCGATCGGCCGCGCCTATCGCGGCGCGTTCAACGCGGTGCCGGGGCCGACGCTGGGCGCGCACGCGATCAAGGCGGCGGTCGAGCGCGCCGGGCTGGACCCCGCCGAGATCGACGACGTCGTGTTCGGATCGGCGCTCCAGCAGGGCACGCAGGCGCCCAACATCGCACGGCTGGCGCTGCTGCGCGCCGGGCTGCCCGTCGGCGTGGCCGGCATGTCGATCGACCGCCAGTGCGCGTCGGGCCTGATGGCGATCGCGACCGCCGCCAAGCAGATCATCACCGACAACATGGACATCACGATCGGCGGCGGGCTTGAATCGATCAGCACCGTCCAGACCCCGGCGATGCGCGTCGAGCCCGACCGCGAGCTGATCGCGATGCACAACGACACCTATATGCCGATGCTGCAGACCGCCGAGGTCGTCGCCGCACGCTATGGCATCGGCCGCGACCGCACCGATGCCTATGCGCTCCAGTCGCAGCAGCGCACCGCCGCCGCGCAGGCCGCGGGCGCATTCGACGACGAGATCGTGCCGGTGACGGCGGTGATGAACGTCGTCAACAAGGAAACCAAGGAAGTTTCCCAGAAGGAAGTCACGCTGACCAAGGACGAGGGCAACCGGCCCGAGACCACGCTGGAAGGCCTGCAGTCGCTGCAGCCGGTGGTGCCGAACGGCACGATCACCGCGGGCAACGCCAGCCAGCTTTCGGACGGGTCGGCGGCGTGCGTGCTGATGGAGGAAAGCGTCGCGGCGAAGCGCGGGCTGACCCCGCTCGGCCGTTATGTCGGCATGGCGGTGGCGGGCACCAAGCCCGACGAGATGGGCATCGGCCCCGTCTATGCCATCCCCAAGCTGCTCGAGCGCTTCAACCTGAAGATGGACGATATCGGCCTGTGGGAGCTGAATGAGGCGTTCGCGGTGCAGGTGCTGTACTGCCAGGACAAGCTGGGCATCCCCAACGAGCTGCTCAACGTGAGCGGCGGCGCGATCTCGATCGGCCACCCCTATGGCATGTCGGGCGCGCGCATGACCGGCCACGCGCTGATCGAAGGCAAGCGTCGCGGCGCCAAATATGTCGTCGTGACGATGTGCATCGGCGGCGGCATGGGCGCGGCGGGGCTGTTCGAAGTCCTGTAAGCCGACACCCGACACCGGCCCGTCCCGCCCCCCCTTCCGGCGGGGCGGGCGGGCCGGATGTCCCGATTGCCATACCCGCGGGCGTCACCCGCCCCGGATATTGTTCGGCCACGCTTCGTTGTTTGCGGCGATACCGCGAAACGAGAGGAGCAACCGATGGCCGATATCGCCGAACTCAAGCAGCATCTGTGGAAGAAGCTGGCCGACAGCCCGTTCGTGATGGCGGGGCTGAACGACGGCAAGCACAGCATCCCGCTGACCGCGCAGCTCGACGACGACCAGGTCGACACGCTGTTTTTCTTTATCGGCAAGGACAATCGCATGGCCCGCGGCGGCGATGCGATGATCCAGTTCGTGTCGAAGGGGCACGACTATTTCGCCTGCCTGGCGGGCCGGGCGCAGGTCGACAACGACTTCGCGATGATCGACAAGCTGTGGAACAAGCAGGTTGAGGCCTGGTTTCCGGGCGGCAAGGACGATCCCAACCTGGCGCTGCTGCGCTTCGACATCGACAGCGCCGAGCTGTGGGAGACCGACATGTCGGTTTCGGGCGCGATCAAGATGCTGTTCGGCGGCCGCATCCGCGCCGACGAGGAGGGCAGCCACGCACGCGTCGACACCACCGCCGAGGCGCGCTCGCACTGACGCCCCGCCCCCGTTCCGACGACCGTCCCCGGCCGCGCGCCGGGGCGGACGCGGATTGACTTTGCGAGGCGCGGCGGGCGATGCCGGGCCATGGGTCCATCGCTCGCACACCGTATCCGCATCGAGGCGCACGCCGTCTGGCTGGCAGTGCGCGACCCGCGCACGCCGCTGGCCGCACGGCTGCTGGGACTTGCCGTCGCCGCCTATGCGCTGTCGCCGATCGACCTGATCCCCGATTTCATCCCCGTGCTGGGGCTGCTCGACGACGCGCTGATCGTGCCGCTGGGCGTATGGCTGTTCCGGCGAATGGTGCCGGCGGCGCTGTATGACCAGTATCGCGCCGAGGCCGAGACCGCCGCCGAGCGCCCGACGAGCTGGGCGGGCGCGGTGATCGTGCTGGCGCTATGGGCGCTCGCCGCCTGGGCGATCTGGGACGTGGCGCGATGGGCCTATGACTGAGCGCCGATGACTGGGCGCCGATGACTGGGCGCCGGTGACTGGGCGCCGATGACTGGGCGCCGATGACTGATTGCCCATGACGGGCCGATCGCGGCGCGGGACGGCGACGAGGCGCCGCCCCTGCCCCGGGTCCGGGATCGCCGGTCAGCCGTGCGTGGCGATCCACTGTTCGAGCACCGGCGCGATGCGCGTGCGCCATTTCGAACCGTTGAAGATGCCGTAATGGCCGACGCCCGCGGCCATGTGATATTGCTTGTGCGTTTCCGGCAGCCGCGTGGCGAGCGTCAGCGCGGCGCGCGTCTGGCCCAGCCCCGAAATGTCGTCGCGTTCGCCCTCGACCGCGAGCAGCGCCACGTCGGTGATCGCCGACGGATCGACGCGGCGGCCGCGATGGAACATCTCGCCGCGCGGCAGCGAATGGTTCTGGAACACGGTGTCGATCGTCTGGAGGTAGAATTCGGCGGTCATGTCGCACACCGCGCGATATTCGTCGTAGAAGCGCATCGTCGCCTCGGCGCTTTCATCATCGCCCTGGACGAGATGCTTGAACATCTCCCAGTGGCTGATCATGTGGTTGCCGAGGTTCATCGTCATGAAGCCCGCGAGCTGGAGGAAGCCCGGATAGACGCGGCGCCCGGCACCCGGATAGAGCGCGGGGACGCTGGTGATGACATTCTGTTCGAACCAGGCGTGCGGGCGTTCGGTCGCCAGCGTGTTGACCGCGGTGGGCGCCTCGCGCGTGTCGATCGGGCCGCCCATCATCGTCAGCGTGTGCGGCCGGTTGGGGTGCGCATCGGCGCTCATCAACGCGACCGCGGCATAGCAGGGCACCGACGGCTGGCAGACGGCGAGCACATGCGCGCGCGGATCGCCCTCGGCCCCGATCGCGGCGAGGAAGTCGACGAGATAGTCGACATAATCGTCCAGGTCGAAGCGCCCGTCGGCGAGCGGCACGCATTTCGCGTCGCGCCAGTCGGTGATGTAGACATCGGCGACCGGCAGCATGCGTTCGACGGTGCCGCGCAGCAGCGTGGCATAGTGGCCCGACATCGGCGCCACGACGAGCAGCTTCGGCCCGCCCTCGACGCCGTCGCGGACGAAACGCTTGAGCTGGCCGAACGGCTTGCGCAGCACGATCTCCTCGCGCACCGCCACGGTGCGGCCGTCGATCACGGTCTGATCGAGCCCGAAGGCCGGCTTGCCGCGCGGCGCGGCGGCATGGGCGAACACCTCGAGCGCCGACGCCAGCACCGGCCCGCCGCCGAAATAGGCGAAGGGATTGGCCGGGTTGTTGAGCAGCCCCGCGCCGAAATTGGCGAGCGCGCTTGCCCCCGCCAGCATCGAACGCTGAATCTCATAGGCGTTGTAAAGCATGTGATTCCTTCCACCACCGCGCCCGCGCGGGGCGGCGTCGACCATAGATCTTTATAGACCGGGGCACCGGCCCCCGGCGGGGGCAGAACCGATCCTTTACACGCGCGCATCCTCATGACGCAACGTTAACACCCTGTTGGCGTTCCCATCCGGGCCGACCGCAGCCGGAGGGTGCCGCAACGGAAAACCCCCGCGATGCCAGCTTTGCCAGCACGCCCAAGGGCCTGCGCGCCGTCCTTGTGACAACGCCCGCCAACGCGGCCGCCCGATCGGCGACGCGCGATGGACGGGCGGGACGCGCCGCGACTCGCCGCACACATGCACTCGGCAGTTTCCCCGGCGTCGCATTCGCGCTAGGCCGCAGCCATGGCCGAACCCGACACGACCACGCCGCAGCCCAAGCGCAAGCTCAGCAACCTGCTCGTCGTGTGGAGCTTCACACGCCGCTATCCGGTGCAGATCGCGGTCGCGCTCGTCGCGCTGACCGCATCGTCGCTTGCGACGCTGTGGATCCCGCGCACGTTCAAGCAGATCGTCGACAACGGCTTTCGCGCCGGCGCCGACACGAGCGAGATCAGCGTCTATTTCGAAGGGCTGCTGGGCGTCGTGCTGGCGCTGGCGATCGCGACCGCGGTGCGGTTCTTCTTCGTGTCGTGGCTGGGCGAGCGGACCGTCGCCGACATCCGCATCGCCGTCCACCGCAACCTGTTGCGGCTGCCGCCCAAATGGTTCGAGGAGAACCGCCCGTCCGAGATCGCGTCGCGGCTGACGTCGGACACGGCGATCGTCGAGCAGGTGGTCGGGTCGACCGTGTCGATGGCGCTGCGCAACCTGCTGACCGGCGTGGGCGGGATCATCTATCTGTTCACGCTGGCGCCGGCGATCGCGGCCTATCTGATCGTCGGCATCCCGGTGGTGGTGCTGCCGATCGTGTGGCTGGGCGGGCGCGTGCGCGCATTGTCGCGATCGAGCCAGGACCGCATCGCCGACATCGGCGCGATCGCGTCGGAAACGCTGGGGGCGATGCGGATCGTCCAGGCGTTCGGCCAGGAAAAGCGCGAGGCGGCGCGGTTCGAGGGCGCGGTCGGGCGCAGCTTTCAGGCGGCGCAGCGCCGGTTCGGGCTGCGCGCGGTGATGACCGCACTGGTGATCGGGCTGTTGTTCACGGCGATCACGCTGATCATGTGGGACGCGGTTTCGGGCGTCGCGGCGGGGCGGATCAGCGGCGGCGCGATCACCGCCTTCGTCATCACCGCGGGCCTTGTCACGGGGTCGTTCGGCGCGCTGACCGAGGTTTATGGCGACCTGTTGCGCGCGTCGGGCGCGGCGAGCCGGCTGGCCGAGCTGTTGCAGCAGGAGCCCGACATCGCGCCGCCCGCGAACCCGGTGCCGTTGCCGGTCCCGGCCGAAGGCGCGATCGCGTTCGACCAGGTGACGTTCCGTTACCCGACGCGCCCCGAGGTTTCGGCGCTCAAGGACTTCTCGCTCTATGTCGCGCCGGGCGAGACGGTGGCCGTGGTCGGCCCGTCGGGCGCGGGCAAGTCGACGCTGTTCCAGCTTCTCCAGCGCTTTTACGATCCCGAGGCGGGCGAACTGCGCATCGACGGCGTGCCGATCCGCGACGCCGACCCCGCCGATGTGCGCGCCCGCATGGCGATGGTGCCGCAGGAAACGGTGATCTTCGGCGCATCGGCGCGCGACAACCTGCGTTACGGCGCGTGGGACGCGAGCGACGACGCGATCTGGCAGGCCGCCGAGGCGGCCAATGCCGCCGATTTCCTGCGCGAGCTGCCGCAGGGGCTCGATACCTTTCTGGGCGAAGGCGGCGCGCGGCTTTCGGGCGGGCAGCGCCAGCGGATCGCGATCGCGCGCGCGCTGCTGCGCGATGCGCCGATCCTGTTGCTCGACGAGGCGACGAGCGCGCTCGACGCCGAGAGCGAGCGGCTGGTGCAGGACGCGCTCGAGCGGCTGATGCAGGGGCGCACCACGCTGGTGATCGCACACCGGCTGGCGACGGTGCGCGCGGCGGGGCGGATCATCGTGATGGACGAGGGCCGCATCGTCGAGACGGGCACGCACGCCGAGCTGGTCGCGAGCGGCGGCCTCTATGCCCGGCTGGCGGCGTTGCAGTTCAACGACATCGGCTGAACGCGCCCGCCCCTTCGCCCGTGCTGGCGGCGGCGCGAAACGCCCGCTAGGCTGCACCGCGACGGCCAGGAGGCCGCATGCGATGGAGGGGATGAACGATGGCCGATTTCGATGTGATCGTTTACGGCGCGACCGGATTCACCGGCAAGCTGGTCGCCGAATATCTGGTGGCGCACGCCAGGGAGACGCCGATCCGCTGGGCGATGGCGGGACGGTCGCGCACCAAGCTGGAGGCGGTGCGCGACGAGATCGGCGCGCCGGCCGACACGCCGCTGTTCACCGCCAATGCCGACGACCCCGCCGCGCTGCGCGAGCTGGCGGCGCGGACCGCGGTGGTGCTGACGACGGTGGGGCCGTACCAGCTTTACGGCGAGCCGCTGCTGGCGGCATGCGTCGAGACGGGCACCGGCTATGTCGACCTGTGCGGCGAACCCGCCTGGATGCGCCAGATGATCGACCGATACGAGGCGCGCGCGAAGGAGACGGGCGCGCGGATCGTGTTTTCGTGCGGGTTCGATTCGATCCCGTTCGACCTGGGCGTGTGGAGCGTCGAGCAGGAGGCGATCCGCCGGTTCGGCCGCCCCGCGCCGCGCGTCAAGGGCCGCATCCGTTCGATGAAGGGTACCTTTTCGGGCGGCACCTTTGCCAGCGCGCGGGCGACGATGGCGGCGGCGGCACGCGAGCCGGGCATCGCCAAGCTGATGATCGACCCGTTCGCGCTGACCCCCGGCTTTCACGGTCCCGCCCAGCCCAACGGCATGATCCCGCACCATGACGCGGCGATCGACGCCTGGGTCGCGCCGTTCGTGATGGCGGTCATCAACACCAAGAATGTCCACCGCACCAACTTCCTGTCGGGGCACGGCTGGGGCACCGACTTCACCTATGACGAGATGATGGTCGCCCCGGGGATCGGCGAGCTGGGCAAGGCGGCGGCCGAGGCGCTTGCCAAGCTCAACCCGATGGGCGGCGACAAGGGCCCGGCGCCGGGCGAAGGACCGAGCAAGGAAGAGCGCGAGAACGGCCATTACGAAGTGGCGTTCATCGCCGAGATGCCCGACGGCGCGCACGTCACCGCATCGGTGCACGGCGACAAGGATCCGGGCTATGGCTCGACCAGCCGGATGATCGCGCAGGCGGCGCTGTGCCTGGCCCATGACGTCGGGCCGGGCGGCGGCATCTGGACGCCCGGCGCGCTGATGGCCGAGCCGCTGCGCCGCCGGCTGGAAGCGCATGCCGGGCTGCGCTTCACGATCGAGGACTGATCGCGCCCGACGCGGACGAACCGGCGGGGGCGGTGCGCGTCAGCGCCGCCCCTGATGCCGGATATTGCCGGGCCGGCCGCGCCGCTTGAGCACGCGCGGCGGCCCGCCCTTGCGCCGCCCCGCCCCGCTGTTGCTGCCGGGGCCGCCCGCCGAGCCCTTGCCGTCGGGCAGTTCGAAGCGCAGCGCGCCCGAGACCGGATTGGCCTCGGCCAGCCGCAGCGCGAGCCGCTGGCCGAGCGTGAACGCCTCGCCGCTATGTTCGCCGACGAGCCGCTGGCCCGCCTCGTCATAATGGAAATATTCGGCGCCGAGATCGCGCGCGGGCACCAGCCCGTCGCCGCCGATCCCCTCGATCGTGGCGAAGAAGCCGAAGCTCTGGACCCCGGTGATCCGCGCCTCCATCACCTCGCCGACATGCTGGGCGAGATAGGCGGCAACATAACGGTCGACCGTCTCGCGTTCGGCCTCCATCGCGCGGCGTTCGAGGTCGCTGATGTGCTGGCCGACGCGATCCATGTTCGCCGCATCCTCGTCCGACAGGCCGCCCGGGCCGAGCCGGTAGGCGCTGACGAGCGCGCGATGGACGATCAGATCGGCATAGCGGCGGATCGGCGAGGTGAAATGGGCATAGGAGCCGAGCGCCAGCCCGAAATGGCCGGCATTCTGCGGCCCATAATAGGCCTGGGTCTGGGTGCGCAGCGTCTGTTCCATCACCTGCGGCCGGAAATCGGCCTCCCCCACCCGCTCGAGGATGCGGTTGAAGGTGGCGGGACGGATCACCTGGCCGAGCGCGAAGTCGATGCCGAAGGTCTTGAGATAGTCCTTGAGCGCGACGAGCTTCTCGCGCGCGGGCGGCTCGTGAATGCGGTACATGACGGGCGCCTTCTTCGCCTCGAGCGCCTTGGCGGCGGCGACGTTGGCGGCGATCATGTAATCCTCGATCAGCTTGTGCGCGTCGAGCCGTTCGCGCGGGGCGACCGAAAGGATGCGGCCCATCTCGTCGAGGACGATGCGGCGCTCGGGCAGGTCGAGATCGAGCGGTTCGCGCCGCTCGCGATCGGCATAGAGCGCCCGCCAGCAGTCCCAGAGCGGTACCAGCGCCGATTCGACCAGCGCCGGATCCCAGCCGCTTTCCGGCAGCGCGGCGCGCGCGGCATGCGCGTCGATCGCGGCCTGTGCCTCCTCATAGGCGATGTTGGCGGCAAGCCGGACGACCGCGCGCGTGAAGCGCCAGCCCTTGAGCGCCCCGTTCTTGCCCACCTGAAGATGGCAGACGAGCGCGGCGCGATCGACGCCGTGCTTGAGCGAGCACATTTCGGCCGACAGCACCTCGGGCAGCATCGGCACGACGCGATCGGGGAAATAGACCGAATTGCCGCGCCGCCGCGCCTCGCGGTCGAGCAGCGAGCCCGGACGGACATAGAAGCTGACATCGGCGATCGCGACGATCGCCTTCCACCCGCCGGCGTTGGCGGGATCGTCGTCGGGCGCGGCCCAGACGGCGTCGTCATGGTCGCGCGCGTCGGCGGGGTCGATCGCGACGATCGGCAGGTGGCGCAGATCCTCGCGATCGCCGAGCGGCTGATCGGCGATGCGCGTCGCCTCTTCGAGCAATTCCTCGGAAAAGACGTTGGGGATACCGTGGCGGTGGATCGCGATCAGCGAGAAGCTGCGCGGGGCGAAGGGATCGCCGAGCCGTTCGACGACCTTTGCCGTGACGCGCGGCGGGCGGCCGGTCTTTTCGGCAAGGACGAGGTCGCCCGGTTCGGCGCCGCCGGCATCGGAGACCGGGAAGTCGCGCCGTTCCTTCTTTTCGACGCCCTGGAGCCACAGCCGCCCGGCCTCTTCGCGCAGTACGCCGAGCATCAGCGCCTCGCCGCGCTGAAGCTTCTTCATCGGATGCGCGATCCAGCCATTGCCCGCCTCTTCGGTGCGGGCAAGGATGCGGTCGCCGGGGCCGAGCGCACTGCGCTTGCCGCGTTCGCGCACGCGGATGCGCGGCACGGGCACGCCCTCTGCCTCCCAGCGTTCGGGAACCGCCCAGACGGTGTCGCCGTCGGCATCGGTGACGCGCAGCACCGTCACCTTGGGCAGCCCGCCCATGCGGTGGAACGCGCGGCCGGGGGCGATGTCGATCAGCCCCTCGTCGGTCATGTCCTTGAGCAGCGCCTTGAGCGCGATCTTTTCCTGCCCGCCGAGGCCGAAGGCACGCGCGATCTCGCGCTTGCCCGCCGGGGTATCCGAGGACGTGATGAAATCGAGGATCTGTTGCCGCGTGGGCATCCCCGGCTGGTGCTTTGGTCTTGCCATCTGGGTTCTTCACATAGGGATTGCGAGCGCCGGGGCCAAATGCTTCCGCATCGCCGCGCCGGCGCACGCCCTGCCGCCGCCTTTCCGCCCGGCGCACCGTCTTGCCGGTTGTGTTGCCCGACGCGCTCTGCAAGGTTCGCCGCCTCAGACACAAAAGGGGTTGTTTCGCAATGCGACACACGATCGCCCTGTGCCTGCTCCTCGCCGTTGCCGCCCCGGCGGCTGCGCAGGACAAGGGCAAGGACGCCGCCGCGGCCCGGGGGGGCCAGGATCACAAGGAGCAGATGAAGGCCGAGGCCGAAGCCGCGTGGGTGCGCCCGCCGGTGGAGGAAGCGCAGGCGGTGAGCCACGGCGCGGTGACGGTGAACGGCGAGCGCATCGCCTATACCGCGACCGCGGGCACGCTGACGATCCGCGACGACGACGCCAAGCCGACCGCATCCTATTTCTACACCGCCTATACGCGCGACGGCACGGCGCCCGGCGCGCGGCCGGTGACGTTCTTCTACAATGGCGGGCCGGGGTCGCCGACGATCTGGCTGCACATGGGCAGCTTTGCCCCGGTGCGCGTCACGACCGCCAATCCCGAATATATCCGCCCGGCCCCCTATGGCTTCGGTCCCAACCCCCATTCGCTGATCGACAAGAGCGACCTGGTGTTCATCGACGCGGTGGGCGCGGGCTGGTCGCGGCCGCTGGGCGAAAAGACGGGCAAGGATTTCTGGGGCGTCGACCAGGATGCCGACGGCTTTGCCCGCGCGATCATGCGCTATACGAGCAAGTTCGGGCGCTGGTCGTCGCCCAAGTTCCTGTTCGGCGAAAGCTATGGCACGCTGCGCAACCCGGTGGTGGCGGCCAAGCTGGAACAGGCGGGTTTCAGCCTGAACGGGATGGTGCAGTTTTCGACCATCCTCAACTATGGCGTGCGCCAGTCGGGCTATGACCAGAACTATCTGACGCTGTTCCCGACGATGGCGGCGACCGCATGGTATCACAACCGGCTGGCGAACCGCCCGGCCGACCTGCGCAGCTTCATCAACGAGGTCCGTGCCTTCACCACCGGCCCCTATGCCGCGGCGCTGGCCAAGGGATCGACCATCTCTGCAGAGGAAAAGCAGGCGATCGCGCGCAAGATGGCCGAATATACCGGCATCAGCGAAGCCTTCATCCTGCGCGCCGACCTGCGCCTGACGCTGTCGCATTTCCAGACCGAGCTGTTGCGCGACCGGCGGCTGGCGGTGGGACGGCTCGATTCGCGCTACCTGCTCAACATGACCGACGCCAATGCCGACAGCCCCAGCGACGACCCGGCATCGACCGCGGTTTCGGGCGCGTTCGTCGCGACGTTCCAGGACTATGCGACCAAGACGCTGGGGTTCAAGACCGACATGCCGTATCGCATGACCGCGCGCGGGCCGGGCTGGAGCTGGGACTGGAAGCACAATCCTCCCGGTGACGAGGGATCGCAGCTCGCGCCGAACAGCGCGGCCGACCTGGCCTATACGATGCGCACCAACCCGTACATGAAGGTGCTGTTCATCAACGGCTATTATGATTTCGCGACGCCGTTCTTCGGCACCGAATTCGACGTCAGCCACATGCTGCTCGACCCGCAGCTCCAGAAGAATGTCCGCTTCACCTATTACGAGGCGGGCCACATGGTCTACATGAACCCCGACGCGCTGGCGCAGATACACCGCGACCTCGACGGCTGGTATGACGAGGCGCTTGCCGCCGCGGCATCGAGCCGCCCACCCGCACGGCCGGGGACGCGCGGCACCGCCAACTGAGCCGATACGGCGTGACGAAAGGGGGCGGACCGGCGACCGGCCGGGCCGCCCCTTTTTCATGCCGTTGCGATCACCAGCGATAGTTGAAGCTGACGCTGATCCGCTTTTCCCTGCCCGCGCCGGGGGGCACCTCGTGCCGCAGCCAGCTTTCCCAGAGCAGGATCGTGCCGGGTTCGGGCAGCACCTCGATAAAGGGCTGAAGCGATTCGGGCGCGTCGGGGCGGCGCGTGGGCGCGGCCATCATCATCGCGAGCCGCGGATCCTCGAGCTTGAGCCCGCGCGACCCCGGCGGCAGCGCGACATAGACGGTGCCCGAGACGACGCTATGCGGATGGATGTGCGAGCCGTGCCCGCCCTTGCCGTCGAGCACGTTGACCCACAGGCTGTCGAGCTTGAGCTTGCGCCCGCCGAGATCGAAGCCGCACGCCTCGGCGAACCTGGCGACATGGCGGTCGAGCAGCCGCTTGAGGTCGGCAAAGGCCGGATCGCGGATCGGCAGATCGTCGAGCGAGGCATAGCTGGTATAGCCGCGATAATGGTTTTCGCGGCACCAGCGCCGGCCGGCGGTGTCGTCCTCGGCCAGTTGCAGGCACGACGCCTCGAGATCGGCGATCAGGGCGTCGTCGCCCAGCGGCTGCTGATAGAGCAGAGTCGAGAATAAGGTGCGCACGGCGGCGCTATCGCGATATTGCGGCGTCGGGGCAAGCCGGGGGCATCCCGCCTTTACAAGCCGAGCACGTCGAGAGCGCGCGCGACCCCGTCTTCGGCACGAATCGCTGCCCGCCCGCCGCGCCCCTTCCACGATCGCGGAATCGTGCAACAGCGCGCCGATCACCCCCGCAGCCCGTTCTGCCGTGTAGCGGCGCTGGCCTGACAGGATCCGCCCTCGGCATAGACCGCCACGCTTCCCAGCGTGAACACCAGCGGCGGCGGTCCGGCCTTCAGAAAGGCCTCCCGTTCGTCGGAAAGCCCCTGCCCCGCAACGCCGCCATCGTAGAAGAGGAAGCCGTCTGGACGAAGCCGGCAGGCACGATGCTGGACATCCGCCGCGTTCCGCGACGGCCCCTCCACCATGTGCTGGCGCACATGGTCCCCCTCCCCTGCTGTGCAGGGGAGGAAGTGGTTAGTAGGCGCGCGCGACCAGAATACGTTCGACCGCCGGCTTGCCGGTGAACAGGCAGGTGCCCTCGGCCGGCGCGGCGCCGGCGGGGACGTTGCGGAAGGTGAGCTTGAGCGCCTTGAGCCGTTCGACCACCGCGTCGAGCTCGGCACCGGTCGGCTTGGCCCAGTTCACCTCGGCCCAGCCGGGGAACTTCACCGAATCGGCGAACATCGCGGCGAGCGTGTCGAAATCGGTGACGTCGCGGCGAATATTGGCCTCGAGCCGGTCGCGCGCCTGGAGGTAGAGCGACTGCTGGACGCTTTCGAGCATCGCCGCCGCTTCGAGCACGAAATCGGCGCGCGGCATGACCTGGCTGTCGAGCTTGCCGTCCGCGCGGTAGAGCGAGTCGCGGCGGATCACCGAGACGTTGCCGCCAGCGACGTCGCGCCCGCCGACCTCGATCACGAGCGGCGCGCCCTTCTTGACCCAGCCCCAGCGCTTGGTCGCGGCCTTGGCGGGCTTGAGGTCGAGCAGCGCGCGCACCGGCTCGCCGAGCGCCGACAGCCGCGCCAGCTCGGCCTGGAGCGACTTGCAGTAATCGACGATCGCCGCGTCCTCGGGCTGGTCGCGCAGCATCGGCACGATCACGATCTGCCACGGCGCCACCATCGGCGGCACGCGCAGGCCGTCATCGTCGCCGTGGACCATGATGAGGCCGCCGATCATGCGGGTGGAGACGCCCCAGCTCGTCGTCTGCGCCAGCTCGAACTGGCCTTCGCTGTTCTGGAACTTGATGTCCTGCGCCGAGGAGAAAGTGGTGCCGAGGATGTGCGAGGTGCCGGCCTGCAGCGCCTTGCCGTCCTGCATCATCGCCTCGATCGAGAAGGTCGAGACGGCGCCCGGAAAGCGCTCATTCTCCGGCTTCTCGCCCGCGACCACCGGCATCGCCAGGCAATCCTCGGCGAAGCTGCGATAGACTTCGAGCATCTTGAGGGTTTCTTCGTGCGCCTCCTCGACCGTGGCGTGGGCGGTATGCCCTTCCTGCCACAGGAACTCGGCGGTGCGCAGGAACATGCGGGTGCGCATTTCCCAGCGGACGACGTTCGCCCACTGGTTGATCAGCACCGGCAGGTCGCGCCAGCTCTGCACCCAGCGCGACATCGCCGCGCCGATCACCGTCTCCGAGGTCGGGCGGACGACGAGCGGCTCTTCGAGCTTCGCCTCGGGATCGGGCACCAGCCGGCCGTCCTTCTGGACGAGGCGGTGATGCGTGACGACCGCCATTTCCTTGGCGAAGCCGTCGACATGCTCGGCTTCCTTCTCGAAATAGGAAAGCGGGATGAACAGCGGGAAATAGCAATTCTCGTGCCCCGTCGCCTTGATACGATCGTCGAGCAGGCGCTGGATGCGCTCCCAGATGCCATAGCCCCAGGGCCGGATGACCATGCAGCCGCGCACGCCCGAATCCTCGGCCATGTCGGCTTCGCTGATGACGGTCTGGTACCATTGCGCGAAATCGCCGTCGCGCGTGACGGAAAGGGCGTGCTTGATCATGCCGTCGCGATAGCGGCTGGCGCGACGTTCGCAAAGAGGTGGCGCAAAGAGGTGGCGCAAAGAGGCGGCGCAAAGGGAGCGAGGCAAAGAGGGCGCGCGGCGCGCACGGGGTTGTCGCACGGGCATGGCGCGCCTAACCGGGGAGCGTGTCCCCTTCCCGTTCCGATCCGGTGATGTTCGGCATCGCGCTGCGCCTGTTCGCGATGCTGTGCATGTCGACGATGTCGGCGCTGATCAAGCTGGCCGAGGCGCGCGGCGCGACGCTGATCGAGACGATGTTCCACCGCCAGCTATGGGCGGTGCCGCTGGTGCTGACCTTCGTGGTGCTGGGACCGGGACTCGATTCGCTGCGCACGCGGCGGTTCGGCGCGCATGTGTGGCGGACCGCGGTGGGGCTGATGGGGATGGTGTTCACCTTCGGATCGGTGCTGTTGCTGCCGCTGGCCGAAGCGACGACGTTCCAGTTCACGGTGCCGATCTTTGCGACGCTGCTGGGTGCGCTGGTGCTGCGCGAGCCGACGGGGTGGCACCGCTGGGGCGCGGTGATCGTCGGGTTCCTCGGCGTGCTGATCGTCGCGCAGCCGGGAAGCGGGCATTTCCCGCTGTACGGCGCGGCCGTGGGGCTGCTCGCAGCGCTGTTCGTCGCGATCGTCGCGATCCTGCTGCGCCAGATCGGGCGGACCGAAAGCACGGGGACGACGGTGTTCTGGTTCACGACGCTGAGTCTGGTGGTGCTCGGCCCGCTCTATGTCTTTCAGGCGCAGACGCACGACGCCGGCACCTGGGCGATCCTGATCGCGATCGGGCTGGCGGGCGGGCTGGGCCAGCTGGCGCTGACCGGGGCGGTGCGGTTCGCGCCGGTATCGGCGGTGGTGCCGATGGACTATTCGAGCCTGATCTGGGGCACGCTGTACGGCTGGCTGTTCTTCGGCGCGTGGCCGACGCCCTATACGTGGCTCGGCGCGCCGGTCATCATCGCGAGCGGGCTGTATATCGTCTGGCGCGAACGCGTCCGCCAGCAACGGCACACGATGGGCGCGCTCGACACGCCCGCCTAGCGGCGGAAGACGAGGACGAGGTTGTTGGCGGGCATCGGCACGATGCGGTCGAGCCGCAGCCCCTCTGCCTCCGCAGCGACGGTCACCGCCTCGACCGAGCGAAGCCCCCATTCGGGATTGCGACCGCGCAGCGACCGGTCGAACGCCTCGTTCGATTCGGCGGTGGGCACGCCCGCTTGCCGATAGGGGCCGTAGAGGATCAGCGGCGCACCGGGATCGAGCAGCCGCCCCGCCCCCGCCATCAGCCCCAGCGTCGCCGCCCATGGGCTGATGTGCACCATATTGATGCACAGGATGGCGTCGGCGGTGACGACCGGCCAGTCGCGCGCCGCCGCGTCGAGCGCGATCGGCGGGAGCACGTTGCGCAACCCGTCGCACCAGGCGGCGATCGACCGCCGCGCATCGGCATCGGGATCGCTCGGCTGCCAGGTGGTCGCGGGATAGCGTTCGGCGAACCAGGCGCAGTGCTCGCCGGTGCCGCTGGCGATTTCGAGCACCCAGCCGGCATCGGGAAGCTCGTCGTCGAGCACGGCCGCGATCGGCTCGCGGTTGCGCGCGGTGGCGGGAGCGTGAAGGCCGGTCATCATGCCGCGCGCGCCGTCTCGAGCAGACGCCGCGCGCGCAGGTACATTTCGAGCCGCTGGACCGAGAGCAGGCCCAGCCCGAAGGCGAGCAGCAGGTCGGTGAGCGTCATCACGTCGAGATGCGCGGCCCCGCCCTCGGCCCGCGCCGCCCAGCGGACGGCGATCAGCACGACGATGAACAGCAGCGCGGCCGGCGACGTCGCCTGCGAAATCGCATGGGTGGCGGGATCGACGATGATGCGCATCATCCGCCCGCGCTGCCAGCCGAGCGCCGCACCGGCCGCGAGCGCCGCCGCACAGCCGAGCCATGCCAGCCCGTGCGGCGGCATCCGCCCGAACGCCAGCGCGACGATCACCAGGTAAAGGGCGGGAACGATCCACAGCCGCTCGATTCGCAGCGGCCGGTGCCGGCCGAGCCGACGCAGGCGGATGGCGAGCACCAGCAGGATGATCGCGCCGGCGATCGCGGAACCGATCCAGTCAGGCGAAGGGGCAGCGTGCATGGCGCGAGTTTTTCCCGCCGCGCAACGCTTTGGCAAGACCGTACCGCGTCCTGCCTTTGTCAACGCGTCCAAGCGTACAGGGCCGGACGCCCGCCGGGCGCACCGCCGCGTCCGCCATGACGGGCGGCGCGGCGATGCGGACGGGTTTTATTCGGCGGCCTGCGCGGCAGGCGCCTCACGATAGACGAGCACCGGCTTGCGTGCGGCCTGCGTCTCGTCGAGCCGGCGCCGCGGCGCGAAGTGCGGCGCGGTCTTGACCGACGGGTCGCCCGCCTTGGCGCGCGCCGCCACGGCGCGGAAGGCACCGATGAACTGATCGAGCGCGGCCTTGCTCTCGGTCTCGGTCGGTTCGACGAGCATCGCGCCATGCACCACCAGCGGGAAGTACATGGTCATCGGGTGATAGCCCTCGTCGATCAGCGCCTTGGCGATGTCGATCGTCGAGACGCCATCGGGCAGCCCCGCGTCGGAGAAGATCGCCTCGTGCATGCACGGCCCCGAAGCGGCGAAGGGCGCTTCGAGCACATCCTCCATCGAGCGCAGCACATAATTGGCGTTGAGCACCGCATCCTCGGCGACCTGACGCAGCCCGTCGGCGCCATGGCTGAGGATGTAGGTCAGCGCCCGGCTGAACATGCCCATCTGGCCATGGAACGCCGTCATGCGGCCGAAGCTGGCGGCATGATGCTCACCCGCATTCTCTTCCTCGACGAGGACATAGCGATCGCCACGCTTGTCGACGAAGGGGAGCGGCGCATAGGGCGTCAGCGCCGCCGAAAAGACCACCGGGCCCGAACCGGGACCGCCGCCGCCATGCGGCGTCGAGAAGGTCTTGTGGAGGTTGATGTGCATCGCGTCGACGCCGAGATCGCCCGGGCGGACGCGCCCGACGATCGCGTTGAAATTGGCGCCGTCGCAATAGACATAGCCGCCCGCCGCATGGACCGCGTCCGAAATCGCCTTGAGATCGGGTTCGAACAGGCCGCAGGTATTGGGATTGGTGATCATCACCCCCGCCACGTCCGGCCCCAGCCGCGCCTTGAGCGCCGCCAGATCGACGCGGCCGGCGGCGGTCGCCGGGATATTTTCGACGCTGAACCCGGCAAAGGCGGCGGTCGCCGGGTTGGTGCCGTGCGCGCTTTCGGGGACGAGCATGACGCGGCGCCCGCTCTCGCCCTTGGCATCGAGCGCGGCGCGGATCGCGAGGACGCCGCACAGCTCGCCATGCGCGCCCGCCTTCGGGCTCATCGCAACCGAGTGCATGCCGGTGAGCGTCACCAGCCAGTGCGCCAGTTCGTGGATCAGCTGGAACGCGCCCTGCACGGTATCGACCGGCTGAAGCGGATGGATGTCGGCAAAGCCGGGGAGCCGCGCCATCCGCTCGTTGAGGCGCGGATTGTGCTTCATCGTGCACGAACCGAGCGGGAAGACGCCGAGGTCGATGCCGTAGTTCTGACGGCTGAGCCGCGTGTAGTGGCGCACCGCCTCGGGCTCGGACAGGCCGGGCAGGCCGATCGGCGCGGTGCGGACGAGGCCGTCGAGCCGCGACTTGCCCGCCGGCGCGTCGGCAAAGTCGACGCCGGTGGTGTCGGCCGAGCCGATTTCGAAAATCAGCGGCTCCTCGAGCATCAGCGCGCGATTGCCGGTGAAGGTCGCAACGTCGCCTTCGCCCGCCTGCGGCGCGGTGGGCCGCCAGCCCGACTGGTTGACCGTGCTCATGCCAGCACCTCCTCGAGCGCGGAGGCAAGCGTTTCGACGTCCTCCTCCGTGGTGGTTTCGGTAACGGCCACGACCAGGCCGTTCTGCAGATCGGTCGCACCCGGATAGAGGCGACCCAGCGACACGCCCGCCAGAATGTTGCGATCGGCAAGCTGGCGCACGACGGGGCGCGCCTCCTTCGACAGCCGGAGCGTGAATTCGTTGAAGAAGCGCGGCGTGACGAGTTCGACGCCCTTCACCTCGGCCAGCCGGTCGGCAGCGGCGCCGGCGCCGACATGGTTGAGCTCGGCGAGCTGGCGGAGCCCCTTTTCACCCAGCAGCGTCATGTGGATCGACATGGCGAGCGCGCACAGCACCGAGCTGGTGCAGATGTTCGACGTCGCCTTTTCGCGGCGGATATGCTGTTCGCGCGTCGACAGCGTCAGCACGAAGCCGCGCTTGCCGGTGGCGTCGACCGTCTCGCCGCACAGGCGGCCCGGCATCTGGCGCACCAGCTTTTCCGAGCAGGCGAACAGGCCGACATAGGGGCCGCCGAACTGAAGGCCGACGCCGAGCGACTGCCCCTCGCCGACGACGATGTCGGCGCCCATCTCGCCGGGCGACTTGAGCAGGCCCAGCGCGACCGGCTCGGTGACGACGGCGATCAGCAGCACCTTCTTGGCGTGGCAGGCATCGGCGAGCGCCGACAGATCCTCGACCCGGCCCAGAATGTCCGGATACTGGACGACGACGCACGAGGTTTCGTCGTCGATCGCGTTGATGAGATCGAGCGTATCGGGCTCGGGCGACAGGTCGGGCAGCCGGGTGTCGAGCACCTCGCCGGTGAACTTCGCCATCGTCCGGGCGACCGAGACATAATGCGGATGGAGCCCGCCCGACAGGATCGCCTTGCCGCGCCGGGTGACGCGGCGCGCCATCGAGATCGCCTCCCAGCACGCGGTCGAGCCGTCATACATCGACGCATTGGCGATGTCGCAGCCGAGCAGCCGCGCGATCTGCGTCTGGAACTCGAACATCACCTGGAGCGTGCCCTGGGCGATTTCGGGCTGATAGGGAGTGTAGGCGGTGAGGAACTCGCCGCGCTGGATCAGGTGATCGACGCTGGCGGGAACATGGTGGCGATAGGCGCCGGCGCCGAGGAAGAAGGGCAGCTCGCCGGCAACCAGGTTGCGGCGGGCCAGCGCGGTCATGTGACGTTCGACCGCGAGTTCGCTCGCATGCGGCGGCAGCCCGGCGATCGGGCCGGCGAGGCGGGCGCTTTCGGGAACGTCGACGAAGAGATCATCGACCGTGGCGGCACCGATCTTGGCGAGCATCGCCGCACGATCGGCCGGGGTCAGGGGGAGGTAGCGCATTCTCTACTCCAGCCCCTCCCTCTCGCGGGAGGGGTGCGGGTGGGGTGAGCGGCGGCGGGAGGACAGGCTCCCGACGTCGCCCGGCGGCGGGCCGTGGCGCCGGACGGCACCTTGCGGCCCACCCCGGCGCCCGTGCCCGTCGCGGGCGAGGCGCCGGGCAAGGATCAAAGCTTGTCGACGAACGCCTGGTACTTGGCCTCGTCCATCAGGCTGTCGAGTTCCGACGGATCGGACAGCGTCAGCTTGAAGAACCAGCCCTCGCCCTCGGGGTCTTCGTTGACCAGCGCGGGGTTGTCGGCGAGCGCGGCATTGCCCTCGATCACGGTGCCGGTGACGGGCGCATAGACGTCCGACGCGGCCTTGACCGATTCGACGACGGCGGCGTCGTCGCCCTTGGTGACCTCACGGCCTTCCTCGGGCACCTCGACGAACACGATGTCGCCGAGCTGGCTCTGCGCATAGTCGGTGATGCCGACGGTCGCGACATCGCCGTCGAGTTCGATCCATTCGTGGTCTTCAGTGAAATAACGGCTCATGGGTCAGCCTCCCTTTCTGACGTAACGGTGCGGGACGAAGGGCATCGCGACGACCTCCGCCTGGTGCTGCTTGCCGCGCTGGACAAGCGTGATCCGGGTGCCCGGCACCGCCAGCGCGGCGGGCACATAGGCCATGGCGATCGGCTTTTGCACGGTGGGGGCGAAGCCGCCGCTCGTCACCTTGCCGATCGTCGCGCCGGCGGCATCGACCACCGCCGCGCCCTCGCGCACGGGCTGGCGCCCGTCGACGACCAGCCCGACGCGCTTGGTCGCGGGGCCTTCGGCACGTTCGGCGAGAATGCGCTCGGCACCGGCAAAGCCGCCCTCCTCGCGCCGGCGCTTCGACAAGGCGAAGCCGAGATCGGCGGCGATCGGCGTGGTTTCGGGATCGAGGTCGTGGCCATAGAGCGGCAGCCCCGCCTCGAGCCGCAGCGAATCGCGCGCACCGAGCCCGATCGGCTTGACCTCGGGCTGGGCGCACAGCGCCTCGGCAAAGGCCTCGGCCACGTCGCCCGGGATCGAGATTTCGAAGCCGTCCTCGCCGGTATAGCCCGAACGGCTGACCCAGACCGGATTGCCCTGCCATTCGAAGGCCGCGGCCGTCATGAACACTAGCGACGCGACGCCGGGCAGCACGCGATCGAGCGCGGCCACGGCCTCGGGCCCCTGGAGCGCGAGCAGCGCCTGTTCGTCGAGATGGTTGATGACGACCTCGTCGGGCAGGTGTTCGCGGAACACGCCCAGATCGTCCCATTTGGTCGCCCCGTTGACGACCATGTAGAAGGCGCCGCCCTCGATCTCGAACGCATTGGCGTCGGGGAGCCGCGTGACCATCAGGTCGTCGAGGATGCCGCCATTGTCGGCGAGCAGCAGCGAATAGCGCATCCGTCCCGCGCCCAGCCCCTTGATGTCGCCGGGAAGCAGCGTTTCGAGCTGCGCATCGGCATCGGCGCCGGAAAAGAGGAGCTGGCCCATGTGGCTGACGTCGAACAGCCCGGCATGGTCGCGCGTCCACAGATGCTCGGCCATGATGCCCTCGTACTGCACGGGCATTTCATAGCCGGCGAAGGGCACCATGCGGCCGCCGCGCGCGCGGTGCCAGCCGTCGAGCGGCAGCAGCTCGAGCGGCTGCTCGGTTTCGGCCGGTTCGGGCGTGGGGGTTTCGGTTGCGCTCAAGCGACGGCACTCCGTAGGCAAGGGTTGGAATCGACGGCCACGGCCCTGACGAGCCCGAAATGCCGCCGCCCCCTCTGTCACGGAACCTGAGAGCTTTCCCCCGCCGCGTCGCCGCGCGGGGTTACCCCTTCGGTGGCGCCGCCCCTGACGGACGGCTGCGCTTTCCAGAGTGTCGTGGCCCGCGCGGTCCTCGGTGCCTGAGAGATTCCGGGGCGGTTGCTCCTTCGGCGGAGGCGGTCGCCCGCCTCGCTCTCCCGCGCTTGCCCATGGCGGTCGCCCGCCATCGACGCCGAACAGCCTTGGCGGTCGCGGCCGCCGGAGTCAATCGGGGTTGCGCGCAGCCAGCCCCGCCCGCCGGGCTTCAGCGCGTGAGGTTGTACTTGAGCTGATCCTCGGTCAGCTGGAAGCCGACCAGCGCCTCAAACGTCGCCGAGAGCACCGCCTGGCGCACGCTCGGCTCGTTGAGCGGATCGACCGCGGCCGCCTCGTCGCCCGCCTTGCGCTTTTCGGTCAGGCGGCGGCGGACTTCGGCCGGAAGCGTCGCCGCCGCATGATCGACGGTCGCGACGCCTTCGGCCCTGGCCTGGGCGCGCAACGCACCCTCGGCAAAGTGCAGCGTCACCTGCGCCACGCGCTTTGCCGTCACCTGCGACCCGCCGCGCACCACGCTGACGAAATAGGGGAGCGTCACGTCGCGCGCCGGCCCCGGCTGCGATCGGCGGCCGAGCACGTCGAAGCCGATCGTCGTCGCGACCTGCGGCCCTTCCGCGTTGCAGGTCGATTCGACGTTGCTGATCGATGCGACGACGTCGATCGCATCGGCGGTGCGGCTGGTCGCGGGGTTGAACAGCGTCACGTCGCCCGTGCCGACCGGCACCGCCACGCGCGGGCACGGGGTCCGAACCGCGGTGATCCCGCCTTCGGTGATGTCACCGGCCTTGGTGCAGCCGCCGGCGGCCAGCAGGAGAATCGCGGGGATGGCGAGCTTGGCAAGCGACACGGGGCGGGCACCTTTCAGCGAAACACGGGGTATTCGGAACAATTCGGCGAAGCAAACGGGCCACCCATTTGCATGGCGGCCCGTTGCGGCGCGCACCATAGGAACCGGCTTTCGCCCGCGCAAGCAATCGCGTAGAGCCCGGACCATGGACGAAGCCCGCAAACCCGCCCTCGAGCTGCTCATCGCCGCCCCGCGCGGCTTCTGCGCCGGTGTCGATCGCGCGATCCGCATCGTCGAACTGGCGATCGAGAAATATGGCGCCCCGGTCTATGTGCGCCACGAGATCGTCCACAACAAATATGTCGTCGACACGCTGCGCGAGAAGGGCGCGGTGTTCGTCGACGAACTCGACCAGGTGCCCGACGGCGTGCCGGTGGTGTTTTCGGCGCACGGCGTCCCCAAGGTGGTGCCCGCGCGCGCCGAGGAGCGCGGCCTGTCGTATCTCGACGCGACCTGCCCGCTGGTGTCGAAGGTGCATCGCCAGGCCGAACGCCATGTCGCGGCGGGCCGGCACATCCTGTTCGTCGGCCATGCCGGCCATCCCGAGGTGATCGGCACGTTCGGCCAGGTGCCCGACGGCGCGATCACGCTGGTCGAGACGGTCGAGGACGCCGAACGCGTGACGGTGCCCGACGCCGACCAGCTCGCCTTTCTGACGCAGACGACGCTGTCGGTCGACGATACGGCCGCGGTGCTTGAAGTGCTCAAGCGACGCTTTCCGCAGATCGTGGCGCCGGGTGCGGACGACATCTGTTATGCGACGTCGAACCGCCAGGCGGCGGTGAAGGCGATCGCCGACCGCGCCCAGCTGGTGCTCGTGATCGGTGCGCCCAATTCGTCCAATTCGAAGCGGCTGGTCGAGGTCGCGAGCCGTTCGGGCGCCTGCGCGACGCTGATCCAGCGCGCCGACGACATCGACTTCGCCTGGTTCGACGGCGTGACGAGCGTGGGGATCACCGCCGGCGCTTCGGCCCCCGAACTGCTGGTGCGCGAGGTCGTCGACCGGCTGGCGACGCGCTTCGACGTGCGCGAGGAAGCGGTGGCGACGATCGAGGAAAACGTGACCTTCAAGCTGCCGCGCGGCCTGGAAGCCGCCTGAGCGCATGGCGGTTTACACGCAGGTTTCGGCCGAGGCGCTCTCGGCCTTTCTCGCACGCTTCGACGTCGGCGAACTCGTTTCGGCCAAGGGGATCGCCGAGGGGGTCGAGAACAGCAACTATCTGGTCGACACGACCAGGAGCCGCTTCATCCTGACGCTGTATGAAAAGCGCGTGGCGGCGGACGACCTGCCCTATTTCATGGCGCTGCTCGACCACCTGGCGTCGCACGGGCTGCCGGTGCCCCCCGCGGTGCCCGATCGCGACGGTCGGCTGATCCACGAGCTGGAGGGGCGCCCGGCGTGCCTGATCCAGTTCCTGTCGGGCGTTTCGGTGTCGCACCCCACCCCGCCGCAGGCGCAGGCCGCAGGCGCCGCGCTGGGGCGGATGCACCGCGCGGTCGCCGATTTCCCGCTCGACCGGCCGAATTCGATGGGTTTCGACACCTGGCAGCCGCTGTTCGAGCGGTGCGGCACGAGCCTGAACGAGATCGCCCCCGGCCTCTATGACGATATCGGCACGGCGCTCGACCGGCTGGCCGCGCGCTGGGACCGCGACGGGCTCGACCGCTGCGCGATCCATGCCGACCTGTTCCCCGACAACGTCCTGATGCTGGGCGAGCGGGTGACGGGGCTGATCGACTTCTATTTCGCGTGCACCGACATCCGCCTCTATGACCTGGCGGTGGCGCACACCGCCTGGGCGTTCGACCCGACCGGCCGCCGGTTCGACGCGGCGGTGGGCGATGCGCTGATCGAAGGCTATTCCCGGCACTATCCGTTGCGCGAGGCCGAGCGGGCGGCATTCGGCGGCCTGGCGGCGGGATCGTGCATCCGCTTCACGCTGTCGCGCGCCTGGGACTGGCTGAACACCCCCGCCGACGCGCTGGTGACGCGCAAGGATCCGCTGGCCTTCTGGCGGCGGCTGAAGGTGTATGACGCCGATCTGGCCGCGCGGCTGGGGACGCTGACATGAGCGAATTGCCGCATGTCGAGATCGCGACCGACGGCGCGTGCAAGGGCAATCCCGGGCGCGGCGGCTGGGGCGTCGTGCTGCGCATGGGCACGACCGAAAAGGAGCTTTCGGGCGGCGAGGCGCACACGACCAACAACCGCATGGAACTGATGGCGGCGATCGAGGGGCTGCGGGCGCTCAAGCGGCCGTGCCGCGTGACGCTGTCCACCGACAGCCGCTACGTCATGGACGGGCTGACCAAGTGGATCCATGGCTGGCTGAAAAACGGCTGGAAAACCGCCGACAAGAAGCCGGTGAAGAATGCCGAGCTGTGGCAGGAACTGCTTGCCGCCGCCAAGCCGCATCGCGTCGAATGGCAATGGGTGAAGGGCCATGCCGGCCATCCCGACAACGAGCGGGCGGACCGGCTGGCGAGCGACGCGGCGCTGCGGTTCTAGAGCGTTTCACGCTGGGCGAAGACGCTCCGGATTCGGGATTGCCGCATTTTCCAGGTCGCCGGCCGTAACGGCCGACGCGAAAATGCCCTAGTCGCCGACGCGCGCGGGGGCGGCGGCGAGCGCGGTGAGGAATTCCTCGACCGTCGAGCCGATCACGACCTCATGATCCTTGTCGAAAGCGATCACGCCGACATGGTCGCCGGCGAATTCGATCGTCGAAACGGTGCGTACCGCGGCAAGATTGACCACGATCGGCTCCCCGTTGATAGCCTTCAACACGACGAACCGGGGCTTTTCATTCATGACGCTTCTTGCTCCACAACGACACCGGCGGCACGCAGCCACCATTCGAGTCATTTAGGAGATTGGCGGCCGCGGGCGCGGATCGGCGGGCAAGATTTTGAAGGAAACCCGCCCCAATGGCAGGACAGATCGCGCATTTTCGCGCAAAAAACCGCCATTGGCGCGATTTTGCCGCCTATTCGGCGTCGTTGCGGACGAAAAACCGGTCGATCACGCTCTGCGCGAGACGTGCCGGTCGACGGGTCGCCGCATCGAGGCAGCACCAGCTCGACTTGACCTCGGCCAGCACTTCGGAGCCGCGCTTGATGACCGTTTCGTAGAAGGCGCGCGCGCCCTGCACCTTTTCGAGCAGCACCGTCGCGACGACATCGTCCTCGAGAAAGGCGGGGCGGCGATAGGTGATCTCGTGCTTGAGCGCGACCCAGAGATGCTCGGTCACCGCATCGGCGGGCGCGAGCCGCTGCCAGTGGCTGATGACCGCCGCCTGCACCCATTTCAGATAGCTGGCGTTGTTCACATGACCCATGAAGTCGATATCCTCACGGGCAACATTCACGGGAAAATCGAACGGAACCGCCTGACGTGCCATAACGCAAGGATAGCACCGCGCCGGCGCGAAAGCGATGCTGCACCTGCAAAAAATCGACGGGGCGCCCCGCGCCCGCGCCTTCAGAAGCGCGACGGCGCGTAACGCGCGGGATCGACACCGTGCGGCACCGCGACGCGGGCGTCGCCGAGGATCATCGCCGCCGCCAGCCGCGCCGCCGCCGGCGCGGTCTGGATGCCGAAGCCGCCCTGCCCCGCGCACCAGAAGAAGCCCGGCCGCGCCGAGTCGAAGCCATAGACGGGCAGCCGGTCGGGCGCGAAGCTGCGCAGCCCCGCCCATTTGTGCTCGACCGCGGCGACACCCCAGTCGACGACATGCTCGAACCGGTCGATCGCGGTGGCGACGTCGATCAGTTCGGGCTGGGCGTCGCACGGATCGCTGGGGATCTCGTCATGCGGGCTGAGCCACAGCCGCCCGCCGCCCTCGCGCTTGAAATAGAAGGTGCCGCCGATATGCGCGACGTGCGGCAGCCCCGCCGGCGCGAGCGGATCGGGCCGGAGCTGGACCATCGTGCGGCGATAGGGCTGGATGCCGATCGGCGCGACGCCCGCGCGTTCGGCGACGACATCGGCCCACGCCCCCGCCGCATCGACGAGCAGCCCCGCGGCGAAATCGCCCGCGCGCGTCGCGATCCGCCAGCCGTCGGCGCCCCATTCGGCCGCGTGCAGCTCTGCCGAGACCTGGAGCACCGCCCCCGCCCGGCGCGCCGCGGCAAGGAAGGCGCCGTGGAGCGCGGCGACGTCGATATAGGCGCAGCTCGATTCGAGCACCGCAAGCGTCCAGTCGGGGCGCAGCCCCGGCACCATCGTCGCCGGGTCGACGGGCGCGAGCGGCACCCCCGTGCCTTCGAACTCGCGCAGGAACGCCTCGATCGCGGGCGCCTCGTCGGCGCGGCCGATATGGAGCGAGCCGAGCGGTTCGAGGAAGCCCCCGTCGCGCAGGAACGCGCCCGACGCGCTGGTGAGCGGCTGAACCCCCGGCCCGCCATAGGTTTCGGACCAATAGGCCGCCGACCGCCCGGTCGCGTGATAGCCGGGGCGATCCTCTGCCTCGAGCAGCAGCACGCGCGCGTGCGGCGCAAGCTCGGCCGCAAGCCCGGCGCCGGCGATCCCGGCGCCCACAATGGCAATGTCGTAACGATTCATCGGTCTTCTGCGCTGGCCTCGGCCGCAAGGAACTGGTCGATCGCACCAAGCGCCCGCAGGCGCACGGGGTCAACCTCCCGCAGGATTTCGTGCGCGCTTTCGCGGCCGAATGCCTCGACCCGCGCGTGCGGCAACCGCGCCGCGACGCGCCGCGCGACTCGCGGATCGACGAGCCCGTCGGCATCGGCGACGAGCATCAGCAGCGGCGTCGCCAGCGCCGCGAGCCGCGGATCGCGTTCGAGCCGGCGCATCGAGGCGAACGCCTCGGCCAGCCAGTGCCAGCTCGGCGGGCCGGTGAGCGTTTCGGGCTGGGCCGCCTGCCACCACAGCTCGTCGGCATAGCGATCGGCATCGTGCGTGAGCAGGTCGGCGCGCGTTTCGGTGGTGTAGGGCTTTTCATTGCCGCGCCAGGCGGGCCGCGCGGGATCGCCGAGCGCCCCCATGAGCCGCGCGGCGCGTTCGGACAGCGCGCCCAGCGGGCTGCGCACCCCCAGCATCGGCGCGATCAGCACCGCGGCATCGGCGTCGATCGCGCCTTCGACCAGCGCGCGCAACACGAGATGCCCGCCCATCGAATGTCCCATCACCACGCGCGGCCCCGCCGAGTCGGCGCGCCATTCGGCATGGAAGGCGGCGAGATCGTCGATGAACGTCTCGAACCGGTCGATATGGCCGCATTGCGGATGCGGCGTGAGTCGCCCCGACCCGCCCTGGCCGCGCCAGTCGAACGCGCGGATCGACCAGCCCTGGCGGTGCCAGTGGCCGAACGCCTCAAGATATTTCTCGAACACGTCGCCGCGCCCGGTCTGGAACAGGATGCTGCCGCGCGGGGCGGCGCCCCCGGCCCCGCCTCCGGCCCCGGCCCCGTCTCCGGCGGCGGGCCAGTCGAAGCTGCGCAGCGCCCAGCCGTCGCGCGCGGGCCAGCGGGAGACGCGCGCACCCGCAGGGATGGCGCGGCGGTCGATCGAGGGAGCTGCCATAGGGCCATGGTTACGTTTTGCTAAGCCGCAGCGTCTAGGCGTTAACCGCAAATGGCGGGAACAATCGGCACCTTTTTGCTCATCGGGCTCGCGATCCTGCTGATTTCCGCAGGAATCGAGGACGTGCGCACGCGCGAGATCGCCAACTGGAAGAATGCCGCGATCGCGCTGGCCGCCCCGCTGTGGTGGTGGTCGCAGGGCATGGCCTGGTGGCCCGACGCGGCGATCCAGATCGGCATCGCCGGAATCGTGTTCGCGCTGTTCGTCGGCGCGTTCGCGCTGGGCCAGATGGGCGGCGGCGACGTCAAGCTGATCGGCGCGCTGGCGCTGTGGCTGCCGTTGCAGCCGCTGATCGCGATGCTGACCGCGATGGCGCTGCTGGGCGGCGTGCTGACGCTGGCGATGGTGGGGGCGCGGCTGGTGCGCCGCCGGCCGCTCGCCGGAATCGAAATCCCCTACGGCGTCGCCATCACGCTGGCGGCGCTGATCGTCCTCCACGAACCGATTCTTAACCGATTCCCGTGATGCTTAATGCCGAAGCAACCAGCCGGCATATCGCACATATAGAAGGCCCGTAGCGCAATGGATGCACGCAAGCTCATTCTGCTGGTCGGCGCGTTGATCGTCGCGGCGATCACCGCGTTCATGGCCCGCAGCCTGGTGGTCGGCACGCCGACCCCGGTCGCGGGTGCCGTACCGGCAGGCGTGGCCCAGCCGCAGAACACCACCGAAGTCCTGGTCGCGACTCGCGCGCTGCCGGTGGGGACGATCCTCGACGCACAGGCGGTGAAGTTCGTCGCCTGGCCGCGCGAGCTGGTCGAGGGCGCCTAT
The DNA here is from genome assembly GCF_056485145.1 of Sphingomonas chlorellae. Classification (NCBI taxonomy): domain Bacteria; kingdom Pseudomonadati; phylum Pseudomonadota; class Alphaproteobacteria; order Sphingomonadales; family Sphingomonadaceae; genus Sphingomonas; species Sphingomonas chlorellae. The sequence goes on from NZ_JBQXXM010000005.1 coordinate 253,507, forward strand.
TACGTCAAGGGCCAGAGCGATCCCGCCAAGCTGCAGGGCACGGTGGTGCGTTACGCCATCCCGGCCGGCCAGCCGATCACGCAGGGCGCGCTCGTCAAGCCGGGCGACCGCGGTTTCCTGGCGGCGGCGCTGGGACCGGGGATGCGCGCGGTGACGGTGCCGGTTTCGGCGCAGAGCGCGGTGGCCGGTTTCGTGTTTCCGGGCGACCGCGTCGACCTGATCCTGACGCAGAGCGTCACGGGCGGCGGCGACGGCCCGCCGTTGAAGGCATCGGAGACGATCCTGCGCAACCTGCGCGTGCTGGCGACCGACCAGCGCACCGACAAGCAGACCGACGACAAGGGCAACACCGTCGTCAACACCTATTCGACCGTGACCGTCGAGGCGACGCCCAAGATCGCCGAGAAGATCGCGGTGGCGCAGACCGTGGGCCAGATCTCGCTCTCGCTGCGCTCGATCGCCGACAATGCCGGCGACCTGGAGGACGCGATCGCGAGCGGCCAGGTGCAGGTGCCCGCCGACCCCAGGAAGGAAAAGGCGATGCTGACGCGCATGGGCTCGCGCCCGCAGGACGGCGGATCGACCTTTGCCACCGGCGCCGACGTGTCGCGTTTCCAGCGCAGCACGGTGCCGGCCAAGACCGCCGCCGCGCCCGCCGCGCCGGGCGCACCCGCCGCGGGACCGGCCTTTCCGGGTGCCGCGCCCGTCCATCGCGGCCCGACGGTGATCGTCGCGCGCGGCAACAGCGTGACCGAAGTCGCGCTTGGGGGGAAGAACTGAGATGCGTTCGAGCAAGTCGATGAACCGCGCCGGCATCGCCGCGCTGGCAGCAACCGCGCTGCTTGCGGTGCCCGCCGCCGCGCTCGCCGGCGCCCCCGGCGGCAAGCCCGCCAAGCCGCAGGCGCGCCAGGCCGGATCGAACCCCGGCGTCCGCGCCCGCGTGGGCAACCTGCCCGTCGGCACGCAGCGGCCGACGAGCGAGGTCAAGCTGTCGGTCGGCCAGGGCGAGCTGATCACGCTGCCCACCGGCATCGCGAGCGTGTGGACGTCGAACCCCGAGGTGGCCGACGTGTACGTCGCCAATCCGCGCCAGATCCACCTGTTCGGCAAGACCGGCGGCGAGGCGACGGTGTTCGCGACGACGACGAGCGGCGCGGTCGTCTATTCGACCAATGTCCGCGTCGGCCAGAACCTCAATTCGATCGACGCGATGCTGAAGACCGCGATGCCCGATTCGGACATCAAGGTGACGACGGTGGGCCAGCTTGCCGTGCTGACCGGCACGGTCGCGTCGCCCGACGATGTCGAGCAGGCGCAGCGGCTGGTGACGGCGCTGCTCAACCCCGGCGTCAACACGAGCGACGCCAACACCCCGCTGAAGATCGGCGTGTTCAATCGGCTGAAAACCGCGACGCCGTTGCAGGTCAACCTGCAGGTGCGGATCGCCGAGGTGAACCGCAACTTCACCAAGAATATCGGCGTCAACTTCACCAGCAGCGATGCGGGCAGCGGTTTCCTGTACGGCATCGGCCAGGGGCGGCAGGGCTCGATCGTCCGCAACGGCAATTCGATCACCTATACCCCGCCCGCCCCGATCACCGGCGGCACCACGCTGTCGCGCATGGGACGGATGCTGGGCATGGACCTGCTCGCCTCGCTCGACCTGGGCGAGCAGACGGGCCAGGTGGTGACGCTGGCGACGCCCAACATCACCGCGCTTTCGGGCGAGACGGGCACGTTCCTGGCGGGCGGCGAGATCCCGATCCCGGTGAGCCAGGGCAACAATTCGATCTCGGTCGAATACAAGCAATATGGCGTCAGCCTGTCGTTCACGCCGACGGTGCTGGCCGACGGCCGCATTTCGATGCGCGTGCGCCCCGAAGTGTCGCAGCTGACCTCTTCGGGCGCGGTCACGCTGAACGGCATCAGCATCCCCGCGCTGACCACGCGGCGCAGCGAGACCACGGTCGAGCTGGGTTCGGGCGAGAGCTTCGTCATCGGCGGGCTGTTGCAGAACACGCACAACAACGGCCTGACCCGCGCGCCGGGGCTGGGCGACATCCCGATCCTGGGCGCGCTGTTCCGTTCGAACGCGTGGCAGCGCAACGAGACCGAGCTGATGATCGTCATCACGCCGTACCTGGTGAAGCCGGTCAACGCGAACCAGATCGCGCTGCCCACCGACGGCTATCGCGCGCCCAACGACGCCGAGCGCATCCTGTTCGGCCAGCTGGGCAGCGGCATGACCGGCGCCGACCGCCCCAAGCCGCGCATGGCGCCTTCGGGCGACGCGCGCCCGGCGATGGGCGCCGCCGCGCCCGCACCCGTCGATGCCGCCCCCGCCGCCCCCGTTCCGCAGCCCGTCCCCGCCGCGCGCCGACCGAAGAAGTCGGACGATGCGGCGCCGGGCTTCGGCTTCTGATCCGCTGAGGAAGATCGCCATGGCAATGCGTTTCACCCCCCTGCTCCTCGTTCCGGCGGCGCTCGTCGCGGGATGCAGCGGGACGTACAATGGCGGCGTCGATTCGGTGTACCAGCCGGTCGTCGAGCGTCACGACTATGCCTTTGACGTGCAGGCCGCGGGCAGCGCGCTGGCCCCCGGCGAGGGCGAGCGGCTGGCGGGCTGGCTCGCCGCGCTCCAGCCGCGCTATGGCGACCGCGTCGCGATCGACGACGGCGCCGAGGGGCGCACGGGCCGCACCGAGATCGCCGCGCAGGCGAGCCGGTACGGGCTGCTGCTGTCGGACCAGGCGCCGGTGACGGCGGGCCAGGTCGCCCCCGGCATGGTGCGCGTGGTGGTGACGCGGATGAGCGCGAGCGTGCCGGGATGCCCCGACTATACGCGCGTCTACCAGCCCGATTACAGCGCGAGCACCAGCTCGAACTTCGGCTGCGCGACCGCGCGCAACCTGGCGGCGATGGTCGCCGACCCCGCCGACCTGGTGCGCGGCGCAGCGGGCGCCGCCACCGCCGACCCCAACACCGCGGGCAAGGCGATCAAGGCGCTGCGCCAGGCCGCGCCGACCGGCGCCGGCGGCACCGCGGTGAAGAACGAATCGACCGGAGGCGGCAAGTGAACGCGCCCTTCAATCCGGCACGGCTGAGCCAGCGCGACCCGTTCATCGCCTTTGTCTGCGACAACATGACGGTCGACCTGCTCCGCCCGATCGCGGTCGAGCTCGGCTGGTCGCCCGAAAAGGTGAACAAGGGCGGGCTGCGCAACGCGGTGCAGACGCTGTCGGTATCGGCGAGCCCGGCGATCCTGTTCGTCGACCTGTCCGAATCGGGCGACCCACTGAACGACATCAATGCGCTGGCCGAGGTGTGCGAGCCCGGCACGATCGTGATCGCGACGGGGCAGGTCAACGACGTGCGGCTGTATCGCGACCTGGTGGCGAGCGGCATCCAGGACTATCTGCTCAAGCCGCTGAACCCCGACGCGCTGCGCGAGGCGTTCGTGCAGGCGCAGACGATGCTGAGCGCGCCCAAGGCGAGCGAGACGAGTTCGGAGCGGCCGCCCTGTTCGGTGGCGGTGATCGGCACGCGCGGCGGGTGCGGCGCGACGTCGGTGGCGACGTCGCTTGCCTGGCTGCTGAGCGAACGGCAGGCGCGCACGACCGCGCTGCTCGACCTCGACGTGCATTTCGGGACGGGCGCGCTCGCGCTCGACCTGGAGCCGGGGCGCGGGCTGACCGACGCGATCGAGAATCCGAGCCGCATCGACGGGCTGTTCATCGAGCGCGCGATGGTGCGCGCATCGGACCGGCTGGCGGTGCTGTCGGCCGAGGCGCCGATCAACGCCCCGCTCGTCACCGACGGCGCCGCATTCTACCAGTTGCAGGAAGAGATGCGCAGCGCGTTCGAATGCGTGGTGATCGACCTGCCGCGCGGGATGCTGGTCAACCACCCGCACCTGCTGACCGAGGTGCAGGTCGCGGTGCTCGTCACCGACATGACGCTGGCGGCGGCGCGCGACGCGATCCGCATCCTGAGCTGGTTCCGGTCGAACGCGCCGCAGACGCAGCTTTTCGTCGTCGCGAACAAGGTGCAGCCGGCGCCGTTGCTCGAGATCGGGCGCAAGGATTTCGAGGCGTCGATCGAGCGCAAGCTCGACGCGGTGATCGCGTTCGACGCCAAGCTGGCGGCGCAGGCGGCCAAGCTGGGCAAGCCGATGGCCGAGGTGGGCCGCAACACGCGCGCCTTTGCCCCGCTCGCCGACCTGGCGCGCACGATCCTGACGATCACCGACGCGGCGAACGAGGCGAGCGGCGAACGCGACACCGGGCAGGCGGCGGCGGCCGCGGCCAAGGGCGCGTCGCTGATCGGCCGGCTGCGCGAGAAGCTGACGAACAAGGTCAAGGCATGAGCCGTCGCGCGGCGCGGCCGCGCGGCGAAGCGGGTTGGGAGGCGTGGACGGCATGAACCTGTTGCCGGTGGTGATGTTCGCAGGCGGCGCGATGCTGGTCGTCGTGCTGCTCGCCCTGGCCTTTGCCGGCCCCAATGCGCAGCGCGCGAGCGCCCGGCGGCTGGCCGATGTGCGCGACCGCTTCACGATCAGCGCGAGCGGATCGGCGGCGATGGAGGCGCAGATCCGCCGGATCACCGCGACGCGCAACACGCGCATGGACATGGCGGCGGGACGGCTGCTGCCCAACCCCGCGCTGCTCCAGCAGCGGCTGGCGATGACCGGCAAGGACTGGACGATCGGCCAATATGGCTTTGCGACGCTGGCCATCCTGGCGGTGACGGCGGGGCTGGTCGCGTTCGAGGGCGCGCCGTTGCTGTTCGCGCTGGTGTTCGGGCTGTTCCTGGCGTTCGGCATCCCGCATTTCGTCGTCGGATTCCTGATCAACCGCCGCGTCGCGCGCTTTACCGCGCGCTTTCCCGACGCGATCGAGCTGCTGGTGCGCGGGCTGCGTTCGGGCCTGCCGATCACCGAGACGATGGGCGTCGTCGGTCAGGAGATCGACGGGCCGGTGGGCGAGGAATTCCGCGCGATCACCGACAAGATGAAGATCGGCCGCACGCTCGACGCCGCGTTGCAGGAAACCGCCGACCGGCTGGGCACGCCCGAGTTCCAGTTCTTCACGATCACGATCGCGATCCAGCGCGAGACCGGCGGCAACCTGGCCGAGACGCTCGCCAACCTGGCCGACGTGCTGCGCAAGCGCAGCCAGATGAAGCTGAAGATCAAGGCGATGTCGTCGGAAAGCAAGGCGTCGGCGCTGATCGTCGGCGCGCTGCCCTTCATCGTGTTCGGCATGGTCTGGTTCATCAACAACGGCTACATGGCCAACTTCTTCAAGGACCCGCGACTGATGATCGCCGGGGTCGGCGGGCTGGTGTGGATGGGCATCGGCGCGTTCATCATGGCCAAGATGGTCAATTTCGAGATCTGATGCGATGAACACCCCTCCCCCCGGCGGCCCGACGATCATGGGAATCGACGTCTATTGGGCGGCGACGTTGCTGTCGGGCGTGGCGGCGGCGGCCGTGCTGTACGCGCTGTACCTGGCGACGACGGTGCGCAACCCGATGTCGCGCCGCGTCAAGGCGCTCAACGAACGCCGCGAGCAGCTCAAGGCCGGGATCACCGCATCGACGTCGAAGCGGCGCGCCAAGCTGGTCCAGAAGAGCGAGACCACCGACCGGATGCGCGCGATGCTGAGCGCGCTGAAGGTCCTGCAGGACGAGCAGTTGAAGGTTGCGCAGCGCAAGATGCTGCAGGCCGGCATCCGCCGCAAGGAATGGGCGGTCGCGGTGATCTTTGGCCGGCTGGTGCTGCCGATCCTGATCGGCGGGCCGATGCTATACCTGGTCTATGGCACCGAGATGTTCGCGACGTGGAGCCCGCTGAAGGCCTATGGCCTCGTCGCGGGCAGCTTCATCCTGAGCTACAAGGCGCCCGACCTCTATCTGAAGAACCGCATCCAGAAGCGCAGCGACGCGATCCGCAAGGGGCTTCCCGACGCGCTCGACCTGCTGGTGATCTGTGCCGAGGCGGGGCTGACCGTCGACGCCGCCTTTGCCCGCGTCGCACGCGAGCTGGGCAAGGCCTATCCCGAGCTGGGCGAGGAATTCTCGCTGACCGCGATCGAACTGGGCTTCCTGACCGACCGGCGCACCGCGTTCGAGAACCTGGCCGAGCGCGTCGACCTCGAATCGATCCGCGGCGTCGTGACGACGATGATCCAGACCGAGAAATACGGCACCCCGCTCGCCTCGGCGCTGCGCGTGCTGTCGGCCGAATTCCGCAACGAGCGGATGATGCGCGCCGAGGAAAAGGCCGCGCGGCTGCCCGCGATCATGACGGTGCCGCTGATCCTGTTCATCCTGCCGGTGCTGTTCATCGTGATCCTTGGCCCGGCGGCCTGTTCGATCAACGACGCGCTGATGAAGTGAGCGGCGCGGGCCGGCGCGCCGTCAGCGCGGCGGAAGCGCGAGCAGCGCGGCGGTATAGCCTTCGACCACCTCGGCGAGCGGGCGGCCCTGCGCATCGACGACGAGCGCCTGGACGCGCAGCACCTCGTCGGTCTCCGCGGCAGCGCTGTCGGCCGGGCGGCGCAGGATTTCGACGCCCAGCGTGCGCCGCCGCGGCGCGAGCGGGCGGATGACCGCGCCGAAAGGCGTGTCGCCCTGAAGCGCGGCGTTCATCGCGGGGGTGAGCCGCGCGGGCACGTACCAGTTCTGCGCCAGCGAGAGCACGCGCGTGCCGCACATCAGCCGGACGCTGCGATAGGCGACGGGTTCGTCCGCCGCCACCTGGAGCCGCGCGCGCCGGGCCGCGCCGGGCGCGACGGTGACGCCGCGCGCGACCTCTGCCCGGATCGGCGCGCCGCAACGGCGCGCCAGCAACGCGGTGGCGCTGTCGCTGGCGAGCAGCGCATCGCGCAACTGCTCGATCTCGCCCGCGGGAAGCGCGGCGGGAAGCATCAGCGCCACCGTTGCGATCACCGCTCCCTGAGCGCCGCCTGCGCCGCCGCCAGCCGCGCGATCGGCACGCGATAGGGCGAGGCGGAGACGTAATCGAGCCCGGTCTTTTCACAGAAAGCGATCGAGGCGGGATCGCCGCCATGTTCGCCGCAGATGCCGAGCTTGATATCGGGCCGCGTCTTGCGCCCGCGTTCGGCGGCGAGCGCGATCAGTTCGCCGACGCCCTCGACATCGAGGCTGACGAACGGATCCTTGGCGTAGATGCCCTTTTCGACATAGCTGGTGAGGAAGCGCGCGGCGTCGTCGCGGCTGACCCCCAGCGTCGTCTGGGTCAGGTCGTTGGTGCCGAACGAGAAGAAGGCGCCGACCTCGGCAATCTCGCCCGCCCGCAGCGCGGCGCGCGGCAGCTCGATCATCGTGCCGACGAGATAGTCGAGCGTGCGGCCCTTTTCGGCGAACACCGCCTGCGCCGCCTTGTCGACCACGGCCTTCATCAGTTCGAGCTCGCGCCGGGTGCCGACGAGCGGGATCATCACCTCCGGCACGGGCGCGGCGCCCGACTTTTCGGCGACGATCAGCGCGGCCTCGAAGATCGCGCGCGCCTGCATCTCGTAGATTTCGGGGAAGGTGACGCCCAGCCGGCAACCGCGATGGCCGAGCATCGGGTTGACCTCGTGCAGCTCGGCCGCGCGGCGCTTGAGCGTTTCGACGTCGAGCCCGGCGGCGGCCGCCACATCGGCGAATTCGGCCTCTTCGTGCGGCAGGAACTCGTGCAGCGGCGGATCGAGCAGGCGGATCGTCACCGGCAGCCCGGCCATCACCTGGAAGATCTCGACGAAATCGCTGCGCTGTTCGGGAAGCAGCCGGTCGAGCGCGGCACGGCGGCCGGCCTCGTCGGCGGCGAGGATCATCTGGCGCACCGCGGTGATGCGGCCCGAGTCGAAGAACATGTGCTCGGTGCGGCAGAGCCCGACGCCCTCGGCGCCGAAATCGCGCGCGGTGCGGCAGTCGAGCGGCGTTTCGGCATTGGCGCGGACCTTGAGCCGGCGCACGGCGTCGGCCCAGCCCATCAGCGTGCCGAAATCGCCCGCGAGCTCGGGCTGGACGGTGGGCACCTCGCCCATCATCACCTCGCCGGTCGCGCCGTCGATCGTGATGATGTCGCCCTCGCGCACCTCACGCCCGCCGACGCGGAACAACTTTTCGCGCGCGTTGATCGCGAGCGAGCCCGCGCCCGACACACAGGCGCGGCCCATGCCGCGCGCGACGACCGCGGCGTGGCTGGTCATGCCGCCGCGTGCGGTGAGGATGCCCTTCGCCGCGTGCATGCCGTGAATGTCCTCGGGGCTCGTCTCGACGCGGACCAGGATGACCGCGTCACCCGCCGCCGCGCGCTTTTCGGCGGTGTCGGCGTCGAACACGACCTTGCCCGAGGCGGCGCCCGGCGAGGCGGGCAGCCCCTTGGTCAGCACGTCGCGCGGCGCCTTGGGATCGAGCGTGGGGTGGAGCAACTGGTCGAGCGCCTGCGGATCGACGCGCAGGATCGCCTCGTCGCGGGTGATGAGCCCCTCACCCGCCATGTCGACCGCGATCTTGAGCGCCGCCTTGGCGGTGCGCTTGCCCGAGCGCGTCTGAAGCATCCACAGCTTGCCGCGTTCGACGGTGAACTCGATGTCCTGCATGTCGCGGTAGTGCGTTTCGAGCGTCTCGAACACCTGCGCCAGCTCGGCATAGGTTTCGGGCATCGCCTCTTCCATCGACGCAGGCTTGGCGCCGGCGGTCTCACGCGCGGCGCGGGTGAGATATTGCGGCGTGCGGATGCCCGCCACCACGTCCTCGCCCTGCGCGTTGATGAGGAACTCGCCATAATAGGCGCGCTCGCCCGTCGCCGGGTCGCGCGTGAAGGCGACGCCGGTGGCCGAGGTCTCGCCCATGTTGCCGAACACCATCGCCTGGACGTTGACGGCGGTGCCCCAGTCGCCCGGAATGTCGTTGAGCCGGCGATAGACCTTGGCGCGTTCGGACTGCCACGAGCCGAACACCGCGCCGATCGCGCCCCAGAGCTGATCGTGGACGTCCTGGGGGAACGGCTTGCCCCACAATTCCTCGACGAGCGCCTTGTACTGGCTGACCAGCGCCTGCCAGTCGGTCGCCGAAAGTTCGGTATCGAGCGTGAGCCCGCGATCTTCCTTGGCGATTTCGAGCGCTTCCTCGAAGCGGCCGTGATCGAGCCCGAGCACGACGTCCGAATACATCTGGATGAAGCGGCGATAGCTGTCCCAGGCGAAGCGTTCGTCGCCGCTGGTCGCGGCGAGGCCGATGACGGTCTGGTCGTTGAGGCCGAGGTTGAGCACCGTGTCCATCATGCCGGGCATCGACACGCGCGCGCCCGAGCGGACCGAGACGAGCAGCGGATCGGCGGCGTTGCCGAACCGCTTGCCGGTGATCCCCTCGATATGCGCGATGCCGTTCGCGACTTCGGCGCGGAGGCTGTCGGGGAAGGCTTCGCCCTCCTCGTAATAGCGCGTGCACATCTCGGTCGAGATCGTGAAGCCGGGGGGAACCGGCAGCCCGATCGAGGCCATTTCGGCAAGGTTGGCGCCCTTGCCGCCGAGCAGGTTCTTGTCGCCGGCACCGCCGTCCGAAACCCCGCCACCGAAACGGTACACGTACTGCGTCATTCTCACTCCTTCTCGTCGAAAGCGTCGCTTCCCGGAGAGACTCCGGCCGCTACCGCACCCGCGAAGAACGCGAAACCGCTGACCACGTTGTCGGGGTCCAAAATTGCTGCATTACCCCTGCCGCACCGCAGCGAGAACGCGACGAACCGCGCCCGCTGCGGTCCGGGCTCAGCCCTCGATCCGCGAAAAGTCCGCCACCTTGTGCACCGCATCACGCATCCGCGCCAGCAGCGACAGCCGGGCCGCGCGCTTGGCGGGATCGGCATCGTTGACAGTGACCTGGTCGAAAAAGGCGTCGATCGGCGCGCGCAGCGTGGCGAGCGCCGCCATCGCACCTTCGAAATCCTCGGCCCCGATCGCCGCCGCCGCCTTGGGCTCGGCCGCGTCGAGCGCGGCGATGAGCGCGGCCTCGGCGGGTTCGGGCGCGGGGTTGGCGGCAGCGTCCTGCCATTCCTCCTTCTTGAGGATGTTCGCCGCGCGCTTGTAGCCGGCGAGCAGGTTGGCGCCGTCCTCGGTCGTGACGAACGCCTGCAGCGCCTTCACGCGCGCGAGCAGGCGGACGAGATCATCCTCGCCGCCGAGCGCGAACACCGCGTCGATCAGATCGTGGCGGACACCCGCCTCGCGCTGCTGGACCTTGAGGCGGTCGGCGAAGAAGTCGAGGACGTCCTGGCTGACCGAACGGAGCAGCGGGAAGCGGAGCCCGTTGTCGAGCAGGATCGCCAGCACGCCCAGCGCCGAGCGCCGGAGCGCGAACGGATCCTTCGATCCGCTGGGCTTCAGGTCGACGCCGAAGAACTGGGTGATGCTGTCCAGCTTGTCCGCCAGCGCCACCGCGACCGTTACCGGATCGGTGGGGACGTCGTCGCCCTGCCCGACCGGCTTGTAGTGGTCGCGGATCGCCGCGGCGACCGCCGGGTCCTCGCCCTGCGCGGCAGCATAATAGCCGCCCATCAGGCCCTGCAGCTCCGGGAACTCGCCGACCATGCCGGTGACGAGGTCCGCCTTGGCGAGCTCGGCCGCGCGGCGCGCGAGCGCGGGATCGCAGTTCGGCACGACCTTTTCGGCCGCCAGCCACTCGGCCAGCCGGGCCACGCGCGCGACCTTGTCGGCGACGGTGCCCAGCTTTTCGTGGAAGACGATCTTTTCGAGCTTCTTCACCTGATCGGCGAGCGGCACCTTGCGATCGGTGTCGTAGAAGAAGCGCGCGTCGGAGAGGCGCGCCGCCAGCACCTTCTGGTTGCCCGCGACGATCTTTTCGCCGCCGTCGACCGCGTCGATGTTGGCGACGCAGACAAAGGCGTTGGCGAGCTTGCCCGCGCCGTCGCGGCACACGAAATATTTCTGGTTCACGCGCGCGGTGAGCTGAATCACCTCGGGCGGGACGGCGAGGAAGTCGGCGTCGAAGCGCCCGAGCAGCGGCACCGGCCATTCGGTGAGCCCGGCATTTTCGAACAGCAGCCCCTCGTCCTCGACGAGCGTGAGCCCCGCCTTTTGCGCGGCGAGCTTGGCGCCGAGCGCGATGATGTTGCGCCGTTCGGCCCCGTCGACGACGACATGCGCGGCGCGGAGCTGCTCGGCATAGTCGGCCGCGCCGGTGATGCGGACGGGCTGCGGATGGTGGAAGCGATGGCCGACGGTCTCGTCGCCGCTGACGACGCCGGCGACCTCGCACGGCACCACCGCGCCGCCGAACAGCGCGACGATGCCCTGGAGCGGCCGCACCCAGCGCTGGCTTTCGGTCGACAGCGAGGCGGCGCCCCAGCGCATCGACTTGGGCCAGGGGAAGGCGCGGATCACCGCGGGGATCGCCTCTGCCAGCACCTCGGCCGTCGCGCGGCCGGGCTTGTCGACCACGGCGAACAGCACGCCGTCACGCTCGACGAGCTGGTCGGCGGTGAGCCCGGTCTTGCGCAGGAAGCCTTCGAGCGCCTGGGGCGGCGCGCCGACGCGCGGGCCCTTGGTCTCCTCGGAGACGGCGGCGGTCTGATCGGGCAGCCCCTGAAGGATCAGCGCCAGCCGGCGCGGGGTCGCATAGCTGATCGTCGCGGCAGCCTTGAGCCCGGCCTTGTCGAGCTCGGCCGCGAACAGGCGCGCCAGATCCTCACGCGCCTTTTCCTGCATCCGCGCCGGGATTTCCTCCGAGCGGAGTTCGAGAAGAAAGTCCGTCACGCTGCCCACCCGTTCTTTTCCATCCACGCCGCACAGGCGCCCTTCGCCAGATCGCGCACCCGGCCGATATAGGCCTGGCGTTCGGCGACCGAGATCACGCCGCGCGCGTTGAGCAGGTTGAAGATGTGGCTCGCCTCGATCGCCTGCTCATAGGCCGCGATCGGCAGCCTGGCGGCAAGGCAGTTCTCGCTTTCGGCCGCGGCCTTGCGGAACAGGTCGAACAGCGCGTCGGTGTCGGCGACCTCGAAGTTCCATTTCGACATCTCGCGCTCGTTTTCGAGGAAGACGTCGCCATAGGTGAAGTGCGGCTGGCCCGGGCGCGCGTCGTTGAACGCCAGGTCGTACACGCTGTCCTTGTTCTGGATATACGTCGCCAGCCGTTCGAGCCCGTAGGTGAGCTCGCCCGCGACGGGCTTGCAGTCGAAGCCGCCCATCTGCTGGAAATAGGTGAACTGCGTCACCTCCATCCCGTCGCACCAGACTTCCCAGCCGAGCCCCCAGGCGCCGAGCGTCGGGCTTTCCCAGTCGTCCTCGACGAAGCGGACGTCGTGCTGCTCGAAATCGATGCCGATCGCCTTGAGGCTGCCCAGATAGAGCTCCTGAAGGTTCGGCGGGCTGGGCTTCAGGATCACCTGATACTGGTAGTAATGCTGGAGCCGGTTGGGGTTTTCGCCATAGCGCCCGTCGGTGGGGCGACGGCAGGGCTGGACGAAGGCGGCATTCCACGGATCGGGGCCGAGCGCCTTGAGCGTCGTCGCCGGGTGGAAGGTGCCGGCGCCCATGCGCATGTCGTAGGGCTGAAGGATCAGGCAGCCATGCGCGCTCCAATAGTCGTGGAGCGTCAGGATCATGCGCTGGAAGCTCAGGGGATCGGACAAGTTCGTGGTTCCCGGTGGGATAGAAAATCGTGCCCTCGCTTTGGCGCAGCGCCCCCCGAGGGTCAATGCCGCTGCGCAACGGCCGCGGGACAGCCCCGCGCCCCGCCCCCTGCCCCGCGCGGCACGGGCGGCGGCGATTGACAGCGCGCGGCGGCTGGGCTTCCTGCCTCGCCATGACCTTTCGCCGCTGGATCGCCCGCCTTGCGCTGGGCCTGTCGCTCGCTGCACTGCCCGCCTGCAAGCCGCAGCCGCAGCCGGCGGCGCCGACGCCGCAGCCCGGCGCGACCGCCGCAGCGACGCGCGATGCCGATCCGGCGCTGTGGGTGGTGCGCGATCCCGACACGACGATCTATCTGTTCGGCACGGTCCACATGCTGCGCCCGGGCCTGTCGTGGTTCGACGAGGCGGTGCGCAAGGCGTTCGACGCGAGCGACATGCTGGTGCTCGAACTGGTGATGCCGCCGCCCGCCGAGATGCAGCAGATCGTCGCCGAGGTGGGGATGCGCCATGCCGAGGGCAGCCTGCCCGACGAGATCGGGCCGACCGAGACCGGGCGGCTGCGCGCCGCGCTGACGCGTTACGGGCTGGCACCCGACGCGCTCGACCAGACGCGGCCATGGCTCGCCGCGACGATGCTGGGCGCGGCCCCGCTCCGCCAGCTCGGCTATGACGACAAGGACGGCGCCGAGGCGGTGCTGGCCGACGCCGCACGGGCGAAGCACAAGCCGGTGATCGGGCTGGAGACCGCGCGCCAGCAATTCGGCTATTTCGACTCGCTGCCCCGCCCCGCACAGCGGGCGCTGCTGTCGCGCACGATCGACGAGCTGCCGACGACGGGCGCGACGATCGACCGGATGGTCGCAGCCTGGTCGGCGGGCGATGCCGACACGATCGCGCGGCTGATGAACGACGACATCGCCGGATCGCCCGAGCTGGCCGAGGCGCTGCTCGTCCGGCGCAACCGCAACTGGGCGCGCTGGATCGCGGCGCGGCTGCACGCGCCGGGGACGGTGTTCGTCGCGGTGGGCGCAGGCCACCTGGCCGGACCGCAGAGCGTCCAGGCCGAGCTGGCGCGGCAAGGGATCAAGGCCGAGCGCGTCGCCTATTGACCCGCCCGCCGGGCGCAGCCGCGCGCCGGCACGCGCCGCGCCTTGCCTTTTCGCGCCATTGCGACTAAGGGGCCGTGCTTCCGCGCCAGGGTCATCCCTGGAGGCCTGGCCGGATGAGTTTCTACTCTAGCGCATTGGAACGACATATGAGCGACACGCTTAAGCTGTCGGCCGAAACGCGCGACCGGGTTGGCAAGGGAGCCTCCCGTGCGCTGCGTCGTGAAGGCCGCGTCCCCGCCGTGATCTACGGCAACAACGAAGAGCCCACCGCGATCCATCTGGAAGAGCGGGCGCTCGCCAAGCTGCTGAACACCGGCGCCTTCTTCGAGTCGACGATCGAACTCGAAATCGGCGGCAAGACGGTGCGCACGCAGCCCAAGGACGTCGCATTCGATGTCGTGACCGATCGCCCGGTCCACGCCGACTTCCTCCGCCTCGCCTGAGGCGCGGCAGGAACCGTCGCTGGACCGCATGACGGTTCGGATCGTCGCCTCCGCACCCCGGTGCGGGGGCGATGCTGTTTTGGGGGTTTCGAGATGCAGCTGTGGGTCGGCCTGGGCAATCCGGGCCCGCAATATGCGATGCACCGCCACAATATCGGTTTCATGGCGCTCGATGCCATCGCCGAGGTGCACGGCTTTTCCGCGCCGAAGAAGCAGTTCCAGGGCTGGACCCAGGAAGGGCGGATCGGCACCGACAAGATCATCCTGCTGAAGCCCGGCACCTTCATGAACGAAAGCGGCCGATCGGTGCGCGCGGCGATGGACTTCTACAAGCTCGCCCCCGCCGACGTGACCGTGTTCCACGACGAGCTCGACCTGGCGCCGTTCCGCGTCAAGGTGAAGACCGGCGGCGGCACCGCCGGGCACAACGGGCTGCGTTCGACCGACGCGCATATCGGCCCCGATTTCCGCCGCGTGCGGCTGGGCATCGGCCATCCCGGCCATCGCGACCGCGTGACCGGCTATGTCCTCGGCAATTTCGCCAAGGCCGAAATCGAGCCGCTGACCGACATGCTGGGCGCGGTGGCGAGCGAGGCGCCGTGGCTGGCCGCGCATGACGATCCGCGCTTCATGAGCGAGGTCGCGCTGCGCCTGCAGCACTGAACCGACTCCCGCACCGAACCGGAAGCACCGAGGCGCGACGCGGCGGGCACCGCGACCGCCGGTTCGCCGCCCGACGAAAAAAGGGCCCCGGCAGCGCCGGAGCCCCCCTTTTCCGTTCGAAAACGCCGTGCGGTTTAGAGCGCGGTCGCCTTCTTGCCGACGACGACGCCGACGATGCGCTGATCGGCGCCGTTGTTGTTGCCCGACAGCGCGAAGGTCATGCCGACTTCCTTGCCGGCCGAGCCGAAGAAGCTGCCGACGATCGTGCCCGAAAGCGGGCTGCCCGCATTGAAGCTGCCGATATACTGGGTCGCACCGACGGGGATCGCGCCCTGGGCCGCGAAGGTGCCGATCGCCGTGCCCGTGCCGCTGGCCGGGGCGGTCGACAGCGACGCCGACAGCGTCACCACGCCGGTCGCGAAATTGACCTGGACGGTCGCGGTGCCGGTGACGGGGACGATGGTGGTGGCGCCGTTGGCGACGCTGACCATCCGTCCGCGGATGACCGAGGTATAGGCCTGGCTCGTGCTGGTCGGCAGGTCGCTGAATACCGTCGGGAAACCCCACAGGCCGGTGGTGATCCGCTTGGCCCCGGTGGTCGAATCGCCGCGCCACCAGTTGAAATAGCTGACCGAGGTGAGCTGGAGCGCGGTGTTGCTCGTCACCTGCGACGGGATGGCGTTGTTGAGGAAATTGACCTGCGAGAACTTGCCCGCGGTCGCGGTGTCGGTGGTGCGGAACGCGAACTCCTCGACCGCAGGCGTCGGCGCGGTGAGGATGTTGGTGTTGGTGAAGCGCGATTCCTCGACATTCTCGCGAACGACATAGGTGCCGGTGGTGATCGCCGGATCGGTCGCCAGGCGCACGCGGCTGGACCCCGCGTCGGTATTCGCCGCACCCAGCGTCACCGCGCCCGCGGTGTCGTCACCGGTATAGCTGGTCGCCGCGCTGATCGTGCTGAACTCGAGCGCCTTGCTGAGCGGGAAGGCGTCATAGGTCGGCGACGCGCTGGGCGTCGGCGTCGGCGTGCCCGTGGGCGTCGGGGTCGGCGTGGGCGAATTGTTGTTGCTGCCGCTGCAGCTTGCGACCGCCAGCCCCACTGCGGCTGCGCCCATGATCATGTGCCGGCGAATCATGCATTCACTCCCTGTCGATCCCAAATCAATACGTGCAAAGGCGAGCGCACGTGTATGGCAGATGAACGATCCCCCGCAACCGTTGTCGGACAACGCGTTGCGACGATCGCCGTCGGTCGTCGCCGCGGTGCGCGCGGCCGCTGGAAATAACGGTCCAAAGCCTATATCGGCGCACCATTCCTCGCATCTTTCAGAACAGGCATCATCACCCATGGGATTCCGCTGCGGCATCGTCGGCCTGCCCAATGTCGGCAAGTCCACGCTTTTCAATGCGCTGACCGAAACCGCCGCGGCGCAGGCGGCCAACTATCCCTTCTGCACGATCGAGCCCAATGTCGGGAACGTCGCGGTTCCCGATCCGCGGCTGACGACGCTGGCCGAGATCGCCGGATCGGCGAAGATCATCGAGACGCAGCTCGGCTTTGTCGACATCGCCGGGCTGGTGCGCGGCGCGAGCAAGGGCGAGGGGCTGGGCAACCAGTTCCTGGGCAACATCCGCGAGGTGGACGCGATCGTCCACGTCCTGCGCTGTTTCGAGAATGACGACATCCAGCACGTCGACAACCGCGTCGACCCGATCGCCGATGCGGAGACGGTCGAGACCGAACTGATGCTCGCCGACCTGGAGAGCCTGGAAAAGCGCGTCCCCAATTACCAGAAGAAGGCCGCGCAGGGCGACAAGGAGGCCAAGGCCGCAGCGAGCGTGCTCGGCCAGGCGCTCGACCTGCTGCGCGACGGCAAGCCCGCACGGCTGGCGCAGCCCAAGGACGTCGACGAGGAGCGCATCTTTCGCCAGGCGCAGCTGCTGACGAGCAAGCCGGTCCTGTATGTGTGCAATGTCAACGAGGAGGATGCGGCGAACGGCAACGAACTGTCGGCGCGCGTCTTTGCCAAGGCCGAGGCCGAGGGCGCGCAGGCGGTGGTGGTGTCCGCCGCGATCGAGGCCGAGATCGCGACGATGCCCGCCGAGGACCGCGGCGAGTTCCTGTCCGAGCTGGGGCTCGAGGAAACGGGGCTCGCACGCGTGATCCGCGCCGGGTACAAGCTGTTGCACCTCATCACCTTCTTCACCGTGGGCCCCAAGGAAGCGCGCGCCTGGACGGTGCCGGTGGGCGCCAAGGCACCGCAGGCGGCGGGCGTGATCCACACCGATTTCGAGCGCGGCTTCATCCGCGCCGAGACGATCGCCTTTGCCGATTATGTCGCGTGCAAGGGCGAGGCGGGCGCACGCGACGCGGGCAAGCTGCGCGCCGAGGGCAAGGAATATGTCGTCCAGGACGGCGACGTGATGCTGTTCCGCTTCAACGTCTGATCGCGGGGGCGGCGGCGCGTCGGCAGGACGCCCGCCCGCCGCCCCGGCCGCACAAGCGACTTCACCCCGAAACAAAATGGTGGCAGGGCGCGGCCATGCGCCTGTCCCCGTTGCTCGTCGCCGCAGCGCTTGCGGCCTTCGCCCCTGCCCCCGCCAGCCTGGCGCAGGGCAGCGTCCCCAGCCCCACCCCGCCGGCGACCGCCGCCGCCGCCCCGGCCGAAGCCCGCGCGCCGGTGACGATCCTGATTTCGATCGACGGCTTTCGCGCCGACTATCTCGACCGCGGCGTGACGCCGGTGCTGTCGCGGCTGGCGGCAGGCGGGGTGCGCGCGGCGATGCGGCCGAGCTTTCCGTCAAAGACCTTTCCCAACCACTGGACGCTCGTGACCGGGCTGCGCCCCGACCGCAACGGCATCGTCGCCAACCGGATGGAAGACGCCGCACGCCCGGGCGAGGTGTTCACCATGGCGGTCGACGATCCGTTCTGGTGGAACGAGGCGACGCCGATCTGGGTCGATGCCGAGCGCGCGGGCATTCGTTCGGCGACGATGTTCTGGCCGGGATCGAACGTCGCGATCGGCGGCACGCTGACCAAGGGCGGCCATGGCGGCGTCGAGGGCGGCACGCGGCCGAGCGACTGGATGCAGTTCAACCAGGCGATCACCGGGCCGCAGCGCGTCAACGGCATCCTCGACTGGCTGCGCCGCCCGGCAGCGATCCGCCCGCGGCTGCTGACGCTGTATTTCGACACGGTCGACAGCGCCGGGCACAGCTATGGCCCCGACGATGCCCGCACGACGCGCGCGGTGGCCGAGATCGACGGCCAGATCGGGATGCTGGTCGACGGGCTCGCCGCGCTGGGCCAGCCGGCCAATCTGGTGATCGTCGCCGATCACGGCATGGCCGCGACCAGCAGCCAGCGCGTCGTGCCGCTCGACTCGCTGGTGTCGCTCGACGCGATCCATCTGGTCGAGACCGGCCCCTATGCCGCGCTCACGCCGCTGCCGGGGCAGGAAGCGGCGGTGGAAAAGGCGCTGGTCGGACGGCATCCGCACATGGAATGCTGGCGCCGCCAATCGGTGCCGGTGCGCTTTCATTACGGCCAGAACCCGCGCATCCCCGCGATCCTGTGCCTCGCCGAGACCGGCTGGCTGATCAACGAGCACGCGCCCACCAAGCCGTTCAGCGGCGGCAACCATGGCTATGACCATATGTCGCCCGAAATGGCCGCGGTGTTCATCGCCAACGGGCCGGCATTCCGCGCGGGGCAGCAGATCAAGAGCTTCGACAATGTCGATGTCTATCCGCTGTTGCGCGACCTGATCGGCCTGGCGCCGCGCGCGGGCGTCGACGGGACCGATGCTCCGTTCGCGACGGTGCTCGCCCACTGATTTCGCGCCGATTTCCCCTTCTCTGGCGGGGCTTGCGCGGGGCCGGCTTTCGGTGAAAGCTGGCCCCATGCGCTATTGGGAAGATTTCGCCGTCGGCGACCGGGAAAGTTTCGGCCGCTGCGAAGTGTCACGGGAAGAGGTGCTCGCCTTTGCGCAGCGCTATGACCCCCAGCCCTTTCACCTTTCGGACGAGGCCGCCGCCACGACCCATTTCGGCCGCGTCGCCGCGAGCGGGTGGCACACCTGCGCGATGACGATGGCGATGCTCGTCGAGCATATGAAGGACGTCGAGCAGGCGAGCCTGGGCGCGGCGGGGATCGACGAGCTGCGCTGGCTGCGCCCCGTCTATCCGGGCGACGTGCTGCGATGCGAGACCGAGATCCTGGAGACGCGCGCGTCGCAGAGCCGGCCCGACATGGGAACGGTGCTCCAGCGGATGACGGTGTTCAACCAGGACGACACGCCCGTGCTGCGCTTCACCGCGATCGCGCTGCTGCGCCGGCGGCCGGCGGCGGGCTGACCCCGGCGCCGGCCGCGCGCGGCGCGCCGATCAGGCGGCGGCGCGCGTCTCCGGGCGCGTCCGCGCGAGCAGCATGCGGGCGCGCGCCTCGGCTGCACGCTCCATGTCGATCCGGCGGGCCCGCGCGAGCGCGGCGACCGCGTCGATCGTTGCCGGGATCGCGGCGATCCGGTCGCGAACTTCCCCCTCGCCCCAGCCGAGACGATGTGCCGCGGCGGCAACCGCGCCGCCGGCATTGGCGATCACCCCCGGCACATGGAACACGTCGCGCACGGCGAGCATGGCGCCTGCGGCGGCGTCGGCGAGCGGCGCGCAGGTCGAACCGCACAGGATCGGCGCGCGCATCCGCCGCGCGACCTCGGCATCGATCGTCGCATCGGGGCCGCACGGCGCCAGCACATCGACGGGCATGTCGGCCAGCCGGTCGGAACGGCTGATTTCGGCGTCGAAACGCACCGCCGCCTGCGCGGCGCGGGCCGAGCGCGGTTCGGCGAGCACGAGTTGCGCACCGGCGGCGTGCAGTTGCGCGCACAGCGCGAGGCCGACCTGGCCGACGCCCTGCACTGCGACGCGCGCACCGGCGAGATCGCGGCCCAGCCGCGTCCGCACCGCATGCTCGATCGCGACGAAGAGCCCCCGCGCGGTCCACTGCGCCGTCGACGGGCCAGGCCCGGTCGCGGCATCGGCGACGACATGGCCCGTCTGCGCCGCGGTCGCCGCCATGTCGGCGGGGCCGAAGCCCATGCCGGGCCAGGCGACGACGGCGCCGTCGAGCATCTCGATCGCGCGCCCCAGCGCCGCGAGCACCGCCTGACGATCGGCCTGCGGCGCCGGCGTGCGCAACACGACCTGGCCGCCGCCAAAGGGCAGCCCGGCAAGCGCGTGGCGATAGGTGGCCCGTTCGGCGAGGCGGATGGCCGCCCCCGTCATCGTCGCGGCATCGGGATAACGCTGAACCCGGCAGGCGGCGAGCGCGGCGCCGCTGCGCGTCGAATGAAGCACGATCACGCCTTCGATCCCGATGCTCGCGTCGCGCAGGTTCAGCAGGCGTTCGGGGGGAAGCGCCCCCAGGTCGGGCGTCGAAGGGTACATCAAGGGCCTCGCTTGTTTCAGATCGGCGGAAGTCGGGCGGTTGCTCCCGACGGAACGATTCTGTCAGGTCGGCGGCGAAAACGCTTTGCTTAATGCAGGCGATTCGGCGAGAAATGCGGTTATTATGACCGATTTTCCCGATAAGAGAGGTTGAATTGACCGCCCCGCTGGACCGATACGAACGACGTATCCTCGAACTGCTGCAGGAGGATGCGAGCCTTTCCACCGCCGCGCTCGCCGAGTCGGTGGGGCTTTCGGCGTCCCCCTGCTGGCGGCGCGTCGACCGGCTGGAGCGCGAGGGTTATATCAAGCGGCGCGTCGCGCTGCTCGACCGCAAGAAGATCGGGCTCAATGCCCAGATCTTTGCCCAGGTAAAGCTCAACGCGCATGGCCGCGCCAATCTGGACGCGTTTGCGCGGACGATCCGCGGCTTTCCCGAAGTGCTCGAATGTTTCGTGCTGATGGGCTCGATCGACTTCCTGCTGCGGATCGTGGCGCAGGACATCGAGGCATATGAGCGCTTTTTCTTCGAGAAGCTCTCGAAGCTGGAAGGGGTTCAGGAAATCATCTCGACCGTCGCGCTGTCGGAGATCAAGGCGACGACCGCGCTGCCGATCCCGCCCGACGCGCGCGACGATTAATCGAGCAGCCGCGCCATCGCGATGTCGTCCTCGACCGTCCCGTCGGCGAGCCGCACGCGCGCGCGCAGCCGGCCCTCGATCACGAAGCCGAGCCGGGCATAGAGCCGGATCGCATCGGCATTGCCCGACCGCGCGAGCAGCTCGATTCGGCGGACGCGCGGCGAGAGCGTCGCCGCGGCATCGAACAGCGCGGCAAACAGCGTCCGGCCGACGCCGCGCCCCTGCCATCCCGGCGCGACCGCGACCGTCAGTTCGGAAAGCACATGCGCGAACTGGCGCGGCGCGGGACGAAAGGCGTGGATTTCCCCAACCAGCGCCCCCTCGGCGAACGCCCCGAGGCTGAGCCCACCCGCCGCGGCGCGCGCGAGGATCGATTCGGCATAGGCGGGTGCCATCTCGTCGGGGGTACGCGCGAGCCCGGCATTCGGGACCGCCGCGACGGCACGATAGAGCGCGAGCAACGCATCGGCGTCGCCTGCACCCAGCATGCGAATCGTCATCGCGGCGGCAGCATCGGTCATCGGGCGATCAATGCCCCGCAAAGGGAACGAGCGCCTGGACCTCGATCCCCTCGGCCCGCAGCGCGGCGGCGCCGCCGAGTTCGGGGAGATCGATCACGAACGCCGCCTGGGTGACCTCTGCCCCCGCCTTGCGGAGCAGGCGCACCGCCGCGAGCGCCGTGCCGCCGGTGGCGATCAGATCGTCGACGAGCAGCACGCGCGCGCCGGGCGTGAAGGCATCGGCATGGATCGCGATCCGGTCGGTGCCGTATTCGAGCGCATAGTCCTCGGCGATGGTGGCGCCGGGGAGCTTGCCGTCCTTGCGGACGAGCAGCACGCCCGCCCCGAGCGCGATCGCCAGCGGCGAGGCGAACAGGAAACCGCGCGCCTCGATCCCCGCCACGAGGTCGACCGGCCCGCCGATCCGCGCCTTGAGCGTTTCGACCGTCAACCGCAGCCCCTCGGAATCGAGGAGGAGCGTGGTGATGTCGCGGAACTGGATGCCGGGTTTGGGAAAATCGGGGATCGTGCGGATGCGGGCGCGCAGGGCGCCTTCGATATCGTCCACGTGGGTGCCTCCAGCGGCAGGGATCGGAAAATGGGCGTGCGAGCCCTAGAAGATTCGCGGGACGAGGCAAAGCCGGCGCCGCAAGCCCGGCGATCGCCCGGTCCCCGAAACGGGACCGGCCCGCCCGCCGCCCCCTGGCCCCCGATCATCGGGGCGGAAGCGGCGGCGCGGGCCGGCCGGTCGTTGGCGTGTTGCCCGGACCCGAAGCAGCTCAGTGCTTCACGCCGCGCCACACGGTCTGATACGCACCATAGGTGAGCACCGTCGCGAACATCAGGAACAGGATCACCGCAAGGCCGGCCTGATGGCGCGTCTGCAGCGTCGGTTCCGCAGTCCAGACGAGGAACGCCGCAACGTCCTTGGCCATCTGGTCCTTGGTCGAAGGCGTGCCGTCGTCATAGGTCACCTGCCCATCGGCGGTGAGCGGCGGCGGCATCGCGATGTTGAGGTTCGCGAAATACGGGTTGTAGTACATGCCGTCGGGCGTCTTGGCCCCCGGGAACTTGGCCAGCAGCGCCGGCGGCTGGTTCTCGTACCCGGTCAGCAGCGAATAGACATAGGCGGCGCCGTCATGCCGAGCCTTGGTAATCAGGCTCAGGTCCGGCGGATTGCCCGTGCCCGGATAATAGACCTTGGGGAAACGGTCCGACGGAACGTTGTCGCGTTCGCCCCAGGTGCCCGCCTTCTCGTCGAAGGCGCGCTGCTTGATCGCCCAGTCCTTGGCGATCTTCTTCACCTGCGCCTCGTTGTAGCCGAGGTCGCCCAGGTTGCGGAACGCCACCAGGCTGAGCGAGTGGCAGGTCGAGCAGACTTCCTTGTAGACCTTGAAGCCACGCTGGAGCTGCTGCTTGTCGAACTTGCCGAAGGGGCCGTTCGACGCGAGATCGAGGTCCTGCGGATGCTTGTGGAACTCGGTCTCCGCCGTGGGTTTCGGCGGCTCCTTGATGAGGCCGGTGATGCTGCCGGCGAGCGCCAGCAGCAGCACCGCGATGAACGCGCCGCCGATCACGAACTTGATGGCGCGCAGGAAGAGCGGAGTCATGATTCAGGTCCCCCTTACGCGGCCGCGGTTTCGGTGAGGCGCGAACCGCCCTTGCCGGCGAGCACCGCTTCGGTGATCGAGTTGGGCAGCGGCTTCGGCGTCTCGAGACGCGAGATGATCGGCACGATGATCAGGAAGTGCGCGAAGTAATAGGCCGCCGCGATCTGGCTGGTGATCACGTACACCGGTTCCGCGGGCGAGCCGCCGCACCAGCCGAGGATCAGCACGTCGACCAGCAGCACCCAGAAGGCAATGCGGTACATCGGGCGATAGTGCGCCGAACGCACCGGCGACCGGTCGAGCCACGGCAGGAAGAACAGGATCAGGATCGAGCCGAACATCGCCAGCACGCCCCACAGCTTCGCCGGCAGGATGAAGTCCGCGGTGAAGGCACGCAGGATCGCGTAGAACGGCCAGAAATACCATTCGGGCACGATGTGCGCAGGCGTCGAGAGCGGGTTCGCCGGGATGTAGTTGTCCGGGTGCCCCAGATAGTCGGGCGCGAAGAAGACCAGCGCCGAGAAGATCATCAGGAACACGAAGACGCCGAAGCCGTCCTTGGCCGTGTAATAGGGGTGGAACGGAACGGTGTCCTGTTCGCCCTTCACCTCGACGCCGGTCGGGTTGCCCGAGCCGGGGATGTGCAGCGCCCAGATGTGCAGGATGATGACGCCCGCGATCACGAACGGCAGCAGATAGTGCAGCGAGAAGAAGCGGTTGAGCGCCGCATCGTCCGGCGCATAGCCGCCGAGCAGCCAGATGCGGATCCAGTCGCCGACCACCGGGATCGCCGAGAAGAAGCCGGTGATGACCTGCGCGCCCCAGAAGCTCATCTGCCCCCAGGGGAGCACATAGCCCATGAAGGCGGTCGCCATCATCAGCAGGAAGATCACGACGCCGAGCAGCCAGATCATCTCACGCGGGGCCTTGTACGAACCGTAGTGCAGGCCGCGGAAGATGTGGATGTAGACGACGACGAAGAACATGCTGGCGCCGTTGGCGTGCGCAAAGCGCAGGAACCAGCCCGCGTTCACGTCGCGCATGATCGTGCCGTTGATCGATTCGAAGGCGCCGCTGGCGCTCGAATGGAAATGCATCGCAAGCACGATGCCGGTGACGATCTGGATCACCAGCGCAAGGCCGGCGAGGACACCGAAGTTCCAGAAATAGTTGAGATTGCGCGGCACCGGATAACCGGCACCGACGGCGTTGTAGACGAAGCGCGGGAGCGGCAGGCGGCTGTCCAGCCACTGCATCACCGGGTTCTTCGGCTCGTAATGCTTAGCCCAGGGAAAGCTCATTGGCTGCTATCCTCACCCCACCACGACGGTTGTGTCGGACGTGAACTCGTACTTCGGCACCTCAAGATTCTTGGGTGCCGGACCCTGGCGGATGCGACCCGCAGTGTCATAAGCCGAGCCATGGCACGGGCAGAAATAGCCGCCGAAGGGGCCGCGATTCTCGCCCTCGCCCGCACCGAGCGGGACGCAACCGAGATGGGTGCAGACGCCGAGGGTGATCAGCCACTGCTTCTTGCCCGACTTGGTGCGATCCTCGAGCGACTGCGGATCGCGCAGGCTGGCAACGGGAACCGCATCGGCCTGCTGGATTTCCTGCGGCGTCAGGTGACGCACGAACAGCGGCTGCTTGCGGAAGCTGTACTTGACCGCCTGTCCGGGTTCGATCGCCGAGACGTCGACCTCGGTCGTGGACAGTGCGAGCACGTCCGCCGACGGGTTCATCGAGTTGACGAGCGGAAGCACGGTCACGCCGGCCCCGACGCCAGCGACCGCCACGGCCGCATAGGAGAGATAATCGCGCCGTCGCGGATTTTCGAGAAGTTCACCGCCGGGCCCACCGGTCCGGTCGGGTGGAACACCATCGTGGGTAATTGCCATGCTTCAGCCCTTGCACTTCAGAACAAGCCGCGGCGCCTAGGCGGGTAACGGCTTCAGGGCACGATACTGCCCTTCGTCGCCGGTGCCCCCAGTGACTTAGCGGGGTGATAGACGGCCCTGCGCGGCTTTGCCAACAGGGATTTTCTTGCGGTTATTACGGAACCGCGCACCCCTCTATTGATCCGGATCAAAGCCAGCAGCCTTTTGTGCGCCGCACCAAATGGCACGCTGGCGAAAGCCGTGCCAAAACGGGTTGGACGATTTGGCCAATTGCCGGCGAATCGCGGCGCGGCTTGCCGCGATGCAGCGCGCAACCGGCTGTTTCGACGCGCTTCGGTTCCCCATCGGGGCCAAATGCGCTAGGCGCGCACCCCATGCGCATCGCCCTGTTCCAGCCCGACATCGCGGGCAATGTCGGCACGATCCTGCGCCTCGGCGCCTGCCTGAACACCCCGGTCGACCTGATCGAGCCTATGGGATTTCCCTGGGGCGACCGCGCGCGGCGCCGCGCGGCGATGGATTATGGCGCGCAGGCCGAGATCTGCCGCCACGCCGACTGGGACGCTTTCGTCGCCACGCGGAAGGGGCGGATCGTGCTGTTCACGACGCGCGCCGCCATCCCCCTGCCCAAGGCGCAGTTCCATGCCGACGACACGCTGCTGATGGGATCGGAGGGCGCCGGCGTGCCCGATGCGGTGCACGACCGCGCCGAGCTGGCGGTACGCATTCCGCTGGCGCCGGGCGCGCGCTCCTTGAACGTAGCGGTCGCAACGGGCATCGGACTTGCCGAAGCCTTGCGTCAGACCGGAGGATGGCCCGAATGATCGAACTCGACGAGCAGCAGCAGCGCGCCCGCGCCTGGTTCGAGGGGCTGCGCGACTCGATCTGCGCGGCGTTCGAGGCGATCGAGCGCGAGGCAGGTTCGGACGCCGGCTTCGATTACACGCCGTGGACGCGCAACGACGCGTCGGGCGCACCGGGCGGCGGCGGCGTGCGCGGGGTGATGCGCGGCCGGGTGTTCGAGAAGGTCGGCGTCAACGTCTCGACCGTCGGCGGCGCCTTCGACGGCGAGTTCGGCCGCACGATCCACGGCGCGGCCGACGACCCCCGCTTCTTTGCGACGGGCATCAGCCTCGTCGCGCACATGGCGAACCCGCATGTGCCCGCGGTGCACATGAACACGCGCTTCCTCACCACCACGCGGCGCTGGTTCGGCGGCGGTGCCGACCTGAACCCGCCGATTCCCTATGCCGAGGACACCGCCGATTTCCACGCACGGCTGAAGGCGGCATGCGACGCGCACGACCCGGCGCACTATCCGCGCTTCAAGCAATGGGCGGACGACTATTTCTACATCCCCCATCGCCAGGTGCATCGCGGCGTCGGCGGCATCTTCTATGACCATCTGGAAAATGACTGGGAGGCGGATTTCGCCTTTACCCAGGATGTCGGGCGCGCGTTCCTCGACATTTTCCCGCAGCTGGTGCGGCGCCGGATGCACATGCCCTTCACCGCCGAGGACAAGGCGCGCCAGCTCGAATGGCGCGGCCGTTATGCCGAGTTCAACCTGATCTATGATCGCGGCACGCTGTTCGGGCTGAAGACGGGCGGCAATATCGACGCCATCCTGATGAGCCTGCCGCCGATGGCGAGCTGGAACTGAGGCAGGCATGGCGATCGGCACGGGGTTGAACCCGGTTCCGCGCGACCATCTGGCCGCGGTGGTGACCTGGCTGGAAATGCGCGAGCGACCGAAGCCGCGGCCGGTACCCGCCGCGCCGTTGCGGCTGGTGCGCTGGCCGGCGCCCGAGAGCGACCGCTATCGCGCGCTGTTCCGGCGGGTGGGTGCGCGCTGGCTGTGGTTCTCGCGGTTGGCGATGCCCGAGGCGCAGCTTCGCCGCATCCTCGACGACCCGCAGGTGCAGGTGCATGCGGTGCTCGACCGGCAGGGGATCGAGGTGGGCATGCTCGAGCTCGATTTCCGTCAGCCGGACGCATGCGAGATCGGCTTTCTGGGACTGGTGCCCGAACTGACCGGCAAGGGGCTGGGCGACTGGCTGATGGCGCAGGCGCTCGCGCTGGGATGGCGGGCCGGCGTGACGCGGCTGTGGCTGCACACCTGTACGCTCGATCATCCCGGAGCGCTCGGCTATTACCGGCGGCACGGCTTCGTGCCGTTCCAGCGGACGATCGAGCTGTTCGCCGATCCGCGGCTGGCGGGCATCCTCCCCGCCGACGCCGCGCCTCAGATTCCCTGTCTTGCCGCAGCCAGGATGCGATAGGCCGCCGCGTTGACGAGGAGGAGCCCGACCGCCCCCGCCGTCAGCACCGCCGTGGCGAGCCCGGTAAGCACCGGCGCGGCAAGCGCGCTCGCGCCGTCGGCCGCGCTGTCGAAAACACTGCCCAGCAGCAGGCTGGGAAGCATCAGCACCAGATAGAGCTGGAGCAGGCGCCAGCCATTGCCGCGACTGCGCGCCAGCGCGGCGCGGATCCCGCCGTCCTGCTCGGCGACGACCACAGGCAGGACAAGCTGCGTTCGCCCGAGCGCATAGAGCCCGCCGATCACCACGACGAGCAGCCCGCCCGCCATCACCATCGCGACGCTGGCGACATGCGCCAGCGCCAGCCGCGGCAGCAGCCGGACCGCACGCTGGAGCGCGTCGGCCACCGCGGGGCGATCGGGCGCGAGCAGCAGGACGAGGATCGCCCCGCTGCCGATCAGCTGGAGCCCGATCTGGATCAGCAGCCAATGGGCATTGGCGGACCAGAACGCCATCAGCGCGTTGAAAAAGGCGAGATCGTCCATCCCGCGCGAATCGGGGATCGGCAGGAACAGGCGCACGGCAAAGGCGGGGAGCCACAGGAACATGCCCGCGACCGGCAGCAACAGCGCGCGATCGGCACGCCACAACGCGCCCGCCTGGGCAAAGACACGCCCGAAATCGATCTTCACTGGGTTCACAAATCTTCCATAGCACGGGTCAGGCCGGCCTGGCCGTTGATCGCCAGATAGAGTTTGCCGGCAAAGGCGGGAAGGACGACGGCCGACGCCGTCTGCACGGCGCCGCAGGCGATCGAGGTGAGCACCCCGGCGACGCTGAGCCCGCCGTCCCCTGCCCCCGCCACCAGCGCGAAGATCGACCCGAACACCAGCCGCGCCGCGCCGTAGGCGACCGAGGAAACGAGATAATAGAGGATCAGCACGCCGACGATGCGCAGCGCATAGCCGCGCGTCAGCTGCCACGAGCGCGCGATCGCGCCGAGCGGACGCCCCTCGCGCGCCACCGCCGGCTGAACGAGCGCGAACCGCGCGCCGAGCCAGAGCAGGACCGGCGTCAGTACCAGCATGTAGAGCGCGATCGCCGTGAGGATCGAGGGGTTGGCCGCCTCGATCCGCCCCTGTTGCAGCGCCGCGACATCGACGCCGCCCAGATAGGCGAGGACGGGCACCGGCAGGAACAGCACGAGCAGCGCCGCGAACAGGACGAGCGAGGCGCCGAGCACCGGCAACAGCCGCGCCGATGCGATTCGCGCCGGCCCCGCCCCCCCGGCGATGTCGAGCGCCATCACGGTGATGACGAGCTGGCCCCACAGCATCACGACGGCGAAGGCCAACTGAACCACGCCGAGCGCGACCTGCGTCATCTGGGGCAACTGCCCCTCGTCGCCCAGCGCGGCGAAATTGGACTGGATCGAGAAGGGCAGGAAAAAGGCGAGCAGAGCGACCGGCGTGATGGCGCCGAGATTGTCGCCCAGGAACTCGACCGTGCGGTCCCAAACGTCACCCATCTTCACCATGCCGCAAGATCCCCCAATGACTGTGCTGTTCTGTGCGCGTCGTGCGGGTTTTCCCGCATCACCGCCGGTCGATGTCGCCGCAGAACCGCCTTGCGACAAGACCTTAACCGATGCCGGCACGACCCCTCCGATCCGCCGGCACCCGACCGGCCGCGACCCTAGCGGCGGCATCCTGGCTTGCCAATGCTTGCGCATCGCCCGCCGAAGACGCAATTCGGGACCATGGACCAGCAAATCGAATGGCGGGTGGCCCCGGCGCCCGTCGAATATGGCGCGGCACTTGCCGAAATGGAGGCACGCGTCGCCGCCGTGACCGCGGGCGAGGCGCGCGAACTCGTCTGGCTGCTCGAACACCCGCCCGTCTACACCGCTGGCACCAGCGCGAAGCCCGAGGACCTGCTCGACGCGCGCTTTCCGGTGTTCGAGATCGGCCGCGGCGGCCGCTATACCTATCACGGGCCGGGGCAGCGCATCGGCTATCTGGTGCTCGACCTGCGCCAGCGGCGGCGCGACGTGCGCAATTTCGTCCACGCCCTCGAAGGCTGGGTGATCGACGCGCTCGGGCGGCTGGGGATCGAGGCGTTTCGCGCGCCGGGACGGATCGGGATCTGGACGATCGACCGCGCCGGCGACGAAGCCAAGATCGGCGCGATCGGCGTGCGAATCCGGCATTGGGTGACGATGCACGGCTTTGCCATCAACCTGGCGCCCGACCTGGGCCACTTCACCGGAATCGTGCCCTGCGGCATTGCCGACCACCCGGTCACGAGTGCGCAGGCACTGGGATTCGACATCACCCCGGCGCAGTTCGACGCAGCGCTGGCGGACGCATTCCCGCCATTTTTGGCCGCGATCGCGCCCGAAAGCTGAAATCGTGGCTTGAGGCGGTCGGCCGAAGCGTCTAATGTCCACCCCGGTTTGGGTATTAGCGGCGTCCGAATGCCGTCCAAATCCATTATCTAGGGAGCTTTCAAATGCGTGCAGTCCTTTCGAAGATCGTTGCCGGCTCGATGATCGCCGGTGCGGCTCTCGCCGTCGCGGCTTGCTCGAGCAACGAATCGTCGACCAACGTCACGAACACCACCGAAGTCGTTCCGACCGAGAACGTTGGCGCGGCCGACGCGATGGTTTCGAACGTCGACACGGCGGCCCCGACGAACGCTGTCGAAACGAACGCCGTCGAGACCAACGCTGCCAACGCGCAGTAATCTCCACGCGCAAGCGTGTTGACGAGTTCAGGGCCGTCCGGGCGACCGGGCGGCCCTTTTCGTTGCAGCATCCCCCACCGCCCCGGCCCGGATTTCGCCACAGAAGCGACGCAGTTTCCCGCCCGGCTTCGCACGGCACATGCGACGAAACGACTCCGTCGCCGCACATCCGGGTAAAAAATGGCTTGGGCGCGGAGTCGAAATTCCGTAACCAATCCGGAAACCAGGAAAGATGAGGCAGATGCTCGTTCGGCGTATCCTATCCACCATGGCCTGTGCTGCCGGCCTGTTCGCGGCCGCACCGGCTTCGGCCCAGTTCTTCCTGAAGGCGCCCGACCTGCGCGGCGAGCCCATCACGGGCACCGAGCCCGGGGTGCTTGGCCCGGCGCTCCCCGGCGCGACCGCCGCCGAGCTGCGCGCGGCGATGGTCTGGAACCTGCGCGCCGCGCTCAACGTCGCCGCGTTGCAGTGCGACTTCGAGCCGACGCTGATGACGCGCGACAACTACAACGCGATCCTGAAGGACCATCACGGCGAGCTGGACGAGTCGTACAGCACGCTGGGCCGCTATTTCGCCCGGATCCACAAGACCAAGAAGGCGAGCAGCGACGAGCTCGACCGGTTCGGGACGCGGGTCTATTCGAGCTATTCGACCGTGTCGGGGCAGCTTTCGTTCTGCCGGACGGCGGGCGACATCAGCCATGACGCGCGCTTTGCCCGGCCGGGGAGCCTGGGCGAACTGGCCAAGGCACGGCTGCGCGAACTGCGGTCGAGCCTGGCCGGCTGGGGCGAGCAGTTCCGCGCCTCGCGCGTCGTCGCCCTGCCCGCGCACAGCCAGATCCCGGCGTTCGGCGACAGCAAGTGCTGGAAGCGCGACGTCTACCAGACGCGCAAGTGCGGCCCGGTGGACCGCGGCTGACACCCGCCCAGCCCCCTGCCCGGCGCCGCAGTGCGCGCCGGGCGGCGGGGATCAGCGCAGCCCCAGCAGCTTGTGCGTCTGAAGCGACAGACGCCAGCGCGGACGCGCCATCGCCAGGGCGATCGCCGCCTGGACATTGGCCTGCGCCGCGGTCGCATCGTCCATCGGCTGGACGAGGAACGCGCCGAAATCCCACCCTTCGAGCACTTCGGGATCGATCCCCGCCTGCGGCCAGACGAGCTTGAGCTCGTCGCCCGAGCGCTGGACGATGCTGCTCCCCGCCTTGGGGCTGATGCACACCCAGTCGAGGCCGGGATGCGCGGGAAGCGTGCCGTTGCTTTCGATCGCGATGCGGAAGCCGCGCGCATGGAGCGCGTCGACAAGCGCATCGTCGACCTGGAGCATCGGTTCGCCGCCGGTCAGCACGACGAAGCGCGCCTCGCGGTCCTTACCCCACGCCGCCTCGGCCGCCGCGGCAAGTTCCTCGGCATCGGCGAAACGCGCGCCGCCGGCGCCATCGGTGCCGACGAAATCGGTGTCGCAGAAGCGACAGATCGCGCTCGCCCGGTCGACCTCACGCCCCGACCAGAGGTTGCAGCCGGCAAAACGCACGAACACCGCACGCGCACCGGCATTGACCCCCTCGCCCTGGAGCGTGAGGAACAGTTCCTTGACGGCGTAGCTCATGGCCGCGTGGCGTAGACCGTCGGGTCGGGCAGCCCCGCCTCTTCGAAACCCTTGGCGCGCAGGCGACAACTGTCGCACAGCCCGCAATGCTTGCCGTCGGGCGTCGGGTCGTAGCACGACCAGCTGAGCCCCGCGTCGAGCCCCAGCCGCGCCGCCTCACGGACGATATCGGCCTTGCTCATGTCCTGAAGCGGCGCACGGATGCGGAAGGGCTTGCCCTCCACCCCGGCCTTGGTCGCCACCTCGGCGAGCTTTTCGAACTCGGCGATGAACTCGGGCCGGCAATCGGGATAGCCCGAATAATCGAGCGCGTTGACGCCGATATAGAGGTCGCGCGCGCCCGACGCCTCGGCCCAGCCCAGCGCAAGGCTGAGGAAGATCGTGTTGCGGGCGGGGACATAGGTGACGGGAATGTCGTCGCCCACCCCGTCCTTGGGCACGTCGATATCGGCGGTGAGCGCCGAACCGCCGAACGCGCGCAGATCGAGCGGCAGGACGACGTGGCGCTCAGCCCCGAGCATCGCCGCGATCCGGCGCGCGGCCGACAATTCGACCTGGTGCCGCTGGTTGTAGTCGATCGAAAGCGCGAGCAGGCGGTGGCCGTCCTCACGCGCGCGCGCGGCCGAGACCATCGAATCGAGGCCGCCCGAAATCAGCGCAACTGCGAAGCTATCACTCATCCGCACCCCGCTAGACCCGTTTGCCGCCGGAATCAAAGCCGCGCGCCGTAACGGCGGACGATGGCCCGCCGGTCAGTTGCAGGCGCCGATCCGGCGCGCGTCGAACTGTTCGGAAAAAGGCATGCCGTCGGCCACGCCCTGCGTGTCGAGCGAGAGCGAGCGCGGCGTATCGAGCTGGATCGTCGTGCGCCCCTGGCCGTGGCCGGCGCAGGTATAGCGCATCGTCACCGAACGGCTGTTGCTGTCCATCGGCTGATGGTCGCAGCGCTGGCGCGGATGATAGAGCTGGATGAGCGCCGCAGCGTCGGCGACGCACAGACGGCGCGTGCCGCCGTCGCGCGACTTGAGCTCCCACAGCCCCTTTTCGATCTGTCCGAGCAACTGGGCGGGCGCAGGACCGGCGACCGGGCGAACGCCCGCGCCGCCGCCGCGCTGTGCCGCCGCACCGCCCGCCGCAAGACCGATCATGCCCACGACCAGCGGGGCCACCAGAACGCTTCGCTTCATTCGTCCGAAAACTCCCCCCGCGGCCCGATCCGCCGCCAGAACGACGGATCGCGGGCGAACGCGGCAAATATATGGAAATCGCGCGGCGGGATTACAACGCGGGCGGAACGAACTCGTCGAGCGCGATCGGGAACTTTTTAGAACAGAAGGCGCAATCGACACTGATCGTGCCGTCGGCATCGGCCATGGCAGCACGCTCCTCGGCCGGGAACTTGGCGAGAACCTGGGTGATATAGTCGGCGCTGCACCGGCAACCGCGCGAGAGCGCAGCACCGGCGAGCACGCGCACCTCGGGCTCTTCGTTGAACAGCCGCCAGACGAGATTTTCGAGCGGGATCGCCGCGTCGCACAATTCGTCGGCCGCCATCGTGCCGCCGAGCGCGGCCACATGCTCCCATTCGGGGTGGTCGTGACGGACGTGCAGCCGCTCGCGCCCAACCTCGCCCTCCGGCAGATGCTGGAGGAACAGCCCGCCGGCGATCAGCCGCCCTTCCGAATCGCGGCGGACGCCGAGCCGCACGATGCTGGGGATCTGTTCGGACTGGAGGAAATATTTCTCCGCCGCCTCGGCGAGCGTCGCGCCGTCGAGCGGGACGATCCCCTGATAGCGTTCCTTGGTGAGCGCCTGGTCGAAGGTGACGGCAAGATAGCCCTGGTTGAACAGCTTGCCGATCGTCGGGTTCTTGCCGAGCTGCGCCAGCCGCGTCGCGTCGAACTGGACATAGCCGCGCAGGCTGCCGCCCTGATAGTCACAGACCATCAGGCTGATGATGCCGCGCTGCGTCTGGGCCTGAAGCGTCATCTGCCCCTCGGCATCCTTGAGCGTGGCGCCGAGCAGCGCGGTGAGCGTCAGCGCCTCGGCCAGCAGCCGTTCGATCACCGGCGGATAGGCATGGGCCGAGAGGATCTCATCGAGCACCGGCCCCAGCCGCGCGACACGGCCGCGCGCATTGCGTCCGGGAATGGTGAAACCGATCACGCGATCGAGATCGGCGGCGGGAACGGGATGGGTCACTGAATGCTCTCCGGCATTCGTCCGGCGCAGCGGGAAGTCGGGCGACTCCACACGTCCGGGCGAACGCAGCTTTTGGGTTCGGACGGGTAGATAGGGTTTCGACGGCAGGAAACAATGCGGGGCGTGCGGGGGCGAAGTTTAGGAAGTTTAGGGTGTCTATCGCGTGACGGCGGGGATCGGGGGCGCGGCGGGCGGAGCGCAGGCTGGGCCCCGGCTCAAGGCCGGGGCGACGATGAGGGGGCCGGGGCGACGATGGCGGACATGGGCGACGAGGGCGAACATGGGCGACGAGGGGGGCGGAGCGGCGATGGCGGACGTGGGCGACGATGGGAGGCCGGCGCTAAGAAGGAGGTCGGGGCGGCGATGGCGGACCTGCGCGGTGACGGGGAGCGGGGTGACGGCAAGGGGCCGGGCCGCGGTCGAGGCGCGCGGGGATCAGCGGGTGCGGGTGTGGGCGCGCCAGCCGCGATAGGCGGCATAGGCCGCGACGGGTAGCCAGATCGCGGCGAGGATGGCGTCGATCGGCTCGCCCGTTTCGACGAAGCGGGCAATGTCGAACAGCCCCAGGGTCGCGGCGACGAAGACGAAAATCTCGACGACACTGGCACGCATGGCGGCAAGCCTCCGGATCATCCAAAGAACAGATAGCGAACTTTGGCCAGGTAGGCAAGAAGAACGGCAGCGCCATGTCGTGCTGCGTCGGGCGGCGGAAGCGCGCGCCGGACGCGGCGCCCGCCGGGGACGCCCGAGATGCGCAGGCGGTTCGCGACGGAACCGAAACGGCGACGATAAGCCATTCTATAATGGAGATTATGAAGATCCCCGGCTTTTCACTGGCATCGCTTTCGTCGCTGACCCCGCGCCAGGGCGGCGCGGCGGCGTCACCGGCAACCGCGGCGGCGACCGGCACGACCGGCGGCGCCGACGCGCCCGCCAAGTCCGACCGCGAGGCGCGCAAGCTGCAGGCGGCGAAGGATGCGGTCGCCGCGCTGAAGGCGATGCCGCGCGACAATCGCGAGGCGGAGAAGGCGCGCGCGGCCGAGAAGGTCAAGGAACTGAAGGCGCGGCTGCAGGCGCTGAAGATGATCTATGCCAGCGACCCCAAGAAGCTGGCCCGGATCGCGGCGCAGATGGCGCGCGAGCTGGCGGCGGCGGTGAAAAGCTATGTCGATGCGGGCGGCGGCGCGGACGCGCTGGGGGCCGCCGGCGGCAGCGATATCGGCGCGAATACCGCCCCGCAGGCGAACGCCCAGCCGGGCGCCGCCCAGCCCGGAAACGAGGCGGCGCAGGCCGGGGGCGAGGCGGCGCAGGCCGAGGCGAGCGCGCCGGGTGCCGCCGCGCCCGAGGCAGGCAAGACCGGCGACGCCGACGCGGATCGGGCGGAGACCAAGGGCGCGCAGACGCCGACGCTGAAGCTTCGCGAAGATCCCGATGCCGAATTCAAGCGCGAGGCGAGCACGCTCGCCCGCGAGCTCAAGGCCGCGCTGCGCCGCCGCGACCCGCGCGGGCGCGACGAGCACGACATGCGTTCGGCCGAATCGGCGCTGGGCAGCGTCGATCAGGCGGTGGGCGCGCTGCCGCTTGCCGCGATGACGGTCGCGGCACCGGGCGGCGGCACGGGCGCCTGAGCGCCGGCCGCCGGGCCGTTCCACACGACGGTGCAGGACGCGTGACCGATCGGTCAGAGCTGGCCGAAGCACCAGCGCAGGACCGACTTCTGCGCGTGGAGGCGGTTTTCCGCCTCGGGCCAGATCAGCGACTGCGGGCCGTCGATCACCGCATCGGTCACTTCCTCGCCGCGATGCGCGGGCAGGCAGTGGAGGAAGCGGGCGTCGGGCTTGGCGGCGGCCATCAGCGCCTCGTCGACCTGGAAGGGCATCATCGCCTTGAGCTTGGTCTCGGCATGCGCCTGGCCCATCGAGATCCAGGTATCGGTGACGACGATGTCGGCGCCCTCGACCGCCTCGCGCGCGGTGCCGACGACGCGGGCACGGCCACGCCCACGGGCCAGATCGGCGTCGCTCGGCTGATAGCCCTGCGGGCAGGCGGCGACGACGTCGAAGCCCATCAACCCGCCGGCCTCCATGATCGAGGCGAGCACGTTGTTGCCGTCGCCGAGCCACGCGACCTTGAGCCCCGGCAGCGCCTTGCCGTTTTCGAGGATGGTGAGCAGGTCGGCCATGATCTGGCACGGGTGCGAGGCGTCGGTGAGGCCGTTGATGACCGGCACGGAGGCGTATTTCGCCATGTCGAGCACCTTCTGGTGATCGTCGGTGCGGATCATGATCGCGTCGACATAGCCCGAGAGCACGCGCGCGGTATCGGCGATGCTCTCGCCGCGGCCGAGCTGCATCGAGCCCGCGTCCATCACGATGCTGGTGCCGCCGAGCTGGCGGATCGCCATGTCGAACGAGACGCGGGTACGCGTGCTGTTCTTTTCGAAGATCATCGCCAGCACGTGCCCGGCGAGCGGGGCGTCGGCGTCGGGCTTGCCCTTGGGCCAGCCGGCGCGGGCGGCCTTGCGCGCCATCGCGTCGTTGAGCATCGCCGCGATCGCGTGCGAGCCGGCATCGGAAAGGTCGATAAAGTGGCGGGTCATAACATCCTCCCCGGCACGGGGAGGGGGACTGCGGCGCGGAGCGTCGGGGTGGGCGGAAATCTCCACCAGCGACGCCCTTTGCGGAGAGCCCCCCTCCACCATGCTGCGCATGGTCCCCCTCCCCGACCCGGGGAGGATCAGGTCAGTCTCAGGCGGCAGCCAGGCTGCGCGCGCCGGCGCCCAGCTTGTCGAGCGCCTCGGCGATGTGGCTTTCGTCGATCACCAGCGGCGGCAGCACGCGGATGACATTGTCGCCCGCCGCCACGGTGAGCAGGCCATGGTGATCGCGCAGGTGCGCGACGAAGCCGCGCGCCTCGACCGCGGGCTTGAGCTTGATGCCGAGCATCAGCCCGAGGCCGCGAATCTCCTCGAACACATGGTCGTAATTGGGGATGAGCTGTTCGAGCCCGGCGCGGAGCCGCTCGCCCATCGCCTTCACATGAGCGAAGAAGCCCGGTTCGAGCATCACGTCGAGCACCGCCTGGCCCGCCGCCATCGCGAGCGGGTTGCCGCCATAGGTGGAGCCGTGCGTGCCGAACACCATGCCCTTGGCCGCTTCCTCGGTGGCGAGGCACGCGCCGAGCGGGAAGCCGCCGCCGATGCCCTTGGCCGAGGTGAGGATGTCGGGCGTGACGCCATATTGCTCATAGGCGAAGAAGGTGCCCGTCCGGCCGTAGCCGCACTGGACCTCGTCGAGGATGAGCAGCAGACCGTGTTCGTCCGCGGCCTTGCGGAGCCCCTGGATGAACTCGGGACGCGCCGCCTGGAGGCCGCCTTCGCCCTGGACCGTTTCGACCATGAAGCCCGCGGTCTCGTCGTCGATCAGCGCGAGCGCGGCGTCGAGATCGTTGAACGGGGCATAGGCGAAACCGGGCACCAACGGCTCGAAACCTTCGCGCATCTTGGGCTGGTTGGTCGCCGAGATCGCGCCCATCGTGCGCCCGTGGAACGCGTTGTGGAAGGTGATGAGCTTGTGCCGCCGGGGGTTGCCGTTGGCATAGTGATAGCGGCGCGCGGTCTTGATCGCGCACTCGATCGCCTCGGTGCCCGAATTGGTGAAGAACAGCGTGTCGGCAAAGCAATTGTCGATGATGCGCTGCGCCAGCGCCTCACCCTGCGGCGAGCCGTAGAGGTTGGAGACGTGCATCAGCGTCGCGGCCTGGTCGGCGATCGCCTTGACCAGGTGCGGGTGGCCGTGGCCGAGCGCGTTGACGGCGATGCCCGCAGCGAAATCGAGATATTTTTCCCCTCGTTCGCCAAAGAGATAGCAGCCCTCGCCTCGCACCGGCCGCACGCCGCACCGCGGATAGACGGGCATGAGCGGGGTGATGGCCATCGAAACTACCTCCTGATTGTGAAGCGAAAGGGTGGATCAACTCCAGAAACGCAAAAGGGCGACCGATGCCGGCCGCCCGTGGCGATGTTTAGGGGCGCGGCGGCCCCTGCGTCAATATCGCTTTGCGGGAAGCGCGGGCGGCATCAGCTCCGCGTCTTCCAGCCGCGCGCGAGCAGCGTGTAGCAGGCGATGCCGAGGACGAGGTTGAGCGCCAGGATCACCCCCGTGCCGAGCGCGATCGACGAATCGGCAACGCCGATGAAGCCGTAGCGGAAGCCCGAGATGATGTAGAAGAACGGGTTGAGATGGCTGATCGCGCGGAACAGCGGCGACAGATGATCGACCGAATAGAAGGTGCCCGACAGCAGCGACAACGGCGCGACGACGAAGTTGGTGACCGCGGCGGCATGATCGAACTTTTCCGCCCAGATCGACGTCATCACGCCGAGCAGCGACAACAACAGCGCGCCGAGGAAGCCGAACCACAGCACCGCCCAGAAATGCTGGGGCGTGACATGCACGCCCGGCCAGAGCAGCATCGCCCCCCATACCGTCGCGCCGACGCAGAAGGCGCGGGTGACGGCGCCGCCGCACAGCCCCGCGAGCAGCTCACCCGTCGACAGCGGCGGCATCAGATAGTCGACGATCGTCCCCTGGATCTTGCCCACCAGCAGCGAGAAGCTGGAATTGGCGAATGCGTTCTGGAGCATCCCCATCACGATCAGGCCCGGCGCGATGAAGTCGGCGAAGGGCACGGCGCGCCCGTCGAGCTGGACGGTGCGCCCCGCACCGCCCATCGCGACGGTAAAAATGACCAGATAGAGCAGCGTCGTGACCGCCGGCGCCCAGATCGTCTGGAGCTGCACCTTGAAGAAACGGCGCACCTCCTTCACATAGAGGCTTCGCAGGCCTCCCCAGTTGACGCTTCGGATCACCGGAACGCCCGGTTCCGCAAAGGGCATCGGGGGCTGGCTGTGGCCGGTTTGGGGCTGGCTGGTCATGGCGCGTTCGCGTAATCGCTGCCGCCGCCGCCCGCAAGCGCCGACTCGATTGAACAAGGAAGACCATGAGCTGGACCGAAGAGCGCATCGAGACGCTGAAGAAGATGTGGGATAGCGGGATGACCGCGACCCAGATCGCCGAGGAGCTGGGCGGGGTCTCGCGCAATGCCGTGATCGGCAAGGCGCATCGCCTGGGCCTCGCGTCGCGTCCGTCGCCGGTGAAGGCCAGCGAGGCCAAGGCCGCAGCCGCCGCCCCGGCGGCACCCGCGCCGGCCAAGCCCGCCGCCCCCGCCCCGCGCGCCGCCGAACCGGCACCGCCCGCCCCGGCCGCCCCCGCGCCGCGTGCGGCCGAGCCGGCGCCGCGCCCGTCGGCGCCGCCCCCCGCCCCGCCGGTCCATGCCGCGGACGAGCCCGAGGACGATGATTCGGACGACACGGCGGCGCCCGCCCCGGTGCGCGACGCGCCGGTGCTGCGTTCGATCGGTCCCGGCGGCTTCCTGCGTCAGAACCCGGGCGAGCAGAGCGCGCCGATTCCCCCCGCCCCGCCGCGCCGGCTGGTGCCGGCCAAGCCGAGCGAGGCGATCGCGGGCAAGACGACGCTGCTCGACCTCAACGACAAGATCTGCAAGTGGCCGCTGGGCCATCCGGGCGAGCCGGATTTCCACTTCTGCGGCGAAAAGGTGAACCCCGGCTTCCCCTATTGCGTCGAGCATTGCGGCCACGCCTATCAGGCGCAGTTGCCGCGGCGCGACCGGCGCCCGGCACCGCCGATCCCGTTCGGCGGCAACCGCGGCCGCTGAGCCGCGGCCGCCGACCAGGCGACCCGGGCCACCCAGGCCACCGGATCGAAAAGGGGGATGCCCCGCCCATTGCCGGGCCGGGCGTTCCCCTTTTTTCATGCCCGGCGACAGGCCGCGATACGACCGCTGGAGTTCCTTATCTGTTCTTTCCCTGACGCCGCCGATCTGCTAGGCCGATCGGCACGGGCAATGGGGGAACGGACGATGGGGGCCAACGACGCCGCAGGCAGGCGCCATGCTGCACGGCACCGCGCGCGCCCCGCATGCCCGCAACCGCCGACCCGTCGCACCGCAGGGACATCCCCCGCCTTGCGCGGCCGAAACCCCCGCTCCTATAGCTGATCCCATGTCCGACGACCTGTTCGACGCCCAAGGCGCCACCCCCGGCAACACCTATGACGCCTCCTCGATCGAAGTGCTCGAGGGGCTGGAGCCGGTGCGCCGCCGCCCCGGCATGTATATCGGCGGCACCGACGAGCGCGCGCTCCACCACCTTGCGGCCGAGGTGCTCGACAATGCGATGGACGAGGCGGTGGCGGGCCATGCCACGCGGATCGAGGTGTCGCTGGAGGCCGGCAACCGGCTGACGATCGTCGACAACGGCCGCGGCATCCCGGTCGACCCGCACCCGCGCTTTCCCGACAAGTCGGCGCTGGAAGTGATCCTGTCGACGCTCCATTCGGGCGGCAAGTTCAGCGGCAAGGCCTATGCGACCAGCGGCGGCCTGCACGGCGTCGGTGTGAGCGTCGTCAACGCGCTGTCGATCGATACCGTCGTCGAGGTCGCGCGCAACCGCGAGCTTTATCGCCAGCGGTTCAGCCAGGGGCGGACGCTGGGGCCGCTGGAGCATGTCGGCGGCGCGCCCAACCGGCGCGGCACGTCGGTGTGCTTTACCCCCGATCCCGAGATTTTCGGGCCGGACATGCTGTTCAAGCCCAAGCGGCTCTACACGCTCGCCCGGTCGAAGGCGTTCCTGTTCGCGGGCGTCGAGATCCGCTGGCGCTGCGACCCGGCGCTGATCGCCGACGACACGCCTGCCGAGGCGGTGTTCACCTTTCCCGGCGGGCTGGCCGATTATCTGAAGGACCAGATCGGCAAGCGCGAATGCGCGACCGCCGAGTTCTTTTCGGGCGCGCAGGATTTCCCCGACGGTCAGGGCCGCGCCGAATGGGCGGTGGCGTGGCCGCTGTGGAGCGACGGGTCGTACAGCTGGTTCTGCAACACGATCCCGACCCCCGACGGCGGCACGCACGAGCAGGGGCTGCGCACCGCGCTGACGCGCGCGCTGCGTGCCTTTGGCGAGCTGGTGGGCCAGAAAAAGGCCAAGGACCTGACCGCGGACGACGTCATCACCGGATGCGAGCTGATGCTTTCGGTGTTCATTCGCGACCCGCAGTTCCAGAGCCAGACCAAGGACCGGCTGACCTCGCCCGAGGCGTCGGGGCTGGTCGAAAAGGCCGTGCGCGACCATTTTGACCATTTCCTGACCGACAATATGGAGCGCGGCAAGGCGCTGCTCGGCTATGTCCTCGAGCGGATGGACGAGCGGCTGCGGCGCAAGCAGGAACGCGAGGTCAAGCGCAAGTCGGCGACGAGCGGCCGCAAGCTGCGCCTGCCGGGCAAGCTGACCGATTGCGCGGCCGACAGCCCCGAGGGAACCGAGCTGTTCATCGTCGAGGGCGATTCCGCAGGCGGGTCGGCCAAGCAGGCGCGCGACCGCAAGACTCAGGCGATCCTGCCGATCCGCGGCAAGATCCTGAACGTCGCCAGCGCGACCTCGGCCAAGATCCTGGCGAACCAGGAAATCGCCGACCTGGTCCAGGCGCTGGGTTGCGGGACGCGCAAGGACTGTCTTCCCGACAATCTGCGATACGAACGCATCATCATCATGACCGACGCCGACGTCGACGGCGCGCATATCGCGACGCTGTTGATGACCTTCTTCTTCCAGGAGATGCCCGAACTGGTGCGGCGCGGGCACCTGCACCTTGCCCAGCCGCCGCTCTATCGGCTGACGGTGGGTTCGAAGAGCCTCTATGCGCGCGACGACGCGCACCGCGCCGAGATCGAGGCGACGGCGTTCAAGGGCAAGAAGGTCGAGGTCAGCCGGTTCAAGGGCCTGGGCGAGATGAACCCCCAGCAGCTCAAGGAAACGACGATGGACCCGCGCACGCGCAGCCTGCTGCGCGTCACGCTGCCGCAGGAATATGAGGAGCGCGCGG
This sequence comes from Sphingomonas chlorellae, assembly GCF_056485145.1. NCBI lineage: Bacteria > Pseudomonadati > Pseudomonadota > Alphaproteobacteria > Sphingomonadales > Sphingomonadaceae > Sphingomonas > Sphingomonas chlorellae. Next base: position 295,258 of record NZ_JBQXXM010000005.1, read on the forward strand.
GCGTGAAGGACCTGGTCGACCGGCTGATGGGCAACAACCCGGCGCATCGGTTCGCCTTCATCCAGGAAAATGCCGCGCGGCTGGACGATGAGGTGATCGACGCCTGACCGCGCGCCGGCGCCGCGGGAGCGCGCCGTTGGCGGGGGTGCCTTAATGCATTAAAACGGCGCATCCGACTGAAAGGATGCCGGAAATGCGCATCGTGCTGCCGTTGCTTGCCCTGGTTGCCGCCCTTCCCGCCGCCGCGCAGACCGAACCCGGCACCGCACCGCCGCACGCCGCGGCCAAGCCCGCCGCCACCCCGGGGCCGGTCGTCGCTTCGCCTGCCCTGACGGCGAAGGCGGCGGCACTGCCCGGGCTGATCAACGGCAGCGTCGCCTTTGAGGACTTCTTTACCCCGGCGGTCCGCGCACAACTGACCAAGGCGCAGTTCGACGCGGTGACCCGGCAGATCCTGGCCGATGCCGGTCCCGCAGCCACGGTGCGCGCGCTGACGGCGGTGACGGCGAACAGCGGGACGGTGACGCTGGCGTTTCGCGACGCCGTGGGCACGTTCGACATCGCCGTCGATCCGGCCCCGCCGCACGCCGCGACGGGACTGTTGTTCCGCGGCCTCAACGCGAGCGAGGCCTCGCTCGACGCCGTCGCCCACGCGTTCAGGGCGCTGCCCGGCACGACGAGCCTGGGACTGGCGCGGCTGGGGGCGAACGGCCCCGAATGGACGATCCGCCACAATGTCGACCAGCCAATGGCGATCGGATCGGCGTTCAAGCTGGTGATCCTCGCCGAACTGGTACGCGCGACCAAGGCGGGCGAGCGCAAATGGGACGATGCGGTGACGCTCGACGGCACGCCGCTTCCGGGCGGCGCCTATGCGCAGAAACCGGCGGGAACGCAGGTGACGCTGCGCGAGCTTGCCGGGCAGATGATCGCGGTGAGCGACAACAGCGCAACCGATATCCTGCTGAGAACGCTGGGCCGCGAGAAGGTGGAGGCGATGATGCCCGTGCTGGGGATCGCCGACCCGGCACGCAACCGGCCGTTCCTGTCGACGCTGGAGGCGTTCAAGCTGAAGGGTGTCGAGGGCGGCGCGCTCGGCCGGCGCTATCTGGCCGCCGACACGGCAGGGCGGCGCGCGCTGCTGGCGGGGGCGGTCGCCGCGACGCCGATCGGCGCGATCGACCCGATGCTGTTCCGCGACGGCAAGCCGGTGATGATCGACCGGATCGAATGGTATCTGAGCGCGAGCGATCTCGCGCGCACGCTCGACTGGCTGCGCCGCGCGACCGAAGGCGCCGACGGCGCCGACGCGCGAACGATCCTGTCGCGAAATCCGGGAATCGTCCGGCCGGTGGCCACGCAATGGGCCTATGTCGGGTACAAGGGCGGTTCGGAACCGGGGGTGATGAACATGTCGCTGCTGCTCAAGGCGGCGAACGGCGATTGGTATGTGCTCGTCGGCAGCTGGAACGACCCCGCGCGCGACGTGCAGCAGGGGCGGATGGCGGCGCTGATGTCGCGCGCGGCCGAGCTTGCGGTGCCCGCGCCGCGCTGACGCCGCAGGTCAGGCGGCGGCGAGCAGCCAGAGGTTGAAGGCGAGCGCCGGGGCGCCGAGCAGCGCGGCGACGATCACCAGCCGCCAGCGCGGGCGGAAGCACAGCGCGAGCAGGAGCAGGCCCCAGCAGGGGAGCAGCAGCAGCGCCAGCAGCAGCCCCGCCGAGAAGACGGCGACCGCGCCGGGCGAGACGCCGGTGTCGAACGCCATCACGCTCATCATGCTGCCCACCAGCGCCATCGGCGCGGCGGCGACGGTGAGCACGAGCAGCAGCCCGGCGACGATACGGACCCTGGTCGGTGGCGCCATGCGCGACTGCTATTCGATCGCGGCGTCGGCAGGCAACCCGTCACGGCACGGCGGGCACCGCGCGCCCCGCGATCAGTGCCAGAACGCCGAGGCCGGATAGAGCAGGATCAGCCAGATCAGGCAGCCGATCACGACCGGCCGCCCGCGCACGACGATGGCGAGCAGCGTCACCGGGAAGAAGGACCAGGTGAGCAGCGCGGTGCGCAGGTCGAGCGGCGGGAGGCGGATCAGCGCGGCGGTCATCGCCATCAGCGCGACGTTGCACAGCAGCGCACCCGCCAGCACCTTGCGACCGTTGCGATCGAAATGGCGGTCGAGGTCGCCCCAGGCTTCGGGATCGTCGGGAAAGACCAGCGAGGCCGAGACATAGTAGATGCCGGTGACGACGAAGCCGCCGAACAGCAGCGGCCAGCTGAGCACGACGCGATCCTTCACCGCCCAGCCGTACATCCAGAAGGTGACGACGTCGCATGACACGAAGATGCCGAGCAGCGCGGTCGCCCAGCCGATACGGACCTTGTGGCTTGCCTTGAGCGCCTTTGACAGCCCGCCGAGCCCCTCGGCCAGCGCGAGCCCGAGCAACAGCCCGAACAGCGAGAAGCTGAATTCGAAACCGCCCATTTCCCCATCCCCCCTTGGCGCGCCCCGTTCTCGGCAGGGGTCGTCGCCGCACGATCGTGCCAGACAATCGGCTGAAATGGCAGCAAGAATGTCGCGGGGGCGCCGCGGCGCTCAGTCGATCTCGGCCATGCGGAGCAGGTGATAGCGGCGGCGGGCCGCGAAGGCGGTGATGAGCAGCATCAGCCCGGCGCCGAGCACGATCACCGCCGCCCAGAGCGGCACGCCGAGCAGCCCGCGCTTCGCCGCGAGCACGAGCAGCGCGCCGGCCAGCGCGACGGCGAGCCCGACGCGCCGGATCGTCGCGGCGACGCCCCACAGCTCGGCCTGATAGGCGGCGGCGGCGACCGGATCGTTCAGATCGGGCGCGGCCATGCGCGTCCCCCCGTTACCCGTCGATGCATCGGGCCGATCAGGCGGCGAGCGCGTCGACGAGCGCGCGCACCTTTTTCTGACGCCACTGCGGCAGCGGCGCGACGAGCCAATAACCGAGCCGCGAGGCCTGGGGATCGCCGACGACGACCACGCGCCCCGCCGCGATGTCGGCACGCGCGATCAGTTCGGGAACGGTCGCACGGCCCAGCCCCTGCGCCACCGCGTCGAGCGCAAGGCCGGCATCGCCGACGCGCAGCCGCGCCGCGCCGGCCGCGTCGCCGTCGGGCGCGCCGGGCCAGTCGATGCGCGTGTCGGCGCCGCCGCCCGGCCGCTCGACCGTGACCATGCCGTCGCTTTCGATCGCCTCGCCCTCATGCTCGCCGGGCCCCTCGCCCCAGCGGATCGCGAGATCGAGATTGGCCTCGGTGAAGTCGATGACGTCGTCGGCGGCGACGAGCACGAAGCGCAGGTCGCCGTCGGCCGCCGCGATTTCGGACAGGCGCGGCATCAGCCACTTGGTCGTGAGGTCGCGCGGGGCGGCGATCGTCAGCGACTTGGACGATTGCCCCGCCTGGATCGCGCGGACCGATTCCTCGAACTGAAGAAAGCCGGCACGCAGCGCGGCGAGGCCCGATTCGGCCTCGGGCGTGAGTTCGAGCCCCTTGGTCGTGCGGCGGAACAGCACGACGCCGAGCGTATCCTCGAGCGCGCGGATCTGTTGCCCGACCGCGGCAGGGGTGACCGCCAGTTCGTCGGCGGCGCGCGTGAACGACAGGTGGCGCGCGGCGGCGTCGAGCACGCGCAGCCCGTTGAGGGGAAGGTGCGTGCGCTTCACCGGCTATTCCGCGACGGCCGGAGCGACGAGCGCGAAGCGGGGGATGGTGACGTCGAACGCGACGCCGTCGTCGGCGATCATGTGGTAGCTGCCCTCCATCGCCCCGGTCGGCGTCGAGAGCGGGCAGCCCGAGACATAGTCGAAGCTGGTGCCGGGCGCGATCATCGGCTGTTCGCCGACGACGCCCTCCCCCTCGACCGTGTGGCGCACGCCGCGCCCGTCGGTGATCTGCCAATGACGGGTGAGGAGCTGGACGGCGCGATCGCCCGCATTCTCGATGCGGATGTGATAGGCCCAGAACCAGCGGCCGCGCTGCGGCTCGGACTGTTCGGGCAGGTACGAGGCAGAGACGCGCACGACGACGCCCTGCGTCACGGCCTCGTCGGAAAACAGCGCCTTGATCGTCATAGGCTCACCCTGCGCAATGCCTGGTCGAGATCGGCGATGACGTCGTCGGGATCCTCGAGCCCGACATTGAGCCGCAGCATCCCCTCGGTCACGCCCATCTCGATCCGCTTATCCTCGGCCACCCCGGCATGGGTGGTCGAGGCCGGATGCGTCATCAGCGACCGCGAATCGCCGATGTTGTTCGAAATGTCGACCAGTTCGAGGCCGTTGAGCAAGCCATGCGCCTGCGCCCGGCCGCCATCGAGGACGAACGAGAAGATCGGCCCCGCCATCACCATCTGGCGCGCGGCGATCGCGTGCTGCGGATGGCTCTCGAGTCCCGGATAGAGCACCTGCGGCACGCGGCCTTCGAGGAAGCGGGCGACGCGCAGCGCATTCTCGCTCTGGCGACGCGCGCGCAGGTCGAGCGTTTCGAGCCCCTTGAGCACCAGCCAGGCGTTGAACGGGCTGAGCGTCGGGCCGGTGTTGCGCGTAAAGGGAAGGAGTTCGTTGTTGATGAAGTCGGCGCTGCCGGCGACGGCGCCGGCGAGCACGCGCCCCTGCCCGTCCATCAGCTTGGTGGCCGAATAGGCGACGATGTCGGCACCGAAATCGAGCGGGCGCTGGAGCGCCGGAGTCGCAAAGGCATTGTCGACGACGGTGCGGATGCCGTGTTCGCGCGCGATGTCGCACACCGCGGCCAGATCGACGACGTCCATCGTCGGATTGGCGGGCGTTTCGAAGAAGAACAGCCGCGTGTTCGGCCGGATCGCATCGCGGAACTGCTGCGGATCGCGCGCATCGACGATCGTCGCCTGGATGCCGAAGCGGGGCAGCAGCGTGTCGGTCAGCCAGCGGCACGAACCGAACGCCGCGCGGCCGGCGACGAGATGATCGCCCTGCGAGAGCTGGCACATGAGCGCCGCAGTCATCGCCGCCATGCCCGAGGCCATGGTGCGCGTCTCTTCCGCGCCCTCGAGCAGCGAGATGCGCTTTTCGAGCATTTCGACGGTGGGGTTCTGGAGGCGCGAATAGGTCATCCCCTCCGCCTCGCCCGCGAAACGCGCCGCGACTTCCTCGGCGCTGTCGTAGCAATAGCCCGAGGTGAGGAAGAGCGCTTCGCTGGTCTCACCGAATTCGGTCCGTGCGGTGCCGCCCCGCACGGCCTGGGTCGCGGGTTTCCACTGGCGCGTGATGCGCTCGTCCTGTCCAGTACGCCGTTTCATGCGGGCTGCTTTGCAGGCCGCGCGGCCCCCGCGTCAACCAAGTCCGGCATGACGGCCGAGAAATGATCGTCTAGGGCTGGGACCATGATCGCGCGCCTGAAAGCCCTGAACGACCGCCCGCGACTGGTGGCGTTGCTGATGGCGTTCGCCGCGCTGGTGCTGTTCGCGGTGCATCTCGACCGGCCGGGCAAGCTGATGTTCGACGAGGTGCATTACGTCCCGGCGGCGCGCGCGCTGCTGACGCTGGAGGGGCCGCGCAACATCGAGCACCCGCTGGTCGGCAAGGCGATGATCGCGGCGGGAATGGCGCTTTTCGGCGACAATCCCGTGGGTTGGCGGGCCGCGGCGGTGCTGGCCGGCGCGGCGAGCGTCGCCGGCGTGTTCGCGCTCGCCTGGCTGCTGACCGGACGGATGCGCGAGAGCGTGATCGCCGGGTTGCTCGCGATGCTCAACCAGACGCTGTTCGTCCAGGCACGGACGGGGATGCTCGACGTGTTCCTGGGCGCGTTGCTCGTCTGGGCGATCGTGCTGCTGCTCGCGGCGATGCGAGCCCCGCCGGGCAAGGTCGCCGCGCGCTGGATCGGCGGCGCGGCGCTGATGGGACTGGCGGTCGGCGTCAAATGGGCGGCGCTGCCCTATCTGGCGGCCGCCGGGCTGGTCTTCGTGCTCGTCCGCATGGTCGACGCGCGGGCGGCGCGGCGCGGCATCGCCGGGGTGCTGGCGGGAACGGGCCAGCCGCACTGGCCCGGACTGGCGACGATCCCGGCGCTGGTCCTGCTCGGCGGGGTAGCGGCCGCCGCCTATTTCGCCAGCTTTGCCCCCGCCTTTTTCTATGCGCGCGACCCGCTGACGCTCGGCGGGCTGATCCCGCTCCAGGGCGAGATGTACGCGTTGCAGACGCAGCGGCTGCCGCCGCACAATTACCAGTCGAGCTGGTGGAGCTGGCCGCTGATGCTGCGGCCGATCTGGTTCTTCTATGAACCCGATGCCGGGGTGCAGCGCGGCGTGCTGCTGCTCGGCAACCCGGCGGTGATGTGGGGCGGGCTGGTCGCCGTGGCCGAATGCCTGATGCTGGGCCTGCGCGGGCGCGACCGGCCGGCGCTGGCGATCGGGCTGCTATGGGTGTTTTCGGTCGCGATCTTTGCGATCATCCCCAAGTCGCTGGGATTCTATTACTATTACCACGCATCGGGACTGTTCCTGTGCGTCGCGCTGGCGGTCGCCTTTGCGCGCCGGCCACAGGCGCGGGCCAGGGGATGGGACGAATGGTTCGTCTTTGCCGCGCTGATGCTGTTCGTCTATTTCTACCCGATCCTCGCGGCGTCGCCGCTGCCCGATGCGGGCGCCTTTGCCCGCTGGACCTGGTTTCCGGGCTGGCGCTGAACGCACCTGCCCGGAATGGGCGGCCGGGCACGCGCGGCCTAGTAGCGGCCCCAGGTGAAGCGCGACGACAGGGCATAGTTCCACACCGCCGCGACCGCGATCCCCGCCAGCGCCGACAGCCGCCAGTCGCCGTGCTGGACATTGTGGAGGAACGCCGCGACGCCGACATTCGCGATCGCCCCGACCGAACAGACGAGGCAGAAGCTCAGCCAGCCGGCGAGGAGCGGCCCCACCCCGCGCAACCGACGCTCGCGATAGGTGAGCGCGTTGTTGAGGAAGAAGTTGAACGTCATCGCCACCGCCGTCGCGGCGACCGTGGCGGTGAAGAAATCGACCCCGCCGGGCACGAACAGCAGCAGCAGCACGAGGAAATGCACCGCAGCGCCGAGCGCACCGATGATCGAGAACATCGCGAAACGCACCGGCACGATGTTGCCGAACATCCGGTCGTAGAGCGCGATCAGATATTCCATCGCGACGACGTAATCGAGCTTGCTCTCGCCCTCGGTCCGCACGCGGAAGACATAGGGCAGCTCGACGAAGCGCAGCGGACGCGGCGAGGCGGTCATGATGTCGAGCAGGATCTTGAAGCCGATCCCCGACAGCGTGGGCACCAGCGCGCGCACGATGTCGGTACGGACCATGAAGAAGCCGCTCATCGGATCGGACAGATCGGCCTTGAGCACGCGGCGCGACAGCCGGGTGGCGAGCGCCGACTTGGCGACGCGTTCATGGTCCCAGTCGCCGGTGCCGCCGCCCTCGACGAAGCGCGAGCCGACGACGAGATCGAGCCCGGCATCGGCCTGGAGCGCGTCGAGCATTCGCGGGAGCAGGCGTTCGTCATGCTGAAGATCGCCGTCGATCACCGCCACGAGCGGCGCAGCGGTGGCGCACATCCCCTCGATGCACGCGGTCGACAGGCCGCGGCGCCCGATCCGCTGGATCACCCGCACGCGGGGATCGCCCCGCCCGATCGCGCGCGCCACGTCGGCGGTGCCGTCCGGGCTGTTGTCGTCGACGACGATCACTTCCCAGTTGCGGCCCGCCAGCGCAGCCTCGATCCGATCGATGAGGACGGGGAGATTGGCCTTTTCGTTGAAGGTCGGGATGATGACCGCGACCTCGAGCAGTTCAGGTGTCACGCAAGCGCCTGTAGTACGGCATCCCCCATCGCGGAAGTGGAAAGGCCGCCGCCCAGGTCGGGCGTGCGCGCACCGCCGGCGATCGCGCGCGACACCGCCGCCTCGACGCGCGCGGCCGCGGCCTCGTTTCCGAGCGAATGGCGCAGCAGCATCGCCGCCGACAGGATCGCGGCGCACGGATTGGCCTTGCCCTGCCCGGCAATGTCGGGCGCGCTGCCGTGGATCGGCTCGTACATGCCGTTCGCGCCGCTGCCCGCGCTGAGCGAGGCAGAGGGCAGCATCCCGATCGACCCCGCGCACATGCTGGCCTGATCCGACAGGATGTCGCCGAACAGGTTGCCGGTGACGATCACGTCGAAGTCGGTCGGGCGGCGGACGAGCTGCATCGCGGCATTGTCGACATACATGTGCGTCAGCGCGACATCGGGATAGTCGGTCGCGACCTCGTTGACGACGTCGCGCCAGAGCTGCGAGGTTTCGAGGACATTGGCCTTGTCGACCGAACACAGCTTGCGGCGGCGCTGGCGCGCCATGTCGAACGCGACGCGGGCGATGCGTTCGACCTCGGCCTCGTCATACGACATGACGTCATAGCCCTGGCGCAGCCCCTCGACCGTCTGGCGGCGGCCCTTTTCGCCGAAATAGACGTCGCCGGTGAGTTCGCGGACGATGACGATGTCGAGCCCCGCGACGATATCGGCACGGAGCGGCGAGGCGGCTTCGAGCGTCGGGAACAGCCGCGCAGGGCGGATATTGGCGAACAGGCCGAGTTCGCGGCGCAGCCCGAGCAGCGCGGCCTCAGGCCGCAGCCGGCGTTCGAGCGCATCGAACTGCGGACCGCCGATCGCGCCGAACAGCACGGCATCGGCACGCCGCGCGAGCGCGAGCGTGGCGTCGGGCAGCGGACGACCGGTGAGCAGATAGGCCGCGCCCCCGACAGGAGCCTCCTCGAACGTCAGATCGAGCGCCAGCGCCTCGAGCACGCGGCGGGCCTGGGCCGTCACTTCGGGACCGATTCCGTCCCCGGGAAGAACTGCAATCAGCGGCATCAATCGTCCTCGTTCGCAACCCCGCGCCCCAGCAGCGGACGCGGCGCACGCTTTGCGCCGGACGGCCGGATTACGCAACCGCCCGACACAATCTTTCGATCAACCGCCCCCGTTCGGCAAGAATCGCATCGTGGCGACCCGCGAGCAGGTCGCGTTCGAGGAAGTGGCCGGTGAGCCGGAGGCCGGCAAGGATCGCGTCCCAGTCGGCGGCGCCGCCTTCGACGACGAAGCGCGGCAGCGGCAGCAGCCGGGGGGCAAGGTCGCCCGCCCCCGCCGCGCTGACCGCCCGGCCGCTGCGCGGGCTGACATAGACGAGCCCGTCGCGCGCGCCGGTGACGGCGCAGGCATCGAGATCGAGGCCGAAGCCGAGTTCGGAGAGCAACAGCAGTTCGTAGCGCACGATCGCCGCCGCCCAGCCGCGCGCCGCGGGCGCCGCCTCGATCGCGGCGAGCAGACCGTCGAGCGCCGCGTGAAGGCGCGGATGCGGCGCCCCTTCGGGCAAGAGCGCGGCGGTGAGCGTCGTCGCCCAGGCGAGCCCGGCGGCAGGCAGCGGCTGGCCGAACAGCGGCGCGCGGCTGTGGACGAGTTCGACCGTCAGCGCGGGCAGTTGCGCCTCGGTGCGCGCGCGCCAGGTGCCGAGGACGAGATTCGCCGGCTGGAGCACGGGACGCAGCGCGCGCGAGCGGCCGCCGCGGACATAGCCGGCGAGCAGCCCGTGCGCGGCGGTGAAGGCGCGGACGATCGCCCCATGTTCGCCGTGAAACCGCACGCCGAGCAGGATCGCGTCCGCGCGGATCTCCACCGGCTAGCCCCGCCCCGGACGCGCGGCCATGGCGGGGCGGCGCATCGTCATCGCCCGCGCCGCAGCCAGCGCAGATGCCGCGCGAGCCCCGCGCGCTGGGCCAGTCGCTTCGCCGCCGCCACCGCACGGTTGAACAGGCCCAGCGACAGCATCGTCGCGCGGTTGGCCAGGCTGGGGCGCAGCAGCAGCAGGTCGACACAGGCAATGCCGCCGCTGGCCAGCTGGCGCTTGTGCTGCCCCTCGCCCTCGGTGAAATCGAAACGGGCGAAGCGCCCCTCGTCGAACAGGTCGCGCAACGCCTCGAGCTGGAGCACGGTGCCGGGCGAGAAATCGTTGAACGCCGGGTCGTGGCCGACATAGGCGTAGAGCATCGTCTCGCCCTCTGCCGGGCAATAGAGATAGGCCGCCGGTTCGCCCGCGATGTAGAGCAGCCAGGCACGCACGCGATCGGCGGCGGCATCGGCACGCATCCGCGCGAGAAACTCGGGCGAATCGGGCAGCCCCGCGCCGAGCAGCCGTTCCTGATAGGTCCGCAGCGCGATCCGGCGCGCGACGTCGTGGAAGTGCTCGATCCCCTCCGGTGTCGCGAAGCGGCGCACATCGACTTCGCCGCCCGATTCGGCGGCGACACGGCGGACCTTGCGCCGCAGCCCCTGCCGGGTGTTGCCCGACAGCGAGGCGAACCAGCGGTCGAAGCCGAGGCCGAGGTCGATGAAGTAGCGCGTGTAGCGCTGGCGCACGAAGGGCAGCATCGCGCCCGACGCGGCGACGATGGGGTCCACCCAGGCGGCAGGGAGCGAGGTGATCGCATAGCCCTGGCCCTCGCGATCGAGCGGCGGCAGCAGCGGGAGCGTGGTGCCGAGCGCGGCGTCGAGCGACAGCCCGATCCGCACCAGATCGCGCTGGACCGCGACCAGCGTGCGCGCGCCGATTTCGAACCGCAACGCCACCGGCCGCGCCGCGCCGGCCCGGCCGGCATCGGCGGGGTGCAGCGGATCGGGCGTCATGGCGCGCGCTCTTCCACCATGTTCGACCAGAGCTGTTCGGCGTGGCGCATCCCCGCGCGCAGCCAGTTGGCACGCAGCGGCGCATCGTCCTGGCCCAGCGCCAGCACGGGACGATCGCGGAAATGACGGGTCACGAGCACCGCCTGCCGTTGGGCCAGCATCCGGCACAGCGATTCAAATCTTCGCACATGAACCGCGTTTGGTCGCGTTCCGGCCCGATTGGCAAGCTCGAAACTGTGCGAGACGACCGTAACCGCGGCATGGTTCGCCGCAACGGCGTGATCGAGCGCCGCCTGCATCTCCGAAACCGACAGCGCGCAGATCTGGAAATGGCGCAGCGCCCCGCCCGCCCCCTCGATCAGCGTGACCGGCACCTCGACGAGTCCGCAATGCGCGACCGGCGCGATCTGGCGCTGGGGGAGTCCGATGGCGCTCGGCCAGGGGTGGTGCGAGCCGTCATGGCTCGAATCATAGGCGAAATCGAGCGCGGCGAGCGCGGCAAGCGTCGCGTCGCTCGCCGAATAGGAGCCCGCACGAAAGGCGATCGGCGACGGCGCGCCCGCGGCTTCGAGCAGCGCGGCGGCACCCTCGATCAACGCGCGCTGATCGTCGGGGCTATAGTCGATCAGTTCGAACGAGGTGCCCGCGCCGCCGCACGGCCGCACGCGCGCCCAGTTGGGATGAAGGTGAAGCTGAACCTCTTGCCCCGCAGCGAGGATCAGTTCGACAACGCGGCGGATCGGATCGAGGCCATAGACGAGCGCGGGCATCGGATCGACGAAGAAGCAGGCGCGCAGGCCGTGCGCCGCGAGCCGTTCGAGCTGCCAGCCGATTCCAACCCCGGCGGGATCGAGCGACCGCTGCGCCACCGTCGCCGCGTCGAGCCCGGCGACGTGGTGGCGCCACATCAGCTCGGTATCGATCGTCAGGAACACGCTGGTCGGCATTCGGCGTTCGGCTCCGCTCCCCCGGCCCCGTCGGGCGACGGGAATCGGAAACAGCCGGGAGCGCCGTCCGGCCTAGCCGCCCGCCATGAACAAATGGCAAAGCCGCCGCGCCGCGCGCGCGTTCACGGACGGATGCCGTAGCGGGCGAACTGTTCGTCGATCCGCGGCGAGATCAGCCGAGCCGCCGCCAGGTCGGCATCGGCCCCCGGCGTCTTTTGCAGGCGCCCGATCACGCCGCGCATGAAAAGGCTGTCGGCCTGTTCGGTATTGGCGAGCAGCGCGGCGTCGAGATCGGCGCGCGCCTCGTCGAACCGGCGCATCCGGAAATGGACCATGGCCCGGCTGTCGAGCGACGCGCCCGAATTCTCGCTGAGTTCGATCGCCCTGTTGCAGTCGCGCAGCGCCTGGTCGAGTTCGCGATCATGCGTGCCGCGTAACCAGCAGCGCGAGTTGTACAGCCCGGGATTGCGCGGGGCCGCCGCAATCGCCTCGTCGAGGATGGCGAGCGCCCCGGCGACGTCGCCCGCATCGCCGAGCACGTCGGCAAGTCCGCGTTGCCACTCCGCCTTGGTATCGCCGCCGCGGTCGATGCGTTCGAGCAGCAGGTCGCGGGCGGCATCGACCTCGCCCTTTTCGGCCTTGATCCGGGCGAGCAGCAGGATCGGTGATTGGGCTTCGGGATCGAGATCGAGCGCAGCCTTGATGTCGGCGAGCGCCGCCGCCTCGTCGCGGAGCGTGTAATGGAGTTCGGCACGCTGCGCATAGAGATCGACGGTCGGCGCCAGTTCGATCGCCTTGCCGATGTCGCGCAGCGCGGCCTGCCGATCGTAGATGGTCTGATAGAACCAGGCACGGCTGACATAGCCGTCCGCCTGTTCGGGCTGTTCGGCAATCGCCTTGTCATAGCCGGCGATGATCGGAGCGAGCGCGCCGCCGGCGCGCGCGGCCTTCACCGTCATCCAGCGCCGGGCGGGCTCCGCCGCACCGACGAGCGTGAGCGGATTGGCCTTGATGCGCGCGACCTCCGCGCGCACGGCGGCGATCTGGCTGGCCGGCACCTCGCGGGCGCCGGTGAACACGCGATCGTCGACCGTCACGCTGTCGCCGGCGACGGTGACGCTGCGCGACATCAGCCGTCCGGCGATTTCGGCCGGGAGGCGTTGCTGCCCTTCGAGGGTATAGCCCTTGCCCCCGGCGGGGAGGCGAATTCGACGCGCGATGCGGACATCGCTGAGCGCACCGGCGGCGACCGGAATGTCGCGCCATGCCGAACGCGCGCGGTTGGGCGTGAATTGAAGATTGCCTGCGGTCTGGTCGAGGTTGATCCGTTCGCGGCCGCGCTGGAAATCCCAGTCGGGATACGCGATGCCGGATGCGCTCAGCGTCACGCCGCCGCTCGCGTCGTCATAGCTGATGCGATAGCCATAGGCGCTGTGCACGCCGAGCACTTCGGTGATCTGGCCGTTCACCAGTTCGGCGAGCTTGTCCTTGTCGATCTCGCTGCGGATGCTGCGGAGCATCTGCGCCATCTGGCCGTAGAAATCGGCGCGGAAATCGAACGGTGCGGGATATTCGGGGCCGGCGCGCGAATCGAGCGTCACCTGCACCGACTGGGTCGGCCGCACCGGGAGAGCGGCGACGGGAATCGGGATCAGCGTCGCCCCCTCGGCCCGGATCGGCAACGCGGTGCGGAATGCAGGAACATCGTCGAGATCCTCGAGACGCGTTCCGCTCTGCGTCCCGTCGAGCCACAGCGTCTTGCCGCCGATCACCGCACGGACGATCACATGATCGAATGCGAGCGGCGACGGCAGCCGCGATGCGACCAGATCGCCGCCCTCCATGCTGACCAGCGCCGGCTCTGCCTCGATCTGAAGCGCGCGGAGGATCGCGACGAGCAGCATCGACTTGGCCTTGCAATCGCCATAGCGCAGCGACCAGGTCTGCGTAGGCGACTGGGGAACGTAATTGCCGCTGTCCATCCCACGGAAAAGATAGCGCACCTGATCCTGGACCAGCCGCAGCGCCATCGCCGCGCGCGTGCGCGGATCGGACGAGGCCGCAGCGATCCGTGCCACTTCAGCCCCGAGCGGACTGTCGGGCGGGATCGTACCTTCGGTACGGTAATAAGGGGCCATCACGCCGGCGACGAGCGACCAGTCGCCGAAGCTGCTGGCCTCGACCAGCGCCATCGGCTTGTATCGCTGCGGCGCGTCCGCGGGGAGTTCGGGCGGCTTGGCGACGGGGAAACTGATGACGAGTTCGCGGTCGCCGTTGGGAAGCGTGCGCGGCTCCGCCGGCGCCGTCGCCCCCGGCTGCGCCGCGGCGACCGCCCCGGCGGCATAGCTGCGCCACTGGACGGGAAGCGAGGACGGCCACAGCAAGCGCGCGCGACCGAAGGCGACCTTGGCGGGGGCCAACAGCAACGGCGACGCGGTTGCGGACTGCCGGCCGAGCACCGCGTCCTTGCGCGTGACCGAATAGCTGAACTGGACGACATCGCCGACCCGAAGCCCCTCGAGCGCGAGCGTGGCGGTAAGCACGCCGTCGAGCGCCGCCTGCTCGAGCTTGCGTTCGCGCTGGAGGACGGTGAAGCGCGCGCCCTTGGCGAGCAGGTCGATCCGCTCTGCCCCGCGCAGGATCATGACCTTGTGGACGATGAGGTCGCCATGTGACGGATCCCATTGCAACGGCAGCGTCCCGGCCTCGGTGAGCATCTGCGGCGTGGTGATCCGCATCGCCGTTTCGGTGTAGATCGACGTGCCGCCGGGTTCGAGCCGCTGCTGGAAATCGAAGATCTGGAGCATCGGGTCGCCGTCGCCGAGCCGCGCCACGTCGAGCGGCGGTGCCGGAACGACCCAGGCGGGCAAGGGCTGATAAAGCGGCTTGTCGCCGGCATATGCGACCCCCGTGCTCGACAACAGCGCCGCGACCAGCAACTTGCGTACAAACATGATGATTCCCCCCAACGAAGGGAAATCTTCTAACGCCGCGCCGCGCAACTACAATCGAAAGCGCGATGTCGAGCACAGGCCGACGATCATCGTTGCGCTTCTTTTGCCGTTATCTTCGGCACCTTGCAGCCATGGGAATCATCCGGCGCGCAGGCCGAAGCGCGCATAGTCTTCGTCGATCGCGGGAGCGAGCAGCCGCGCGGCGGCGAGGTCGGCGGCCGCGGCCTGGCGATTGCCGCGCCGCGCCTCGACCAGGCTGCGCAGAAAGAGCGTTCCCGCGGCGCCCGGGCGCATGTCGAGCGCGGCCTTGAGATCGGCCATCGCCTCGTCGAGCCGGCCGAGCCGCAGATAGACGAGCGCGCGGCTGTCGAGCGCCTGGGCGGCACCCGATTCGCCCAGTTCGATCGCGCGCGTGCAATCCTTGAGCGCGAGGTCGAGTTCGGTCGCGTTGAGGCCGCGGATCCAGCAGCGTTCGTTGAGCAGCCCCGACGTGCCCGGCCGCTGTTCGACCGCGGCATTGGCTGCAGCGATGGCGCCGGCGGCGTCGCCGCTCTGCGACAGCACGTTCGCCTTGATCATCAGATAGCGGGGCGCGTCCCGCCCGCCCTGGTCGATGCGGTCCTGCACCAGCGCCAGCGCATCGGCCGTGGCGCCGGTCGTCGCCTGAAGCACCGCCAGCCGCGCGATCACGTCGGCGTCGCCCGGATCGAGTTCAAGCGCCGCCTTGAGGTCGGCGACCGCCTGTGCCCGCTGTCCGAGCGCGCGGTAGAGCCCGGCGCGCTCGACATAGACCTCCTTCGAAGGGGCGAGCGAGACGGCCTTGCCGAAATCGGCGAGCGCCTTGTCGCGATCGAACAGCAGCATCAGGAACCGCGCACGATCGACATAGCGCTGGGCATCATCGGGTTTGTCGGCGATGCGCTGGCCGAGCAATTCGAGCGCACGGTCGAAACGATGCGCGCGGCGCGCGGCGACCACGCCGGTCCAGGGCGGCGGATAGCCGACCGGCGAACTGATCCGCGGCGCGCGGTTGGCGAGGCCCGCGAGCGCCGCACGCAGCGGCGCGAAATCGGCGGGCGCGATCTCACGCCCGTTGCGCAGATCCTGGAGGCGGAACAGCACCGCATCGCCTTCGATTCGCGCCGAACGGATCGCGCGGCTGCCGCCGGGGAGCGTGACATCGACCGTGTCGGCGCCTTCGAGCGTGAAGCCCTTGCCTGCATCGGGGAGCAGGATGCGATAGTCGCTGATCGTGTTCATCGGCGTGCCGCCGGCGATCGGCACGTCCTTCCAGCTGGTCCGGCTGCGATCGGGGAGCGGCGCGGGCCGGTTGGGAATCAGGTCGAAGCGATAGCGATCGTCGCCGTGCCGCCAGCGTTGCAGCACCACCCCGGTAAGCGTGATCGTCGCCGACGCATTCGCGGCGTCGTAGCTGACGTTCGAATCGGCGAGCTTCCATTCGACGCCCAGATTGGGGAGCGCCGCCTGGAGCAGCGCGTTGCGGCCGTCGCGGTCGAGCCGCGTCACCGCCGTCTGCAACGCGCCCGCCGCCGCACCGCGCACGACCTGCTTCATCTCGAACACGGCAGGAAGGTTGATGCCGCCGCGCGCGTCGATCGTCAGCGTGGTTCCCGTCCGCGGCACCGCGGGCGCGCGATTGGGCGCCGCCAGCAGTTCCGCCCCGGCCGCGCGCACGGGCAGCACCCAGCCATAGGGACCGACATCGTCGAGGTCGGCGAGCTGGGTCGCCTGTCCGGTGCCGTCGAGCCACAGCGTCGTTTCGCCAAGATGCGCGAGCACGAAGACATGGTTGAAGGCGAATGCCGACGGAATCCGTTCGCGCACCAGGTCGCCATTGTCGAGATTGGCGAGCGCCGGTTCGGCCTCGACCCCCAGCGCATGGAGCAGCGCGAGCAGCAGCAGCGTCTTGGCCTTGCAGTCGCCATAACGCGTTTCCCAGGTCTGCGCGGGCGTCTGGGGAACGAGATTTCCGTTCTCCATCCCCTTGTAGAGATAGCGGACCTTTTCCTGCACCAGCGCGAGCGCGGCGGCGACGCGCTGGCGCGGATCGGATGACGCCGCCGCGATCCGCGCGACCTCGGCCGCGAGCGGGCTCCCGGGGGCGATCAGCCCGTCGGTGCGGTAGAGCGGCGCCATCACGCGCGACAGGCTGCGCCAGTCGGCGAAGCTGGAGAGTTCGACCGCGGCCGGGGGGGTGAAGCGTCCGGGTGCGGCGGGCGCACGATCGGGCTGGCGTGCGACGGGGAAACTGAAGCTCAGTTCGTGCCAGCCGCCGACGCGCGTCTCCACCGGCTTCGCGCCCTGCGGATAGACCTTCCAGTACATCGTCTGCCCTTCGGGCCAGAGCAGCCGCGACCGGCCGAACCCGAGCGGCAGCGGCTGGGCGAGCACCGGCGCCAGCGCGTCGACATTGCCCTGGAGCGCGGGGTCGCGCACCGTCACCGAATAGCGCACGTCGAGCACGTCGCCGACACGCAGCCCCTCGACCGCAAGCGTCGCGGTGAGGCGGCCGTCGAGCGCGCGCCGTTCGAGCGCGGTTTCACGGCGAAGGACGGTGAACGGCGCCGCGCCGCCACGCAACGCGTCGATCCGCTGGCCGTCGCGGAGAATGTCGACGCCGTGGACGATCAGGTCGCCCTGATCGGGTTGCCACTCGATCGAGACGGTGCCGAGAATGCCCAGTTCCTGGGCCGAGGCAATCCGGCTGGCGCGCTCGGTATAGCGCCAGACCTGGCCGTCGTTGAGTCGTTGCTGGCTATCGAGCACCAGGAAGGCGGGCGGATTGGGGCCTTGCGGTGCAAATGCCGATGGCGGGGCGGGTTTCACCCAGTCGGGCGCGGGCTGATAGAGCGGCTTGTCGCCGGCAAGGGCACCCGGCGCGAATGCCAGCCAACAGCACGACGCCAGCAGCGCCAGCGACCCATTACGCAACTTCATCGACGCCTCCCCACCCGGAAACGCCGGCGAGGAGGCGCGATTCCCGACACCGCGTCAAGCACTTCCGTTGCGTTCCGGCCAAAATTGCGGCCCGCTGCGGCCGCGGCCCGCGCATCAATGCGCGTGGAAGTGATCGTAGACGAGCTGGGCGACCGCGCGGCTGACCCCGGGCGCGCGCTGAAGGTCGTCGAGGCTGGCGTTGCGCACCGCGCGCGCGGTGCCGAAATGCAGCAGCAGGGCCTTTTTGCGCGCGGGGCCGATCCCGGGCACTTCGTCGAGCGGGCTGGCGCCGATCGCCTTGCTGCGCTTTTGCCGGTGGCCGCCGATGACGAAGCGATGCGCCTCGTCACGCAACCGCTGCAGATAGAAGAGCACGGGCGAATTGACCGGCAGCATCAGTTCGCGGCCGTCCATCAGGTGGAAGACCTCGCGCCCTTCGCGCCCGTGGTGCGGCCCCTTCGCCACGCCGACGAGGCAGACATCCTCGATCCCCAGATCCTCGAGCACCGCCATCGCGACGTGGAGCTGGCCGCGTCCGCCGTCGATCAGCACCAGGTCGGGCCAGTCGCCCTGCGCGCGATCGGGATCCTCGTTCTGCGCACGGGCGAAGCGGCGGCTGAGCATTTCGCGCATCATGCCGTAATCGTCGCCGGCGATCGTTTCAGGGCGCCGGATGTTGAACTTGCGATACTGGTTCTTGCGGAACCCCTCCGGCCCGGCGACGACCATCGCCCCCAGCGCGTGCGTGCCCTGGATATGGCTGTTGTCATAGATCTCGATCCGCTCGGGCGGTTCGGCGAGACCGAACAGTTCGGCAACCTCCGCAAGCAGGCGAGCCTGGGTGGTGCCTTCGGCGAGGCGACGGTCGAGCGCCTCCTCGGCGTTGCGGCGCGCCTGATCGAGCAGGCGGCGGCGCGGGCCGCGCTGCGGCACGCCGATCGCCACCTTGCGCCCCGCCCGCTCGGCCAGCGCCTGGGCGAGCAGCTTCAGATCCTCGAGATTGCGGTCGACGAACACGGTGCGCGGCGGCGGCACCTCCTCGTAGAACTGCATCAGGAACGCGCTCAGCACCTCGTCCTCGGGCACGTCCTGGGTATGCGCGGGGAAGAAGCTGCGGTGCCCCCAATTCTGGCCGCCGCGGATGAAGAAGGCCTGGATGCCCATCACCCCGCCCTTGCACGCAAGCGCGAAGATGTCGGCATCGCCCACGCCCTCCGCGTTGATCGCCTGGCTGCCCTGGATGAAGGTAAGCGCCTTGAGCCGGTCGCGCAGGATCGCGGCAAGCTCGAAATCGAGCGCCTCGGCCGCCGCCTGCATCTGTTGCCCCAGCTTTTCCTGCACCTTGGTCGATTTGCCGAGCAGGAAATCGCGCGCATCGTCGACCAGCTCGGCATAGGCGGGCTGGTCGATGCGGCCGACGCAGGGCGCGGAGCAACGACGGATCTGATAGAGCAGGCACGGCCGATCGCGCGTCGCGAAGAAGCTGTCGGTGCAGCTGCGCAGGAGGAACAGCTTCTGCAGCGCGTTGAGCGTCTTGCGGACCTGGCCCGCGCCGGCGAAGGGGCCGAAATAGTCGCCCTTGAAACGCCGGGCGCCGCGGTGGAGCTGGACGCGCGCATAGTCATGGTCGCGCCGCAGCAGGATGAAGGGGAAGCTTTTGTCGTCGCGCAGCAGCACATTGTAGGGCGGGCGGTAACGCTTGATGAGCTGCGCCTCGAGCAGCAGCGCCTCCGCCTCGTTGTTGGTCGTCACGATCGTCATCGACCGCGTCTGCGCGACCATGCGCAGCAGCCGCTTCGACAGACGGCTGAGCTGGGTATAGTTGGTGACGCGATGCTTGAGCGCGCGCGCCTTGCCGACATAGAGTACGTCGCCCCGGGCATCGTGCATGCGATAGACACCCGGCCGCGCCGGCAGCGTCTTGAGCACGTTGCGGATCGCGGCGACGCCGGTTTCCAGGTCGGGCGCATCGGCGCCGCGCACGGCGAAGGTGGCGGTTTCCTCGTTGAAGCGGTCGGGAGCGTGGGGATCGGTCATCGTCCCCCGCGATTTAGGGCGCCCGCGCCGCGCTGGCTACTGTTCGCGCGGCCAGCCGATCAGTGCGCGGCCTCGTTCGCGATGCGGTCGGCCTCGGCCTCGATCCGGTTCATTTCTGCGTCGGCGCGGGCGCGGATCTCGTCGGCGCTGCGGGCGCCGCCCCAGCCCTCGTGCAGCGCGTGGGCGACGAGCAGCGCGGCGAGCACCAGCGCCAGTCCGGCGCCGAAGCGCAGCCAGCCGATCGGGGAAAGCGGTCGTGCCATGGCGGCGGTCTAGCCGAGGCAACCGCCATCGGGAAGCCGCGACGCACGCCGAACGCCGCCGATGCCGGAAATGCAGAACGCGCGCCGGTCACAACGGACCGGCGCGCGTTCGGCGTGGCGGCGGACCGGCGCGAGGCCGGTCACGCAGACCTTAGTTGAGCCGACCGATGCCGGCGATCGTGCGGTCGACGATCGCCTTGTCGGCGTCGGGGCCGACGCGGTCGGCAAGCAGCGTTCCCGCCGCGGCAGTCGCCGCTTCGGCCGCCTTGGCGCGGACCGCCTGGATCGCCGCGCGTTCGGCAGCCGCGATCTTGTCCTCGGCCATCTTGGCGCGACGCACGGTGAGTTCGCGCGCATCGGCCTCGGCCTTGGCGAGCACGGCGCGCGCCTCTTCGTCGGCATGGACGAGCATCTTCTGCGCGTCCTGCTCGAGCGCAGCGAGACGGCGCGCATATTCGTCGCGCAGCGCCTCGGCCTCGCTGCGCAGATCGCGGGCCTCGTCGAGCCGGGCGCGGATCGCCGCGATCTGCTTGTCCAGCCCGCGACCGATGATCGCCGGAACCTTCTTGACCAGCAGCACGATGAGGAAGCCCAGCATCGCGAGCGCGACAAACGCCGGTGCGTCGAGCCCGAGCACGGTCGGCTCGGCATGATGCTCGGCGGCGTCGGTGGTCACGGCATGGATGCCTTCCTTGGGAAGCCCCATGCCCTTGCCCTTGCCGGCCGCGTGCAGGTTCGACGCCACCTCGGCATCATCCTGCACGACCGTCGACTGGATATTGTCCTCAGCCATTCAGCGCCGCCTTCACTGCATGCTCGGCCTCGGCGGCCGTGACTTCGACGCCCGAAAGGCGCGCGACGATGTCGCGGGCCGCATCGGCCGCCACTGCTTCGATTTCCGCGGTCGCGGCCTGGCGTGCCTCGGCAATGCGCGCCTCGGCAGCCGCGATACGGGCCTCGGCCTCGGCATTGGCCGCGGCCAGCGCCTTTTCGGCCGCGACATTGCCCGCGGCACGCGCCTCGGCAATACGCTTCTGCACGCCTTCGCGCGCGGCCTGGTCCTGGGCGCGCCACCGCGCTTCGGCCTCATCGGCCGCCTTGCGCGCGGCTTCGGCCGCCGCGAGGTCGCCCGCGACACTGGCGTCGCGCGCGTCGATGGTGGCCGCAACCTTGGGCGTGATCCACAGACCCACCGTCAGGAACACGATCCCGAAGGTCAGCAACAGCCAGAAGATCTGCGACGCGTAGGTAGCGGCGACTTGCTCGATTTGCGGCATGGAAAACTCGTCAGCTCGCCGCCCCGCCCCCGGCGATCACGCGCGGGGGCGGCAGCGGCAGGAAGGTCAGGCGACGAAGATCAGCAGGACCGCCACGACGAACGCGAGCAGGCCGAGAAGTTCGGCAGCCGCGAAGCCGATGAACATGTTGCCCTGCTGGCTGGCAGCGGCACCCGGGTTGCGCAGCGCGCCCTGGAGGAAGGCGGCGAAGACGTTGCCCACGCCGAGCGCGGCGAGACCCGCACCGATGGCGGCAAGACCGGCGCCGAGCAGCTTGAGAGCCTGTGCGTCCATTGAATTCACTCCTTCAAAGAAATCTCGTGGTTGGAAACGGGATCAATGATGGTCGTGCAGGTGCACGGCATCGTTGATGTACAGCGAAGTGAGCAGCGCGAAGACATAGGCCTGCACGCCGGCAACCAGCATTTCGAGCGCCGACACGCCAAGCATCAGCAGGAAGCTCGGCACGCCGATCAGCACGCCCCAGCCCGCGCCGGCATTGCCCGCGCTGACGATGAAGCTCGCCAGCACTTCGAGCAGGATGTGGCCGGCGGTCATCGCGACGAAGAGTCGCAGCGCCAGGCTGAACGGGCGCACCATGAACGAGATGAACTCGATGGGCGCCACCAGGATCAGCACCGGGATCGGCGTACCCTTGGGGACGAAGAGCGAGAAGAAGCGAAGCCCGTGCCGCGCAAAGCCGACGACCAGCACGATCGAGAAGCTGAGGATCGCAAGCACGCCGGTGACGGTGAAGTGGCTCGTCACCGCGAAGGGATGCACGCCGACAACGCCGAGCGGGATCAGCCCGAGCACGTTGGCGAACAGGATGAACATGAAGAGCGAGAAGACATAGGGAAGGAACTTGCGCCCTTCCTTGCCGATATTGGCGCGCAGCAGCCCGTCGATGAAGCCGGTGAAGGTTTCCACCATCATCTGCCACCGCCCGGGGACCAGCTCGCGCTTCATCCCGCCGAGCATGAACACCCACAGCGCCAGCACGGTCGCGCACATCCACAGCGCGGAGTTGGTAAAGGCAATCTGGTGCCCTGCAACATTGAAGCCGTTCCAGATCGATTCGATCTGGAACTGGTGCATCGGGTCGATCTTGCCAGATTCAGCCGCCACGTTCGCTCGCCCGCCTTCATTAGCCAAAGCGCCCGAAGGTTACTTCGAGCGCTGGTTCGAAATCCGAATGATATTCCTGAACGCGCTCACGATCCCGAGGGAAAGCAGCACGAGCAGGAGCCAAGGAGAGGTGCCCAGAAGCCGATCGAGCGTGAAGCCGATCAACGAACCCCCAACCATGCCCCCGATCAGTTCGGCCAGCACCCGGTTGCCGAGGCGATAATTGGCATCGCCCCCTGCCTGTGTACCGACCCTGATCGCCGCATCCTCCGCCTTTGCCCGTTCGAGCCGCGCATCGAGTGCGGCGAGGCGGGCATCTTCGGCGGATGCGTCCGGTCCGGGCTCTTTCTCAGCCATTTCGCTTCTCCATCGGGCCGATCGGATCGGCAGGATACAGCGCGAACGCCTCGAGGCGAGCCCGCCAAGGCAGGGGCGCTTTAGGAAGCGTTAGCGAGTGAGTCAACACCATGGCCCCAAACCGCGTGCCGCCCGGCGACGTTCCGCAGCCGGCATGACGGCGCGCGATTCGCTGTTATAGTCGCCGGCATGGCGGGGGAAAGAATCGCCCAGGCGGGCGACCATTCGGGGCATCGCGGGCGGCTGCGCCGGCGCCTGTTCGAGGGCGGGCCGGACGCGCTACTCGACCATGAGCTGATCGAATATCTGCTGGCGCTCGCCATCCCGCGTCAGGACACCAAGCCGCTCGCCAAGGCGCTGCTCGACGAATTCGGCGGGATCGCCGGGCTGCTCACCGCCGATGCCGAGGCGATGGCGCGCGTGAAAGGCATGGGGGAGACGAGCGTCGCCGCGATCAAGTCGGTCCACGCCGCGGCATTGCGGCTGCTCCGCGCCAAGGTGGCCGCGCGGCCGGTGCTCGCCAACTGGCAGGCGCTGCTCGACTATCTGCGCGCCGACATGGCGCATCACGTGATCGAGCGCTTTCGGGTGCTCCACCTCAACGCACGCAACCTGTTGATCCGCGACGAGCTCATGAGCGAGGGCACGATCGACGAGGCGCCGGTGCACGTTCGCGAGGTGATCCGCCGCGCGATCGACCTGGGATCGGCGGCGCTGATCCTGGTCCACAACCATCCCTCGGGCGACCCCTCCCCCAGCCGCGCCGACATCGAGGTGACGCGCCGGATCATCGAGGCGGGGCGACCGCTGGGCATCACGGTGCACGATCATCTGATCCTGGGCACGCAGGGCCATGCCAGCCTGCGCGCGCAGGGGTTGATCTGATCGGCGGCGGTCCGCCCGAGCAATCATTCGCGAAATCAAAGATTAACCCGCCTCTCCTAAGGATGAATACGGAGGGAGCGCCGGATGATCGACGGGATCCGTCGCGGGCAATGGGCCGCGATTCTGATCGGGACCGCATTGCTGGCGCTCGCACTGCCGGCCTTCGGGCTGGTGCCGACACGCAATTCCTGTGCAATGGCGATCGCGATCATGACGGTTGCCGTGGTGCTGCTGGCATGGCGCCGCCCGCCCGCCGAACTCCGCGCACCGCTGGCACTTGCCGAACCCTATCTGCTGTTCGCAGTGATCAGCCTTGTCACCGCCGCTGCCAGCTATATCGCCATGCGGAGCGGGCAGCCCTTTGTCGATCCGCTGCTCGACCGCGCCGACGCCGCGATCGGCCTGTCGTGGCCCGCGATCCGGCGGGCGGTGGTCGAACGGCCGGCGCTGCACGCGCTGCTCCAGTGCTGCTACCTCGCTTGCTTCATCACGCCACCGCTGGTGCTGGCGCTGCTGTGGCTGACCGGCCGTCACGAGCGCATGTACCAGCTGACCGCTGCGCACGCGGTCGGCGGCACATTGACCGTGCTGATCTTCAGCCTAGCGCCCGCCGAGGCCGCCTTCGCCTATTATGCCGGCGCGCTGGGCACCGGGGCCATCCCCGACAATGCGCGCGATTATGGCGAAGCGATCGCGCAGCTCCACCGCGCCGGGCCGGTCGCGATCGACCTTGCCCGGCTGTCGGGTATCGTCACCTTCCCCAGCTATCATGCGACGCTGGCGATCCTGATGGCATGGGCAGCCTGGCCGCTGCGCTGGCTGCGGTTGCCGAACCTGGCGGTACACGTGCCGATGTTCCTCGCCGCCGTGCCGATCGGCGGTCATTACGGCGTCGATCTGATCGGCGGCACCGCGGTGGCCGTGGTCGCGATCGCGCTGGCGACGCGCGGCACCCCGCGCCTGCGGACGACGTCCCGGGCGGGGCTTTTCCAGCCGACCCGCGGGCGCCGCGACGTTGCGGGGACCGGCATCGCCTGCTAGGGGCCGCGCAATTCCGTTCTTTTCCGTCGCGGCCGCGCCGCGGCGCCAGCCCAAAGAGGTTGCCATGGTCCCCCGTTATGCGCGCGCCGAAATGACCGCGATCTGGTCGCCCGAGACGCGCTATCGCATCTGGTTCGAGATCGAGGCACATGCGACCGACGCACTCGCCGAACTGGGCGTGGTGCCGAAGTCGGCGGCGAAGGCGCTGTGGGACTGGTGGGCGACCAACCCCGCGATCGACGTGCCCGCGATCGACGCGATCGAGGCGGTGACCAAGCACGACGTCATCGCGTTCCTCACCTGGGTCGCCGAGCAGGTGGGCGACGAGGCGCGCTTCATGCATCAGGGCATGACGAGCTCGGACGTGCTCGATACCTGCCTGGCGGTTCAGCTCGCGCGCGCCGCCGACCTGCTGATCGCCGATCTCGAAGGCCTGCTGACGGTGATCCGCCGGCGCGCGTTCGAGCACAAATATACGCCGACGATCGGCCGCAGCCACGGCATCCATGCCGAGCCGACCACGTTCGGCCTCAAGCTGGCCGAGGCCTATGCCGAGTTTGCCCGCAACCTCGCACGGCTGAAGGCAGCGCGCGCCGATGTGGCGACCTGCGCGATTTCGGGTGCGGTCGGCACCTTTGCCAATATCGATCCGCGCGTCGAGGCGCATGTCGCCGCCAAGCTGGGCCTTTCGGTCGAGCCGGTGTCGACGCAGGTGATCCCGCGCGACCGCCACGCGATGTTCTTTGCGACGCTGGGCGTGATCGCCAGCTCGATCGAGCGCGTCGCGACCGAGGTGCGCCACCTGCAGCGCACCGAAGTGCTCGAGGCCGAGGAATATTTCTCGCCGGGGCAGAAGGGCTCGTCGGCGATGCCGCACAAGCGCAACCCGGTGCTGACCGAGAATCTGGCCGGGCTCGCCCGCATGATCCGCGGCTATGTCACCCCCGCGCTCGAGAATGTCGCGCTGTGGCACGAGCGCGACATCAGCCATTCGTCGGTCGAGCGCTATATCGGCCCCGACGCGACGATCACGCTCGATTTCGCGCTCGGCCGGCTGACGGGAGTGATCGACAAGCTGCTCGTCTATCCCGCGCGGATGCAGAAGAATCTCGACCGGATGGGCGGGCTCGTCCATTCGCAGCGCGTGCTGCTGGCGCTGACGCAGGCTGGGGTAAGCCGCGAGGACGCCTATCGCCTGGTCCAGCGCAATGCGATGAAGGTGTGGGAATCGGACGGCGCGCTGTCGCTGCTCGACCTGCTGAAGGCGGATGCCGAGGTGACGGCGGCGCTGAGCCCCGAAACGCTCGAGGAGAAGTTCGACCTCGACTATCACTTCAAGCATGTCGACACGATCTTCGACCGCGTTTTCGAGTGAACCCGACCCGGGAAGCCCTGCGCGCCGCCACCGGGCGGGCGCATGAGCGCGTGGATGCCGCCTTCGGCCTGTTCGACCTGACCGACCGCGACGACTATGCGGGTTTTCTGCGCGCGCATGCCGAAGTCGTCTATCCGCTCGAAACCGCGCTCGAACGCGCGGGCGTGACGCGAATCTTCGCCGACTGGGATGCGCGCCGGCGCGGCGATGCGCTGCGCGCCGACCTGAGCCACCTCAACGACGTGCCGCCGCTGGCCGGCAATGTCGAGGAACTCGTCCGATTTCCCACGCTGACGGGCGATCACCGGTTCGACGATGCCACGACCGCCGACATCGATGCCGCGATCGCCGGGCATGTCTATGTGCTCGAGGGCTCGCGGCTGGGCGGCAAGTTCCTCGCACGCCAGTTGCCGCCGGGATTCCCGCGCGCCTATCTGACCGAGGCGCAACCGGCCGAACGGTGGCACGCGCTGGTGCGCCAGCTCGACGAGATGCTCCAGGCGCCGCGGGCACTGCGATCGGCGCTGGCCGCCGCGCACGAAGCCTTTGACCGCTTCGAACACGCCGCGAAGCGCTGGGCACGCGGCTGACCGCGGTAGGCGCGCCCACCGCCGATCACCCGCAGCATCCCGGACGAAAAGGCCCGCCGCCGCAATATGCGGGGCGGGCCTTTTCGCGATGTCGGCCGGGCGGATGCCGCCGGGAAGCGTACTCAGCCGAGCAGCGAAGCGAGCTTGGCGAAGAAACCGCTCGCCTGCGGGCACTCCTCACCCGTCTCGGTCTCGCGGAACGCCTCGAGCAGTTCGCGCTGGCGCGGCGTGAGTCGCGTCGGCATTTCGACGTCGATCCGGATGACCAGGTCGCCGCGCCCACGCCCCTGAAGCACGGGCATGCCCGCGCCGCGATGGCGCATCTCGCGCCCCGACTGGGTTCCCGCCGGAATCTTGACCGTGATCTTTTCCCCGTCGAGCGCCGGCAGCGTGATCTCGCCGCCCAGCGCCGCGGTGGTGAAGCTGATCGGCGCCTGGGCGTAGAGCGTCGTGCCCTGGCGCTTGAAGAGCGCGTGATCCGAAACGTGGAGGAAGATGTAAAGATCGCCCGCGGGCGCGCCCCGCGCACCGGCCTCGCCCTCGCCCGACAGGCGGATGCGCGTGCCCTCGTCGACGCCGGGGGGAATGTTGACCTGAAGCGTCTTGGTCTTGTCGATGCGCCCCTCGCCGCGGCAACGCTTGCACGGATCGGCGATCACCTGGCCGACACCGTGGCAGCTGGGGCAGGTACGCTCGACCATGAAAAAGCCCTGCTGCGCGCGCACCTTGCCATGGCCCTGGCACGTGCCGCAGGTCTTGGCCTTGGTGCCCGGCGTCGCGCCCGAGCCGTTGCAATCATCGCAGGCGCCGGAGACGTCGACGGTGATCTCGGTCTGCTTGCCGTGGAACGCCTCTTCGAGGCTGATTTCCATGTCATAGCGCAGATCGGCGCCACGCAGGTTGGGACGGCCGCGGCCGCCGCCCATGAACTCGCCGAACACGCTTTCGAAAATGTCGCTGAACGCGCCGAAATCGGCGCCCGCGCCCGCATGGCCACCGCCCATCCCGCCGTTGAATGCGGCATGGCCGAAGCGATCATAGGCGGCGCGCTTCTGCGGATCCTTGAGCACGTCATAGGCTTCGCTGACCGCCTTGAACTTGGCCTCGGCTTCCTTGCATCCCCCGTTCTTGTCGGGGTGATACTTCATCGCGAGCTTGCGATAGGCCGACTTGATCGTCGCCTCGTCCGCCGTGCGCTCGCAACCGAGCAGTTCATAATAATCGACTTCGGTGGTCATCTGAAAAGCCTTCTCCCCTTCGGGGGAGTGCGAACCAAAACCCGATCGATGCGTTGACGCTGACGCATCCCCCGTTTGCGGGCGCTGCGATCAGGCCGCGCCGACGCGCCGAAAGGCGGCGCCGGCCGCACCGTATGGACCGGCCGGTGCCCGGCAGCATCGCCGCCGGGCCCGGTCGCCCGCCCCCTCCCCGCCCAGACCAAGGCCCGTGCGGCGGAAGGGGTGAACACGCCTTACGCCTTGTTGTCGTCGACTTCCGAGAATTCGGCGTCGACCACTTCCTCGCCGCCCTTGTCGGCGCCAGCGGCACCGGCGTTGGGCGAGGCATTTTCGGCGGCCTGCTTTTCATAGATCGCCTGGCCGAGCTTCATCGCGACCTGGGCGAGGTTCTGCGCCTTGGCGGTCATCGCCTCGGCATCGCCGCCTTCGACCGCCGCCTTGGCCTCGGCGATCGCAGCTTCGATCTCGGCCTTGAGCGCCACGTCGACCTTGTCGCCGTTTTCGGCGAGCTGGCGCTCGGTGGTGTGGATCAGGCTTTCGGCGTTGTTCTTGGCTTCGGCCGCGGCACGACGCTTCTTGTCCTCCTCGGCGAAGCGTTCGGCATCCTTGACCATCTGGTCGATGTCGTTGTCCGAAAGACCGCCCGAGGCCTGGATGCGAATCTGCTGCTCCTTGCCGGTGCCCTTGTCCTTGGCGGACACGTTGACGATGCCGTTGGCGTCGATGTCGAAGGTGACTTCGATCTGCGGCACGCCGCGCGGCGCCGGCGGGATGCCGACCAGATCGAACTGGCCGAGCAGCTTGTTGTCCGCCGCCATCTCGCGCTCGCCCTGGAAGACGCGGATCGTCACCGCCTGCTGATTGTCGTCAGCGGTGGAGTAGACCTGCGACTTCTTGGTCGGGATCGTGGTGTTGCGGTCGATCATGCGGGTGAACACGCCGCCCAGCGTCTCGATGCCGAGGCTCAGCGGAGTCACGTCGAGCAGCAGCACGTCCTTGACGTCGCCCTGAAGCACGCCGGCCTGGATCGCAGCACCAATGGCGACGACTTCGTCCGGGTTGACGCCGGTGTGCGGCTCCTTGCCGAAGAAGTCCTTCACGACCTGACGGACCTTGGGCATGCGGGTCATGCCGCCGACGAGCACGACTTCGTCGATGCCGCTCGCCTTGACGCCGGCATCCGCCATCGCCTTGCGGCACGGCTCGAGCGTGCGCTGGATCAGGTCGTCCACCAGCCGCTCCAGATCGGCGCGGGTGATGCTCTTCACCAGGTGCTTCGGACCGTTCTGGTCGGCGGTGATGAAGGGCAGGTTGACCTCGGTCGTCTGCGCCGACGACAGCTCGATCTTCGCCTTTTCGGCAGCTTCCTTCAGGCGCTGCAGCGCGAGCTTGTCCTTGGTGAGGTCGATGCCCTCGGCCTTGCGGAACTCGTCGGCAAGGAACTGGACCAGCTTGGAGTCGAAATCCTCACCGCCCAGGAAGGTGTCGCCGTTGGTCGCCTTCACCTCGAACACGCCGTCGCCGATCTCGAGGATCGAGATATCGAACGTGCCGCCGCCAAGGTCATAGACTGCGATCGTCTTGCCGTCCTGCTTTTCCAGGCCATAGGCGAGCGCCGCCGCGGTCGGCTCGTTGATGATGCGCAGCACCTCGAGGCCCGCGATCTTGCCGGCGTCCTTGGTCGCCTGACGCTGGGCGTCGTTGAAATAGGCCGGCACGGTGATGACCGCCTGGCTGACGCTTTCGCCCAGATACGCCTCGGCGGTTTCCTTCATCTTCTGAAGGATGAAGGCCGAAATCTGCGAGGGGCTGTAGTCCTGGCCGCCCGCATTGACCCAGGCGTCCCCGTTGGGCCCGCGGGTGATGCTGTAAGGCACCAGTTCCGTGTCGCGCTTGGTCACCGGATCGTCGAAACGGCGGCCGATCAGGCGCTTCACCGCGAACACGGTGTTGTCCGGATTGGTCACCGCCTGGCGCTTCGCCGGCTGGCCGATCAGACGTTCGCCGTCCTTGGCGAAGCCGACGATCGACGGCGTGGTGCGCGCGCCTTCCACATTCTCGATGACCTTGGGCGTACCGCCTTCCATCACGGCGACGCAGCTGTTGGTCGTACCCAGGTCGATGCCGATAACTTTAGCCATGGTCCCTCATTGGCCCCTAGTTCGAAATCAAAGATATGCCCCCCGCACCCCTGCAACTTAGGCAATGCGGAGCAGCGAACTGGAACGCGATATAGGTGCGTGTCGGCTTGCCGCAAGAAGGGGGGACCCCTAGCATCCGCACGGCGCGTCGATGGGAGGGAAACAATGATGCGAACGGCATGGACTGCGATGGTTGCGGCGGTGGCGCTGGCGGGGTGCCAGCAGGCGCCCGAACTGAAGGCGGAAAAGGCCTGGGTCCGGCTGCCGGCGGTGGCCGGACACCCGGGGGCGGCCTATTTCACGATCCGGGGCGGCCCGCGTCCCGATACGCTGGTGGCGGTCTCCACGCCCGCCGCGCTGCGGGCCGAACTGCACGAAAGCATGAAGCGCAGCGAAGCCAATGGCGCGCCGATGATGACGATGCAGCCAATCCGCGACATCGGCGTCCCGACGGGCGGAACGCTGGTGTTCGCGCCGGGCGGCAAGCATGTGATGCTGTACGACCTCGGTCCGGCCGTAAAGGCAGGCGGCACGATGCCGCTGACGCTCTCGTTCGCGAGCGGGCGCAAGCTCGACGTGACGGCAAAGGTCGTGGGTGCGGCCGATCCGGCGCCCTGACGCACTGCGGCGGTGATGTGAGGCGGGATGCGGGACCGATGACAGCGACCGGCCCGCACCCCATCTGTCCGCCATGAACGACCGACCGCTGACCCCGGGTGAGATCGCGCTCGCGCAGACGATGTTCGGCGCGTCGATCGACTATGCGCGCGTGCGGATCGCCGCGCGAAAATGGGCGTTTTTCCAGCCGCGCGCCACGGTGATGGCACCGCGCGGCACGATCCATTTTCATCCCCAAGGCGGCCTGTACCGTGACGATTTCGCCCCGGCGGACCTGCCGCTCCAGGGGCTGTTCATCCACGAGATGGTGCATGTGTGGCAGCATCAGCAGGGGATTTTCCTGCCGCTGCGGCGCCATCCCTTTTGTCGCTATCGCTATCGCTACGCGCCGGGGCGGCCGTTCGCACGCTATGGCATCGAGCAACAGGCCGAACTGGTGCGCCACGCCTTCCTGATCGATCGCGGCCATGCCGTCCCGGGCGCGCCGCCGCGCGATGCGCTGGCGGCGCTGCTGCCCTTCCCGCGCGGCTGAACGCCGCGACGCGCGCCGATCAGTCCTGTTGCCGGATCTGACGTTCGAGCACGGCGTGCCCGTGCTCGACTCGCGGCGGCGGTGCCGGACGCGGTGCCGGATGCGGTGCCGATGCCGGGCGCGGCGGTGCCGGCGCGGCGACCGGCGGCGCCGATTGCGGCCGCGGCTCGAGGCTGGGTGCAGGACGAGGCGGCGGCAGGAACGGCGGTGTCGGCCGTGCCTGCGGCTCGGGCCGGGGCCGTCCGGCCGTCCAGTCGGGACGCGGATGATCGCCGTCCCAGCGCGGGCGCGGCCGATCGGGCAGCGGACGCCCGTCGTCATGGATCGGCGCGCCGGCCGTCGGCGGCGCGGGGCGCGGCGGGGCACCGGACGGCGGCGTTCCGGGCACGCCGGGCGGCGGGACATGCGGCGGCGCGCCGGCAATGGGCGCGGGCCAGCCGGGTCGCCACGGCCCGCGCGGGGGCACCCGCGGATGCGTCGCGTCCGGCTGCTGCGGCCCCGCGGTCGCAGGAGGGGGGGACGGCGGCGGCGGAACGCGCGGCGGACCGCCGGCACCTTCGGTTCCCGGTGCCGGCCAACCCGGATGCCAGGGACCGCGCGGGGGCGTCGGTCGCGGCCCATTCGGCGGCTGCGGCCCCGAGGTTCCGGGCGGCGGACCACCCGGGCCGGGCTGGCCGGGCTGGCCTGGCACCGGCGGCTTGCCCGGTCGCGGACCGCCCCAGGGCCAGCCGCGCGGCGGGCGCACGCCTGGGGGCGGCGGTCCCTGAAACCCGTGCTCGCGCCATTCGCGGAAACGGCGCGCCAGTTCCTCACGCCGGCGCCGTTCGGCGGCGAGCTGTTCGCGAAGCAGCCATGCCTCGCGGCTGTCGCGATAACGGCGCCAGCCGGGATCGATGTCGCGCGTGGCGAACCAGATGTCGATGTTGCTCCACAGCATCGGGCTGGTGTCGATCCAGCTGGTACTGTCGACGCTCTCCCATTCGCGCCGCGACAGCACCGCGCGCAACGCGCGGCCGCGATCGAGCAGCCAGTCGGCGCGGCGGGTCAGCGCGTCGCTGCCCGCACCGTCGGGATCGACCGGGCGCCCTTCGGCGTCATAGACATAGACCAGCCGGCCCTTGGCAAAGGCGAAACGGTTGCCGCCCTCGGCGACCAGAAAGGGATCGCGCGCGCCGGGCGCGAAATAATAGCTGCGCATCTGCGCATCGCGGTCCTCGACGACGACCCAGTGGCCGTCGGCGGTTTCCCAGGCCCAGGGCTGGCCGCCGTCGAAGTCGAAACTATGGTCGGGCGGCGACTGGCCGATCGCGGCCCACAACGCCTCGGCGCGATCGAGATAGGCATAGGCGTCGTCGGGCGCCGGCTCCGCCCCGCCGTCGATTGGCGTGCGCGGCGGCGGCGGTGCGCTGGCGGGGCCGTAATAGGCATCGTCGGTGCCGACCGGCATGCACCCGGCAAGCGCGATTACGCCGGCAAGCAATGCCCCGTTCGCTTTCCATCGCCCCGCCATCATCCGTTCCTCTCCAATCGCGCGCCTATCCTCGGCCCCGCGCGATGAACCGTCGATGAGCATGATCCCCGCCACGCCTTCAGCAAGACATTTCCCAGGTCGGCGCCAGAAAAGGCCCGGTCCCGGCACCTAAAGCCGGAAGAACAACGCGAGCGAGAAGCTCTCCCCCATTCGCGCCGCCTTCGCGACGAGCGCGTCGGCATCGTCGCGGTCGAATACCTGGTCGGCGGTCTCGCGCCACAGGTGCAGCCAGCGTTCGAACATTTCGGGACGGATGCGGTCGGCGTGGCGGACATGCGCCGGCATCGGTCGCCCGTGGTAGCGGCCGCTCGACAGCATCACCGACGACCAGAAGGCCTGGAGCTTCACCAGGTGCGCGGGCCAGTCGTCGATCACGCTGTCGAAAACCGGACCGAGCAACGCGTCCTCGCGCACGCGGGAATAGAATCGGCCGACTTGTTCGGCCAGTTGCTCCTCGGTCAATCGCCACATCCTTCAAATGCAAGCCATGCGTCGACTGCATCCGCGACTTGCGGACGACGCACGCCAGACTTTCGCTTTCGCCGCCCGCTAACGCTGTCCGCGCAAAAAACAACGCGTGAAACCCCGGATAGGCGCACAACTATGCTTGTCTCGCGCGCGTTCGGCAGCGCATAGGCGCGCTCGACGGATCGCCAAGACCCGCCCCATGAAGAGAGGAGCGTCAACACCACCATGTCCGATCGCATTGCCTGCACCACCCTGCGCAGCCGCATTGCCACCGCCGAAGAGGCGGCCGCCCATATCCAGTCGGGCGCGACCGTGGGCATGAGCGGCTTTACCGGCTCGGGCTATCCGAAGGCGGTGCCGCTTGCCCTCGCCGCCCGGATCGAGGAACAGCATGCGGCGGGCAATCCGTTCCGCGTCCGCGTCTGGACCGGCGCATCGACCGGCCCCGAACTCGACGGCGCGCTGGCCAAGGCCGACGGCATCGAATTCCGCCTTCCCTACAACTCCGATCCGATCGCCCGCGACAAGATCAACCGCGGCGAGATGGAATATTTCGACATGCACCTGAGCCAGGTCGCGCCGATGGCGTGGCAGGGCTTTCTGGGCCCGCTCGACGTCGCGGTGGTCGAAGTGTCGGGCATCCGCGCCGACGGATCGCTGATCCCGTCCTCTTCGGTCGGGAACAACAAGACCTGGATCGACCGCGCATCGAAGGTGATCCTCGAGGTCAATCGCTGGCAGAACGCCGCGCTCGAAGGGATGCACGACATCTATTACGGCACCGCGCTGCCGCCGCATCGCGTGCCGATCCCGCTCGTCCGCCCCGACGACCGCATCGGCGAGCCCTATTTCCGGTGCGATCCCGACAAGATCGTCGCGATCGTCGAAACCGATTCGCCCGATCGCAACCTGCCCTTCACCCCCGCCGACGACACCGCGCGCGCGATTGCCGGCCACCTGCTCGACTTCCTCGCCAACGAGGTGAAACAGGGCCGGATGCCCGCCAGCCTGCTGCCGCTCCAGTCGGGCGTGGGCAACATCGCGAACGCGGTGCTCACCGGGCTGATCGACGCGCCGTTCGAGAACATGACCGCCTATACCGAGGTGATCCAGGACGGGATGCTCGACCTGCTCGAATCGGGCAAGCTGCGCATGGCCTCGGCGACGTCGTTCTCGCTCAGCCCGGAAGCGGCGGCGCGGCTCAATGCCGACATGCACGCCTTCCGCGACAAGATGATCCTGCGCCCGCAGGAGATCAGCAACCACCCCGAACTCGTGCGGCGGCTGGGCTGCATCGCGATGAACGGCATGCTCGAGGCCGACATCTACGGCAACATCAACTCGACGCATGTGATGGGTTCACGCATCCAGAACGGCATCGGCGGATCGGGCGACTTCGCGCGCAACGCCTCGGTCTCGGTGTTCCTGACGCCGTCGACGGCAAAGGGCGGTGCGATCTCGGCGATCGTGCCCCAGGTCGCGCATGTCGACCATATCAACCAGGACGTTCAGGTGATCGTCACCGAACAGGGGCTGGCCGACCTGCGCGGGCTCAGCCCCAAGCAGCGCGCCGAGCTGATCATCGAGAAGTGCGCGCACCCCACCTATCGCCCGATGCTGCGCGACTATTACGAGCGCGCGCGCAAGTCGAGCTATGGGCAGCACGCGCCGTCGCTGCTCGGCGAGGCGCTGAGCTGGCACCAGCGCTTCGTCGAAACGGGGACGATGCTCGGTTGAGGACTGAGGGGCCTGCCCGCGCGATGCGTGCGGCCGGCCCCCTTCCCGCCCCGCCGCGGGTCAGCCGCGCGCGGGCGTCCGCATGTCGCCGGCTGCCGGGCGAAAGCGCAGCGTGAACGCCGCGCCGCCGGTCTCGGCCGTTCCGATCTCCAGCGTGCCGCCGTGCACCTGCATGATCCGCGCGACGATCGACAGGCCAAGCCCGGCGCTGTCGCTGCGCTGATGGTCGGCGCGCCAGAAGCGCTGCACCACTTCGTCCGCTGCCCCCGCAATCCCCGGTCCGTCATCGGCGACGGTGACGCTGCCGTCGTCGCGCACCGTCACCAGGATCGCGGTGCCGGGCGGCGTATGCTTGGCGGCGTTGCCCACCAGGTTGCCGATCGCCATTTCGGCGAGCGTCGCATTTCCGCACACGCGCACCGGCGCCGTCGGCGCGTCCAGCGCCACGGTATCGCCCGCCGCCAAGATCGCGGGCGCGCGGTCGCCGACGACGATGCGCGCCACTTCGCCCAGGTCGAGCGGTTCCAGCGCCGCCTGGTCGGGCTCGTCGAGCGAGGCGAGATCCTGAAGCTGGGCAACGACATGGCTGATCCGTTCGACCTGAACCGTCAGCGCCGCGCGCGCCGGCGCGTCGACCACCGCGTCGGCGCGCATCCGCAGCGTCGCGAGCGGGGTACGCAATTCGTGGACGACATTGGCGATGAATTCGGCCTGCTGGCGAAAGCTCTGCGCGAGTCGCGCAACCAGCGCGTTGGTGGCGGCGACCAAAGGCGCGACTTCGGCCGGCACGCCGCGCTCGTCGAGCCGAACGTCGAGCCGTTGCGCGTCGATTTCCGCCGCCTGCGCCGAAACGCGCCGTACCGCGAGCGTCACGCGGTGGATCAGCAGGCTGTTGACCAGCGGCAGCAGCAGCAGCACGACCACCAGCAGCGCCAGATAGCGCCACAGGAAGCTGGCGACGACGTCGTCGAGGATCGCCCCCGGCCCGCTTTCGTCCTGCGAGACCAGCACCCAGAAATGCCGCCCCGCCACGACGACGGGAAGGCTCGCACCGACAAAGGTGCCCGCGCGGAAGCTGCGCGCCCGCTGGCTGCGCGGCGCCTGGTCCCACGGTACGCCCGCGGCGAAGCGGCTGCGCGCCACCAGCCGCCCGTCGCGATCGATCACGGCAAAGGCACGCCCGTCATAGGGGGTGGCGTAAAGCTGGGCACGCGCGGGGGTCAGCGCGACGCGGAGCTGGGCATCGGGGCCGAGCGAGAGTTCGCGCGCGACGTCCTGCGCCTGCTCGACCAGCGAGTTGCGCTGATAGACGAGCATCGTCTGGCGCAGCATCGACACGGTGATCGACGGCAGCACCAGCGCCGCGACAGCGATCGCCGCCAGTTCGACCAGCAGGATCTGCCCGATCAGCGAACGGCGCCACGCCCCGTGCACCGTCACGCCGCCTTGAGCAGATAGCCGACGCCGCGGATCGTTTCGATCCGGACCGCCGCGCCGGCGTCGGCCAGCTTGCGCCGCAACCGGTGGACATAGACCTCGAGCGCGTTCGACCCGGTCGGCTCGTCGAGCCCGAAAAGCTGGTCCTCGGCCAGCCGCTTGGGCACCACCGATCCGACGCGACGGACGAGCAGCTCGGCAAGCTGGCGCTCGCGGGCCGACAGCAGCACCGGCTCGGCATCGACCCACAGGTCGCCATTGGCATGGTTGAAACGGACATTGGCGATCGCCTGGATCGTCTCGGCGACGTTCGACTGGCGGCGCAGCACCGCCTGCACGCGCGCGACCAGTTCGTCGGGTTCGAACGGCTTGACGATATAGTCGTCGGCCCCGGCATTGAGCCCGCGGATGCGGTCCGCAAGCGCGCTGCGCGCGGTCAGCGCCAGGATCGGGATCGGGTTGCGTCGCGCACGCAGCCGCTCGATCAGCGTCACGCCGTCGATGTCGGGCAGTCCCAGGTCGAGCAGCACTGCGGCATAGCCGGCATTCTCGATCATCTGCAGCGCGTCGCCGGCGTCGTGCGCGACATCGGCCTCGACGCCGCGGCGGCGCAACGCCTCGCGCACCGCGGCCGCCAGATCCGTGTCGTCCTCCACCAGCAGCAGTCGCATCGGCGCATGGCCCCCGTAAGCGTCGTGTAAGCGCCCCCAGCTATGGCGCGGCCGATTGTGCGCCGCAACGGCGCGATGAGGTTTGATGTGAGCCACGAAGCCAATGCCGCGCCGCTGCCGGCGGCGCCGCACCTTCCCCGTAACCGCCAGATTCTGATCCTTGCCGTGATTGCCGCCGCGCTGGCGCTGGTCGGCGTCGCCGTGGTGGCGATCCGCAGCCTGGG
Organism: Sphingomonas chlorellae; assembly: GCF_056485145.1. Taxonomy (NCBI): domain Bacteria; kingdom Pseudomonadati; phylum Pseudomonadota; class Alphaproteobacteria; order Sphingomonadales; family Sphingomonadaceae; genus Sphingomonas; species Sphingomonas chlorellae. The sequence continues at coordinate 332,355 of NZ_JBQXXM010000005.1, forward strand.
TGCCCATCCGCCCGCGGCCGAGCGCGGCGATCCGCCGGGCGTGTTCCGCCCGACGCCCGAGCAGCGCGCGCAGATCCGGATCGAGCCGGTGCGCAGCGGCGGGTCGGCGGCGATGCTCGACGCGATCGGCACGATCACCGTCGACGAAAACCACAGCACGCCCGTCGTCCTCCCCTATTCGGGGCAGGTGGCCGAAGTCTATGTCGAGGCCGGCCAGCATGTGACGCGCGGCCAGCCGCTGCTTCGTATCGCCAGCGCCGATCTGGTCGACGCGCGCAACGCGCTGATGACGGCCGAGGCGCAGCACAGCACCGCCACGGCGCAACTCGCGATCGCCCGCGCCAATGCCCAGCGTCAGGAGGCGATCTTCCGCACCGCCGGCGGCGCCGAAAAGGATTATCGCCAGGCCCAGGCCGATCTGGTCGCCGCGCAGTCGGCGCTGCGTACCGCCGATGCGGCGCGGGCCGCCGCGCGCAACAAGCTGGCGCTGTGGGGCCATGGCGGTACCGGCGGCGCCTCGGTGATCTACCGCGCGCCCGTCGCCGGCACGATCGCGACGCGCGACGTCGCCCCCGGCCAGTATATCGGCGCGGGCGGCGACAAGCCGCTGCTGACGATCGCCGATCTCAACCATGTCTGGCTGGTCGCGCAGCTTCCCGAAAGCCAGGCCGCCACGATCCACAAGGGCGATGCCCTCACCGTCACCACGCCGGCCCTCTCGGGTCGCTCCTTCAGCGCCGTCGTGGACAATGTCGCCGCCGCCCTCGATCCCGTCACGCGCCGTCTGGCGGTGCGCGCGACGGTGAACAATCCCGATGGCGCGCTGAAGCCGCAGATGTCGGCCAGCTTCGCCATCCGGACGCGCGAGGACGCGGCGCGCGGCATCTTCGTGCCGTCGGCAGCGGTGATCCACGAAGGCGACAGCGCCCGCGTCTGGGTCGCCCGCGCCGACGGCACGATCGTCGGCCGTGCGGTGACGATCGGCGAGACGGCGGGCGGCTATACCCGCATCCTTTCGGGGCTGGCGCCGCAGGAAAAGGTGGTCACGGGCGGCGCGCTGTTCGTGAACGAGGCGGGGATCGGCGGATGAACAAGCTCGTCGAACTCGCGCTCCGCCAGCGGCTCCTGATCGTGATGCTGCTGGTGGGGATGATCGTGGCGGGCGCGGTCGCCTTCGCCAATCTCAACATCGAAGCCTATCCCGACCCGGTTCCGCCGATGGTCGAGGTCGTCACGCAAAGCTCGGGCACCTCGGCCGAGGAGATGGAACGCAACGTCACCACCCCGATCGAGATCGCGATCGCCGGCCTGCCCAACATCAAGGCGGTGCGTTCGATCTCGCTGTTCGGGCTTTCCGACGTCAAGATCCAGTTCACCTATGACCTGAGCTTCCGCGAGGCGCAGCAGCTCGTGCTCGGCCGGCTTTCGCAGCTCGGCACGCTGCCCAACAATGCGCAGCCCCAGATCTCCCCGACCAGCCCGATCGGCGAGATCTATCGCTATCGCCTCGTCGGCCCGGCCGGCTATTCGGTGATGGACCTCAAGACGATCCAGGACTGGGTGCTCGACCGTCGCTTCAAGCGGCTGCCCGGCGTCGTCGACGTCGTCGGGTGGGGCGGCAAGCTGCGCAGCTACGACGTCCAGGTCGATAACGCCAAGCTCGTCGCCAACGGCGTCACCGTGCCGCAGGTGCTTCAGGCGATCGCCAAGAGCGACGGCAATGTCGGCGGCCAGACGGTCAATTTCGGCCAGCAGGCGGCGATCGTCCGCGGCGTCGGGCTGATCCAGTCGGTCGACGCGATCCGCAACGTCATGGTCGGCGCCAACAACGGCACGCCGGTATTCCTCAAGGACGTGGCCGAGGTGAAGATCGGCAACCTGCCCCGGCTCGGCATCGCGGGCGAGGGCCAGGACGACGACGTCGTGATGGGGATCGTGCTGATGCAGCGCGGTGCCCAGTCGATGCCCGCGATCCAGGCGGTCAAGCAGGAGGTCGAGACGATCAACAAGGGCGGCGTGCTGCCCCCCGGCGTCCGGCTGGAACGCATCTATGACCGCTCGGACCTGATCGAAGTCACCACGCACACGGTGATGCACAATCTGGTCGAAGGGATCCTGCTGATCTTCGTGCTGCAATGGCTGTTCCTCGGCAACCTGCGCAGCGCGGTGATCGTCGCGCTGACGATTCCGTTCGCGCTCGCCTTTGCCGTGCTGATCCTGACGCTCCAGGGCGAATCGGCCAATCTGCTCTCGGTCGGCGCGCTCGATTTCGGCTTGGTGGTCGATGCCAGCGTCATCATGGTCGAGAATATCTTCAGCTATCTCGTCCAGCGTTCGCAGTCGGTGCAGGCGCGCGGCGGGCATTTCACGCTGGCGAGCCGTTTCTCGGCGATCCTGCGCGCATCGTCCGACGTCAATCGCGGCATCTTCTTCGCCGCCGCGATCATCATCGTCAGCTTCCTGCCGCTGTTCACGCTGACGGGGGTGGAGGGGCACATCTTCGGTCCGATGGCCAAGACCTATGCCTATGCCATCATCGGCGGGCTGATCGCGACCTTCACCGTCTCGCCGGTGCTGTCCGCCCTGATCCTGCCCGACGCGCTCAACGAGGTCGAGACGCGCGTCGTGCGCTCGCTGCGCCGCGTCTATGAGCCGGTCGTCGCCTGGGCGCTCGCCAATCGCGTCGTGACGATGGGGGTGGCGGTGCTGCTGCTGCTCGCCTCGGGGCTCGCCGTCCGCTCGTTGGGGATCGAGTTCCTGCCCCAGCTCGAGGAGGGCAATCTCTACATCCGCGCAACCTTGCCCGGCTCGATCTCGCTCGAATCGGCACAGCCCGTGGTCAACGAGATCCGCAAGATCATCGCCAGCTATCCCGAAGTCGATCGCGTCGTGTCGGTCAACGGCCGCCCCGACGACGGCACCGATGCCTCGGGCTTCTTCAACGCCGAATTCTACACGCCGCTCAAGCCCGCGTCACAATGGCCCGCGGGCGTCACCAAGGAAAAGCTGACCGCCGAGCTCGACGCCCGGCTGCGCAAGCGCTTCCCCGGCGTCGACCTCGAATTCTCGCAATATATCCAGGACAATGTCCAGGAAGCCGCATCCGGCGTGAAGGGCGCCAACTCGGTCAAGGTGTTCGGCCCCGACCTTGCCACGATCACGCGGCTGGCGGGACAGATCAAGGACCAGATGGCGGGCGTGAAGGGCGTTGCCGATCTGGGCGTGTCCAACTCGCTGGGCGAGCCGACGGTGCGGATCGACGTCGATCGCGTCGCCGCCGCCCGCTACGGCCTGTCGCCCGACGACATCAACGCCACCATCGCCGCGGCGATCGGCGGGCAGAGCACCGGCGACCTCTACGAACAGGGCACCGACCGGCACTTCCCGATCATGGTCCGGCTCAACCAGGGCCAGCGCGACAGCCTCGAGGCGATCCGCAACATCACCGTGGGGGCTACCGCGCCCAACGGTTCGGGAATGATCCAGGTGCCGCTGTCCGAAGTCGCACAGGTGCGGCTGACCTCGGGCGCCTCGTTCATCTATCGCGAGCATCAGGAACGCTATGTCCCGATCAAGTTCGCCGTGCGCGGACGCGACCTGGGCAGCACCGTCGACGCGGTGAAGGCGCGGATCGCGCGCAACGTGCCGCTGCCCGCCGGCTATCACATCGAATGGGCGGGCGAGCTCGACAGCCTGGCCGGCGCGATCGCGCGGCTCCAGGTCGTCGTGCCGCTCAGCCTCGGGCTGATCCTGTTGCTGCTGTTCGCCAATTTCCGCTCGGTGGTCGACACGCTGCTCGCCTTTTCGGTGATCCCGCTCGCGGTCGTCGGCGGCGTGCTGGCGCTCGCGCTGACGGGGACGCCGTTCAGCATCTCGGCGGCGATCGGCTTCATCGCGCTGTTCGGCATCGCAGTGATGGACGGCATCCTGATGGTGACGACCTTCAACCTCCAGGTCGACGAAGGGCACGATCGACCCAGCGCGATCGCGGCGACGGTGCGCACCTGTCTGCGCCCGGTGGTGATGACCTGCCTCGCCGCCGCGATCGGGCTGCTCCCCGCCGCGATGTCGAACGGCATCGGCAGCCAGGTGCAAAAGCCGCTCGCGCTTGTCGTCGTCGGCGGGATGACGCTGGCGCCGGTGCTGATCCTGCTGATCCTGCCGGTGCTGATCGTCACCTTCTCGCGCCACCAGCATTATCCCATCCAGACACGCGCGGAACTCGCGCCGGAGGCAAGCGCATGACCGCGCCCGCAGCAATGACGATCCGCGCCGCGGGGCGGCGCCTGCGCCTGGGACTGGCCTGCGCGCCGCTGGCACTCGCCGCCTGCACCCCCGGCCCGCGCGATCCGCACGGCGCGGTCGCGATGCCGCCGGCGCCGCAATCGGCGGTGATCGCGCCGGCGAGCGGCCCGGCCCAGTCGCTCCAGGCCGGCGCGGTCGTGGCGCCCGGGTGGTGGCACCGCTTCGCCAGCCCGGAGATCGATGCGCTGGTCGAGCACGCACTCGCGGCGAACAACGATCTGGCCGCAGCCGAGGCGAGCCTCCGCCAGGCCGATGCGCTTGCCGCGGCGACGCGCGGCGATTTCGGCCCGCAGGTCGATCTGGGGTTCCAGTCGCAACGTGCCCGCACGGCGCGTTCGCTGTCGCCGGTGACGGCGGACAACCGGCTCAACTACACGCTCCACACCGCGCAGCTCAGCGTCAGCTATCCCGTCGACCTGTTCGGCGCGGGGCGCACCGCGATCCGCTCGGCGCGCGCCGCGGCGACGGCAGCGGCTGCCCAGCGCGACGCGGCGCGCACGATGCTCGTCGCCAACCTCGTCGTCGCGGTGATCGACCATGCCGCGGCCGAGGCCCAGATCGAGGCCGCGACGCAGAGCATCGCCAGCAATCGCGCGATCCTGGCGCTCCTGCAGCGGCGCCAGGCGCTGGGCGAGGTCGGCGCCGCCGACGTCGCCGCCCAGCAGGCGGCGCTCGCCACCGCCGAGGCCGCGCTGCCCCCGCTCGAGCAGACGCGCAGCCATTTGCGCGGGATGATCCTGACGCTGATCGGCCAGCCCGCCGGCAGCCCCCTGCCCCCGCTGCCGGCGCTCGCGACGATCACGCTGCCGGCCGACCTGCCGGTCAGTATTCCCGCCGATCTGGTCGCCCGTCGCCCCGACATCCGCGCGGCCGAGGCCCAGCTCCAGAGCGCAGCGGCCGATGTCGGCCAGGCGATCGCGGCACGACTGCCGAGCCTGACGCTCAGCGGCAATGCCGGCGGTTCGGCCCAATCGCTCGACCACCTGTTCGGCGCGGGCAATCCGTTCTTCGCGGTGATCGGCGGGCTGACGCAGCCGCTCTTCCATGCCGGTGCGCTGCACCAGCGGCAAAAGGCTGCGGAGGCGGCCTATGACGCCGCCAAGGCGCAATATCGCGCCGCGGCGCTCCAGGCGTTTCTCGACCTCGACGATGCGCTCGCCGCGCTGCGCGCCGACGCCGCTGCGCTCGACGCGGCGACGCGGGCGCGCGATGCCGCGGCGCAGGCGCTCCGCTTCACGCGGCGTCAGGCCGAGTTGGGCGCGGTGGGCACGCTCGCGTTGCTCAACGCCCAGTCGAGCGACGCGCAGGCGACCCAGCAACTCGTCCAGGCGCGCGCCGCCCGGCTGACCGACAGCGTGGCGCTGTTCCAGGCATCGGGAACCGATTCGGCCGCGCGCTGAACCGCGCCCTGCCGAAACGCAAACCGCCCCGGGAAGTCATGCTTCCCGGGGCGGTCGTGCATTCGGGTGTGTCGATGCGCTCAGCGGAGCTGGCGGCGCACCAGCACGTGCGTGGGGTCGTCCTCGATCGGCTCGATGATGAAGCCCATCTCGCGCTCCAGGCTGATCGCGGCGCGATTCTCGCGATCCTCGATCGATTCGATCCACTTGAGCCCGCGCGCCTCGGCATAGGCGACGACATGCTCGAGCAGCGACCAGCTGATCCCGCGCAGCTTGTAGTCGGGGCGGATCGAGATCGCGACCTCGCCGCTCTCGCGGGCGTCGTCGATCGCCAGCATCGCCGTCGCGACGACGGTGCCGTCGCTGTCGAACGCCAGGAAATTCTCGGTCTTGTCGTGATCGACGCCCGTCATCGCCGCGAGCCGGTCGTGGCTCACTTCACGGACGCTGGTGAGGAAACGGAAGCGCAGATCCTCATGCGTCACGCGTGCGAAGAACTCGCCCAGTGCCGCCTCGTCGTCGCGCCGGACCGGGCGAACGGTGAAGCGAAAGCCGGTATGCGTCTCAAGCTCGGCCTGTTCGGGAACCGGGGCCACCTGGGTCATGCTGAACTGCCTTTCCTGCCATGCTGCCGGTGCATGTCCGGCCATTGACGCCTGTTTCGCCCGGGACGGGCGCGACGGCAATCGGGGGAACCCCTAGGGGGCGCCGCGGTTGCGTGCCGCCGCCGGCCATGGGCGCGTGTGGGTTGGGCAATAAAAAAACCGCCTCAGAGATATCTGAGACGGTTTGTGTGTGTGCTTGGTTGCGGGGGCAGGATTTGAACCTGCGGCCTTCAGGTTATGAGCCTGACGAGCTACCGGGCTGCTCCACCCCGCGCCGAGCGGTGTTGTGAATGGGTTTTTGTTTTGCA
>NZ_JBQXXM010000006.1:0-209401 GCF_056485145.1 Sphingomonas chlorellae
GGCGGCCGTTCGGGGCGGGCTAGGAAGCTGGGCCCCGGCTCGGGGCCGGGGCGACGGGTTTTTGTGCGGTTCGGGTGGTGGGCGGCCGGGTTCCGGGTTCGGGGTTGGGGCGTCGGGCGGCCGTTCGGGGCGGGCTAGGAAGCTGGGCCCCGGCTCGGGGCCGGGGCGACGGGTTTTTGTGCGGTTCGGGTGGTGGGCGGCCGGGTTCGGGGTTGGGGCGCCGGGCGGCCGTTCGGGGCGGCCTAGGAAGCTGGGCCCCGGTTCGGGGCCGGGGCGACGGGGTTTGTGCGGTTCGGGTGGTGGAGTGGCCGGTTCCGGTTCGGGGCTGGGGCGGCGGGGGTGTCGTGGGGCCGGGGCTGTGCGCGGGGACGGGGGAGTCGTTCAGCTTGTTGACAGCGCCCGGCCCCTAGGCGCGGCCGCCCGCCCGCGCTAGGGCAGGGGCCAGGAGGTTTTTCCCATGTGCGGAATCGTCGGAATTGTCGGTAAGGAAGATGTGGCGGAGCGCCTGTTCGACGGGCTGAAGCGGCTGGAATATCGCGGCTATGACTCGGCGGGCATCGCCACCGACGTCGACGGGCGCATCGAGCGGCGCCGCGCGTCGGGCAAGCTGGTCAACCTGGGCAAGGAACTGGCGGCGCACCCGCTGCCCGGCACCACCGGCATCGCGCACACGCGCTGGGCGACGCATGGCGGGCCGACCACCAACAACGCCCATCCGCATGCCACCGGCGAGGTGGCGGTGGTGCACAACGGCATCATCGAGAACTTCAAGGCGCTGCGCGAGGAACTGGTCGCGCGCGGGCGCCAGTTCACCAGCGAGACCGACACCGAGGTCGTCGCGCATCTGGTGAGCGAGAAGGTCGAGGCGGGGATGGCGCCGGCCGACGCGGTGCGCGAGGTGCTGCCGCGGCTGCAGGGCGCGTTCGCGCTCGCCATCCTGTTCCGCCAGCATCCCGAACTGCTGATCGGCGCGCGGCTCGGCTCGCCGCTGGTCGTCGGCTATGGCGACGGCGAGACCTATCTGGGGTCGGACGCGCTCGCGCTGGCGCCGCTGACGCAGCGCATCGCCTATCTCGACGAGGGCGACTGGGTCGTCATCACGCGCGAGGGCGCCGAGATCTTCGACCGCGAGAACAACCCGGTCGAGCGCGCGGTGACGATTTCGGGCGTGACGGGCGAACTGATCTCGAAGGGCAACCATCGGCATTACATGCTGAAGGAGATCTATGAGCAGCCGATCGTCGTCGCACAGACGCTGCGTTCGTACCTGCAGCGGATGGACGAGCGGATCACGCTGCCCATCCCCGATTTCGACCTGACCGCGATCAAGCGCGTCACCATCGTCGCGTGCGGCACCAGCTTTTACGCCGGGATGGTCGCCAAATACTGGTTCGAGCAGTTCGCGCGCGTGCCGGTCGACCTGGATGTCGCATCCGAGTTCCGTTATCGCGCGCCGGTGATGGAGCCGGGCGGGCTGATGATCGTCATCAGCCAGTCGGGCGAGACCGCCGACACGCTGGCGGCGCTGCGCCATGCGCGCAGCGAGGGGCAGAAGATCGCCGCGGTGGTCAACGTGCCGACCAGTTCGATGGCGCGCGAGGCCGACCTGTTGCTCCCGACGCATGCCGGGCCGGAGATCGGTGTCGCGTCGACCAAGGCGTTCACCTGCCAGCTGGCGGTGCTCGCCGCGCTCGCCGCCAACCTGGCCGTCGCCAAGGGGCTGATGCCGCACGAGGAAGAGCGCCGGATCGTCCGCTATCTGAGCGAGACGCCCGCCGCGCTCAACGCCGCGCTGGCCTATGACGAGGCGATCCAGGGCGTCGCGCAGACGATCGCCAACGCGCGCGACGTGCTGTATCTGGGCCGCGGCACCGACTATCCGCTGGCGCTGGAAGGCGCGCTGAAGCTGAAGGAAATCAGCTATATCCACGCCGAGGGCTATGCCGCGGGCGAGATGAAGCACGGGCCGATCGCGCTGATCGACGACAATGTGCCGGTGATCGTCATCGCGCCGTCCGGCCCGTTGTTCGACAAGACCGTGAGCAACATGCAGGAAGTGCAGGCGCGCGGCGGCAAGGTGGTGCTGATTTCCGACTATGACGGCATCCAGGCCGCGGGTGACGGGTGCATGGCGACGATCACCATGCCCAAGGTCCACCCGCTGATCGCGCCGCTCGTCTATGCGGTGCCGGTGCAGTTGCTCGCCTATCACGTCGCGGTCGCCAAGGGCACCGACGTCGACCAGCCGCGCAACCTGGCCAAGTCCGTCACCGTCGAGTGACGCGCCGCCCGCCCGTGCCGTGCCCGACCGGGCGCCGGCGCGGGCGGGCAGGTGCCCGATACCTCCATTCTGACTTCGGGAACGGATGCGATCGCCGTTGAGGCGTGCTGCGACGCGCATATAACCGGCAGCAATCGCAACGCTTTTCCTTAGCGTTTTCAGGACCGACCGATCGTTTTCGGCGCCCCGGGGGGGCGTCGGGCGCGTGACGGCACAGCGCCGTTTCGCGGGGCGACGGCGCGCGTCCGCAAGGCGCGGGGCAGGGGAGGGAATGATGGCCAGCTATCCGTTCACCGTGCAAAGCAGCCTGGGCGAAACCGTCAACGTCTATTCGACCTTTTCGCCGGCGCCGACCAACCCGCCGTCGACCGATCCGTCGGCCTATATCCCCACCTATACGTTGCTGGGCAGCGTGGCCGCGAACGCGACGGGCAGTTTCGCCACCGACGAGCCGCTGGCGCGCGTGGTGATCGCCCGCCAGTCGGACCAGTTTCCGGTCAAGCTGGCGGTCATCGACGCGCTGACGCCGAGCACCCAGTCGGTCACGGTCGCACCCGCCGACGTCAGCGTCGCGCAGAGCGGATGGCAGCTTTACCAGAACCTGGTCAGCCAGCCCTTTACCCCGACCGCGCTTGGCTTCACCGCGCTGGTCGAGAATACGCCGGTGACCGGGCTGATCCCGGCGGCGGCGACCTTCTTCAACCAGAACGGCGCGCCGGGCCTCGATTTCGGGCTCTATTCGGCGATCGGCTATTGGGCGACCAACCGGCTCTATGCCTTTCCGGGCGTCTATTATTGCTATTCGCCCCCGGCGGCGAGCGCGATGGGCTTCATCGTGCCGACCGAGTCGATCGGGACGCTGACGATCGCCGACGGCACCGCGAGCTTCACTCCCGCGAACGGGCAGGGGCCGGCGGTGCCGCTGGACTTTGCCGGATCGCAACTGACCAGCGCGGGCGCGACGGCGCAGGCGGGTTTCATGCTGACCGGCGTGATCCGCGACCTGGCCTGGGAGGGCAAGCCCGACACGATCACCTGGGCCTTTGTCGGCACGCATGACGGGCAACAGTTCATCGCCCAGTCGTACCAGGACCCGCAGCTCCCCTGGTACGCGGTGTTGTACGACATGGTCTATGGCGCGTTCTTCACCGTCCAGCTCGCAATGGCGGTCGATTCGGCGATCAACCTGCTCGGCGCGGTTCCCGACGGGCTGAAATGGCTGACGGAGAATGTGCAGGCGATCGCGGGCAAGATCCGCACCGCGCTCAACAGCACCGGCGACACCGCCGCGCCCGACAGCGCGGTGGGCGACGACGCCGACCCGATCAACATCGACATCGACATCGATATCGATATCGACATCGATGTGGACGTCGACATCGATATCGACGTGGACGTCGACGTGGACATCGACATCGACGTCGATGTCGACTTCATCGCGGTGGTCGATGTGGACGTGGACGTCGACATCGACATCGATATCGACGTCGTGACCGACAACGACGTCGACGTGGACGTCGATGTGGACATCGATACCGACGTCAATGTCGAGCCGGGCGCGATCGCGTCGGTGCTGGGACGACTGGGCAACTGGATCATGGCGAAGGCGCTGCCGACGCTGATCGAGGGCGTTGCCATCTATGTCGCCTTCCAGACCGCAGGCACGCTGCTCGAGGCATGGCGCAAGCAGGACGAGCAGGACATCGCGAACCTGCAGCCGCGCCAGACCACGGGGCTGGGGCTGCTGATCAACTATATGCTCAACGGCGCGATCCCGGTCGCGACGCGGTGGACGACCTTCTCGCAATATGTGCAGGAAGTCGGCGGCGACCCGACGACGCTGGAGGTCACGCTGTCGACGCTGCTCCAGACCAAGAACAGCCAGGCCGACACCGAGCAGCAGAACTGGCGCTGGCCCGCCGACGCGCAGAAGGCGCTGGTCACGCAGATGAGCGCCAATAGCGGCGACAAGGCTTATCTGGCGTTCCAGACGCTCGCCGCGGCGACCTATGACGGCAAGCCCTTGCCGGTGAAGGTCGGCGCCGGGGTGGCGATGACCTATCTGAAGGGCTGAGCGCGCGCCGCCCATTCCCCAGTCCGTGCCCCGGTTCCCCCGTTTCGCACCGAAAGGAAGGACGATGCCCGTCTCCCGGCTTCAGCCCAGCCCTGACCTGTACCCCGATGCCGAGGCGCATCGCCGCCGCTGGCGCAGCCTGGCCCGCGCGATCGCGGCGCGCGGTGCGACGATCAGCGACGACCCCGCCGCGATCACGCCGCCCGCGCAGCCCGGCATGCTCGAGATCCTGGGATCGGGGATCGAGGCGATCGGTTTTACCCGTGCCGACGAGGCGCGCATCCGCGCCGCCGACGAGGTGTTCTTCTGTGTCGCCGATCCGGCGACGAAGCTGTGGCTGCTCGACCAGCGGCCCGACGCCTATGACCTGTACGCGCTCTATGACGACAGCAAGCGGCGTTACGTCACCTATATGCAGATGGCCGAGGCGATGCTGCACCCGGTGCGCGACGGGCGGCATGTCGTCGCGATCTTTTACGGCCATCCCGGCATCTTCGTCCTCGCCACGCATCGCGCGGTGAAGATCGCGCGGCGCGAAGGGCACCGCGCCGAGATGCGCGCCGCGGTGAGCGCGCTCGACACGCTGTGCGCCGACCTGGGCGTCGATCCCAGCCAGCCGGGCATGCAGATGTACGAGGCGACCGACATGCTGATCCGCGCGCGGCGCCCCGATCCGGGACTGCACCTGGTGCTGTGGCAGGTGGGGCTGATCGGCGAGCTGGGGTATCGGCGCCAGGGCTATCTCAACAGCAATTTCGCGGCGCTGCTCGACTATCTCGAGCCGCTGTACGGCCCCGACCATCCGGTCGTGAACTATGTCGGGTCGCGTTATCCGGGCGTCGAGCCGCTGATCGACCGGCAGACGATCGCGTCGCTGCGCGATCCGGCGGTACAGAGCTGGGTGACGGGGATCTCGACCTTTTACCTGCCGCCGCGCGCGGCGGCGCCCGCCGACCCGGCAATGCTCGCGCGGCTGGGGTTGCTCCAGCCCGGCCAGAGCGTGCAGGCGGGTACCGACCCGCTGCGCGTGATCGACCAATATGGCCCGCGCGAGCGCCGCGCCTTCACCGACTTTGCGCGGTTCGACGTGCCGCAGAGCTATCAGTGGCAGCCCGACAGCGCCGCCGCGCGGTTCGTCGTCGCGCTGTGCGAAGACCCGGCGCTGCGCGACGCATATCGCCGCGATCCGGCGGCGGCGGTGGCGCAATGGCCGGGGCTGGCGCCGCGCGAGCGCGCGTTGCTGGCGCGGCGCGAGGCGGGGGCGATCCAGCTTGCGGCCAAGGGGCTGCGCGGCACCGGCGAGCCCGAGAACCGGCGGCTGTTCGAAAAGCTGATCGGCCGCGGCAGCACGAGCGCGGCGTTGCTGGCGGCGGTGCGTTCGGCACCCGCGGGCGAGGCGCGCGCCGCCGCCGAACGCTGGCTGCGCGCGAACGCCATGCCCGCCGATTTCGATGCGCTCGCCGCCGATTTCCAGCAACTGCTCCGCCGCGACCTGGGCGTATGGACCGGGCTGTACCTGGCGCCGGGGCGCGAGCTGGCGCTTTCGGTATTCGGCCGGCCGGGCGGCGGCACCGTGCGCGTCGACCTGAACGGCGTGCGCATCCAGCAGGCGCGGTTCGAGAAGGGCGTGCTCGTCTGGTCGGCGGGCGCGGGCAACGCCAGTTCGGGCTATCTCCAGCCCGACCTGACGCCGCGCGGCGCGCGGCGCTGGGTGGGGCTGATCTGGCCCGCCGGGGCCGGGCCGGATGCGGCGTACAAGCTGGTGCTCGACGCGCACGAGGCCGGCCAGCAGCCGGGCGACTTCAATGCGCTGCCGGACGCGACCGCGCTGGCGGGCGAGTATCGGCTGATCGTGCAGCACGGCCCGCTTGCCGAAGTCGTTCCCGCGACGATCGCGGCGGGGGCGATGACGATCGGCGGCGTGCCGGTCTCGGCGCGGATCGGCGACGGGCGGGTCGCGTGGGAGGGCGGCAGCGGCAAGCTGGCGTCGGGCACGCTCGAACTGGTGTGCGACCCCGTCACCGGCCGGCCGCTGGCGCACGGCAGCGCCCGCAGCGCCGCGGGCACCACGGTCGCGCTGCGCGGAATGATGCTGATCGACGATGCGACGGCGACGGCGCTCGCCGCGTCGCCGCGGCTGGGGCTGCCCGACTGGGCATGGCGCCCGCTGGTGGCGATGATGGCGGGCGCGAGCCGCAAGGGCGGGCTGTTCCTGTGGCACGGCTATGCCCGCACCGGCACCAGCCTGAGCCGGGTCCGGCGCATCCTGGCGCGGCTGCACCGCGACGGCGCGCGCGCGGAGGCGAGCGCGCCGCAATCGGGGGATATCGCATGAGCAGCGCCGCCGCGTCGGTGGCCGCGCCTGCGGCACCGCCGGGGCTGCGCCCGCCGCGCGGCGCCATGGGCGGGCATCCCGCGGGGATCGCCGATGTCGACCGGGCTGCGCTGACGCACGCGGCGGGGCCGGTGCCGCAGCGCCCGTGGATCCTGCTCGATTACGACACGCGCCGCTTCCCCTTTGCCGCGGTGCTGGGGCGCGACGTGTTCCGGGTGGGGCGGCTCGACCAGCTCCATGCCTATCTGGCCGACGACCGGCGGCGGCGCGGCCAGCGGACGGCGCTGCACGGCGGCGACAACCTGTTGCTGGGCGCGATGATGCAGCGCCAGCCCGCGGGGGCCGATTTCTGGACGCTGTATCACGGCTTCATGCTGCGCGTGCTGGCGCCGCTGGTGGGGCGGGGGCTTTCCTATACGTGCAACCCGAAGCTGCGCGTCCACCTTTCGGGCACGCCGAGCGTCAGTTCGTTCCACCACGACATCTGCGTCACGCGGCGGATCGACCAGGTCAATTTCTGGCTGCCGTTCACCGATGTCGACCAAGGCGCGACGCTGTGGCTGGAGAGCGATTACGGGCGCGGCGATTTCGCGCCGGTGCCCGTCGCCTATGGCCAGGTGCTGATCTTCGACGGCGGCTATCTGGGGCACGGATCGGTCGCCAACCGGTCGGGGGTGACGCGCGTCAGCCTCGACATGCGCTTTTCGTACAAGCGGGCCAGCACGCGCGCCGAGGGCGTGGCGCTGATGGACCGCATCATCGCCGCGATCGGCGCGCGCCGCGCCGCCGACGCCGCGTCGCCTTACCAGTCCGAGGAGCCCAGCGCATGAACGAGCCCGATCCCGCGGCGGGTATCGCCGCCCTTGCCCTTTCCGCCCATGATCCCGCAGCCATCGCCGGCAGCGACCGGCTTGCCGCCGGGCGGACGCCGTGCACGGCGACGGTGGTCCATTACGGCCCGTGCGGACGCCGCGTCGCGCGGCGCGGCGAGGTCGATTATTCCGGGCTGGGGGCAGGGGGCGGCACGATCGACTATCGTGCCCGCGACGCCGGGGGCGTGCTGCGGTCGCAGTCGACCGTGACGGTCGACGGCGACGGGCGCCCGCAGTCGGCGCAGACGCGACTGCTCGACCCGACGGGCGCGCTGCGCGGCACGATCGCCACCGACTATCGCGTGCTGGTGTGCAATCCCGCCGGGCTGCCCGCGGCGGGAAGCGCGCGCTTTACCGTCAGCGACGCGCAGGGGCAGCCGACGCATCGCGCGACGATGGACTATGCCGGCGAGCGGCCCGCGCTTTACCGGCTGGAGACGCTGACGAACGCGGCGCCCGAACAGCTCGAGGTGGATTTCCGCAAGGCGGGCTTTGCGGGGTTGCGGCTGGCCGGCGGCGCGCTGGCGGTGACGCGCCGCGCCGGCGCCGCGTTGACGCTGGCGAGCGTCGCCCAGTCGCAGCTCGGCCCCGAAGGGCGGCCGCAGCGGCTGCACACGATGCGGTTCGCCCCCGACGGCAACGGCGTCGTCGCGCAGAGCAACAGCGATTATGCGGGGATCGTTTTCGATCCCGTTGGACGCATCCTGGCGGGCGACCTGCTGGTGACGAGCGAGGACGCCGACGGGCAGGTGGGCGCCGTGACGCGGTTCCGCTTCGTCGGCGGAAGGCTGGTCGCGACGTTCGACGGACGCCGCCCGGTGCCGCCGGTGCCCCCGTCCGCGATGCCCGCGATACCCGCGAACGTGCCGGCCGCGTTGCCGTGGCAACCGTCGCGCGCGCCCGACCGCAGCATCGCGCGCCGCCGCCCCGACGGCACGCTGGCCCAGCGCAGCGACGACTGGCTCGCCCCCGGCAGTGCGGTGCCGATGCGGTCGCAGATCATCGATTTCGCGCCCGACGGCAGCACGCCGGTGCGGCTGACCGACCTCGACTATCGCGCCGTCCGCTTCGATCCGGAAGGCAATCCCCGGCAGGGCGCGATCGTGGCCGAGCGGTTCACCGGCGGCGCGCGGTCGAGCAGCACCGTCATCCGCTACGCCCAGGCCTGAACCGGCGCGCCATGCGGACACAGCCTTGAAACGAACCGGCATCCAACAGGAGGAAGCAAATGGACGTGAACAAGAACTGTTCGATCACCAACCAGTCGGGCAAGGGCGTCGTCGTGCTCAACGCATTCGACGCGTCGACCAACATCGCGAAGAACTCGCCGCAACAGGGCTATCTGCAGTCGCTGAAACTGCTGCCGCTTTCGGACGGGACGCAGGTGCTGGCGAACGGGGCGACGGGGACGGTGACGCTCGACGGCACCTATGTCGATTCGAAGGGCAAGACCCAGCCCTGTTATATCTACCAGCTGCTGATCTCGCAGCCGGACTCGCTGTTCCCGGCGAAGGTGGTGGGCGAGCAGCTCGACTTCACCTCGCTCGCCTATCCGGCGATCACCGTCACCGCCGCCGATGCCGCGAACATGGCGAAGGCGTTGAGCTTTTGCCAGAACATCATGACCTCGCCCTCGTCGAAGATGGCGTCGTCGTTCCAGTCGACGATGACCGATGCGTTCAAGCTGCCGACGGTGGCGCAGAGCGAGCAGGCGATCGCCGACTTCTTCAACCAGTATGACGTGTTCAAGGGGCTGGATTTCCCCAGCTATCTGGCGGTGAGCACCTGGCTGCGCGGTTTTGCCTATCTGTGGGGCATGAACGACAACGGCCAGCCGGGCCGCACCTATTACGTCTATTCGGCGGGGACCGACGGCAAGTCGGCGACGACGAGCGAGGGGTCGATCGTGTTCGCGCGCAAGGGCAATGCCCCGTCGCCCGCCGACCCGACCGACCGGCAGAGCGGCATGACGATCGTGCTGACCGGATCGGACGGCAGCACGACCAACCTGAGCTTCGACCAGGGGCAGATCGTCGACACCGCGGGTGCCGTCGCGCTCAACGCGTCGTTCGGGTTCAAGGGCACCTTTACCGGCAAGGAGAGCGACACGACGGTGTGGCCGATCCTGACCGGCACGCTGCTCAACAAGAAGGTGATCGCGATCCCGCTGCCGCCCGAATCGGGCTGGGACAAGTTCTGGTCGGGGCTGAGCTTCGAGAAGCTGCTCAACTATTTCCTCCAGGCGATGGGCGTCTGGATGGCGATCGACTTCCTGAAGCAGAAGCTCGCCGGCAAGGACAACAAGCTGAAGGACGACCAGTCGAACGAGAACAGGGGCGGCGAGC
Source organism: Sphingomonas chlorellae (assembly GCF_056485145.1). NCBI lineage: Bacteria > Pseudomonadati > Pseudomonadota > Alphaproteobacteria > Sphingomonadales > Sphingomonadaceae > Sphingomonas > Sphingomonas chlorellae. The sequence continues at coordinate 9,908 of NZ_JBQXXM010000006.1, forward strand.
CCGATCCGCAGCAGCAGCAGCAGGACGCGCAGCAGGCGGGCGAGGAAATCGGCAACCAGGCACGCCAGGCGGACCAGCAGCTCGCCGATCGCGTCGCGGGCGACGGCAATGTCAACGTCCCCGTCGACGACGTGCAGTTCGGCCAGCAGGTCTCCGAGGTGCGCGGCCAGGGCGCCGAAGCCTATCGCCAGGTCGCCGAGGACAATATCGGCGGCGGGCTCGACAGCGCCGGCGAGCAGTTGCGCGACCTTGCGCAGATCGAGGTCAACCCGCAGATCGAGGAGGCCGAGGGCAACCTGATCCAGGCGCGCGAGAGCCTGAGCAACGGCGAGCTGGATGCCGCCAATCAGGGGCTGGGCGAGGTGAATGTCGAGCTGCCGCAGATCGTGCAGGACATGGGCAGCGCGGTGAGCGAGCAGTTGCAGGAGCAGGTGCGCGACGCCGTCGAGGCGCAGGAGGAAGCATCCGACATCGCCGACGACATGAGCGAGAATTCGGACGAGGCGGCGTCGGGCGAGGAGGAGCCGTTCGACGATCCCGTGATCCCCGAATAAGCGGCATGAACCGCCCCGCGCCGTGCGCGCGGGGACCGCGACGGCGCCTCCCGTGGCCGGGGGGCGCCGTTGGTCGCTCTGCCATCGGCGATGCTATGAGGCCGCGACGAGACAGGCGACCCCGATTCGGGGCGGAGAGGGAAAAAGCCGAGATGCAAGCGAGTGATGCGCGTTCCTGGCTGTTCGCGCCGGGCGACAGCGAGCGGAAGATGGAGAAGGCGGCGGCGGGCGAGGCCGATGTGGTGATCCTCGATCTGGAGGATGCCGTCGCCGAGGCGGAGAAGCCCGCCGCGCGCGGCCGGGTCGCGGCATTCCTGGCGGCGCAGCCGGCGGCGGCGCGCGCGCGGTTGTGGGTGCGCATCAACCCGATTGACGGCCCGCACGCGCTCGCCGATCTGGCCGCGGTAATGCCCGCCGGCCCGGGCGGCATCATGCTGCCCAAGGCGAACGGGCGCGGCGATGTCGAGACGCTCGACCATTATCTGTCGGCGCTGGAGGTTGCGGCGGGAACGCCGCGGGGGGCGACGCGCGTGATCGCGCTGGTCACGGAAACCGCCGCGGCGATGTTCACCACGGGCAGCTATGCCGGTGCGCCGCGGCTGGCGGCGATGAGCTGGGGCGCCGAGGATCTGGCCGATGCGCTGGGCGCGAGCAGCAACCGCGGCGCCGATGGCGGCTATGGTTTCACCTATCGGCTGGCGGGCAGCCTGTGCCTGATCGGCGCGGCGGCGGCCGGGGTGGCGCCGGTGGAGACGATCGAGGCGGAGTTCCGCGACCTGGACGTGGTGCGGCGGCGGGCCGAGGGCGCCCGGCGCGACGGCTATCGCGGCATGCTGGCGATCCATCCGGCGCAGGTGCCGGTGATCAACGCGGCGTTCACGCCCGATGCCGACGAGATCGCCGAGGCGGAGGCGATCGTCGCGCTGTTTGCCGCCCATCCGGGCGCGGGGACGATCGGCCATCGCGGCGGCATGGTCGACCGCCCGCATCTGGCGCGCGCCGAAGCGGTGTTGCGGCGTGCGGGCCGGACGGCGGACGGCGCGCGCGGCTGACCAACGGGCGGGGCTGGCCACGACGCGGCTGACGAACGGGTGCGGCTCAGCCCCGGCGCAGCGCGTCGAGCAGGGCCGCCACCTCCTGCTGGCGATAGGGCTTGCCGAGCAGGCGGCTGTCCTCGAAACCCTCGGGCGGGGTGCCGTAGCCGCTGGCGAAGGCGAAGGGGATGCCGCGGTCGCGCAACAGCGCGGCGATCGGCGTGCTGCGTTCGCCCGAGAGGTTGATGTCGAGGATCGCGACGTCGAAGCTGGCGCTGCGGGCAAGCGCCAACCCCTCGTCGAGCCGCGCGACCGGCCCGACCGGCGTGCAGCCGATCGCGTCGAGCATGTCTTCAAGGCACATCGCGACGACCGGCTCGTCCTCGACCACCAGCACGCGGACGGCGGCGGGACGGCTGGCCCCGCCCCGGTCGGCTGCGGCGGACGGGCAGGGCTGAATCGCGATCATCGGGAACGGCTTTCCTGGGGCAGCGGGGCCTCGACCGTGCAGACGAGCCCCTGTTGACGAAAGGCGATGGTGACGGCGCCGCCGAGCTCGGCGGCGAGGCCGCGTTCGATCATGCGCGTGCCGAAACCGCGGTGGCGCGGCACCTCGACCGGCGGACCGCCGCTTTCGGTCCAGTGCAGGACGAGCCGTGCCGCGTCGTCGGCGCCCGTGACCGACCAGTCGATCGCCACGCGGCCGGCGGACGCCGAGAGCGCGCCGTGCTTGACCGCGTTGGTGGCGAGTTCGTGGATGGCGAGCGCGAGCGAGATCGCGGTCTTGGGCGCGATCATCAGATCGGGGCCGTCGAGCGTGAAGCGGCCCTCGTCGCCGCCATGCGGGGCGACCGCGTCGGCGATGATGCGGCGCATCGACACCGGCGTCCATTGCTGGCGCGTGAGCAGATTGTGCGCCTCCGACAACGCGGCGAGCCGCCCTTCGAAGGCGCGGCGCCCGGCCTCGGGTTCGACGCCGCGGCGGAAGCTCTGCTGCGCGATGCCCTGGACGATCGCGAGCGTGTTCTTCACGCGGTGGTTGAGCTCGTCGATCAGCAGGCGCAGATGCGCCTCGGCGCGCTTGGCTTCGGTGACGTCGCGGCAGATCGCGTGGAGGCCGGTGGGCACCCCGTCGGGGCCGACGGTGATCTGCGAATTGGTTTCCCACACCAGCCGACGACCGTCGCGGGCGAGGACGTGGAGCGTCAGCCGCGTCGACCCGCCGTTGCCGCAGCGGGCCAGCCCGGCCTTGAAGGTGGCGGCGCTGCGCGCAAAATCGCCGGCATCCATGAAGTCACCGATCGAACGACCCACCATTTCGGCCTGGGCATAGCCGAGCGCATGTTCGACCGCCGGATTGACCGAGGTGATCCGTTGATCGAGGTCGGTGGTGATGAGGAAGTCGTTGGCCTGTTCGAAGATCGTGCGGAAGCGCGTTTCGCTGGCGCGCAGCCGCGCTTCGGCGCGCTTCGCCTCGGTGATGTCGAACGAGACGCCGACGAAGCGGGTCGGGCGCCCGTCGCTATAGTCAACGCGCGTGCCGTGGCTTTGCAACCAGCGTTCGCCGCCGGTATCGGCCCGCAGGATGCGATATTCGATCGTGTAGGGCGTGCCCCGGTCGAAGCAGCGCCGCGCGGCGGCCTCTGCGCGCGGGCGATCCTCGGGATGGATCCGGTCGAGCCAGTCCTGGAAGCTGCCGCGCCCATCGGCGCGCCGGGGCATGCCGAACAGGTCGAAGCGATTGGCGGACCATTCGCCGGCGAGCGTCGTCAGGTCGAGCTCCCAGGTTGCCATCCCGGCATCCTCGATCGCAAGCCGCAGGCTTTCCTCGCTCTTGCGCAACTCGGCCTCGCGTTCGCGCAGCGCGAGCTCGATCTGCTTGCGGTCGGTGAGGTCGTGGGCGACGCCGATATAGCCGGCAAAGACGCCCGCCGCGTCCATCCGCGGCGTCATCGCGGCGTGGAGCCAGCGCCATTCGCCCTCGGCATTGCGGACGCGCGCTTCAATCGTGAAGTCGCCGCGCGCCGCGCAGCCGCGTTCGGCCGCACCGATCACGGCGGCGGCATCGTCAGGGTGAAGGATCGTCCGCCAGTCGAAATCCAGCGCGCCCTCGGGGGCCAGGCCGGTGAAGCTGGAGAAACAGCGGTTGACGAAGATGGTGCGCCCGTCGGCGCGCGTTGCCCAGATCACCACCGGCGCGCGTTCGGCGATCAGCCGGAACTCTTCCGGATTCGGCGGGGCCGCCGACAGGTCGTCGGCAGGGTTCACCATCGTCGTCGGGCGCGTTCGTCAGGCATGTTCTCCCCCGCAATCGGATATAGGCGACCGGAACGCCAAACGCCCGATGCCGCAATTGGATGCGAAACGATTTGCTGCGCGGAAAATAATGCGTTCGCGCGGAAAGGACCGGGGACGGGGGACGTGCGCTTGCCGCCGCGCGACCGGACGGCGGCGGCACGTCGGCCCGCGAAACGAACGCCTTGTCGTCGACCTGAGGAGGAAATGCGACAAGCCGGAGCCGTGAGGGATCGACGGACGGCTCCGGCTTGCTCCCATATGCAGTTCCCGCCCTGGGGGAAAGAAGCGGGAAGGACGCTTTTTTACCCGTGAAAGGTTCCGGGGAGACGGGGCCTCTCACAACTGCTGTTCTAAAGGACGATCTTGTTTCGTGCGACTAAGGGAATCTTCGGAACGTAGCTCGCCGGTGCAGTATAAACGGGATGCGTCCGAAGAAATCGATGGTCGATGGCGGGGACGATAGTTTATCTTGTGTTGGCAGGATGGTGATTGGCGTTTGGACAGGGACCGTTGCCCTGTCGGGGGGTGTTACGCGTGCGTATTCTGATTGTGGACGATCGGCCCGGCGCCCAGACGGCCTGGTCCGCCGCGGCAGGGGCGATGGCAGGGGCGGCCGAGGGCGAGGCGCCGACGGTGGCGACCGGCGCGGCGGCGATCGCGATGCTGCGGGCCGCGCGGGGCGGGGGCGCGATCGTGGGCGCGCTGATCGACCTGCGCGGTGACGCGGCGGCACTCCACCAGGATCTGCCCGCGCGACTGGCGACGGCGGACCCCGTGCTCGCGCTCGTCGTGCTGGTCGACCGGGCCGATACGGCGATGGCGACGATCGCGGCAATGCCCGAAGCGGCCGAACGGCTGACGCTGTTGACCGAGCCGCTGACGGCGGACGGGCTGGCGCGCGTGCTGGCCGCACTGATCGAACGCGCGCGGTCGGCGCGGCGGCTGGTCGCGACGCAGGCGGCGCTGCGCGACGAGCGGGCGGCGCGTTCGGCGGAGCGGGTCGCCGCGGAAGGGCTGGCGACGCGCGATCCGCTGACCGGCGCGCCCAACCGGCTCGCATTCCTGACGGCGCTCGATCGTGCGGCGGCGGGGACGCAGCGCTTTGCGCTGGCGATGCTCGACCTTGATCGGTTCAAGCTGGTCAACGACACGCTCGGGCATCTCGCCGGCGACGCGATGCTGCGCGAAACGCATGCGCTGCTGGTCGCGACGGTGCCCGAAACCTGCCTGACCGCGCGGCTGGCGGGCGACGAGTTCGGGCTGTTGCTGCCGGTGGTGAGCGAGGATGAGGCGGTGATGCGCGTCGAGCAGGTGATCAAGGCCTGCGCCGCGCCGATGCGCGTGCTCGGTCACGCCGTTCCGGGAGGAATTTCGGCGGGGCTGGTAGTGGTCGATCCGGCCGCGGGTGAGGACCCGATCGACCTGCTGCGCCGTGCCGACCTCGCGCTCAACGACGCCAAGCGCTGCGGCCGCGGCTGTGCCCGGCTGTATGATGCGGCGATGGACGCGCGGTTGCGCCATCGTCGCGAACTGGAAGGCGCGCTGGCCGGGGCGATCGCGCGCGGCGAGCTGGACCTCGTCTTTCAGCCGATCGTCGACCAGCGCGACCTGATCGTCGAGGGGTTCGAGGCGCTGATCCGCTGGCAAAGCCCCGATTTCGGCATGGTGCCGCCCGCGCTGTTCATCCCGATCGCCGAGGAGAGCAACCTGATCCATATGCTCGGCGACTGGGTGATCGACCGCGCCGTGGCGGCGTTGCGCGACTGGCCGACGCAATATCTGTCGGTCAATTTCTCGCCGCGCCAGTTCCGCCGGCCCAATTTCGTCGCGCACGTCATCGCGCGGGTGGCGCAGGCCGGGGTCGCGCCGCAGCGGTTCCAGATCGAGATCACCGAAACGGCGATCTTCGACGACGGCGACCGCGCGGCCGAGACGCTGTATCGGCTGCGCCAGATGGGGTTTCGCGTCGCGCTCGACGATTTCGGCACCGGCTATTCCTCGCTGTCGAACATTCGCCGGTTCGCGCTCGACTGCCTGAAGATCGATCGCACCTTTGTCGAGGGGCTGGGCCGCGACCGCGAAAGCGCCGCGATCGTGCAGGCCGTGATCCAGCTCGCGCGCGCACTGGGCATGTCGGTGGTCGCCGAGGGGGTGGAGACGCGCGTCCAGCTCGAAGCGTTGCGGGCGGCGGGGTGCAGCCACCTTCAGGGCTATTACATCGCGCGCCCGCTCGACGCCGCGGGCGCTGCGGCGCTGGCCGCTGCGGGCCAGCTTGCCGAGGCGGGGCTGACGGGACTGTCGGCGGCGGGCGCCAAGCGGTGAACGCCGCGGCGATCCAGGCGCGTCAGGCGCAGGCGGCGACCGCCTCGAGCACGCGCGTCGCCCATTCGCGGCGGCAGATCAGCAGATCGGGTACCGCCCGTTCGGCAAGGTTGTAGACGAGCGGACTGCCGTCGATCCGCGACGCGTGCAGACCCGCGGCGAGCGCGACCGCGACGGGGGCGCAATTGTCCCATTGATACTGGCCGCCGGCGTGGAGGTAGATTTCCGCCTCGCCCCGCACGACCGCCATCGCCTTGGCTCCGGCCGACCCCATGGTCAGCGACGTGGCGCCGATCCGCCCCGCCACGTCGCCGCACAGCGCACTGGGCCGCGTCCGGCTGACGAGCAGGCGCGGCGGCGAGACGAGCGGCGCAAGCGGCGGCGGCGCGTCGGTGGACAGGGTGCGGCCAAGCGGCGGAAGCGCCACCGCGCCCGCGGCAGCGGCGCCGTCGATCGCGAGCGCGACATGCACCGCCCAGTCGCTGCGCCCTTCGGCAAATTCGCGCGTGCCGTCGAGCGGATCGACGATCCACACGCGCCGCGCGTCGAGCCGGGAGAGGTCGTCGGCCGATTCCTCGGAAAGGATTGCGTCGTCGGGGCGTGCGGCGCGCAGCCGGTCGAGGATCAGCGCATTCGATTCGCGATCGCCGCGTGCGCCGTCGGCGCCCTCCGCCCGGATGCGCAGCAGGAGTTCGCCCGCCTCCTCGGCGATGGCTCGCGCCAGCGCGGCGTCGTTCAAAGCACCGGTGCCCATATCCCCATGATCTCCTCGACGATCCGTTCCGCAGCCTCTTCGGGCGTCTCGCGCGTCGTGTCGATCCGGATTTCGGGATTCGCGGGCGGTTCATAGGGGCTGGTGATGCCGGTGAAGTTGGCGATCTCTCCCGCACGGGCCTTGCGGTACAGGCCCTTCACATCGCGCGCCTCGGCCACCGCGATCGGCGTGTCGACATGGATTTCGAAAAACTCGCCGGGCGGCAGCATCGCGCGAACCATCTCGCGTTCGGCGCGGAACGGCGAGATGAAGGCGGTGAGCACGATCAGCCCGGCATCGGTCATCAGCTTGGCGACTTCGCCCACGCGGCGGATATTCTCCACCCGGTCGGCATCGCTGAAGCCGAGGTCGCGGTTGAGCCCGTGGCGGATATTGTCGCCGTCGAGCAGGAAGCTGTGCTTGCCGAGCGCGTGCAGCCGCTTTTCGACCAGGTTGGCGATCGTCGACTTGCCGGCGCCGGACAGGCCGGTGAACCAGAGCAAGCGCGGCTGCTGCCCCTTTTGCGCAGCATGCGCGTCGCGGGTGATTTCCAGCGCCTGCCAATGCACGTTCTGCGCGCGGCGCAGCGCCGAATCGAGCATTCCGGCGCCGACCGTGGCGTTGGTGAGCTTGTCGATCAGGATAAAGCCGCCCAGGTCGTGGCTGTCGGCATAGGGTTCGAACACGAGCGGCCGATCGGTCGCGATTTCCGCGACGCCGATATCGTTGAGCGCCAGCGTCTTGGCGGGCGTGCGCACCATGGTGTTGACGTCGATCGCATGATCGGGCGCGCGGACGACGGCGCTGACCGTCTGGGTGCCGAGTTTGAGCCAATAGGCGCGACCGGGCAGAAGTTCCGCCGCGTCCATCCAGACGAGCGTCGCCTTGAACTGGTCAGCAGCCTGCGGCGGCGCATCGGCAGCGGCGATCACGTCGCCGCGCGAGCAATCGACCGGATCGGTGAGGGTGAGGGTGATCGATTCACCCGCGACCGCGAGGTCCTTGTCGCCATCCATCGCGACAATGCGGGCGACGGTGCTGGTCCGGCCCGAGGGCAGGACACGGACCGGATCGCCCGGGCGAACGGTGCCGCCGGCGATCAGCCCGGCAAAGCCGCGAAAGTCGAGATCGGGCCGGTTGACCCACTGCACCGGCATGCGGAACGGCTTGCGGCGATCCGCATCGGCGTCGACCTCGACCCTCTCGAGATGATCGAGCAGCGCGGGTCCGGTGAACCACGGCATCGCCGGGCTGCGGGCTGTGACGTTATCGCCGCGGAAGCCGGAGATCGGGATGGCGGTGAAGTCCCGGATGCCGATCGAACGGGCGAATTCGGCATAGTCGGCGACGATGCGGCCGAACACGGCCTGATCGTAATCGACCAGGTCCATCTTGTTCACCGCCAGCACCAGATGCCGGATGCCGAGCAGGTGCGCGAGGAAGCTGTGCCGCCTGGTTTGCGTCAGCACGCCCTTGCGCGCGTCGATCAGGATCACCGCGAGATCGGCAGTCGAGGCGCCGGTCACCATGTTGCGGGTGTACTGCTCGTGGCCGGGGGTGTCGGCGACGATGAACTTGCGCTTCTCCGTCGCGAAGAAGCGATAGGCGACGTCGATGGTGATGCCCTGCTCGCGCTCGGCGGCGAGGCCGTCGACCAGCAGCGCAAAGTCGATCGCCTGGCCCTGGGTGCCGACGCGCCTGGAATCAGTTTCCAGTGCCGAGAGCTGATCCTCGAAGATCTGCTTCGAATCGTAGAGCAGCCGGCCGATCAGCGTCGACTTGCCGTCGTCGACCGAGCCGCAGGTAAGAAAGCGCAGCAGCGACTTGTGCTGGTGCAGCTCGAGATAGGCCGAGATGTCGGAAGCGATCAGTGCGTCGGGGCGGTAGGCGGTCATCAGAAATACCCCTCCTGCTTCTTCTTCTCCATGCTGGCGGCCTGGTCGTGGTCGATCGCGCGGCCCTGGCGCTCGCTGGTGGTGGTGAGCAGCATTTCCTGGATCACGCTTTCCAGCGTGTCGGCGGTGCTCTCCACCGCGCCGGTGAGCGGATAGCAGCCGAGCGTGCGAAAGCGGATCGAGCGTTCGACCGGTACCTCGCCGGGGTGCAGCCGGAAACGTTCATCATCGACCATCAGCAGCATGCCGTCGCGCTCCACCGTCGGGCGCGGCGCGGCGAAATAGAGCGGCACGATCTCGATGCTCTCGGCGAGGATATACTGCCAGATGTCGAGCTCGGTCCAGTTGGAGAGGGGGAAGACGCGGATGCTCTCGCCCTTGGCCTTGCGGGCATTGTACAGCCGCCAGAGTTCGGGGCGTTGCGACCGGGGATCCCAGCGGTGGCTTGCCGAGCGGAAGGAGAAGACGCGTTCCTTGGCGCGGCTCTTCTCCTCGTCGCGCCGGGCGCCGCCGAACGCCGCGTCGAAGCCGCCGCGGTCGAGCGCCTGCTTGAGCCCTTCGGTCTTCCACAGGTCGGTGTGGAGCCCCCCATGGTCGAACGGGTTGATCCCCTGCGCGAGCGCGTCGGGATTGCGATGGACGATCAGCTCCATTCCCGCGGCGGCGGCGGCTCGATCGCGCAGCTCGTACATGGCGCGAAACTTCCACGTCGTGTCGACATGGAGCAGCGGAAAGGGCGGGGGCGCAGGATAAAAGGCCTTGCGCGCGAGGTGGAGCATCACCGCGCTGTCCTTGCCCACCGAATAGAGCATCACGGGCCGTTCGGCCTCTGCGACGACCTCGCGGAGGATGTGGATGCTCTCGGCTTCGAGCCGCTGAAGATGGGAAAGGGCAGAGTCGGGCAAGCGCAACTTCCGATCGAGCGTCCTGTTCGGGGTCGGCCCGCTGCTTCTATCCGAAGCGATGCGTGCCGGCAGCATCGATCTATCCGCCCCGCGCCGTGTGGCGCGAGGCGGAGTTGGTTCACGGGGGTGAAGAAAAACTGCGCCGTTCGCCGCCACGTCGAGGGCGCTGGCCGCGCGCGGGATCAGAAGGCGTTTTTGTGCATCAGCACGCTGAAGGTCATGAACATGATCTTCACGTCCTTCCAGATCGACCAGTCGGTGACATATTCGAGATCGGCCTGCAGCCGGTCGGTGAGGTCGCGTTCGAACAGCGTCGCGCCGCGGAAGCCGCGGACCTGCGCGAGGCCGGTGAGCCCGGGCTTGAGCGCATGACGGTGCCAGTAACGCTCGTCGATTTCCCAGAACAGTTTGTCTTCGGCGCGCGAGCCGAGCGCGTGCGGTCGCGGACCGACGATGCTCATGTCGCCGAACAGCACGTTGATCAGCTGGGGCAGCTCGTCGATGCTCGTCTTGCGGATGAAGGCGCCGACGCGGGTGATCCGATCGTCGGTGCGGCCGGTCGACTGGGCGCCGGCGCTGTCGCAGCGTTCAGCGCGCATGCTGCGGAACTTGAGCATGTGGAACATGCGGTTGCCCCGGCCGAGTCGCGGCTGAACGAAGAAGACCGGTCCTGCGCTGTCGAGCTTGATGAGGATCGCGGTGGCGACGAGGAGCGGCGCCAGCACGATGAGGCCGGCACCGGCGAGAACGATGTCGAACGCCCGTTTGAGCGCCTCGTCGAAGCGCGACAGCGGACCGTCGGCGACGACGAGCGTCGGCGCGCCGCCCCAGTGATCGAGCGCGAGCGGCTGGAGATGGGCGAGTTCGGGCGCGACGATCTCGCTGCGGATGCCGGCACCCTTGAGCAACCCGACCCAGCGTTCGCGAAGCGCGGGCGTACACGCGACCACGACGCGGTCGCTGTCCTGCAGCACGCTTGCCAGCCGGTTGTGCGTCGCGGGCGAGTTGGCGGCGGCGGTGTTCACGTCTCCCGCCGCGACGATCATCGAAAAGCCGTCGAGCGGCATCGACAGCGTGCCGTCGGAGATCAGCACTACGCTATAGGGGTTGCCGCCGAGAATCCGGTTGGCGCGGCGCAGGAACAGCCCGCGCGCGGCCATCAGCATCGACACGCTGAGCACGCAGCCGAGCACGATCGTGACGCGCGAGAAGGCGGCGGTCGTCTTGAGCGCGAAAGCGACGATCATCACCACCGCAATGGCGATCAGAAACGCCTTGGCCGCGCGGGTAACCCCCAGCCAGGGAAGCTGGATCAGCCGGGCTGAATAGGCGTGGCAATTGAATGCCGCGCCGAAATAGATCGGAATGATCCCCCAGCCGATCAGCAGCCAGTTATGCGGGTTGGCACGATCGTAAAGGCGATCGGCCAGCAGAAAGCCGCCGACCAGACAAAGCAGATCGATCAGAATCAACGCCAAGTGCAGCCGGGCGCGGAGCTTGCTCCGGCTCGGCGGCAGGGCAGTGGGCCTGAACAGGCCCTCCGCAGACATACGTCCGACTTCGAGGTGCACGCTACTCGCCTCCGACAGTCGTTATCCAACGCCGGAGGCATAGCATATTTCCGCACTTGCGAACGGAAGAATTGATTAAGATGCGACTAACGGTTCATCCCGTTATTGCGGCTTGCCGACACCAACCAGCTTCAAACCCGCACGTTCTGCCTCAGCGGCGGGATAGATGTTGCGCAGGTCAACAAGTAACGGATGCGTAAGGATCTTCGCGATGCGATTGAGATCGAGTGCCCGGAATTCATCCCACTCCGTAACGATCACCAGCGCGTCGGCGCCTTCTGCTGCTGCATAGGGGCTGGCGCAGAACTCGACATCGGTGAGCAACGGGCGCGCTTGTTCGACGCCTTCCGGGTCATATGCCCTGACGTGTGCACCTGCGTCCTGGAGCGCCTGGATGAGCGAAAGGCTGGGCGCCTCGCGCATGTCGTCGGTGTTGGGCTTGAAGGTAAGGCCGAGCACGCCGACGGTCTTGCCGTGCGCATCGCCGCCCATCGCCTTGATCACCTTGCGCCCCATCGCGCGCTTGCGGGCGTCGTTGACCTGCACCGTCGCCTCGACGATGCGCAGCGGCGTTTCGTTGTCCGCGGCAGTCTTGAGCAGGGCGAGCGTATCCTTGGGGAAGCACGACCCGCCATAACCGGGCCCCGCATGGAGGAACTTCGCCCCGATGCGGTTGTCGAGCCCGATGCCGCGCGCGACCTCCTGCACATCGGCACCGACCGCCTCGCACAGATTTGCGATCTCGTTGATGAAGGTGATCTTGACCGCCAGAAAGGCGTTGGCGGCGTATTTGATCAGTTCCGAGGTGCGGCGGCCGGTGAACAGCACCGGCGCCGACTGGTTGAGCGACAGCGGCCGATAGATTGCGCGCATCACCTCGCGCGCCGCCTCGTCGTCGGTGCCGACGACCACGCGATCGGGACGCTTGAAGTCCTCGATCGCCGCGCCTTCGCGCAGGAACTCGGGGTTGGAAACGACCTTGGCGCCGCAATCGGGTGCGACTTCCGCGATGATTCGTTCGACTTCGTCGCCGGTGCCGACCGGTACGGTCGACTTGGTGACGATCACCGCGGGGCGGGTAAGGTTCTCGGCGATCTCGCGCGCGGCCGCGAAGACGTAGGACAGGTCGGCATGGCCGTCGCCCCGGCGGCTGGGCGTGCCGACCGCGATGAACACCGCGTCGACGTCGCGAACGCCCTCGGCGAGATCGGTGGTGAACGAAAGCCGGCCGGCGCGGACATTGCTGGCAACGAGCTCGGCGAGCCCCGGCTCGTAGATCGGCATCACATTCTGACGAAGCGACTCGATCTTGCGCGCGTCCTTGTCGACGCAGATGACTTCGTGGCCGAAGTCCGAAAAACAGGCTCCCGAAACCAGGCCGACATAGCCGGTGCCGATCATTGCGATGCGCAAGGCATGATCCCTTCAGGGTTGAACAGTCGGTTCAGCCCTTAGCGCGATGGGCGTCGGGAGCAAGCCGGAGTCGGCCTTGCCGGGGACTCTGCGGCGGGTCCGGTCGAATTTTGATTTCGGTCAGGCGATTCTGCGTCGGGATCGCGTGGCGCAGCAAGGGGGACACTATGAAAGAGCCGGGGCAGCGCGAACCGCCCCGGCTCAGAATACGATCATGTGATCGTTAGATCGGCAGGATTTCCTCGCCGCCCACACCGTCACGGAAAAAGGCAAAAAGCATCGCGAACATCGATTTTCTCCCATCGTGCGCCCGCCGGGGGCGCGCCAATATGGTTAAGGTTGCTTTAACCTTGAATCAATCCGGGAATTGCCGAGGCGGGGCATGGGTTTGTCCGGTTTCCGAGCGTTAACCAATCTGCAAGCTCGACGGCCTAGTCCTGCCGCAATTGGCGGTGGCGGATCGGGGATCGCCCGGCCCGCTCGTCCGTCCCGGCAAGGGGTTTGCGTTTCCGTGCAGGCAACGGGGGATTTGGCGACTTCGGATGGACACGCCCTGGTGCCCGGGGACAGCGCTGCCCGGCGCGCCGAGGGGCGTTCATGCCGCGTCCTGGGTCTGTGCGAAATCGCCAATTTTGCCGCATTGCGGCGTCACCTGGGGCGCCCGCGTGCCGATGCGCTGGTGGCCGACGTGTCGCGCCGGATCCTTGCGACTGAGCCTGACCTCCGTGTTCTGACGGCCGGGCGCGCTTTTGTCGAAATCGCGTTCGAGGCGGCGTCGCCGGCCGAGGCACTGATGCGCATTCAACGCGTTCGCGATGCTTTCCGTACGCCGATCGACCTCGACGGCGAGGCGATGATGATCCAGCTGCATCTGGGCGGCGCTGCGGCTCCGATCGAGAATTGCGACGAGGTCCGGCTGACCGAGGCCGCCGAATCGGTATTGGAAGAGGTGCGCCGCGGCGGCACGGAACTGCTGGTGGACTTGTCCGGATCGAACCCGGTGTTTGACCGGTTGACGCTGATGCGCGAACTTCCGCGCGCCATAGCGCGCGGTGAAATGTTCCTCCAGTATCAGCCGAAGGTGCATGTCCGGCGCCAGCAGATTGCAAGCGCCGAAGCACTGGTGCGCTGGCAGCATCCCGAGCGGGGCCTGATTCTGCCCGGCGAGTTCATCTCGCTCGTCGAAGAGGCGGGGGCGATCGGTGCGTTGACGTTGTGGACGCTGCGCCAGGTCATTGCCGACCAGCGGCGCCTGGCCGCGCTGGAGCGCGACCTGCCGCTGTTCCTGAACATTTCCGGCATGCTGCTGGCGGACGAGGCGTTCGTCGAAGAGGCTTGCGCGATCGTCGCAGCCAACCCCGAGGCCCGGCTGGGTTTCGAAATCACCGAAACCGCGGTGATCCGCGATCCGCAGAGCGCGATCCGGAACCTCCAGCGCTTTGCCGATAACGGTGTGCAACTGGCGATTGACGATTACGGCGCGGGACTTTCGTCGCTTGCCTATCTCAAGCAGTTGCCGGCGCGCGAACTCAAGATCGACAAGATGTTCGTGCTGCAGTTGACGAGCAGCAATCGTGACCCCCTGATCGTGCGCTCGACGATCGATCTGGCGCATGCCCTCGAAATGGAAGTGACCGCCGAAGGCGTCGAGACTCCGTCGGCGCTGGCGCTGTTGTCCGTGATGGGATGCGACCTGGTTCAGGGCTTCCTGATTTCGCGCCCGCTGGGATTCGATGCCTTTTGCAAGTTCCTGGCAGACGACGGGCACCTTCCCGCGACGGGGGCAGCGCGGGCCTCCTTTCTGCGGCCCGAAAGCTTCTGGAAGCGGGCGTAGATGTCGTGGCGATCCAGCGTAGGGCTAATCTTGGCTCTTTTGCTTTGTCTCTTTACGTTTCCATGTGCGAACGCCCAACCCTTTGGGGAGCCGCTGGATAGCGCTATTGCACGCGCCAAGTCGGAAATGCTCTCAAATCCAGAGAACGTTCTAAAAACTTTGTCTGGAGGGGAGGGGCTTGCCAGTGGAATCCGTTCGCCCCGTCAACGGGCAATGGCATTCGGTAATATCCTTTGGCTTCGCGGGGAAGCGTATCTTCGAACCGGAAATCTAATTGCGGCGCAGAGGGAGCTTAACAGGGCGCTTGAAGCAATCGACAAATACCCAGAACCTGTGATTCTGAGATCGAACCTGCTCCTGTCTGAAGGAGGGCTGTATAGAAGGGCGAACGCCGTCGGCCAGGCGCTCGCCCGATTTCAGCAGGCTTATGTGGTTTCGCGGAAAATCAACGACAGAAGAGGAATGTCAAAGTCTCTTCAAAATATGGCCGTATTATATTACGAGGCTAATGATAACTCCAGGGCGGAAAAGTACTTCAAGCAGGCGGCTGATTATTATTCCGAAGATCCCAGCATGGTTGTTGCTCTTCATAATAACAGAGGCAATGTGCTTCTTAGCATGGAGAGGTATTCCGAAGCTTCGGTTGAATATGATCAAGCAATTTCTGTTGCCAGGAGGATGGGGGACAAAAGCCTGCAGGCAAAAATACTCGTAAACATATCCAGAAATGAAGCTGAGGCTAGGAATTATGATCGTGCGGAGGCGGCGTATAAGCTCGGCCTCTCGCTCGCCCGCGGGGCTGAGAATCAAGGAATTCGTCGACAATTCCTGATTACCGCGGCGAGCGTGGCGGCCGATAGAGGGCAGCTTGCTGCGGCCGAGAAGCTTGCGCGCGAGAGTTTTGACGGAGTCGATCTTCGGAAAACCGGCGCCGACTTTCGCAATGCGCACCTGATCGCGCATCGTATCTTTCGTATGTCGGGCGATACCGAGCGGGCGCTGGAGCATCTGGAGGCCTATCGTCGGCTGACCGATGAGGCGACCAAGGTGGCGACCACCACCAGTGCCGCGCTGATGGCTGCCCGGTTCGACTATCAGAATCAGCAGCTTACCATCGAGCGTCTGACCACCGAGCAATTACGTCGCGCCGCCGAGACGCAGCGGAAGCTGTTCCTGATGGCCGCCGGCGCCACCACGGTGATCATCGCGCTGCTGACGATCGGGCTGTTGACGATCCGCCGCAGCCGGAACCAGACGCGTGCGGCGAACATCGTGCTCAACGAGACCAATGTCGCGCTCGAAAAAGCATTGCGGGCGAAGACCGAGTTCCTTGCCACCACGAGTCACGAGATCCGTACGCCGCTGAACGGCATCCTGGGCATGACGCAGGTAATGCTTGCCGACACCCGGCTGCCGGGCGAGCAGCGCGAGCGGGTCGAGGTGGTGCAGGGTGCCGGCCTGACGATGCGCGCGCTTGTCGACGACATTCTCGACCTGGCGAAGATGGAATCGGGCAAGCTGACGATCGACCCGGTGCCGATGAACCTGCCGACCACGCTGCGGGAGGTTGCACGGATCTGGGAGGTGCAGGCCCGGGCCAAGGGCCTGGGCTTTGCCGTCGCCGTCGACCCTGCGTTGGGATGGATGGTGAGCGATCCCGATCGCCTTCGCCAGATCGTCTTCAACCTCCTGTCCAACGCGATCAAGTTCACCGCGGCCGGCGAGGTTACGCTGGAGGCGCGCCTTGCCGGCGATTCGGACGCCGAAGGCGAGGGGCGCCTGCTGGTGATCGCCGTGCGCGACACGGGCATCGGCATCCCCGAAGCCAAGTTCGACGAGATATTCGAATCCTTTCGCCAGGTCGATGCGAGCACGACCCGTCGTTTCGGCGGCACCGGACTGGGGCTGGCGATCTGTCGCAACCTTGCACATGCGCTGGGCGGAGAGATCAACGTCGCGAGCCGCGAGGGCGAGGGAACGACTTTCACGGTCACGCTACCCTATCGGGCTGCGGAGCCTGCCGGTGCGGCGGTCGCCGAGGGGCGCGACGGTGGCGGGACGGCGTTGCTGGTGCTCGAGCGCAATCCGATCGCGCGCGGCATGTTGCGCGCTTTGTTTGCGCCGGTCTTCGACTGCGTGCTGTTCGCGGCCAATCAGGCGGAGGCAGGAACGGCACTCGAATCGGGGCAGGTGGCCGTGCTCCTGATCGACGAGGCAACATTGCGGGCGGAAGACGGGGATGCTTTGGCGCGCCTTTCGGCGCTGATCGATATGGCGGCCGGTGGCGCCGTCATCCTGCTGCGGCCGCAGGGTGAGAGCGCGGATCATTCTCAACTTTTGCAGCTTGGTATCGGAAAGATATTGGAAAAACCGATCCCCGGAGATGCGCTGGTGGCTGCGGTGCGCGACGGGCTTGGTGCGCCACCACCCGCAGATGGACGCAAGCCGCTTGTCATAGCTGCGGCTTAACGCAATAGCACGGTTCGGAACTCAAAAAATGGTCGCCCCGATGCCCGTCCAGCTCCCGGTCTCCTGCCGATGAACATCCTTTTCATCGAAGACGACGCCATGAACCGCCGGGTGGTCAAGGACATGCTTGACGTGGCGGGCGTCACGATGGCCGAGGCGGCCTGGGCCGAGGAGGGGCTGGCGCGGATCGACTCGGAGACCTTTGATGTCGTCCTGGTGGATCTGCGGATGCCGGGGACCGATGGTTTCGAGACCATTCGACGCATTCGCGCGCGCGCCGACGCCAAGGCGCGGTTGCCGATCGTGGTGGTCACGGCCGATATCGCGCCCGACCTGCGCGAGCGTTGCCTGACGCTGGGAGCTGACGATATCCTGTTCAAGCCGGTGGCGATGGACGCGTTGTTCGACACGATCGGGCGCGTGCTGGCCTCGCGCGGCGACGGCGGGATGATCGCCTGACGGCGCGTGGCGCCTTCGCGCCTCAGTCTTCCAGAATACGGCTGGTTTTTCGCGTATCGCGCATCCGCAGATAGGTGACGAGCGACACCCCGATCATCAGGGTGACATAGCCATAGAAAGCACGCTCGACGCCCGCGTGCTTCAGCCACAAGGCGACATATTCGGCAGTTCCCCCGAACAACGCGTTCGCGATCGCATAGGGCAGGGCGACGCCGAGCGTGCGGATATGGGCGGGGAACATCTCGGCCTTCACCACGGCGTTGATCGCGGTGTAGCCGGTGACGACCACCAGCGCCCCCAGCATCAACGCGAACGCGGCGAGGGGGCTGCGCACCTGTTCGAGCGCCAGGAACAGGGGATAGGTGCCGAGGACGCCCAGCACGCCGAACGCGACCATCAACGGCTTGCGCCCGATCCGGTCCGACAGCGCGCCGGCGAGCGGTTGCAGCAACATGAAGACGAACAGCGCAGCGGCGTTGATCTGGGTCGCGACCGCGCGGCTGAACCCGCTCGTCTCGACAAGGAATTTCTGGAGGTAGATCGAGTAGGCATAGAAAGCGAGCGTTCCGCCCGCGGTGAGCAGCATGACCGTCGCGGCCTCGTGCGGGTGCTGACGGAGCAGCGCTGTAAAACCGGTGCGGCCCCCCTCCTGTCGTTGCGCGTTGGTGAAGCTGGGCGTTTCCTCCAGCCGCCGCCGCAGCCAGAAGACGAGCACCGCCAGCACGCCGCCGATCGCGAATGGAATGCGCCAACCCCACGCGTCGAGCGCGGTTTCGGGAAGCAGCGCCTGAAGCACCAGCAGGACAAGGAGCGCGGTGAGCTGTCCTGCGATCAGCGTGACATACTGGAAGCTGGAGAAGAAACCGCGATGGCTGCGTCCTGCCATTTCAGACAGATAGGTTGCGCTGGCGCCGTATTCGCCGCCCACCGACAGCCCCTGGAGCAGGCGAGCGAGCACGAGCAGTGCGGGGGCGAGCCAACCGATCGCCGCATAGCCCGGGCAGACGGCGATGATGAGCGATCCCAGGCACATCAGCGTGACCGAAAGGGTCAGTCCTGCTTTCCGGCCGTGCCGGTCGCCATACACGCCCATCAACCAGCCCCCGATCGGGCGCATCAGGAAGCCGACGGCGAATACGCCCGCCGTGTTGAGCAACTGCGTCGTCCGGTCGCCTGCGGGGAAGAAATGCGGGGCGAAATAGAGGGTGAATGCCGAGTAGGCGTACCAGTCGTACCATTCGACCAGATTGCCCGCCGACCCGCCCAGAATCGAACGCAGGCGGTGCGGGGACTGGACGGACGGAGTGCTGACTGCCATTGCGCGTCTATAGCAAAGTGCCCGCCCGCCGGAAGCAGGCCGCTCTTGCCGAATCGATCCGCGCGACGCGAACGACTCGGATCGCCGCGCCCCCGCGTTGTCGGCATCGGCAGTGCTTTGGGCATCCGGGCGCCTTGCGGCATCATCGTTGCGAAAAAGGCGCGGTTTTGGCCGGATCCGCAAAGACTCATGCTTGAAAAATCCCGGCTTGGCTGTTAGGTGGGCCGCTCGACGCCGCAACCCATGTTCCGGCGAACCCTATTCTATTGAAATAAGATCGGAGCTGTACGGCCTTATGCAAATCATCGTTCGCGACAATAACGTCGACCAGGCGCTGCGGGCGCTCAAGAAGAAGCTGCAGCGTGAAGGCGTTTATCGCGAGATGAAGCTGCGCCGTCATTACGAGAAGCCCAGCGAAAAGCGCGCTCGCGAGCGCGCGGCGGCTGTGCGTCGTGCGCGCAAGCTGGAGCGCAAGCGCATCGAGCGCGACAGCGCCCGTTAAGGCTGTGGAGCAGGGCGGTCGAAGGGCCGCCTTGCCTGTCATGACCTTCTTGTGCTTTGGGCGGGGCATTACCCGTCAACCAAGGTGAACCTGCCATGTCCGTGACCGCCGTCCCTCTCCAGCCTGTCAAGTCCAGCTACAAGACCTGGATCTGGATCGGTGTCGTGGCGGCGCTGGCGCTCGCCTTTGCGCTTGCCTGGCTTGGCACGCGTGAGCAGGTCGCCCTGAAGGGCAGCGATGCCGATTTCATGGCCTGGAACGCTGGCCGCGCCGGGGTGCATACGACCGCGTCGGGGCTGCAATATCAGGTCATCAAGCCCGGTGACGGCCCGGTTGCGGCCGAGGGCGATTATGCGCTGGTCAGCTATGAGGGCAAGTTCCGGGACGGACGTGTCTTTGACAAGAGCGATCGTCCCGCGCCGTTTCCGGTCGCGCAGGGCAGTGCAATTCCGGGCTTCGTCGAAGGCCTGAAGCTGATGCAGCATGGCGGCACCTACCGGCTGTGGATCCCTGCCAAGCTCGCTTATGGCGCGCCGGGAATGCGCAGCCCCGACCCCGAGCGCGTGCCGTCGGATGCGATGCTGATTTTCACCGTCACGCCCGAGCGCATCATCCCTGCGGTGAAGGTCCGCGAAATGATGATGCAGCAGCAGATGCAGATGCAGCAGCAGGGCGCCGTGCCGCAGGGCGATACGGGCCGCTGAGCGACACCGTTAGAGCCGGCGGCCATCGGGGCGCCGGCTCATCCTTGTGATCCGGCGGCAACTGGCATTTTTCCCGGTTGCCGAGAGCTGTTCAAGATATTCCCCCGCATCGCGACGATCATGTCGTGGCCGCGTTTATGCATCGGTCGGCCGTTCGGCCATCATGCTCCGCAATCGCCGGTTCAGCCGATCTGGGTTAGGGCGTAATCACCATGTTTGGTGACCTGTTCTCGTTTCGACGCAACAAGAAGTCGCCTGTCGCGCGGGTTCCCGACGGTGCGCGCGTCTATGCCATTGGCGACGTCCATGGTCGTGCCGACCTGATGCACGATCTGCTCGCGCAGATCGTCGCCGATGATTCGCGGCGCGGCCCTGCCGACACGCAGGTTATTTTTCTGGGCGATCTGGTCGATCGCGGCCCCGATTCGGCGGAGGTGTTGGAGACGGCGCGCCTGCTGGCGGCGAACGACTCGCGATACCGCTTTATTCAGGGAAACCATGAGGAAGTGTTTCTCAAGGCGCTGGGCGGGGACCGGAAGGCGCTTACGTTCTTTACCCGCATCGGCGGCAAGGAGACGATCCTCAGCTATGGCGTCAGCAAGCGCGAGTATGACGATGCCGATTACGACACGCTGATGGCGCTTTTCAGTGCACGCGTTCCCGACGCGCATGTCGCCTTTGTCGCGGCGTTCGAGGACATGATCGAGATCGGCGATTATGTGTTTGTTCATGCCGGGGTACGCCCCGGCGTGCCGCTTGCGTCGCAAAAGCCGTCGGATCTGCGCTGGATCCGCCAGGAGTTTCTGGAGAGCCGCGAGCGGCCCGAAAAGGTCGTGGTGCATGGCCACACCATCTTTGAGACCGTGGAGGAACAGCCGTTCCGAATCGGTCTCGATACCGGCGCCTATGCCAGCGGCGTGTTGACGGCGATGGGTTTCGAGGGCGACCAGCGCTGGACGATCCGCGCGGAAGGCTCGCGCGCCGACGCGGCCTGACTGCCGCGGGGCGGGGACTTTCGTCCCATCATTACACCGCGATATTGTTGGCTGGGCCGGCTGCCGGGGTGATTTGCCGCAGTCTTCGGCTCGCCGCGCGGCTGGGCCATGCGAACAGGGGCGGGCCGGTTCCGGCCTATTCTTGCAGCAAAGTGCCGCCGAAGGTGAATGGCCCCCTTGCAAGGCAAGGGCAATTTCTTATCCCAAAAAGAAAGTGGCGGCCGGAGACCCGACCGCCACTTCCGAAACCTGACAGTAAGTCGAAACTTACTTGCTGTCGGGGCTGTCGCTGTTGTCAGCGAGCGCGATCGCGCCACCGACAATCGCCGCCGTCGCGAGGACGCCGATGATCACGGCCGGAGCCAGTTCGCTGCCCTTGTCGCCCTTGGTCGACGCGCGGGTCAGCGACAGGCTGGCGGCCGGGTTGGCCGAGGCCACGACCGGGGTCACGGCCATGGCCGCAACGGCAACCGCCGAAAGAAGCTTGGAAACCATAAAATACTCCCTCTTCGAGCTTTGATGCTCTCGTCCCTGCCCGCTATGACACAGGCAGGGGAACTTCTCAACAGTCCAAGCACCACAAGCCCGACAAACGCTTTTGTCGTGGCTTGGATGCAACATTCGGCGTCGGTCGAATCCGAACCCCGACGGCCCATAACAACGACCCGCGTCATGGACCCCTCATTTTATAACGCGGCGCAACAATATAGCCAAGTCGGTTAAGTGAATTCCTGATCTTTTCCATCAGGGCACCCCTGTTGACGTTGTTGTCAGTCCTTAGAAAAGGCTAAAGACGACCGATGGTTGAACGACACATCGCCAAGTGGTGCCGGCGGCTGACGCTGCTGCTTGGCCTCGCTGTGCCGCTGGCAGCGCCCGCGGCGCCTGCCTTGCCTGCCGCTGCGGCCGATGCCTCGGTGTTCGAGGCGGTGCGGGACGCGGATGGGCGCTTGGCCGACATCGGCTATCGGCTCGCGCGCGCCAACGTCGCGCTGTGCGACCGACGCGAGGCGGGGCTGGGGCTTCAGCTCCATACGCTCGACCAGTTCGACGACGCGAATCGCGCGGCGGCGGCACGGCATTTCTCCTTTGCCGCGCCGGTTGCCGTCGAAGCCGTGGTGGCGGGCGGCCCCGCGGCACGGGCCGGCATTCGCCGCGACGATTCGCTCCTCCGTGTGGGAAGCATCGACACCGCCGCGTTGCCTGGACATCCGAATACGACCGAACGCCTGGTCGCGGCACAGCTCGCGATCGCGGCGTTGCCGGCCGATGCGCCGGTCGTCATATCCGCGATTCGCGATGGGGCCCCGATTACGCTGACGGTAGTTCCCGAACCCGTCTGCCGAACCCGTTTCGAGTTGCGGCTTGCGCAGGACTTCAATGCTTCGGCCGACGGTACGATGGTGCAGGTGAGCGCGCGCTTTCTGCAGGAATATCCCGCGCCGCAGTTCGCCGCGGTCGTCGCGCACGAATTCGCACACAATATCCTCCATCATCGCGATCGACTGGAGGCGCGCGGCGTCGATTATGGCTTGCTCTCCGGCTTCGGCGCCAACGTGAAATATTTCCGGCAGACCGAGATCGAGGCCGACCTGTTGTCGGTCTATCTGCTGGTCAATGCCGGCCTCGACCCGCGTGCCGCGGTCGATTTCTGGCGGCATTTCGGCCCCAGCCGGGCCGGGGGCATTTTTCGCAGCCGCTCGCATCCCGGCTGGCGGGACCGCGTGGCGACGCTGAGTGCCGAGATCGGGCGAATTGCCGCCGACGCGCCGCGACCGATCGTGCCGCCGCTGGTGGCGGTGCGGGACCGTCCGCTCGACGGCGATTGGCAGGCGCTGCTCGTCCGGGCGCGTTGACGCGCGGGCCCTTCAGCCCGCGAGCCGCAGCGCCGGCGGCTCTGTCGGATTCGGCTGGTCGGGCCAGATCCCGCGCGTGTCATACACTCGCTTGCCGGCGCGTTCCTCGAGCGGGATCGAGCGGAACACGTCATGGTCGACGAGCACGATCAGCGTGTCGCACGTCTCCAGCGCGGTATCGATGTCGATGAGTTCGGCGCCCGTTTCCGCCAGTTTCGTGGGGAGCGTGCGGGCATAGGGTTCGACGATCGCCACCTGATCGCCGAATCGGCGCGCGAGCGCCGTCGCGACCTTGAGCGCCGGGCTTTCGCGGAAGTCGTCGATATTCGCCTTGAAGGCGAGGCCCAGGCACGCGACGCGGCGGGCGCCGGCCGCGATCAACGCCGCAGCCTGTTCGACGACATGGCCGACCTTGCCGTCGTTCACTTCGCGCGCGGTGCGGATCAGCGGGGTGCGCGACGGCGCAGCGCTGACGAGGAACCACGGATCCACCGCGATGCAATGGCCGCCGACGCCAGGGCCGGGTGAGAGGATGTTGACGCGCGGATGGCGGTTGGCGAGGCGAATCACCTCCCACACATCGACCCCCATCTGCTCGGCGACGAGCGACAGTTCGTTGGCAAAGGCGATGTTGACGTCGCGGAAGGCGTTTTCCGCCAGCTTGGTCATTTCCGCCGCCTTGGCCGACGTGGTGACGCATGCCCCGCGCACGAACCGGCGGTAGAATTGCAGCGCCTTGCGCGCGCAACGCGGCGTGATGCCGCCGATCACGCGATCATTGTCGATCAGTTCGACGAGGATGCGTCCCGGCAATACGCGCTCGGGACAATAGGCGATCGCGACGTCGGGCGACCCGGTGCAGTGGCCGGGAATGCGGAGGTCAGGACGCTGTTCGGCGATCAATGCCGCAACCTGCTCGGTCGTGCCGACCGGCGAGGTCGATTCGAGCACCACGATGTCGCCATGCTTGAGCACCTTCGCGACCATTCGCGCTGCATCGAGCACATGGCGGATATCGGGGGCATGATTCTCGCGGAACGGCGTCGGCACCGCGATGACGAAGACGTCCGCGGGTTCGACCGTCAGCGCCGCGCGCAACTTGCCGCGGGCGACGACGCCCGAGACGAGGCCGTCGAGGTCGATCTCCTCGATATGGACGCGGCCCGAATTGACCGTCTCGACGACATGCGCGTCGACGTCGATGCCGAGCACCTGCGCGCCGCTGCGCGCGATGACCGCAGCCGTCGGAAGGCCGATATAGCCGAGCCCGAGAACGGCAACCTTGAGATCAGAGTCCGAAGCCATTGGCGATGATTCCCGCGATACGCGCCGCGGCATGGCCGTCGCCGAACGGATTGTGCGCGCGTGCCATGCCCGAATAGGCGCTGCTATCGTCGAGCAGGGTTGAGATTTCGGAAACGATGCGGTCGGGATCGGTGCCGACCAGTCGTGCGGTGCCCGCAGCCACGCCCTCCGGACGCTCGGTCGTCTCGCGCATCACCAGCACGGGCTTGCCGAGCGCGGGCGCCTCCTCCTGGACACCGCCGGAGTCGGTGAGCACCAGATGGGCAAGGTCGAGTGCGCGAATGAAGTGCGGATAATCCAGCGGGTCGATTCGGGCGATATTGTCGGCCTGTCCCAGTTCCGCCTCCATCACGCTGGCGACGTTGGGGTTCGGATGCATCGGGAACAGCACCGCAATGTCGGGGCGGGCAGCGATCCGGCGGATCGCCTCGGCGATTCCCGCCATGGCGGGGCCGAAATTCTCGCGTCGATGCGTCGTCACCAGGACGATGCGGCGTCCCGCGAACCGGTCAGCGATCGGATCGAGCCCTGCGGCCAGCGTCGGATCGGCGGCGATCCGCGCCCGCGTCGCCAGCAGCGCGTCGATCACGGTGTTGCCGGTCACGTGGATCGTTGCCGGATCGATATTCTCGCGTCGGAGTGCGGCGGCGGCGGTTTCAGTGGGCGCGAAATGCAGATCGGCGATCGGCGCGACGATGCGGCGATTCACTTCCTCGGGCCAGGGCTGGTAGATGTCGCCCGACCGCAGACCCGCTTCGACATGGCCGACGGGGATCTTGCGGTAATAGGCGACGAGCGCACCGATCATCGCGGTGGCGGTGTCGCCCTGAACGATCACCCGGTCGGGCCTTTCGGCGTCGAGGGTCGTGCCGAGGCCGGTGAGCAGCCGGGCACTCAATGCGTCGAGCGACTGGCCGGGGGTCATCAGGTCGAGGTCGTGGTCGGGCGTCAGCCCGGCGATCGCCAGAACCTGATCGAGCAATCCGCGATGCTGTGCCGTGATGCAGGTACGAACCTCCATTCCGCCATGGGCGCGCAGCGCCTGGACGACGGGAAAGAGCTTGATGCCCTCGGGCCGGGTGCCGAAGATCAACAGAATGCGGGGCTTAGCCATAGCGCACGGTCTAGCCGCGAAGATTTAAGGTCTGGATAAGCGGGTGCTCGAAGCTGTTCGTTGCCGTCGCGCCGCAATCCGCAGCTTGAGGGTGCGATGGCACCGTCGTAAAGGCTGCGTATCGATGCTGGGGAAGGGCCGTTGCATGCCGTTCAGCGCACGAACGGAACGGATGACGACAAGCTGGCGGCGATCAGGACTTGGCCTGGCAAGCGCGTGGCGAACGGCATGGGACCAAAGGTGCCGGGGCGTACCCGATTTCCGGTTGCCGGCTGTCCTTTTCCCGCAATCCGGAGTGGCGCTTTCCCTTCGCTGAGGCGTTCTCAGCCCGAACCCTCACCCCGAGATGCGTGCCCCGCTTGATTGCCGCCGTGCAAAGGCGCAGGGGGCGCATCCGCACAGGAGATTTGAATGATCAAGCCGTTGCGCAAGGCCGTGTTTCCCGTGGGCGGCCTCGGCACCCGATTCCTTCCCGCCACCAAGGCGATGCCCAAGGAAATGCTGCCCGTCGTCGATCGCCCGCTGATCCAATATGCGGTCGAAGAGGCGATGGAGGCGGGGATCGAACAGATGATCTTCGTCACCGGCCGCGGCAAGACCGCGATCGAGGACCATTTCGACATCGCTTTCGAACTCGAGGCGACCCTCACCGAACGCGGCAAGTCGCTCGACATTCTCGACGCCACCCGATTGCGTCCCGGTGCCGTCGCCTATGTCCGCCAGCAGGAGCCGCTGGGGCTGGGCCACGCCGTATGGTGCGCACGCGATATCGTGGGCGACGAACCGTTCGCGGTGCTGCTCGCCGACGACTTCATGGTCGGCCAGCCGGGTTGCCTGAAGCAGATGGTCGACGCCTATAACCGCGTCGGCGGCAACCTGATCTGCGCCGAGCAGGTCCCGGACGACCAGACGCATCGTTATGGCATCATCACCCCCGGCGTGCGTGAAGGTACGCTGACCGAGGTGAAGGGGCTGGTCGAAAAGCCTGCGCCCGGCACGGCGCCTTCCAACCTTTCGGTGATCGGCCGGTACATCCTTCAGCCCGAGGTGATGCGCGTGCTCGACCGGCAGGAAAAGGGTGCGGGCGGCGAGATCCAGCTGACCGACGCGATGGCGCGGATGATCGACGCGCAGCCGTTCCACGGCGTCACCTTCCAGGGCAAGCGCTATGACTGTGGCGACAAGGCGGGTTTCGTCCAGGCCAGCATTGCCACGGCGCTTGCCCGCGAGGATATCGGCCCCGCGGTGCGCGCGTTCCTGCAGAACGATCTCGCCTGAAGAACGACCTCGCCTGAACGGCGTCTAGACGCCGTAGTGGTCGCGATACCAGTGCACGAACCGCGCGACGCCGTCGCGCGCGTTCGTGGCGGGGACATAACCGGTCAGCGCCTCGAGCAGCGCGGACGATGCCTCGGTCGTCGGCACGTCCCCCGGCTGCATCGGCAGATAGTTCTTGATTGCCTCGCGCCCCAGTGCGGTTTCGAGCGCGGCGATATAGTCCATCAGCGGCACCGGCCGCCCCGCGCCGATATTCACCTGGCGGAACGGTGCGACCGGTGACAGGCTGTCCCCCGCGACGGGCACCGAGCCCGGCACGACGTCGATCAACCGTACCACCGCCTCGACCAGATCGTCGATGAAGGTGAAGTCACGCGCCATCCGGCCGTGATTGTAAACGTCGATCGGTTCATCCGCGAGGATGGCCCGGGTGAACTTGAACAGCGCCATGTCGGGGCGTCCCCAGGGGCCATAGACCGTGAAAAAGCGGAAGAACGTCGCCGGGATCCCGAACAGGTGGCTATAGCTGTGGCCGAGCAACTCGGTCGCGCCCTTGGTCGCTGCGTACAGGCTCATCGGCAACTGCGTCCGCTGTCCCTCGGTAAAGGGCATGTCGCGATTGGCACCGTAGACCGAACTGGTCGACGCGGCGAGCAGGTGACGAACACCGTGCGCGCGCGCCAGCTCCAGGACATTGTGCGTGCCGACGATATTGGTGCCGATATAGCTGCGCGGCGCATCGATCGAATAGCGCACGCCGGCCTGGGCAGCGAGGTGGATCACAACCTCGGGTCGGAACGCGCTCCATGCGGCGCCGAACGCGTCGGCGTCCTCGATCGACACGCGGGCGAGGGTGAAGCCCGGCGCATCGGCAAGCAGCGCATTGCGCGCTTCCTTCAACGCGACGTCGTAATAGGTTGTGAAGTTGTCGACCCCCAGCACCGTATCGCCGCGGTCGAGCAATCGGCGGGCGATGTGAAACCCGATGAACCCAGCCGAACCCGTTACCAGCACCCGCATGCGATCATGTCCCTCGATCGGACCGCGGCGGCGGCCCGGCATTGTCGTCCGCTTAGCAACGCCAGGTTGCGGAACTGTCAAGCACCGCAGACGGGGCAGCCGGGATCCTTTGGAAGCCGCAAGGTCGCGATCCGCAAGGCAAGCGCGTCGATCCGCAGCAGCTTGCCGCCGCTGTCTTGCCCAAGTCCGACGCAGGCACGGATCGCTTCGAGTGCGGCGAGGCTGCCCACGAGCCCCGTGACCGCCCCCAGCACGCCCTGCTCGGCGCAACTGATCCCGGCGCGCTCCGGATCATTTCCCACCAGACAGCGATAACAGGGCTTGTCCGCCTCCCAGCCGCGGAAGGTGCCGACCAGCCCGGTGAATTCGCCCACCGCTGCGGAAACGAGTGGAATGCGCAGCGCGAGCGCCGCGTCCGCGACGGCGAGCCGCGTCGGGAAATTGTCGCAGCCGTCGACGATCACATCGGGTTCCGCCTCGGCCAGCAACGCCCGCGCCGAGTCCGCGTCGACCCGGAGCGGACGTCCTTCGAAACGGACATGCGGATTGAGTCGAGCGACCGCTGCGCTTGCCGCCGCGACCTTGGACTTGCCGACGTCATCGGTACCGTAGAGCGTCTGACGTTGCAGATTGGAAAGCGCGACGACGTCGTCGTCGAATACCGTCAGCCGCCCGATCCCGGCGGCGGCGAGATACTGAATCGCGGGTGAGCCGATGCCCCCCGCACCGATCATCGCGACATGGGCGGTTCGAAGGCGATTCTGTCCGGCACCGCCCAATTCGCGCAGGATGATCTGGCGCGAATAGCGTTCGAGCTCGGTGTCCTCCAGCATCACGGTGTCCAGTTGAACGTCACCGCGGTGCGATACCATTGATCCTGCGCCCCCAGGCGCGGGAGCAGGTTGTTGCGGGCAAAGGCCGTGACCAGCGCGGCGCTATATTGCTCGACCGTCGGGCACTGGATCGCGCGCGGGATGGCGGCGCGGATCGTGCCATCCTCTGCCACGCGCACCGCCACGTCGACGGTCAACGTCGCCGCGCCGCCATTGGCGTCGGGCAGCGGACAGCCGCGGGCAGCGACTTCGTGCGCGACGAAGGCATGCATCTCTGCCGTCACGACCGGGGGGGTGCGATAGGGGAGCAGGGGAAGCGCTCCCCATTGGATCGTCGCGGCCTGCAAGGCCATGGCAAGGGCGGGTGCGAATATCATCGATCGATCATCTGCCTGTCGATCCGAACCCGTTGCTGCCCCGTTCCGTTCCCTCCAACGTTTCGACGAGGTCGAAGCTCGCGCGCTGAACCGGCGCGGGAACGATCTGGGCGATGCGTTCGCCGCGCCGGATCGGGAAGGGCGTGTCGCCATGGTTGATGACGAGGATCTTCAGTTCGCCGCGATAGTCGCTGTCGATCGTCCCGGGCGCATTCGGTACCGAAAGGCCATGACGAAGCGCGAGGCCGGAACGGGGGCGCACCTGTACCTCATAGCCATCGGGAATCGCGATCGCGAACCCCGTGGCGACCGGATGGCGTGCACCGGGGGCGAGATCGAGATCCTCTGCGGCAACGACGTCCATGCCCGCGGCCCCCGGCGTGGCATAGCTGGGCAGGGGAAGCCCCTCCCCATGCGGGAGGCGCTTGAGCTGGATACGGATCGGGGGAAGCATGTCAGCCTTTCCTGGGCAGTGCGGCGGCGAGGCGCTCGACAGCCGAAATCAGTTCGGGATCGTTGAGGATTGCATTGCCCTTGCCGGGCAGGATGCGGAAATCGGTCGCGATCCCGCGAAGCGCCAGCGCCTCGGCATAGGGACGCGAGAAGCGCGGCGGCATCAGCTTGTCGTCGGTGCCGACGAGCAAGGCGACGCGCAGACCCAGCGTTGCGCCGCCCACCGTCTGCAGCGGGTCGAGACTGCGTACCGGCTGATCGAAGCCTGCCTTGGGCTGCTGTGCCTGACGGAAGCGCCGCCATTCGGGAAGGCTGCACGGGCAGGCCGCAAGGACCAGCCCGTCGACGAGCGCGGGGCGCCCCCCGGCGAGGTTGGCCGCCAGCGCGGCGCCGCCCGAATGGCCGATCAGCACGATGTTCGCGTGCGGATGGCGCTGGCGCAGCCGTTCGACCGCGGCGGCGACGGCGCCGATCGCCTCCGGGGTGAAATTGTCGCCGGTGTCGAGCCCCCGTTCGCCCGGCGACCGATGGCCGTTTGCGTCGACATAGCCGGGGCGGAGCACCGCAACGCCGATCGCGTCCGGCAGGCGTGCGGCCAGCGTCTGCGCGAGCGTTTCACCGTCATCGGGGGCGCCGTCGCCATGCAGGACGACGGCGACGGTGCGCACCCGCGCCGGGTGGCCGTGGCTTTCGATATGGAGCCGTGCCTCGGGCACGATCCGCGGCATGGCGTTGGGAGCCTGCGCAGACGGGGTTCCCGCGCAGCCGGCGAGAGCCAGCGAGACGAAGATCAGCGCAGCGAACCGCGAGCGCCGCCCATGAGGTCGCGAGGTCCGCCGTTCAAGCGGCATCGGGCGTGGGTCCGGGGGCGAGGACGGCGTCGGCAATTCGATCCGCGAGCCGTCGCGCAACTTCGGCCTTGGGCAAGCGGCTCCAGCTTTCGACGCCGTCGGCGGAAACGAGATGAACGGTATTTTCGGCACCCCCCATCACATCGCCCGAAACGTCGTTGGCGACAATCCAGTCGGCGCCCTTGCGCAGCCTTTTTGCGGTGGCATGCTCGACCACACGTTCGGTTTCAGCCGCGAAGCCGACCACAAGCTTCGGCCGTTGCGACGACCGACCGACCGCGGCCAGGATGTCGGGGTTCTCGGTCAGCCGCAGTACGGGCGCTGCGTCGCCCTTCTTCAGCTTCTGGACGGCGCGTTCCGGGCGCCAGTCGCCGACAGCCGCGACCATCACCGCCGCGTCAGCGGGCAGGGCCGCCGCCACGGCTTCGGCCATTTCGTCCGCGGTTTCGATGTCGATCCGCGACACGCCGGGCGGCGTCGGCAAGCTGACCGGGCCGGCGACCAGGGTCACCTGCGCCCCCAGCGCCGCGAGTGCGGCGGCAATTTCAAACCCCTGCCGGCCGGACGAGCGGTTCGCGATATAGCGAACGGGATCGATCGGTTCGTGCGTGGGCCCCGCCGTGACCAGAACATGCCGGCCGCTGAGCTTGCGCGGCGGCTCGGCGGGGCCGGGGAGTCGTCCGAGCATGCGTTCGATCGCCAGGTGGATCGCCTCGGGCTCGGGGAGACGGCCCGGCCCGAATTCGCCGCACGCCATCGCGCCGTCGGTGGGTTCGAGCACCGTCACCCCGTCGGCGCGCAACTGCGCCACATTGCGGCGGGTCGCCGCATGGAGCCACATCCGCACGTTCATCGCCGGTGCGGCGAGCACGGGCTTGTCGGTGGCAAGCAGCAATGTGGTCGCAAGATCGTCGGCGATCCCGCCTGCCATCCGCGCGATGAGGTCGGCAGTCGCGGGCGCCACCACGACCAGATCGGCCTCGCGGCTGAGCTGGATGTGGCCCATCTCCGCTTCGTTCTTCAGATCCCACAGCGTCGTGTGGACCGGATTTTCCGAAAGCGCGGCGAGTGTCATCGGCGTGACGAACTGCGCGCCGCCGTCGGTGAGCACGCAGGTCACATCAAGGCCCGACTTGCGGCACAGCCGCACCAGTTCGCAGGCCTTGTAGGCCGCGATGCCGCCGCCCACGATCAGCAGGATCCGCTTCATCTCGTCACCCTTGTCACGGTGATGCGCCGCCTGTCGAGCGCGCGCGCCGTGAGGTCGCGCAGCGCATCGGGCACGTACACCAGTCCGCCGAGCAGCATCGGCGCCACCATCAGCGCCCAGTAAAAGGTATCGAGGCGCGCAAACAATGCGATCAGCGCGCCATAGGCCACGAACAGCGCCAGCACCCGTACCGACAGTGCATCGGTGCGGCTCGCCCAGCCAAACAGCGCCAGCCCGACGAGCGGGGCGGCGGCACCCTGCCACAGTAGCTGCAGTGCGGTCGCAAGGCGCAGCGAATCGACAAAGAAGCCGAAGCCCAGCATGCCCGTCCAACCCGGCGAGACCGGATCGAGCGGCCCGGTGATCCGCATCACCGCGATCGCGTGCGCCGCCAGCGCGACGCCGAACAGCGCGATCGACACGCCCCATCCCGTCGCCTCACGCCAGGCGCGGTCGCGGACCGCAAAGCCCAACATCACCAACGCATAGAGCAGCGCCGTCTCGCGCACCAACATCGCCGCGAGTGCGATCGCCGCGGATTCGATCCAGCGTCCCGGCCGATAGAGCGCGAGCGACAGTGCGACGAGCAATCCCGCCCAGATTTCGTGGAGTGCCACCAGCTCGGGTTGGACAAAGGCCAGCATCGATCCGGCGAGGAGTACGACCGCAGCCAATCGGCCGGCGGTTCCCGGCAGCTGTTCGAAAAGGCGCATTCCCCAGGCAATGCCGGTCAACGCGGCCAGCCCGATCAACAGCGCATTGCCGAGCACGGGGGGGCTTCCCGCGAGCAGTGCTGCGAGCGTGGGCATCCGCACGGTGAAAAATGGGCGCAACGGATAATGTCCGGCGCGCATCGCGTCGGTCGCCGCCAGATAATAGTCGCCGCCGTTGCGCATGCCGGCGACGACCTTTTCGTACAGCATCAGATCGGTCTGGCCGTCGGGCGACGGCCCAAGCGCGCTCGCATCGGGGACGCGCAGCGCCAGCATGCACAGGCCGATCAACAGCGCCAGCGCCGCGAGCCCGAGCCGCGCGCGGTCGCGCGGCCAGTGGGCAAAGCGGCTTCGGCCCGCCAAGCCAGGCGTGCCGTTTGCGGTCACCGCAGCAACATCAGCGTCGCGCCGACGCTCGCCGCCGCGCTTGCCAGCGCCACCACCGCGTAACGCCAGCCGCCGCCGACGCGGACGAGCTGGATCTCCTTGAGCGGCGGGGCGGGCGGCGCGCCGCCGGGATCGGGGAAATGCCGTTCGATGTTGCGGATGAGCTGGGGCAGTCGCGCAAAGGTGCGCAGGTCGGTGATCAGCCGATCGGCGATCGCCGCCTCCGGCCCCAGTTCGGTGCGCATCCATTCGCGGACGAACGGGGCTGCGGTCTCCCAAAGATTGATGTCGGGATCGAGCCCGCGCGCGACGCCTTCGACCATCACCATCGTCTTCTGGAGCAGCAGCAGATGCGGCTGGGTCTGCATGTCGAAGTCGCGGGTGATGTTGAACAACCCGTCGAGCATGCCGCCGACCGACATTTCCTTTACCGGTAATCCGCGCATCGGTTCGCCGACCGCGCGCAACGCCGTCGCAAATTCGTCGACATTGTGATGCGGGGGGACATAGCCCGCCTCGAAATGGATTTCGGCCACGCGGCGATAGTTGCCGGTGATCAGACCATAAAGGATCTCGGCCAGCCATACGCGGGCGCGGCGGTCG
The DNA here is from genome assembly GCF_056485145.1 of Sphingomonas chlorellae. Lineage (NCBI taxonomy): Bacteria > Pseudomonadati > Pseudomonadota > Alphaproteobacteria > Sphingomonadales > Sphingomonadaceae > Sphingomonas > Sphingomonas chlorellae. The sequence continues at coordinate 42,935 of NZ_JBQXXM010000006.1, forward strand.
ATCCGCCCCATGATCCCGAAGTCGATCGCGGCGATCCGGCCATCGGGCAGGGCGAACAAATTGCCCTGGTGCATGTCGGCGTGGAAAAATCCCTCGGCGATCGCCTGCCGCAAAAAGGCGCGGATCAGATTGGCTGCGAGCGCGCGTGTGTCGTGCCCGGCGCGCACCAGCGCATCGCGATCCGACAGCTTGATCCCGTCGATCCATTCGAGCGTCAGAACCTTGCCCGTGGTCCGTTGCCAATCGATCGTCGGCACCATGAAATCGGGCTCGGCGGTCATGCCTTCGGCGAGTTCGGATGCCGAAGCCGCCTCGCGTCGCAGATCGAGCTCGCGCAGCGACCAGCGCTTGAACGTTTCGATCACCAGCCGCGCGCGCAGTCGGCGCGCCTCGCCGCCCATGCCTTCGACCTGCGCCGCGGCCCATTCATAGGTGTCGAGCGCGCGCGCGAATTCGGCCTCGATCCCCGGGCGCAGCACCTTGACCGCGACCTGGCGGCCATCGGTGGTGACCGCCCGATGGACCTGGGCGATCGACGCCGCGCCGATCGCCTCTTCGCCGATCTCGGCAAAGAGCGTTTCGATCGGGCGCCCGAAACTCGCCTCGATCCGTTCGCGGATTACGGGGAAGGGGACGGGGGGCAGCGCGTCCTGGAGACGCAGCAGATCGTTTGCCGCAGCCTCGCCCACCAGGTCGGGACGAGTTGCAAGCGTCTGCCCAAGCTTGATTGCCGCCGGTCCGATCGCCTGGAATGCGTCGGCGTAGCGCGGAACCGCAGGGATGCGGGCACCGAACCGCGCGATGCGCGCGATGCGGCGCACCGGGGCGGGCGTGTTCGGATCACGCTCGATCCCGCGCAGCGCGCCGTGGCGGGCAAGAATGCGACCCCATTTGAGCAAACGCCAGAGATGCACGGCAGGTGCGGTCACTGGACACTCCTGCGCTGCGCCGTGAGGATGACGCGCGTCCTGCGCCCCCGCAGCGAGGCCGCCCCACGAGCAAGCAGCATCAGATCTTCCAGCCGCTGTGGATCGCGACGAGCCCGCCGAGCAACGGCTCGACGCGAGTCTGGCTGAACCCTGCCTCGCGAATCATTGCTTCGAACCGCGGCATGTCGGGGAAGCGGCGGATCGATTCGATCAGATAGCGATAGCTGTCCTCGTCATTGGCGAGCAGTTTGCCGAGCTTGGGCACCAGATGGTGCGAATAGGCGTCATAGACCTGCGCGAATCCCGGCCATTGCGTCGTCGAGAATTCGAGCACGAAGAGTCTGCCGCCGCGCTTGAGCACACGGTGCGCCTCGCGCAGCGCCGCCGGGATGTCGGTGACGTTCCGGATCCCGAACGCGATCGTGTAGGCGTCGAACTGCCGGTCGTCGAACTGCAACGATTCGGCATTGGCTTCGGCCCAGGTCAGCCCGTCGATGCCGCGCTTGGCGGCGCGATCCATTCCCACGGCCAGCATGTCGGGATTGATGTCCGCCACGGTCACGGCCGCGCCGGAACGCGCCAGGCGAAAGGCGATGTCCCCGGTGCCCCCGGCCATGTCGAGGATGTGTTCATGCGCGCGCGGCTTCACGCGGCGGACGAAATGGTCCTTCCACAGCCGGTGCAGCCCGCCCGACATGGCGTCGTTCATCAGGTCGTACTTGGCGGCGACGTTCGAAAAGACCTGGCCGACGCGGCGGGTCTTTTCCTCGGGGGCTACGTCCTCGTAGCCGAAGGAGACGGTCTCGGGCATGGGCTCGCTCTAGCCGCGAGCCGGGGCAGGGGCAAATGCTTCGATCTCGCAACGTCCCTTGGGGCAGGGCTCGCGCCGTTCGGCGGACGGCCTATATGGGCAGCCATGCCCGAACTTCCTGAAGTCGAGACCACGGTCCGCGGTCTGACGCCTGCACTTGCCGGCGCAAGGATCGACCGTGTCGTGCTGCGACGTGGCGATCTTCGTCGCCCATTCCCGCTCGACCTCGGGCAGCGCTTGACCGGTGCGACCGTCACGAATCTGGGACGCCGTGCCAAATATGGCCTCATCGAGACCGATCGCGGCGACACGTTGATCTTCCACTTGGGGATGTCGGGGCGCTGGCGAATCGATCCGGACGTGCTGGGCGCACACGATCATGTGGTGATCGAGACTGCGGCGCATCGCTTGGCGCTCAACGATCCGCGGCGCTTCGGCTCGCTCGATCTTGTTCCGACCGCCGAACTGGCTGCCTGGCCGGCGTTCCGCACGCTCGGCCCCGAGCCGCTTGGGCCGGCGTTCACGACCGCCTATCTCGAAAAGGCATTCGAAGGCCGCGTCGCGCCGGTGAAGGCCTTGCTGCTCGATCAGCGAATCGTTGCGGGTCTGGGCAACATCTATGTCTGCGAAGCGCTCAACATGGCCCGAATCGCGCCGACGCGGCCCGGCGGGCAGGTGGCGGCGTCGCGGATCGCCGCACTGGTCGATTCGATTCGTTCGGTCCTCACCGCCGCGATCGAGGCGGGCGGATCTACATTGCGCGACTATGCCCGCCCGGACGGGCAGCTCGGCTATTTTGCCCGCGACTGGCGCGTCTATGGCCGCGAGGGCGAAAAATGCCCTTGCGGCGGGACGGTTGAGCGCCGGGTGGATTCTGGGCGTTCGACCTTCTGGTGCCCGCGGTGCCAGAAATGAGCCTGGTCGGGCTTTTGGTCGGGATAAGACCTTCTGTGTGATCAGGAAGGCGGCCAAGAAGCTGTGCGACCGGTTGACCCGAATCGCTGAGGCCGCTATGGGGCGCCCTTTCCCGGGCGAGGACACCGTTTCCGCGCCCTTCCCATTTGAGCAGGAACGAGAGACGGCATGGCGAATACGCCGCAGGCGAAGAAGCGTATCCGGCGGAACAACCGCCGCGCGGAAATCAACGGTGCGCGCGTGAGCCGCATCCGCACCTTCATCAAGAAGGTCGAGACCGCGCTCGATGCGGGCGACAAGGCCGCTGCGGCGACCGCGCTTGCCGCGGCGCAGCCGGAGATGGCGCGTGGCGTCGCCAAGGGCGTGCTCCACAAGAACACCGCGTCGCGCAAGTTCTCGCGTCTGACGAAGCGGATCGCTGCGCTCGCATAACTGACGCATTCGCGTAATAAAAACCCCGCCGGGCATGTGCTCGGCGGGGTTTTTCGCGTCTCCGTCGTCATTATGACCTTTTGGAACGAATCGGGATGGGCCATTTACGCGCCCGATTCGAGCGCGGCCTGCGCCGTCGGCGAAGGCCAAATTGCTGTTATTATTGGCGTATTTTCGACCATCCACGGATTTCCGCCACTTCCGCCTGTCAACAAAACTATTTCAGATTCTTGACGTCGCGGACCCTTGATCGACTCAGAAATCGGCACCTAAAACCAGCCTCCCGGCGGCGATGCCTCGGGGTTTGAGGGAAGCTTGCCGCGCCTGCCTGGGGGCATTCCGGCGGTGGCGAGCCTTGGTGCTAGTTTTTGTTTGTTTCGCGCGGAAGCCAGGGTTTCCGCGGGGGAGGAGTGCGTCGTTGTGACTCAGGTTCGGGCCGTCGAACGGAACGATCGGGATGCCCTGGCGAAGGCCTGGACGCACGTGCGTGGCAATCTGCGGCGCTCGGCGGGTCAGCGGCTGTTCGACCAGTGGCTGAAGCCCGTGGTGCTCGTCCCCGGCTCGACCGTCGAGGACGTGCGGCTGGGCTTGCCGTCGGCGTTCATGTCGCAGTGGGTCAAGAACCACTATGCCGACCGGCTGCTGCTCGAATTCCGCGCCGTGCTGCCCGAAGTCGCCAGCGTCACGATCGAGACGCTTGGTCAAGATGCGCAGCGCGTGCTTTCGGTCGATTCGGCCCCGGCCGTGCGTCCGGCCGCGCCGGTTCAGACGGTGCAGGTGCCAGGCCCTGTGGTGCGTGCCGAACGCCCGCAGTTCGACGTGCGCTTCATCTTCGACCGATTCGTGGTTGCGCCGACCAATCGCGTGGCGTTCAACGCCGCCCGGGCGACGGCAGCGCCGGGGACGCCGCTGTTCAGCCCGTTGTTCATCCATTCGGGCACCGGCCAGGGCAAGACGCACCTGATGCACGCGATCGGCCAGGCGTTTCTCGATCAGAACCCCGGCGCCACCGCGATCTATGTGACCGCCGAACGCTTCATGTTCGAATTCGTCCAGGCGCTGCGCAACAAGGATACGCACGCGTTCAAGACGCGGCTGCGTTCGGTCGATCTGCTGATGATCGACGACCTCCAGTTTATCGGCGGCAAGGAAGCGACGCAGGAAGAATTCTTCCACACCGTCAATGAGTTCATGTCCTCGGGCAAGCGGCTGGTCGTCGCTGCGGACCGCGCGCCCCAGGCGCTTGAAGGGTTCGAGCCGCGGCTGGCAGGACGCCTAGGTTCCGGTCTGGTGGTCGACATCAAGCCCGCCGAGCTGGAGCTGCGCCGCGCGATCGTGCTGCGCAAGCTTGAGGATATGCCGGCAGTCGCGATGCCCGACGAGGTGGTCGACCTGCTTGCGGCGCGAATCACCAGCAATGTTCGCGAGCTCGAAGGCGCGCTCAATCGCCTGGTGGCATATGCCAGCCTGTCGAACGAGACGATCACGCTCGACTTTGCGGTGCAGACGCTTGGTGAGGTGCTGCGGACGGCGCAGCGCCGGATCACGATCGACGAGATCCAGCGGGCGGTTTCGACCCATTTCGACGTCAAGCAGGTGGACCTGCTGTCGGCCCGGCGTGCGGTGGCGATCGCACGCCCTCGCCAGATCGCGATGTATCTCGCCAAGCGGCTGACGACGCGTTCGTTGCCCGAGATCGGCCGCAAGTTCGGCAATCGCGACCATTCGACCGTCATCCACGCGGTCAAGCGCATCGAGGATCTGCGCACCCGCGACGCGGAGATCGACGGCGCGGTGCGCACGCTGCTCCGTTCGCTCGAAGGGGCCTGACATCGGCCGGCAACGGGCCGGGCCAGCACATAAAGAAAAGGGGGATCGGCACGTTGCCGGTCCCCCTTTTGTCATACTCGTCCCATGCGGCGGGCGGGGCGCCTTGTGCAAGGCGCCCCGGTCAAGCCGGTCAGACCTGAAGGCCGACTGCCGCCTGCGCAGCGCGCAGCGTCGGCTCGGCGATGGCGGCCGCACGTTCGGCGCCGCGGGCAAGCCCCGCGGCCACGGCGCTGCGATCGTCGAGCAGGCGACGCAGCCGGTCCCGCACCGGTCCCAACACCGCCACCGCCAGATCGGCGAGAACCGGCTTGAAGCTGCCAAAGCCCTGGCCTGCGAATTCCTCGACCACCGATTGCGGCTCGCGCCCCGCGAGTGCGGCGTAGATCGTGACAAGGTTTCGGGCTTCCGGACGTTCGGCAAGCGCGTCGAACGAATCGGGCAGGGGTTCGGGATCGGTCTTTGCCTTGCGGATCTTGGTCGCGATCAGATCGTCGTCGTCGATCAGATTGATGCGCGACATGTCCGACGGGTCGGACTTCGACATCTTTGCGGTGCCGTCGCGCAGGCTCATGATCCGCGGGGCGGCCTTGCTGATCAGCGCTTCAGGAAGCGGGAACAGGTCGACGCCGAAATCGGTGTTGAACTTGGTCGCGACGTCGCGCGCCAGCTCCAGATGTTGCCGCTGGTCCTCGCCGACCGGAACGTGCGTCGCCTGATAGACGAGAATGTCCGCAGCCTGGAGAACCGGATAGGTGAACAGGCCGACGCTTGCCCCTTCGCGGTTCTTGCCCGCCTTGTCCTTCCACTGCGTCATGCGGTTCAACCAGCCCATGCGCGCGGTCCCCTGGAGGATCCAGCAGAGTTCGGCATGAGCGGGGACGCGGGCCTGGTTGAACAGGATCGCTCGGTCGTCGACTCCGGCGGCCATGAGCGTCGCGGCCATTTCGATGGTCGCGTTGGCGAGGTCGGCGGGGCTGATGTTGCTGGTCAGGGCGTGAAGATCGGCGAGGAAGAACAGGCATTCCCCCTGATCCTGCATCGCGACCCACTGGCGGATAGCGCCCAGATAATTGCCCAGGTGCAGATTGCCGGTGGTCTGGATGCCGGAAACGACGCGCATGATAGGATGCTCCGTTGCGCCCGGGTTACCTTTCGGCCGTTGGACCGGCCGCGGGTTCCGGGCGGCGGGGGCGCCGCCGCGCGTTGCTGATTTGCCCGGAACGCCCCGTCCCTAGGCCGGTTGCGTCGTCAAGGCAAAGGTCGTGCTTTGCGCGCCGCCGGCTCAGCGCGCGGCGCGGCGGCGGATCAGTGTCTTGAGATCGGCCAGGCGATAGGCCCCGGTGGCAAAGCAGGCGCCGACATAGAGCGCCATACCGCTGCCCACGAGGACGCCGAGCGCGGCATAGCGCTGGAACATCCGCCCGTTGAGCCACGGGTCGAGCAGCGAATCGAATGCCCACAGCGCGAGCCCCATCAAGACTGCGGCGGCAAGGAGCCGCGGCACGCGCCGGCGCAACTGGGCGTCGATCGCGAAATGCCCCCGCTTGCGCAGCGCGTGATAGAGCATCCAGACGTTGACGCTCGACGAGATCGCGGTGGCGAGCGGCGGGCCGACATGGTGGATCAGCGGGATCAGGATCAGGTTGCCGATCAGGTTTACGCCGACCGACCAGGTGGCGAAGCGTACCGGGGTGCGCGTGTCCTGACGCGCATAAAATCCCGGCGTCAGCACCTTCACCAAAACATAGGACGGCAGGCCCAGCGAGAAAGCCGAGAGTGCCCAGGCGCAGCGCTGGGTCGCTTCGGGCGTGAACACGCCGTGCTGAAAAAGTCCGCGAACGATCGGTTCGGAGGCGACGATGAATGCGACCGTTGCCGGGAGGGTGAGAAAGAGCGCGAGTTCGAGTCCGCGATTCTGCGTCTCCATCGCTTCGGCATCGCGGCCGGCGCCGAGCAGGCGCGACACCGTCGGGAGCAGGATCGTGCCGAGGCCGATGCCGATCATGCCCAGCGGCAGCTGGTTGAGGCGGTCGGCGTAATAAATGTACGAGATCGACCCGGCGTCGAGCAGATAGCCCGCCATCGCCGTCGACACGAGCAGGTTGATCTGGACCGCGCCGGCGCCCGCCGCGGCCGGCAGGATCAGGCGGAGCAGCTCGCGCACTTCGGGATCGAGGCGCGGGCGGCGCAGTCGCAGCCGAACGCCGGCGCGGTGGCACGCCCACCACAGCCATAGCAGCTGGAGCGCGCCGCCGATGGGCACCGCAATCGCCTGTGCGCGGGCGGTTTCGAACGGATCGCCGTGGAAAAAGAGGAGTGCGGCGACCATCGCGATGTTGAGCAGCACCGGCGCTGCGGCGTTGACCCAGAACTTGTCGAGCGAATTGAGGATGCCGCCCAGCAGCGAGGCAAGCGAGATCAGCATCAGATAGGGGATGGTGATCCGCGACAAGGTCACGGCAAAGGCGAACTCGTCATGGCTCGGCTGTTGCCGCGCGAAACCGCCGGAGAGCAGCGCGGTGATCGGCCAGGCAGCGGCGAGCATGACCAGCGTGAACAACACCAGAAAGACGAACAGCACCGCCAGTGCGCGTTCGGCAAAGTCGATCGCCGGATCGAGCGCGCCGGCCTCGCCCGCCTTGCGGTTGAACATCGGAATGAAGGCCGATGCGAACGCCCCTTCGGCAAAGAAGGCGCGGAACATGTTGGGGAGCCGGAACGCGACCAGAAAGGCATCCGAGGCGAAGCTCGCGCCGACATAGGCGGCCTGGAGCGAATCGCGGACAAGCGCGAGGATGCGGCTGGCAAGCGTGAGACCGCCCACCGAACCGAGGCTGCGCACAAGTTTCATTGCGGCGGCAACTCCATGAACGGTATCGGTGGCGGGAAGCGAAGGGTTCTACAAGTCGGTCCGGCAGGGAGGCGAGCCGCGGCCCGCCGCCCCGTCGACGCGTTCAGGCGTGCCCGACTTCGCCTGCAACGCCACCCTGCTCGGCCTGGACGCGCTGCTGCATGTAAATGCCGCCGAAGTCGATCGGCTCGAGCATCAGCGGCGGGAAACCGCCGTCGCGGACCGCATCGGCCACGACGCGGCGTGCGAACGGGAACAGGATGCGCGGGGCTTCGCCCAGCAGGAAGGGTTCGAGCTGTTCCTGCGGGACGTTGCGGAGTGCGAACAGGCCGGCATAGGCCAGGTCGACCAGGAACGCTGTCTGGCCTTCCGCCTGTGCCTTGATCTCGATCTTCAGGACGACTTCGAACACCTCATCGCCGACCTGCGCCGAATTGATGTTGAACTGGACGTCGATCGCCGGCGCAGCCTGATTCTGATAGATCTGCGGCGCGTTCGGATTTTCGAACGAAAAGTCCTTCACATACTGCGACAGCACGCCGGCGACGGGCGCGGTATCGGCGCCATTGGCTGCGGGCTCGCTCGATGCGGCGCCGTTCTCGGTCTCGTCCATGTGAATTTTCCTCTTCGTCCGGATAGTTTTGCGTCCGTGACGCATTGTCGATCGGGCGCGCCTAGCAGGGCATCGACCGTGATTCAATCGCCCGCCCCTCAGGGCAGGTTTGAATCCGGCGGCACTCGGGCCTATGTACCATGGATGCGAGGTGTCGGAGGCACTGTGTTCAACGTAATTCTGTTCGCGATGGTGGCCGGTTTCCTGGCGCTCAGGCTCTATTCGGTGCTCGGCAAGCGCACCGGGCATGAGCAGGCGCTGCCCAAGCCCGCTGAAGAGCGGTTCGGTCCTGCATCGCTGCCGCGTGCGCCCGAAATCCCGCCTGAGACGCGGGAACCCGTCGACGGCCCGATCGAGGCCGGCGCGGAAGTCGGGCTGCGGGCGATCGTGTCGGCCGATCCGCATTTCGATCTCGCGCGCTTCCTTGAAGGTGCCAAGTCGGCGTATCGCATGATCCTCGAAGCCTTCTGGAAGGGCGATCGCGAGACGCTTGAGTGGCTTGCCGAAGCCGACGTCCGCGCCGCGTTCGACGAGGCGATCGCGGCCCGCGAGGCCGCCGGCGAGGTGCTCGACAACCGGCTCGTTTCGATCGAGCGCGCGACGATCGTCGCCGCCGCGGTCGAGGGCCGCGTTGCCCGCGTGGTGATCCGCTTCGATGCCGACATCGCTGCGGTGACGCGTGATCGCGACGGCCATGTCATCGCGGGCTCGCTGAGCGATGCGGTCGAGACGCACGATGTGTGGACTTTTACCCGCAATCTGCGCAGCAGCGATCCGAACTGGAAGCTCGCCGAAACCGACGAAGCGTAAGGAACGCCGAAACGATGGCAGTGCGCGGAATGGGGGGCGCCGCGCTGGCGGTGCTGTTGGCGGCAACGGCGCTGTCGGGATGCGTCGGTGGAGTCGTTCCGCCTGAGCGCGGGCCACGCCCGGCGCCGACGCGGCCGACGTCAGGACGGCCCACGCCGCTGGCCCCGCGCCCCGCGCCGGCACGCCCCGTTGCTTCGCTTCCCGAAACGCCGACCAATTTGCCCGCGCGCCAGCCGGTAGCAGCGGTGCCGTTGCCGGCCGTTCCGGTCGCCCCGGCGCCGACGGGCGCGACGAGCGCGGCATCGCTGGGCGTCGTGGCGGGGCCGCCGGTCGAGACGCTTCCGATCACGCCGGCCAATGCCGAGCGGGCTTTGACCGCCTTTCGCAGTAGCTGCCGCGCGCTTCAGGCGCGCACCGACGTTTCAGGGCTGACGCAGCCGGCCGATTGGGCGCCGGCCTGCGCCGCGGCGGCGGACTGGCCCGGACGCGATGCGATCACCTTCTTCCGCAACTATTTCGAGGCGGCGCAGGTCGGCGACGGCCGCGCCTATGCCACCGGTTATTACGAACCCGAGATTGCCGGCGCCCGTGAGCGCGGCGACGGGTATGACGTGCCCATCTATGGGTTGCCCGACAATCTGATCGAGGTCGATCTCGGGCTGTTCTCCGACGACCTCAAGGGCAAGCGCATCCGCGGCCGTGTCGAGGGGCAGCGCTTCGTTCCCTATTTCGATCGCGCGGCGATCGAGGGCGGCGCGATCGATGCGCACGCGCCGGTAATCGCCTGGGCCGCCGACGCGATCGAGATGTTCTTCCTGCAGGTCCAGGGATCGGGCCGCTTGCGCCTTCCCGATGGCGGAGTGATGCGCATCGGTTATGCCGGACAGAATGGTCGCGACTATACCGGGATCGGCAAGCTGATGCGTGATCGGGGGCTGCTTGGTCCCGGGCAGACGTCGATGCAGGGGATCATCGCCTGGCTGCGCGCACACCCCGAAGAGGGGCGCGCGATCATGCGCGAAAACAAGAGCTTCGTCTTCTTCCGCCCGCTCACCGGCGCCGGACCGCTGGGCGCGATGGGCGTGCCGGTGGCGGGATGGGTGACCGTCGCTGCCGATCCCCGCTTCGTTCCGCTGGGCGCTCCGGCGTTCCTGTCGATGGACCGCACCGATGCGACCGGGATCTGGATCGCCCAGGACACGGGCGGCGCGATCAAGGGCAGCAACCGCTTCGATACTTTCTGGGGCGCCGGCGACGATGCGCGGGCGATCGCCGGTGGGATGTCGGCACGCGGGACCGCGTGGTTGCTGCTGCCGCGCGGCGTGCTCGCCCGACTGGCACCGCCGGTCGCGACGCCGTCGACGCCGTGAGCGGGCGCCGCGGGCGCAGCCTGTCGCCCGAGGAAAGTGCATTGTGGCAGCGGGTGATCGCGAGCGTGAAGCCGCTGATGCCGCCCCGGAGTCGAGCGGCCGGCGCGACGATCCCTGCCATGGCTGTTGCCCAGGACGAAACCGTTGCCCCATCCCCGGCGAAACGCCCGCGGGGACGTATTCCCGATCCGCAGCCGCCGCGGGTGACGGGCGAAGTCCGAGCCGATCCGCCGGCGTCGACGCTCGACGGCGGATGGGATCGCCGGCTGTCGCGCGGGCTGGTCTCCCCCGAAAGCTCGATCGACCTCCATGGTCACACGCTGGCTTCGGCCTATGACCGCCTCGATCATGGGCTTGAGCAGGCGATTCGTCGCGGTGACCGGGTGCTGCTGCTGATCACCGGAAAGCCGCCACGGCCCGAATCGGAGCGTCCGCACGCACGCGGCGCGATCCGCGCGGCGGTGGGGGACTGGCTCGCGGCATCGCGCCACGCCGACCGGATCGCCGCCGTCCGCGGCGCGCATCCACGGCACGGCGGCAACGGTGCGCTGTACATCGTGCTTCGGCGGCAACGTCCTCCAAAACCATGAAATTGTTAACCTGTGTCTGACACGCTGCCTGCTCGACGGATGGGGCGGGGGATCGGACCGCAGGGTGCAGAGATTTTCGCTCAGGAAACGAGCGGCCGTGTTCGCGGTGTGCGCCGGTGCGGTCGCGTTCATCCTCGCGCTCGCGGCGACGGCTGATTCGCCGCTCGATGTGCCGGCTGCGGGGCGGGCGCTGATCGTTGCCATCGTATGCGGCGTGCTGTGCTGGGCGTCGGCGGAGCGGGCGCTCGCGGCGACAGCGGGCGCGATCGACGCGGCGATCGAGCGGCTGGCGCAGGCGGCGCATGGCGACCTGCGGGCGCAGGTGCCGCAGACGGTGCGCGACCGGGTGCCGCCGCTTGCGGCGGCGATGGACGGGCTGTTCCACCAGATGCACAACAATCTGGAGAGCATCGAGCGGCTGGCGCTGTTCGACGCGGTGACCGCGCTGCCCAACCGCACCCATTTCCGGCGGGCGAGCGAGCGGATGCTCGGCGAATTGCCGTCCGAGGCGCTGGCGGCGCTGTTCTTCATCGACCTCGACCGGTTCAAGGCCGTCAACGACACGCTGGGCCACGCGGCGGGGGACATGCTGCTGAGCCTGCTGGCGGGGCGGCTGCGTGCGCTGGCCGACCGGCTGGCGAGCGACGCGCGGTTGCGCCCGCCGCTGATCGGGCGGCTGGCCGGCGACGAATTCACGATGTTCTTCCCCGAACTCCACCATCCGCGCGACGCCGAGCCGGTTGCCCGGGCGATCCTGACCGCGCTTTCGGAGCCGTTCGAGATCGCGGGCCAGGCGGTCGAGATCGGTGCGTCGGTGGGGATCGCGCTGCGTCCCGAACATGGCACGACGCTCCACGACCTGATGCGCGCCGCCGATGCGGCGATGTACCGTGCCAAGCTGACCGGCCGCGGCCGGGCCGAATGCTATAGCCATCGGATCGAGCACGAACTGGCCGACCGCGCCAGGCTGGAGACCGAGCTGCGCGAGGCGGTGGCATTCGACCAGTTCGCGCTTGCCTTTCAGCCGCAGATCGGCGCGGCGGACGGGCGGATCGTCGGCGCCGAGGCGCTGCTGCGCTGGAAGCACCCGTCGGGACTGCGGCTGCCCGGCAGCTTTCTCGACCGCGCCGAGGAAACCGGCCTGATCATCGAGATCGGCGACTGGGTGTTCGCCAGCGCCGCCGAGACGATCGCCCGGTGGGGGCGGCAGGGGATCGAGCAGCGGCTGGCGGTCAATGTCAGCCCGCGCCAGATCGACCATGCGCTGTTCTTTCGCCGCCTGCGCGAGGCGCTCCATGCCGCGCGGGCGCCGGCGCGGCTGCTCGAACTCGAGATCAGCGAGACGCTGGCGATGCGCTGTTCGGGCGAGGTGATCGCGGCGATCGCGGCGTTGCGCGCCGACGGGGCGAGCATCGCGATCGACGATTTCGGCACCGGCTATACCAATGTCGCGCGGCTGCGCGGGCTGCCGGTCGACCGGATCAAGCTCCACCAGAGCATGACCCACGAAGTGGCCGCACACCCCCAGGCGCGGGCGGTGGTGCAGGCGGTGATCGGCCTGATCCACGGCATCGGTTGCGAGGCCGTCGCCGAGGGCATCGAGACCGACGCGCAGGCGGCGGTGCTGCGCGTGCTCGGCTGCGACATCCTCCAGGGCTATGCGATCGCGCCGCCGATGGAGGAGACGACGTTCCTCGCCTGGGCCGCCGATTTCGCGCCGCGGCGCATGGTCGGCTGAGCCCGGCCCGTCGTCATCCCGCCGACACCACCCGGGTCGCGATATCGGCATAGACATCGGCGAGCGCATGGAGATCGGCGATCGCCACGGCCTCGTCGAGCTTGTGCATCGTCGCGTTGAGCAGCCCGAACTCGACCACCGGGCACAGCCGCGAGAGGAAGCGCGCATCCGACGTCCCGCCGCTGGTCGACAGTTCGGGCGTCACGCCGAGCCGCGCCGAGATCGCGCCGGTGACCAGATCCGAGAACGGCCCCGGCCGGGTCAGGAATGCCTCGCCGTAGACGCGCCCGGTCACGTCGGCATCGGGGGCATGCGCGGCGACGACGGCGCGGATCCGCTCGATCAGCGCCTCGCCGCGATGCTGGTCGTTGAAGCGGATGCTGATCCGCGCCCGCGCGGCACCCGGAATGACGTTGGTGGCCCCGTTGCCGACGGCGAGGTCGATCACCTCGATATTCGACGGCTGGAACCAGTCGGTGCCGCGGTCGAGCTCGATCGCGTCGATCTCGGCGAGCGCGGCGACCAGCCGGGGGATCGGATTGTCGGCCAGGTGCGGATAGGCGACATGCCCCTGGCGCCCGCGCACGCAGATGTCGATCACCGTCGAGCCGCGCCGCCCGATCTTGATCGTGTCGCCCAGCCGCTGCGCCGAGGTCGGTTCGCCGACAAGGCAGCAATCGGGCCGCAGCCCGCGTTCGGCCATCCGCTCGATCAGCCGCGGCGTGCCATAGGTGGCGGGGCCTTCCTCGTCGCCGGTGATGACGAGGCTGATCCGGCCGCGGTCGGGCACGCGGGCCAGCGCGGCGACGAAGGCGGCGATCGCCCCCTTCATGTCGACGGCGCCGCGGCCATAGAGCAGGTCGCCGCGCACTTCGGGCGCAAAGGCGCCGCTCGTCCAGCCGTCGCCCGGCGGCACCACGTCGAGATGCCCGGCAAAGGCGAAGTGCGGCCCGGCACCGCCGCGCACCGCGAGCAGGTTTTCGACCGGGCCGTCGGGCGCCGCGCCCTCGACGAAACGCTCGACCGCGAAGCCGAGCGGACGGAGCGCCGCTTCGAGCACGTCGAACACCGCGCCGCGCGCCGGCGTGATGCTGGCCGCCGCAATCAGGGCCTTGGTGAGTTCGACGGGATCGGGCACAATTTCCTCCTCAACGCGATCGGAGGCGGCATTGCCCAAGCTGGACCTGGATACAATCCCGCAGGTGAACGCCACCGGCTATCCCGCGCCGTTCGACGCCGCGGTCGCCGGCCGATGGTATCGGCGGCTGGCCCCCACGGCAGGGCTGACGGCGATGGGGGCGAGCCATGTCGTGCTGAAGCCCGGCGCCTGGTCGTCGCAGCGCCACTGGCACGCGGACGAGGACGAACTCGTCGTGATGCTGGCGGGCGAGGCGGTGCTGGTCGAGGACGGCGGCGAGACGGTGCTGCGCGCGGGCGACATCGCCGCGTTTCCGCGCGGCGTCGCCGACGGACACCATTTGCAGAACCGTTCGGACGCCGACTGCGTGTTCGTAGCGATCAGCGCGGGAACGCGGGGCAGCGGCGCCTATCCGGACATCGACATGGTGTTCACGCCCGAAGGCTATTTCCACCGCGACGGGACGCCGTACCCGACGCGGCGCATCCCCTGAACCGCGCGGCAGGACGGCGCCGAAGTTCAGGAAGTTCAGGAAGTTCAGGCTCCCGCACGATCGCGCGGCGGCCGGCGGGGGCGGGCCGGTGCCGTGCGGGGGCTCCCGAAGTTCAGGAAGTTTAGGCCCATGCACGATCGCGAGGCGGTCGGCGGGGGCGGGACGGTGCCGTGCGGGCGTTCCCGAAGTTCAGGAAGTTTAGGCTCCCGCACGATCTCGCGGCGGCCGGCGGTGGCGGGACGGTGCCGTGCGGGGGCTCCCGAAGTTCAGGAAGTTTAGGCTCCCGCACGATCTCGCGGCGGCCGGCGGTGGCGGGACGGTGCCGTGCGGGGGCTCCCGAAGTTCAGGAAGTTTAGGCTCCCGCACGATCGCGCGGCGGGCAGGCGGCGGCAGGCGGTCGCCGTGCGACGCGGCGCGCAACGAGGCGAATCCAGGCGTTCGGCAAGGCGGCACAGCCCCGCGCGAACCGGGTCAAAGAGCGGCAGTCGATCGGAACATGTGGTGAACATCCGCGCGGATGCAAGGGGAGGGCGGCGCGTGCCGCCGTGCCCGGACCCGCATGGGCGGCTCAGGTGACGGGCAGCTCGTATTTCTCGATCACCCATTCCTCCTCCTGCGCGCCCGCGATCCAGTCCTGCATGAACGGATGCTGGAGCACCGCGAGCATATAGGCCTGGGCGAAGCGCGGCACGGGGAGCGAATAGGTGACGATCCGCGTCACCACCGGCGCGAACATGATGTCGGCCGCGCCGAACGCGCCGAACAGGAACGGCTCCTCGCCGCCGAAGCGCGCGCGCGCCTGAGCCCACAGCTCGATGATCCGCGTCAGGTCGGCGGCGACGTCGTCGTCGAGCGGCGCGGGCGGGTGGACGCGGCGGATGTTCATTCCGCATTTGCGGCGCAGCGCCGCGAAGCTCGAATGCATTTCGGCGGCCATCGACCGCGCCATCGCGCGCGCGGCGGGCGCTTCGGGCCAGAACAGCCGGTTGCCGCTCTTGTCGTTGAGATATTCGACGATCGCCAGGCTGTCCCACACGACGATGTCGCCGTCCCACAGGATCGGCACCTTGCCCGACGAGGGGGCGAACTCGTCGCCCTCGCGCCGCTTGTCCCAATCGCCGTCGTAGAGCGGCACGACGACTTCGTCGAAGGCGAGCCCCGACAATTTGCACGCCAGCCAGCCGCGCAGCGACCAGGACGAATAGGCCTTGTTGCCGATGATGAGCTTCATGCCACCGGGATAGCCGGGGCAGGGCGGGGCAGCAACCCGGCGCGGGGGGACGCGCCGGCGAGGCGTAAGCCGCGCGGCAGCGCGCCGTCGTAACCCATTGCGTGCGGGGGGCTTTCGCGCCAAGCAACCGACACGGGCGCAATCGGAACCACGATTCGGATTGGGGAACATCAGATGGTCGGCAGACAAGGTCTGCTCGCCGCGGGCGCATTGCTGCTGGCGGCGGGGCCGATGGCCGTCGCGCGCACCGGCGACATGCAGGCAAGCGACAATCGCGCCGGAGCGCGCACCGCAGGGGCAGCAGCCCCGGCGCAGGCGGCGGTGCCCGGACCGGCGGCGGCGGCACAGGCACAGGCACAGGCGGCTGCCGTGCCCGCCTCCGGCACGGCCGTGCCGCTGGATGCGGCGGTATTCGCCGAGTTGCCCGAGATGGAGGCCCCCGCGCTTTCGCCCGACGGCAAGCGCATCGCGGCCAAGATCAGCGGGGACGGCCAGCAATATTTCGCGGTGTTCGACGCCGACGGCAGCAATCTGCACGGTGCCGCGCTGGGCGGGCTGGACCTCAACTGGTGGCGCTGGATCAACGACCAGTGGCTGGTGATCGGTGTCGGCCGGACGACGTCGGTTGCCGGGCAGGACGCCTATGTCACCCGCGCGGTGGGGATCGAGGCGAGCACCGGCCGGGTGGTGCAGCTCAACGCGCCCGGCACCGCGCAGAATGGCGACGACCTGATCTGGGTAGCGGGCGACGGATCGCCGCGTGTGCTGATCGCGTCGCAGACCTCGCTCGACCTGTCCGACCCGGGGTTCTGGAGACGCGTCGAGGAAGTCGATGTCTCGACCGGACGCCGCCGGATGGTGCTGTCCGGCCGCGAGGGGGTGCGGTCATGGTATGCCGATGCGTCGGGCGCGATCCGAATGGGGGTCGGCGCGACGCCCGACGGGCGTCAGCGGCGGCTGCTCTATCGTCCGGGCGGCGAGGGCAGGTTCCGCGAGATCGACCGCGCGCGCGGCATCGACGAAACGCTGGTCGTCCCGTCGCTTTTCCTGCCCGATCCGGACCGCGCGCTGGTGATCCAGGACGATGCACAGGGCTATTCGGCGCTGTACGAATATGACCTGAAGACAATGCAGCGCGGACGCCAGTTGTTCGCGCGCCCCGGTTTCGACCTCGACGAACTGGTGATCGACGCGCAGCATGCCAGGTTACTGGGCGTGCGCGTCGTCGAGGACCGGCCGACGACGCACTGGCTCGACCCCGAACTGGCGGCGCTGCAGCGGCGGCTGGCCGAGCGCGTCAAGGGCGCGCAGGTCGAAATCACCGATTTCAACCGCGATCGTTCGATCGCGATGGTGCGCGTCGGCGGTGCGAGCGCGCCCGGCGCCTATTTCCTCTATCGCGCCGCCGGCGACAGCCTGACCGACCTGGCGCGCAACAACCCGAAGCTGGGGATGCGGCGGCTGCATCCGGTGCGGACGATCCGGTACAAGGCGCGCGACGGGCTGGAGATCGCCGCGGTGCTGACCCTGCCGCGCAACCGGCCCGCGCAGAAGCTGCCGCTGATCGTGATGCCGCATGGCGGACCGTTCGCGCGCGATACCGAGGAATGGGACTGGTGGACGCAGTTCATGGCCGATCGCGGCTATGCGGTGATCCAGCCCAATTATCGCGGATCGTCGGGCTATGGCACGGCCTTTGCCGAAAAGGGGCGGGGGCAATGGGGCCTGGCGATGCAGGACGACCTCAACGATGCGGTCAAGGCGCTGGCCGAACAGGGCGTCGCCGACCCGAAGCGCGTGTGCATCGTCGGCGCGTCCTATGGCGGCTATGCCGCGCTGCGCGGTGCCCAGCGCGACGGTGCGCTGTTCCGGTGCGCGGTCGCCTATGCCGGCGTGTCCGACCTGGGGCGGATGGCGCAATATGACCAGCGGTTCCTGGGGGCAGGGGCGCGCAACGACTGGCTGCGCGCGCAGGCGCCCGATTTCCGTGCGATCTCGCCGCTGTTCCATGTCGAGGACTTCACGATCCCGACGTTGATCGTCCATGGTCGCAAGGACCAGGTGGTGCCGTTCAACCAGGGCAAGCTGATGGCCGATCGGCTGAAGGCGGCGGGCAAGCCGGTGACGTTCATCGAGCAGCCGCTGGGCGACCATCAGTTCACGCGGCGCGAGGACCGGCTGACCTTCCTGAAGGCGCTGGAGGCGTTCCTGGCGGCGAACAATCCGGCCTGAACCGCGCCGCGTCAGGCGCAGACATAGACCCAGGCGTGCGTGCCCGAGGCGAGCGGGGCACGGACGCGGCGGTAATTCTCGCTTTCATAGATGTCGGCGGCGGCGAGTTCGGCGGGAGTGAGCGCGAACACCTTGCCCGCGATCGGCGGTCCGTCGCCGGGGACGAGCCCGCGATGCGTCGCCAGGCCGCTGGCGGCGAGCACGCGCGGGTCGTGGATCGGCACGTCGACGATGCGGTAGCCGGTGAGGACATCGTCGACGCCGTCGAGCGTGCGGCCGAACTGGCTGCGCTGAACCGATTCGAGCTGGAGCGTGCCGTAGGCGAAGAGGCGTTCGGTCGCGCTGGACGCAATCATCGGCGTGGTTCTCCCTCGTGGTCCCGGCGCGGACGCGGCCTTGCGGCGAGGATCGCCGAAACCGGGGGCGTTCGCCAGCCCGGTTCGTCCGGTTGCCGGGGCGGGGCAGCGACGGGCAGGGCCGGCGCCGTCGCCTAGCGAACCGCCTCGATCACCGCGGCGCGGAGTTCGGGGATGCCCATGCCCTTTTCGCTCGACGTCGCGAGGATGTCGGGATGCGCGGCGGGGCGCTTGCGCGCTTCGAGCGCGGTCCGCTCGCGCACCGCGGCGAGATCGGAGGCCTTGATCTTGTCCGCCTTGGTCAGCACCAGCCGGTAGCTGACCGCGGCGGCATCGAGCATGTCGAGGATCTCGCGGTCGACATCCTTGATGCCGTGGCGCGAATCGATGAGCACCAGCGCGCGCTTGAGCACCGCGCGGCCGCGCAGGAAGTCGTTGACGAGGAAACGCCACTTCTTGACGATGTCCCTGGGCGCCTTGGCAAAGCCGTAGCCGGGCATGTCGACCAGCCGGAACTGGAGCGGATCGCCCACGTCGAAGAAGTTGAGTTCCTGCGTCCGCCCCGGCGTGTTCGAGGTGCGCGCGAGCGTGGTGCGGCCGGTGAGCGCGTTGAGCAGCGACGACTTGCCGACGTTCGACCGGCCCGCGAACGCGACTTCCGGCACCGTCGGGTCGGGCAGGAAGCGCAGTTCGGGCGCCGATTTGAGGAAAGCCACCGGGCCGGCGAAGGTCTTTCGCGCGGCCTCGATGAACGCCTCGTCGAAACCGCTCACTTCTTGCGTCCGCCCTTGCCGGCGCCGCCGGCCGCGGGGTTGTCGATCACCACGGCCCCGGCCTTGGCGACGGGCTCCTTCATGTGCGGGTGGCGCGCATAGAGGAACTGCTGCTGGAGGATCGTCAGCACGTTCGAGGTGATCCAGTAGAGCTGAAGCCCGACGGCGAACGGCGCCATCATGAACATCATCATCCACGGCATCAGCGCGAAGACCTGCTTCTGCATCTCGTCCATCGGCTGGGGGTTCAGGCGGAACTGGAAGTACATCGAGATGCCGAGCAGGATCGGCACCACGCCGATCGCCAGGAAATGCGGCGGCGTGAAGTTGAGCAGCCCGAACAGGTTGAGCGGCGTGAGCGGATCGGGCGCCGACAGGTCGTGGATCCACAGCACGAACGGCTGGTGGCGCATTTCGATCGTGAGCAGCAGCACCTTGTACAGCGCGAACATGATCGGGATCTGAAGCAGGATCGGCAGGCAGCCCGCGAACGGGTTCACCTTTTCGTCCTTGTAGAGCTTCATGATCTCCTGCTGCTGGCGCTGCTTGTCGTCCTTGTAGCGCTCCTGGATCGCCTTCATCTTGGGCTGGACGGCGCGCATGTGCGCCATCGACGCGAACTGCTTCTGCGCGATCGGGAAGAGCAGCGCGCGGATCGTGATCGTCAGCAGCACGATCGCGACGCCGAAATTCTTGGTCAGGCGGAACAGCCAGTCGAGATAGTAGAAGATCGGCTGTTCGATCATGCCGAACCAGCCCCAGTCGATCGCACGATCGAACTGCGGGATGCCGAGCTTGTCCTGATACGCCTCGAGCAGCTTCACTTCCTTCGCGCCGGCGAAGAAATAGCTCGAATAGGTCGCCTTCTTGCCGGGCGCGAGCGTCACCGGCTGGGCGAGCTGGACATCGGCCTGATAGGTCTGGGCGGCATTGCCGCGCTGGGCGAGCTGAACCGGCGCGCGCGGATCGGGAATCGCGGCGGTGAGCCAGTAATGGTCGGTGAAGCCGACCCAGCCGCCGCGCGACCCGAACTGTTTGGGCGCCGCCTCGACATCGCCCCAGTTGATGTACGACGCCGCGCCGTTGGCGACCGCGACAGGGCCGACATGCGCCGCCCACTGGTCGGGATCGACCGAGCGCGCGCCGCGCGAGATCAGCGTGTACGGCGTGACGGCGACCGCCGCCTGGCCGCGATTGGCGACCGTCTGGCGGACGTTGAACATGTAATGCTCGTCGAGCGACAGCTCGATGCGGAAGGTCTGCCCCGACGGCGTCGTCGTCGACAGCGTGACCGGGGCGCCGGGCTTGAGCACGGTGCCGCTGGCCTGCCACAGCGTGTCGGCGCCGGGCACCTGAACGCCCTCACCCTGCCAGCCGAACTGCGCGAAATACGAGCCCTCGGCCCCATAGGGCGAGAGCAGGCGGATCGGCGGCGAGCCCTTGGCGACGGTTTCGTCATATTTGACGAGAACGAGGTCGTCGATGCGCGCGCCCTTGAGGTTGATCGAGCCCTTGAGCGTCGGGCTGTCGATCCGCACGCGCGGCGATTCGGCGAGCACCTGCGCGCGGTCGCGCAGCGCCTTGGGCGAATCCGCCGCGGCGCCGGGCACGTTGGCGGGCTTGACCTTGCCCCCCTCGACCCGCACCGAGCTTTGCTGCTGCTGCGGGAAGATCCAGTGCATCAGGCTGGGCCAGCCGAAGATCAGCAGCGCCGCCAGCAAGGCGAAGATCACGAAGTTCTTTTGATCGTCTTTCACCGGAAAATCCCTGGAAGATTCGTCAAGGGACGGGATCGTGACCGTGGCCACCCCAAGGATGGCAACGCAGGATCCGTCGCACGGCAAGCCATCCGCCCTTGACCGCTCCATAGCGGCGAAGAGCCTCGATTGCATAGGCCGAACAGGAAGGGGTGTAGCGGCAGCTGGGCGGCAGGATCAGCGAAGGGCCGAGCTGCCAGGCGCGGGCGATCAGGATCAGCATCCGCGCGATCATTTCCGCACGCGCGCCAACGCCTTGACCAGTTCCGCCCGCAGGTCGGCAAAAGGTCGCTCGATCCCGCCGTTGCGGCCGATCAGCACATGGTCGGCGCCGGCGATGCCGGCATCGGGCAACACCTCGCGCGCGAGCATCCGGAAGCGTCGCTTCATCCGGTTGCGAACGACGGCGTTGCCGACTTTCTTGGAAACGGTGATGCCGATCCGCATGGTGGGATCGGCATCATCGCGCGGCCGGACCAGCAGGACGAAGCCGGGCATGGGTGCCCGCTTGCCCGCATTGGCGGCCAGATAGTGCTTGCGCTCGGTTAGGCGCGCGAGAGCGACGGCGGTTAGGCCGACAGCTTCTTGCGGCCGCGGGCGCGGCGGGCACGAATCACATTCCGGCCGCCCGGCGTCGCCATCCGCGCGCGGAAGCCGTGCCGGCGCGCACGCACCAGGTTGCTCGGCTGAAAAGTCCGCTTCATCGCTCATCCTCGAGTATCTAGAACGTAAAAGGGCCGCCCAGGGGCGGCCGCGTGTCGAGCGCCATTACGGGCAAGCGGCGCCAGAGTCAACGCGGGATGCGGATTTTGGGGCAGTGCTTGGCGCATGGGCGTGGAGATGGGTAGGGTGTGTTAGTTGTGCAAGGCGCGCGGCGGTGCGGTGGCGGCTGCGGGGGTGGCGAAGTTTAGGAAGTTTAGGGTCTAGACGGATTCCGATGGCCATCGGAACGGGCTGCCGATCATGGTCGAGCGACTTTAAACGGCGCGACAGGCTAGAGTTGGGTGGGTAGCAGACAGTCCAATTTGGGAAGGACCTGGAAAAAGACGACATTTCCGAAAGGAATCGAATTTCAACACTGGCTAGCTGACAGATTTTCCCGTCCGCTTTGGTCCGGCCCAGTAGACAGCAATGCTACAAAGGGCGCCCACTAACGCCGCTCGCCAAGCCGAATGTTCGCCGAAGTGCAGCGTGTCCAAGACCATCAGCACAAGAAAGATGGAGTCCCCAACTGCGATGGGATACGCGACAGAAGGTTTCATCACGAACAGCTCCAAGCGGTGGATGCAAGCATAAGGGGTGATGCGCCCGCCAGCAAGCGGTCGGGACCGGTTGCCGATTGGAATAGCGCGGCGCCGATAGCTGGACACTTCAAAGAGCGGTGCGGTCAGGAACATGGGAAATAATCGTGTCCGGGCAAGGGGCTGGGCGATCGGATTTCGTTCGACTCTCGTCATCGCCCCCACGATCATATCGCTTCCGTATCGTGCAGAAGTCGCTATGCTCCCATTTCGGGGAGGGGGCTCTCTTGGTCGCCAGCGTCTCGACGGTTGCCTATCTGGGGTTGGAAGCGCGGCCGGTCGAGGTGCAGTGCAACCTCGTCGCCGGGTTGCCGGCGTTCGTCGTCGTCGGGCTGCCCGACAAGGCGGTGGCCGAAAGCCGCGAACGCGTGCGCGCGGCGATCGCGGCGATCGGGCTGGCGCTGCCGCCCAAGCGCATCATCCTCAACCTGTCGCCCGCCGACCTGCCCAAGGAGGGATCGCATTTCGACCTGCCGATCGCGCTGGCGCTGCTCGCCGCGATGGGCGTCGTCGATGCCGAGACGCTTTCGGAGCATGTCGCGGTGGGCGAACTGGGGCTCGACGGGCGGATCGCGCCGTCGCCCGGCGTGCTGCTCGCCGCGCTCCACGCCGCCGAATCGGGGCGCACGCTGATCTGTCCCGCGGCGCAGGGCGGCGAGGCGGCATGGGCGGGGCAGGTGGGCGTCGTCGCCGCGCCCGACCTGATCGGGCTGCTCAACCACCTGAAGGGAACGCAACTGCTTGCCACGCCCGCGCCGGGCGAGGTGGTCGAGACCGCGCACGGCCCCGACCTTGCCGAGGTGAAGGGGCAGGAGACCGCGAAACGCGCGATCGAGATCGCCGCGGCGGGTGGGCACAACCTGATGATGATCGGGCCGCCGGGGGCGGGCAAGTCGCTGCTCGCCGCCTGCATGCCGGGCATCCTGCCGCCGCTCGACGCCGCCGAGGCGCTCGAGGTGTCGATGGTCGCCTCGGTCGCGGGGACGCTTGCCGGCGGCCGGCTGACGCGGACGCGGCCATTCCGCAGCCCGCACCATTCGGCCTCGATGGCGGCGCTGACCGGCGGCGGGCTGCGCGTCAAACCGGGCGAGGTGAGCCTGGCGCATCTGGGCGTGCTGTTCCTCGACGAGCTGCCCGAGTTCCAGCGCGCGGTGCTCGATTCGCTGCGCCAGCCGATCGAGACGGGCGTGGTGAGCGTCGCGCGCGCCAATGCGCACGTGACCTATCCCGCGCGGTTCCAACTGGTCGCGGCGATGAACCCGTGCCGGTGCGGTCACCTGGCCGACCCGGCGCTCGCCTGTGCCCGCGCGCCGCGCTGCGCCGCCGATTATCAGGCGCGGCTGTCCGGCCCGCTGGTCGACCGGATCGACATCGCGGTCGAGGTGGCGCCGGTGCGCGCGACCGACCTGTTGCTCCCGTCGGCGGCCGAGAGTTCCGCTGCGGTCGGCGCGCGCGTCGCCGCCGCGCGGGCGATCCAGCGCGCGCGCTATGCCGGAACGCGCGTGCGTACCAATGCCGAGGCCGACGGCGAGCTGCTCGAACGGGTGGCGGCGATCGACCCGGCGGCGCGCACGCTGCTGGCGCAGGCGGCAGAGACGATGCGGCTGTCGGCGCGGGGCTTTCACCGCGTGATCCGCGTCGCGCGGACGATCGCCGACCTGGGCGGCGCCGACGCGATCGGGCGCGGGCACATGGCCGAGGCGCTGAGCTATCGCCGCCGGGCGCCGGTGGCGTGAGGCGCGTGCGATCGCGTTGCGAATCCGCCGCTTCGATGGTTGCGCCGCCGCCGGTCATCGTCTAGCGACAGCGCTTCGCTGCCCCTGTGGCGAAATTGGTAGACGCATTCGACTCAAAATCGAACGCCGCAAGGCATGCTGGTTCGAGTCCGGCCAGGGGCACCACCGCACATTGAGAACATTGTGGAAAATCGCGGAAATCTGCGATAAAATCACGGTTGTTGGTCCCGTGGTTTCCCACTTTGTTCCGTCAAGGCCCGCCTGAAGGGGGCCACGAAAGGGTGGACCACGGACCTCGCAGGAGTCGTGGCCCACCATGCTGACCGTCGTCCAGATCCGTGCGCTGAAGCCGCGTGAGCGTCCGTTCAAAGCGTCGGGTGGGGACGGGCTTTATCTTCTGGTGCAGCCCTCGGGAGCGCTGCTCTGGCGTTTTCGCTACAAAGTATTCGGCGTGGATCAGGCTGATGCGAATCCTCGCTTTGACGCGAGCCGCGGCAGCCAGCCTATTTGTCGGATCTAGGCCGTAGACTCATAAACCCGCAGCCACAGGCGCATTGACGCCGATTGGACCATGGCCAGAAAGTTCGCGGCAAGCTTGTCGTATCGGGTGGCGACGCGGCGGAAGTGCTTGAGCTTGGAGAAGAAGCGCTCGATCAGGTTCCGCTCGCGGTAGAGCCAAGTGCTGAAGTAGGGCTTCGACCTTCGGTTGGCCTTGGGAGGGATGTTGGCGAACGCGCCCTTCTCGCGGAGAGATGCCCGGATGCGGTCGGCATCGTATGCCTTGTCCGCAAGCACGATTGTTCCGCTACCAACATGGCCAAGCAAATCGTCAGCGGCTTGACCATCATGGCTTTGTCCTGCGGTCAGGCTCAGCCGGATCGGGAGGCCTTGCCCGTCGACGACCGCGTGGATTTTGGTTGTGAGCCCACCTCTGGAGCGACCGAGACAATGATCTCGATCCCCCTTTTTGCCGTCGCAGCCTGCTGGTGCGCCCGGATAGATGTGCTGTCGATCATCTCAATGTCGCCGTCGTGGGCGGCGGTGATGGCATCCATCATCCGGTCCCACACACCAGCTTTCCGCCATCTTGCAAAGCGGTTGTAGCAGGTGGTGCGCGGGCCGTAGCGTTCGGGAAGGTCGCGCCACGGAGCACCAGAGCGCAGCACCCAGAAGATGCCGTTCAGCACGCGGCGGTCATCGACACGCGGCACACCTTGGGGCTTATTCGGTAACAGCGGTTCGATTACGCGCCACTCAAAGTCGGTCAGGTCATATCGGCTCATGCCAAGCTTGAATCAGATTTCGCCAGAATAAGAAAGTTTAAGCCAATGGCGCTTGCCGCTATGTCGCTCGGCTGAGCAGGTCTGCAACGATCTGCCCCAAAGCCGAGGCAGAATTAGCAGATGGAACCACCATATCCGGCTCCGGCTCAAAGCCCTCTTTGCTGCCCGAATTGCGATAGGGGGTGACTTTTAGAAGGCTCCCGTCGCTCGCGACACTAACATGCTTCGACAATTTCATGAACGTGGCCCACGAACCAACGCCGGCGGCCGCCAGCAACGGCTTGTCGACGCGTGCATCGGGCCGCGGCGTCGGGACGCCTTCCTGCGAGCGATTCAAAGCCTGTTCGATGGCGCGACCCAACTCATTATGAGAAGGCTGGCTGAGGCAAGCTATCTGCTCATCGTCGATCCAAAAACCTGCTGCCGTCCTGTGCGACGCCGTCACAAACAGTCGCCCCTTGCGTTCATAGATTGCAGCCAGCTTCTTCATGCCTGCACTTTGCGCTCGAAGGGCATGCCTGTCCACGCTGTGGCCGCCGGTAACCTACCGCAGATTTATGGGTTCACGGCCTAGGATACCGTCTGCGATTCAAATCGCTTGCGCATTTTTATCAGGGGGATGGTAATCCCGTCCGCAACGGCGTCCACCCGCTCTACAGGCTTGTACCCCGAGGGTGTGTATAGGCGCTCGCCGCTCAACGTGGCCATCAACTCCACGCTGCCAAAGCCAGCCTGTGCAGCAGCTTTTTCACAACCCTGCAGGATAAGTCGACCCACCCCCTGCCGGGCGAAATCCGGGTCCGTGTACATCGCCCTGATTTTGGCAGGATCGCGGGCGGGGTCCAGAAGCCTGGGATCGCGCAGATCCCGGCTGTGATCCCCACCGTACAACGTCGCTCTTTTGCTCCAGCCGCCGCCTGCGATGACACCGTTACATTCTGCAAGAAGGTAGGTGCCGTCCTCGACAAGCTGGGTGTCCAGCCCCATGATCGCGTGACTGGCGGCGATCTGTTCGGGCGATAGCAGGCCGACTTGCAAGGCGTCGATCGCTCGCTTCATCAGCGTCTTGAGGGCTGGAAGATCGTCTGTCGTGGCCCATCGCGTCTGAAAAACGGTCGTAGATGCAACACTCATTTCAAACCCTGTCTCCGTTTCGCGCTCGATGATCAATGGTCATGGTGAGGTGGTCCCGCCAGCGTCAGGTGCCCCCGGATTGGCTCCAGTGCCACCTTCGTCTTGAAATCCGCGCTGTAGCGCTTCCCGGTCGTCTTCATTCCCGTACCAATCGGTGAGGTCGGGATTGGCTTGGCATCCTGATCGTGTCCGGGGCCGGTGTGGTCGACATCCGATGCTGCGGCTAGGCTGCAATGCGGGCGTGTCCGGTTGTAGTGATCGCGCCACCAGCCGGTGACGGTCTGGACCTCCGCAAGGCTGTAGAAGATATCACCGTTGCGCAACGCATCGCGCAGGCGAGCATTGAAGCACTCGATATAGCCCTTCGCCCAGAGACTGGCCGGCGCGATATAGAGGGTGGTGACGGCGAGCCGACCCGGCCATTCGCGCACTGCGTCGGGACGAATTCGGGGCCGTTATCGGACCGGAAATGCTCGGGCGGCCCATGCTCGATGAACAGGTGGGCCAGCACATCGGTCACGTCGTTCGAGCGGAACCGGCGCGGTGGCTCCATCGCCGAGCCAGAGCCGGCGGCGTTCGGGGACGACCAGCATTCTGGGCGGGCCATGAGCGGGGCACGGTTTTTGAGTGCCCGCAAGATCGGCATGTTGTGCAAACGCCGCCCGGCCCGGTGGGCTGGACGGCGTCTGGTCGGTTGCGGTCGCGCGCTTGCCGGCGCGCGGTTGGATCAGGCCTTGGCGGAGAAGATCATGCGGCCGGGGCCGAGGCGTTCGAACACCTTGGCCAGTTCGCGCTCGCCGACGGCGAAGCAGCCCTGGCTGCGGCCGAGCTTGCCGTGCTTGGCGATCATGTCGCGGTTGGCGTACCAGGCCGAGTGGACGACGATCGCGCGGTTGAGCGCATTGTTGTTGGTGGGATCGAGCCCCAGCAGCCGCTGCGAATCGCCGTGCTTGCCGACATAATAGTCGGCGGTGAGGAACGCGCCCTCGCACGTCGCCTCTGAGCCGACCTCGTTCGAGAAGCGGTGGAGCAGGCCGGTATGGCCCGGGTCCGAACCGATGCCGTGCGAGACGAGGAAGCTTTCGACCTCGCCCGTGCCGAGATTGACGAGGTGGAAGCGCGGGCTGGACGAGGCGATCGAGAAGTCGGCGATCGCGATGCGATCGTGCGACGGGACGCGCATCGAGTGACGGTCGAGCGCGGCGATCGCGCGCTTGAACAGTTCGGGGCGCACGCCGTCGGGCGCGGCCGGGTTGTGCGCGGCGACGGCGGGTGCGGCCGGGATCGGCGGCACATGCCGGTTGGGAACGGGGACCGGCGCCGGAGCGGCCGCCACCTGCATCGTCTTGGCGGCGCAGGCCGAGACCACCGCGCCCCCTGCCATGACCAACGCCGAGCGGAGCACGGCGCGTCGCGAATGAGCCAGTTCGATCTTATCCGTCACTCTACCAATTGCCTGTTGTTCTGCGGACCCTCACGCAAGGGTTATACCAGATGAAGCGGAAACAAGGGGATTAACAACCGTATAGGGGTTGCGCCGTTCGGCGCATCTGTTGCCCGGTTCGCCGACGCCTGCACCGAAATGGGGCAATCGGCGCCGATGGGACGCCGCGGGGCAGCGGAACGAGTCGGCGGAAGCACTCGCTTGCGGTAACGCCGAGATGCGGATCGCGCGCCGTGGGTGCGGCGGAAAAGGGGAAGTCGGACGTGCCAAGCGCAGGGATCGCGCCGGAAAAACATTTGAGAAGAACGGGTTGCGGCGGGATGGTGCGATCCGCTGTGCGCGTCGCGCTGACGGCGGCGATGTTCGCGGCGGCCCCGGGCGCGCCGGCGCAGGGGTTGCCGCCGGTGCCGCTCGCGCCGCCGCCCGCCGCCGCGCCGGGCGCGACCGACGCCAATGTCCTGCCCGCGCTCAAGCCCGGCGAGTTCGTGTGGTTCGAGCCCCCGGCGGCGATCGCGGCGGCGATGCAGGCGCGCGGCGAGACGCTGTCGATCACCGTCGCGCGCGAGCCGCAGCTTGCCTATGTCTATCGCGGCGACCGGCTGGTGGGGTTCACGACGGTGTCGACCGGCGCGCCGGGGCGGCGCACGCCGCTGGGCGAATTCACCATCCTGGAAAAGCGGGTGTTCCACCGCTCGAACCTGTACAGCAATGCGCCGATGCCGTTCATGCAGCGGCTGACCTGGGGCGGGATCGCGCTGCACGCGGGCGTGCTGCCGGGCTATCCGGCGTCGCATGGCTGCATCCGGCTGCCGCGCGCCTTTGCCGAACAGCTTTATGCGCTGACCCGGATCGGCGGCCATGTCTCGATCGTCGACAGCCATTTCGACCTGCCGCCCTTGCCCGAGCCGGTGCGGCCGCTTGCCGTCACGCCCCGGCTCGAGCCCGAGACGCGCAATCTGGGCAACGGCGCGTTCGACGTGCTGACGCATGCCGGCGACCCGCCGCCCGAGCGGCCGCTCCCCGAATTGCCGCCGCGTTGATCCAGGGCGCACTTGCCGTGCGCGACAGCTTGCAACCGGGCGCGAAACCCGCCCATTAGCCCTACGTTCATCCAGCGGCAGCAAGAAGGAAGGCCATGAGCAACACGCCCCCCAATCCCGCCGAGAACCCCACGGAGCAGGTCGAGGAATCGTCGAAGGAAAGCGAGACGCTCGCCGCCGTCCGCGCGCTGGGCGAGGCCAGCAAGCGCTGGTCGCCGAGCCGCAAGCAACTGGGCATCGGCGCCGCCGTCGGCATCGGATCGGCCGCGGTGGTCGCCGGGCTGCTGTTCTGGCGCGGCAACCGCAAGGACGGGAAGTAATCGCGTCGCCCGGGCGGCTGCGGCGACATGGCCGCGGCGCCCGGTGCGGGGCGGCTCAGGCGGCGGCGCGGTAGATGGCGTCGAGCGTGCGGGCCGTCCAAAGATAGCTCTCGGCCGCCGGGTCATAGCCGCGCGCGGCGGCGAGTTGCGCCGCCCACGCCGCGGCTTCGCGCCCGCCCCATTCGTCGGGCGGATCGACCAGCCGCTCGCGCGCGATGACGCGCCACCTGCGCGCCGTCGCGCATGACGACGCGTTGCGCGACGCGCTGGTCGCTTCCGGCCTCGCGCGGATCCGGTCGCGTCACAGTTGTGCGCATCGGGCGCAGGAACTGCTCGCCGTTCACGCCAGCCTTGGCCAACCCGCCCGACGGAGTGCGGCATGAAGATCGCTTTCTATGGATCGAGCATTCTCTCCTCTTACTGGAACGGTGCCGCGACCTATTATCGCGGCATCCTGCGCCAGCTCGCGCTGCACGGGCACCAGATCCGCTTCTATGAGCCCGACGCCTTCGGGCGGCAGCAGCATCGCGACATCGATCCGCCCGACTGGCTCGAATCGATCGTCTATCCCGCGACGCCCGAGGGGCTGGCAAGCGTGCTCGACGCCGCGGGCGACGCCGATGTGGTGGTGAAGGCCAACGGGGTCGGCGTGTTCGACCGCGAACTGCTGGAGGGCGTCGTCGACCGTGCGCGGCCCGATGCGCTGCGCATCTTCTGGGACGTCGATGCGGCCGAGACGCTGTCCGAGATGCGGCGCGAGCCCGATCATCCCGTCCGGGCGGCGCTTCCCCGGCTCGATCTCGTCTTCACCTATGGCGGCGGCGATCCGGTGGTGAACGCGTATCGCGATTTCGGCGCGGCCGCGTGCGTGCCGGTCTATAACGCGCTCGACCCCGACACGCATTTCCCGGCGCCGCCCGACCCGCGCTTCGAAGCGACGCTCGGCTTTCTGGGCAACCGGCTTCCCGACCGCGAGGCGCGGGTGGAGGCGTTCTTCCTCGATGCGGCCGAGCGGCTGCCCGATTCCCGCTTCCTGCTGGGCGGAGCGGGGTGGGAGAGCCGGGCGCTGCCCGCCAATGTCGCGGCGATCGGCCATGTCTCGACCCGCGAGCACAACGCCTTCAACGCCACGCCGAGCGCAGTGCTCAACATCGCGCGCGATGCGATGGCAGCCACCGGCTTTTCACCCGCGACGCGCGTGTTCGAGGCCGCCGGCGCCGCGGCGTGCCTGATCACCGACGCGTGGGAAGGGATCGCGCTGTTCCTCGAACCCGATCGCGAGGTGCTGGTCGCGCGCGACGGCCGCGACGTTGCCGAGCACCTTGCCGCGCTGACGCCCGAGCGCGCGCGTGCGATCGGGCAGGCGGCGCGCGACCGGGTGCTGCGCGAACATTGCTATTCGCACCGCGGCGCGATCGTCGATCGCGTCCTGCGTGCCACGCTCGAACAGGCGAGGGCCGTCGCATGAACATCGTCGTCTTTGGGCTGAGCATCACCTCGTCCTGGGGCAACGGCCATGCCACCACCTGGCGCGCGTTGCTCCGGGCGATGGCGGCGCGGGGGCATTCGATCCACTTCCTCGAACGCGACGTTCCCTGGTACGCGCCGCACCGCGACCTGGCCGAGCCCGGATTTTGCCGATTGACGCTCTATCGGGACCGCGACGAACTCGACGCGTATCTGCCGCAGGTGCGGGCCGCGGATGCGGTGCTGATCGGCTCCTATGTCCCCGAAGGCGTCGAGATCGCGCGATGGGTGCAGCGGCACGCGCGGGGCACGATCGCCTTTTACGACATCGACACGCCGGTCACGCTGGCGAAGCTGGCCGCGGGCGACCACGAATATGTCGATCGCGACGTGATCGCGGGCCTTGACCTCTATCTGTCGTTCACCGGCGGCCCGACCTTGCGGCGGCTCGAACGCGACCATGGCGCGCCCGCCGCGGCGGCGCTCTATTGCTCGGTCGACGCCGATCGCTATCGCCCGACCGGCGCGGCCAAGCGCTGGGATCTTTCCTATCTCGGCACCTATAGCCCCGATCGCCAGCCGACGCTTGAACGGCTGCTGATCGAACCGGCGCGCCGCGCGCCCCACCGGCGCTTCGTCGTTGCCGGGCCGCAATATCCCGACACGATCGACTGGCCCGCCAATGTCGAGCGGATCGAGCATTGCCCGCCCGACGCCCATGCCGATTTCTATTCGGCGTCGCGTTTCACGCTGAACGTCACCCGTGCCGACATGCGCGCGGCAGGATGGTCGCCCTCGGTCCGGCTGTTCGAGGCGGGTGCGTGCGGCGCCGCCATCCTGTCGGACCGCTGGGACGGCATCGAGGACGTGCTTGTCCCCCCGCGCGAAATCGGGCTGGTCGACGACACCGAGGCGGTGCTCGCCGCGCTCGAGAATGACGCGCTTGCCGCCGCCATGGGCGAGGCCGGCCGCCGTGCCGTGCTCGCCCGCCATACCGCCGGCCATCGCGCCGCCGAACTCGAGCGACTGTTGCTCGACCACGCTGCTCCCACTGCGACCCGCGCCGCCCCGCTCACCCCGATGGCGGCCGGCGCCTGACCCGGAAAGCCCCTGCCGATGCCCAAGCGCCCCATGCTCAACCTCGTCGCCGGCGGTGCCGGCTTCATCGGTTCGCACCTGTGCGCCGCGTTGCTCGACCGGGGCGAAGCGGTGCTTTGCCTCGACAATTTGCAGACGGCGCGGCCGCGCAATCTCGACGCGCTGGTCGAACGCGAGCGATTCGCGTTCGTTCAGGCCGACGTCTGTGCGCCGCTCCCCGCCGCGGTGACGCGCCATATGGCGGCGATCGGACGCGTCTGGAACCTTGCCTGCGCGGCGTCGCCGCCCCGCTATCAGGCCGATCCGGAGCATACGATGCTGACCAACGTCGTCGGCACCGACCAGTTGTTGCGGATCGCCGAGGCGGCGGGCGCGCGGTTCCTGCTGACGTCGACCAGCGAGGTCTATGGCGACCCGGAGATGCATCCGCAGCGCGAGGAATATCGCGGCTGGGTGAGCTGCACCGGGCCGCGCGCGTGCTATGACGAGGGCAAGCGCGCGGCGGAGACGCTGGCGTTCGACTTCCTGCGCACCGGCCGGGCCGATGTGCGGGTGGCACGGATCTTCAACACCTATGGTCCGCAGATGCAGGCCGATGACGGCCGCATCGTTTCGAACGTCGTGCGCCAGTTGCTGGCTGACGAGGCGGTGACGATCCACGGCGACGGCTCGCAGACACGCAGCTTCTGCTATGTCGACGATCTGGTCGACGGGCTGATCCGGCTGATGTTCGCCGAGGAGGCCGACGGCGTGCCGGTCAATCTGGGCAATCCCGACGAGCGCAGCATCCTGGAGCTCGTTACCGCAGCGGGCACGATCCTGGGCGTGACGCCGCGGCTGCGCCACCTGCCCGCTGCCCGAAGACGATCCGCGCCGTCGCCGGCCCGATATCGGCCGTGCGATGCAGTTGCTCGGCTGGCGGCCGACGACGCCGCTCGAGACCGGGCTCGCGCGGACGATCGCCTGGTTCCGCGACGTCGACATCCGCGACGACAACGCTGCGGTGCGGCCGTTGCTGTCGGTTGCCGCCGAGTAGCGCGGGCGGCGGCGCCTAAAGCCGCGGCGGGCTGTAGTCCGCCACGGCCGCCAGCGCCTCGCGGTCGGGAAGCGCGATGCCGTTGGGCGTGGTGTGGACGAGACCGTCGCGCCGCAACTGCTGCATCGTCCGGTTGAGATGGACGGTGGTGAGCCCGAGCACGTCGCCGAGCACTTCCTGCGTCAACGGCATCGCGAACCCCTGGCACACATCGAAGCCCGCATGTGCCAGCCGTTCGCGCAGTTCGAGCAGCAGGTGGGCGAGGCGCTCATAGGCCGATTGGCGGCCCAGCCGGGTGATCTGGTTGTGGAGGTGGAGCAACGTCAGCGCCGCCTCGCGCAGCCGCAACGTGTCGAATACGGGTTGCGCCCAGATTGCGGGATCAAGCGTGCAACTGGTCGCGGGGGTCAGCGCCACGACGGCTTCGCCGGTCAGCGCGGGGTCGCTCGCGGCCGGTGCAATCAGGTCGCCGGGGAGCAGAAGCTCGAGGATCTGGCGGCGGCCGTCGGCAAGGATGCGCGTTCGCGCCGCCCAGCCGGCGAGCAGGAGGCGGGGCGGCACGCCCGCGGCCGCACTCTCGGTCCCGATCGCGGTGCGGAGGCCGTGCTGCCGCGGCGAGCCCATCGCGCCGAGAAGCAAGCTGAGCGCGCCTTCGTCGAGCGCCCCCAGGCGGCGAAGCCGGGGCAATGGCGGCGCGACGCCGTCGCGATCGGGCGAGGCATGCACGGGGGCCACGATGTTCATCGCCGCACCTCCGCCCGCCGACGACGCGTCACGACCGGGCGGGGCGGGATGCCCCGGCAATGGCGGCGACGGCGCGGCTTTCGAACAAGCGGCTGGACGACGGCATGCGCGGCTCCCCTGAGAGTATATTCGTTCGTTCAACAGGTTATGAGAACGAGCGGCGGGCGTCCGCGCTCCCTTGGCGCGGGGCGGACGGCACGCGATTCGTCGCAATCCGCGCAAGTGCTTCAACGCGGCGCGGCCGACGATGTGCCGACGATCGGGCCAGACGTGCCGAAACATGGGCGGGGGGAGCGGGGAGAAGCGTGGCGCGCCCGGCAGGGTTCGAACCTGCGACCCCAAGCTTAGAAGGCTCGTGCTCTATCCAACTGAGCTACGGGCGCGCGCTCGAATCCCGCCTAGCGCGGTTTGCGCGCGAACGGAACCGCCATATAGTCACGCCATGCCCGGACCGGAATCAGCGCATTCGCCTCGCCACGTCGCGGCCGCCGCGATCGCCGGAGGGCATTTTCGCTATTACGACTTCGTCATGGCGGCGTTTGTCGCCATCCTGCTGCTTTCGAACGTGCTCGGCGCGGGCAAGGTCGCGCAGGTGTGGCTGCCCGGCATCGGTTATTGGCCGTTCGGGGCGGGCATCCTGTTCTTTCCGATCTCGTACATCATCGGCGACGTGCTCACCGAGGTCTATGGCTATGCCCGCGCGCGGCGCGTGATCTGGGCCGGAACCGGCGCGGTGCTGTTCATGGCGCTGATGGCGTGGGTGGTGGTGGCGTTGCCGCCCGCGCCCGACTGGACGAACCAGGCGGCATATGAAGTGGTGTTCGGGCAGGTGCCGCGCATCGTCTTTGCCTCGATCTGCGCCTTCTGGGCGGGCGAATTCGTCAACGCCTATGTTCTCGCGCGGATGAAGCTGTGGACCGGCGGCCGGGCGTTGTGGACGCGCACGATCGGATCGACGATCGCGGGACAGGCGGTCGACAGCGCGATCTTCTATCCGCTCGCCTTCCTCCATGCCGCGGGCTGGACGACCGAACTGGTGGTACAGGTGCTGTTCACGCAATGGCTGCTCAAGGTGGGCTGGGAGGTGTTGTTGACGCCGCTCACCTATCTGGTAGTCGGTTTTCTCAAGGAACGTGAGGGCGTGGACGTGTTCGACGAAGGTACCGATTTCACCCCGTTCGCGACGCGCGTCTGAACCAGGACGCGCCGACCCGCCCCATGCCACGCCATGCCGATCCCTTGCCCGCAGCGGTGCGCCCGTGAACCTGTGGCGCGACACCAAGCTGTGGCTGGCCGCCGACACCGGGCTGCCCGACAGCACGCTGCACGTCCTGGCCGGGATGATGCTGCTGATCCTCGGCGCGTTGATACTGCGCCGGTTGCCGTGGAACTGGCGCCCCTGGCTGATGGTGCTGGGGCTCGAACTGGCGAACGAGGCGTATGACCTGCTCAACCATGCGAGCGGCGAGGACACGCTGGCCGACAGTTGGCAGGACCTGTGGCTGACGATGCTGTGCCCGACGCTGTTGCTGGTGCTGGGGCCGCTGATCGCGCGGCTGGTGGCACGCCGGGAACGGACCCGGCGTGCGGAAGCGGTGTCAGGCGCCGACGGCCTCGATCAACCCCTCGAATAACCGGCGACCGTCGTCGCCGCCATGCGCCGGTTCGATCCGGCGTTCGGGGTGCGGCATCATGCCGAGGACATTGCCGCCCTCGTTGAGGACGCCCGCGATGTTGCGCGCCGAGCCGTTGACCGCCTCGGCATAGCGGAAGGCCACGCGGCCCTCGCCCTCGAGCCGGTCGAGCGTGGCGTCGTCGGCGAAATAGTTGCCGTCATGGTGCGCGACGGGGATCGTGATCGCCTCGCCCGCCTGATAGCGCGCGGTGAAGATCGACTGGCTGTTGTCCACCGTGAGCGCGACGTCGCGACACACGAAATCGAGCCCGGCATTGCGCATGAGCGCGCCCGGCAGGAGGCCGGTTTCGGTGAGAATCTGGAAGCCGTTGCAGATGCCGATCACCGGCACGCCGCGGCCCGCGGCATCGATCACCGCACGGACGACGGGCGAGCGTGCCGCGATCGCGCCGCAACGCAGATAGTCACCATAGGAAAAACCGCCGGGGAGCGCGATCAGCCCGATGCCGTCGGGCAGCGCGCTGTCGCCATGCCACACCATGTGCGGCCGAACGCCCGTCACCGCCTCCAGCGCGACGGCGATGTCGCGATCGCAGTTCGAACCCGGAAAGACGATGACCGCGGTCTTCATGCGCGTTCGATCCGGTAGTTTTCGATGACGGTGTTGGCGAGCAGCTTGCGGCACATCTCGTCGATGGCGGCGTCGCTGGTGTCGTCGGCGACCTCGAGCTCGAAGATCTTGCCGGCGCGCACATCGTTCACCCCGGCAAAGCCGAGGCCCGAAAGTGCATGCTGGATGGCCTTGCCCTGCGGGTCGAGCACGCCGTTCTTGAGGGTTACGATGATGCGCAGCTTCATGGCGCCGCCTATGGCCCGACGACCGGAAAGGCGCAATCGGAAATCGTCAGCAACGGACGGCGGCGGGGCGGTGCGGAGGGCGCGCAGCGGGCGCGTCGCAGTGGGGCGACCCTGCCGGGCTGGGCCGGGCGGTCGGGTGTCCGCCATGCGCCGTCGCGGTGGACGGCGAGCCTCCCCGGGGACGATGCCCCGGGGGGGGGAAAAGCGCGATTACTTGCCGCGGCGCTTGCGGTGGCTTTCGAGATCGAGAACCGCCGAATCGGGGCCTTCGGGGAAGAGGCCCAGGCGGCGCGCGACCTCCTGATAGGCTTCCACCTCGCCGCCCAGATCGCGACGGAAGCGATCCTTGTCGAGCTTTTCGCCCGAGGCGATGTCCCACAGGCGGCAACCGTCGGGGCTGATTTCGTCGGCGAGGATGATGCGGCCGAAATCATTGTCCCAGATGCGGCCGAACTCGAGCTTGAAGTCGACCAGGCGGATGCCGATGCCCGCGAACAGGCCCGACATGAAGTCGTTCACGCGGATCGCCATGTCGGCGATGTCGTGCAGCTCCTCCTGGCTGGCCCAGCCGAAGCACAGGATGTGTTCGTCGGTGACCATCGGGTCGCCGAGCGCGTCGTCCTTGTAATAATATTCGATGATCGTGCGGGGCAGCGGCGTGCCCTCCTCGACGCCGAGTCGCTTCGACAGCGAACCTGCGACGACGTTGCGGACGACCACCTCGATCGGAACGATCTCGACCTGGCGAATCAGCTGCTCGCGCATGTTGAGGCGACGAATGAAATGCGTCGGGATGCCGATGCCGCCGAGCAGCGTGAATAGATGCTCGGAAATGCGGTTGTTGAGCACGCCCTTGCCGCTGATCGTGCCCTTTTTCTGCGCGTTGAAGGCGGTCGCGTCATCCTTGAAATACTGGATCAGCGTGCCCGGTTCGGGGCCTTCATAAAGGATCTTCGCTTTGCCTTCGTAGATTTGCCGGCGGCGTGCCATATCGGCCTATACCCCTGAAATGCGTCGCCCCGGCGGCGCGGGGGACCGCGATCATGCCGGGGCATAAGGAAGGCCTGGCCCTATACCGGATGGGGGGGCAGGGCGCAATGCAGGCCGCCGCACAAGCGCGGCGGCTCGAACAGGCCGTCGCGCCGGACGGCCCGGCCGTGCCGATCGCGCCGACGCACGTTGTTCGCGCCGGCGCTGTTGCCGGGAGCGGCGGGGAACCCCGATCGGGCTTCGGCGTTGCCGGGGGGACGCGGAGTCCTCGCGCGATCCTAGGGGGTTTTGCGAGGGCGCGGCGGCCGTGCGCCACGAAATCGCGCCGGGCGTGAGATCATAAGGGGAACGCCCTTGGCGTTTGCCCCTGTCGCCTGCTATTCAGCGCGGCGATGACCCTCGACACCGACGTTTCCGAACCCTCCGGCGCCTCTGACGTCCCCTTCGACAGCGCATTGTCCGAGCGCTATCTCGTCTATGCGCTGTCGACGATCACGGCGCGGTCGCTGCCCGATGTGCGTGACGGGCTGAAGCCGGTGCACCGGCGGCTGCTCTGGGCGATGCGGCTGCTGCGGCTCGATCCGGCGAGCGGGTACAAGAAGTGCGCGCGCGTCGTCGGCGACGTGATCGGCAAATACCATCCCCATGGCGACGCCTCGGTCTATGACGCGATGGTGCGCCTCGCGCAGACCTTTGCGCTGCGCTATCCGCTGGTCGACGGGCAGGGCAATTTCGGCAATATCGACGGCGATAATGCCGCAGCGTACCGATATACCGAGGCGCGGCTGACGCAGGTCGCGATCGACCTGATGGACGGCCTCGACGAGAATGCCGTCGATTTCCGCCCGACCTACAACGGTGAAGAGGAAGAGCCCGAGCTGTTTCCGGGGCTGTTTCCCAACCTGCTCGCCAACGGCGCGGCAGGCATTGCGGTCGGCATGGCGACGAGCATCCCGCCGCACAATGCGGCCGAGCTGATGCAGGCGGCCGTCGCGCTGATCGACAATCCGCAGGCCAATGTGCTCGACCATGTGCGCGGCCCCGATTTCCCGACCGGCGGCGTCGTCGTCGACAGTCCGGCGGCGATCGCCGAAGCCTATGCCACCGGTCGCGGCAGCTTTCGCGTGCGTGCCAAGATCGAGAAGGTGACCGAGAAGGGCGGCGCCTGGCATCTGGTCGTCACCGAGATCCCCTATGGCGTCCAGAAGGGCAAGCTGATCGAGGGGATCGCGGCGCTCGTCAACGACAAGAAGCTGCCGATCCTTGCCGATGTGCGTGACGAGTCGGCCGAGGATGTTCGCATCGTGCTCGAACCGCGCAGCCGCACGGTCGACGCCGACACGCTGACCGAAAGCCTGTACCGCCTGTCGGACCTTGAGGTGCGGGTGCCGTTGAACCTCAACGTGCTCGACAAGAACCGGACGCCGCGCGTGATGAGCCTGCGCGACGCGCTGGCGGGATGGGTCGAGCACCAGTTCGTCGTGCTGCGCCGCAAGTCGCAGCACCGGCTCGACAAGATCGCCGACCGCCTGGAGTTGCTGCGCGGTTATGTCATCGCCTTCCTCAACCTCGACCGGGTGATCGAGATCATCCGCACCGAGGATGAGCCCAAGCCGGTGATGATGGCCGAGTTCGGGCTGACCGACCGCCAGGCCGAGGCGATCCTCAACATGCGGCTGCGCTCGTTGCGCAAGCTCGAGGAGATGGAACTCCGCCGCGAGCAGGAAAAGCTGGAGAAGGAGCAGGGCGAGCTCGAACTGCTGCTGTCGTCCGACGCGCGCCAGCGCACGCGGATGAAGCGCGATCTGGGCAGGATGATCGCGCGCTATGGCCTCGACACGCCGCTGGGCGCGCGCCGCACCGCGATCGTCGAGGCGGCGCCCGCGCGCGAGATTCCGCTCGAGGCGATGATCGAGCGCGAGCCGATCACCGTGATCCTGTCGCAGCGCGGCTGGATCCGCGCGATGAAGGGCCATGTCGAGCTCGCCTCGGCCGAGACGCTGAAGTTCAAGGAGGGCGACGGCCCGCTCTTTGCCTTTCATGCGCAGACGACCGACAAGCTGCTGCTGGCGGCGGACAATGGCCGCTTCTACACGCTTGCCGCGGACAAGCTGCCGGGCGCGCGCGGTTTCGGCGAGCCCGTCCGTGCGATGATCGACCTGGACGGCGACCGCAGCGTCATCGCGCTGCTTCCCGCCTCGGCTGCGGCGAAGCTGTTGCTTGCGGCCACCGACGGGCGCGGCTTCATCGTCGGGATTGCCGACGTGCTGGCGGAGACGCGCAAGGGCAAGCAGGTGATGGCCCCGCGCGCCGGCGCGCAGCTGAAGCTGGTGCGGCCGGTGGGGGCCGACGACGATAGCGTCGCGGTGATCGGCGACAACCGCAAGATGCTGGTCTTCCCCATCGGCGAGGTGGCCGAGATGACGCGCGGGCAGGGCGTCCAGCTTCAGCGCTATCGCGACGGCGGGCTGGCGGATGCGATCACGCTGCGCTTTGCCGACGGGCTGAGCTGGCGGATGGGCGGCGAACAGGGGCGGACGCGGACCGAGGCGGACCTGACCGCATGGCGCGCGGCGCGCGGCGCGGCGGGACGGA
Source organism: Sphingomonas chlorellae (assembly GCF_056485145.1). NCBI lineage: Bacteria > Pseudomonadati > Pseudomonadota > Alphaproteobacteria > Sphingomonadales > Sphingomonadaceae > Sphingomonas > Sphingomonas chlorellae. Next base: position 82,486 of record NZ_JBQXXM010000006.1, read on the forward strand.
TGGCGCCAACCGGATTCCCGCGCGACAATCGCTTCTGACGTCGCGCGCGAACGGGCCGAAAACAGCAGATTTGCGGGATGCGTTCGGCACGCGTCCCCGGGCGATCGTGGCTTAGGCAATCCGAGTCAGATTTCCCGTTGCTTCATGGGCTTTTAACTAATTGACCGCTAAGTCCCGCGGGCTATGCCCTTGCCCCGGCCCCTTTCTTTTCATCTCGCCGCCGTGGAGCCGGTTCCGCCCGCGGCGCCGGTTCCGCCCGAAGAAGCGCTGGCCAGTGACGCCGTTCTCGACCTGCTGCCCATTCCGGCGGCGGTGATCGATCTGGAGGCGGGGCGCTTCGTATTTGCGGCGACCAACCAGCGCTTCCGGATGGCAGGCATCGGCACGTCGGCCGACGAGTCGCCGCTGATCCGGTTGCTCGGGCCTCGGCTGCGTCGCTTTTTCGATTCCGGCGAGAATAACTGCGAGATCGTCTGGCAGTTCGGCGACGAGGTCGATTACCGCAATTTCCGCGTGATGTTCGCGCGCCGGCCGCAGGGAGAACGCACGAACCGCTGCCTGGTGAGCCTGGTCGACCAGACGTCGGAGTTGCGCACCGAACACAGCCTGCGCCGCGAAATGGCGACCGACAGCCTGACGGGGTTGCCCAACCGTTCGGGATTTGCCGACGAGATCGAGGCGCTGATCGGCCCCGACAATGCCGACGGCTATGCCGTGCTGGTCATCAACCTTGACCGGTTCAGCCGGATCAACGCCTGTATGGGCGGGCTGGCAGGCGACGAGCTGCTGATTTCGGTCGCTCGCCGGCTGAAGGGGGCGCTGCGCAGCCGCGACGTGCTGGCGCGGATGGGAGGCGACGAATTCGGCGTGCTGCTGACGCTCGACCAGGGGGCGAGCGATGCACTCCATGTCGCCAAGCGCATCCAGGGGGCGCTTTCGACGCCGTTCCGGCTTTCGGACTTCGAAATCCGCGTCGAATGCTCGATCGGGATCGCGCTGGGCGCCGACAATGACGGCGACCCCGAGGATCTGATCCGCCACGCCCAGTTCGCGGTCAAGCGGTCGAAAAAGAGCGGCCGCACCGAAGTGTATCACACGCGGGCGTTCGACATCGCGCGCGAGCAGTTCGGGATCGAGACCGAGCTGCGCCGGGCGATCGACGGCGGCCAGCTGCGCCTGACCTATCAGCCGATCTGCGACCTTTCGACGGGGCGGATCGTGTCGTTCGAGGCGCTGGCGCGCTGGACCAACGAGCATGGCGTCGAACTTTCGCCCAACGACTTCATTCCGGTGGCGGAGGAATCGGGGCTGATCGTGCCGCTGGGGCGCTGGGCGATGGAAGAGGCGGCACGGACGCTGTCGCGGTGGGACGCGATGGCGGGCGGCGATTGCGGCGTCCGTTTCTCGGTCAACCTCTCGGCGATCCAGTTGCAGCGCGACCGTGTGCCCGAAATGGTCAAGGCCGTGCTCGACCGGCACCGGGTCTGCGGCAGCCGCATGATCCTCGAGCTGACCGAAAGCGCGATCGTTTCGGACCCCGACCGCATCAGCCAGACGATGCTTGCGCTGAAGAGCCTGGGCACGACGCTGGCGATGGACGATTTCGGCACCGGTTATTCGAACCTCGCCTATCTCCAGCGCCTGCCGATCGACATTCTGAAGATCGACCGCAGCTTTGTTTCAGGCATGCTCGCCGACCGCGACAAGCTGGCGATCGTGCGTGCGATCCTGTCGCTTGCCCAGGCGCTGGGGATGCGGACGACCGCCGAGGGGATCGAGAACAACGAGCTGGCCCAGACGCTTGCGGCGCTGGGCTGCAGCTATGGCCAGGGCTTTCTCTATGCGCGCCCGCTGGAGGAGCCGGCGGCGTTCGCGATGCTCGACGGCTGCAACAGGGCGGTGACCGCCTCGTCGGCCAACTGAGCGACGCGGGCCTCGCCGGGGAAACCCTCGGCGATCCAGCGATCCTCGACCGCGTGGAGCGCGCGCGCGACCTCCGGCCCCTTCGCAAGCCCGCGTGCCACCAGCGCGCCGCCGCCGAGCGGCAGGCGCGGCACATCCCATTCGGCCATCGCGGCGGCATCGGCGATGCGGCCGGCAAGCAGCAGCGCATCGACCGCATTTTCGCGCCCCAGCCGGTACGCGGCCTCGCGCGCGTCGGCGATCGCGAGCGGGCGGGCGGCGGCCGCGAGGCGCTTGCGGTTCGCGTTCGAGAGCTTGAGCCGGGCGCCGACCGCGGTTGCGACGGCGTCCGAAGGCGGGAGCAGCGCGGCGAGGCGGCGAATGGCCGACGCGGCGATCCCGGCTTGGGCCTCCGCCGCCGCGAGCGTGTCGAGGCGCGCCGCGCCGTCGGCGTCGATTTCGGGGAGAACCGGCGCGAAAATGCCGTGCTCGACCATCAGCCGGACGACGCGCGGGGCGTCGCGCGCGACGAGGAGCTTGGTCAATTCGTCGGCGATGCGTTCGCGCGAGAGCGCCATCAGATCGCGCGCGCGGGCCGTGCAGGCCGCGAGCGCGTCGGCATCGGGCGTGTCGCCGAAGCGCGCGAGGAAGCGGAAAAAGCGTAGGATTCGCAAATGATCCTCGGCAATTCGCCGCAAAGGATCGCCGATAAAGCGCACCTGGCGTGAAAACAGGTCGTCGATTCCGCCGAAAAAATCGAAAATCGTGCCGTTCGCAGGATCGGCGTAGAGCGCATTCATCGTGAAGTCGCGCCGCGCGGCATCGGCGCGCCAGTCGGCGGTGAACGCAACGGTGGCATGGCGGCCGTCGGTCGCCACATCGTGGCGAAGCGTCGTCACCTCGACCGGGCCGCCGTCGAGCACCGCCGTCACCGTGCCGTGCGCGAGCCCGGTGGGCACGACCCGGATCGCCGCCGCGCGGAGGCGCTCGATCACGTTTTCGGGCGCGAGCGGCGTGGCGACGTCGATGTCGGCGACCGGCAGGCCGAGCAGCGTGTCGCGCACCGAGCCGCCGACGAAGCGCGCGTCGCCCAGCGCGGCCACCAGCCGGTCGAGCCCCGGGCGACGGCGCCACTCGGCATCGGGAAGAATCATGGTTTCCATCGCAGTCGCCGTGAAAGATTGACGAGCATCGCCGCCGTGGCACCCCAGATCCGGCGATCACCCCACAGGATTTCGAAATAGTGCCGCTCGCGCCCGTCATGGAACACGCTGGCGCGGTGCTGGTTGGCGGGATCGAGCAGAAAGTCCAGCGGAACCTCGAACACATCGGCAACTTCGGCTTCGGCCGGAACGAGCGGCAGGTCGGGCGGGACGACGCCGAGCACCGGCGTCACGTCGAAGCCCGTGATCGTGCGGTAGCGATCGGCGGTGCCGATCACGTCGACCAGCCGGCCGGGAAGCGCGATCTCCTCCTCCGCCTCGCGCAGCGCCGCGGCGACCGCATCGGCATCGCCCGGATCGACCCGCCCGCCGGGAAAGGCGATCTGGCCGGCATGGCGGCGCAGGCTGGCGTTGCGGAGCGTCAGGATGACGCCCGGATCGCGCCGATCGGTGACGCCGATCAGCACCGCGGCAGGGCGGGGCGGCGGCGCATCGACGGCGAGCAGCGTGTCCGGCCCGTGATCGCCGGGCCAGAGATCGGGCGGAAGCGGATGGTCGGTCGTGAGCGCGCCGCGCAGCCGCTCGGCCAGCGTCACGCGGCGCCTCCATGCGCGGCGGCATCCGCCATATCGGGTTCGAGCGCGAAGAAGGCGCCGTCGCTCCACACCCCGGCGGGCGCGCTGCCGTTCGACAGCGCGATTTCGGCGAGTTCGTAATAGACCGGGCGCGCGAGCAGCGCGAGGAGCCCGCCGCGCACGACGAGATAGGGGCGCGCCTCTTCACCGGCCGCATCGCCGTCGTCGCGCACGACGAGGCGCAGCGGATGATCGGGGCCGGCCGCGACGATGTCGCCGGTGTTGAGCCGGAAGGCGAGGCGCATCGCCGCACCTTCGCCCTCGCGCTTCATTTCGACCGCGACGAAAGGCGCGTCCTCGACGTCGATGTCGAGCTTTTCGACCGGCGTGACGAGCACATGCCGCCCGTCGGGCTCGCGGCGCAGGATCGTGGAAAAGAGCCGGACCATCGCCGGCCGCCGGATCGGCGCGCCCTGGTGATACCAGGTGCCGTCGCGCGCGATCCGCATCTCGCTGTGCCCGCAATGCGAAGGGTTCCAGCGATCGACCGGCGGCAACTGCTTCGCATCGGCGAGACGGGCGATCTCGGCAAGGCTGAGGCCGGCGAAGTCGGGGGGCGGGGGGAGCGGCATCCCCTTCAGTTAGGCGAGCCGGCCCGCCGCCTCAACCCAGGGGGCGGCGTCAGCCCTGTTCCGCCGGGCGCGGCACGAGCAGCCCGGTGCCGTCGGGAACCGCGCTGCCGAGCGCGAGCAGGCGGCGCGCCTCGAACGGCCCCGGCATCCGCCAGCCGCCGGTGCGATCGGCGGTGAAGCCGAAAAAGCGGCCATAATATTCGGGATCGCCGATCAGCATCAGCGCATCGGCCCCCGCGTCGGCCGAAGTCGCCGCGGCCTGAAGCGTCCGCGCGACGAGCTGGCGGCCGATGCCGCCCTGTTGCCGATCGGGCTCGACGGCGACGGGGCCGACCATGACCATCGGCACATGCCCGCCGCGGTCGCAGGCGAGCGCGACCGGCCAGCACTGAATCGTGCCGAGCAGCGCCCCGTCGGGTGCGCAGGCGGCGAAGCTGAGTTCGGGGATCGGCGTGGTTCCCGCGCGCACCCGATACGCCGTTCGCGATCGCCGGTCCGGACCGAAAGCGCGGTCGAGCAGCGCCTCCACGGCGTCGGACGGGATCTGGTCGAGCGGTACGAGTGCGGTCACCTCTTTGTCCTTGCAACCGGGCGCATCCGATTCGCGCCCGCGGGTGGCGCGCTTTACCGCCCGATTGTGACGAAACAAGCCCGGATCGTGGCAGCGACGACGCGCGACCGCGCGACCCCGGGCTTTCAACCCAGGCGGCTTCTGCTAAAGGCGCCCGCGCAACCCCTCCCGCGAAAGGCCCCAGATTGCCCGATCTGCTTCAGCTCCAGGTCCATGATCTCGAAGTCGAGATCCTGACCGGAATCTATTCGGAAGAAACGCATCTGCCGCAGCCGCTGCGCATTTCGGTGACGGCCGATCTCGACCTGCCCGAGCGTTTCGATCCGGAAACGCCGCTGAGCGCGTCCAAAAGCTATATCGACCTGAAGCATGCCGCGACCGACGCGCTGCCCAAGGACGTACATTTCACGCTGATCGAGGCAGTTGCCGACCATATCTGCCAGACATTGTTCATCCAGGACGCGCGCGTGCGGCGCGTCGAGGTGCGCATCGTCAAGCTGGCGATCGCCGAGCATAACGAATCGATCGGCATCACGCTGGTGCGCCACCGCCGTTGAGGCCGCCGCCCCGGCCGGGAAGGGCCGGGGCGAACGGGGCGTCGTTCAGCGACAGGGGCCGAGCGCCGCCCGGACAAAGGCATAATCCTCGCGCGCCGCCGCGACATTGGCCGGATCGGCGCCGTCGAAGCTGGTATCGGGGAGCGTCGCGGGAAGGCCGCAGGCGAGGCGATACCAGAGCAGCGTGTCGCGCCGCGGCGGCCCCGCCGCCTCATCGACGATGTCGCCAAGCGCGACCGCCCAGCGCCGCTGTTCACCCGGACGACGCAGGATCTGGAGCGATACCGGCGCGTCGGTCTGGGTAAGCAGGAAGATCTGCGTCTCACCCTCGCCCGGCAGCGTGCCGGGGACGTGGAAGACGTTGCCGATTCCCGTAATCGCCGGCGGCGCATCGGGTGCGACCACCTCACGCGTGATCGACCGCACGCGCGCATCGAGATCGGGCGTCCAGGCGAGCTGGGCATCGGCGCCGGCGAGCTGGACCTGACCCGGGCGGCCGGGCAGGGCGCGCGCGAAGAGCAGCATCCGCTGCTTGCGCAGCCGGGGCACGCGACCGCGCGCATCGACCGCGACATCCGCAACATACCCGATATGCGCCGGGAGCGGATCTGTGCCGCGAATCAGGGCGCCGACCTGGGCCTCGATATAGAATCGGACATGTCCCGGAGCGGTACCGACGGCCTGTGGACCGGTGACGCGAGCGGCGCTGACAACGTTCGCATCGATCACCAGCGGCGCCGCGAGGACATGCCCGGCAAGCGTCGCATAACTGGGTTCGGCGGCGACCGTGTCGACCGCGGCGGGGGCGGAATTCTGCGCGGATTCCCGCGCATTGGCGGGCAGTGCCAGCGGCGCTGCAACGCAACAAATTGCTAACAGACTGGCTCGATTCATGGGTGCTGCGATAGCCCAACGGGGCCCGCTTAAACAGAAATAATTCCGTCATGCCGCGGCGCTAGGCCCTTTTGGTCCGACAAAGCGTTTGCGTACCGCGGGGTGCCACGATACAGACTCGTGCCCTGCCGAACGTGCGCTTTGACCAGTGAACGGCGGGCGGACTGTGCGCGGGACAATCCGCCGCCCAGGGTCGCATCGAATTAGAGGAGTGACGTTGCCGACATGGCTTACGCTGACCGGAATGTAACTGGGAGCCGGTTCGTTGCGATCATCCTGGTCGCAATCATCGTGGCGGGCATGGGGTATGCCTTTGTCACGGGCCTGGCTTACCAGTATATCAAGAAGAAGGCGGAGGAGTTGAAGACCTTCCAGGTCGACGAACCACCGCCCCCGCCCGAAGAAGTACCGCCGCCGCCCCCGCCCCCGGATACTCCGGTGCCGCCGCCGCCGACGCAGGTCGTGACGCCGCCGGCGCAGGTGCAGGTGCAGCAGCCGACGCCCCAGATCAACACCACCCCGGTGATCCCGCCGGCCCCGCCGATTTCGCCGCCGGCCCCGCCGGCGCCGCCGTCGCCGCCCGCACCGCCGTCGCCGCCGGCTCCGCCGCGCGTCGCCAAGGGCGTGAGCCCGCGGGGTGCCCCGGGTAGCTGGGTGACCAACGACGACTATCCCGCAGCGGCAATCCGCGCGGAGCAGCAGGGTACGACGGCGTTCCGCCTTTCGGTCGACGCAAACGGTCGCGCCGTCGAATGCACGGTGACCCAGTCGAGCGGCTCGTCGCTTCTCGACAGCACCGCATGCTCGCTGCTCAAGCGCCGTGCGAAGTTTAACCCGGCCGAGGACACCAGCGGAAACAAGGTTCCGTCGTCTTACGCAGGCCGGTTTACCTGGCGTTTGCCGAACAACTGATGGGTGGCCGGTGCATGGCCGCGGGGCCAGCACCGGCTTGACGTTTGATCAAAGCGATACTTTTTCAGAGGAAAGATCCACAAATGCTCACGACCGTTCTTGCCGCCGGCACGCCGGGCGCCAACTTCAACATCCTCCACGCTCTGAACGAGGGTGGCGTGATTTCGTGGAGCACCGCCATCATCCTGACCGGCATGCTCTTCTTCTCGCTCTACATCCTGTTCACCAAGATGTTCGAACAGCAGAAGATCCTGAACCAGGGCAAGCGCGTCCGCGCGTCGTTCTGGAACCTGAACACGCTGCGCGAAGGCGCCGCGAAGCTGGAGAAGGACTCGGCGTATCGTCAGATCGTCGACGACGGCCTGTCCGCGCAGGAGCAGCACAAGCTGCTGACCGATCCGGTCGAAGCGCATGACTGGGTGCACGGTTCGCTGGCGCGTTCGGAAGCGTCGATCAACTCGGTGCTCGCCGGCGGCCTCGCCTTCCTCGCGACCGTCGGTGCGACCGCGCCGTTCATCGGTCTGTTCGGTACCGTCGTCGGCATTTTCCGCGCGCTGATCAAGATCGGTGCGGAAGGCCAGGCTTCGATCGGCACCGTCGCCGGTCCGGTCGGTGAAGCGCTCATCATGACCGCGCTCGGCCTGATCGTCGCCGTCCCGGCCGTGCTCGCCTACAACTTCCTGCAGCGCCGCAACAAGGCGATCGCCGAGCAGCTGAGCGCGTTCTCGAACGACGTCCTCGGCTTCCTGGCTTCGGACGGCCGCGTCCGCCCGACCGTCGCGAAGGCGAAGCCCGCCGCTGCGCCGGCCGCCAAGCCGGCCGCGACGACGACCGCCGGCCAGGCCGGTGGCGCCCAGACCCGCGCTTAAGGAACGGACCCGGGCCTGCTTCCTTCGGGGGCAGGCCCAAGCCGCCCGGGTTCGCCCCGGGGGCAGGCGACAAGAATAGGATTAGCCGCAATGGCGATGAGCGTAGGTGGAGATTCCACCCAAGATACTCCGATGTCGGACATCAACACGACGCCCCTCGTGGACGTCATGCTGGTGCTCCTCATCATCTTCCTGATTGCTATTCCGGTCGTGGTTCAGTCCGTTAAGCTCGAGCTGCCGAAGAACCCGTACGAGCCGACCGAGACGAAGCCCGAAAACGTGCTTCTGGCGATCACCGGCGAAGGCGGGCAGTGCAAGGTCTATTGGGGCATGACCCCGGTGACGCACCAGCAGCTGCTCGACATGGGCGTGAAGAAGCTGAAGGACGAGATCAACCGCCAGGGTGGTCCCAACGCGGCGGGTCTCGAACTCCCCGAAGTCCATATCCGCGGCGACATCAACACGCCGTACCGCTGCATCGGCGGCACCATCTACACCATGCAGATGGCGGGCTTCGTGAAGGTCGGCTTCATCTCCGAGCCCGAACCGGGCACGGTTCCGGCCGAATAAGCCGGCGATAATTAGGAGTTACACCCCATGGCAATGAGCGGTGGCCGCGACGACGGCGAACCGATGATGGAGATGAACACGACGCCGCTGATCGACGTCATGCTCGTGCTCCTCATCATGTTCATCATTACCATTCCGATCCAGACCCATGCGGTGAAGGTCGATCTTCCGCAGAACGGCAACCCGCCGCCCGCGAACATCGTCGAGCCGCAGAAGAACAAGCTGTACATCGACGCCAACGGCAACGTGTTCTGGAACAGCCAGCAGATCGACGATCTGCGCCTGCGCCAGTATCTTGACGCGTCGCTGCAGATCAATCCGGAGCCGGAGCTGCACTTCCAGCCCGATCCGCAGGCGCGCTACGACGTTGTCGACCGCGTGCTGACGATCGTGAAGCGTGCGAACGTGACCAAGCTGGGTTTCGTCGGCAACGAACAGTATCGCAACGATTTCTGATCGTTCGCGGCCGGCGGCCGCTGACGATGACTGACGCAAGGCGGCCTTCGGGCCGCCTTTTTTTTGGCCCGCTGCGGGGGCCGTGGGTGAGGATGGGCTGCCTGCAAGCGGATGGTGTGGCGCGGGCGGGGAGGCGAGGGCCGACACCCCTGGCTGGCGGTATCGGCGGGAGGTGGCGCCCTCCGCAACCGACCTGACTTGCGTCGGGGGATGGAATGTAACAAAAATGTCATCATAAAGTCACGTCATCGTAACGTGACGCCGATGCCAGGAGAGTTGCCATGCGCCCATCCCTTGCCGCCTGTGCCGCCATTGCCCTGATCCCGACGATCGCCGCGACATTGCCGGCGCGTGCCCAGACGCAGCCCGCGCCGGCCGTGGCGGCGGGGCAGATCGAACGCGGCGCCTATGATCGGGCGGAACGCCAGCTGGCGAGCGCGCTGCGCGTCGAACCCGCACAGCCCGAGGCGTTGCTCAACCTGGCCGTGGTCTATGCCCGCACCGGCCGCGCCGCCGCGGCGCGTGACCTTTATCGTCGCGTCCTCGACCAGCCCGACGTGCTGATGGACCTGGCCAACGGGAACAGCGCGGGATCGCACCGGATCGCACAGGCGGGACTGGCGCATCTGGCGCGAACGAGTTCTGACGCCGCGCGCTGAATCGCTGCCGCGACCGCGCGCCCTCGCCGTCGCGGTGGTGGCGCGCCGTGCGCGGTCAGAGCCGCGGCAGGGTCACGCCGAGCTGGTGCATATACTTGCCGGCGCGATCGGCGTAGCTCGTCTCGCACGGTTCGTTCCCCTTGAGGAACAGGAACTGGCACGCGCCCTCGTTGGCGTAGATCTTGGCGGGCAGGGGCGTGGTGTTCGAGAATTCGAGCGTGACATGCCCCTCCCAGCCGGGTTCGAGCGGGGTGACGTTCACGATGATGCCGCAGCGCGCATAGGTCGACTTGCCCAGACAGATCACGAGCACGTCGCGCGGGACGCGGAAATACTCGACCGTGCGCGCGAGCGCGAAGCTGTTCGGCGGGATTACACAGACGTCGGTGCGCCGGTCGACGAAGCTGTTCGACGCGAAATCCTTTGGATCGACGATCGCGCTGTCGACATTGGTGAAGATCTTGAACTCGTCGGCGACGCGCGCGTCATAGCCGTAGGACGAGAGCCCGTAGCTGATGCAGCCGTCGCGGCGCTGCGCCTCGACAAAGGGCTCGATCATGCCGTGGTTGCGGGCCTGTTCGCGAATCCAGCGGTCGGAAAGGATCATTCGGGGCTCCGATTCGGATGAGGGGCGAGCTTTGCCGCGGGCGCTCGCCGCGGCAAGCCGGTCAGGCGCGCGCGGGAACGATGCCGAGATCGCCCGGCCCGAACGCGTGCGGGAGCAGTTCGGCGAGCGTGAAATGCGCGACCCGGTCGCCCTCGGCGCCCGCGCAATGGATCGCGATGTCGCGTCCGCCCATCTGCGCCGCCTCGTTGATGACCTGACGACAGCGACCGCAGGGCAGGATCGGTTCGGTGCCGCGATGGCCGGCATCGGTGAGCGGACCGCCGATGATCGCGATCTCGACGATGTCGGCCAGCCGCCCCTGGGCGTTGGCGGTCGCGATCGCCACCGTTTCGGCGCAGAGCGACAGGCCGTAGCTCGCATTTTCGAAGTTGGTGCCGGTGATGACGCTGCCGTCGACCAGCCGCAGCGCCGCGCCGACGCCGAAGCGCGAATAGGGGGCATGGGCCTGCCGCGCGGCGGTGCGCGCGGCCTCGATCAGCGTCTTCACACGATCATCGGTCATCACTTGCGAACATCCCAATGGAGCCTTTGGTCGACGCCGGCAACGCGGCGCGCGCCGTTCGCCTGCCACAAGCGCCAGTCGCGCGCGAGGTAATTCGGCGGGAAAAAGTCGCGCACGCCCCAGAGGGGGCGATCGATCGCGGCGCTGAGATGATAGGCCTGTTCGAACGCGGGCGAGATGCGCAGGATCGCCTGCCGGCCGAGATGACGCTCGATCCCGGCCAGGAACGCGCGGACCGACGCGTGAAGCGCCGCCGGGTCGGGGCGAACGGCGCAATCGGCGGAATCGTCGAGATCGAACGCGACGGCGGGCGGAAGCTGCGAATCGGTGCGCGCGACGGTGGTGATGAATGCCGCCATCTGCGTCCCGGCATCGGCGCACAGCGACCAGCGGTGCAGCGCCCCGCGCTGAAGACCGGCCTCGCCGACGCGTTGCCAGTTGCCCTCGAACGCGGCTGCGCGTCGGCCGCCGATGCTGGCCTCGACATAGGCGAAGCGGGCGCCGGCGCGGCGCAGCGCCCAGCCGTCGATCGCGCCGTCCGAATCGCCGATGTCGACGCCCTGGTCCGCCGGCTGCCCGGGCGCCCAGCCGCTCGCCCAGTACCATGCCGCGCCGATTGCCGTCGCGAGCACGAGCGCAACCGCCAGCACGGCGCGCGGGTGCCGCCGAAGCAGGGGTGCGAGCATGCCGGTCAGCCCTTGATGTGAAGGACGCAGATCAGCGTGAACAGGCGGCGCGCCGTGTCGAAATCGACGTCGATCTTGCCTTCGAGCCGCTCCTTGAGCAGTTCGGCGGCCTGGTTGTGGATGCCGCGCCGCGCCATGTCGATCGTTTCGATCTGCGCGGGCGAGGCGTGCCGCACCGCCTGATAATAGCTGTCGCAGATCGCGAAATATTCCTTGATCGGCCGCCGGAAGCGCGCGAGCCCCAGCACGATCGTTTCGAGCGGCGATCCGTCGGCGCGGCGGATTTCAAGCGCCAGCCGCCCTTCCTCGACACGCAGATGCAGCCGGTAAGGGCCGGCATAGCCGTCGGGATGCTTGCGCTGGGGGGCGAAATGATTGTCTTCGAGCAGGTCGAAGATCGCGATCCGCCGTTCCTGTTCGATATCGGCCGACCGCCACAGGATCGTGCGCTCGTCCAGGGTGATGTCGATGATCCGCGCGTCGGCCATAGGAACGTTGCTTTGCGTCCAATTCCCGTTTTCCACAAGGGCCGGGAGTTGCGGCGGGGCGGCAGGTGCGCGACAAGGCGCGGATGGCCCAGCCGATCCCCTTTCCCAATCGCGAGACGCCCGAAGGCGGCGTCACGCTTCCCCAGAATGTCGAGGCCGAGGCCGCGCTGCTCGGCGCGATGATGATCGACAACCGCGTGGCCGAGGATGTGCTGCAAAAGCTGCGCCCGGAGCATTTCTTCGAACCCCTGCACGGTCGCATCTATGACGCGATCGCGACGATGGTGGGCGACAACCGGCTGGCGACGCCGGTGACGTTGCGCCCGCTGTTCGCGACCGACGCGGCGATGAAGGAACTGGGCGGTCCGGCCTATCTCGCGCAGTTGACCGGCAACCCCGCCAGCCTGATCGGCGCCCGCGCCTTTGCCGACCAGATCTATGACCTGGCGCAGCTGCGCGCGCTGGTGAGCGTGGGGCGCGAACTGGTCGACGGCGCGCTCGACACGAGCCAGGACATCAACCCGGCGAAGCAGATCGAGCAGGCCGAACTGAAGCTGTACGAAGTCGCCGAGAAGGGCGGCACCGAGGCGGGCGTCAAATCGTTCACGCGTGCCGCGACGCTGGCGGTGCGCCAGGCCGAAAAGGCGATGAATTCGGGCGGCGGCATTTCGGGCGTGACCACGGGGCTTGCCGATCTGAATGCCTCGACCGGCGGTTTCAACCGATCGGACCTGCTGATCCTCGCCGGCCGCCCGGGCATGGGCAAGACCTCGCTGGCGACGAACATCGCGTTCAATGCCGCCAAGCGGTGGATGGACGACCTGGAATCGGGCATCGCCGAGGACAAGTCGATCGGGGCGCCGGTCGCGTTCTTCAGCCTTGAAATGTCGGCCGACCAGCTTGCGATGCGTATCCTTTCGGAACAGGCCGAAGTGGTGTCGGAGAAAATCCGCACCGGGCATCTGAGCACGACCGAGTTCCAGAAATTCGCGCGCGCCGCGGGCGACCTCGAGCGCCTGCCGCTCTATATCGACGACACCCCCGGCCTGACGATCGCGGCGCTGCGCACGCGCGCGCGGCGGATGAAGCGCCAGTACAAGATCGGGATGGTCATCGTCGACTATCTCCAGCTGCTGCAGGGCAGCGGCAAGGCGGCGGGCGACGGCCGCGTCCAGGAGATTTCGGAAATCAGCCGCGGCCTGAAGACGCTGGCGAAGGAGCTCAACGTGCCGGTGCTGGCGCTGTCGCAGCTGAGCCGTGCGGTCGAAAGCCGCGAGGACAAGCGGCCGCAGCTTTCGGACCTGCGCGAATCGGGGTCGATCGAGCAGGACGCCGACATCGTGCTGTTCGTCTATCGCGACGAATATTATCACGACTTCAAGGCGCCGACGAAGATCCCCGACGGCACCGAGACCGCCGAGGAGCGCATCGCCTATGAACAATGGCAGGCGCGGCAGTTGCAGGTGGCCAACAAGGCGACGGTGATTATCGCCAAGCAGCGCCACGGCGCGACCGGGTCGGTGCACATGCGGTTCGACCGCCAGTTCACCAAGTTCAGCGATCTGGCGCCCGAGGACGCGGTGCCGTTCGGCGACTGACGAGGCGCGGGCGTTGCGGGCCGGTCAAAATACCGGCAGGTCGGGATCGGCGTCGCCCGCAGGCTTGTGGATGCCACATTCGGTCTTTTGCCAGCCGCGCCAGCGCCCGGCGCGCGGATCCTCGCCGGGCTGAACTATCGAGGTGCACGGCACGCAGCCGATCGACGGATAGCCGCGATCGACCAGCGGATGCGGCGGCAGCGCGTGCGCGGCGAAATAGGCGTCGATGTCGGCGCGCGTCCAGTCGGCGAGCGGGTTGATCTTGAGCCGGTCGCCATCGGCCTCGAACCGGGCGAGCGCGGTGCGGGTGTGCGCCTGGAACGCCTTGCGGCCGGTGATGCTGGCGTCGAAACCGGCGAGCCCCGCGGCCAGCGGCGCGACCTTGCGGATCGCGCAGCAGCCGTCAGGATCATAGGACCAGCGCAATGCATTCGCATCGCGCGCGGCGAGCGCAGCCGGGTCGGGGGCGATGACGCGCAGGTCGAGAAGCCCGAGCCGCGCGACCAGCGTATCGCGATACGCCAGCGTCTCGGCAAAATGGCGGCCGGTGTCGAGGAACAGCACCGGCACCGCGGGGTCGACGGCCGCGACAAGGTGAAGCAGCACCGCCGATTCGGCACCGAAGGACGAGACCACCGCGACCTTGCCCGCCAATCCCTCCGCAAACAGCGTCGCGAGCATGTCCGGCGTGGCGATGCCGGCGAAGCGCGCCTCGAGCGCCGCCGCGCGGGCCGCTGCGGCGTCGGCGGCGGTCGCGACGTCGATCCGGTCGCGCGACCGGGGCATGCCTGCGTCAGCCATGCCGCAACCGCCACACCGGGGCCGTGGCATCGGCCGCCGCCTGATAGGCGAAGGGGAAACGGTCGAGCGCCGCCTGCGCCGCCGCCGGGTCGATCGGCGTGTCGGGGGCGATGCTGTCGAACCCGCAGCGGCGCAGGGCGACGAGCTGATCGAGCAGCACGTCCCCTTGCGCGCGCAGTTCGCCCACATAGCCCGCCTCGCGCAGGATACGTGCCGAGGAGAAGCCGCGTCCGTCGCGGAAGCTCGGGAAGCTGATTTCGACCAGCGCGATCCGGTCGAGATGGGGGATGAGCACACGAACATCCTCGCCCGCTTCGACGCGCACCGCGGTTGCGTTCGACTGGCCGAGAAACGCATCGAGTGTCACCGCCGGCTCGTCATGTGCCGCGTCGGTGCGGAAGCGCAGGGCATCAGCCATAGATCGCCTCCTTGAACGGCTCCATTCCGACGCGGCGATAGGTATCGAGAAAGCGTTCGCCGGGCGCGCGGCGCCGAAGGTAGAGTTCCGTCGCGCGCTCGATCGCGTCGACCACGCCGTCCTCGTCGAAGCCGGGCCCGGTGATCTTGCCGAGGCTGACGTCCTCGGCCCCCGAGCCGCCGAGCAGCAACTGGTAGTTTTCGGTCCCCTTCCGGTCGACGCCCAGGATGCCGATGTGCCCGGCGTGATGATGGCCGCAGGCATTGATGCAGCCGCTGATCTTGAGCTTGAGCTCGCCCAGTTCGCGTTGCCGCCCCCGGTCGGCGAAACGCGCGGCGATCTTTTGCGCGAGCGGGATCGAGCGCGCGTTGGCGAGCGCGCAATAATCGAGGCCGGGGCAGGCGATGATGTCGGTGATGAGGTCGAGATTGGCCTCGGCCAGCCCGACCTCGCGCAAGCTTTGCCACAGCGCGAAGAGTGCGTCCTGGCGGACATGCGGCAGCACGATGTTCTGTGCATGGGTGACGCGGAGTTCGCCGAAGCTGTGGCGTTCGGCGAGGTCGGCCATCGCGTCCATCTGCGCTGCGCTGGCATCCCCGGGGATGCCGCCGACGGGCTTGAGGCTGATCGTGACGATCGCGTAGCCCGGCTGACGATGCGCGTGGACGTTACGATCGAGCCATGCGGCGAAATCGGGATCGCTGCGATCGGGTTCGTGCGCGGCGGCGGGATCGAACGGCGGATCGGCGAAATGCGCGCGGATCCGGTCGAGCTCGGCGCGCGGCGGGTCGATGCCGAGCTTCTTCACCTCGGCAAACTCCGCCTCTACCTCGCGCCGATACTGCTCGGCGCCGATTTCGTGGATGAGGATTTTGATCCGCGCCTTGTACAGATTGTCGCGCCGGCCATAGCGGTTGTAGACGCGCAGGCATGCCTCGAGATAGCTGATGAAGTCCTCATAGGGCACGAAATCGCGGATTTCGGGCGCAATCATCGGCGTGCGTCCCATGCCCCCGCCGACGAAGACGCGCGCTCCCAGGCGGCCGTCGCGCGCGATGATCTGGAGCCCGATGTCGTGCAGCCGCATCGCCGCGCGATCGGTTTCGCTGGCGATCACCGCGATCTTGAACTTGCGCGGGAGGTAGGTGAATTCGGGGTGGAAGCTGCTCCACTGGCGCAGCAGCTCGGCCCAGGGGCGCGGATCGGTCACTTCGTCGGCCGCCGCACCCGCGAACTGGTCCGAACTGATGTTGCGGATGCAGTTGCCCGACGTCTGGATGGCATGCATCTGGGTCTGCGCGAGTTCGGCCAGGATGTCGGGCGTGTCGGCGAGCCGAATCCAGTTGAACTGGACATTCTGGCGCGTGGTGAAATGCGCATAGCCCCGATCATGCTCGCGCGCGATGCGGGCGAGCACGCGCATCTGGGCGGCGGCGAGCGTGCCATAGGGAATGGCCACGCGCAGCATATAGGCGTGAAGCTGGAGATAGAGACCGTTCATCAGCCGCAGCGGCTTGAACTGATCCTCGGTCAACTGGCCCGAAAGGCGCCGTGCGACCTGATCGCGGAACTCGGCAACGCGGGCATCGACCATCGCCTGGTCATATTCGTCGTAACGGTACATCGGGCGGCCCCTAGTGCGAGTTGATGCCGAGGCGCGGCGCGGCGGGTGAAGCGGTGCGGGACATCCGCCCGGCGCCGTTCATATCACCCAGCTCCCCGCCGCCGGGTCGGTCGGTGCGAGCGCAAGATCCGGGCGGACGGTGGGGCCGGTCGCACGGATGCGATCCTTGATATGCGCCGGGCGCGGCCCATCGGGAGTCGCGCTGGCATCGATCACCACCGCGCCGACGACGCGCTGCGCCGCCTCCTCGATCCGCGCGAGCGCCTCGCCCCGCTCACCGACGTCCGTGGCATCGGCAATGGCGGGCGACCAGCCTTCGCCCGTCCACCACGTCACTGCGCCGGTGAGCAGATCGTTGCCGGTAAGCAGCCTCACGCCATCGCCTCCGCGGCGCGGGCCCAGCGGCCGAGCTTGTCCTCGGCGTCGGCGAGTTGCACGACCTCGCCGACCACGATGATCGCCGGACTGCCGACGCCTTCGCGGGCAACCATCGCCCCCAGGTCGGCAAGCAGCGTGCGGAGCGCACGGCGGCCGTCGAGCGTGCCGCGTTCGAGTACGGCGACGGGCATGTCGGGGGCGACGCCGTCGGCCATCAGCTTGTCGGCGATCGCGGCTGCCGTGGCCACGCCCATATAGATGACCAGCGTCCGGCCGCGACCGGCGAGCCCCGACCAGTCCTGATCGCTGAGCCCCTTGCACTGGCCGGCGACGAAGCTGACCGCGCTCGACCAGTCGCGATGGGTGAGCGGCAGCATCGCTTCGGCGGCACAGCCGAGCGCGGCGGAAACCCCGGGGATCACCTCGACCGGAAGGCCGGCGGCGCGCACCGCCTCGACCTCTTCCCCGCCGCGGCCGAAGATGAACGGATCGCCTCCCTTGAGCCGGACGACGATCGCGCCGGTGCGGACATGCGCGACGATCAGCGCATTGATCGCGCTTTGCGGAAGCGTATGGCGCGCGCGCTGCTTCGCGACCGAGATGCGGTGCGCCTGGGGTGCCAGATCGAGCACGCGGGGGTCGACGAGCCCGTCATGGACGACGACCTCGGCGATGCGCAACGCCTCGACTGCGCGGACGGTGAGCAGCCCCGGGTCGCCGGGGCCGGCACCGACGAGGATCACGCGACCGCGCGAAGTGGGATCCAGTAAGCTTGCCATGGCCCGGACATGCGGGCTGGCGGGCATTGCGACAACCGACGGATGCTTGGGGGCGGGGAAGTCCAGCTATAGCCTTGCGTGGCGATGGGAATTGGCGGCGATCAGTCGCCATCCCCGGCGATCGCGACGGCCCCCCAGAAGGCGTTCTGGAACAGGTTGAGCAGATCGAGGAACAGCACGAGCGCGCCGAGGATTTGCAGCCGGATCAGCGGTTGGCGGCCGGCATGGGCGAAATAGGCGCGTTTGAGACAGCCGAGATGGACGATCGTGACCAATCCGAACCCGCCCATCGCGATGGCCGCAAGCGCGATCTGGTTCGTCCCGGCATGCAGGCCGGCCCACAGCATTAGTCCGACCAGCGAAGCGATGGGCGTGCCGATCAGAAAGACGCCGAGCCGCGACAACGGCAGCGGGATGAGCCGCGAGACGAGCCCCAGCCCCGCGAAAAGCGACGCCGTCGAGAACAGCGCCAGTTCGACCGCGCGCGCGCCGAAACCGGCGAAGATCGCCGCAAGGCCCAGCCCGAACAGCAGCGACTGGAGCGCAAAGGCGAGCAACAGCGTGCGACTGGGCATCCGGTTGAAGAGGCCCGCGAACGGAATTGTGGTGAGGAAGGGCAGGACGGCGACGATCCATCGCACGGTGCTGCCCGTCAGCCAATCGTGCAGGCGCGGTGTCTCGGTAATGGCCAGCGCGGCGAGTGCCGCAAGCGTGAAGCCGAGCGCGAGCGCCCGAAACACACCGAACAGGAAGCGACGATAACCGTTGCGGGCGCGCAGATCGGCCGCCGGGGCCGGGAAGGACAGGGTGCCGGACGCGCCCGCACGGTTCATCGCTTATTCCTCTTGCTGGCCCAGCAGCCCGAGCAGCAGCTGGAACAGATTGATCAGATTCAGATACAGGCTGAGAGCCCCCATCACCTGAAGCTTATCGATCGCCTGCGTGCCGGCATAGGCGAGATACTCGCTTTTCAGCCGCTGCGTGTCCCATGCGGTGAGACCGGCGAAGACCACGACGCCCGCGATCGAGAGCAGCGTCTGAAGCATCGACGAACCGATCAGCAGGTTGACCAGGCTGACGCCGATTACGACCAGCAGGCCGATCATCAGGAAATTGCCCATCCGGCTGAGGTCGCGTCCGGTGGTATAACCCCACAGGCTCAACCCCGCGAACATCGCGGCGGCCGCGAAGAACGCCATGGCGATGCTGGTGCCGGTGAAGACCAGAAAGATGCTCGCCATCGACACGCCCATCACGCCGGCAAAGGCAAAGAACGCCATGCGCGCACCGGCGGCCGTCATGCGGTCGACACGGAACGTGAAGAAGAAGATGAAGGCCAGCGGCGCGAGCATCGCCACCCATTTGAGCGGCGTACCGAAGATCAGCGCTGTCAGCGCGGGCACGCTGGCAACGCCGGCGGCCACCAGCCCGGTGACGGCGAGGCCGATGCCCATGTTGCGATAGACGCCGAGCAGGTAGCGGCGCAGGCCCGCGTCGAAACGCGCCTGGGCCGCGCCGGCGGCGTCGCGGTTGAACTGCGAAAGCGAATCCATGGAATACTCCGTTCAGGCCTTGGGCATGGTGCGTAACGCGGTGCGCGCCAGGCGTCGCATCTCACCCGCGTCCGGAACGCGGCGGAAAAGCCGGTCCTTTATCGCGAGCCGCCGTTTCTTCAACTGGCGCAGCCGCAGCGCGTCGGGGACGGCGCGGGCCAGTTCGGCGCGAATCTCGCGGTTGAGGGTGCGGTGCGCGGCGATCAGCCGCAGAATGAAGTCACGCATGTGCCACTCCAAATCGATGGTTGCATCGATCGAGAAGCCCGGCGGTAGAAGGAGAGCCTGGAAACGGCCACCGAACTGCACCGAGCTTGCTCGATGCGGTCCGACATCACGGGGCTTCGCCAAGAAGCCGCCGCCAGAGGGGCCCGGTCCCGCCTGATCAATCTAGGCGGAGCCTATCCCGGGTTCAAGAGGGCGTGCGCAACGCGGGCGCGCGATCGTGGCGCCCGCCCGCGTTGACGTTCCGATCGTCAGGCGTCGCGGAGCCCGATGCCGATCGCGGCGCGCGCCTGTTCCGATTCGGACGAGACGACCGGATAGGCGCAATAGTCGGCGGCATAATAGGCGCTGGGCCGATGGTTGCCCGACCAGCCCACGCCGCCGAACGGTGCGGCCGACGAGGCGCCATTGGTGGGCTTGTTCCAGTTGACGATACCGGCGCGGATATTGGCCCAGAACTGATCGTAGAGATGCGGATTCTGGCTGACGAGGCTCGCCGACAGGCCGTAGCGGGTGTTGTTCGCCTCGGCGATCGCAGCTTCGAAACTGTCGGTGCGGATCACCTGAAGGATCGGGCCGAACAACTCGACATCGGGCTTCTCGCTTGCCTCTGTCATGTCGAGGATGCCCGGCGTCAGGAACGGCCGCCCTTCGATCGGGCGCGCCATGTGGCGCAGCGGCCGGCCACCGCGCGTGAGCAGCGCGACGAAGCTTTCGGTAAGCATGTCCGCCGTGTCGTTGTCGATCACCGGCCCCATGAAGGGCGCGGGATCGGCATGCGGTTCGCCGACGATCAGTCGATCGGCAAGGCGGATCAGTTCGGCCATCAACGGCTCGAACAGCTTTTCCTCGACGATCAGCCGCCGGGCCGCCGTGCAGCGCTGGCCGGCGGTGGTGAAGGCCGACTGCACCACAAGGACGGCGGCCGAATAGAGATCGGGCGTGTCCCAGACGATGATGGGGTTGTTGCCGCCCATTTCGAGCGCCAGAATCTTTTCGGGGCGGGTCGCGAACTGTCGGTTGAGCGCGATGCCGGTGTTCGCGGAACCCGTAAACAGCAGGCCGTCGATGTCCGGATGGCCGGCAAGCGCCTTGCCCTGATCCGGGCCGCCGATCAGCAGGCGCACGCACCCCTCCGGAATCCCGGCGGCGTGGTAGCATTCGACGAGGAAGGCGCCCGAAGCGGGTGTCTTTTCCGACGGCTTGAACACCACCGCGTTGCCGGCGAGCAGCGCCGGAACGATGTGGCCGTTGGGAAGATGGACCGGGAAGTTATACGGCCCCAGCACGGCCAGCACGCCGTGCGGCTTGTGCCGCAGCGCGAGACGCGTGTTCATCGGCGCCTCGATCCGGCGCTGCCCCGTGCGTTCGGAATAGGCGGTGACTGAAATATCGACCTTGGCGATCACCGATTCGACTTCGGTGCGTGCTTCCCACACCGGCTTGCCGGTTTCCCGCGCAAGCAGGTCGGTGAACACGTCCGCCTTTTGCCGCACGACATTGGCGAAGCGCCGCAGCGCCTCGATCCGATAGGCGAGCGGGCGGGCCGCCCATTCGGCCCAGCTCGCGCGGGCAGTGGCGACTTCGGCATCGGCATCGCCGATCGGGTGCCGCCACAGGACGGCGCCGGTGGCGGGTTCGGTCGAAATGATCTCTTGTGCGGGCATTATCTTGTTTTCGGACTTCCCGGAGATTTTGAGGGGTCTTGCCCGAAACAGGGGGGGGATGCCAACCCCCGCCGCATTGCGAAACCGCAAGACCTGTCCCGCCCGCCGTGGCGGGCGGGGCGAGGGCGATGGCTCAGGCCAGCGCCTCGCCCATGCGCCGGATCGCGGCGACCTTGGCGTGAAGAGCCTCCCAGTCGTCGGCATCGGCGATGCGCGACCAGATCGCCTCGACCTCCTCGATCGGCATTCCGCAGGGCCGCGGGTCGGCCCAGTAGCGATGGTCGCGCTTGCGGCGGACGGCATAGTCGCGCAGGCGCAGGCGTATTCCGTCGAACGGCTCGCCATAATGGCCGGGCAGGTTGCCGCCGAACCCCGCGAAGAAAAAGTCGTCGATCGCCGTTCCGGTGCGCGAAAGCGCGCCCTGAACCGCGCGCGCCAGGCCGATATCCGCCTCGCCGCCGCGGGGTTCGAGCCCGAGCCGCCATGCCACCGCCTGGCCGAACGCCTGGTGAAAGGCATCGGCGAACCCTTCCACCGCGGCGATGAGCGCCTCCTGGTCGGCGATCAGGCGCAGGGCCACGGCCAGTTGCATGACATCCCAGTAGATCGCCTCGGGCTGGCGCCCGAAGGCATAGAGGCGGGCATGATCGAAATAGGCGGCCGTGAAATCCTCGTCCCAGCGCGGCGTGAAGCGCCAGGGGCCGTAATCGAAACTCTCGCCCGTGACGTTGATATTGTCGCTGTTGAGCACGCCATGGACGAAACCGGCAGCCATGAACTGGCCGGCCATCCGCGCGGTGGCGGCGACCACATGGGCAAGCAGCCGCGCGGGCGCTTCAGGATCGGCGGGCAGGCCTTCGTCGTCGGGCATCGCCGGTGCCGCCGGTTCGCCGAAATAATGGTGGAGGACATAGCGCGTGAGCCGGACCAGCCCGTCGGTGTCGTGGAAATAGGCGAGCCGCTGAAACGTGCCGATGCGGATATGGCTGTGGCTGAGCCGGACCAGCACCGCGGAGCGCGTCGGCGAGGGCTCGTCGTTGCGTTGGAGCGATTCGCCGGTTTCGACCACCGAAAAGGTTCGTGAGGTTTCGACGCCGAGCGCCTCGAGCATCTCGCTCGCCAGAATCTCGCGTACCGCCCCTTTGAGCGTCAGGCGGCCGTCGCCGAAGCGGCTGTAGGGCGTCTGTCCCGATCCCTTGGTGCCGAGATCGAGCAGCCGGCCGCGCGTGTCGCGCAACTGCGCGAACAGGAAGCCGCGCCCGTCGCCGATCTCGGGGTTGTAAACGCGGAACTGGTGCCCGTGGTAACGCAGCGCGAGCGGCCGGGGCAGGCTTCCCGGCAGCGGATCGAAGCGCGCGAAATGGGCGAGCCATTGCGTGTCGTCGAGCGCTTCGAGCCCGACCTGTGCCGCCGCGCGATCGTTGCGGAATCGCAGGATCGTCCTCGGAAAGCGCGCCGGCTCGACCGGATCGTAAAAGCCGTCGCCGAGCGCGAGGATCGCCTGTTGCGGAGAAAACGCCATACGGCGATATGGGGCGGGATGGGTGAACGGCGCAACTATACCGATGGCTATTGGTGGTCGAAGGACGGGCTTCGGCTGCATTATCGCGACTATCCGGGCGCGGCCGACCGGCCGCCGGTGTTGTGCTTTCCCGGACTGACGCGCAACGCCCGCGATTATGAGGGGCTTGCGGCGCATCTGGCCGGCCGCCGGCGCGTGATCGCGGTCGAGTTCCGCGGGCGGGGCGAGAGCGCCTATGCCAAAGACCCGATGACCTATGTTCCGCTGACCTATTTGCAGGATGTCGAGGCGCTGCTCGCCGAGACGGGGATCGAGCGTTTCGTCGCGGTGGGCACCTCGCTGGGCGGGATCGTCACGATGTTGTTGTCGGCGACCGGGGCGGGGCGCCTCGCGGGTGTCGTACTGAACGACGTGGGGCCGGAGATCGATCCGCGCGGGCTGACCCGGATTCGCAGCTATGTCGGCAAGGCGGTCTGGTATCCCACCTGGATGCATGCGGCGCGCGGGCTGGCCGAGTCCAATCACGACGTCTATCCCGATTACCGGATCGAGGACTGGCTGCGCATGGCGAAGCGGCTGTACCGGGTGAACAGCTCGGGCCGGATCGTGCTCGACTACGACATGAAGATCGCCGAGCCGTTCCGCGTGCCCGGCAATGCCGCCGGCCCGGACATGTGGCCGACGATCGACGCGCTGGCGGGCAGGCCGGTGTTGCTGGTGCGCGGCGAGAATTCGGACATTCTGAGCCCGGAGACGGCGCAGCGGATGATCGGGAAAATGCCGGGCGCCGAGTTCGTCACCGTGCCGCGGATCGGCCATGCCCCGACGCTCGACGAGCCCGAGGTGCTGGCGGCGGTCGACCGGCTGCTCGAAGCGGCCGGCTGAGCGCGGCGATGGCGGCGGCGAGGTTGCCCCGTCGCGGGGCGTTCCCTGTGGCACAACCGGATGACGGACGACGAAAGGGACGCTAAGCCCGCGCAACCATGTCGATCCACATCCTGCACCTGCATTCGACCTTTGCGCTGGGCGGCAAGGAGGCGCGCGCCGTCCGGCTGATGAATGCCTTTGGCGATCGCGCACGGCACACCATCGTCTCGTCGATGCCGGACCAATATGGCGCCCGCGACGCCATCGCGAAGGGCATCCGTTACGAGATCGCGCAGAATCCGCCGCCGCTGACGGGCAAGCCGTCGGTCCGCCGTTACGAGGAAATCGCGCGCTTCATGCGCCGTTTCGATCTGGTGCTGACCTATAACTGGGGCGCGATCGACGGCGTGATGGCGGCGCGCGTCTTTGGCAAGGGGATGCCGCCGGTCATCCACCACGAGGACGGCTTCAACGCCGACGAGGCCGAACGGCTGAATCCGGTACGCAACATGTACCGCCGGCTGGCGCTGCCCGCCGCCAAGGCGCTGGTGGTGCCGAGCGAAGTGCTGGAGCGCATCGCGCTGCATCAATGGCGCCAGCCGCCGTCGCGCGTTCGGCGGATCGCCAACGGCGTGCCCACCGCGCGTTATGCCGAGAAGCCCGATCCACGACTGATCCCCGCGCTCGCCAAGCGGCGTGAGGGCGAGGTTTTCATCGGCTGCGTTGCCGGGCTGCGCGCGGTGAAGGACGTGCCGCTGCTCGTGCGTGCGGCCGGCGGGCTCAACTGCCGGTTCAAGCTGGTGATCCTGGGCGAAGGGCCGGAGCGTCAGGCGGTGCTCGATGCCGCCGAGGCGATGGCGATCGACGACGCCGTGTTCCTGCCCGGTTTCCTGCCCGAGCCCTATCGCTACATGGGACTGTTCGACATTTTTGCGCTGTCGTCGAAGAGCGAGCAGGCGCCGATTTCGGTGATCGAGGCGATGGCGGCGGGGCTGCCCGTGGTCGCGCCGCGCGTGGGGGATATTCCCGTAATGGTGGCGGCGGAGAATGATCGCTATCTTTTGGACGAGCGCAGCGAAGTGGGGCTGCGCGACCGGATCGACGTGCTTGCCCGCCATCCCGAGGCGCGCGCCATGGTCGGCGCAGCGAACCGTCAGAAGGCGCGGGCGCTGTACGACGAGAGTGCGATGATCGCCGCCTACGCACGGCTTTATGGTGAGGCGATCGGGCGGCCGGGCGCGCTGGGTTGAGATTGCGGCTCGCTTGTCGGCACGTTTCCGGCTAGCGTCCGCCAAATTTTTTCTGGAGGTTTCTTTGTTCAAGGGTCTGACCCCCATCCAGTATAATGGCCGCGAAGTCTGGCCGCTGGTGGAAGGGGGCAAGGGTGTCGCGGCAACCAATCATGCCAGCGCAGGAGCATGGGCAGCCGCCGGCGGCATCGGCACGGTGAGTGCGGTCAACGCCGACAGCTATGACGCCGACGGCAAGATCATCCCCCAGATCTATCGCGCGTTGACGCGTCGCGAGCGTCACGAGGAACTGGTCCAGTACGCGATCGAAGGCGCGGTGCAGCAGGTCAAGCGCGCATTCGAGATTGCGGGCGGCAAGGGCGCGATCAACATCAACGTGCTGTGGGAAATGGGCGGGGCGCAGCGCGTGCTGCAGGGCGTGCTCGAACGCACCCGCGGCATGGTGGCGGGCGTCACCTGCGGCGCCGGCATGCCGTACAAGCTGTCCGAGATCGCGGCATCCTACAACGTCAACTATCTGCCGATCGTCAGTTCGGCGCGCGCTTTCCGGGCGCTGTGGAAGCGCGCCTATTCGAAGGCGGCCGAATGGCTGGCGGCGGTGGTTTATGAGGACCCTTGGCTCGCCGGCGGACACAACGGTCTTTCGAATGCCGAAGACCCGTTGCAGCCGCAGGACCCCTATCCGCGCGTCAAGGCATTGCGCGAGACGATGCGCGAGGGCGGGATTTCGGACGAGGTCCCGATCGTCATGGCCGGCGGCGTCTGGTACCTGCGCGACTGGAGCGACTGGATCGACAATCCCGAACTTGGGCGGATTGCTTTTCAGTTCGGCACCCGGCCGCTGCTGACGCAGGAAAGCCCCATCCCCGACGAGTGGAAGCGCAAGCTGATGGAGATCGACGAGGGCGATGTGCTGCTCCACCGATTCTCGCCCACCGGCTTCTATTCTTCGGCGCATCGCAACAGCTTCCTGCGCAACCTCGAAGCGCGGTCGGAGCGCCAGATCCCCTATTCGACCGAGGCGGCAGGGGACCATAGCTTCCAGCTCGATGTGGGCGTCCGCGGCAAGAACTTCTGGGTGACGCGCAACGACTTGCTGCGCGCGCGCGAGTGGCATGGCCGCGGCTTCACCAGCGCGCTCAAGACGCCTGACAACACGCTGGTGTTCGTCACGCCCGAAGAGCAGCAGACGATCCGCAAGGACCAGGCCGACTGCATGGGCTGCCTCAGCCAGTGCCAGTTTTCGTCTTGGGCTGACAGCGAGACCAATTCGACCGGCCGGCTTGCCGACCCGCGCAGCTTCTGCATCCAGAAGACGCTGCAGGACATCGCGCATGGCGGTCCGGTGGACAACAACCTGATGTTCGCGGGGCACGCCGCGTTCAACTTCAAGCGCGATCCGTTCTATTCCAACGGCTTCGTGCCGACGGTGAAGCAGCTCGTCGACCGGATCCTGACCGGCGACTGACCGCTCGGCCGCGGCGCCGCGTTCCGGCGCGGGCCGCGGAACCTGCGCGCCTGCTGCTGCGCTTTCGACGCCCGGAGGGGTGACGGAGGCGCAGGATGCAGCATGTGCTGGCGGCAATGATCGGCGTGGGGAAGGAGGCGCAAGCGCTCGGTCCCGGCCAAGTCGCTTTCCGCGCCGTGATCGTCTACCTCGTCACGCTGGCCATCGTGCGGATGGGAAAGAAGCGCTTCATGGCGCGAGGCACGGCGTTCGACGTGATCGTCGGCATCATTGTCGGATCGGTGGCCAGCCGAGCGATCACCGGCAACGCACCGATTCTGCCGGCGATTGCCGGTGTCGCCGCGATCCTGGCCCTGCATTGGCTGTTCTCATGGATCGCGCTGCGCTGGCATGGCTTCGGTCGGGCGATCAAGGGCAGCTCAAGCCTGCTGATCCGCGAAGGCGTTGTTGATGCGCGGACGATGCGGCGCGCGCATCTGAGCGGCCGCGACCTTGAGGAGGATCTGCGCCTCAAGGGTTCTCCGGCAATCGCCGAGATCGCCGAAGCCCGCATCGAACGCGACGGACAGTTGAGCGTGCGGACCCGCCAAGAACTGCGCGTCGTCGAAATCGCGGTGGCCGAAGGCGTCCAGCGTGTGCGGATCGAGATCGGCTGACCCGAACGCTCAGAGAAAGGCGTCGAACACCTGATCGGGGGGGCGATGCCCGTCGACCCACGCGCGGATGTTCGCGACAACCTTGAACCCCATCTCGTCGCGTGCCTCGAAGGTCGCCGAGCCGAGGTGCGGCAGCAGCACCACATTGTCCAGCGGGACAAGCCGGGGATCGACGCGCGGTTCGTCGACATAGACGTCGAGCCCCGCCCCGGCGATGCGGCCTGTCGCGAGCGACTGCACCAACGCCTCCGGATCGACGATGTCGCCGCGCGCGGTGTTGATCAGCCAGCCATGGGGGCCCAGCAGGTCGAGCCGACGCGCGTCGATCAGGCGATGCGTCGCCGGCGTATGCGGCGCGTGGATGGTGAGGATGTCGATCGCCTCGAGCATCGTGTCGAGATCGGCGTGGAAGGTCGCGCCAAGCTGCGCCTCGAGCACTTCGGGAACGCGGTGGCGGCCATGATAGTGGATCGATAGGCCGAACGCGCGTGCGCGCAACGCAACCGCCTGGCCGATGCGTCCCATGCCGAGGATGCCGAGCTTGCGCCCGCCCAGCCGGTGCCCGCGCATACTGGTGGGGGACCAGCCGGTCCATGCGCCGGCGCGGACGAGCTTGTCGCCTTCGACGAGCCGGCGCGGCGTCGCCAGGATCAGCGCCATCGCCATGTCGGCCGTGTCGTCGGTCAAGACGCCCGGCGTATTGCTGACCAGGATGCCCTTCTCGCGCGCTGCGGCCAGGTCGATATGGCCATAGCCTGCGCCATAGTTGGCGATCAGCCTCAACCGTTCGGACGCACCTGCAATCAGCGCGGCGTCGATGTCGTCGGTGACGGTGGGGACGAACACATCGCAATCGGCCATGCCGGCGGCCAGTTCGGAGCGGCCGAGCGGTCGGTCGTCGCGGTTGAGCACCACGTCGAACAGTTCGGCCATGCGGGCCTCGACCCGTTCAGGCAGGGTACGGGTGACGAAGACCCGGGGGCGGGCGGGGCGCGCAATCTGGGGCATGGTCGATCGAATTGAAGGCTTGGCGCGCCACAGTCAACGGTTGAAGGGAAAGGTGTACGAACGCTAGAGGGAGGCATGACCAGCCAATCGAAGCGCCGGAGCGGCGTGCTGCTAATCGGCCTGGCGCTGCTGGGCACTGCCGTCCCCGCCGCAGCCGACCAGCGCAAGCTCCCCTATTTTCTGTCGATCGAGGCAGGGAAGGCGCGGATGCGTACCGGCCCCGGGCGCAATTACCCCAGCAGCTGGATCTACCAGCGGCCGGGACTGCCCGTGCGGGTCGTTGCGGTCTATGGCGAATGGCGCAAGGTGCAGGATCCCGACGGGACCGAGGGGTGGATGCTCTTCAACCTGCTCAAGGATCGACGCACCGGGATGATCCGCGGCGCGATCACAGAGCTTCGCGCCGAACCGCGCGGCGATGCCGGCATCAATTGGCGTGCCGAACCCGGCGTTGTCGGCCGGATCAGCAAATGCCAGTCGGGCTGGTGCTGGTTCGACGCCAATGGCCGCGCCGGCTATGTCGAGCAGGCGCGCCTATGGGGTGTCGAGCCCGGCGAAAGCGTGCCCTGAACGCTGGCCGCCAGCCGTCAGGATCGGCCCGGCGCCGATCCTGACCCCATGGTCGATCAGTTCAGCAGTTCGACCGCGACAGCGGTGGCCTCGCCGCCGCCGATGCACAGTGATGCCAGTCCGCGACGGCCGCCGCGCGCTTCAAGAGCGGCAAGCAGCGTCGCCAGCACGCGCGCACCGCTGGCGCCGATCGGATGACCGAGCGCGCATGCGCCGCCGTTGACGTTGACCACGTCGTGCGCGAGCCCAAGGTCGTGCATCGCAATCATCGCGACGCACGCAAAGGCCTCGTTGACTTCGAACAGGTCGACGTCCCCGGTCGTCCAACCGGCCTTTTCGAGTGCCTTGCGCATCGCAAAGACCGGGGCGGTGGTGAAACGCGCCGGCAAGTGAGCGTGCGCGGCGTGGGAAACGATCCGCGCCTTTGGCGTCAGGCCCAGTTTTTCGGCGACGCTGGCACGGGTGAGAACCAGCGCGGCGGCGCCGTCGGAAATCGACGAGGCATTGGCGGCGGTGATCGTCCCGTCCTTGGCGAAGGCGGGCTTGAGCGTCGGGATCTTCGCCGCGTTGCTGCGCGTCGGCTGTTCGTCGAAGCTGACCGTGGTCGTCCCCTTGCGGTCCTGAATCTCGACGGGCACCGTCTCGCGGTCGAATGCGCCGCTTGCGGAGGCCTTTTGCGCGCGTTCGAGCGAGGCGATCGCGAATGCGTCCTGCGCCTCCCGGGTGAACTGATATTCGCGTGCGGTCTCTTCGGCGAACACGCCCATCAGCTTGCCGGGTTCGTACGCATCCTCGAGCCCGTCGAGATACATGTGGTCGATCAGGCGATCATGGCCGATCCTGGCGCCGGCGCGGTGGCGGGTCGAGAGATAGGGCGCGTTGGTCATGCTCTCCATCCCGCCTGCGACGAGCAGATCGGCCGAGCGTGCGGCAAGTGCATCGGCACCCATGATGACGGCCTGCATTCCCGATCCGCACATCTTGTTGACCGTGGTCGCCTCGACATGATGCGGCAGGCCGGCCTTCAGCGCGGCTTGCCGGGCAGGGGCCTGGCCCAGGCCGGCGGGAAGCACGCAGCCCATATAGATACGCTCGATCGCTTCGCCGCTCAGTCCGGCGCGCTCGACCGCAGCGCCGACCGCGGTCGCGCCGAGATCGGTGGCGCTGACCGGGGACAGGCATCCCTGGAAGCTGCCCATCGGCGTGCGGGCATAGGAAACAATGACGACGTCATCGGCGGACATAATGGCTCCTCTCGGATGTTTGGCCGCGATCTAGGCGTTCGGCAGGCGGATTGCACCCCGGTTTGCAGCTCTGCATGGCCGACCGCGGCTTTGCAAAGCCGGGTGATTGCAAATCGCCCCGGCGCCGCGCATGGAGAGGGAGTGCCGCGGTGGCGCCAGTCGACGTCTGTAAATGGTTCGCTTCGATCAGCGGGATCATCGCATGTTTCATGGTTTCGCTCGATCTCGGGCGCCGGGTGACCGGGTGGGGTTTTGCGCTTTTCGTGGCATCGAGTGCGGCGTGGATCACCGGCGCGGTGCTGGCGGACGACGAACCGTTGTGGACGCAGAACGGCGTCCTGTTCTGCATCAACCTCTTCGGCGTCTATCGCTATCTGATCCGCAAGCGGCCGGCGCGTGACGGGGACTGACATCGCCTATCCGTTGCTGCTGGGCGTGCTCGGGATCGTCTTCGGCAGCTTCATCGCGACGGTGATCGTGCGCTGGCCGCAGGGCCGAAGCGTCGCGCAGGGGCGGTCGCACTGCGACGCTTGCGACCGCGTGCTTCGCGCGGACGAACTGGTGCCGGTGGCAAGCTATCTGCGCGCGCGGGGGCGCTGCCGGACCTGCGGCGCGCGGATTGCGCCAGTGCATCTGATCGTCGAACTTGCGGGCTTGGCGATTGGTGTCGCGGCAGGCGCGCTGGCGCCCGGTGCGACGGGCATCGCAGGAGCCGTGTTCGGCTGGCAGTTGCTCGCGCTGGCAGGGCTCGATCTCACCGCCTTTTGGCTCCCGAACCGGTTGACCGCGGCACTGGCGATCACGGGCGTGACCGCGGTGGTGGCGGGTGCAGCGGTGCCGCCGGGCGATGCCGTGCTCGGCGGGCTCATCGGTTTCGGCAGCCTGTGGGCAGTCGCGGCCGGCTATCGCCGCGTTCGGGGGCGCGTGGGGCTGGGCGGAGGCGATCCCAAGCTGTTCGGGGCGATCGGCATCTGGCTTGGGTGGCGGACGCTGCCGGGCGTGCTGCTGGCGGCATGTCTGGTCGGGCTCGGTGTCGTGCTGATCCTCCGGCTATGCGGAAGAAGGATGGCTGCGGCCGACCGGCTGCCGCTTGGTACGCTGCTCGCGCTCGCGGCGTTCGGCAGCTGGATGGCGGGGCTCGCCTCGATCCCGATCGCGCGATAAGCTTGCCGCCGGAAGCCGCGACAGGTCCGAATGGGCGGCGATGGGGGAGGAATTCATGCAGCAGATCCAGGCCATGCGCGATATGCTCGAGCGGCAGCGGCGAGCCTTTGGCGAGAATATGCCGGTGAGCCTTGCCGAACGGCGTGACCGGCTCGCCCGGGCGGCGGCGATGGTCGGCGACAATGCCGGTCAGTTCTGCGATGCGCTGAGCGAGGATTTCGGCCACCGCAGTCGCGAGCAGTCGATGCTGACCGACATCGCCGCGTCGGTTTCGGCCATCGAACATGCGCGCCGTCATTTGAAGCGCTGGATGCGGCCCGAGCGCAAGCCGGTGATGTTCCCGCTGGGATTGCTGGGCGCGCGTGCGTGGGTCGAGCATCAGCCCAAGGGTGTCGTCGGCGTGATCGCGCCGTGGAATTTCCCGGTCAATCTGGTGATGGGGCCGCTCGCGGGGATCCTGGCCGCGGGCAACCGAGCGATGGTGAAGACAAGCGAGTTCACCCCCGCGGTCGCCGCCTTGTTCGAGGCGCTGGCGCCGCGCTACTTCGCGCCCGAGGAGGTTGCGTTCTTCACCGGTGGTCCTGAGATCGGGCAGGCCTTTTCCGCATTGCCCTTCGATCACCTGATCTTCACCGGCGCGACGGGAATCGCGCGGCATATCCTGCATGCCGCAGCCGACAATCTGGTGCCGGTGACGCTGGAACTGGGCGGCAAGTCGCCGGTGATCGTCGGCCGGTCGGCCAGTATCGCGCAGACGGCGGAGCGCGTGGCGATGGGCAAGATGCTCAATGCAGGCCAGATCTGCCTGGCGCCGGACTATATGCTGGTGCCCGAGGCCGAGGAGCCCGCCATGGTACAGGCGCTTCAGGATGTCGCGACACGCATGTATCCCAGCCTGCTCGCCAATCCCGACTATACCGCGATCATCAACGACCGGCATCACGCGCGGCTGAGCGAGTGGATCGAGGATGCGCGCGCCAAGGGGGGCGAGGTCATCGCGGTCAATCCCGCCGGCGAGGATTTCGGCGCTGCCAACAGCCGCAAGATGCCGCTTCACATCGTGCGCAATGCGACCGACGACATGAAGGTGATGCAGGAAGAGATTTTCGGGCCGGTGCTGCCGATCCGGCGCTATCGCGCGATCGACGAGGCGATTGCGGAAGTGAACGGCCGCGATCGGCCGCTTGCCATCTATTATTTCGGCCCCGACGCAGGCGAGCGTCGTCACGTCCTCGATCGGACGATCTCGGGGGGGGTTACGATCGACGACGTGATCTTTCACGTCAGCCAGGAGGAGCTTCCGTTCGGTGGTGTCGGTCCATCGGGCATGGGGGCCTATCACGGCGAGATCGGATTCCGCACCTTCAGTCATGCTCGGGCGGTCTATCGTCAGCCGCGAATCGATGTCGGCGGGCTGTCCGGGATGCGTCCGCCTTATGGAAGGGCGCTGCAGGCAACGATCCGTCGTCAGATGAAGCGTTGAGCATTTGCCGAATGACCGCTGACGCTACGTTTGCTGCGATGCAGCATGATTGGCGTTTGATCGGGGTGAAAAAAAAGGCCGCTCCGAGGAGCGGCCTTGATAGTCTTAGGAGAGGATGCCTGAAAGGCCCGTTCTTTGTGCCGTTGAGGGGCCTGTGTTGCAAGTGCGAAAGGCTGGCGGTACGATTGCACGATATGCAATTGTCCAACGTTGTCACTTGCGAGGACGGCAACCCATTGGAGGGGTAAGGTGCGGAAAACGCTGCGGCTCGACGACTTCATGCCCTACCGCCTCTCGATCGCGTCGAACGCGGTGTCGGATGCGGTGGCCACGGCATATCGCACCTTGTTCGGCCTGCGCATCCCGGAGTGGCGGCTGGTGACGGTGCTCGCGGAAGGCGGCGCGATGAGTCAGCAGGCACTGTGCGGCCGGACCCGCATGGACAAGGTAACCGTCAGCCGCGCCGCCATCGCACTGGCCGAACGGGGGCTCGTCGCGCGCTCTGCCAATCCGGAGGATCAGCGTTCGCACCTGCTGACGCTCTCGCCTGCCGGATGGTCGCTTTACGAACAGGTGCTGCCGAAGGCGATCGAGTTGGAGCGCAGGATCTTCGAGTCGCTCTCGGACGATGAGCAGCGGCAATTATGCGCGATGCTGACCCGGATCGAAGCCGCGGCAGCGGCATTGGACGCGGATGGCTGATCGTTCGATGCCGGTTGGGGGTTGATCCGTCTTCCGCGCCTGGACTAAGCGGGCAATGCCCCTCCCCAGGCGACCTTTCAAACGCGTTCCTCAGGAGGGAGTAATCATGACCGCTCGATCCATCCGCGCTGGCCTTCAGGTTGCCGACGTCCTCGTGCGCCTGATCGAGGAGCGGGTGCTGCCCGATCTGGCGATCGAGGCGCCGACATTCTGGGCCGATGTCGCGGCCGTATTCGAACGCTTCGCACCCGAAAATCGCGCACTTCTCGTCCGCCGCGATGCGCTCCAGGCGAGGATCGACGCGTGGAACGCCGAGAATCCGCAACGCGCGGCCGATCCGGAGGCGCAGGCCGAGTTTCTCCGCGAGATCGGCTATCTGGTCGACGAGCCGGCGCCGTTCACCGTGACCACCCAGCGCGTCGACGACGAAATCGCGCGAATGGCGGGACCGCAATTGGTCGTGCCGGTGCTCAACGCGCGGTTCCTGCTCAACGCCGCCAACGCGCGCTGGGGCAGCCTTTATGACGCGCTTTACGGCACCGACGCGCTCCCAGGCACCGCGCGGCCGGGCGGTTATGATGCCGAGCGCGGTGCGCAGGTGATCGCGCATGCCAAGGCGTTCCTCGACACGGCGGTGCCGCTCGAGGGGATGCGCTGGGCCGATTTCACCGGCGGCGCGCTGCCGCTCGCTGATCCCGGTCAGTTCGTCGGCGGACATGGCGATTCGATGCTGTTCCGTCACCACGGCCTGCATATCGAGGTCGTGATCGACCGCAGCCATCCGATCGGCCGCGACGACCCTGCCGGGATCGCCGACGTCGTCCTCGAGGCGGCGCTGACCACCATCGTCGACCTGGAGGATTCGGTCGCGGCGGTCGACGCCGACGACAAGGTGGCCGCCTATGCCAACTGGCTGGGACTGATGCGCGGCGACCTTGAGGACACGTTCGAGAAGGGCGGGCGGACGATGACCCGTCGGCTGAACGCGGACCGCGACTACACCCAGCCCGACGGGACGACGCTGACGCTGCCGGGGCGTTCGCTGCTGTTCGTGCGCAATGTCGGCCATCTGATGACCACGCCCGCAGTGCTGATGGCCGACGGTAGCGAAGTGCCCGAGGGCATTCTGGACGCGATCGTCACCAGCCTGATCGCGCTTTACGACCTGCGCGGCATGGGACGGTTCCGCAACAGCCGGACGGGCTCGGTCTATATCGTCAAGCCCAAGATGCATGGGCCGGACGAATGCGCCTTCACCAACCGGCTGTTCGATGCCGTCGAGGATCTGCTCGGGATCGACCGCCACACGCTGAAGGTCGGCGTGATGGACGAGGAGCGCCGCACCTCGGCCAATCTTGCCGCCTGCATCCACGCGGTGAAGGACCGGATCGTGTTCATCAACACCGGCTTCCTCGATCGCACGGGCGACGAGATCCACACCTCGATGCGCGCCGGACCGATGATCCCGAAGGGCGAGATGAAGGCGTCGTCGTGGATCAAGGCCTATGAGGACCGCAACGTGCGCATCGGGCTTGCCTGCGGCCTGTCGGGGCGTGCGCAGATCGGCAAGGGGATGTGGGCGGCACCCGACCGCATGGCCGACATGCTCGAGCAGAAGATCGGTCACCCCCAGTCGGGGGCGAACACTGCCTGGGTGCCGTCGCCGACGGCGGCTACGCTCCACGCGCTGCATTACCATCAGGTCGACGTCTTTGCGCGCCAGGCCGAGATTGCGCACGAGCCGGTGCCCGGGCTCGACGCGCTGCTGACGATCCCGGTGGCGACGGGGCGCAACTGGACGCCTGACGCCGTCGCGCGGGAACTCGACAACAACGCCCAGGGCATCCTGGGCTATGTGGTCCGCTGGATCGATCAGGGCGTCGGCTGCTCGAAGGTCCCCGACATCAACGATATCGGGCTGATGGAGGACCGGGCGACGTTGCGCATCTCGTCGCAGCACATGGCCAACTGGCTGCTCCACGGGGTCGCGACCGAGGCCGATGTCGACGCGGCGCTGCGTCGCATGGCTGCAAAGGTCGACGCGCAGAACGCCGGCGATCCTGCCTATCGACCGATGGCCGGCCATGAGGCGACCAGCCTGGCGTTCCAGGCTGCCCGTGCGCTGGTGTTCGAAGGCGTCACGCAACCCAGCGGTTATACCGAACCGCTGCTGCACCGCTTCCGTGCCGAGGTGAAAAAGGCTAGCGGCGACGCCGGGCAGGTCGGCTGATCGCAACCGTCGGCCCCGCCCGGGCAAAGCGACGGACCCAAAGCGCCGCCCGGTCGTTTCGCAAGCGTGAGAGGACCGGCCAGCGGTCCCCGAAGGAGGCGCGTGGACAAAGGGGTAAGGGCGGGCTGGATGGCGGCGTTGGCGGCTGGGATGATTGCGCCTGCCGCCGCCGAGCAGATCGCCGATCCGAAACCGGGGCAGGGTGCCCCTGCACCGGCATCGGCGTCGACGCGCGTCCCCGCCGCGCCCGGTGCCGTCGCGGGCGGCGAGGCGGCTGCGCGGCCCGTGGACCCGCAGCGCGCGCCTGCTGTCCCGGTTCCTCCGACGCCGCTGATTCCGCAACCGCCGATCATTCCCGACGCCGAATTCGAGGCAGCGCTGCCGCGGCTCAGCGACGACATCAATGCGCCGCTTGAACCGCTCAAGGACTTCGCGAAGCCTGCCGCCCCGGGCGAGACCGCGCAGCGTGCGCCCGAGGACCGGCCGGCCGCCGCCGGGGGAACGCCGCAGGCCGTCGGGCGCCAGATCGAACAGGCATTTCCGCCGCCTGCCGCCGAGGCGCCCGAGTTCGCACAACCGCTGCCGCCGCTTGAGGCATTCCGTACCGAAGTCCTTGCGGATGAGAAGGTCGATACCAAGAAGCTGGGTTCGATCCGCTACACGCTTGCGATCGACGGGCTGGCGCAGCTCGGGCTCGACGACGAGTT
The DNA here is from genome assembly GCF_056485145.1 of Sphingomonas chlorellae. NCBI lineage: Bacteria > Pseudomonadati > Pseudomonadota > Alphaproteobacteria > Sphingomonadales > Sphingomonadaceae > Sphingomonas > Sphingomonas chlorellae. The sequence goes on from NZ_JBQXXM010000006.1 coordinate 118,464, forward strand.
TCGGGCGCTGTCGACGCTGGAGGACGGTGACGGCAAGGCGGTCAACGCGGCAATGGTGCGGGCGCGGGCAACCGAGGATGAGAAGCTGGCGCTGCGGCTGCTTCAGTCGCGCGGCTATTATGACGCGACGGCGATCATCACGATCGAACAATATCCGGCCAATTCGGGCAATGTCCGCGCGACCCTGACGGCGACGCCCGGGCCGCTCTATCGCATCGGATCGGTCAATGTCGTCGCGGCGAGCCCGACCGTTCCGGCGGGGCTGATCGACAACGAGCTCAACCTCAACCCCGGCGACGCCATTCGTGCCGACCGCGTCCAGGCTGCCGAAGCCAACGTCACGCTGCGCCTGCCGCAACAGGGCTATCCGTTCGTCAAGCTGGGCGAACGCGACGTGCTGCTCGACGAGGAAACGCATCGGGGCGATTATACGCTGCCGGTCGATCCGGGGCCGCGCGCACGGTTCGGCACCGTCGTGACCGAGGGCGAGCGCCCCGTTTTCGATGCCAAGCACTTGCGCGTGTTCCCGCGGTTCAAGCCGGGCGACCTGTATGACAGCCGCCGGGTCGACGACCTGCGCGAGGCGCTGATCGCGACCAGCCTGTTTTCGACGGTCTCGGTCGAGCCGCAGCGCACCGGGCGCGTCGCCGCGGACGGGACCGAGGCGGTGGACCTGCTCGTTCGCCAGAATCGGGGGCGCCAGCGCACGCTGGCGGGTGAGGTCGGGTACAGCACGGGTCAAGGATTCCGGGCTGAGGCGAGCTGGACGCACCGCAACCTGTTCCCGCCCGAAGGTGCGTTGATCGTAAGCGGCGTGTTGGGAACGCAGGAGCAGGCCGCGACGACGACCTTCCGGCGTTCGAACGCGGGGCTGCGCGACCGGACGTTCCAGGCGAGCGCGTCGCTCAACCATTCGGATTATGACGCGTTCGAATCCTATACCGGCGGCGTTTTGGTCCGCTGGTCGCGGGATTCTACGCCGATCTGGCAGAAGCGCTGGACCTATTATTACGGCGCCGAACTCGTCGGGTCGAACGAGGACCGGTACAATTTCAACCGCGGGCGACGCGACCGCGGCACCTGGCTGATCGCGGCGCTGCCGGCTTTTGTCGGTTATGACACGTCGGACGACCTGCTCAACCCGACGCGCGGCTTTCGCGTGAAGCTCAATGTCAGCCCCGAAACCTCGGTGCGGGGCGAGGTCCAGCCCTATTTCCGGTCGATGATCGAGACGACGGGCTATTATCCGGTCAGCAAGGACGTGGTGATCGCCGGGCGTGCGCGCATCGGCTCGATCCAGGGCGTCGATCGCGATGCCCTGCCGCCCTCGCGGCGCTATTATGGCGGCGGCGGCGGGTCGGTGCGCGGCTTCGGCTATCAGGAACTCGGCCCGCGTTCGCCCGACGGCAAGCCGGTGGGCGGGCGTGCGTTCAACGAATTCGCGGTCGAGGCGCGCTATCGCTTCGGCAATTTCGGCATCGTTCCCTTCATCGATGCGGGCCAGGTCTATGAGGGCGTGACGCCCACGGGCCGCGATATCCGTTTCGGCGCCGGCATCGGCGGGCGCTATTACACCAATTTCGGGCCGGTGCGCATCGACGTGGCGACCCCGATCAATCGCAAGCCGGGTGAATCGAAGGTGTCGCTCTATATCTCGATCGGGCAGGCCTTCTGATGGCGGAGATCCCCCCGTCCGAGGAACAGCCGGCCGCCGACGGCCCCGCACCCGAAACCGCGCCGCCCCCGTCGCCACGTCGGCGGCTCTGGCCGCGCCTGGCGCTGTGGGTCGCGGGGGGGATTGCCGGCCTCGTCCTGCTTGCCGGATTGATCGTCGCCGGCCTCGACACCGCGCCGGGGCATCGTTTCGTCGCGCGCCAGATCGGGGCGCTGAAGCTTGCATCGGGCCTGTCATTCCGCATCGGCCGCATCGACGGCTCGCTTTATGGCGCGATGGTGCTGCACGATGTCGAGGCACGCGACCCCGCGGGCGTCTTCGCCTCGGCGCAACGGATTGAACTCGACTGGCGGCCATGGCGCTACCTGTCGAATCGCATCGAGATCCATCGGCTGGCGAGCCCGGCGCTGCGAATCGCACGGATGCCGCAGCTGCGTTCGACGCCGCGCGATCCTAACGCGCCGATCCTTCCCGACATCGATATCGCCGTCGAGCAACTCGACATCGCGCAGATCGACGTCGATCGCGCCGTCACCGGCCAGCGCCATCTCGCGCGCGTCAAGGGGCGTGCCCATCTTGCCGACGGGCGCGTGCAGCTCGCACTCGACGGCGGCACGATCGCCGCGCCGGGGCTCGCAGGGGGCGATCGGCTGATTGCGCGGATCGATGCGGTGCCCGACCGCAATCGCCTCGACGCGGATCTGCGGCTCGACGCCCCGCGCAATGGGCTGGTGGCCGGGCTGGCAAAGGTCGATGCGCCGATGACCGCCCGGCTGGCCGGACGCGGAAGCTGGGCGTCGTGGCAGGGTGACGCCGTGGCGACGATCGGCGGCAAGCCCGTCGCCCGGCTCGGTCTGCGCGCCGACAATGGCCGATTCCGCGTCGACGGCAAGACCTGGCCCGGCGCCTATCTGAAGGGACCGGTCGAACGACTGGCACAGCCGCACCTCGATGTCGCTGCCGATCTGAGGCTGGCGGACCGCACGATCGACGGCACGCTCAAGCTCACCTCCGCCGCGCTCGCGGCAGAGGCACGCGGCAAGGTCGACCTGGGCAACAACCGCTTCGACGCGTTGCAGGTCGAGGCGGCGTTGCGCACGCCGGGGGCGATTGCCCCCAACCTGAACGGCCGCGACGTGCGTGCGGCACTGCGGCTTGACGGCGGCTTTTCGCGACCGCTCGTCGATTACAAGCTCAGCGCCGCGGCGCTCGGCTTTGGCAGCACGGTGATCGAAGGCCTGTATGCCGAAGGGCGCGCGCGCGTCGATGCCGAACGCATCCTGGTCCCGGTTCGCGCCCGTGCGGCGCGGATTGCCGGCCTCAACGCGGCGGCGGGCGCGCTGGTGACGCACGTCCAGCTTGGCGGCGACCTGGCGGTTGCCGGGGACCGGGTGCTTTCGGACAATCTGCGGCTGCGGTCGGATCGGGTCGATGCCACGGCGATCATCGCGGCCGACATCAGCGCCGGGCGTTACACGGGCGCCATCCGCGGCCGGATCAACGACTATGCGATCAACGGTGTCGGCGTCGTCAACCTGACGACCGATGCCAAGCTCTATGCGACCCGCGGCGGCTGGGGCATCGGCGGGCGTGTCGCGGCTGAGACGCGGCGGATCACCAACACCACGCTGCGCGATCTGCTCGGCGGGCGGGCGGTGGCATCGGCGCAGGTCGATATGGGGCCGCAAGGGATCGTCACCGTGCGCGACCTCCGGCTGAAAGCGCCCGAATTCCGCGTGCTCCGGGGTGCGGGGCGTTACGATCCGGCCGGGCCGATCCGCATCGACGCCGAAGCGGTATCGACGCGGTATGGCCCGCTTCGCGCCCAGTTGACGGGGACGCTGACCGCGCCCGAACTGTTGCTGCATGCCGATCGGCCGGGACTGGGCGTCGGGCTCGCCGACCTTGAAGCGCGCGTGAAGGGGCAGGGCGGCGCCTGGGCGGTACAGGCGCGCGGCGGCACCAGCTATGGCCCGTTCGATGCCGATGTTCTGGTGCGCACGGGCAAGGCGATCGAGGTGGCGGTCAACCGCGCCCATTTTGCCGGGATGGAGATTGCCGGGACGATTGCGCAGACGCACGCCGGCCCCTTTGCCGGCACGCTCGCTTTCCGCGGCTCGGGCGTCGACGGGCGCGCGCTGCTGAGCGATGCGAGCGGCGTCCAGCAACTCGACGTCCAGGCGGTCGCGAACAACGCGCAGATCCCCGGCGACGCCCAGCTGGCGATCGGCCGCGCGCTCGTTTCGGCCCGCGTGATGCTGGGCAAGACGCCCCAGGTCGTCGCCGACGTTCAGCTCGCGGCGCTGCGCAAGGGGGATTTCACGATCAAGACCGGCCGCGCGCGCATCGATTATCAGGGCGGGCGCGGCACCGCGCAGCTGGTCCTGCACGGCGCATCGGGCGTGGCGTTCGACCTGGCTGCCAATGCGCGGATGACGCCGGAACTGTGGGTGGCGGCGGTGCAGGGACAGGCGGGTGGCGTGCGCTTCCACAGCGTCCAGCCGGCGCAGATCCACATTGCCGGCGACGAATACCGGCTGGCCCCGGCGCAGATCGATTTCGACCAGGGCAGCCTGCGGCTTGCGGGCAGCTATGGTCGCGGACTGGCGTTGCAGGCGCGGCTCGACAAGCTTGACCTGACGCTGTTCAACACGCTGACGACGGGACTGGGCATCGGCGGGACGGCGACGGGCAGCCTCGACTTCGCCCAGCCGGAAGGCGCGGCCTTCCCGAGCGCCGATGCGCGGCTGGAGATCCGCGATTTCACGCGCGCATCACTGGCGACGGTGTCGACGCCGGTCGATGTGAGCTTTGTCGGCAAGCTGTTGCCCGACGGCGGGGATGCCCGCGCGCTGGTGCGGCGCGGCGGCACGACGATCGGGCGGTTGATCGCGACGTTGCGGCCGCTGCCGCCGGGAAGCGGGCCGTGGACCGAGCGGCTGCTGGGGGCGCCGCTTTCGGGCGGGATTCGCTATAACGGCCCCGCGGCGTTCCCCTTCTCGCTGGCCGGGCTGGCCAACCAGCATGTTGCCGGGCCGGTGGGCATCGCCGCCGACTTTTCGGGGCGGGTGCGGGCGCCGCAGCTCCAGGGCATCGTGCGGGGCGAGAACCTCAGCTATGCGCATGACAGCTACGGCACGCAGATCACGGGAATCCGCCTCGACGGGCGCTTTTCGAACGACATGCTGATCCTCGACCAGTTGAGCGGTCGGGCGGGCGAGGGCACGATCCGGGCGCAGGGCAGCCTTGGGCTCTCCGCCGATGCGGGCTATCCGCTGTCGATCGCCGTCGACCTTGACAATGCGCGGCTGGCGCGCAGCCTGGCGCTGGGCGCGACCGCGACCGGACGGTTGACGGTCACCAAGAACGACCAGATCGCGAAGATCGCCGGCAAGCTGACGATCCCCGAGGCGCATTACGAGATCGTCCGCCAGGGCGCGGCCGAAGTCCCCGAACTGACCGGCGTGCGGCGCAAGAGCGAACTCGCCGCGGGCGATACGCCGGCGGCCCGACGCAGCCGGATCAAGACGGTGTTCGACCTCGACATCGACCTGAGCGCCGACAACCGGCTGTTCGTCAACGGCATGGGGCTCGAGTCCGAATGGAGCGCGCGCGTCAATATCGGCGGCACCACCGCGGCGCCGCAGGTGCGCGGCAGCATGCAGGTCGAGCGCGGCACCTACAGCTTTGCGAGCCGCCGGTTCGAGCTGACGCGCGGCGACATCCGGTTCCAGGGGTCGACGATCTCCAACCCCTCGGTGAACATCACCGCGAACACGACGGCAGAGGGCGTGACGGCGATCCTGACCGTCAGTGGCACTGCGCAGAAACCCCAGATCGCGTTCAGTTCGACGCCATCGCTGCCGCAGGAAGAGGTGCTCTCGCGCCTGTTCTTCGGCACCAACGTCACCAACCTGTCGGCCACCGAGGCCATCCAGCTTGCCGCCGCGGTCAATTCGCTGAGCAATCCGGGCAGCGGGCTCAATCCGCTGGGCCAGCTCAAGGCCGCGACGGGGATCGACCGGCTGCGCATCCTGGGCGCCGACGACACCAGCGGGCGCGGCACGTCGCTGGCCGCGGGCAAGTACATCACGAACAACATCTATATCGAGATCATCACCGACGCGCGGGGCTTTACCGCCACCCAGCTCGAGATCGCGCTTTCGCGGGCGCTGAGCGTGCTTTCGCAGACCAGCTCGTTCGGTGGATCGAGCGTGAGCGTGCGTTACTCGCGCGATTACTGACCGTCCCGAAACCGCCGGTTCCCCGGATCGCAGGGGGACTGGCGGGGCGGACGCTGTCACGTTAGGCTCGTCTTCGGGGAGAGGACAATGGACGAGCAATTCGACGTGATCATCGTCGGTGCCGGGATTTCGGGCATCGATGCGGCGCATCACCTGATGCGGGAATGTCCCGATCTGCGCTTCGCCATCTTGGAGGGACGCGACACGATCGGGGGGACGTGGGACCTGTTTCGCTATCCCGGCATCCGCTCGGATTCGGACATGTTCACGCTGGGCTTCCCGTTCCGGCCATGGCGGGGCGAAAAGGCGATCGCCGACGGTGGCGACATCCTCGACTATCTGCGCGACACGGTTCGCGACGAGGGGATCGACCGGCACATCCGGTTGCGCCATCGCGTCCGGCGCGCCGACTGGTCGAGCGACACGGCGCGCTGGACGGTCGAGGTCGCGTGCGACGGCACCACGCAGCGGTTGCAGGCGCGGTTCCTGTACCTGTGCTCGGGCTATTACGACTATGACCATGGCCATGCTCCCGACTTCCCGGGGGCGGAGACGTTCGCCGGAACGGTCGTCCACCCGCAATTCTGGCCGCCGACGCTCGACTGGAGCGGACGGCGGGTCGTGGTGATCGGCAGCGGCGCCACCGCGATGACGCTGGTGCCCGCGCTCGCCGGGACGGCCGGGCATGTCACGATGCTCCAGCGTTCCCCGACCTATGTCGTCGCACGGCCGGCGCGCGATGCGCTGGCGGCGGTGTTGCGGCGCATCCTGCCCGCCGGGACCGCCCATTCGCTGACCCGGTGGCGCAGCGTGCTGGTCCAGCAATTCTTCTACACGCTCATGCGCCGGCGGCCCGAGGCGGCGAAGGAGCGGCTGGTCGGCATGGTCCGCGAGGCGATGGGCCCCGGATACGACGTCGCCACCCACTTCACGCCGCGCTACAACCCGTGGGACCAGCGGCTGTGCCTGGTGCCCGACGGCGACCTGTTCGACGCGCTGCGCGCCGGCAAGGCCGAGGTGGTGACCGACACGATCGACCGTTTCGTCCCCGAAGGAATCGCGCTCGGATCCGGGCGGGTGCTTCCCGCCGACATCATCATCACCGCCACCGGGCTGAAGGTGAAGCTGATGGGCGGCATCGACGTGGCGGTCGACGGCGAACCCGTCCGCTGGGCCGAGCGGCTGACGTACAAGGGCATGATGTTTTCAGGCGTGCCCAACCTGGCGCTCGCCTTTGGCTATACCAATGCGAGCTGGACGCTGAAGGCGGACCTGACCGCGCGTTACGTCACGCGGCTGCTCAAGGCGATGGCGCGGCGGGGGATGCGGCAGGTGACGCCGATGCCGACCGCGCCCGTCGATCCCGCGCCCTTTCTCGACTTCACCTCGGGCTATGTCCGCCGGGCCATCGACGACCTGCCCCGGCAGGGGACGCGGCGGCCGTGGCGGCTGCACCAGAATTACCTGCGCGACCTGATGCTGATGCGGTTCGGGTCGCTGGACGAGGAAATGGTGTTTTCGAACCCCGAAACGCCCGCCGCGGCGCCGTCCGCAGCCCCGGCCGACGAACGCGCAACGGCCGCCGCCGGCCGCCCCTAAGCCGCGGGGCGGCTGCGCAGCAGCGCCGAGCGCAGGCATTCGCACACCAGCTCGCCGCGCTGGTTGTGCATCTGGTGCCGCCAGGTGACGATCCCCTGGCCGGGCCGCGACTTGCTCGGCCGCAGCTCGACCACCTCGGATGAGGCGCGCAGCGTGTCGCCGAGGAACACCGGCTTGGGCATGACGAGCTTGTCATAGCCCAGATTGGCGACGAGCGTGCCCGCCGTCGTGTCGCCGACGGTGATCCCCACCATCAGGCTGAAGGTGAAGGTGCCGTTGACGAGGATCTGCCCGAACTCGCTCTCGCGCGCCGCCTCGGCATCGAGGTGGAGCGGCTGGGTGTTGTGCGTGAGCGTCGAGAACAGGAGGTTGTCGGTTTCGGTCACCGTCCGGCGCAACGCATGCTCGACGCGGTCGCCGAGCTGCCATTCGTCGAAATAACGTCCGGCCATCTCAATCCTCCTTCGCGGCGACGCGCACGAGCAGCGCCTCGACCTGAACCTGTGCCCCGACCTCGACCGGCAGTTCGGCGACGGTGCCGTCGAACGGGGCCGTGAGGGCGTGTTCCATCTTCATCGCCTCGAGCGTGACGAGCCGCTGGCCCTTGGTGACGGTGGCGCCGGGGGCGACGTCGACCGCGGTGATGCGGCCGGGCATGGGGGCGAGCAGGGCGCCGTCGCCGGCGGTGCCGGCGGCAGTCCCGTCGAAGCGGGCGAGGCTGAAGCCGTAAGTCTGCCCCTTCTCGACGGTGACATAGGTGGCGCCGAAATACTGGCCGCCGCCGCCGACATCGTCGCCCTGCCACCAGTCGACGCGGCGCACTTCGTGGCCGCAGCGAACCATCACCGGCGCCGAGTGCGGTGCGTTGAGACGAAAGCCGTCCAGTCCATCCAACAGCCGGTCCGTGCGCGAGCGATCGACCGACGCATAATCCCATTCGACGTTGAGCGCCGCGAGCTTGAACAGCTCGTCGCTCGGCCCACCGGGCAACAGCGAGTCGAGACGATCCGGAATGAAGCTGGTGGTGACGTTGCCCTCGCCGAAAGCCGGATCGCGCAGCGCCCGGAAAAGAAAGCCGGCATTGGTCCGGACCGGCCAGCAGCCCAGATATTCGATGCCGTCGGCCAGCCGTTCGATCGCCGAGGCGCGGTCGGCACCCCGCGCGATGAGCTTGGCCAGCATCGGGTCATAATGGGAGGTGAAGTCGTCGCCCTCCTCGAAGCCGGTCTCGACGCGAAGCTCGTCGGTCGGCAGGCTGAGCATGTCGAGACGCCCGACGCTGGGCAGGAAGCCGTTGTCCGGATCCTCGGCATAGAGCCGCGCTTCCATCGCCCAGCCGTTGATCGACAGCTCGTCCTGCCGTTTGGGCAGCGGCTCGTCGCTCGCCACGCGGAGCTGCCATTCGACCAGATCCTGCCCGGTGATCTCCTCGGTCACCGGATGCTCGACCTGAAGGCGCGTGTTCATCTCCATGAACCAGATGCGGTCGGCGCGCAGGCCCTCGCTCGCATCGGCGATGAACTCGATCGTGCCTGCGCCGACATAGTCGACCGCCTTGGCCGCGCGCACCGCCGCGGCACAGATCGCCTCGCGCGTCGCGGCATCCATGCCGGGGGCGGGAGCCTCCTCGATCACCTTCTGGTGGCGGCGCTGGAGCGAGCAGTCGCGTTCGAACAGATGGACGACATTGCCGTGGCTGTCGCCGAACACCTGCACTTCGATGTGGCGGGGCGAGAGGATGTACTTCTCCAGCAGCACCCGGTCGTCGCCGAAGGAGGAGGCCGCCTCGCGCTGGCAACTGGCGAGCGCGTCGGCGAAGTCGGCGGCGCTTTCGACGCGGCGCATCCCCTTGCCGCCGCCGCCGGCGACCGCCTTGATGAGCACCGGATAGCCGATCGCATCGGCCTCGGCCCGGAGCCGTTCGGGCGACTGGTCGTCGCCGAGATAGCCGGGGGTGACGGGCACGCCCGCGGCGATCATCCGCGCCTTGGCGGCGTCCTTGAGCCCCATTGCGCGGATGCTGTCCGGCTTCGGCCCGACCCAGATCAGCCCGGCGTCGATCACCGCCTGGGCGAAATCGGCATTTTCGGAGAGGAAGCCATAGCCGGGGTGGATCGCGTCCGCCCCCGTCTCGCGCGCGGCGGCGATGATCCGTTCGCCGACCAGATAGGATTCGCGTGCGGGGGACGGGCCGATATGCACGGCCTGGTCGGCCCGGCGGACGTGCAGCGCATCCGCATCGGCGTCCGAATAGACGGCGACGGTGCGGATCCCCATGGCGCGGGCGGTACGGATGATGCGGCAGGCGATTTCGCCGCGATTGGCAATCAGGAGCGTGGCGATCATGGCGGCGCCCTCAAATGACAGGGTGGATGGAGTTCGGGACGAGACGCGGCGGCGTGCGGCCCCCGGCCGCAGGCGCCGTGCGTCGCGACGGCGATCCGGACGGGCCGTGCCCGCGGTGCCGCCCCCGGCGAAGTTTAGGAAGTTTAGGGTCTCCACGCGATGCCCAACCTGCCGTGCCGGCCGCGACGCCCCGCCGCCGCAAGGGGCGGGAAGCGCGCGGACAAGCCCGCAGGCTGGCCACAGATTTTCCTACATTGCCAGCCCCGGTCACGGGTGGCGTTCCGGAAAGCCGTGGCGCGTGTGGAGCGCGGCGAGCAGCGGTTCGATCGCGTTGACGAAGCCGCCCTCGGCAAAGGCGAGCGCGGGCAGGTTCTGGTTCGCCTCGCCGAGCCGGTCGACCACGGGACCGCGCGGGCGCGGCCAGGCGACGCGGACGACCTCGATCGCCGCCGCGCGTTCGGGAAAGGCGGCGAGCAGCCCCTCCACGGTGATGCAATCCTTGCAATAGAAGCGCCGTTCGCCGCCATAGGCGGGGTCGGCCCAGTCATTGTCGAGCAGGAAGAGCGTGTCGCGGGCCATGGTCAGCGCACCTCGCAGCCGGTGGTGCGGTGGGTGTAGGTGACGTTGCGCAGCTTCCATCCGCCCGCCTGACGCACCATGTCGAAATGGTTGGTGCCGCAATGATGCGGCTTGCCGTCGATCAGGAAGACATAGGGCGCCCACACCATCGCGATGTCGCCGTCGACCTCGATCGCGGGGGTGGACAGCCGCTCCTCGATCCGCGTCGCGCCCGGGCGGATCGCGCCGGCATAGTCGTTCCAGCCGAGCGTGCGGACCGCGCGCGTGCCGTCGGGCTTTTCCTCGACCGCGGTGATGCGGCCTTCGGGATCGGTGACGGCGAGGATCGCCCGCGCATCGCGCGCGGTGAGCCCGGCGAGCAGCGCGTCGATCGGCGCCATCACCGCCGCGGCGTCGGGATCCTGATAGGGCAGCGGGTTGGCCGGCGGCAGCCGGTCCGCGGGCTTCGCGCTGCGCGGCGGATTGGCCGCGGGCGGCGGCAGCGGCGCATCCTGCGCGGCGAGCATGAGGGCGAGCAGGGGAAGCATCATGGGATCAGCCTTTCAATTCCGCCCGCGAGCGGGGCGGCGCCTTGCGAGACAGCGACGGACGGGTGCGGGGGCGGGGGCGTTCCGATGCCTGCGGCATCGGCCCCTCCACCACCGGCCTTGCGGCCGGCGGTCCCCCTCCCCCAGCGGGGCTGGGGGAGGAGTGGGGTGGGGTGCCGAGGCCTGGGCGGCCGGGCGGATGGCCTCCCGGTGGCCCGGCATCCGCGTGGGGTGGGGGTGTTCGGATGGCTGTGGGGGCCGTGTGGGGCGGCGGCGTTCCGATGACTGCGGCATCGGCCCCTCCACCACCGGCCTGCGGCCGGCGGTCCCCCTCCCCCAGCAGGGCTGGGGGAGGAGTGGGGTGGGGTGCCGAGGCCGGGGCGGCCGGGCGGATGGCCTCCCGGTGGCTGGGCATCCGCGTGGGGTGGGGGTGTTCGGATGGCCATGGGATCCGTGAGGGGCGGGGGCGTTCCGATGCCTGCGGCATCGGCCCCTCCACCACCGGCCTGCGGCCGGCGGTCCCCCTCCCCCAGCGGGGCTGGGGGAGGAGTGGTGTGGGGTGCCGAGGCCTGGGCGGCCGGACGGATGGCCTCCCGGTGGCTGGGCATCCGCGTGGGGTGGGGGCGTTCGGATGGCCGTGGGGTCCGTGTGGGACGGCGGTGTTCCGACGCCTGCGGCATCGGCCCCTCGACCACCGGCCTTGCGGCCGGCGGTTCCCCCTCCCCCAGCGGGGCTGGGGGAGGAGTGGGGTGGTTGCGAGCTTAATCCTCCCCCAGCTTGCTGGGGGAGGGGGACCATGCGTAGCATGGTGGAGGGGCGCGCGGAGCGCGGAAGGGGGCCGCGATGTTGAAGGGCAACGGCCGTTCGTACCGACGGGCGAAAGGGCTGCGCCGGGCCATGACGCTGCCCGAGATACTGCTGTGGAAGCAGTTGCGCGGGCGCGACGGGGAGAAGTGGCGCAAGCAGCATCCGGCCGGCCCCTATGTGCTCGACTTTTATTGCGATGCCGTGCGGCTTTGCGTCGAGGTCGACGGCGAGGTCCATGCGCGCGGGACCGCGCCGCAAGAGGATGCGCGGCGGGATCGCTGGCTGGCATCGCATGGCGTTGCGACGCTTCGCATTCCGGCAGCCGAGATTCTCGCCAACCCCGACGGCGTGCTGGCGCTGATCGGTGCGACGGTTCGCGCGAGGCGCGGCGTGGATCCGGGCGGGTAGGGCTTCCGACGCCTGCGGCGCCGGCCCCTCCACCACCGGCCTGCGGCCGGCGGTCCCCCTCCCCCAGCGAGGCTGGGGGAGGAGTGTGGTGGGGCGGGGGCGTTCCACCACCGGGCTGTGGTTGGCGGTCCCGTTCCCCCGGCGGGGCTGGGGGAGGAATGGGGTGGGGTGGGGGCGCTCCACCACCGGGCTGTGGTTGGCGGTCCCGTTCCCCCAGCGGGGCCGGGGGGAGAATGGGGCGGGGTGGCGGCGTTCCACCGCCGGGCTGTGGTCGGCGGTCTCGCTCCCCCGGCGGGGCTGGGGGAGGCGTGGGGTGGGGCGGGGGTGTTCCACGAGCGGCATGCGGCGCATGGCGGCGGGGGGCTTGCCCTCGCTCACATCCGGAACACGCCGAACTGCGGGCGTTCGGGGATGGGGGCGTTGAGCGTGGCGGCGAGCGCGAGGGCGAGCGCGTCGCGCGTCTGGGCGGGATCGATGATGCCGTCGTCCCACAGCCGCGCGGTCGCGTGCCAGGGATTGCCCTCGTCCTCATATTTCCGGCGGATCGGCGCCTTGAACGCCTCGGCCTGTTCGGGCGTCCAGTCGGCGGCGTCGCGATGCACCGTCGCCAGCACGCTGGCCGCCTGTTCGCCGCCCATCACGCTGATGCGGGCGTTGGGCCAGGTGAACAGGAAGCGCGGATCATAGGCGCGGCCGCACATGCCGTAATTGCCCGCGCCGAAGCTGCCGCCGATCAGCACGGTGAGCTTGGGCACGGTGGCGGTGGCGACCGCCGTGACCAGCTTGGCGCCGTGCTTGGCGATCCCCTCGGCCTCGTACTTGCCGCCGACCATGAAGCCCGAGATGTTCTGAAGGAACAGCAGCGGCACGCGGCGCTGGCACGCGAGTTCGATGAAATGCGCGCCCTTCTGTGCGCTTTCGGAGAAGAGGACGCCGTTGTTGGCGAGGATCGCCACCGGCATCCCCCAGATATGCGCGAAGCCGCATACCAGCGAGCTGCCGTACAGCGGCTTGAATTCGTGGAACTCGGACGCGTCGACCAGCCGCGCGATCACCTCGTGCACGTCGTAGGGCGCGCGCACGTCGGTGGGGAGGATGCCGTACAGTTCCTCCGGCGCATATCGGGGCGGACGCGGATCGCGCAGCGCGAGGTCGGGCGTGCGGTCGGCGGGGAGGTGGCTGACGATGTCGCGGACGATCGTGAGCGCATGTTCGTCATTTTCGGCGAGATGGTCGACCACGCCCGAGCGGCGCGCGTGGAGATCGCCGCCGCCCAGATCCTCGGCCGAAATCTCCTCGCCCGTCGCAGCCTTTACCAGCGGCGGGCCGGCGAGGAAGATCGTGCCCTGGTTGCGGACGATCACCGTTTCGTCGGACATCGCCGGGACATAGGCGCCGCCGGCGGTGCAGCTTCCCATCACGCACGCGATCTGGGGGATGCCCTGGGCGCTCATGTTCGCCTGGTTGAAGAAGATGCGGCCGAAATGATCGCGATCGGGGAACACCTCGGCCTGGTGCGGCAGGTTGGCGCCGCCCGAATCGACGAGGTAGATGCAGGGCAGGCGGTTCGCCTGGGCAATCTCCTGCGCGCGGAGATGCTTCTTGACCGTCATCGGGTAATAGGTGCCGCCCTTCACCGTCGCATCGTTGCACACGATCATCACGGTGCGCCCCGAGACGCGGCCGATGCCCGCGATCAGCCCGGCGCCGGGAACCTCGCCGCCATAAAGGTCGAACGCGGCGAGCTGGCCGATTTCGAGGAACGGCGCGCCGGGATCGAGCAGGCGCTCAACGCGCTCGCGCGGGAGGAGCTTGCCGCGCGCCACATGCTTGGCGCGGGCGCTGTCGGAGCCGCCGCGCGCGACGCGGGCGACGTCGGCGCGGAGCCGTTCGGCCAGCGCGCGATGATGCTCGGCATTGGCGCGGAACGCCGCGCTGTCGACCGCAACCCGGCTGTCGAGTGTCGGAGCCGTCATTTAGGGCACCCTTCCTGTCTTAGTTTTTTGCGCTGCCTACACTGGTCGCAAACGCTTGGGAAGGCACTGGCGCACCCCCGTCGCGCGGAGTAGCAGGTTTGCCGAAACGCATCGGGAGAGTTCGCGAGTGAAGAGTCGGGTGATCCTGCTGGCGTCGCTGTTGGCGACGACGGCATGCCATGGCGCCATCAAGGACGAGGGCAAGGCGGCGGCGAGCGCGCAGCAGCTGCGTTCGGGGGTCGACCTGGCCGGGCTGGACAAGGGCGTGGCGCCGGGCGACGATTTCGACCGTTATGCCAATGGCGGCTGGCGCAGCCGCGCCGAGATCCCCGCTGACCGTTCGAGCACGGGCATCTTCCTGGACGTTTTTGCCAAGGCCGAGGCGAACAACGCCGCGATCATCGACGCGGCGATCAAGGCACACGCCGCGGCGGGCACCGACCAGCGGCGCATCGCCGACTGGTACGCGGCCTTTACCGACGTGAAGGGGATCGAGGCGCGCGGGCTGGCGCCGGTGGCGGGCGAGCTCGACGCGATCGCCGCGCTGAAGGACAAGAAGGCGCTGTCGGCGATGCTGGGCGGGACGATCCGCGCCGATGTCGACCCGCTCAACGCGACCAATTTCGCGACCGAGAACCTGTTCGGCATCTGGGTGAGCCAGGCGCTGGGCGCGCCCGAGCGGACCGTCCCCTATGTGCTCCAGGGCGGGCTGGGGCTGCCCGACCGCGATTATTATCTGGCGACGACGCCCGAGATGAAGGCGATCCGCGACCAGTATCGCGCCTATGTCGGCAAGCTGCTGAGTCTCGCCAACGTCACCGAGCCCGATGCGCGCGCGGCGCGCGTGTTCGAGCTGGAGACGCGGATCGCGCGGGCGCATCTCGACAATGTCGCCAGCCAGGACCCGGCGCGCGCCAACAATCCGTGGCGCAAGGCCGATTTCGCGCGCAAGGCGCCGGGGATCGACTGGGACGCGTTCTGGAACGCCGCCGGGCTGAAGGATCAGCAGGACTTCATCGTGTGGCAGCCCCAGGCGGTGATCGCGATCGCGCGGCTGGTGGCGAGCGAGCCGTTGCAGGCGTGGCAGGACTGGCTGACCTTTCACCGGATCAACCAGGTGACGTCGGTGCTGCCCGCGGCATTCGACCAGGCGCATTTCGACTTTTACGGCCGCACGCTCAACGGCCAGCCGCAGCCGCGGCCGCGCGACAAGCGGGCGATCGCCAGCGTCGACGCCGCGCTGGGCGACGCGGTGGGCCAGCTTTACGTCAAGGACTATTTCCCGGCTTCGTCCAAGACCGCGATCGAGGGGATGGTGAAGAACATCCTGGCGGCGTTCGACAAGCGCGTCGCCGGTCTGGAGTGGATGGCGCCCGCGACCAAGGCCGAGGCGCGCCGCAAGATCGCGACGATGCGCGTCGGCATCGGCTATCCCGACCATTGGCGCGACTATGCCGCGCTGGAGGTCAAGGCCGACGACCCGGTGGGCAATCTGCGCCGCGCCGAACTGTTCGAATATCGCCACCAGCTCGCCAAGATCGGCAAGCCGGTCGATCGCGGCGAATGGTGGATGACGCCGCAGACGGTCAACGCGGTCAACCTGCCGCTTCAGAACGCGCTCAACTTCCCCGCCGCGATCCTGCAGGCGCCGTTCTTTGACCCCGGCGCCGACGCCGCAGCCAATTACGGCTCGATCGGCGCGACGATCGGCCACGAGATCAGCCACAGCTTCGATTCGACCGGCGCGGGGTTCGACGCGAGCGGACGGCTGCGCAACTGGTGGACGCCCGCCGACCTGGCGCGGTTCCAGGCGAGCACCGCCGCGCTGGCCAAGCAGTATGACGGTTATGAGCCGCTGCCGGGGCTGCACCTCAACGGGCGGCAGACGCTGGCCGAGAACATCGCCGATGTGGCGGGGCTGCTGGCGGCCTATGAAGCCTATCGCGCCTCGCTGGGCGGCAAGCCCGCGCCGGTGATCGACGGGCTGACCGGCGACCAGCGCTTCTTCCTCGCCTTTGCCCAGAGCTGGCGGATGAAGACGCGCGACCAGGCGTTGCGCGCGCAGGTGGCGACCGATCCGCACGCCCCCGCGCAGTTCCGCGCGCAGACGGTGCGCAACCTCGACGCGTGGTACGACGCGTTCGGCGTCAAGCAGGGGCAGGGGCTGTACCTGGCGCCCGACCAGCGCGTGCGCATCTGGTGATCGGCCGGGCGGGCGGCACCCACTGCCGCCCGTACCCGCATCCGCATCCTGTTGCGGCGCGTGCCCGGCCGGTCGCCGCCGGCCGGGCACGCGCCGGACCGCAGGTCAGCCGCCGATCAGCTCGCGGCCGATGAGCATCCGGCGGATTTCGTTGGTGCCCGCGCCGATATCGAGCAGCTTGGCATCGCGCAGGAAGCGTTCGACCGGCCAGTCGCGCGTATAGCCCGCGCCGCCGAGCGCCTGCACCGCCTCGCCCGCGACGCGGAAGGCGTTTTCGCTGGCGAGCAGGATCGCCCCCGCCGCGTCGAAGCGCGTCGTGCGCCCCGCATCGCAGTTGCGCGCGACCGCATAGACATAGGCGCGCGCCGAATTGAGCGCGACATACATATCGGCGACCTTGGCCTGGACGAGCTGGAAGCTGCCGATCGGCTGGCCGAACTGCTTGCGTTCGCGGACATAGGGCAGGACGACGTCGAGGCACGCCTGCATGATCCCGAGCTGGATCCCCGCGAGCACGGCGCGTTCATAGTCGAGCCCGCTCATCAGCACGCCGACGCCGCCGTGGAGCGGCCCCATCACATTTTCCTCGGGCACCTCGCAGTCGGTGAAGACCAGCTCGGCCGTGGGCGAGCCGCGCATCCCCATCTTGTCGATCTTTTGCCCGATCGCGAAGCCGGGCATGTCCTTTTCGATGAGGAAGGTGGTGATCCCGCGCGAGCCGTCGCCCGTCTTGGCATAGACGACGAGCGTGTCGGCATAGGGCGCGTTGGTGATCCAGAACTTGGTGCCGTTGAGCACATAGCCGCGATCGGTGCGTTCGGCGCGCAGCCGCATCGACACGACGTCCGAGCCCGCGCCGGCTTCGGACATGGCGAGGCTGCCGACATGCTCGCCCGAGATCAGCCTGGGCAGGAAGCGCGCCTTTTGTTCGGGATTGCCCCAGCGCGCGATCTGGTTGACGCACAGGTTCGAATGCGCGCCGTAGCTGAGCCCGATCGAGGCCGAGGCGCGCGCGACTTCCTCGCACGCGACGACATGTTCGAGATAGCCGAGCCCGAGCCCGCCATCGGCTTCGGCCACGGTGATGCCGTGCAGCCCCAGCTCGCCCATCGCCGGCCACAGCTCGTAGCGGGGGAACCAGTCCTCTGCGTCGATGCGGGCGGCGAGCGGGGCGATCCGTTCCTGCGCGAAGCGGCGCGTGGTGTCGCGAATCATCTCGGCGGTTTCGCCGAGGGCGAAATCGAAATCAGGCGTCATCGTCATCCTCTCAAGCGGTCACGACCATCCCGTCGCGTACCGTTACCGGCCAGGGCATTAGCGAGGCGCCGCCGCAAGGGCCAGCCACGCAGTGCCCATCGTCAATGCGGAACAACGCGCCGTGCCACGAACAGGTGAGCATCGCGGCGTCGGGCGTCAGATAATCGTCGAGCTGGCGCGCGAGCGGCAGCCCCATGTGCGGGCAGCGATCGACATAGCCGACCACGGTTTCGCCCCGGCGCACGACGAAGCCGTGAAAGCGGCCCGCGCGCAGTTCGATCACGAAGTTGCGCGCGCACCCGTCGGGGATCAGGTCGACCGGGCCGAGCGTGACCCCGGCGGGCGTGGCGGTGAGGCGATCCATGTCAGCGCCCGTCCCGCCGCCGGCGGCGCGTCACGGAAGCCGCGCCTTGGGGAAGCCGTCCCACACCGCGTCGTAATCGGGCTGGGCGCTCGCCAGCGCGTGCGCGGTGGGGCGATAGGGCCAGCAGGTTTCGACCATGAACGCCATCGTCGCCTCGATCCTGTGCGGGCGAAGCTCGGCCTCGGTCGCGCCGCGCCAGCTCGCCACGTCGGGGCCGTGCCCCGCCATCAGATTGTGGAGCGAGAGCCCGCCGGGGACGAAGCCGTCGGCCTTGGCGTCATAGGCGCCGTGGATCAGCCCCATCGCCTCGCTCATCACGTTGCGGTGGAACCAGGGCGGGCGGAACGTGTCCTCGGCCACCATCCAGCGCGGCGGGAAGATCACGAAATCGGCATTGGCGCGGCCCGCCACGGTGCTGGGCGAGGTGAGCACGGTGAAGATCGACGGATCGGGATGGTCGAAGCTGACCGTGTTCATCGTGTTGAACCGGGCAAGATCATAGCGGCAGGGCGCGAGGTTGCCGTGCCACGCCACGACGTCGAGCGGGCTGTGCGACAGCGAGGTTATCCACAGACTTCCCAACGCCTTTTGCACAAGCTCGAACGGCGTGTCGCGATCCTCGAACCAGGCGGCGGGCGTTTCGAAATCGCGCGGATTGGCAAGCCCGTTGGCGCCGATCGGCCCCAGATCGGGCAGGCGGAACAGCGCGCCGTGGTTTTCGGCGACATAGCCCGTCGCCGTGCCGTCGGGGAGCAGCGCGCGGAAGCGGACGCCGCGCGGCACGAGCGCGATCTGCCCTGGCGCGATGTCGATCCGCCCCATTTCGGTGAGCAGCGCCAGCCGCCCCGCCTGCGGAATGAACAGCAGTTCGCCGTCGGCGTCGACAAAGGCGCGCGTTTCCATGTCGCGATTGGCGGCATAGCGATGGATCACCACGCCATCGAGATCGGCGGGATCGCGGTTGACGAGCATCGTCACCATCGAATCGATCAGGTCGACCGGCGCATCGGGCATCGCGGGCGGCCCCCAGCGCAGCCGGTTGGGCGCGAGCGGCGCGGGATCGGGCGCGATCGTGAAGCGCGGCGCGCCGTCATAGCGGCGATAGGGCGGATGTTCGGCACTGGGGCGCAGGCGATAAAGCCAGCTCCGCCGGTTCTCGGCGCGCGGCGCGGTGAACGCGGTTCCCGAAAGCTGTTCGGCATAGAGGCCGAAGGCGGGGCGTTGCGGGCTGTTGCGCCCGATCGGCAGCGCACCGGGCACGGCCTCGGTCGAGACATGGTTGCCGAAGCCGGGGAAATAGTCGGTCATGGGCAGGGCATCCTTTTTCCCGGTTCCCGCCGGGGCGAGGGGGACGGCGCGGTGCGCCCGGACGCGGGGATCATCGCACGTCGCCGTCCGGGGGCGCAACGCCGCGGCCGGGTGGATCGGAAATGGGCGAGTGGGGCCGGGGTATGCCGCACGTTCCTGCGGACGGCACCCCCGGCTCTCTCCCTCTCCGAACTTGTCAGGCGTCGACCTTGATGACGCCGCGGCGGATCTGGTCGAGCTCGATCGATTCGAACAGCGCCTGGAAATTGCCGTTGCCGAAGCCTTCGTTGCCCTTGCGCTGGATGATCTCGAAGAAGATCGGGCCGACCATGTTCTCGGTGAAGATCTGGAGCAGGATGCCTTCGCCGCGTTCGACCGAGCCGTCGATCAGGATGCGGTTGCGGCGCAGGCGTTCGAGATCCTCGCCATGGCCGGGGACGCGCTGGTCGACGAGTTCGTAATAGGTCTCGATCGTGTCCTGGAGCCGGACGCCGCGCGCACGGAGCTTTTCGACGGTGGCGTAGATGTCGTCGGTGGTGAGCGCGAGGTGCTGGATGCCCTCACCCTGATATTCGCGGATGAACTCCTCGATCTGGCTCTTGTCGTCCTGGCTCTCGTTGAGCGGGATGCGGATCGCCTTGTCGGGCGCGATCATCGCCTGGCTGAACAGCCCGGTGGCCTGGCCCTTGATGTCGAAATACTTCTGCTCCTCGAAGCCGAAGAGCGTGCGGTAGAATTCGCTCCACACGCGCATCTGGCCGCGGCGGACATTGTGGGTGAGGTGGTCGAGCAGGTCCAGCCCGACGCTGTTCTGCTGCTCGGCCTCCTGCCAGCCGGGAACCTCTTCCCAGTCGGCGTAGAGATCGCGGCCGTCCTGGATGAAATAGAGGTACGAGCCGCCGATCCCCTGGATGACGGTGTCGTCCTCGTCGGTCGCCTGGCCGCCGTGCGCGAGCGCCCATTCGAGCGCCTTGGCCGGATCGGCGACGCGGAACGCCATCGCGCTGGCCGAGGGACCGTGCGCGGCGCGGAAGGCGGCGACGCGGCCGGTTTCGTCGCGGTTGAGCATCAGGTTGATGCGGCCCTGCTTGTAGCGGGTGATGTTCTTGCGCGGGTGCCGATGCGAGGCGACGAAGCCCATCTGCTCGAACTGGCGCGCGAGCGCGTCGGCGTCGGGCGAGGTGAACTCGACAAACTCGAAGCCATTGAGGCCGAGCGGGTTTTCCGGCGTGATCATGGTGGCATCCTTCTCCTTGCCGGAAGGATAACGCGCGGCGACGGATAGTGTCAATTGATACTAGTCCGCACGGTGTGGTGGGTGTTGGGGTGTTGGGGTGTTGGGGTGTTGGGGTGCGGGAGGCAGCGGGATCCCGGCTCAAGGCCGGGATGACGGGTGGGTGATGGGGTGTGGTGGGGGCAGGGGCAGGGGCAGGGGCAGGGCGAGAGGCTACAGGCCTTCGCCGCCGACCCAGTGCGCGTTCGACAGGCGGCGGGCGAGCGCCCAGGTCTGGGTGCGGATGTCGGGCACCGCGACGATTTCCCAGAAGGCGCCGCGCGTCATCGGGCCGAGCGCGTAGAGATCGGGATTGACGCTGCCGTCGGCGGCGATCGTCTGCGCCTGGTTGTTGACCTCGATCCCGATCCGCGCGGCGTCGGCACGCAGCGCGCCGTCGGCGACGAGCTGGCGCAACAGCGGCTCGGTGGTGCGCGACAGGTCGCCGAGCGGGCCGGTGCAGTTGACGATGCGCTGGACGTGCAGCGTCTCCACGGCGTCGGCGCCGCGCGGGTGCCAGCGGACGGCGACGCCGCGTTCGTCGGGGGTGAAATCGAGCGTTTTGCCCGCGACGACGCGGAGCTGGCCGCGATCGACCATCGCCTGAAGCCGGGCGGCGACCTCCGGCGCGAGGCGGTGGCGGTGGACGTCCCACCACGGGCGCAGATGGCGCAGGAAACGCGCGCGCTCGTCGCGGCCGGCATGGCCCCAGAGCGACTGGGTGAAGGGGCGCAGTTCGTCGACGGCGTTGCGCCAGCCCACCGCCTCGCCACGCGCGCGCACGCCGCGCAGCAGCGCCGAGGCGCGCGTCGTCGGGCGCTCGGCGATCCGCTCCCACGCGGTGGCGGCGGCATGGGCGCGCGGCAGCAGCCCGCGGCGCGACAGCGCGACGATCGGCCCGGTGAAGCCGTTCGCTTCGAGCATCAGCACGACGTCGACCATGGTGAGCCCGGTGCCGATGACGAGCACGGCATCGTCCGGTCCCAACCCCTGCGGCACCGCCGGATCCCAGGGATCGCCCCAATAGCGGCCGGGCGGCAGCAGCGCCGGATCGAGTCCCGGCGGATCGTGCGGCGGCAGGTTGCCCACCGCGAGCACCGTCGCATCGGCCGTGACGACGCGGCCGTCGTCGAGCGTCAGCCGCATCGGCGCGCCGGGTTCGATCGCGGTGACGGTGCCGCGCACCAGTTCGAGCCGGTCGCCATGGTCGCGCAGCGCGGCGTCGAGCATCTCGCGCAGATAGGCGCCATAGGTGACGCGCGGGATGAACGCCGTTGCGGCATCGGCGACGCCGCGCGCCTCGAGCCAGCGGACGAAATGGCCCGGATCGTCGGGAAAGGCGCTCATGTTCGCGGCGCGCACGTTGAGGACGTGCGACGGATGCGCCGCGCCATAGGCGAGCCCGGTGCCCGCGACGGGCGCGCGTTCGATCAGCGTCGCGCGCGGCCCGCCGTGGCGGAGCAGGTTGATGGCCTGGAGCGTGCCCGAAAAGCCCGCGCCGACGATGGCGACATGCTCGATCATGGTTCGATTGTCCCGTCCGGCGACGCGCGCGTCAGATTTCGTATTCGAGCTGCCACGTCGGTGCGGCAGGCGTGTGACGCGCGAGCGGCGCAGGCGCCGCCGCGGGCGTGCGGGCGGCCATCGCGGCATGGAGCCGGCGGATCGTGTCGCTGCCGGTGCGGACGAACAGCCCGGGCACGAACGCATGGACGAGGCAGGCGACGCCGCCCGCGATCATCGCAACGCCGAAGCCGGCAGCGACCGCGGCATGTTCGGCATAGCTTTCGCCGACGCTGCGCGGATGGTCGAGAAAGAGGCGGCGGATCATGCGACTAGCCTATCGAAGACCGCGCGCGGTGAACAGGGGGCGCCGCGCGCCGCCGGCGGGGGCCCGGCGCGCGCGCGGCGGCGGATGACCTGGGAAGCGAGGGACCGGTCAGCCGCGAACGGGGTGCGTCGCCCGGGGACCGGGACGAACGGTTTCGGCCTCGGCGTCGCGCACCGCATCGGCTGGGCAGCGCCACTGGACCGGCGAATGGACGATCTTTCCCGCCGGGATCGGATGCGGCGAGGGACGGCATGCCGCGGCGCTGCGCGGTCCCGACGGTGCATGGGCGCACCCGGAAAGCGCGACGACGAGCGCGGCGGCGGCAAGGGACAAGCGAGGCACGGGACGCATCGGAAAGGAAATCCTGTCTGGGCTGAGCCGATCTGGCATTGCAGACGGGCTAGCGGGGATTTGTTGCCTGGTCCTGGCGGGGGCGTAACAAATCATTGCTCGCGCGCGGCGCGCGGACGGCCGCGATTGACCGTGCCGACGCCCCTACCTAAGTCCCGGAGGCAATGCTGATGAACGACACGTCCGTGACGTTGCCAACGATCGTGCTTGTGGAGGACGATCCGCAACTGCGCACGCTGACGGCGCGCGCGCTCCAGGAAAACGGCTATACCGTCAAGCCGGCGGCATCGGCGCCCGAGATGTGGCTGGCGATGGAGCAGGGGCCGGTCGACCTGGTGCTGCTCGACATCATGCTCCCCGGAACCAGCGGCATCGACCTGTGCCGGGCGATCCGCCAGAAGAGCCGGGTGCCGATCATCTTCATTTCGGCACGCGGGAGCGAGACCGACCGCGTGATCGGGCTGGAACTGGGTGCCGACGATTATCTGGCCAAGCCGTTCGGCACGCGCGAGCTGGTGGCGCGCGTGCGCGCGGTGCTGCGGCGCGGGGCGGGCGAGCCCGAGGCGGCCGAACGGCCGCGCGGAATCCTGCGCTTCGACGGGTGGACGATCAACCAGCCGCGGCGCGAGCTGCGCTCGCCCACCGGGGCGGTCATCGACCTGACCGGCGCCGAGTTCGACCTGCTCGTCAGCCTGTGCGACCATGCCGGGCGCGTGATCGCGCGCGAGCGGCTGATCGAGCTGTCGCGCACGCGGCTGGGCGACAGCTCGGACCGCAGCATCGACGTGCTGATCAGCCGGTTGCGCCGCAAGCTGTCGAGCGCGGGCAATGCCGCGCCGATCGTGACCGTGCGCGGCATCGGATACATGCTGAGCGCCGCGGTGACGCGCGATTGACCCGCCACCTGATCCGGTCGGGCGGACTGATCGGGCGCATCTTTGCCGTGCTCCTGCTCACCATCCTGATCGAGTTCGGGGTGAGCACGGTGCTGTACGAGCGCGCGAGCCAGTTCGCGGTGCGCGACGACGAGGCGCGGCGGCTGGCCGAGCATCTGGTGATCGCGCGCAAGCTGCTGGCCGAACAGCCCGCGCCGGGGCGCGTGCGGCTGGCGGAAGAACTGACCACGACGCGCTACGAGATCCGCTGGGGCGCGCAGGAGCCGCCGCCGCGCGTCGTCGCGCCGACGCTCGACCGCATCTATGACCAGGTGATCCGGTGGGAGCCGGGGCTGGCGACGACGAGCCTGCGGCTCCGGCTGACCTCGCCGGGGCCGGGCGCGGTCATCGCGGGGGCGCTGCGCCTGCCCGACGGGAGCTGGCTGCATTTCCGCACGCGCGAGCCGCTTCACCAGCTCGACCTGGGGATGGAGCGCATCCTGCTGGCGCTGACCCCGGCCATGGGGCTGATCCTGATCGGCGGGCTGCTGGTGCGCCAGATGCTGATGCCGATGCGCCGGCTGGCCGAGGCGGTCGAGCGGATGGGCAAGCAGGGTGGCGACGCGGTCGAGCTGGTGCCCGAGGCCGGACCGGGCGAGCTGCGCCGCGTGATCCGCGCGTTCAACGCGATGCAGGCGCGCATCCACCGGCTGATCGAGGACCGGACGCAGGCGCTGGCAGCGGTGGGGCACGACCTGCGCACGCCGCTGGCGCGGCTGCGGCTGCGCGCCGACGGGATCGACCAGCCGGGGCTGCACGAGGCGATCCGCATCGACCTGACCGAGATGGAGGCGATGATCGAATCGCTGCTCGCCTATCTGGGCGGCGAGGGCGAGGCGGAGGCGCCGTCGCGCGTCGACGTCGCGGTGCTGTGCGCCACGGTCGCCGACGATGCCGCCGATCGCGGGCATGACGTCGCCTATGACGGGCCGGACCATCTGGAGCTGGTCGCGCGGCCGGTGGGGCTGAAGCGTGCGGTGGTCAACCTGGTCGAGAACGCGATCCATCATGCCGACCGCGTATGGATCCGCACCGCCGCCACCGCCGAGGCGGTGACGATCGCCGTCGAGGACGACGGCCCCGGCATCCCCGAGGCGGCGCTGGCGCGCGTGCTGGAGCCGTTCGTCCGGCTCGACCGCGCGCGGACGCGCGACACGGTGGGATTTGGCCTGGGCCTGGCGATCGTGAGCCGGGTGATGGAGGCCGAGGGCGGCACCGTCATGCTGGAAAACCGCGCCGAAGGCGGGCTGCGCGCCCGGCTGACGCTGCCCCGCCGCGTTTTGCCGCACAGCAACAATTCCTAACAACCGTGCTGCCGTGCAGCAAAGCGCGGTGCGTATCTCCTGACCGGTCGTTTGCGGGGCGCCACGTGCCCCGCCAGTCAGGGAGCATTCGCCATGAACGAACTGATCGGACGGGTCTTCAGTTTCGAGAAGCAGGTCTTCCCGAACCAGGCCCATCTCTATTCGAAACTCGCGACCGACGGGCAGAGCCCCAAGGCGCTGATGATCTCGTGCGCCGATTCGCGCGTGGTGCCCGAACACATCATGCAGGCCGAACCCGGCGACCTGTTCGTGTGCCGCAACGCCGGCAACATCGTGCCGCCCTTTTCGACGCAGAACGGCGGCGTGTCGTCGACGGTCGAATATGCGGTCGCGGCGCTGAAGGTGCGCGACATCATCGTGTGCGGCCATTCGGACTGCGGCGCGATGAAGGCGCTGATGAACCCGCACATGCTGGAGGGGATGCCCAACGTCGCCGCGTGGCTGCGCCACAGCCACGCCGCCGAATGCGTCGTCAAGCAGGGCTATCCCGAGCTGGAGAACGGCGAATCGGTGCGGACGGCCAGCCTGGAGAATGTCGTCGTCCAGCTTGCCCATCTGCGCACGCACCCCTCGGTCGCGGCGGGGATCGCGCGCGGCGAAATCTCGCTCCACGGCTGGTTCGTCGACATCAAGGCGGGGCAGGTGCTGGGGCTGGACGGCGTGACCGGCCGCTTCGTGCCGATCCGCGACGACCGGCCGCTGCCCGTTGCACTGCCCGCCGCCCAGCGGCTGGCGAGCGATGCCGGCATGCTGGCGGAGGCCGCGGAATGACGCTCGCCCGGCTGTTGCCGCCGAGCATGGCGCGCGACTTCACCGCATCGATCGTCGTGTTCCTGGTCGCGATGCCGTTGTGCATGGGGATCGCGATCGCGTCGGGCGTGCCGCCCGAAAAGGGGTTGATCACCGGCATCATCGGCGGCGTGATCGTCGGTGCGCTCGCCGGATCGCCGTTGCAGGTGAGCGGCCCCGCCGCCGGGCTGGCGGTGATCGTGTTCGAACTGGTGCGCGACCAGGGCCTGTCGGCGCTGGGGCCGATCCTGGTGCTGGCGGGCGCGATCCAGCTGGTCGCGGGCGTGTTGCGGCTGGGCGGATGGTTCCGTGCGATCTCGCCCGCAGTGGTGCACGGGATGCTCGCGGGGATCGGCGTGCTGATCGTCGTGGGCCAGTTCCATGTGCTGTTCGACGCGCGACCGCTGTCGAGCGGGCTGGAAAACCTGGCGGCGATGCCGGGCCGGCTGCTGGGGCTGAGCCCCGACCTGCGTTCGACCGAGATCGCGCTGATGCTGGGCCTGCTGACGATCGTGGTGATGCTCGGCTGGGAAAAGCTGCGTCCCGCGGCGCTGAAGCTGGTGCCCGGCGCGCTGCTGGGCGTGATGGCGGCGACGATCGTCGCGTTCGCGCTGGGGCTCGACGTCACGCGCGTTTCGGTGCCGGAGAATATCGCGGCGGCGGTGACGCTGCCCGGATCGGACATGTTCGCGCGCTGGCTGGACCCGGCGGTGCTGACCGCGGCGATCGCGATCGCGTTCATCGCGAGTGCCGAGACGCTGCTGTCGGCCGCGGCGGTCGACCGGATGCACGACGGTGTCCGCACCGACTACAACAAGGAACTGCGCGCGCAGGGCGTCGGCAACCTGCTGTGCGGCGTCGCGGGCGCGTTGCCGATGACCGGCGTGATCGTGCGCAGCTCGGCCAATGTCCAGGCGGGGGCGCAGACGCGCGCCTCGGCGATCCTGCACGGCGTGTGGATCCTGGGCTTTGTCGCGCTGTTGCCGTGGCTGTTGCGCGAGATCCCGATGGCGGCGCTGGGCGCGGTGCTGGTGGTGACGGGCGCCAAGCTCGTCAATGTCAGCCATGTGCGCCACCTGTTCCGCGATCACGGCCTGTTGCCCGCGGCGATCTGGGCCGTGACGCTGGTGCTCGTCGTCGCCGAGGATCTGCTGACGGGCGTGCTGGTGGGCATCGCGCTGTCGCTGCTCGAGCTGATCCCGCATGGCCGCGCGCTCAAGCTGAAGGTCGATGCGCAGCCGCACGACAGCGGCCACACGATCGCGCTGGCGGGCGCCGCCACGCTCGTCGCGCTGCCCCGGCTGTCGGACACGCTCGACCGGGTGCCCGAGGATGCGCCGGTGAAGCTCGACGTGTCGCGGCTTTCGGGCGTCGATCACAGTTGTGCCGAACTGATCCGGGAATGGCTTGCGCGACGCCGTGCCGGCGGGGCAACGGTGCAGGTGGAGGGCGCGAGCGATCGCGTCGCCCGACTCGCGGCCTGATCCGGTCAGGGGCCGATGAGGGGAACGCCGTGGTGCCCGCGCGCCACGGCGTTCTTGCGTCGGGGCGGCTTGCCCCCGGCGCGCGGATCGCCCAGAGCGCGGCGATGGATTTCGAGGATCTGCTGCTGCGCTATTTCGGCACTGCCGAGATCGGCGCGATCGCGCCCGGCGCGCTGGAAACCGGACTCGACCGGCTGCGCGTCGATTTCGGGCTGGAACAGGACCGCGGGCGCCGGTTCGGGTTGTGGGCGCTGCTCTATATGCTCGGCGCGGCACCGGCGCCCGACGATGCGTTCGAGGCCGCGGCCGACCGCGAAGCGGCGCGCAGCTTCATGGACCTGGCCGACGATTTCGACGGCTGACGCCTAGCAGCCGGCCGCCCAGCTCCGCTGCGCCTGGGTGCGCAGCGCGTCGCCGAACAGCCCGAAAAAGGCGCGGCCTTCGGGCGTGGCGGCGGCGTTCCATTCGGGATGCCATTGCACCGCGACCACCGGGCCGCCGCACGGGTTCGCCGAGAACGCCTCGGTCAGCCCGTCGTCGACCGCGATCGCCTCGACCGACAGCCCGCCGCCGAGCCGGTCGATCCCCTGTTCGTGGACCGAATTGACCGTCAGCCGCCGGGCGCCCGTGGCGCGCGCGAGCAGCCCGTCATCGGCGAAGGCGACGTCATGGCCGTGTTCGAACAGCGCGTCATAGCCCGCGCCGGGGGCATGGCGCAGATGTGCGTCGAGGTCGCCGCGCAGCGTGCCGCCGAACAGCACGTTCAGCTCCTGAAGCCCGCGGCAGATGCCGAACACGGGCTTGCCGCGTTCGATCATGCACCCGGCGAGCGCCAGTGCGACCTCGTCCCGCTGCTCGTCGAGCCGGTCCTCGGCGAGCGGGCAGCCGCCATAGCGCGCCGCCGCGACATTCGAGCGCGAGCCGGTGAGCAGCAGCCCGTCGAGCCGGGCGGCAAGGCTGCAGATATCTGCCGCATCGGCGAGTGCGGGGACGAGCAGCACCGTCGCGCCCGACAGCGCGCCGAGCGGCTCGATGAAGCGGCTGGCGACCGCCTGGATCGGACGATCGGTGGTCTCGTTGCAGCACAGTACCCCGACCACCGGGCGCGGCGGACGCTCGGGCGCGCAGCCGGCGCGACGGAGCGCGGGAAAGCGCGGGGCGAAGGGCGCGTTCACGGCTGTCCTCCGCGCAGTTCGGCGGCGAGTTCGCGCCCGGCGAGCGGATCGAGCCGGATCGCCTCGGGCTGGACGACGACGCTGCCCGCGGGCACGTCGCGCAACAGCCAGACATTGCCGCCGATCGTGCTGCCGCGGCCGATCGTCACGCGGCCGAGGATCGTCGCGCCGGCATAGAGGATCACGTCGTCCTCGACGATCGGGTGGCGCGCATAGCGGTCGCGCGGACCGACGGGGGCGAGCCCCAGCGGCGTGCGCGCGCCGAGCGTGACGTGCTGATAGACGCGGACATTGGCGCCGATGATCGCGGTCTCGCCGATGACGACGCCGGTGCCGTGGTCGATGAAGAAACGCGGGCCGATCGTCGCGCCCGGATGGATGTCGACCCCCGTGCGCGCGTTGGCGAGTTCGGAGATGATCCGCGCGACGATCGCGGCGCCGAGCTTGTGCAGCTCGTGCGCGATGCGGTGGTGGAGCATCGCGATCGCGCCGGGATAGCTGATAAGGATCTCGTCGGTGCTGCGGGCGGCGGGGTCGCCGACGAACGCGGCCTCGACGTCGCTGTCAATCAGCGACCGGACGTCGGCGAGCGTGTGCGCGAACAGCCGCACGATGCGTTCGGCCTGATCCTCGTCGAACGCCGCGTCATTTTCGGCCTGCCAATAATCGAGCTCGCGCGCGATCTGGGTGCGCAGGATCGCGAGCGCCTGTGCCAGCCGTTCGGCGACGAAGCCGTCCTCGCCCGCGACATCGCCGCGATAGCCGCCGAGCCGTACCGGGTAGAGTGCTGCGGCGAGGTGGTGGATCGCGGTGGCGAGCGCGGCGGGGGCGGGGAAATGCGCCGCCGGCGGTCGGCCGGGATGGCCGTGGCGACCGTCACGCCACGCCGCCCGCGCCGCCGCGAGACCGGCGAGCGCGACGTCGAGTTCGGGGGCGAAGTCGGTGCGGGGGAAGGGGTTGTCGGCGGCCATGGGTCTAGCCCGGCACCCGCATCGCCGCGATCCGGCAGGGCATGCCGCGGGCGGGGAGCGGGGCGGGGCAATCGAACAACGGCATGGGCGACGCTTCCTTATGCTGGCGCCCGCCCCAGGGGGGACGGGGACCGGCCGACGATCCGTGCCCCCCGCAGGACGGGCGCACGGCGCGGCGAACCGGCACACAAGATTATTTTAGAGCGTCGCGCGCGGAAGCAACGAATCCTTGGGCACTGCCTATCCCCGCTTGGCGTCGTCAACCGCATGGTCGCCATCGGCCCGCGCCGCGAACCAGTCGACGAGCGGGTTGGAACGGCTTGCCGATGCCTCGCCCCCCGTCGCGGCCGCGGCGGCGCTGCGCGCCTCGGTCGGGCTCATGCCATAGGTCGCGCGAAAGGCGCGCGCGAAGCTGGCATCGCTGCCGAACCCCCAGCGCCGCGCGACGCGGCCGACATGAACGCGGCGGTCCGAACCCTGGCGCAGATCCTGGAAGGCGCGGCGGAGCCGTTCGCGACGGATATAATCGGCGATGCTGCCATAGCGCGAGAACAGCCGGTAGAGCGTCGCGCGCGATACGCCGAAGCGCCGCGCGATCGCCGGGGCGCCGAGCGCGGGGTCGGCGAGGTTGGCGTCGATATAGCGCCGGATCGCCAGCGCGACCGAATCGTCGACCGCCTCGCTGCGCCCGCGCTTGTAGACCGCGCGGCGGAGCGTCGCGGCAAGCAGCGCGACGGTAGCGTCGACGAGATCGTCGGCCTGCTCCGCCTCGAGCTCGGGAACGATCTCGTCCATCGCGAGCAGGTGACGGCCGAGCAGCTGCGTCATCCCGCGTTCGCGCGGCAGGACGAGGCCGTGCAGCCCCTCCATGTTCGGCAGCCGCGCGCCGAGCAGCGTGCGCGGCACCGCCATGTTGAGATTGTCGAACGCATCGGCTTCGGTGCGGAAGGTGCTGGCCAGGTCGAGCACGCAGATGTCGCCGGGCCGGATCTCGATCGGGGCGCTGCCCGCGGTGCCGCGATAGCCGCCCTTCACGTAGAGCTGGATCAGCACATGATGGTCGCCGCCGCGCGCCAGCACATGTTCGTCGCGGATGAAGCGCTGGGCGGTCGACCGCGCGCGGCCGAACAGCATCGGGCCGATCTTGTAGCTGTTCACCGTCGCGTTGAACGGGCGGATGCCCAGCGGCTCGACATCGAACAGCAGCCGGACCGCCGCGCGCCACACCTCGAGTGCTTCCTGCGGCGGGTGTCCGGTGCCGTCGAAGGTGAAACCCGGGACCGGATTGGCCGGTTTCACGCGGGGTTCCATGAATTTCGTCTCAATTTCGGGCCAGCCTGTCTCAGGCGCATCGCGCTGGTTGACTCGTTACGGGCTAGCCCGCTTAGGCGCGCGGAGCAAGCGGTGCGCGTCCGGCGCGCTGCATCCCCCTGTGCCATGGCGGTTCCGGTTCCCGTCCGCGCGGGGGATGCGCGCGCCGTCCGGGGTGGCGAGCGCCGTGCGCGGGGAGCCGGCCCATACCGGCCCGCCCTGCCGTCCTTGCCGGACACCGGGGAACCGCCGCCTGCTCGAGCCGAGTGGGGCGGATCGCGGTGGCGGAGGACGTCCGACAGATCGGCATGGGCGCTGCGTCCGGATCGCGAGATCCGGACGCAGATCCGGGATTCATCCAATTTGACCTTTCCGTCCGCTGCAATCATGCTGCGTGGCGGAGAGGAACGCATGACCCACATGGGCAGCAATCGCCATGCCGAGCGCGTCCTCGGCGCGGTTCAGTCGGCGAGCAGCGCCGCGGTCTCGCCGATCGCGGCATCGTGGTGCCGTTCGGCGCTGCGCCACCGGCTCGACCCGGCATCCCCCCCCAAGCGCGACCTGATCGGTGCCGCGGCGCTCGCCCAGCGGCGG
The DNA here is from genome assembly GCF_056485145.1 of Sphingomonas chlorellae. Classification (NCBI taxonomy): domain Bacteria; kingdom Pseudomonadati; phylum Pseudomonadota; class Alphaproteobacteria; order Sphingomonadales; family Sphingomonadaceae; genus Sphingomonas; species Sphingomonas chlorellae. Next base: position 149,796 of record NZ_JBQXXM010000006.1, read on the forward strand.
GCCGAGCGCGAGCCGTTGCTGGCGGTCGCGGCGCCGGTGCTCGACCAGATGTTCCGATCGGTCGGGCGTTCGGGGTGCGGCGTGATGCTGAGCGATGCCGAGGGCGTGATCCTGGAGCGTCGCGTCGCCGAGTCGGACGGTGAGATCTTTGCCCGCGCCGGGCTGAGCGAAGGCGCGCGCTGGGGTGAGGACGCCGAGGGCACCAACGGCATCGGCACCTGCCTGTTCGAACGCCAGCCGGTCGTCATCCATCGCGACCAGCATTTCGCCAGCCGCAACATCGGCATCAGCTGCATGGACGCGCCCGTGCACGACCCGCACGGCCAGCTCGTCGCCGCGCTCGACGTGTCGAGTTGCCGCGACGATCACGGCCCGGCGCTCGCCGAGATGATCGCGGGGCTGGTGCGCGAGGCGGCGCGGCGGATCGAGCGCGACTATTTCTGCCGCCATTTCGCCGATGCGCGGATCATCTTCCTGGCCGACGACGCGGCGAGCGGCACCGCGCTGCTGGCCACCGATCGCGACGGGCTGGTGGTCGGCGCGACGCGCGCGGCGCGGCTCAAGCTGGGGCTGGGCGAGGCACGCTTCATCGAGCCGCGTCCGGTCGAGCAACTGCTGGGATCGCGCGAGGCGCCGTCGTTCGGCGACGGCGATCGCGCGGTGCTGCGCCGCGCGCTGGCGCAGGCGGGCGGCAATGCGAGCGAGGCGGCCCGGCTGCTGGGGATCGGGCGTGCGACGCTGTATCGACGGATGGCGCGGGCCGGGTTGCGGCCGTGAGCCGGCGTGTCGCGGCCGACTGTCTCAACGGTGAGACAGTCGGGAGCCGTAACGTCGGCGCTGCCGCTTCCCGCGCACGCGCCCGCGGCTAGGATTGTCAGTGAAGCGCCCGCCGAGAAGGGCGCAGCAACCCCCAGGAAGAGGACCAGGCACAATGGATATGCCCGTTGCCGGCGCCGCCGGTGCGCTAATCGCTCCCTTTGCCAAGCGTTACGAGAACTTCATCGGCGGGCGCTGGGTCGCCCCCCAGGCCGGACGCTATTTCGACAATTTCTCGCCGATCCACGGCAAGGCGGTGGGCGAGATCGCCCGTTCGGATGCCTCGGACATCGAAAAGGCGCTCGACGCCGCGCACGCCGCGGCCGACGGCTGGGCGCGGACGGCCCCGGCCGAGCGCGCGCGCGTGCTCAACCGCATCGCCGACCGGATGGAAGCCAATCTGGAAAAGCTGGCGATCGCCGAGACGTGGGACAACGGCAAGCCGATCCGCGAGACCATGGCGGCGGACGTGCCGCTGGCGATCGACCATTTCCGCTATTTCGCGAGCTGCATCCGCGCGCAGGAAGGCGGGCTGAGCGAGATCGACCACGACACCGTCGCCTATCACTTCCATGAGCCGCTGGGCGTCGTCGGCCAGATCATCCCGTGGAACTTCCCGCTGCTGATGGCGGCGTGGAAGCTCGCCCCCGCGATCGCGGCGGGCAATTGCGTGGTGCTCAAGCCCGCCGAACAGACGCCGGCATCGATCCTGGTGTGGGCCGAACTGATCGGCGACCTGCTGCCGCCGGGCGTGCTCAACATCGTCAACGGCTTCGGGCTGGAGGCGGGCAAGCCGCTCGCCTCGTCGAACCGCATCGCCAAGATCGCCTTTACCGGCGAGACGACGACGGGCCGGCTGATCATGCAATATGCGAGCGAGAACCTGATCCCGGTGACGCTCGAACTCGGCGGCAAGTCGCCCAACATCTTCTTCGAGGACGTCACGCGCGAGGACGATGATTTCTTCGACAAGGCAGTCGAGGGCTTCGTGATGTTCGCGCTCAATCAGGGCGAGGTCTGCACCTGCCCGAGCCGCGCGCTGATCCACGAGAAGATCTATGACCGCTTCATGGAGCGCGCGCTGGCCCGCGTGAAGGCGATTGTCCAGGGCAGCCCGCTCGACCCCGCGACGATGATCGGCGCGCAGGCCTCGTCCGAACAGCGCGAGAAGATCCTGTCGTACATCGACATCGGCCGGCAGGAAGGCGCCGAGCTGCTCACCGGCGGCGCGGCGGCCGATCTGGGCGGCGAGCTTTCGGGCGGCTATTACGTCCAGCCGACCGTGTTCCGCGGCCACAACAAGATGCGGATCTTCCAGGAGGAGATCTTTGGCCCGGTGGTGTCGGTGACGACGTTCAAGGACGCCGACGAGGCGCTGCACATTGCCAACGACACGCTGTACGGGCTGGGCGCGGGCGTGTGGAGCCGCGAGGCCAACACCTGCTATCGCTTCGGCCGCGCGATCAAGGCCGGGCGCGTGTGGACCAACTGCTACCACGCCTATCCGGCGCACGCGGCGTTCGGCGGATACAAGCAGTCGGGCATCGGGCGCGAGACGCACAAGATGATGCTCGACCATTACCAGCAGACCAAGAACATGCTGGTGAGCTATAGCCCGAAGAAGCTCGGCTTCTTCTGATCCGCACCCCCGCACCCCGTTCGTCCCCGCGTTAACGGGGTGCGTCCCCCTGCCGCGCGGCTCCGGTCAGCCGCCGCGGCAGGGGCCATGATTGGCAAACGAGACAAAGGAAGCGTTGCAATGGCAAAGACCATGAAAGCCGCCGTCGTCCGCGAATTCGGCCAGCCGCTCACCATCGACGAAGTTCCCATTCCCGAAGTCGGCCCCGGCCAGATCCAGGTCGCGATCCAGGCATCGGGCGTGTGCCACACCGACCTCCACGCCGCCGAGGGCGACTGGCCGGTCAAGCCCAAGCCGCCGTTCATCCCGGGGCACGAAGGCGTCGGCTTCGTCTCCGCCGTCGGTGCGGGCGTGCGCCATGTGAAGGAAGGCGACCGCGTCGGCGTGCCGTGGCTCTACACCGCCTGCGGGCACTGCGTGCATTGCCTGGGCGGGTGGGAGACGCTGTGCGAGAGCCAGCTCAACACCGGCTATTCGGTCAATGGCGGCTTTGCGGACTATGTGATCGCCGATCCGAACTATATCGGCCACCTGCCCGACAGCGTCGGCTTCATCGACATCGCGCCCGTGCTGTGCGCCGGGGTGACGGTGTACAAGGGGCTGAAGATGACCGACACCAAGCCCGGCGACTATGTCGCGATCTCCGGCATCGGCGGGCTGGGCCACATGGCGGTGCAATATGCCCGCGCGATGGGCCTCAACGTCGCGGCGATCGACATCGACGACGCCAAGCTCGACCTCGCGCGCCGGCTGGGCGCGACGATCACGGTCAACGCGCGCAACGAGGATCCCGCGACGGTCATCAAGCGCGAGACCGGCGGCGGCGTGAACGGCGTGCTGGTGACGGCGGTGAGCGAGCGCGCGTTCGAGCAGGCGGTCGGCATGGTCGCCCGCGGCGGCACGATCACGCTCAACGGCCTGCCGCCGGGCGATTTCCCGCTCAACATCTTCGGCATGGTGCTCAACGGCATCACCGTGCGCGGATCGATCGTCGGCACGCGGCTCGACCTGCAGGAATCGCTCGACTTCGCCGCCGACGGCAAGGTCAAGGCAACGGTCGAGACGGCGCGACTCGACGACATCAACACGGTGTTCGACCGGATGCACAAGGGGCAGATCGAGGGCCGCGTCGTCCTCGACATGCGCCACTGAGCCGGGGCGGGGAGCGGCCATGACGACGGGTGCGGGCACGGAAGGGGTGGCGCGCGTGGTCGCCACGCCGGCCGCGCTCGCGCTCATCGTCGAATTGCAGGCCGAATATGGGCCGATCCTGTTCCACCAGTCGGGCGGCTGCTGCGACGGATCGTCACCGATGTGCTATCCGGCCGGCGAATTCCGCACCGGCGCGAACGACGTGCTGCTGGGCGCGGTGGGCGGCGCGCCGGTGTTCATCGGTCGCGCGCAGGGCGAAGCCTGGGCGCATACGCAACTGATCCTGGACGTCGTGCCCGGACGCGGCGGGATGTTCAGCCTGGATAATGGCCGCGAAGTGCGTTTCCTGACGCGCGGCCGTGTGTTTTCCGAGGCAGAGCGGCGCTGGCTGGCGCCGCTCTGATCCCCGGAAGCGGGAGCTGCGCGACCTCCATTCCCCGGTACCGCGCAGTTCCCGCACCCTTTTTCCGTCCCGGTTATTCGCCGGCGCCGCCCTTGCCGCGACCGCCCTTGCGCGTGCGCGTCGGCGCACGACCGAGGCCGAGCTTGACCGCGGTTTCGCGGCGGAACGCGGCATAGTTGGGCGCGACCATCGGATAGTCGGCGGGCAGCTTGTAGCGCTGACGATATTCCTCCGGCGTCAGCCCGTGCGTGGCGAGGTGACGCTTGAGCATCTTGTATGGCTTGCCGTCGATCATGCTGATGATGACGTCGGGCGACGCCAGGCTCTTGCGCACCGAAACGGGCCGTTCGAACACCGTCTCGGCCGGTTCTTCGGCAGCGGCGGCGGGCGTCTCGGTCGCCTGAAGCGACTCATAGGTGGAACGGATCAACTGCGGCAATTGCTCGACACCGACGCGATTGTTCGACACGAACGCCGAAACGATATCGGCGGTGAGTTCGATCAGGTTCGTTTCGTTGGGTTGCGACATCCTTTTCCTCCATGACCCGAGACGTGTGGTTTCAATATTGCAGTATATAGACGAACAACGCGTTGAATAGCCGGATTCGCGTTTTGATTGCTGAACAGCGTGCGCGCGCTATGCTTCTGTCTTGCTTCGATTAATATTGCTGCCCCAGCCCGTACTTGTCCCTAGCGGAAACAGTCGGAGGATATTCTGCGGCGGATTTCGCGACGGGCGGACACCTTAAGGACAAGTGCGGAAGTCCACGGAAAGTCGAGCCCAACCATAACGACGCTAACAGGCTGGAAAAGCCGATCCGGAGGATGCGTCGTTGTTGCAGGGTTCCAAACTGGCGGTCGGCCTGAGGGCCTGGGTGATCGTTCCGATCGGGACGGCCATGCTGGTGATCTTTGCGATGATCGGCGTCGGTCTTTACTGGGCGGCCGCGCAGAGCGACGATATCTCGACCGCGCGCCAGTTCCGGGTGACCGAACAGGCAATCACGCTGAGCGGTGACGAACTGGCGCGGCAGCAGGAAACGGTCGCGATCTGGGACGAACTGATCGAGCGCATCCGCACCGCGGCGCAGAACCGCAAATGGCTCGACGACAATGCGGGCGTTTGGCTGCACAACCTGTTCGGCCATGACGAGATGTTCGTGCTCGATGCAAGGGACCGGCCGCTCTATGCGATGATGGCAGGTGCAGGCGTGGCGCCCGAGCGGTTCGAGACGCGCCGTGCAGCGCTCGCGCCGCTGATCGCGCAGCTGCGCACCGAACGGCCCGCGCCTCCCGTCATTCCCGGACGGCCGCCGCGGGCGGTCCGCACGGGTGACCTGATCCGCATCGATGGACGGCTGGCAGTGGTGAGCGCGATGCGGATCGCCCCGCTGACCCCCGCCGAGCGGCTGTTGCCGGGCGAGGCACCGGTGATGCTGTGCCTGCGCTATCTGGGGCCGGCGTTTCTGGCCGAACTGACCGAGCGCGACCTGATCGAAGCGCCGCGCATCTCGCCTGTCGGCGCAACGGCGGCGGGCGAGGCACAGGTGCCGCTGCACAATCGTCGGGGCGAGACGGTGGGCTATTTCGTGTGGCGCCCCGAATTGCCGGGAACGGCGGTGCTCGCCTCGCTGGTGCCGCTGGCCGTTGTGGGCGGGGCGTTCATCGCCGCGTTGCTGGCCGTGGTGTGCGGCTGGCTGCTGCGGACGACGCGGCGGCTGCACGGGACCATGGTGCAGTTGCACGCGAGCGAGACCGAGGCGCAGCACATCGCGTATCACGACATGCTGACCGGGCTGGCCAACCGCGCGTGTTTCGAGGACCGGATGGATCATGCGCTGGCGCAGATGCGGCGCGGGCGCGGGGGCTTCACGATGATGCTGCTCGACCTCGACCGCTTCAAGCATGTCAACGACACCTTCGGCCATCAGGCCGGTGACGCGCTGATCCAGCAATTCGGCTCTAGGCTTTCGGCGATGCTGCGCAGCGAGGATCTGCTGGCGCGGCTGGGCGGCGACGAGTTCGCGATCCTTGCGGCGGGCGATGCCGATCGCGGGGCGATCGACGATCTGTGCCGGCGGATCCTGGACGCGGTGCATGCGCCGTTCGACGTGCTGGGCAACCAGGCGTTCGTGGGCGTGAGCATCGGGGTGGTGCAGGCGCCGCAGGGCGGTTCGGACCGCGTCGAACTGATGCGCCGCGCCGATATCGCGCTTTATCGCGCAAAGGCCGAGGGACGCGACTGTTTCCGCCATTTCAGCGCGGCGATGGATGCCAAGGTACGGATGCGCAGCACGATCGAGGAGGACCTCCGCGGTGCGCTGGCGAGCGGCGAGGGGCTCGACCTGCATTTCCAGCCGCTGGTCGACGATGCGGGCAAGATCGTCGGGGCAGAGGCGCTGCTGCGTTGGGAGCACCCGCTGCATGGCAGCGTCTCGCCGCAACAGGCGGTGCCGATCGCGGAGGAGACCGGGCTGATCCTGCCGCTGGGCGAATGGGTGATGCATCGCGCCTGCGCCGCGGCGCGTCGCTGGCCTGAACTGTTCATCGCGGTCAACCTGTCGCCGGTTCAGTTCCGCGCGGCGGGCTTTGCCGAGCGCATGCTGGCGATCGTGCGCGAGGCGGGGGTTTCGCCGCAGCAGATCGAGCTGGAAGTCACCGAGACGGTGCTGATCGACGACGACGACAAGGTGCGCGACGCGCTGATGCTGCTGCGCCGCGCGGGTATGCGGATCGCGCTCGACGATTTCGGCACGGGCTATTCGTCGCTCAGCTATCTGCAGCGGTTCAAGGTCGACAAGATCAAGATCGACCGCAGCTTCGTCCAGCATCTGGGGGAGGGTGAAGAGGCGGGGGCGGTGGTGTCGGCGGTGGTCACGCTGGGGCATGCCATGGGGCTGACCGTTACCGCCGAGGGCGTCGAGACGGGCGACCAGCGCCGCTTCCTGGAGCGCGCGGGATGCAACCAGATGCAGGGCTATTTCTTCTCGCGCGCGCTGGCCGAAAAGGATTTCGAGCGACTGGTGGCGAAGCCCGCGCGGCGGCACGGCGCCGCCGCCTGAGCCGCCTGAGCGCTGCGGCGGCGCAGTCGGTGCTGACAGGCAGACGCTGACAGTGCTCCGAAACAGAACGGGCGGGGATTGCGCCCCGCCCGTTCGTTCTTTCGCCGATGCAGCCGCCGCAGCGTCAGAAGCTGGTCCAGTCGTCGTTGCCGGCGGCGCCGTTCATCGCCAGCGGCTTGACCGGCGAGACATAGGGCTTGCTGCCATTGGCTGCCGCGCGCGCCGGTGCGGCGGCGCGGGGGGCGGGCGACGGACGCGCGGCGGTAGCCGGCGCCGCTTCGCCGATGCGGAAGCGCGATGCCTGTTCGGCAAGCTGCGCCACCTCGTTCGACAGGTTGCGTGCGGCGGCGGAGGTTTCCTCGACCATCGCGGCATTCTGCTGCGTCGACTGGTCCATCGTGCCGATCGCGACGCTGACCTGCGAGATCGCCGAGGACTGGGCCTGGTTGTCGCGGGCGATATTGTCGAGCAGGCTGTGGACCTCGCCGACATCGCCCGAAATCTCCGCGAGCGCCTCGTCGACCTTCTTCACCATTTCCACCGCCGAAACGATGTCCGACTGGGTCGCGGTGAGCTGTTCGCGCGCGCGGCTCGCTTCCTCTTCCGAGCGCATCGCGAGGGCCGAAACCAGGTCGGCGACGACGGCGAAGCCGCGGCCAGCCTCACCCGCGCGACCGGCCTCGACGGCGGCGTTCATCGCGAGCACGCGCGTCTGGAACGCGATCTTGTCGAGGCCCTCGATCACGCTGTCGATGCCCTTGGCGCTTTCGGCGACGCGGGTCATCGCGCCCACCGCCTCGTCGGCGGTGCTGCGGCCGTTGGCGACGGTGTTGATCGCATCGTCGGCACGGCCGACGGTCTGTTTGGCCGCGTCGGCGGTCGCCTTGAGACGCCCGTCCATCTGCGTGACGGCGGCCGAGGTTTCCTCGAGGCTGGCGGCGTTGGATTCGGTGCGGCGGGCAAGGTCTTCCGACGCCTGCGCGATCTCGGCCGAGCCGGTGCGGATCGAGGTGGTGCTTTCCATCACCGACCCGATCAGGTCGCGCAGCGCGGCGAGCGCGCTGTTGAAGTTGGCCTTGATCTCCTCATAGGCCGGCGGGAAGCTGGCGCGGATGTCGGCGGTGAGGTCGCCCGCGGTCATCGCGGCCAGGCTGTCGCGCAGCGCACGGGTAACGGCCGCCTGTTCCTGCGCCAGCCGATGGTCGGCCTCGGCGCGGGCGGCGGCCGATGCGCGGAACTGTTCGACCGCGCGTGCGATCGCGCCCAGTTCGTCGCCGCGCTCGCAATGGGGAACCGGCGCATTGCCGCCATTGGCGAGCGTTTCGGTGGCGTGGCTCAACTCGGCCATCGGCGCGGCGACGGTGCGGCCGATCACCAGCCAGATCGCGGCGAGCCCGCCGAGCGTCAGCAGCGACAGCAGCGTCGTGACCAGCGTGGCGGTGTTGCTGGTGGCGTGGCCCTGGACGTTCGCGGCCTCGGCGCGCTCGCGCGACATGCGCAGCAGCTTTTCGGTCTGCTCGCGGGCGGCCTGCGATGCATTCTTGCCGTCGCCCTTGATGACCTTGAGCGCCCCGGGAAGATCGTTGCCGCGGCGCAGCCCGAACATCGACTGGTCGACCTGGACGAGCGACTGGATCAGCCGTTCGAGCGTCGAAACCTCCGGCGCGAAATCGTCGCCGGCAACCTTGCGATAATCGGCGAGATCCTCCTGGAGCGTCTTCTCGTTCTTGGCGAGGCGCTCTTCGAGGCTCTTCATATCCTTGGCATCGGCGGCGGCGTAATAGCTGTAGACGATGATCCGGCGTTCCTTGATGTCGCTGACCAGATCGGTCAGTTCGGCCATCGAGTTGACGCCCTGACTGACATGCTGCTCGGCGATCGCCGTCAGCGTGTGGTTCGACACGAAGCCGTTGATGACGAGCCCGCCGACCAGCAGGCCGAGCGAGGCGAAGGCGACCAGCAGCTTCTTGGCGAGGCGCCAGTTGTTTATGGTTTCGAGCATGGGGAGGTGTTCGTGCCCTGGATGAACTGGAACATCGGTGACGATGTGCCCCATCCGCCGCGGACGGGGTCCCGTCATTATAGGACGCCGGGGGCGGTCAGGTGCAGAAGCGGCACGCAATGATGCGTGGTATGCAATCCGTCGATGCCGTAGCGGCGAAACGCTTTTTTGGGGAGGATTGCGGTCGGGATGGCGCCGCGGCGTCTATGAAGCGCTGACCCGGGTCAATTTTCGGGCACGGCGACGGTCTCCCCGATGGTCACCGCCCGGCCCCATCCTTTCAGCGAACGAGACGACGTGATGCACGCCCCCCAAGCCGACCGCAGCCTCCGCCTTGCCCGCGCCGCGCGCCTGTCCGCGCTGACGTTGACGACGTTGCCGTGGCTGGCGGCATTGCCCGCCCATGCCCAGACCGGCCCGGGCAAGAGCGAGGGGCCGCTGACGCTCGACGCGAGCATCCGCGCGCGCTTCGAGACGATCGACGGCCAGTTCCGCCCCGGCGCCCCCGACAGCGGCGCGCTGATGCTGCGCACGCTGCTTCGCGCCGAGTACAGGACCGGCGCCGTCCGGATCGGCGCCGAGATCGAGGATGCGCGCGTCTATTTCGAGCACGACAACGCGCCGATCGGGACGACCGAGGTCGACACGGTCGAGCCGGTCCAGGCCTATCTCGCCGTCAAGACCGGCCGCACGACCGAGTGGACGCTGGGCCGCATGACGATGGACCTGGGGTCGCGCCGCTTCGTTTCGCGGCAGGCGTTTCGCAATTCGACCAACGCCTATACCGGCGTGCGCTTCGACTGGCGTCCCGAGAAGGGCAGCGGGATCACCGCCTTCTGGACGATGCCGCAGGACCGGATGCCCAACGACAGCGACGGTATCCACGACAACCGCGTCAAGCTCGACCGCGAGCGGCTGGAGCAGCAGTTCTTCGGGTTCAACGCGAACAAGGCCAAGCTGGTCGGCAATGTCGGTGTCGAACTGTTCGGATACCGGCTGGTCGAACGCGATGCGCCCAATTTCGCGACGCGCAACCGGCGGTTGTGGACCGTGGGCGGCCGGGTGCTGCGTGCGCCGGCGCGCAACCGCACCGATTTCGAGTTCGAAGGCGCGTGGCAGGGCGGCACGACGCATGCGAGCGCAGCGGCAAGCGACCGTGCCGCGCTGCCCGTCGACGCGCATTTCATCCACGCGGCGCTGGGACACAGCTTTACCGCGCCCTGGTCGCCGCGTATCCAGCTTGCCTATGACTATGCCAGCGGCGACACCAAGGCGCGCAGCTATGGCCGGTTCGACACGCTGTTCGGGGCGCGGGTGTTCGAATATGGGCCGAGCAGCCTTTATGGCCCGATCGCGCGCGCCAACCTCCAGTCGGTCGAGGCGCGCGTCGAGGTGAAGCCGGGCAAGCGCGCCGACGGCTATCTGGCGGTACGACCGCTGTGGCTCGCCTCGGCGACCGACAGCTTTGCCGGCACGGGCGTCAAGGATGCCAAGGGCGTTTCGGGCCGCTATGCCGGCACGCAGATCGACGCACGGCTGCGCCGCTGGCTGATGCCCGACCGGCTGCGGCTGGGCGTGGGCGCCGCGATGCTGATCAAGGGCCGGTTCCTGACCGATGCGCCCAACGCACCCGCCCGCGGCGACACGCATTACGCCTTCAGCGAACTGACGCTGACGCTGTAGGCCGGCCGCGGGCGCCGCCGAGGCTACGGCTTGCCGAGCCAGGTGTTGATCAGCGGCTGAAGCTGTTGTTCGAGCGCGACCCCGCGCTGCGACCCGCCGACGCCGTCGTTCATCGCGACGAGCGCCCAATAGCCCCGGTCGAAATCGATCCACGGCGTCCATCCAAAGGCGCCCGGGCTGGAGATCAGCCGCGCGGCGCCGCAGGCCGGGGTGAACGGCGTGGCATCGCATTCGTGCCAGGCGGCAAGACCATAGTGCCATTCGCCGTCGGTCACGGTGACGTCGGGCGTGTTGAGCACGGTCACGCCGGCGGTGCGATCGGTGGTGTAGCTGGCGATATCGGTCAGCAGGCGGCCGCCGAGCATCGCGGCGAGGAAGCGCATATAGTCCTCTGGCGTCGCGACGGCGCCGCCGCTGAGCCGGGGGTTGGTCGTGCTGGGGGTGACATAGCCGGTGGCGCTGGTCATCCCCGCCACATCGGCGACCTGTTCGCGAAAGATCTGGGGAAAGGGCTTGCCCGTCGCCGCCTCGGCCATCGCGCCGGCGATCTGGAGATGCGCCGGGCCGTAATAGAAGGCGCTGCCCGGCGGCGTGTCGAGCCCGCGGGTATAGAATTGCTGGGCGCAGGCGGCGATGGTGGTGCTGCCGTCGCTGATGCACTGGCGGTCGATTTCGCTGTAGTTGAACCCCGAGGTGAAGCTGAGCAGTTGCTGGAGCGTCACCTGGCTGCGCGGATCGGCGGGGTCGCTGGTCCAGTAGGAGAGATATTTCTGCGGATGGTCGTCGAGCCGCATCCGCCCCGCCTCGACCAGCCGGAGGATGGTGACGCCCGACAGCATCTTGGTCGCCGATGCGATCGGCAGCGCGCTCGTCGGGCCGACCTTGCCCTTCTGGTAGGTGTAGACGACGCCGTCGCGGGTGCCGATCGCGAAATAGATGTCGGCGACGGGCGAGGCGTCGATCGCCGCCTGGATCGCGGCGGTGCTGGGGACCGGCGTCGGCGTCGGGCTGGGCGAGGGGGCCGGGGTCGGCGCTGGCGTCGGGCTGGGGGTCGGCGCGGGCGACGATCCGCCCCCCGAACAGGCGGCAAGCGCCAGGGCGAGTACGCCCAGCAAGGCAGGACCACGGAGAGCCGTGGCGGAGAGGGCGGCGCGGCGACGGACGCTGAACATGTGGCGGGCGATCCCTGATGTCATTCTGGCTCGCGCCATAAAACACCGCAGGCCGCGTCATGCCCACCCCCCGAAGTGTAACCATTGTGCAACCGCGAAGGGAGCGGGTTACGCGAACCCGCTCCCTCTTGCGGTTCAGCTCAGCGGCAGCGGACGTCGCCCTTGTCGACCGACTGGCCGATCGCCGCGCCCGCCGCGCCGCCGAGCAGCGCGCCGAGCAGTTCGGAACCGCCCGGGGCGATGGCGGCGCCGAGCGTCCCGCCGGCGAGTCCGCCGACGACGAGCCCGGTCGTCCCGTCGGGGCGACGGCAATAATAGCGGCCGTCGCGACCCCGATAGACGCGGTCGCGCTGCGACAGGCGGCGCTCGCGGTAACGCGGGCTGTCACGATAATAGCGGTCGGCGTCATAGCCGCCATAGCTGGGATCGGGACGATTCCAGTCGTAGCGGCCATAGCCGCCGCCGGCACGTTCGGGGCCATAGCCTCCCTCGGCACAGCCGGCGAGCATTCCCGCGGCCATCAATCCCAGCAACAGCGTGCGCATCCTCGTTCCTCCTGGTTCGGCCCCCCGTCGGCAATGCGCGGGGCGGTGAAAAGGTTGCCGCGGCGTCACGATCCGGCCGGGATCACCGCGGGGCGGAGCGCGTCGCGCTCGGCGGCGGGGACGGGCGCGGTGGGGTCGGGGCGGAAGGCGTCGACGGCACGGTCGCCGGGGCCGGGACGGTCGGGGCGCATCAGATCGGTGGGGACATGCCCGCCGGCATCCGACGCCGGGCCGGCCGAACGTGCCGCGCGGCGGGGCGCGTCGGGCGTGGTGCCGGTGGGATGCAGCGGCCCGGGGGCGAGCGGTTCGCCGGCGCGGTAGCGGTGACGGGCGAGCCGGAGCACGGCAAAGGCCCCCGCCGCCACGGTGCCGAGCACGGCGCCGAGCGAGAGGGTGCCGATCGCCAGCGGCGACAGCGGCGTGCCGCCCGCGGCCCTGGCGGCGGACGGACGGGCAGATTTTCCGGACGAAGGGCTATTCGCGGCCATGGGCAAAATCCTTTTGCTTTTCAGGATTATGCCCGTCCAACGGCCGGTGCGGCCGCGCTGTTCCGCGTGGATTGCCCCAATCGTTCCCGCAGCCGGTGTTTAGCCGAGCACCTCGATCACCGCGGCGCGGGCGACGGCCCGTTCGGCGGCGCGCTGCGCCAGGGCGGCGCGGGCGGGGTTGGGCAGCGGGAAAATGGCGCTGAGGCCGGTACGGGTAATACGGGTTTCGTGGACTCGATTGAAAAAGTTCATTCAGGCTCCTGTGCAGGTTACAGTGAAAGGCGACGCAGCGACCCCATCGGGCCGTCGCCGCCGCCATCCGCCGGGGATGCGCGGCATCGTCCGGACGAACCGGGGCCGACGCGTTGCAGCGGATAAGGATCGGAAGCGCATTCGGTTCCCGAAGGACCGGCGATCGCCGCGATATGCGGCGAAGCGCTGCCGGAACACCAATATAGGCGGTGCGCGCGGCCGCAACAAGGGCGACCCCGCAAAAGCCGGCGCCCGACGGCGGCGTCCGCAGCCCGGGCGGACCGGGTCCGGCCGATCGGCGACGCGTGCGCGGCGCCTGCGCGCCTTGGCGGTCGCGCGGCCGGTCGCGCGTCAGGGGCGCGTCAGCGGCGCGTCAGTGGCGCCCGGCCTTTTCGGCGTCGTTGCGCGCGCGCTGGGTCGCGACGCGTTCGGAGCGCGCGGCCATTTCCTCCCACGCCGCCTTGGCGCGGAGATAACGGTCGCGGACATTGTCGAGATCGCTGCCGGCGGCGAGCGCGGCGGCTTCGTCGGCGCGGGAGCGGAACAGTTCGGCTTCGGTCATGGCAGTCCCCTTCGCGGGCCGCGAGCAGCCCAGTTGCGGACGATGTGGACGGCGACCGGAAACGGGGGCGCGCGATCCGCCAAGCGAAAACGCGCGCCCGGGCGTCCGGATCAGTCGGCCGGCTGAAGATTGACCGCTGCGGTCTTGCCGCGGCGATCTTCCTCGAGATCGTAACGCACGCGCTGGTTCTGCTGAAGCGTCGCCATGCCGGCGCGCTCGACCGCGGTGATGTGGACAAAGGCGTCGTTGCCGCCGGTATCCGGCGCGATGAAGCCATAGCCCTTGTCGGCATTGAAGAACTTGACGGTGCCGGTGATGCTCATGCGTGTTTCCTTACATTGGCGGCGCGCCCCGTGCGGGCAAACCTCGTGCTTCAGGGGCAGGGATGGAAGGAAAACGGAGCCGCAAAGCACCAGTAACCGTCGATTTGCGACTGTAGCCAAACGGATATGGGGTGCCGCCCCGCCGATTACAAGCGGCGCCAGCCGGGCGGCAGCGCTGGGCGGTCCGGATGATCGGGTGCAGCGGGGTCGGGGGCAGGGGCGGCGCCGTCGGGCGCGGGGTCGCCGGCGCCGGGGCGTGCAGCGGCGGGAGGGGCCGGCGCAGCGGCATCGTCGGCGCCTGCATCGCCGTCGCCGTCGTCCTCATCGCCGTCGTCCTCATCGCCGTCGTAATCCTCGCCGTCGTCGTCCTCGTCGTAATCCTCTTCGTCGTAGTCCTCTTCGTCGTCGTCCTCGTCGTCGTCCGCCTCGTCATCCGTCGCGTCGTCGGGCGCCGCGTCGGCCCGCTCGCCGCGCGCGGGCGGGGCGGCGGTTGCGGGGCCGAAGCCCGCCCAGTCGGGCTCGGGCTCGACCACGCGCGGCGCGGGTTCGGGCGGGCCGCCGAGATCGGCGCGCGTCAGCGGCGCGTCGGACGGCGAAGGCGCGGGGGGCGCGAAATCGGCGGGGCTGAGCCGATCGGGCGGCGGCGTTTCGGCGTCGGGGATCGGCGGGAGCACGGCGTCGGCGGCGAGGTCGGCCGCCGGGCCGTCGACCGCGCACGCGGCGAACCAGGCGTCGCGCGCGGCGGCATCGTGCGTGCGGCGCACACAGAGCCGGGCGCGATAGGGCGCCTCGACCGCCGCCAGCTCGGCCTCGCTCAGCTCGCGCGAATAGCCGGGGGCGCCATAATCGCCGCTTTCGTCGCCGTCGAAGCCGGGCGCGGGCGGAAAGCGGGTGCGCCATTCCTCGAGCGTGTCGTCCCACCACACCGGCGGGCGATCGGCGCCGGTTTCGGCACCCGGACCGGCATCGGCGGCGGGCGCCGGAACGGGGGCGGCGTCGGCGCGAAGTTTACGAAGTTTAGGATGCTCCCACGTATCGGCGGCGGGCGGCGGCGCGAGCGCGACGAGCCCCGCCGCCTCCGCCCGCGCCCATTGCGCCGCGGTCCATTCGGCGCGCGCGGCGGGATCGAGATCGGCGAGCCCGGCATCGGCGGCGCGGCGATCGCGCAGCCAGGCATCGGCGCGGGCGAGCGCGCGGACGGGGGCGAGATCGTCGGGCGCGGGCGCCGCATCGGCGTTGCCGAGCCGCCGCGCGAGGAACAGCCCGGCCCGCGCGGGGCCGCCCTCGCGCTCGACCAGTTCGAGAAAGGCTTCGAAATCGGTCGCGACGAGCCGCGCGGCGGCATGATCGGTCGCGCCCGCGGCGCCCTCTGCCAGCCGGTCGAGCCGCGCGAGCATGTGCATCGCCAGCCGGTTGTCGTGCCGCTGGCGCGTGACGACCGCGCCGTCGGGGCGCGTGACCGTCTCGCAGGTGCCGTGCACCGCGCGTTCGAGCAACTGGTCGGCGAGGTGATCGCGCGCGAGCAGCAGCGCCGCCTGCCAGCCGAGCGCAAACGCCGCGCCGCGCGCCGACCGCCGCAGCGCATAGGCCGAGGTGACCGACATGCCGATCGCGGCGCAGGCATAGGTGATCGTGTGCCCTTCGGCGAGCAACTGAAGAAACCGCTTTTGCCGCGCGGCCGTCCACCCGTCGGCGCGCGCGGCGCTCGGCGCATGATCGACCAGCATATCGAGCGAGAATGCGCCGCCGCCGTCGATGGGGGCGGGGCGGATGTCGGCAGATGCGTTCATCGGGCGTCTCCTGCGAATACCGAGGCGACTCACCAGATATGCCGGATGAGGGGTTGTAGGACAGCGTTTTGTTGCTGGTTTGTTCTTTTTTGGGGCGGTGGGATGGCATCGTCGCCGGGGGGCGAGCGTCACGCGCTCGGTGCGGCCGTCGGCGTGATCCTATTGGAGCGTGCAGGCGCCGTGGGTGCAGATCACCCGCTCGGCGCCGTGCGGGTGCATCTCCCACGAATCCCGGCTTGTCGAGAAGGCGAACTGCGAGATCAGTCGGGCCTCCCGCCCGTCCGCGGCGTGGCGGGCGGCATAGGCCTCGAACCCGTCGGGGCCGGTGAAGTCGGGCTCGACGGTGGCGCTGGCGGCGCGGCCGAGATGGGCGGGGTTGGTGGGGAGGTGGGGCATCAGTCCTGCGGCTTTTTGGGCCGGTCGAGGATCGCCTGTACCTGCGCCATGACGACTTCGTGCGGGATGCAGGGGCGGGGGTCGGCGAGCGCCTTCTCGATCTTGGCGCGGAACCATGCGTCATAGGCTTCCGGTGAGGGGATCGGCCCCGGCGGTGCCGGGTAGTATTCCGGGAAATCGGAGTCGTCCTCAGGCATGGCCGGAGGATGTCGCGAAAAGGGAGAAGGAAGAAAGGGCTTACAGGCTAGGCAGCGGCAGCTCTCTCGAGCACCACCGACTAACCTGTCGCTTAACATAGAGCAAGTGAACAGCAACTGCTCTACCGCTAACGCTCATACTGCTCGCTTAGGGATGACGCTATAGCTTCCCCATGAAGCGGAGAGCCGTCTCGTATAGCATATTAGATCGATCAGATAAGAAGATGTCGAAGTCGTCGCTAAAAAGTGATTCGGGTATAGCGTTGCTCGGAAGGAGATTGATCACGTCGCTGCTTAGCTTCGACTTGTATTCAGAAGGGGGTTTTGAGCCAAGCTTTTTATTGTCGGATGCTGAGAGCATGCAAAAGTTTGCCAAGCAATTCACTCTCGAAGAATCAATGCCATTCTTCTTAAGGTATGCTTGGGGAAACAGGTGGTGGAATTCTGATTTATTGCCCGCAGCAAGCACTCGATTTAGGTGTACAAGTGTACCGTTAACGATTGATCTGGGCTGAAGATTTGCGAGCATTAGAATGAACGATTTCGTATCGACCGTTCCTGCTATGAACCTCCGATCCAAGAACAAGTCTGGTGACATATTCACCTCGAAATGTCCGAGCGTGCTTGGCTCATTGTTTCTCAGGCGTTTTGCTTCTTTGATGTCCTGTTCGAGGTTTCGTTTCGTTGCACTGCTGTATCGCCGCGAAAAAGAAGCTCGCCAGAACCATCTTTTAATCACATCAACTTGGTCTTGGTTTAAGGATATCTGCTGGTCTTCCGAGCTCGCGAAAAACGCAGTCAATGGAATCAAGATCGTCGGATAGGGGAGATTTGCAAACTTAACTATTCCCAAATTGTCTCGTAGAAAATCGATGGATTTGAGTATCCCGCCGCGAACAATCGAGAGTATATCTCTGACCTCTGTTCCAGTCACGGTAAGTAAGCTCTCGGGGCTTTCCTTATCAATTAGAACGGCGGCGGTGCAGCGAAGCAAAAGGTCTGTGTCGTCACCTATTGCTTCAAATCCAAAAGGTTCAAGCTCGCCTGCAAGCTCCTCAAACTGCTGACGAAGCTCAAACTCTTCGCTCCAGGTCCAAGCAGAAAGGAGCTGGAAGGTGTCAAGCGGAACGCCCTTCCGGTTGATCCGTTCAAAAACAATCGCTATTTTCTGCTTCTCTTCTGTTTCCACCATTGAATATGGAAACATCGTCTGCTCGAATCGCTTTCGGAGTTGATCTAGCTTATTGGCCAGATCCTCGTCGAAGCCCCGAGTGGCTCGACGGTACTCTGAAGAGTCAAAGATGATTTTCAGCGGGAAGTGCTTCTCCGGGTCGACTTCATGGTCACCAAGGGCGGAGAATTGCGTAGTTTGGTTGTCATCAGATGTAACGTAATCGAAATATATATCTTTCCACTCGACCTTATCAGACCGTGGTAGCCCATCAGCGAAAACACCTAGAATAGACGTAAGTCGCTGCTGACCATCAAGCACATAATCGATTGGGTAATCTGCCGTGGGTTCCGGCACCGTGAAGGGCCCCAAGTCTCTTTCCTGCGAAAGCTTCGTCTTTGTTCTCCAGAGGAGAACGCTTCCGAACGGATACCCCTTGTAGATGCTGTCCATCAAGAACGCTACATCGTCCGGGCTCCAGACAAACCCTCTTTGAAACGCGGGGATGCGCAACTCCCCGCGTTTCAACTTTCCAACGATTTCCTCAATGAACAGTGCAGCCATCTCTTAGCCCGTAAGTTAGCGTCTGCTTCTCACTCTATCTGCTTGCACGGCGCTGACAAGTAGCCTCACTCCGCCGCCACCTTCGCCGCCTTCGCCTTCCGCGGCTTGAGCAACGGCGCCAGATACCGCCCGGTATAGCTGCCCGGCACCTTCGCCACCTGCTTCGGCGTGCCTTCGGCGACGATCTCGCCGCCTTTCAGAGCGGCTTCATAGCCGTGCGATCATCCGTGCCAGCGCAGCGACGGCCTCTGGTCCTTGCGCAACGAGGACGTTCGCCACCCGCGACATCTGTTCGGCGATACGCGGCGAATGCATGCGCTTTACTTCGATATAGAGATCGTGTTCCGGCAGGTAGAAGTCGAGCCGAGCGGTGTTGGCCGGATGCGTGTCGTCCACGAAGGCGATGCCGGCATCGAGCAGTGCCTGCTCGATGCGTCGTTCCATGGGGTCGTGGCGACGCGCTTCGCTCACCCCGCCGCCACCTTCGCCGCCTTCCGCGGCTTGAGCAACGGTGCCAGATACCGCCCGGTATAGCTGCCCGGCACCTTCGCCACCTGCTCCGGCGTGCCTTCGGCGACGATCTCGCCGCCCTTCACGCCGCCCTCGGGGCCCAGGTCGAGGATCCAGTCGGCGGTCTTGATGACGTCGAGATTGTGCTCGATCACCACCACCGTGTTGCCCTGTTCCACCAGCGCGTGGAGCACTTCCAGCAGCTTGCGCACGTCCTCGAAGTGCAGGCCCGTCGTCGGTTCGTCGAGGATGTACAGCGTCTGCCCGGTGGCGCGGCGCGCCAGTTCCTTGGCGAGCTTCACCCGCTGCGCCTCGCCGCCCGACAGCGTCGTCGCCTGCTGGCCGACCTTGACATAGCCGAGGCCCACTTCGGCGAGCATCGCCATCTTGTCGCGGATCGGCGGCACGGCCTTGAAGAACTCGACCGCGTCTTCCACCGTCATGTCGAGCACGTCGGCGATCGACTTGCCCTTGAACTTCACCTCCAGCGTCTCGCGATTGTAGCGCGCGCCTTGGCACACGTCGCAGGTGACGTAGACGTCGGGGAGGAAGTGCATCTCGATCTTGAGCACGCCGTCGCCCTGGCACGCCTCGCACCGGCCGCCCTTGACGTTGAAGCTGAACCGGCCGGGCTTGTAGCCGCGCGCCTGCGCCTCGGGGAGGCCGGCGAACCAGTCGCGGATGTTGGTGAAGGCGCCGGTATAGGTCGCCGGGTTCGAGCGCGGGGTACGGCCGATCGGCGACTGGTCGATGTCGATCACCTTGTCGCAGTTCTCGAGGCCCGTGATCCTGTCGTGCTTGCCGGCGAGCACGCGCGCGCCGTTGAGCGCCCTCGCGGCCGCGGCATAGAGCGTGTCGAGCGTGAAGCTGGACTTGCCCGAGCCGGAGACGCCGGTGATGCAGGTGAAGGTGCCGAGCGGGATGCTGGCCGTCACGCCCTTGAGGTTGTTGGCGGTGGCGTTGTGCACCGTGATCTTCTTGCCGTTGCCCTTGCGGCGCTTGGCGGGCAGCGGCACCTCGCGGGTGCCGTTGAGGTAATCGGCGGTGATGCTGCCTTTGGTGGCGAGCACCTCGGCGAGCGTGCCTTGTGCCACCACCTGGCCGCCATGGACGCCGGCGCCCGGCCCCATGTCGATCACATAATCGGCGGTGCGGATCGCATCCTCGTCATGCTCGACGACGAGCACGGTGTTGCCGAGGTCGCGGAGGCGTTTCAGGGTGGCGAGCAGCATGTCGTTGTCGCGCTGGTGCAGGCCGATCGAGGGCTCGTCGAGCACGTAGAGCACGCCCGACAGCCCGCTGCCGATCTGGCTGGCGAGGCGGATGCGCTGGCTCTCGCCGCCCGACAGCGTGCCCGAGGTGCGATCGAGGTTGAGGTAATCGAGCCCGACATTGTTGAGGAAGCCGAGCCGCTCGTCGATTTCCTTGAGGATCGCGCGGGCGATCTCACGCTGCTGGGGGGTGAAGGTCTCAGGCAGCGACTGGAAGAAGCCGAGCGCGTCGACCACCGAGAGGCGGGTGGCATAGGCAATGTCCTGCCCCGCCACCTTCACCGCCAGCGCCTCGGGCTTGAGGCGGGCGCCGCCGCAGACCTCGCAGGGGTGGCTGGCCTGGTACTTGCCCAGTTCCTCGCGCATCCAGGCGCTTTCGGTCTGCAGCATGCGGCGGTTGAGGTTGCCGATCACGCCCTCGAACGGCTTCCTGACGTCGTAGCTCTTGCGGCCGTCAACGAAGGTGAGGGTGACCGGCTTGCCGCCGGTGCCGTGGAGGATGATGAGCTTGACCTCGCCGGGCAGGTCCTTCCACGGCGTATCGAGGCTGAAGCCGAACTCGCGGGCGAGGCTGCCCAGCACCTGCATGTAATAGGGCGAGGGCGGGTTGGATTTCGCCCAGGGGACGATCGCGCCCTTCTTGATCGACAGGTCGTGGTTGGGGACGACGAGATCCTCGGCGAATTCGAGCTTTTCGCCGAGGCCGTCGCACGCAGGGCAGGCGCCCTGGGGGGCGTTGAACGAGAAGAGGCGGGGCTCGATCTCGGGGATGGTGAAGCCCGAGACCGGGCAGGCGAACTTTTCCGAAAAGACGATGCGGTTCGGCGGCAGGCCGGTGCCCTTCATCTTCTTCTTGGGCGCGTCGGCATCGGCGCCCTCGGCCTGGAACGGCTGGGGCAGCTCGCGCACCGACGATCCCTGCACCGCCTCGACCGTGGTATCGACCAGGTCGACATAGGCCAGCCCCTCGGCCAGCTTGAGCGCGGTCTCGAAGCTTTCGGCCAGCCGCGTGCCGATATCGTCGCGCACCACCAGGCGGTCGACCACCACTTCGATGTCGTGCTTGAACTTCTTGTCGAGCGCCGGAGCTTCCTCGATCAGATACATCTCGCCGTCGATGCGGACGCGGCTGAAGCCGGCCTTCTGCCACTCGGCGAGTTCCTTGCGATACTCGCCCTTGCGCCCGCGCACCACCGGCGCGAGCAGCAGCAGCCGGGTGCCCTCGGGCAGCGCCAGCACGCGGTCGACCATCTGGCTGACGGTCTGCGCGCTGATCGGCAGGCCGGTGGCGGGGGAGTAGGGGACGCCGACGCGCGCCCACAGCAGGCGCATGTAATCGTAGATCTCGGTGACCGTCGCCACCGTCGAGCGCGGGTTGCGGCTGGTGGTCTTCTGCTCGATCGAGATGGCGGGGCTGAGGCCCTCGATATGCTCGACATTGGGCTTCTGCATCAGCTCGAGGAACTGGCGCGCATAGGCCGAGAGCGACTCGACATAGCGGCGCTGCCCCTCGGCATAGATGGTGTCGAAGGCGAGGCTCGACTTGCCCGAGCCCGACAGCCCGGTGATCACCGTCAGCGTGTCGCGGGGAATGTCGATGTCGACGCCCTTGAGATTATGCTCGCGCGCGCCGCGGACCGAAATGGTGGTGAGTGCCATGGAGGAAGGTTCTAGCTTTGTTCTGACGAGGATGCCAGAGCCCAGATAGGGAGCGGGGGCGGCATGTGCCACCTGTCTGCGGGGGCGGGCGGTGTCCGGTCGCTGAGCAACACGCGCGGACGGTCACGCGCCCGACGATCGCCGCTGCGACAGGCAAAAAAAGGGCGGCCCGAAGGCCGCCCCCGACAAGGTCGTTCGATCGAACGTCAGAAGTTGAACTTGGCGCCGGCAGCGAAGTTGCGGCCGACGAGGCCGGTATAGTGCCAGCTGCTGAGATAGTTCGGGTTGCTGGTATAGGCGCCCGCAGCGAGCGGCGCGCGCACGTTGAACAGGTTCTGGACGTTGACGAAGAAGCGGAACTGCTTGTTCACTTCGACGCTGGCATTGAGGTCGAAATACAGGAACGGGCGAACATAGCACTGGTTCGGCCCGGTCTGCCCCGGCGCCAGCGAGTTCTTGCACGACAGGTCGATCACCCCGTTGACCGGCGTGATCTCGTCGGCCGCCACCTGCTTGATCCGGCCGACATAATAGGCGGTCGCGGTCAGCGTGTAGGGACCGTATTCGAGCGTGTTCTGCCAGTTGCCGCGGATGCGCGGCGTACCGCCGCCCGACGACAGTTCGTACGGCCCGAGCGTACCGGCGTACTTCTGAACGACGCCCGCCGGCGTGACCAGATCGAGCCGGAAGACATCGGTCACTTCGAGCCGGCTGGTGAAGCGCACGCCCTCGCTGATCGGGATCCGCGCGGTCGCCTGGACGTCGATGCCCGAGCTGACCTGATAGTTGGCGTTGACGAACGGCACGTTGAACACGAGCAGGCGCGGCAGCGCGTTGGGGTTGCTGGGGTCGGGCGCGTCGACGACGTTGCACGAATAGCCCGGACCCACGGCGGCGAGCGCGGCGCAGCCCGCCGTTGCGTTGGTCTGTGCGTAATAGGCGGCAATCGCCTGGGCGCGCAGCGGCCCGCTGACGATCAGCTTCGACTTCTTGATGTTGTAATAGTCGACCGTCAGGCTGAACCAGTTGGTCGGCTTGAAGATCGCCCCCAGCGTGAGGCTGCGCGACGTTTCCGGCGCCACATTGGGATTACCCGTCGCACCGCTGCCGATATTGTAGCTGGTGGTATAGGCCGCGTTGCCGGGGTGCGCCGCGACGAAGCTGCTGGGCGGGTTGAAGGGGGAGAAGCCGGCATAGCTGCTCGCCGGGTTGCTTTCGGCGAAGGTCGGCGCCCGGAATCCTTCCGAATAGGTGCCGCGCAGCGCGACCTGCGGGATCGGCGTGAACATCAGCGCCAGCTTGGGCGAGAAGTGGTTATAGCCTTCCGAATAATGGTCGTAGCGGCCCGACACGTTCAGGTTGAGCTGCTGGACGATCGGCGCATCGAGTTCGAAGAAGGCGGCGGCCACGGTATGGCGGCCGGTCGCCGACGAGGTGGTCAGGCTATAGTAAGCGAGGTTCGCGTTCTGGTTGCGGTTGAGCAGCGTCTCGCGGCGTACCTGGCCGCCGACTGCGAGGTTGAGGTCGCCGCCCGGGAGCTGCATCAGCGCCTTGGTGATCGAGGCGTCGAGCGTCGCCGTCGTCGAATAGGACGGCGTGGTCACGTCCGGCGAGATCTGGTTGCGGACGGCCGCGCTGTTCTGCTCCGGATTGACGAAGTTGTACGCACCCGTGCTGACCGCGCGCAGCAGGCCCTGGATGTTGATGAAGCCATGCTGGGTCACGCTGAAATCGTCGCGTGCATAGACGCCGTCGACGCGGAAGCCGAAGCCGTCGCCGAAGGTGCCCGACACACCCGCAGTCGTCCGATAGACGTTGACGTAACGGTCGCTGCCGGCCGGGATGTCGCCGAACAGATAATAGATGCGGGCCGCGCCCTGGTCCGGCGTTGCCGCATAGGCCTGGGCATAGGGGTTGTTCGGGTTGAGGCGCCGATCGGCGGCGGTCGCGCAGTTGGTGCCGGCCGCACAGACATAGACCGGCAGCACGATGCCCGGGCTGCTCGACGCCGTGGCCGGCGAGCCGCCGAAGGGCTGCGTCTGGCGGATGCCCGACGGCGTTCCCTTGATGCTCACTTCCGAGCGCGAGAAGCTGCCGGTGGCATAGGCCTCGATATTGTCGCTCAGGCGCACGCTGAGGCGGCCGGTGGCCGAATAGCGCTGCTGCTTCGGCTGGATGATGCTGTATTCGTCGGGCAGGTTGTGCTTGCAACCCGTGCCCTGGGCCAAGCCGCTGGTCACCGTGAAGGTGCCGTAGGGGCAGCTATTCGGGTTGAGCAACTGATACTGGGTGGTCAGCGGCGTGCCGACCATGCCCGCGAGCGGATTGTTGAGATCGGTCTGCGTCACGCGCGTGACGACGGCCTGCGGGTTGGGGGTGGTGAGCGAGTCGTCGTTGCGGTTGCGATCGGTCAGCCCGCTCGGCGTAAGATCGAGCGTGTTGAACGGATAACCGCGCGAGTTGTTGGTGATGTACCCGTCATAGGTATATTCGCCGTTGAGGTAGAAGTTCCACCCCTGCGCCTGATAGTCGCCGAAGCCGGCGGTGAGCGTCGCCCGGTAGCGCGAACCGTCACCCTTTTCGGTGGTGCCGCCCTGCGCGGAGCCCTCAAGGCCCTTGAACTGCTTCTTGGTGATCAGGTTGACCACGCCGCCGATCGCATCGGCGCCGTAGGTCGACGAGGCGCCGTCCTTGAGCACCTGGACATTGTCGACGATGCTGAACGGGATCGAGTTGAGGTCGACATAGGCGTTATGCCCGTCGTCGTTCAGCGGGAAATTGGCCGAGCGCAGGCCGTCGATCAGCACGACCGTCGACGACACGCCGATACCGCGGAGCGAAACCGCCGCGCCGCCCGCCGAGAAGCCGTTGCGGAAGCCCGTCGAGATCGAGCCGGCGCTGTCAGCCGAGACCGAGCGGATCGCGTCGTTGACCGTGGTGATGTTCGAACGCTCGAGCGTTTCGGCCGACAGCACGGTCAGCGGCGACATCGAGGTGGCGTTCGAATTGTGGAACAGCGTACCGGTGACGACGATTTCGCTGCCGGGGGTCTGACCCGACTGGGCGTCCGCCGGCTGCTGCTTGGCGGTATCCTCGGTGGCCGACGCCGGCGCGGTCTGCGCATGGGCCGGCGCGGCGAATGCGCTGAGCAGCGCGGCGAGCGAAATGCCGTAGCGCAGCGAGGCCGCCGTCGTTTGAACAAGCTTCATCTATTTTTGACTCCCTGAGGCGGTCCGCGCCCGCGATCGGCCGGTATCCCGCCTGCTTCTCCCCGCAGCCCGTGAAGAGCTTTGATTGTTGCTGTGAATGGCGTTCTTGTAATGAAGTGTAAACAGGGTAAGCGTTGTCGGAAACAATCCGGTCGTAGTTTGTGGCATTCGAGCAACATTCCGTATTTTCCCGGGGCGCCGCCGTCGCAGCGGCGGGGTTTCGGTCGGTTTCGGAGCAGGTCGGCGCGCGCGGGTGGGGACGGGTTCGTTTCGGATGCGGCGTGGCGGTGCATCGTCGCCCCGGTCGTGGTAAACTGCGTCGCAATTCCTGACGCGACGGCAGCGACCGTCGGCGCCCCCTCGGTTCGCGCGTTGCTGTTCAGGGAGGATTCGATGCTCAAACGCCTGTTGTTCGGCGTCGGCGCGTTCGCTGCGCTGGCGACCGCCTCGCCGGCGGGTGCCCATGGCCCCGCCGCCGGGGCGTCCGGAACGATGCCCGTTCCCGCCACGGTTCCCGCGGCCCTTGTTCCCGCCGCCTTCGTTCCCGCGACCCTTGTGCCCGCGACCCTTGTGCCCGCCGGCGCCTTGCCCGGCGCCGGTCCGGCCTGACGGATCGACGAGGCGGCGCACGACGCCGCGATCGACCGCGCCTTTGCCGCCGCGCGCGCCGAGCTGGAAGCCGCGGCGCATGCGGCGCTGGGCAGCGCGTGGCGGCCGATGCCCGCCGCCGACACGCTGCCCGAGCGCAAGTCGGTGACGGCGCTGACCGCGAGCGAGGTGACCAGCCTGCGCAACGGCATCGCCCAGATGATCGCATGGAACACCGCGCCGCGCGGCAGCGCCGAGTTCAAGCGCAGCCTGACCTATTGGGCGAACATCCACAGCTATATCGGCAAGCCGTGCTCGAACCCGCTGGCGCTCAACTATCCGGGGATGAGCGGGCTGACGGTGCAGGGCGCGACGACCGACGACGAGAAGGCGACATGGTGCACGTGCCAGCACGGCACCGACCAGTTCCTGACCTGGCACCGCATGTGCCTCTATTATTTCGAGCAGGTGCTGCAGGCGGCGTCGGGCGACCCGAAGCTGCGGCTGCCCTTCTGGGACTATGAGACCGACGGGGCGATCCCCGACGTCTATCGTGCGCCCACCTATCTCGACGCTGCGGGCAAGCAGGTGCCCAACCCGCTGTACGTCGGCAACCGCCAGGCGGAGCTCAACGCGGGCAAGGCCAAGCTCGACCCCGCGGTGACGTCGACGAGCGGCGCGATGATCGAGACCGACTATCTGCGCTTCGACAATGCGCTGGAAGCACGCCGCACGGCGCGGTGCATTGCGCGGTCGGCGTGAAGAGCTGTCCCAGCGGCTATATGGGCTATGTTCCCACCGCGGGGAACGACCCGATCTTCTATGCCCACCACACCAATATCGACCGGCTGTACGAATGCTGGCTGGCGGTCGACCAGGCGGCGCGGTTGCCGCAGGACCCGGCGATGCTGACGCAGCAATTCTCGTTCATCGACGGGACGGGCGCGCTGGTGACGCGCGTGGTGGGCGACATGCTGACGACGCAGCAGCTCGGCTATCGCTATGCCGCGGGCGGCGGCTGCCCGACCGGCGCCGAGGCGGCCGCGCAGCGCACGCAGGCCCGGCTGAAGACGCAGGTGACGGCGCCGCGCGTGTTCGCGCGGGCGGGGACGACGACGCTGAAGCGCGGGACGACGCTGGTCCCGCTCCAGATCACGCCGGCGCAGAACAAGGCGCTGCTCACCGCCAGTGCCGCGCCGAACGGCGCCGCGCCGCGGCTGGTGATCGACGGGCTGCAATATGACACGCTGCCGGGCGTGCTCTACAAGGTCTATCTGCAGAACAAGGCGGGCACGCGGCGCCTGCTGGGCGTCATCAACTTCTTCAACGCCACCGCGCCGCACGACCATGCCGGGCATGACGGCGCGATGCCCGACACGCTCAACTTCGACGCGCGGGCGGCGATCGCGGCGCTGGGCGGCGGCGCCGGGACGCTGGTGATCGAGCCGAGCAGCGGCGTGACCGGGACCACGCCGGCGCAGGCGGCCGAACAGGTCAATCCGGCGGCCAATGTCCGCTTCCGCTCGGCGCGGATCGAACTGCGCTGAGCGGCGTCCGCGGCGACGCCGGTTGCTCGGCGTCGTCGCGGATCAGCCGTTCGTAGAAGCCGCCGAACGTCCCCGACGGGTCGATGAGGTGGATTTCGAGAATCCAGTGGCGCCGGCGGCCGTTGCCGTCGGGGTCGCGCAACCGCCCGGGATTGTCGGGCGCGATGCGGTTGGCCGCCTTGCCCCCCGGCAGGTGCGCATGGGGAAACTCGGCGACGACATGCCCGGCGATGCGCCCGCCGAACC
This sequence comes from Sphingomonas chlorellae, assembly GCF_056485145.1. Taxonomy (NCBI): domain Bacteria; kingdom Pseudomonadati; phylum Pseudomonadota; class Alphaproteobacteria; order Sphingomonadales; family Sphingomonadaceae; genus Sphingomonas; species Sphingomonas chlorellae. The sequence continues at coordinate 177,043 of NZ_JBQXXM010000006.1, forward strand.
GCCAGCCCGCCGCCGCGGCCGAGGCGCAGGCAAAGGCGTAGAGGTCGGCGCCGCTGATGTCGGGATCGGCGCGGAAATGCGCGGCGACGGCATCGAACTGGCGCGGCAGCGCGGCGCAGAGCGCGTGCCGGACCGGATCGGCGCCGAGCGCATGGCTGTAGCCGACATCGGCCTCCCACGCGCCGACGACGGGGCCGAGATCGAGAAAGACGATGTCGTCGTCCCCGATGACGCGCACCGGCGGATTGTCCGACGCGGTGGCGAGCGTGTTGGCACCCGCGCGGACGATGCGCTTGTGCCAGTGGCGCGTGACGCCGAACTCGGCCGCCGCCAGCGCCTGGATGTCGCGTTCGACCGCGCGTTCGGTCCGGCCGGGCGCGATCAGGCCGAGCGCCGCGATCCGGTCGAGCAGGTCGAGCGCGCGATCCTCGGCCGCGATCAGGTGGCGGCGGCGGGCGGCTTCGTCGAAGGGCGCGGGGGCGGGGCTGGACATGGCCCCGTCCATGCCAGCCGCAACGCCGCAGGACCAGTGCGGCAAGCGCGGCAAAGCCGGCGGGCGGGGCGGCGCGGGCAAAAAAGTGTCGCCCGTGCGAATTAGGGTGTTGACGCCTATCCGATCGTCGCCTAATCGGCCGCTCCACGCTTCGGCGGCCCCTTCGTCTAGCGGTCTAGGACGCGGCCCTTTCACGGCTGAAACACGGGTTCGAGTCCCGTAGGGGTCACCACCCTTTCCGAGCACATGGCTCTGGAAAGGCGGGTGCGGCAGGCGCGCAGACGCGCCGCCCCCAACCGTCGTAATCCTTCCATCGCCCGAACGTCATTCCGAGCGCGCGCGCGGTTCGTGCCGATGGCTGTCCGTGCCGATCGTGCCGATCGGGGCCTGCGCGGGCTCGCGGCGATGCGCCGCCGGGCTCAATCGGCCCAGGCGGCGTCCTCGACATGAAGTTCGGCGGCGGGACGGCTGCCCCAGTCGTCGATGCGCGCGCGGCCCGCGATCCACAGGCGGCGATGCGCGGGAGCCGAGAGAAGTGCGGCGCCGAGATCGGTCTCGGCCTGGCGGAATGCCATCGCCTTGAGGCTGCGGCCGTCGTCGCCCGCGACGATCGCGCGGACATGGCCGTTGCCGACGACATCGGCGCGCACGACGCGAACCGGCCCGGCGGCGACGCGCGGCGCGGGCCAGCCCATGCCATAGGGGCCGCCCGCCTCGAGCGCCTCGACCAGCGTCGGCGAGACGCCGGTGGCGGCGACGACCGCGTCGAGGAGCAGCGCGCGTTCGCCCATCGCCTGGGCGACGCGATCGCCGAGGCGCTCGTCGAGAAAGGCGGCGAAGGCGTCGATCGCATCGGCGGCGATCGTGACGCCGCACGCCATCGCATGGCCGCCGCCCGCGATCAGCAGCCCGGCATCGCGCGCGGCGAGCACCGCAGCGCCCAGATCGACCCCCGCGATCGAGCGCCCCGACCCCTTGCCGATGCCGTGTTCGTCGAGCGCGATGACGATCACCGGACGTCCGAGCCGTTCCTTGAGCCGCCCCGCGACGATGCCGATCACGCCGGGGTGCCAGCCGGGCGCCGCGACGACGGTGACGGCGCGCGCTGGCTGGGCGAGGCAGAGCGATTCGGCCTCGGCCTGCACCGCCGCCTCGATCGCGCGGCGCTCCTCGTTGAGCGCGTCGAGCTCGGCGGCGATCGCGCGCGCCTCGGCCGGGTCGCGCGTGGTGAGCAGCCGCACGCCGAGGTCCGAGCGTCCGACGCGCCCGCCGGCATTGATGCGCGGCCCGAGCGCGAAGCCGAGATCGGTGCAGGTCGGCGCACGGGTGAGCCGCGACGCCTCGATCAGCGCGTCGAGGCCGATGTTGCGGCGGTGCGCCATCACCTTGAGCCCCTGCGCCACGAAGGCGCGGTTGAGCCCCCGGAGCTGGGCGACGTCGGCCACGGTGCCGAGCGCGACGATGTCGAGCAGGTCGAGCAGCCGCGGTTCGGGCCGGGCGGCGAAGAAGCCGCGCGCCCGCAGCACGCGGACGAGCGCGGCGCCGAGCAGGAAGGCGACGCCGACCGCGGCGAGGTGGCCGTGCGCGGCGCCTTCGTCCTCGTCGAGCCGGTTGGGATTGATGACGGCATAGGCGCTGGGCAGCTCGGCGGCGCATTTGTGGTGATCGCACACGATCACCTCGGCCCCCGCAGCCTGTGCCGTGGCGAGCGCGTCGAACGCCTGCGCGCCGCAATCGACGGTGACGATCAGCGCCGCGCCCTCGTGCTTGAGCCGCACCAGCGCCTCGCCCGAGGGGCCATAGCCTTCCATCAGCCGGTCGGGGATATAGGGCCGCGCCTCGATCCCCAGGTCGCGCAGCAGCAGGATGAGCAGCGCCGCCGAGGTCGCGCCATCGACGTCGTAATCGCCGAAGATCGCGACCTGTTCGCGGCGTTCGACCGCGTCGGCAAGGCGTTCGGCGGCGCGGTCCATGTCGCGGAAGATCGACGGATCGGGCATGAAGGCGCGGATGCTGGGCGTGCGGTGCGCCTCGATCGCGTCGCGCGGGCAGCCGCGCGCGAGCAGCAACTGGGTGACGAGGTCGTCGGGCGCGAATTGCGGATCGCGCGCATCGGCGGCGAGCCCGCGCCAGTGCCAGGGCTGGCCGAGGATCGAGCGATGGACGTTGAGGACGGGGGACATGCCCCCTGCTTTACGAGGCGCGGCGGCGTGCTGTCGAGGGCGGGACTCGGTACGCGGGGGAACGCGCGCGGAGGCGCCGTTCAGCCGGTGACGGCGTCGTCGCGGCCCGCGATATAGGTGCGGATCGGCTGGCGCAGCCAGGCGCGCTCGCGAAACCATTTGGTGATGACGTATTTGGTGCCCGCGAGCACGCGCATCCCCTCGTGCAGCGTATCGTAATTGGGGCTGCCGTCGGGCGCCATGTTGTTCCAGATGACGAGTTGCCGCCGTTTCGGGCGGAAGCGGATGCCCGCGCGCGGGAACCAGGTGGCGCCGCCTTCCTCGACATCGTTGAGATAGACCATCGCGGTCCAGGTCCGCTGGCCGCCGCTTTCCTGCATCTGCGACCAATAGGCGCTGTTTTCGTGGAAATAGTCGCAATGCGCGCGGAACTGCTGGCCGACGGCATAGCGCTGGCCCTGCATCGTCTCGGCATTTTCGGGCGGGATGCCGAGCAGTTCGGCGATGCGCGTGTCGATCCGCGCGACCTCATCGGTCCAGCGGTCGAGATCGGCGCTGTTGCTGGTGCGGTAATCGGGATCCTCGCTGGTGGCGAGCAGCGTCGACGGGCGCGCGCTGGCGTCGATCCGCGCGATCAGCGCGTCGCATTCGGCATCGGTGAGGAAGTCGGGATAGGTGAACATCTGCGCCGTCGCCACGTTCGCGCGGCGGACGGCGGGATTGGCTTCGAGCCGGGCGGCGACGTCGTGGCCGATCTGGGCGCGCAGCGGCGAGGGGCCGCCCGAGGGGGATACGGTCTTCTTGCTCACGCGCTTCGCATTGCCCGGCAGGGGGCGGATTGCAACCCGGCAATCGCCGGATGGACAGCGGGCCCCGACAGGCCCCGCCGGAGGCGGACGGCCGGGGCATCGCCGCCCCGGCCGGTGCCGCTTACCAGAAAATGCCGTAGATCACGTCGACCACCTCGCCCGAATAGATGTCGACGAGCAGCGCATCGTTGTAATAGCGGACCCAGCGATAGGGGCCATAAGCCTCGGGCAGGCGATAGGCATAGGGCTCGGCGATCCAGTATTCGGGCGCGAACAGCATCGTGCTGATCGTGATGCCGATCGAGAAGCGGCGATAGCCATAGCCCCAGCCGTGCGGCGCATAATAGCGCGGCATCCGGTAGAGTTCGCGGTTGCTGTAGCGATAGCTGCGCCAGTCATAGCGGGGGTCGTTGCGCCAGCGATTGTCCCAGCGGCCGCGATCGTCCCAGCGCGGAACGCGGTTCCAGTCGGGACCGGGGCGGCCGTTGCGGTCGTGCCCGTCCCAGCGGCGCGGATCGCCGGGGCGCGGGGCAACGCCCGGACCCCAGCCGGGGCGGCCGGGCTGGTGCCATTGCCAGTCGGGGCTGCCGGGAACGCCCGCACGCGGCACGTCGGGGCGGCTGGTGCCGCGCCAGTCGTTGCGCGGCGGCTGGCGCGGATCGACTCCCGACCGCGGCGGCACGCCGTCGAAGCGCGGCGCGGGGGCGGGCGCCGGATAGCCCCAGGGGCGGCCGGGGGCGCCGCGCCAGTCGGGTCGCGAGTCGGGGCGGGGCGCGCCGGGACGGAAGCCGTCGGGGCGCGGCACATCGGGGCGCGGCGGCGCGGGCTGCGTCGGCTGGGTGGGGGCGGGGCGCGGTTGCCAGCTTCCCCAGTCGCCGCGCTGCCACGCGCCGCGATCACCCGAAGGACCGCCGCGATCGTCGCGGCGCGGACCTTCGCCATGCTGCCAGTTGCCGCGATCCTGCGCGAGCGCCGCGGGCGGAACCGCCATGGTGGCGGCGAGAAGCGCCGCGCTGAGCATCTGCCTGAACATCGTCTGTGCGTCTCCGCTCGAACCGGCGATCGTCCCCGGGACCGAGTAGCCGGCCTTGTGCCACGCTAGCGATGAGCGGCGGCTGAACCCATAAGCAATGTTGCCGAAAGCTTTCCCGCGCCGGGGCAGCGGCCCGGCCGGGCCGCGGCGCCGCGGCGGGTCAGCCGCCGTCGGACGTCGCCGCGGCGTCGGGGCCGGCATCGGCGGGCGCGTTGACGCCGTCGCCCTCGGTCCCGTCGTCATCGTCGCCGTCGTCGCCGCCCGCGTCGAGCGGGGCGTCGCCGCGCGCGATCCGGGCCGCGTCCTGAACCGCCGCGATCAGCCGCGGATAGATGCCGCAGCGGCAGATATTGGGGATCGCGGCGCGGATCTCCGCCTCGCCGGGGTTGCGGTTGGTGCGCAGCAGCACCGACGCCGCCATCACGATCCCGGGGATGCAGAAGCCGCACTGGACGAGATTGGCGGCGAGGAACGCCTGTTGCACGGGGTGGCTGCGATCGCGCGACAGCCCCTCGATCGTCGTGACGAACGTGCCTTCGAGCGCGCCGATCGTTTCCTGGCAGGCGAGCCGCAGCGTCCCGTCGACATCGACCGCGCACGCGCCGCATTCGCCGGTGCCGCAGCCGAACTTGGTCCCCGTGAGGTTCGACGCATCGCGCAGCGCCCAGAGCAGCGGCGTGCGCGGGTCCATCTGATAGGCGACCGGCTGGTTGTTGACGGTGAAGCGAGTCATGGCCGCAGGGTCTATCGCGAAACGCGCCGTTTCCGAAACGGACATTGCGGGCGCGCGCGGCGGGTCCGACATTGCGGGGCATGAGACTTCCCACGCTGTTCGTGCCGCATGGCGGCGGCCCCTGCTTCTTCATGGACCCGGCGGGCGGCCCGCCCGACCCGATGTGGCAGCCGATGCAAGCCTATCTGGCCGGGCTGATCGCCGGCCTGGCCGAACGGCCGCGCGCGATCGTGATGATTTCGGGCCATTGGGAGACGGCCGAGCCGACGGTCCATCTGGGCGCGGGCAAGCCGCTGCTTTACGACTATTACGGCTTTCCCGAGCATACCTATCGGCTGCGCTGGGACGCGCCGGGCGACCCCGCGCTGGGCGAGCGCGTCCGCGCGCTGCTGGCCGGAGCGGGGTTTGCCGCGGCGGCCGAGCATGCGCGCGGCTGGGACCATGGCGTGTTCATCCCGATGATGGTGATGCGGCCCGAGGCCGATGTGCCGCTGGTGCAGTTGTCGCTGCGCCGCGACCTCGACCCCGCCGCGCATCTGGCGATGGGCCGCGCGCTGGCGCCGCTGCGCGACGAGGGCGTGCTGATCGTCGGATCGGGAATGAGCTTTCACAACATGCGCGCCTTCGGGCCGCAGGTGACGCCGGTTGCCGATGCGTGGGACGCCGCGCTGACCGAGGCGGTGACCGATCCCGATCCCGAACGCCGCGCCGCGCGGCTGACCGCGTGGGAGAAGCTGCCTTACGCGCGCCATGCCCATCCGCGCGAGGAGCATCTGTTGCCGCTGATGGTGGCGGCGGGCGCGGGCGGCGCCGATGCGGCGCGGTGCGACTTCACCGGCCATGTGCTCGGCTGGACGGTGAGCGGCTATCGCTTCGGCTGAACGGCGGCCGTGCCCCCGGCGGACGGGGGCACGGCGCGCGCGGTCAGTCGCGCCAGCCGCGGTCGATCCGGTCGACCAGGCGGACCATCGCCGCGAAATCGGGCGCACCGGGGCCGCCGGGGAGCTGGACGCGCGAAATGTCGCGCTGATGCACCGCGACGACCTCGTCCGGAATCGCGAGCGGGCGCCCCATCGACAGCGTCGCGAGCTGGATCTCGCACGCGCGCTGGAGCGCCCAGTGCTTGACGAACGCCTCGGGCAGCGTGCGCCCCATCACGAGGATGCCGTGGTTACGCAGGAACATCACGCGCCGGTCGCCCAGATTGGCGAGCAGGCGTTCGCCCTCTTCGGCGCGGACGGTGACGCCCTCGAAATCGTGATAGGCGATCTGGCCGATGAAGTTGCACGCATAGAAGTTGATCGGCTGGAGCCCGCCTTCGAGCGCGCTGACCGCCATGCCCGCGGTGGTGTGCGTGTGCATGATGCAGTGCGCGTCGGGCAGGTGGCGGTGGAACACCGAATGCTGGGTGAAGCCCGCGAGGTTGACCGGATAGGGCGAGCCGTCGAGCGTGTTGCCGTCGATGTCGATCTTGACGAGGTTCGACGCGGTCACCTCGCTGAAGTGCAGGCCGAACGGGTTGATGAGGAAGGCGCCGTCCTCGTCGGGCACCTTTACCGTGATGTGGTTGTAGATCATCTCGGACCAGCCGAGCATGTCGAACACGCGATAACAGGCGGCAAGCTGTTGCCGCGCCGCCCATTCGGCATCGCTGATCCGCGTGCGCAGCGCCGGTGCGGTGGCCATCGTCATCCTCTCCCAGTCTTGTTCTTGTGGCGCGAGGCTATGCCAGCCCCTGCGCCGCGGCAAGCGGGAGACGACAGCGCCGGCACGGCGGATCCGCCCCGGCGCGGGACCGGCGCGCGCCGCCGGCGAAGCTGACCGGCCGTGCCCTAGCGGAAGCCGTAGGGGACGATCGTGCGCCGGTCGGGTTCGATGTCGATCACCGATCCGGCGGGCGGAAAGGCGCGCTGGTCGCAGTCGAGCCGCGGGCAGATCCGGCACGACGCGCCGATCGGCGTCGCCGCGCCGCCGGGGCGCAGCGCGTCGGCATAGACGAAATCGGCGGCGTGCGCCTCTTCGCAGCCCAGCGCGACGGCATAGCGGCGCGGCGCGCGCGCGAAGCTTGCCGAGGGCTTCACCAGCCCCTTGGCCATCGAGACATAGCGCGTGCCGTCGGGCATTTCGGAAAGCTGGACGAGGATGCGATCGGGGATCGCCACCGCCTCGTGCACCACCCAGAGCGGGCAGGCGCCGCCGAAGCGCGCGAACTGGAGCCGCGTCGCCGAATGGCGCTTGGTGATGTTGCCCGCCATGTCGACCCGGCAGAAGAAGAAGGGGATGCCCGCCGCGCCCGGGCGCTGAAGCGTCGAGAGGCGATGGCACGCCTGTTCGAAGCTGACGCCGAAGCGCTGGCGCAGCCGGTCGATGTCGTGGCGGAAGGCGCGCGCTTCGGCCCGGAAGCGGCCATAGGGCATGAGCAACGCCCCCGCCGCATAGTTGGCGAGCCCGAGCGCGAGCAGTTCGCGCGCCGCATCGCCCGCCAGCCCCGACCCCGCGACGACGGCGTCGAGCTGGTCGGGGAATTCGAAGCGGACGAGCTGGTTGGCAAGCAGGAAGGCGCGGCTTTCGGGCGGCAGCCCGCGATTGAGCGCGAAGCTGCGCGTGGCGGGATCGTAGCGGCTGAGCTCGTCGCCGCCGCCGTCCTGATGGACGACGCGGACGCCGTGCCCCTCGGCTAGCCGCGCCTCGAGCATCCGCGACGGCAGCGTCCCCTCGAGCGTGTCGGCGAGCGTCTCGGCCGAACGGTCGAGCGCGTCGATATAGTTGCCCTGCGCCTGGAACCAGTCGCGCACCGCCTCCCAGGGGAGCGGCGCGGCGTCGCTGGTCCCCGTGTCGAACCGGTCGTCGAGCACGCGCAGCTGCTCCTGGCTGCGCCGATAGGCCTCGTGCACCGCGACCAGCCGGCGCGCGAGCAGCGGCTGCTGATCGAGCGCGCGGCGCACATCGGCCTCGTCCATCATGTCGGCGGTGACGCTGGAATCGGTCGCGGCGTCGATCGCGCGGAACAGCGTGGCGCCCGCCGCATCCTGGCCGAACTCGGCCGCCTCGAGCGGGAAGGCGCGCGCGAGCGCCGCGAGCACCAGATCGGTGATCGGGCGATCATTGTTCTCGATCTGGGAGAGATAGGGGACCGAGATGCCAAGCCGTCCCGCCATCGCGGCCTGGCTGAGCCCGAGGCGGCGGCGCAGTTCGCGCAGGCGGAAGCCTTCAAACAGGCGGCGGCGGGGGGACGACATGGGGCGTAATATATCTGCAAAGTTGCGCCCTGCAACTTTGCAACATTGCATTTGCGGTCGGGATGGCGTGCAGTGCAGGGGTGCCCCGTCTTTGGGAGACCCGGATGTCGTCGACAATCGCTGAACTGGAACGCCGCCGCGCCGCCGCCCGCATGGGCGGGGGGCAGAAGCGGATCGATGCCCAGCATGCCAAGGGCAAGCTGACCGCACGCGAACGGCTGCACGTGCTGCTCGATCCCGGCTCGTTCGAGGAGCTCGACATGTATGTCGAGCACAATTGCACCGATTTCGGCATGCCCGACCAGGTGGTGCCGGGCGACGGCGTGGTGACCGGATCGGGGACGATCAACGGCCGCCTCGTCTATGTCTTCAGCCAGGATTTTACCGTGTTCGGCGGTTCGCTGTCCGAGCGCCATGCCCAGAAGATCTGCAAGATCATGGACATGGCGATGAAGGTCGGCGCGCCGGTGATCGGCCTGAACGACAGCGGCGGCGCGCGCATCCAGGAAGGCGTGGCCTCGCTGGCGGGTTATGCCGAGGTGTTCCAGCGCAACGTGCTGGCGTCGGGCGTGGTGCCGCAGATCTCGCTGATCATGGGCCCGTGCGCGGGCGGCGCGGTGTACAGCCCCGCGATGACCGACTTCATCTTCATGGTGAAGGACAGCAGCTACATGTTCGTCACCGGCCCCGACGTGGTCAAGACGGTGACCAACGAGATCGTGACGCAGGAGGAACTGGGCGGTGCGGTGACGCACACGACCAAGTCGGGCGTCGCCGACGTGGCGTTCGAGAACGACATCGAGGCGCTGCTCGCGGCGCGCGACTTCGTCGATTTCCTGCCCGCGTCGAACCGGCAGGAAGTGCCGTTCCGCCCGACCGAGGACCCGTGGGACCGGATCGAGGACAGCCTCGACACGATCATCCCGCCCTCGGCCAACCAGCCCTATGACATGCACGAGCTGATCCGGAAGGTCGTCGACGAGGGCGACTTCTTCGAGATCCAGCCGACGCACGCGGCGAACATCATCGTAGGATTCGGCCGGATCGAGGGTCGGACCGTGGGCTTCGTCGCCAACCAGCCGATGGTGCTGGCGGGCGTGCTCGACATCAATTCGTCGAAGAAGGCGGCGCGTTTCGTGCGTTTCTGCGACGCGTTCGACATCCCGATCGTGACCTTCGTCGACGTGCCGGGTTTCCTGCCCGGCGTCGGCCAGGAACATTCGGGGATCATCAAGCACGGCGCCAAGCTGCTCTATGCCTATGCCGAGGCGACGGTGCCCAAGATCACGGTCATTACGCGCAAGGCTTATGGCGGCGCCTATGACGTGATGAGCTCGAAGCATCTGCGCGGCGACCTCAACTATGCCTGGCCGACCGCCGAGATCGCGGTGATGGGCGCCAAGGGCGCGGTCGAAATCATCTTCCGCGGGCGCACGCCCGAGGAGATCGCCGAGCGCACCGCCGAATATGAGGCGCGCTTCGCCAACCCCTTCGTCGCCGCGAGCAAGGGCTTCGTCGACGAGGTCATCATGCCCCATTCCACGCGCCGGCGCATCGCGCTGGGTCTTCGCAAGCTGCGCAACAAGCAGCTGGAGAATCCGTGGAAGAAGCATGACAATATCCCCCTGTAACCGGGCGGCCGCGCACGCGCGCGCCCCCGCCAAGGGAGGAAGAGGATGATGGGACTGTTGGCGCTGGCGATGCTGTCGGCGCAGCCGCAGGGGGCGGCAGGGGCAAATGACGCCGCGTGGAGCTGGCGCGAGAACCGCGATGCCGCGGCGGGGCCGCGCTATGCGTCGGTCACCGCGCGCAGCGCCGAGGGCGACCGGCTGCTCGTGCGGTGCGACCTGAGCGATGATCCGGTGATTTCGGTCCAGTATCTGCCGCGCCGGACGCCGGGCAGCGCCGTCGACAAGCCGGTGACGGTGATTCCCGACCAGGGCGCGCCGCTGGTCGCCAACTGGGAGTTCCCCGGGCCGGGGGCGCTGATGCGCGGCAGCCAGACCTTCGACATCGTGCGCGGGATCGCCGGCGCACGCGAGCTGCGCGTGATGACGACCAATGCCGATGGCGAGCCGATCGGCGCGATCTTTGCCGGCGGCAACGGCGATGCGCCGTTCCGCCGCGTCTATGCCGCGTGCGGGCTTCCCTATGCCCCGCCGGCACCCGTGGTGCCGGCCGCACCGACCACCCCTTCCGCGAGTAAGCCGAAATGAAGCTGGGCCGCCTGAACCATGTGGGAATCGCCACGCCGTCGATCGCGGCGTCGGTCGCCTTTTACCGCGACGTGATGGGCGCCGAGGTGATCCGCGAGCCCTTCGACCTGCCGGCGCAGGGCGTGAAGGTGTGCTTCGTCGACACGCCCAACAGCCAGATCGAGCTGATCGAGCCGCTGGGCGGGGGGTCGCCGATCCACGGCTTCCTCGCCAGGAACCCGGCGGGCGGCCAGCACCACCTGTGCTATGAGGTGCCCGACATCCACGCGGCGAAGGCGTGGTTCGAGGCCAAGGGCGCACGCGTGCTGGGCGAGCCGCGCATCGGCGCGCACGGCACCCCGGTCTTCTTCGTCCATCCGCGCGACATGGGCGGCGTGCTGACCGAAATCATGGAAACGCCCGGGGAGGCGCACGCATGAGCTGGAACCATATTCTGGTCGAACGCCGCGGCAACGTGCTGGGCGTCACGCTCAACCAGCCCGACCGGCTCAACGCCGCGCCGCCGGCGATGTTCGACGAGGTGCGCGAGGCGATCGGCGCGCTCGACGGCGCGCGGGCGGTGCTGATCGCGGGGGCCGGGCGTGCCTTTTGCTCGGGCGCCGATGTGAGCGGCGCGTTGACGCGATCGAGCGATCCTGCCGCCGCGACGCACGAGGCGCTGAGCGCGCATTACAACCCGACGCTGCTCGCGATCGCCGAACTGCCGGTGCCGGTGGTGTCGGCGGTGCGCGGCCCGGCGGCGGGGATCGGGTGCAGCCTGGCGCTCGCCGCCGATTTCTGCGTCGCGGCGAGCAGCGCCTATTTCCTCCAGGCCTTCGTCAATATCGGGCTGGTGCCCGACGGCGGGGCGAGCTGGATGCTGCCGCGGCTGATCGGGCGCGGGCGCGCGCTGGAGATGATGCTGCTGGGCGAGCGCGTTTCGGCCGAAAAGGCGCGCGACTGGGGCATGGTGCACAGCGTCGTCCATGACGACGTGCTCGATGCCGAGGCGTGGCGGCTGGCGGAGCGGCTGGCGCAGGGGCCGACGGTGGCGATGGGGATGATCCGCCGCCAGCTCCACCAGGGCTTCGAGACGGGCTATGCCGAGGCGATGGCGCGCGAGGCCGACAACCAGCGCACGGTGCGCATGACGCATGACGCGATGGAGGGCGGGCTCGCCTTTCTTCAGAAGCGCAAGCCCGAGTTCAAGGGACGCTGACGCGCGGAGTATCGAGATGACCGACAAGCCGAAACTGGACGACTGGACGGCGCTGGCCGCCAAGGAAGTGAAGGGCAGGGACCTGACGTGGCAGACGCCCGAGGGCATCGCCGTCAAGCCGCTCTACACCGCCGAGGATGTGGCCGCTGATCCGGGACTGCCCGGCTTCGCGCCCTTTACCCGCGGCGTCCGCGCGTCGATGTATGCCGGGCGGCCGTGGACGATCCGCCAATATGCCGGTTTTTCGACCGCCGAGGAGTCGAACGCCTTTTACCGGCGCAACCTGGCGGCGGGGCAGAAGGGCCTGTCGGTCGCCTTCGACCTCGCCACGCACCGCGGCTATGACAGCGATCATCCGCGCGTCGTCGGCGATGTCGGCAAGGCGGGCGTGGCGATCGACAGCGTCGAGGACATGAAGATCCTGTTCGACGGCATCCCGCTCGACCAGATGTCGGTTTCGATGACGATGAACGGCGCGGTGATCCCGGTGCTCGCCTTCTTCATCGTCGCGGGCGAGGAACAGGGGGTCCCTCAGGAAAAGCTGGAAGGTACGATCCAGAACGACATCCTGAAGGAGTTCATGGTCCGCAACACCTATATCTACCCGCCCGAACCGAGCATGCGGATCATCTCGGACATCTTCGCCTATACCAGTGCGAAGATGCCCAAGTTCAACAGCATCTCGATCTCCGGCTATCACATGCAGGAGGCCGGGGCGACGCAGGTGCAGGAGCTTGCCTTCACCATCGCCGACGGCATGGAATATGTGAAGTACGGCGTCGCCAGCGGACTGGACATCGACAAGTTCGCAGGCCGGCTGAGCTTCTTCTTCGCGATCGGCATGAACTTCTTCATGGAAGTCGCGAAGCTGCGCGCGGCGCGGGTGCTGTGGCACCGGGTGATGACCCAGCTCGGCGCGAAGGACGAGCGCTCGAAGATGCTGCGCACGCACTGCCAGACGTCGGGCGTGTCGCTCACCGAGCAGGACCCGTACAACAACGTCATCCGCACCACGATCGAGGCGATGGCGGCGATGCTGGGCGGCACCCAGAGCCTGCACACCAACGCGCTCGACGAGGCGATCGCGCTCCCCACCGACTTCTCCGCCCGCATCGCCCGCAACACGCAGATCGTGCTGCAGGAAGAGACGGGGATGACCAAGGTCGTCGATCCGCTGGGCGGCAGCTATTATGTCGAGAGCCTGACGCAGCAACTCGTCGACAAGGCGTGGGAGATCATCACCCGCGTCGAGGCCGAGGGCGGCATGGCCAGGGCGGTCGCCGCGGGCTGGCCCAAGGCGATGATCGAGGAAGCCGCCGCCGCCCGCCAGGCGCGGGTCGATCGCGGCGACGACGTGATCGTCGGCGTCAACAAGTACCGGCTGGCGAACGAGGACCTGCTCGAGACGCTCGAGGTCGACAATGCCGCGGTGCGCGAGGCGCAGATCGCGCGCCTTCAGCGCGTCAAGGCAAGTCGCGACGAGGCGGCGTGCCAGGCGGCGCTCGAGAAGCTGCGGGCCGCCGCGAAAAATCCGCCCCGTTCCGAGGCGGGGGGCGGACTGGAAGCCAATCTGCTCGCGCTTGCCGTCGAAGCTGCCCGCGCCCGCGCGACGCTGGGCGAGATCAGCGCGGCGATGGAGGATGCCTTTGGCCGCTATGGCACCACGCCGCAGCCGGTGAAGGGCATCTATGCCGCTCCCTATGCCGAGGACGACCGCTGGGCACAGGTGGTGGCGGGCGTCGACGCAGTGACGCGCCGGCTGGGCCGCAAGCCGCGCCTGCTCGTCGCCAAGATGGGCCAGGACGGGCATGATCGCGGCGCCAATGTCGTCGCCTCGGCCTTTGGCGACATGGGGTTCGACGTGGTGTCGGGGCCGCTGTTCCAGACGCCCGAGGAGACGGTGGTGCTCGCGCTCGAAAGCGGCGTCGACATCGTCGGCGCGTCGAGCCTCGCCGCGGGGCACAAGACGCTGATCCCCGAACTGATCCGCGGGCTGCGCGAGGCGGGGCGGAGCGACATCAAGGTGATCGCCGGCGGCGTGATCCCGCCGCAGGATTATGACTTCCTGCGCGACGCCGGGGTGCAGGGCATCTATGGCCCCGGATCGAACATCGTCGAATGCGCCGCCGACGTGCTGCGGCTGATGGGGCACAACATGCCGCCGCTGGACGAGGCCGCCGAATGACCGAGGTGGCGGACGACGAACCCGTCGAGGCGAACGCGGACGGCGTCACGCTGCTCTATGACTTTTTCAAATATCTCTCCTCGCTGTGCGTGCTGTCGCTGGGCGGGGTGATCGCGCTGGTTCCCAATGCTAAGGGGACGCGGCCCGAGATGATCGTGGGGGTGATCGTCGTGATCGGCGCGGCGGCGTTGCTTGCCTTTTCGGGAGCATCGGAGATCGTGCGCGCCCGTTACCACGGCGATGATCTGCGCAAGTCGGTCAACTTCTGTCGCATCGCCGCGCCGGCGCTGCTGTCGGTCGGTCTCGGGATGTTCGTTTACCTCTTTATGGGGACTTTGAAGTAATGCTTAGAAACGACTGGACTCGCGAGGAAATTGCCGAGCTGTTCGACCTGCCGTTCACCGAACTGGTGTTCCGCGCGGCCGAAGTGCATCGCGCCAACCACCCCGCGAACCAGGTGCAGCGCTCGACGCTGCTCTCGATCAAGACCGGCGGCTGCCCCGAGGATTGCGGCTATTGCAGCCAGTCGACGCATGCCGATACCGGGCTGAAGGCGACCAAGCTGATGGACCCGCGCGCGGTGCTCCAGGCGGCGGCGCAGGCCAAGGACCATGGCTCGACGCGCTTCTGCATGGGCGCGGCGTGGCGCAACCCCAAGGACCGCGACATGCCCGCCATCGTCGAGATGGTGAAGGGCGTCCGCGCGATGGGCATGGAAACCTGCATGACGCTGGGGATGCTCACCGACGCGCAGGCAAAGATGCTCGCCGACGCCGGGCTTGATTACTACAACCACAATATCGACACCTCGCCCGAACGGTACAACGACGTCATCACGACGCGCAGCTTCGACGACCGGCTCGAAACGCTGGCCCATGTCCGCGAGGCGGGCATCAACGTGTGCAGCGGCGGCATCGTCGGCATGGGCGAGACGCGGGAGGACCGGGTGGGCTTCATCCACGCGCTGGCGACGCTTCCCGAACATCCGGGCAGCGTGCCGATCAACGCGCTGGTGCCGGTGAAGGGTACGGTGCTGGGCGACATGCTGGCCGACACGCCGCTCGCCAAGATCGACGATATCGAGTTCGTGCGCACGGTCGCGGTGGCGCGCATCACCATGCCCGCGAGCATGGTCCGGCTGAGCGCGGGGCGCGAGAGCATGAGCGATGCGGCGCAGGCGCTCTGCTTCCTGGCGGGCGCCAATTCGATCTTCACCGGCGACAAGCTGCTGACCGCAGGCAATGCCGGCGACGACAAGGACGCCGCGCTGTTCGCCCGGCTCGGCATCACGCCGATGGCGGCGGAGTGCAAGGTGGAGCTGGAGGCGGCGGAGTAACGTGCCGCACGAGCTCGATTGGCTCTGGCGGGCGATAGCCTTCCCCTTCGTCGATTGGGCGAACAGCCCTTCCATGCTCCGGCTCGAACTGCGGCGACCATGGCTCTACCGCGCCATCGTCTGGCCGCCGCTTTTTCTTCTGATCGCCGCCTTGGCGATTGTCAGCCTTTGGCTTGTAGGGGTGATAAAGCTCTGATGTTCAAGAAAATCCTCGTCGCCAACCGTGGCGAAATCGCGTGCCGGGTGATGCGCACGGCGAAGAAGATGGGCATCGCCACCGTGGCGGTCTATTCGGATGCGGATGCTCGCGCGCCGCATGTGCGGATGGCCGATGAGGCGGTACGGCTGGGGCCGGCACCCGCGAGCGAGAGCTATCTGAAGGCCGAGCTGATCCTCGAGGCGGCACGGGCGACGGGGGCGGACGCGATCCACCCGGGCTATGGCTTCCTTTCCGAGCGCGAGAGCTTCGCCAAGGCCTGTGCCGAGGCGGGCATCGCGTTCGTGGGGCCGCCGCCCAAGGCGATCGCGGCGATGGGCGACAAGATCGAATCGAAGAAGCTCGCCAAGCAGGCGGGGGTGAACGTCGTCCCCGGTTTCGTCGGCGAGATCGAGGATACCGAACATGCCGTGCGGATCGCCGGCGAGATCGGCTATCCGGTGATGATGAAGGCCTCGGCCGGCGGCGGCGGCAAGGGGATGCGGCTCGCCTGGAGCGAGCAGGACGTCCGCGAGGGCTTCGAGGCGACCAAGCGCGAGGGGCTGGCGAGCTTCGGCGACGACCGCGTGTTCATCGAGAAGTTCATCGAGCAGCCGCGCCACATCGAGATTCAGGTGCTGGGCGACCAGCACGGCAACATCGTCTATCTCGGCGAGCGCGAATGTTCGATCCAGCGCCGCCACCAGAAGGTCGTCGAAGAGGCGCCGTCGCCCTTCGTCACGCCCGAGATGCGCAAGGCGATGGGCGAGCAGGCGGTCGCGCTGGCGCGGGCCGTCGGCTATTATTCGGCGGGCACGGTCGAGCTGATCGTCTCGGGCGCCGACAAGACGGGCCAGGGCTTCTACTTCCTCGAGATGAACACGCGGCTTCAGGTCGAGCATCCGGTCACCGAATGCGTCACCGGGCTCGATCTGGTCGAGCAGATGATCCGCGTCGCGGCGGGCGAGAAGCTGGGCTTCGGCCAGGACGACATCAAGCTCACCGGCTGGGCGATCGAGAACCGCGTCTATGCCGAGGATCCGTATCGCGGCTTCCTGCCGTCGACCGGGCGGCTGGTGCGCTATCGCCCGCCCGCGGGCGAGACGACGCCTTATGGCGCCCCCGGCACCCGGGCGGGCCACGGCTATGTCCGCGTCGACGACGGCGTGACCGAGGGCAGCGACATCAGCATGTTCTATGACCCGATGATCGCCAAGCTGATCACCTGGGGCGAGACGCGCGACGAGGCGGCCGACCTGCAGGTGCAGGCGCTCGACCGGTTCCGGATCGAGGGCATCGGGCACAATATCGACTTCCTGTCGGCGATCATGCAGCATCGCCGCTTCCGCGACGGCGCGCTGACCACCGGCTTCATCGCCGAGGAATATCCCGAAGGTTTCGCGGGGGCGCCCGCCGATCCGGCGCTGCTGCGCGGCATTGCCGCGGTCGCGGCGGTGATCGACATCGTCCGCGGGCAGCGGGCGGCGGAGATTTCGGACCAGCTCGACGCGCCGACCCCCGATTGCGGCGCGCGCGTGGTGATGATCGGCGGCACGCATTATTCGCTGTCGGTCGAACCCTATAAGGGCGGGCTGCGCATCCATGGCGATGGCGAGCCGATCGACCTGATCGGGCATTGGCGCCCGGGCGAGCCGCTGTTCGCCGCGCAGATCGACGACGCGCCGCTGACGGTCGGCATCGCGCGCAAGGGCGGGCTGTGGCTGCTCACCGCGCACGGCGCGACGCACCGCGTCGAGGTCTATCCGCCGCATGTCGCGCCCTATCGCGCGCACATGATCGAGAAGGTGCCGCCCGACATGAGCAAGTTCCTGCTCGCGCCGATGCCGGGGCTGCTCACCCAGCTCCACGTCAAGGCTGGCGACAAGGTCGAGGCGGGGCAGCCGCTGGCGGTCGTCGAGGCGATGAAGATGGAAAACATCCTGCGCGCCGAACGCGCGGGCGTGGTGAAGGCCGCCAATTTCGGCCCGGGCGACAGCCTGGCGGTCGATGCGGCGATCCTCGAGTTCGAATAGAACGCGGCGAGGGGTGTCGCCCCGGCGGGGCGCGCCGTCGGCGTGAAGGTGTAAAGGGGGGCGGCTCCGGTGCGGGGCCGCCCCCTTTTCCTTGTGTGCCGGTGTGCGGCGATCGGCAGCCCCCGGCGGGCGGGGGCCGGGCGAAGGGGGGCGAACGCGTGCTCCGCGACTCGGTTCCGCCCGCCCGAAAGCCGCCGCGATGCGCCGCGGCCACTACTTAAGGGAATTTGCCACAGCAAAATCAATGGGTTGCGCGGGTGTTGCCGATATGCATCGTACCAACCCCATTGGGAACATTGCGGACCCGAAAGTTGCGCTCGGTCAACTATGTACGGGGCAGCGGGGCCTAGTCGGAAGGCCTCGAACACAGGAGGATTTTTGATGCGTACCGCTCTCAAACTCGCGATCCTGGCGGCTGGCGCCGTGGTCGCCGCGCCGGCGATGGCTGACGAGGTGCCGGCCGCTCCCGCCGCTGGCGTCGCCATGCCGGCCCCGCAGGCCGAACCGGCCACCGAAGGCCGCAAGGCCGGCGACTGGCTGGTCCGTGCGCGTGCGATCCTGGTCGCGCCGAACGAGAGCTCGGGTGCGATCACCGGTATCGCGGGCAGCGAAGTCGGGCTGGGCAACTCGGTGATGCCGGAAGTCGACTTCACCTACATGTTCACCAAGAACATCGGCGCCGAGCTGATCCTGGGCACCACGCACCATGACATCAGCGGCCGCGGCACCGTTTCGGCGCTCGGCAAGGTCGGCAAGACCTGGGTGCTCCCGCCGACGCTGACCCTGCAGTACCACTTCATGCCGGAAGGCAAGATTCACCCGTATGTGGGCGCAGGCGTCAACTACACGCTGTTCTATTCGAACGACACGACCAACTCGCTCACCAACGCGCTGGGCGGCAAGACCGACCTCAAGCTTGACGACAGCTTCGGCTGGGCGCTGCAGGGCGGTGTCGACTTCGACATCAACAAGAAGCTCTTCATCAACGCCGACATCAAGTACATCGACATGAACACCAAGGCGCGCCTGACCACGGGCAACACGCTGCGGACCGTCAATGTCGACGTGAACCCGATCGTTGCCGCGATCGGCGTCGGCTTCCGCTTCTGATCGAACGTTCCGAAAGGGGCATTCCGGTCGCGCCTGCCATTGCCCCCTCATGGGCGGGCGTGATTTAAATACCTCCCCGGGTTCGCGCCCGGGGAGGTTTTTGTATGGGCGGACTGCCGGGGCGGGGCGCCCCGGCAATCCGGTTCAGCGGCAATGGTTCAGGCGTACTGAACCAGCGGCACTGGTCGAGCGGCGCTGGTCCAGTACCAATGGTTCAGCGGCAATAATGCCAGCTGCACCATTCGCGGCGGCGCTCCCATGCCTGTTGCCGGCGCCATTCGCGTTCGCGCCATTCGCGCTGCGCCCGCCAGTCGCGGCGCCATTCGCGGTCATGGTGCCAGCGCCAGCCGTCATAGCGCGACGGCGGCGGCCCCCAGCGCGGCGGCGGCGGCGGACCGCCCCAGCCCGGGCGCGGCGGCGGGGGCGGACCCCAGCCCTGCGCCGACGCGGCGCTGCCCGTGCCCAATCCGATCACCAGTGTTGCGGCCGCGACCACGGCCATCGTCATCCTGCGCATCCAAGCCTCCATCTGCTCGATCCGATGGCATGACCCTGCGCCCCGCCGACTGAACGGCGCGTGGCGCCGTCGATGTGCGCGGTTCAGGATTGCGCGCCTCGGCCGGACCGGACGCACGGTCCGCAAAGCCCCGCATGGCCCGGCGGCGTGCGCGGGCGCATAAGCGCCGGAATGAGCAGACGGATTTTGTTGATCGACGGTCATCCCGATTCGCAGCGGGGCCATTTCGTCCATGCGCTCGCCGATGCCTATGCGGCGGGCGCGGCCGAGACCGGGCAGGACGTGCGCCGGATCGAGGTCGCGCAGCTCGACTTCCCGCTGATCCGTGCGGCGCGCGACTGGAGCGAGGGGACGCCGCCGCCCGACATCGCCGCGGCGCAGGCCGATCTGCGCTGGGCCGAGCACATCGTGCTCCTCTATCCGCTGTGGCTCGGCGACATGCCGGCGTTGCTCAAGGCGTTCCTGGAACAGGTCGCGCGGCCCGACTTTCTCTATTCGGGGCGGGCCGGCCCGCGGCGCGCGGTGCTCAAGGGGCGCAGCGCGCATGTCGTGGTGACGATGGGGATGCCCGGCTTCCTCTATCGCTATTTCTATGGGGCGCACAGCCTCAAGAGCCTGCGCCGCAATATCCTGAACTTCGTCGGCGTGCGCCCCGTCACCGAAACGATCGTCGGCGGCATGGGGATCGAGAACGACGCGGCGCGCGCGCAATGGCTGCGCACGATGCGCGATTTCGGCGCGATGGGGTGTTGAACGGGGACTGACGGCGGGGCGGGGGGACGGCGCGCGCCGCGATCAGCAGCGGCCGCGCGGTCCCTTGCCGCCGGGGCGGTGACGCTCGCCACACGGCATGACATGGCACGCCATCGGGCATTGCTCGCGGCGATGGTCGTCGTCGGGCATGCTGGGGGTGCCGGTGCCCGTGCACAGCCGGCCCCAGACCACCGGCCCGGCCGTAACCGGAGCGGGGACCGCGAGCGCCAGCGGCGGCACGAACAGCAGCACGCGCAGCTTCATTCGACCGGATCCTCGTCGATCAGGATGCGCACCGCGGCGCCGTCCATATCGTCGAACTGGCCCGAATTGAGCGACCAGATGAACGCGCCGAGCCCGCCCAGCCCGAGCAGCAGCGCGACCGGAATGAGGAACATCAGCCCGTTCATCGCGCACATCCTTTCAGCCGCAGCGCGTTGGCGACGACGATCAGCGACGAACTCGACATCGCCACCGCAGCGATGAGCGGCGTGACATAGCCGAAGATCGCGAGCGGGACCGCCAGCAGGTTGTAACCGATCGCCAGCGCGAAATTCTCGCGGACGATGCGCAGCGTCCGCCGTGCCGCACGCACCGCGAGGGGGACGGGCGCCAGGCTGTCGCCCATGAACACGAAATCGGCGGCGGTCTGGCCGACGTCGCTGGCCGAGGCCGGCGCGATCGAGACATGCCCCGCGGCAAGCGCCGGACCGTCGTTGAGCCCGTCGCCGACCATCAGCACGCGATGCCCCGACTGGTGCAGCGCCTCGATCGCCTCGAGCTTCTGATCGGGCGTCAGCCGCGCCTGGGCGGCGATTCCCAGCGAAACGGCGAGCGGCTCGACGGCTTCCGGCCGGTCGCCCGACAGGATCTCGGCCGGGATGCCGATCGCCTTCAGCTCGGCGATCGCGCGCGCCGCATCGGGGCGGACGGCATCGCTGAAGCGCAGGACGCGAACGGGGCCGCCGTCGAGCGCGAAGCCCGTCACCAGCTCCTCATGGCGCGCGCGGACGCCGAGCCAGCTCGGCCGGCCCAGCCGCACGCCGCGGCCATAAAGCTTGCCCGTCACGCCATAGCCGGGCTCCTCGCGCACGTCGGTGAGGTCGGCGGCGCGCACGCCCTGGCGTTCGAGCGCCTGGGCCAGCGCACGGGCGATCGGGTGGCGGCTCATCCGCGCGAGCGCCAGCGCCGCGGGCGCCTCTTCCTCGGCATCGAGCTGCTCGAGATCGAGCGGGACGGGGCGGCCGAGCGTCAGCGTGCCCGTCTTGTCGAAGCGTGCGACATCGGCCTCGGCAAGGCGTTCGAGCGCCGAGCCGTCCTTGACGAGCACGCCGCGCCGCATCAGCGCGCCGGCCGCGACGACCTGGGCCGCCGGCACGGCCAGGCCGAGCGCGCAGGGGCAGGTGATGATGAGCACCGCGACCGCGATCAGCAGCGACTGGTGCCAGCCCGCCCCCGCGATCATCCAGCCGACGAAGCTGGTGAGCGCGAGCGTGTGGACCGCCGGGGCATAGAAGCGCGCGGCGCGATCGGCGATGCGGACATAGCGCGAGCGGCTCTGCGACGCCGCATCCATCATCCGCGCGATTTCGGCGATGGTGGTGCGGTCGCCCGCCGCGGTGACGCGGATCGTCAGCGGCGCATCGAGGTTGAGCGTGCCCGCCACCGCCTTGCCGCCCGGCGCCAGCGGCTCGGGACGGCTCTCGCCGGTGATGAGCGACAGGTCGGCGTTCGAGCTGCCCTGTTCGACCACGCCGTCGGCGGCGATCCGTTCGCCCGCGGCGACGATCAGCCGCATGCCCGGTTCGATGGCGTCGGCGCGCAGCCACTGCGTGCCCCCGTCGGGAAGCAGCACCGTGCCGCCGGGGGCGGTCTGGCGCAGCAGCGCCTCGACGCCCTCGCGCGCACGGTCGCGCATCACGCTGTCGAGGAAACGCCCGACGAGCAGGAAGAACAACAGCATCACCGCGCCGTCGAAATAGGCGTGCGGGCCGTTGGTGATCGTCTCGAACAGGCTGAGCGCGGTGGCGAGCGTCACGCCGATCGAGATCGGCACGTCCATGTTGGTGCGCCCGCGCCGCAGCGCGCTCCAGGCGGACTTGTAGAAGGGACGGCCGGCATAGGCGACCGTCGGCAGCGCGATCAGCGCCGACAGCCAGTGGAACAGCTCGCGCGTCGCGCCGGTCGCACCCGACCATACCGAGACCGAGAGCAGCATGATGTTCATCGACGCGAAGCCGGCGACGGCAACGGCGCGCAGCAGCGCCTTGCTCTCGCTGGGACGCGACGAGAGCGGGCCGGGCTGGATCGGTTCGGCGTCGAAGCCGATATCGGCAAGCGCGAGTCGCAGCGCTTCGGGCGTCAGCGCGGGATCATGGTCGATCACGACGCGCTTTGAGGTGAAGTTCACCCGCGCCTTGCGGATCCCCGGCAGCGGCGCCAGCTCACGCTCGATCTTGGCAATGCAGCCGGCGCAGCGGATGCCGGGGACGCTCAGTTCGCTGTGCTCGAGCGTTTCGCTCATGCAAACACGTCCCGGATGAAGTCGGCGCGCGCATCGCCGCGCACGACGTGCAGATGAACGCGCCACCGCCCGGCGGGCAGCCGCTCCTGGGCGACATAGTGGCCCGGCGCGGTTTCGGTGAAGCGCAGCTCGATATTGGCGACCAGGCCCAGCGGGTGCCGCGCGGTGGCGGTGACGGTCGCGCCGGGGGCGCGATCGATCTGCGCGACGACGCGGCCGTCGGTCGAGTCGGCCTTCACCTGCCAGCCGAGCTGGTCCTGCGCCTGCGCTTCCTTCAGCCAGCGGTTGAAATGCTGGCTGGCGACATAGCTGTTCTCGACCACGACGCCGCCGAAGGTCCGCGTCGCGAGCGTCGCCATCGTCACGTTCACCGCGATCACGATGCCGAAGAAGGTGACGAGCACGGCGAGCATGTGCCAGCCGGTAAAGCGGAACGGGCGCGTCATTGGTCAGCCTCCGGGCGGTCGAAGCGGGCAGTGTCGGTGTCGCCGCCCTTCTGATCGTCGAGCGCGGTCAGACGGAAGGCGAAGGTCGCGGGCTGCGGGCCCGAACGCGGTGCGCGCACATAGATGCGGCGCTTCTCGACCTGGTCGGGGCCGACATTGATCGTCATCGACGCCGCCGCCTTCTTCTCGTCGCCGAGCGAGTCCCACATCACCGCGCCGGGCAGGCCGTCGATGTCGATGCGGACGGGGCGGGGGCGCGTCTCCATGTTGCGCACCTTGACCGTATAGGCGTTGCGCACGGTGCCGTCGGAAAGCTGGACGAACAGCGGGTTGCGCTCCTGCCCGACCGACAGGTCGAGCCGCGTGCGCGCGCCCAGAGCGACGAGCATCGCCACGCCGACCAGCGCCCAGGCGCCGAAATAGAGGAAGGTGCGCGACCGGAGGATCGTCTTGCGGACGGGGACGGGGGCCGCGCCCTTGCGCTCCTCCTCGCAATCCTCGAGCGTCGCATAGTCGATCAGCCCGCGCGGGCGGCCGACCTTGACCATCATCTCGTCGCACGCGTCGATGCACAGCGCGCAGGTGATGCAGGCGAGCTGCGGCCCGTTGCGGATGTCGATGCCCGTCGGGCACACCTGGACGCAGGCGTTGCAGTCGATGCAGTCGCCGACCTTGGCATCGGCGTTTTCATGCGCGCGCTTCAGGCCGCGCGTGCGGGGTTCGCCGCGCCAGTCCTTGTAGGTGACGATCAGCGAGCGCTCGTCGAGCATCGCGCCCTGGATGCGCGGCCACGGGCACATATAGATGCACACCTGCTCACGCATCCACCCGCCGAAGACATAGGTGGTGAAGGTGAGGATCGCGATCGTCGAATAGGCGACCATCGGCGCATGGCCGGTGAACACGTCGCGTGCGAGCGAGGGCGCATCGGCGAAATAGAAGATCCAGGCGCCGCCGGTGAGCGCGCCGATCAGCAGCCAGATGCTGTGCTTGGTCACGCGCTTGGCGATCTTGACCGGGCCGAGCGGGGCCTTGCGCAGCTTCATCTGCGCGTTGCGGTCGCCGTCGATGAAGCGCTCGATGTGGAGGAACAGGTCGGTCCACACGGTCTGCGGGCAGGCGTAGCCGCACCAGGCGCGACCGACGGTGGCCGTGATGAGGAACAGGCCGATCCCGGCCATCACGAGCAGGCCCGCGACGTAGTAGAATTCGTGCGGCCAGATCTCGATCGAGAAGAAATAGAAGCGGCGGTGCGCGAGATCGATCAGCACGGCCTGGTTGGGGGCATAGGGCCCGCGGTCCCAGCGGAGCCAGGGCGTGACATAATAGATGGTCAGCGTCACCGCCATGATCGCCCACTTCAGGCGGCGGTAGAAGCCGTCGACTGCCTTGGGGAAAATGTCGGGCCGGCGGGCATAAAGCCCGCCGGCCTTCGCGGTGCGGTCTGCATGATTCGACATGGCTAACCGCTACTCCGAACTTTACTTGCCGCCGCCTAGGGAGTGTACGTAAGCAGCGAGCATCTTGACGGTAACGGGGTCGAGACGCTGGCCCCAGGCCGGCATCACGCCCGCACGGGCATTGGTGACCGTCTCGGTCAGCGTGGTGCGATCCCCGCCATAGAGCCAGATCGGATCGGTGAGGTTGGGAGCACCCACCGCCTGATTGCCCTTGGCATCGGTGCCGTGGCACGCGACGCAGTTTTCGGCGAAGATCTTCGCGCCCGCCTGGGCCGAGGTCGAGGCCGGTTCCTGCTTCGACACGTAGCGGACGTAGGAAACCACGTCCTGGACCTGCGCGGCGGTCAGGATGCCGTCACGCCCGAAGGCCGGCATCTGCGACATGCGCGTTTCGCCGTCGCCGGGATAGCGCACGCCATGCTGAAGCGTCTGGTGGATGGTGGCGATGTCGCCGCCCCACAGCCAGTCGTCGTCGTTCAGGTTGGGGTAGCCCTTGCTGCCCGTCGCGCCCGAACCATGGCACTGGATGCAGTTCACCTTGAACGCCGCCTTGCCGCCCTCGATCGCCGCGCGCATCAGCTCGGGCTTGCTCGAAAGCTGCTCGACCGGCGTTTCGGCGATCGCCTTGCGCGTCGCCGCCTTGGCGGCGTCGGCAGCGGCAAGCTCCTTCTTGAGCTCGCCGCGGCTGGTCCATCCCAGCGTCCCCGCGCTCGCGCTGTGGCGGAACGGGATCGCCGGATAGACGACGCAATAGCCGATCGCGAACGCGATACAGGCATAGAAGGTCCACAGCCACCAGCGCGGAAGCGGCGTGTTCAGTTCCTGAATGCCGTCCCATTCATGCGCGTTGAGTTCGGTGCCCGTGGCGGCATCGACGCGTTTGGTTTCGTTGTCGCTCATTGCGCGGGCTCCTCGTCACGCAGGATGATGTTGCGCGCGTCCTCCATGTCCTGTCGCGCCGAGGGGCGCAGGGCACGCCAGACCGCAAACACGAAGATGGTGACCATGAACAGCAGGCCCCAGCTGTCGGCGAAGTGGCGGAGCACGTCATAATCGCTCATTTCAGCGTCTCCTTGGCTTCGGCCTTGGAGGTGTCGACGAGCGTGCCGAGCATCTGGAGATAGGCGACGAGGGCGTCCATCTCGGTCAGCTTGTTCGGGTTGCCGTCATAGTCGCGCACCTGGGCCTTCGGGTAGCGCTTCTGGAGGTCGGTGCCGTCGCCGTTGGCGGTCGCCTGAAGCTGAAGATCGGCGAATGCCTTCTTCACGTCCTCGTCGGTGTAGGGAACGCCGACGCGGCGCAGCGCGGTCAGATCGTCGCCGATGGTCTCCGCCTTCAGCTCGCGATTGGCGAGGAAGGTGTAGGTCGGCATGATCGATTCCGGCACCACGGCGCGCGGATTCTTCAGGTGCTGCACGTGCCACTCGTCCGAATAGCGGCCGCCGACGCGCGCAAGGTCAGGCCCCGTGCGCTTCGAACCCCATTGGAACGGGTGGTCGTACATGCTCTCCGCCGCCAGGCTGTAGTGGCCATAGCGCTCGGTCTCGTCGCGGAACGGGCGGATCATCTGCGAGTGGCAGTTGTAGCAGCCCTCGCGGATATAGATGTTCCGGCCCGCCAGCTCGAGCGGCGTGTAAGGACGCACGCCGTCGACCTTCTCCACCGTGGAGTCGATCCAGAACAGCGGCGCGATCTCCACGATGCCGCCGATCGACACCGTGATCAGGGCCAGCACGAGCAGCAACGTGACGTTGCGCTCGATTCTGGCATGGCTGAAAAATTTGGTTGCCATGTTCGGTTGTCCTTATTCGGCGGGCATCGCGGCGGGACCGCCATGGACCGGCGCGCCCTTGGGGAGCGGCTTGTCCGCGGCCGGGTCATAGGCGGCGTCGTGCAGCGGCTTTTCCTCGCGGACCTTGCCCGCGATCGTCATCCACACGTTCCACACCATGAAGAGCGCGCCCAGCAGGTACAGCCCGCCACCGGCCGCGCGGATGAGGTAGTAGGGCTTCATCGCCGCCACGACTTCCGCGAACGAGTAGACGAGATAGCCGTCCTGGCCGTACTCGCGCCACATCAGGCCCTGCATGATACCGGCGACCCACATCGACGAGGCATAGAGAACGATGCCTGCGGTGGCGCACCAGAAGTGCCAGTTCACCATCCGCAGCGAATAGAGGCGCTTACGCTTCCACAGGCGCGGGGTCATGAAATAGACCGCGGCAAAGCTGATCATGCCGACCCAGCCCAGCGCACCCGAGTGCACGTGGCCGATCGTCCAGTCGGTGTAGTGCGAGAGCGAGTTGACGCTCTTCACCGACATCATCGGACCTTCGAAGGTGCTCATGCCGTAGAAGGCGAGCGCCAGCACCTGCATGCGGATGATCGGATCGGTGCGGATCTTGTCCCATGCGCCCTGCAGCGTCATCAGGCCGTTGATCATGCCGCCCCAGCTCGGCATCCACAGCATGACCGAGAAGACCATGCCCAGCGTCTGCGCCCAGTCGGGCAGTGCGGTATAGTGAAGGTGGTGCGGACCCGCCCAGATGTAGAGGAAGATCAGCGACCAGAAGTGAACGATCGAGAGCCGGTACGAATAGACCGGACGCTCGGCCTGCTTCGGCACGAAATAGTACATCATGCCCAGGAAGCCGGCGGTCAGGAAGAAGCCGACCGCGTTGTGGCCATACCACCACTGGGTCAGCGCGTCCTGGACGCCCGCGAACGCCGAATAGCTCTTGGCACCCAGCAGGTGCACCGGCATCGTCAGGTTGTTGACGAGGTGCAGCATCGCGACCGTGACGATGAACGCGATGTAGAACCAGTTGGCGACGTAGATGTGCGGCTCGTTCCGCTTCAGGATCGTGCCGATGAAGACGCCCAGATAGGCGACCCACACGATCGTCAGCCAGATGTCGACATACCATTCGGGTTCCGCATATTCGCGGCCCTCGGTGATGCCCATCACATAGCCGGTCGCGGCCAGCACGATGAACAGCTGGTAGCCCCAGAAGACGAAACGCGCCACGCCGGGCAGCGCCAGCCGCGCGCGGCAGGTGCGCTGCACCACATAGAAGCTCGTCGCGATCAGCGCATTACCGCCGAACGCGAAGATCACTGCCGAAGTGTGCAGCGGACGCAGACGCCCGAAGCTCGTATATTCGAGCCCGAGGTTCAGCGCGGGAAAGGCGAGCTGGAGCGCGATGTAAACGCCCGCGAGGAAGCCGACGACTCCCCAGAAGACGGTTGCGATCGTGCCCCAGCGGATGACGTCGTCGTCATACTCGCCGGGTTGGGCGACGGCGGCAGGCTTGCCAGCACCGCGCATCGCATAGAAGGCAGCGAGCAGCGCGGCACCGGCGCAAATCGCCATGTGCACGCCGAACGCCGGGTCCGCAGTCATGACAGCGGCAAGCACTGCCAGGACTGCGAGGAATAGCCAGGCGAATGACCTGGTGACGGTTTCGTCCATGTTCAGCCCCTTGGATACACCGGATCGGTGTCGCTCTTCGGGAAAGCGGGCCGCTAGCGTGTTGACGAAGATCAAGCGCCGCGGGCGTAATTCACCAACTTCCCCACGTCGCGCTGTACGTTTGAGGGACATCCTCCAGAAATACGTAGAGGTACGAAACGCGTTTGCACGGGAGAGGCATCGTGCCGCCGACGCTGCGGAAAGGTGCGTTTGTCGGCGTCGCGGGCGTCCGGTGCGGCGCGCGCGGGCGTCCCGGTCGGGCCTCAGTCGGGCCTCAGTCGGGCATCGCCGCCGGGGCGAGCGGCAGCAGGATCGTCGCGGCGAACCCGCCCGCGGCGCCGTTGGCGAACCGGGCGCTGCCGCCGTTGCGCGCCGCGAGCGCCCGGACGATCGCCAGCCCCAGCCCGGCGCCGCCGCTGGCGGAGTCGCGCGCCGCGTCGAGCCGGTGGAACGGGCGGCCGAGCGTGTCGAGATCGCCGGGTGCCACGCCCGGTCCGTCGTCGACGACGTCGAGCCGCATCGCCTCGCCCTCGGTGCCGATCGAAACGCGCGCGGCGCCGGCATGGCGGAGCGCATTGTCGATCAGGTTGTCGGCGATGCGGCGGAGCGCGGTGGGCGAGGCGTGCAGGAACAGGCCGTGCGTCGGCCCGTCGAGCGTCACCGGCTCGCCCAGTTCCTGCCGCGCCGCGACGAGCAGCCCCAGTTCGGCGGCCGCATCGAAGCGCAGCCGCGCGGCGGCGGTGGAGTCGGCCCCGCTGTCGGCGTCGGCCGCGCCCGACAGCGCATCGGCGCGCGCGAAGAACAGCGTGTCGTCGAGCAGCGCGCTCATCGCGGCAAGGTCGCGCGTGGCGCGGGCGCGCTGGTCGGGATCGTCGATGAACTCGACGCGCAGCCGCATCCGGGTGAGATAGGTGCGCAGGTCGTGCGCGATTCCGGCGAGCATCCGCGTGCGTTCGAGTAACAGCTCGCGCACGCGCGCGCGGAGTATGTTGAGTGCGCCGGCGAGCGCGCGCACCTCGGGCGGGCCGCGCATGGGCAGGTCGGGCATGTCGCGCGCGTCGGTCCAGCCGCCGACCTCGCGCGCCAGCCGGACGAGGGGACGCGCGGTCTGGCGCACCGCCAGCAGCAGCGCCGCGAGCAGCATGACGCCGCCCGCGGCGCCGATCAGCGACCGGCTGCGCAACAGCGCGCGCAGCGCGGGCGAGGGCTGGCTGGTGAACAGGATCCAGCCGCCGCCGCGCAGCGCGACGGCCAGCCGCAGCGGCGGGAAGAAGCGGGCGGGGCGGGGCGCGCCGCCGATCAGCTGGCCGAAACGGGGCAGCCGCCCGTCGAGGCGAACGACGCGCCCGGGCATCGCGGCGGCATAATGGACCGCTACGTCGGTCAGGTCGCTGCGCGGATCGCCGAGCGGCGCGGGCGCGGTCTCGCGCAGCTCGAGCGAATAGACGCTGTCCTGCAAGGCGCGGGCGAGTGCGTCGCGCGCGGGCGGCGGCGTCCGGTCGAACGCCTGCGCGATTGCGGCGGCGTCGATCGGGCGGGGCAGGTTGAGCGCGCGGGCGTCGTCGGGATGGGTGGGGACGCTCACCACCGCGATCGCGACCTGAAAGACGACGAAGCCGAGCAGCAGGATCGCCGCGATGCGAAGCGAGAGCGTCGAACTCAGGCTCATCGCCGTTCGACCGTTGCGGTGAACTGATAGCCGCCGCCGCGCACCGTCTTGATGAGCGCGTCGCCGCCGCGCGCGGCGAGCTTGCGGCGGAGGCGTCCGACCTGGACGTCGACGGCGCGGTCGAACGGGCCGGGCAGGCGGCCGCGCGTCCAGTCGAGCAACTGGTCGCGGTTGAGCACGCGCTGCGGGTGGCGGACGAAGCAGGCGAGCAGGTCGAACTCGCCGCCGGTCAGCTCGATCGCGCTGCCGTCAGGGGCGTCGAGCGTGCGCGCGCCCAGGTCGAGCCGCCAGCCGGCAAAGCCATAGCATTCGGGCGTCGCGATCCGCCCGGCGCCGGGCGTGCCCTGCGTCCGGCGCAGGATGGCGCGTGCGCGGGCGACCAGCTCGCGCGGGTTGAACGGCTTGGCCAGATAGTCGTCGGCGCCGATCTCCAGCCCGACGATCCGGTCGACATCGTCGCCGCGCGCGGTGACCATCAGCACGCCGATATCCCCCGCGGCGCGCAGCCGGCGGCACAGCGACAGCCCGTCCTCGCCCGGCAGCATCACGTCGAGCACCGCCAGGTCGAAGCGTTCGTGGAGTGCGGCCCGGTCGAACGCGTCGGCGGTGCGGAAGCCCTTGGCGCGGAAACCCTCGCGGCCCAGCAGCGCGACGACCATGGTACGGATCTCGGGATCGTCCTCGACGACGGCGATATGGGCGCTTTCCATGGCGCATCGATAGCGTGCGCTGCCGATCGGCGGAAAGGGGGCAGGGCGCCTGCACGCGTTTCGGTTACGCTTTGTCACCGACGCGACGTTGCACGCTTACGCGGCGATGCGAGACAAGGGGCCTTGAGCGATCGCCGCGCCGTCGGGCCGCGGCGCATCGCGGATGTTCCATGGTTTGGGCAGGGAGTGCGCAGGATGCGGATGGTTTCGGTTTCGATGCGGGGCGTGATGGCGGCGATGCTGGCGACGGGGGCGATGCTGGCGAGCGGCCCGGCCCAGGCGCAGCGCGATCCGGCGGCGATGCTCGTCGACGCCGATCGCGACGGCGACGGCGTGGTGACGCGCGCCGAGTTCCTCGCGGCGCGGGCGGCGCGGTTCGACAAGCTCGACCGCAACCATGACGGCGTGATCTCGCGCGACGATTTCGGGCGGCTCGCCCGCTTCCGTCCGCAGGCGGGCGAGCGGATCGACTCGTTCATCACCGAACTCGACACCAACCACGACGGCAAGGTCGAACGCAGCGAACTCGCCAACGCGCGGACGCCGGTGTTCGACATGGCCGACACCAACCATGACGGTCGCGTCGACAAGGCCGAGCTTGCGGCATTCCGGACGCGCGCCGAGCAGATGCGCCAGCAGCGCCAGCAACGTTCGGGCCGCTGACGCCGATCGCGCCCCTCGGCCGACGGCATCCGTCCCGCGCCGGCAACGATGACCACGACAACAAGGGCACGACACCGGTCGGCCCGACAGCAAGGGAGCATGAGGATGCGACTGATTTCTTCGGCCGGCGCGGCGCTGGCCGCTGCGGCGATGGCGCTCGTGGGGCACGCGGTTCACGGCGCCGCCCCGGCGGCCTCGGCTGCACCTGCGACGGCGCCGGTTCCCGCTGAGGCCGGGCCGGTATGCGAGGCGCAATGGCGCGACGATTCCCGCCAGCGCACGGTGCCGGTCCGCATCCGCATGCCCGCGGGGAGCGATCGCGTACCGCTGATCCTGTTCAGCCACGGGCTCGGCGGCGGGCTCGATGCCGGCACGCGCTGGGCGCAGGCATGGGTCGCGGCGGGGTTCGCCGTCATTCACCTCCAGCATCCGGGCAGCGACCTTGCCGGCGTCCGCCAGGCGGGGCTGCGCGGCGCCATGACCGCCGAACAGCTGGTCGCGCGCGGGCAGGACGTGCGCTTCGTCCTCGATCGCGCGATCGCCGGCGGGCGCGAGGGGGCGTGCGATCTCGGCCGGATCGACCGGACGCGGATCGGCATGGCAGGGCACAGCTTCGGCGCGCAGACGACGCTCGCCGTCGCCGGGATGCGGGCGCCGGGCGGGGCCGCGCCGCTCGCCGATCCGCGCATCCGCGCCGCGATCGCGCTCAGCCCGCAGCCGTCGATGGCGCTGGGCGATGCCGAGGCGTTCGGCGCGATCCGCATGCCGTTCCTGTCGATCACCGGAACGAAGGATGCGCTGCCCTGGCTCAACCAGGTCACGGCCGCCGACCGCGAACGCCCGTTCCGTGCGATGGCGCCGGGCGACAAATATCTGCTCGTCCTCGCGGGCGGCAACCATGGCGATTTCGGCGGCCGCGCGCCGGGCGCGCCGCGTTTCATGCGCAGCGAAGGGGGCGACGAGGCCCGGATCGCGCCGATCGTGATCGACGCGACGACGCTCTTCTGGCGCGCGACGCTCCGCGACGACCGTGCGGCGGCGACAGCGCTGGGGCAGTTCGGTACGCATCTGGCGCCGGGCGACCGCTTCGAACGGCGCTGATGCGGCCGGGCGGGGCGGATTCGCCCGTCCCGCCCGGCGCGATTCGGTGCCGCCGGCGGCCCTCGCCACGAAAGGCCGTGCTTAAACCCGCAGGAAACCGCCATTTTTTGACGCCGCGCAATTTTCTGCGTTTTTGTTGTTGACGGGTTTGGAGGCCGCCCATATATGCCGCTCCACCGACGCGGTGCTCTTCACTGAACGGCGCGGCGGTCACCGAAAATCAGGCGCATGGGTCGCCCCGAGAAAAAGGGGAATGACGGTGCGTCGGTTTTTGTCGCTC
>NZ_JBQXXM010000007.1:0-156166 GCF_056485145.1 Sphingomonas chlorellae
ACACCCCCTCCGCCCCCGCCCCGAACCGGAACCCGGCCACTCCACCACCCGAACCGCACAAAAACCCCGTCGCCCCGGCCCTGAGCCGGGGCCCAGCTTCCTCGCTCCGCCCCGAACGGCCGCCCGACGCCCCAACCCCGAACCCGGAACCCGGCCACTCCACCACCCGAACCACACAAAAACCCGTCGCCCCGGCCCCGAGCCGGGGCCCAGCTTCCTAGTCCGCCCCGAACGGCCGCCCGCCGCCCCAGCCCCGACCCCGAAGCGCGGCCACGCACCACCCGAACCGCACAAAAACCCCGTCGCCCCGGCCCTGAGCCGGGGCCCAGCTTCCTAGCCCGCCCCGAACGGCCGCCCGCCGCCACAGCCCCGAACCCGCAACCCGGCCGCCCACCACCCGAACCGCACAAAGCCCCCGTCGCCCCGGCCCCGAGCCGGGGCCCAGCTTCCTCGCCCGCCTTGAATCGTCGCCCGGCGCCCGCGCACCTCAATGCGGGAAATGCGTGTCCACAAAGGTTCGCGTGAATTCGACCGGATCGGGCGCCTGCCCCTGCGCCGCGCGGAACCGTGCCGCGCCCTTGTCCCACAGCTCGCGGATCGCGCCCGCCATTCCCGCCGGGAACTGCATCCGCGCCACCACCAGCGCGCGCCACGGCCCGGCCCGCCCGAACAGCCGGGCGAACTCGTCCTCGCGCGCGGTCAGCGCCGCGTCGGTCGCGGCGTCGAGCGCCCCGATCGCGTCGAGCACATAGGCGTCGAGCAGTTCGAGGAACGGCTTGCCCGCGTAACGCCCGCTCATTTGGCCGCCTTGCGCGCGCGCATCCGCTCGCGGAATGCCGCCGCCCAGCCGGGAACGGTGCCCTGCTTGCCGCGGGCAAGCGCCAGCGCATCGGGCTCGACGTCGTGCGTGATGACCGATCCGGCCGCAACCAGCGCGCCGTCGCCGATCGTCACCGGCGCCACCAGCGCGCTGTTCGACCCGATGAACGCGCCCGCGCCGATCACCGTCTGATGCTTCAGAAAGCCGTCATAGTTGCACGTGATCGTCCCCGCGCCGACATTGGCGCCCGCGCCCACCGTCGCATCGCCCAGATAGGTCAGGTGGTTCGCCTTGGCGCCCGCGCCCAGCGTCGCCTTTTTCAGCTCGACGAAATTGCCGACATGGCTGCCCGCCTCCATCACCGCGCCGGGGCGCAGCCGCGCGAACGGCCCCACCGTCGCGCCGGCATCGATGCGCGCGCCCTCGATATGGCTGAACGCGCGGATCGCCACGCCGTCGCCCACGGTCACGCCGGGGCCGAAGAACACGTTGGGCTCGATCGTCACGTCGCGGCCCAGCACCGTGTCGTGCGCGAACCACACCGTCTCGGGCGCGATCAGCGTCGCGCCGTCGGCCATCGCCCGCGCGCGCCGCGCCTGCTGCCATTCGGCCTCCAGCGCGGCGAGTTCGGCGCGGCTGTTCACCCCCGTCACCTCGTGCGCGTCGGTCTCGATCACCGCGGCGTGGCGGCCGTCGGCGGTCGCCAGCATCACGATATCGGGCAGATAATATTCGCCCGCCGCATTGTCGTTGCCGACGCGCGCGAGCAGCGCGAACAGGTCGGCGCCGCGCACCGCCATCAGCCCCGAATTGCACAGCGTGACCGCGCGCTCGTCGGGGGTGGCGTCCTTGTATTCGACCATCCGCGCGATGCGGCCGTCGCCGTCGGCGATCACGCGGCCATAGGCGCCGGGATCGGCGGGGCGGAACCCCAGCACCACCGCCGCGGGGGCGTCGTCGCCGTGCAGCCGGTCGAGCATGTGGTGCATCGTCTCGCTGCGCACCAGCGGCACGTCGCCGTACAGGATCAGCACGTCGCCGTCGAAGCCCGCCAGCGCCGCCTCGGCCTGGCGCACGGCATGGCCGGTGCCGAGCTGTTCGGCCTGGTGCACCGTCTCGGCGCCCAGCGGCGCCACCGCCGCCTCGACCTGTTCGCGTCCGGCACCGACCACCACGATCGTCCGCGCGGGCTTCAGCCCGGCGACGCTCTCGATCAGGTGGAGCAGCATCGGCCGCCCGGCGAGCGGATGGAGCACCTTGTGCGTATCGGATTTCATGCGCGTGCCCTTGCCGGCGGCAAGGATGATCGCTGCGACGGGAGGTCTGGACACTTTAGATTGCTTCCCAACAGGCCGCGACGGTCGCGCGGCAGGCCCAATCGCGCCTCCCTGCCACCGAACGCCCGCCAACGCCAGTGCTGCCGACACCGCCCGCACGCCGCGCGCGCACGCTTGCCAGGCGCACGCTTGCCAGTACGCCCCGCTTCGCCCCAACAGGGAGGCATGACCGCCCCCGCCCGCCCCTTTCCGTTCGCGATGATCGGCTTCGATCTCGACGGCACGCTGCTCGACACGCTCGGCGATCTGGCCGCCGCGCTCAACCATGTCCTTGTCGGCGCGGGGCGGCCCGCGCTCGACCTTGCCGTCGTGCGGCGGCTGATCGGCGGCGGCTCGCGCCAGATGCTCGCCCGCGCGCTCGACGCGACCGGCGGCGGCGATGCGGCGCTCGCCGACCGGCTCTATCCCGATTTTCTCGAACGCTATGGCGCGCATATCGCCGATGCCACCACGCCCTATCCCGGCATGGTCGCCGCACTCGATGCGCTGGCGGCGCACGGCGTGCGGCTGGCGATCGTGACCAACAAGCCGCATGCGCTCGCGGTACGGCTGGTCGAGGCGATGGGGCTCGCGCCGCGCTTCGATCTGGTGCTCGGCGGCGACACGCTCGGTCCCGGCCGCGCCAAGCCGGCGCCCGATCCGATCCTGGCGATGATCGCCGCGCTCGGCGGCGGTCGCGCGGCCTTTGTCGGCGATTCGGTGTTCGATGCGCAGGCGGCGCGCGCGGCGGGGGTGCCCGCGGTGCTCGTCGGCTTCGGCTATTCGGACCGGCCGGTCGCGACGCTCGGCGCCGATGCCGTGATCGACGATTATGCCGCGCTGCTCCCCGCGCTCGTCCGGCTGGGCGGCGCCGGCTGAGCGCGGCCGCGCGTCAGGGGCGGTGGCCCTTGCGCCATTTGATGAACAGGTGCCGCGCCAGCATCGCGGGCGGCATCCGCAGCGCGTGCGACCGCACGAAAAAGCCCAGCCGCGTCAGCCGTCGCGTCGGCCGTCCCCAGTCGTCGCGCGCCAGCAGCCGCCGCACGAACAGCCGGTCGCTCGCCGTCGCGCGCTGCCACCGCGCGGGCACCGCGGTGCCGTAAAGCCCGTGTGCCAGCCGCATCGCGCGCGCCACCGCCTCGCCCAGCCCGTGCCGCTCGGCGCGCGCTGCCAGCGTCGCGGTGCCGTGCTCGCCCGCCAGGCAGTGGATGTCCCACAGGTTGCGCAACCCGCCCGCCAGGTCGCCGTCGGCGATCAGGTGCGCGGCGGCGTGGCACAGCATGTCGTCGCCCGACAGCACGCGCAGCCCGCCCGCGCCCAGCGCGACGCTGTCGGCCAGCAGCGCCGCCGCGTCGGGGCGGATGCGCGCGGTCAGCGGCAGGATCGTGTGGTGGACGTCGATCATCCGGTCGCGGTCGCGGTGGATCAGCGGCGGCAGCTCGTGCATCCATTGCCGGTAATAGGCGTCGTCATAGGGGTCGGGCTTCACCCATTCCCACCCCGCCGCGATCAGCGCCTGCTCGACCGCGTCGATCGCGTCGCGCGGCACCAATATGTCCAGGTCGCCGATCACGCGCCCCTGCCCCGCGCGCAGCCCCGCGGCGACGAACGCGGTCCCTTTCAGCAGCACCGGCGCGATCCCCAGCGGCGCCAGCGCCCGCCGCGCCATCTCGGCCTCCCACAACGCGACGCGGCGCCCCTGCTCGGCCGATGCGATCGCGTCGTCGAGGATGCGCGCCGCCGCGCCGGGCTTGGCCAGCCCGCGCACGCGCCACGCCAGCGTGCCGATCAGTTGCTCGGCGCGCGCCACCGCGATCAGCGCGGTCCATTCCGCCGCATCGAGCGTCGCCGTCGACGCCGGATCGCGCAGCGCCGCGACCAGCCGCGCTGCCGCCGCGCGCGCCGCGTGCGTCATGCCGCGGCCCATGCCGCCTCCACCGCCGCGACCGCATGGTCGGTGTCGGGATAATCGATCGCCTGCGCGGGCACCGTCCGCACCAGCCGCGTCAGCGCGTCGAACCCGCGCTCGCCCAGCGCGACGAAATTGGTCGACGCCTGGGTCAGCCGCACGAACGCCTCGCTCGGCGCGACCGGGCGCGTCGCGGGGGCGTGGCCATAGGCGGGGAACAGGATCAGCCGCGGGCGCGCGGGCACGTCCATCGCCGCGATCGAGGCGGCGTCGGGGACCAGGTGGCGGATCGTCCCCTTGGGCGTGCCCGCCAGCACCGGGCCGAACGCGGCGCCCGGCATCGCCGCCGCGACGACGTCGATCGCGGCGTTCTTCAGGCTGATCGGGCGCGGAAAGGCGTGGACCGCACCCGTCGCGGTGTCGATCAGCGCGAACTCGTCGCCCATCAGCCGCCATCCGCGCCCCATCAGCAGCGCCGCCAGCGTCGACTTGCCCGCCCCCGACGCGCCCGTCATCACCAGCGCCGCGCCGTCGCGCGCCACCGTCGCGGCGTGGATCAGCAGCCAGCGGCGCTGCCCCAGCGCCATCTGCAGGTTCATCCCCATCTCGGCGGCGAGCAGCCCCTGCGCCAGCGGCAGCGGCGCCGCGTCGGGGATGACGAAGTCGCCGCCGATCTGCACCGACGGGCGCACGAACCGCCGCCACGGCCGCGCCGCGAACAGGTGGACGTTGAAATCGGGGATGCCATCGGCGGGCGCGGGATAGTCGCGATAGAGCGCGGCAACCTCGGCGACCGGCCGCCGCCAGTCGCTGCCGACGCGGAACCCCACCGGCCCGACGCGCAGCGCGGTCACATGGCGCATTGCCGCTCCACCAGTCCTGCCGCGACCAGTTCGTCGAGCCGCACCGCCAGCGCCGCCGGATCGGGATCGGCCAGCTCGAACGCCGCGCCCAGCGCGTCGAGCAGCGCGGCGAGCGTCATCGGCGCGCCCGCGGCGTGCATCAGCGCGATCAGCTCGGGAACGGGCGAATCGACCAGGTGCGTCAGCCCCGACGGGCGGTGATGGATCACCGTCAGCGCGTCGAGCCGCTCGATGCGCAGCGTCGCGGGCGGCGCTGCCGCATATCGGTCGGGCGCCCGATCGCCGCCGGCGGCCGCCATCGCGCGCGCCTTCAGCCGCGCGGCATCTGGAGCGAGGCGAAGCAGGTGAAGCCGCTGGTCCCCGACTGCAGCCGCCGGATATAGTTGGTGTACGCCCGGCTGCGCTCGAAATCGGCGCCGGGCAGCGTGCCGCCCGCCAGCGCGCGCTTGACGTCCTCGCCCTTGAACGGCTGCGCGGCGGGGGGATAGGCGCCGGGGGTTCCCGCCGGCACCACCGATCCGTCGGCGGCGATATAGCTGCCCGCGCGGCCAGGATCGGGAACGGGGATCTCGCACTTCATCACCGACACGCTCGTCTGCGCCAGTGCGGGGCGGATCGAAACGATCGCCGACGCGCTCGCCGCGCCCAGCATCAATGCCCGGCGGGTCGCCTTTGGCGCGGGTGCGCCGTCTCGCTGGCCTTCGTCTTCCATCCTGCCCCCATGTTGCGCAGCAGCGGCTTTCGCAATCGTAAATCAGTGCCTAGAGAGATGCCATGGCTTCCCTGTCCGGCACGCGCATGATCCTGGCCCTGCTCGCGGCGCTCGCCGCGGGGGTCGCCGGGCTCGTGCTCGGCGGCGATCTCCAGACCGGGCTCGTCGTGCTCGTCTGCGCCGTGGTGGCGGTGCTCGTCGCCGCCGGCGCGGCCGATTCGCCGCTGCCGGTGCCGCCCGCGACGCAGCACGAACGTCGCGGCACGCCCGCCTTTGCCGACATTATCGAGGCGATTGCCGAGCCCGTGCTCGTCATCGCCGACAACCGCGTCCAGGCCGCCAACGCGCCCGCGCGCGAACTGCTCGGCCGGCACATTTTGGGCGAGGACGTCCGCGTCGCGATCCGCCATCCCGCCGCCGCCGAACGGCTCGTCGATCCCGACGACGGCACCGATTCGGCGCCGATCCACCTCGTCGGCCTCGGCACGCGCGACCAGCGCTGGGAGATGCGCGTGCGCACCGTCGGCGAGGGGCGGCGCATCGTCCACCTCATCGACCGCACGGGCAACTACGCGGCCGAGCGGATGCGCGTCGATTTCGTCGCCAATGCCAGCCACGAGCTGCGCACCCCGCTCGCCTCGCTGCTCGGCTATATCGAAACGCTCAGCGACGATGCGGGCGAGGATGCCGAGATCCGCAACCGCTTCCTGCGCATCATGTTCGGCGAGGCGCGCCGGATGCAGCGGCTGATCGACGACCTCATCTCGCTCAGCCGGATCGAGGCAGAGAAATACCGCGCACCCGACCAGTCGGTCGCGCTCGGCAAGCTGGTCGAGGAGGTCTGCGCCGAACTGCGCGGCAATCCGCGCGCCGCCGATCTCGTCACCCAGATCGCCGATATCGGCCCCGTCCGCGGCGATCCGACACAGCTCAGCCAGGTGCTCCACAACGTCATCGGCAACGCGATGAAATATGGGCGCGAGGGCACGCCCGTCACGATCGCGCTCGAACCCGAAGGGACGAGCATGGTCCGCCTCAGCGTCACCGACGAGGGCGAAGGCATCCCGCCCCAGCATCTGCCGCGGCTCACCGAACGCTTCTACCGCGTCGATTCGGGGCGCAGCCGCGCGCTCGGCGGCACCGGGCTCGGCCTCGCGATCGTCAAGCACATCGTCGAGCGCCATCGCGGCCGGCTCAACATCACCAGCATCGTGGGCAAGGGGTCGACCGTCTCGGTGCTCCTCCCGCTCGAAAGCCTGGACTGAAACCATGTGTCATCAAGGCGTCATCATGCTGCAAGACAGGCAGCATGCGCACCGTCATGTGCGACTCGATTCCGGTACGGGGGGTAGCATTTTCCGCTGGCTTGCATTGGCCGCTGCGGCGCTCGCACTGAGCGCGTGCGACAGCAACACCGCGCGCGAGATCCGCGTGGTCGGCTCGTCGACGGTCTATCCCTTCACCACCGCGGTCGCCGAGGCGTTCGTCAACCAGGGCGGCGACCGCAAGGCGCCCGTCGTCGAATCGATCGGCACCGGCGCGGGGCTCAAGCGCTTCTGCGACGGCGTCGGCTGGCAATATCCCGACATCGCCAACGCCAGCCGGCGGATCAAGGCATCCGAATACCGGCTGTGCGAACGCAACGGCGTGGGCGAGATCATGGAGGTCCAGATCGGCATCGACGGCGTCGCGCTCGCCGAATCGAACCGCGGCCCGCGTCTCGCGCTCACCAAGAAGGATCTCTACCTCGCGCTCGCCGCCAACCCCTATGGCCGCCCCAACACCGCGCGCACCTGGGCCGACGTCAATCCGGCGCTCCCCGCCATCCCGATCCAGGTGATGGGCCCGCCCTCGACCAGCGGCACGCGCGACGCGCTCGTCGAGCTGGTGATCGAACCCGGCTGTGCCGAGGCCGATCCCCAGGCGCACGCGCTCAAGGCGGCGGCACAGACCGGCCCCTATGACAATCGCTGCAAGCGCATCCGCGACGACGGCCCCTATATCGACAAGGGCGAGAACGATAACCTGATCGTCCAGGGGCTTGCCGCCAATCCCAACGCGCTCGGCGTGTTCGGCTATTCGTATCTCGAGGAAAATATGGACCGGCTGCACGGCGTCCCGATCGAGGGCGTGGCGCCCAGCTATGCGACGATCGCGGGCGGCAGCTATCCGGGCGCGCGGCCGCTGTTCCTCTATGTCAAGAAACGCCATCTGCGCGCGGTCCCCGGCCTGTCGGACTTCCTCGCGCTCTACACGGGCATGTGGGGGCCGGGCGGCCGCCTCGCCAAGCGCGGGCTGATCCCCGCGCCCGACGCGGTGCGCGCACATTCGGCGCAGATCGTCGCCCAGCGGATCGCGCTCGATCCGCGCGGGCTGCATTGAGGGGGGCCGGCCGATGAACCCCTTCGCGCTGCTCTTCGTCCTTGTCGGGCTCGGCCTGATCGGCTGGCTCGTCGCGCGCGCCCGCGCGCTCCGCTTCGATCGCGGCACCGCCAAGCGGCTCCACTCGCTCCCGGCGCAGCACGGCTTCTACGTCGCGATGTGGACGGTGCTGCCCGCGCTGCTGTTCGTCGTGGCGTGGAGCGCGATCAGCCCCGGGCTGGTGCGCCAGACCGTGCTTCAGCATCCCGCCGCGCAACAGCTCCCGCAGTTCGCGTTCGAACGCGACGCGCTGCTGGCCGAGGCCGCGCGCGTCGCCGCCGCCCCCGGCCGCACCGCGTTCGATCCGGTCGCCGAACAGCTCGTCGCCCCCACCCGCGCCGCGCGCAGCCATTATGGCTGGATGGGCACCGGCGTCGCGCTGCTGCTCGCCTTTGCCGGCTTCGCCTTCGCCTACAGCCGGTCGAGCGCCGGCTTCCGCGCGCGCAACCGGGTCGAAAACGCCGCGATGCTCGCGCTGCTCGTCGCCTCGCTGCTCGCGATCCTGACGACGCTCGGCATCTTCCTGTCGCTGCTCTGGGAATCGCTGCGCTTCTTCGATCAGGTGCCCGTCACCCAGTTCCTGTTCGGCACGCACTGGAGCCCCCAGGTGATCGACCCCGCCGCGCCCGGCCGCTCGCTCGGCGCGGTGCCGCTGTTCTGGGGCACCTTCTTCATCGGCGCGGTGATCGCGATGCTCGTCGCGATCCCGTTCGGGCTGATGAGCGCGATCTACCTCACCCAATATGCCGCGCCCAACGTGCGCAGCTGGATGAAGCCGATCCTCGAAATCCTCGCGGGCGTGCCCACCGTCGTCTACGGCTATTTCGCCGCGCTCACCGTCGCGCCGGCGGTGCGCGACCTCGCGGTGCTGCTCGGCTTTCCCTATGCCTCGGCCGAAAGCGCGCTCGCGGCGGGGCTGGTGATGGGGGTGATGATCATCCCCTTCGTCTCGTCGATGGCCGACGATTCGATCGCCGCGGTCCCCACCGCGATGCGCGACGGCAGCCTGGCGATGGGCGCGACCAAGAGCGAGACGATCAGCCGCGTGCTCATCCCCGCCGCGCTGCCGGGCGTCGTCGCGGGCATCCTGCTCGCGGTCAGCCGCGCGATCGGCGAGACGATGATCGTCGTGATGGCCGCCAGCGGCGCGGCGCGCATCTCGCTCAACCCGTTCGAAAGCGCCACCACCGTCACCAAGCAGATCGTCGACCTGCTCACCGGCGAATCGGAGTTCGACAGTCCCAAGACGCTCGCCGCGTTCGCGCTGGGGCTGACGCTGTTCGTCATCACGCTGCTGCTCAACATCGTCGCGCTGCGCGTCGTGAAGAAGTATCGGGAGGCCTATGAATAACCCCGAAGCTCCCCGCGCGCCCACCGACTGGAAGGGCGCGGCGATGCAGAAGCGCATCCGGCGGCGCTATGCGGCCGAACGGCGCTTCCAGTTCTTCGGCCTCGCCGCGGTCGTGCTGTCGGCGGCGTTCCTCGCCTTCCTGCTCGTCACCATGGTGGCCCAGGGGTGGCGCGGCTTCACGCGCACTGATCTCGCGCTGCCGATCGACTTCCCCGCCGCCGCGCTCAAGGTCGAACGGGCACAGCTCCGCACGCCGGGCGCCAACCTCGCGCTCGCGGGTGCCGGGCTCGACGACGTCGTCAGCAACGCCGCGGTCGCCGCCTATGGCGCGCCGGGCGGCGGCTATGTCGCCGAAAGCGCGTGGCTGGCGGTGCGCGACGCGGTCAAGGCCGATCCGTCGATGCTCGACCGGCGCGTGACGCTCAACGTCCCCGCCTCGACCGCGCTCGACCAGGCGCTCGCCGGCCGCGGCGACGCGGCGCTGCAACAGGCGGCGCGCACGCTCGCCGATCAGGGCCGGCTCACCCGCCATTTCGACATCGACTTCCTGCGCAGCTCGGATTCGACCGATCCCGTCGCGGTCGGCATCTGGGGCGCGCTCAAGGGGTCGCTGATGACGATGGCGATCACCTTCCTCATCGCCTTCCCCGTCGGCGTGCTCTCGGCGATCTATCTCGAGGAATATGCGGCGCGGAACCGCTGGACCGACCTGATCGAGGTGTCGATCAACAATCTCGCCGCCGTCCCCTCGATCATCTTCGGCCTGCTCGGCCTCGCGGTGTTCCTCGGCAGTTGGGAAATCGGCGGCGTCACCGTCGGGCCGATGCTGCCGCGCTCGGCGCCGCTCGTCGGCGGCGTCACGCTCGCGCTGATGATCATGCCGGTGATCGTGATCGCCAGCCGCAACGCGATCAAGGCGGTGCCGCCGTCGATCCGCGACGCAGCCCTCGGCATCGGCGCCAGCCCGATCCAGGTCGTGTTCCACCACGTCCTGCCGCTCGCAATGCCGGGCATCCTCACCGGCACGATCATCGGCATGGCGCGCGCGCTGGGCGAGACCGCGCCGCTGCTGCTCATCGGGATGCGCGCCTTCATCGTCACGCCGCCGTCGGGCTTCACCGATCCCGCGACGGTGCTGCCGGTCCAGATCTTCCTGTGGTCGGACGAGGTGTCGCGCGGCTTCGTCGAAAAGACGAGCGCGGCGATCCTCGTGCTGCTCGTCTTCCTGCTCGCCATGAACGGGCTGGCCATCTATCTTCGCAACAGGTTCGAGACCCGCTGGTGATGTCGCAAGCTTCGCATAAAATGTCCGCCCGCGGCGTGAACGTGTTCTACGGCGCCAAACAGGCGGTGCGCGACGTGTCGATCGACGTCGA
Organism: Sphingomonas chlorellae; assembly: GCF_056485145.1. Lineage (NCBI taxonomy): Bacteria > Pseudomonadati > Pseudomonadota > Alphaproteobacteria > Sphingomonadales > Sphingomonadaceae > Sphingomonas > Sphingomonas chlorellae. Next base: position 10,769 of record NZ_JBQXXM010000007.1, read on the forward strand.
CATGGACAAGGTGACGGCGTTCATCGGCCCGTCGGGCTGCGGCAAGTCGACCTTCCTGCGCACGCTCAACCGCATGAACGACACGATCGCCCATGCGCGCGTCGAAGGGCACATCACGCTCGACGGCGAGGACATCTATTCCGACGACATGGACGTAGTTCAGCTCCGCGCCCGCGTCGGCATGGTGTTCCAGAAACCCAATCCCTTCCCCAAGTCGATCTACGAAAACGTCGCCTATGGGCCGCGCATCCACGGGCTCGCCGCCAGCCGCGCCGATCTCGACGTGATCGTCGAACGCTCGCTGCGCCGCGCCGGGCTGTGGGACGAGGTCAAGGACCGGCTGGGCGACAGCGGCACCGCGCTGTCGGGCGGCCAGCAACAGCGGCTGTGCATCGCCCGCGCGATCGCGGTCGACCCGGAAGTGATCCTGATGGACGAGCCCGCCTCGGCGCTCGACCCGATCGCCACCGCCAAGATCGAGGAGCTGATCCACGAACTGCGCGGCCGCTATGCCATCGTGATCGTCACGCACAACATGCAGCAGGCGGCACGCGTATCGCAGCGCACCGCCTTCTTCCATCTCGGCCAACTGGTCGAATATGGCGATACCGACGCGATCTTCACCGCCCCGCGCGAGGATCGCACCAAGGACTATATCACCGGAAGGTACGGCTGATGGCTGGCGGACAGGAACATACGGTCAAGGCCTTCGACCAGGACATCGGCCAGATCCGCGCGCTGATCGCGCAGATGGGCGGGCTGGCCGAACAGGCGATCCATGACGCGATGCAGGCGCTCCAGCGCGGCGACACCACGCTCGCCAAGTCGGTGCGCAAGAAGGACAAGCAGATCGACGCGATCGAGAGCGAGCTCGAACGGCTCGTCGTCCGCGTGATCGCGCTGCGCGCGCCGATGGCCGACGATCTGCGCGAGGTGATCGCCGCGCTCAAGATCGCCGCGGTGGTCGAACGCATCGGCGACTATGCCAAGAACATCGCCAAGCGCGTGCCGATGATCCATTCGGAGGGCGAGGACCGGATCGAGGCGATCTCGGTGCTCCCCGCGATGGCCCAGCTCGCCAGCGACATGGTCCATGACGTGCTCGACGCGTTCGGCGCGCGCGATGCCGAGGCGGCGGCGCGGGTGATCGAACGCGACACCGCGCTCGACGATTTCTACGATTCGATCTTCCGGACGCTTGTGACCTTCATGGTCGAAAATCCGCGCACGGTCAGTCAGGTCGCGCACCTGCTGTTCGTCGCCAAGAATCTGGAACGGATCGGCGATCACGCCACCAATGTCGGCGAAATGGTCTATTTCGCCGCCACGGGCCGCTATCTGGCCGACGAAACGGCCGGCAACTGAGGGACGACGCACCATGGCTCGAGTGAAGATGCTGCTGGTCGAGGACGATGCCGCGATCGCGGAACTCGTTACCTGGCACTTCAAGCGCGAGGATTATGAGGTCAAGCACACCCCCGACGGCGAGGAAGCGCTGCTGCTCGCCAAGGAGGCGACGCCCGACATCGTGCTGCTCGACTGGATGGTCGAAGGGCTTTCGGGGATCGAGGTGTGCCGCCGGCTGCGGCGGATGCCCGAAACCGCGAACATCCCGATCATCATGCTCACCGCGCGCGGCGAGGAGGAGGATCGCGTGCGCGGGCTCGAAACCGGCGCCGACGATTATGTGACCAAGCCCTTTTCCCCGCGCGAGCTGGTCGCACGCGTCGGCGCGGTGCTCCGCCGCGTGCGCCCCGCGCTGGCGGGCGAGGCGCTCAGCTATGCCGACATCGAAATGGACACGGTGGGGCACAAGGTGCGCCGCGGGGGCGAGGTCGTCGCGCTCGGGCCGACCGAGTTCCGCCTGCTCAAGCATTTCCTCGAACATCCCGGCTGGGTGTTCTCGCGCGAACGGCTGCTCGACGCGGTGTGGGGGCATGATTCGGACATCGAATCGCGCACCGTCGACGTGCACATCCGGCGGCTGCGCAAGGCGATCAACAAGGGCAACCGGCCCGACATCATCCGCACGGTGCGCTCGGCCGGCTACGCGCTCGATTCGGGCAACTGACCGCACGCCGCGACCGGCGGCGGGCTGAAAATCGGCGGCGGCGGGACACCTGCCGCGGTTTCGGCGTTGGAAAGGCGCGGGTGCAATCGTTGCGCCCGCGTTTTCCATTGCAGGAGATCGCCAGCGATGAACCTTCTTGCCGTCGCGGCCGCGTTCGCGGCTGCCGCCACGGGCATCGCGCAGGACCAGGCGGCGGCCCCGGCCGCCCCGTCCCAGCCGCCCCAGACCCAGGCTCCGGCCCCGGCCCCGGCCCCCGCGCCCGCCCCTGCCCCTGCCCCCGCGGCGGGCAATGTCGTCCAGACGCCGGGCGGCTATATGCCCGCCACGGCCTTCCCCAACGGCGCGCCGACGCCGGGGGCGCCCGTGACCTTCGTTCCCAATCCGCAGACGCCGTCGCAGGCGTTTCCGCCGCCGCCGCCGCGCGACCATTATCCGCGCTGCAAGCCGGGGCAGTTCGACGGCTGCCTCCAGTCGGGATCGGGGACGGAACGGGCTTCGCACGCACGACGAGGCGGTCGGACACGATGATCCGCCGAACGGGCGGTTTCGGCGCGTGAACGGCGGGATCTGACGCGAAATTGCGTCGATTCGCGCGCGCCGGCCGCCCAACGGCACGTTTCGGGGGGCCATTGAGAGGAGAAAGCCATGCGCAGACTGCTTTTCGTTGCCCTGCTCGCCACCGCCGCCGGCGGTGCGATCGCGCAGGAAACGCCCGCTCCGGGCCAGTCGCAGACGGTCCCGCCGGGCAATCCCGGCACCCCCGGCGGCTCGCCGCCGCCGACCGATCCCACCGCCCCGCCGGTGCCCGGAACCCCGGCTCCCGGGCCGGATCAGCCCGCCCCGCCGCCGCCGCCGGCCGACGCGCAATCGCCCCAGCCGACCACTGCGCCGCCGCTTCCGGCGCCCCCGGCCCCGCCGCCCGGCGCGCCCGAAAGCCAACCCGCTCCGCCGCCGCCTCCGCCCCCTGCGCCGACGGCCCAGCCGGGCACGCCGGGTGGCGACGCGGGCGTCTATCCGCTCTGTTCGCGCAAGATCAAGGATCACTGCCGCCAGCGCGGCGGTCGCTGAGGCACCGAATGTCCGACGGGGCGGGCCGCCGCCCGCCCCGTTTCCGGCCTATTCCTCGACGAGCTTCAGCAGCCGCCGCTCGACCGGCGCCAGCACCGGCCCCAGTTCGTGCCCGCGCTTGAGCACCGCGCCGCTCTCGTTGACCAGCGCCCACATCCCCTGGCGGTTACGCAGCGCGGGGCGCTTCTCGATGCGGAACTCGGGCCGTTCGGCCGCGCGCCGGAACGCCGCGAAGACCGCAGCATCGCGCCCGAGCTGGATCGCATAATCGCGCCAGTGCCCCGCCGCGACCATCCGGCCGTAAAGGTCCAGGATCCGCATCAGCTCGATCCGTTCGAACCCCACCTGGCTGGGGCGGCTGTTGAGGGGAAGCGGGGTGACGGTACCCATCAGGCGCGGTCGCGCCGTTCCTCGCGCTCGGCGAGCAGCGCGTCGAGCCGGGCGCGCATCGCATCGAGTTCGGCGCGCATCGCCTCCAGCTTCTGCCCCGACGGGTCGCACAGCTCGTTGCACGGCGTACCATAGGGGACGAAGCTGCGCTGATACGTCGCCGCCTCGACCAGCGTCGGCTTGGCCGGAATGCCCACCATCACCGCTCCCGGCGCCACATCGCGCGTCACGACCGCATTGGCGCCGACGCGCGCACGCTCGCCGACGGTGATCGGCCCCAGCACCTGCGCGCCCGATCCGATGATCGCACCGTTGGCCAGCGTCGGGTGGCGCTTGCCCGCAACGCCGTTGTCCGGGCTGGTGCCGCCCAGCGTGACGCACTGATAGATGGTGACGTCGTCGCCGATCTCCGCGGTCTCGCCGATCACGACAAAACCATGGTCGATGAAGAAGTTACGCCCGATCGTCGCGCCCGGATGGATATCGATCGCGGTCATCCAGCGCGACCAGTGGTTGATGAAGCGCGCGGCAAAGAACCAGCCGCGGCGGTACAGGGCGTGTGCAAGCCGGTGATAGCCCAGCGCCCACACCCCCGGATACAACAGGATCTCCAGCCGCGATCGCGGCGCCGGGTCGCGCGCACGGATCGAGTCGAGATAGGAGATCAGTCGCTGCAGCATGGCCGGTTCCCTGTTGACGCCGACATGTAATGCGCGGCCGCGGTCATTTCCAGCCGGCGCCGGACTGTGCGCCAATGTCGATCAAACGATCCGTACTGATTGACTGGATCGATCAAACAGAGCGGACCTTCCAATTTCCCAAGCGGCTTGCCCCCGCCTATATCGGGCTCCGGAACAACGCCACACACCCACAACACGACGGAGATTGTCCATGTCGCTTATCGGATCCACGCTGAAGCCGTTCACCGCCCAGGCCTTCAAGGAAGGCAAGTTCGTCGAGGTCACCGACGCGGACGTGAAGGGCAAGTGGGCGGTGTTCTTCTTCTACCCGGCCGACTTCACGTTCGTCTGCCCGACCGAGCTCGAGGATCTCGCCGATCACTACGCCGAGTTCCAGAAGCTGGGCGTCGAAATCTACAGCGTCTCGACCGACACGCATTTCAGCCACAAGGCGTGGCACGACACCTCGCCCGCGATCGGCAAGATCAACTTCTTCATGCTGGGTGACCAGAACCACGTCATCAGCAACAACTTCGACATCCTCCGCGCCGGTCAGGGCCTGGCGGACCGCGGCACCTTCGTCGTCGATCCGGAAGGCGTGATCCAGCTGGTCGAAATCACCTCGGAAGGTGTCGGCCGCAACGCACAGGAGCTGCTCCGCAAGATCAAGGCGGCGCAGTATGTCGCGGCGCACCCGGGCGAGGTCTGCCCGGCCAAGTGGGAAGAAGGTGAAAAGACCCTCGCCCCGTCGCTCGACCTCGTCGGCAAGATCTGACCTCCCAGCCCCCTGGGGTCGCACGCGGCCCGGGGTGGCACCTGCCGCCCCGGGCCGTTTTGTATCCAACGGAGTTTCATTCCCATGCTCGACGCCAATCTGACGCAGCAGCTCAAGGCCTATCTGGTCAACATCAAGCAGCCGATCGAGCTTGTCGCCTCGCTCGGTGACGACGCCAAGTCGCGCGAGCTGGGTGAGCTGCTCAACGAAATCGCGGCGCTTTCCGACAAGATCACCGTCGTCGCCGCGAACGACGACAAGCGCCGGCCCAGCTTCATGATCCGCCGCGCCGGCACCGACATCGGCGTGCGCTTCGCCGGCATTCCGATGGGCCACGAATTCACCAGCCTGGTGCTGGCACTGCTCCAGGTCGGCGGCCACCCGTCGAAGGCCGCGCAGGAACTGATCGAACAGGTCAAGGATCTCGACGGCGACTATTCGTTCGAAACCTATTTCTCGCTGTCGTGCCAGAACTGCCCCGACGTCGTTCAGGCGCTCAACCTGATGGCGGTGCTCAACCCGCGCATCCACCATGTCGCGATCGACGGCGCGCTGTTCCAGGACGAGGTCGAGGCGCGCAAGGTGATGGCGGTGCCAACCGTGTTCCTCAACGGCGAACCGTTCGGCCAGGGCCGGATGGAGCTGGAACAGATCGTCGCCAAGCTCGATGCGGGCGCCGATGCGCGTGCCGCGGCAAAGATCGCGAAAAAGGCGCCCTTCGACGTGCTCGTCGTCGGCGGCGGTCCTGCCGGCGCCGCGGCCGCGATCTATGCGGCGCGCAAGGGCATCCGCACCGGCATCGCCGCCGAACGCTTCGGCGGGCAGGTGCTCGACACGATGGCGATCGAGAACTTCATCTCGGTCCGCGAGACCGAGGGGCCGAAGCTCGCCGCCAATCTGGAGCAGCATGTCCGCGACTATGACGTCGACATCCTCAACCTCCAGCGCGCCGAAAAGCTGATCCCGGCCGCGACGCCGGGCGGGCTGCACGAAGTCCGGCTGGCCAACGGCGCCGCGCTCCGCGCACGCACCGTCATCCTGACCACCGGCGCGCGCTGGCGGCAGATGAACGTTCCGGGCGAGGATGAATATCGGAACAAGGGCGTGGCCTATTGCCCGCACTGCGACGGCCCGCTGTTCAAGGGCAAGCGCGTCGCGGTGATCGGCGGCGGCAATTCGGGCGTCGAGGCCGCGATCGACCTCGCCGGCATCGTGGCGCAGGTCACGCTGATCGAGTTCGACAGCCAGTTGCGCGCCGACGCGGTCCTTCAGCGCAAGCTCGCCAGCCTGCCCAACGTGACGGTCATCACCAGCGCACTGACGACCGAGGTGCGCGGCGACGGCAACAAGGTGACCGGGCTGGTCTACAAGGATCGCGCCACCGATGCGCTTCACGAGATCGCGCTCGAGGGCATCTTCGTCCAGATCGGCCTGGTGCCCAACACCGAATGGCTGAAGGACACGGTGGCGCTCACCCCGCGCGGCGAGATCGAGATCGACGCGCGCGGCGAAACCTCGGTGCCGGGTGTCTTTGCCGCGGGCGACGCGACGACGGTGCCGTTCAAGCAGATCGTGATCGCGGTCGGCGCCGGTGCCACCGCCGCCCTGTCGGCGTTCGACTATCTGATCCGCCTGCCCGTGGCGGAGCCCGAGACGGCGGAGCAGGTCGCGGCCTGATCCCCGCAGGCGTCGGCGAACCTGTTCCCCCAGGCGGGGCCAGCGGCGGTAACGTCACTGGCCCCGCCGCCATGACGATCTATATCGGATGCGCGAACGGCCGCTCCGCGCGGCCGACGATCCAAGGAGACCCAGCCTGGCCGCGACCTATCTGCCCACGCTCAAGCAGCTTCAATATCTGGTGGCGCTGCGCGACCACGGCCATTTCGGCCGGGCGGCCGATGCCTGTTTCGTCACCCAGTCGACGCTGTCGGCGGGGATCCGCGAACTGGAAACGCTGATCGGCGTGGTGCTGGTCGAACGGACCCGCCGCGTCGTGCGGTTCACGCCGCTCGGCGAGCGGATCGTCGAAAAGGCGCGCCGCGTGCTGCGCGAGGCGGACGAGCTGGGCGATCTCGCCCGCGCCGCCGGCCGGCCGCTGTCGGGCGAGATGCGGATGAGCGTCATTCCGACCATCGCGCCCTTCCTGCTCCCGCGCATCCTGCCGCGGCTGCGGCACGACTATCCCGACCTCAAACTCTATCTGCGCGAGGAAACGAGCGGCGTCGCCTGTGAAGGGCTGCACAACGGCCGCGTCGATTGCGTGCTGCTCGCGCTCCCCTTCGCCTGTGGCGAGGTCGAATCGGCGCCGCTGTTCGACGATCGGCTGTTCGTGGCGTTCCGGCGCGGCGAGATGTCGCCGACCAACGTCGTCCACCCGCGTGAGATCGACGAGACGCGGCTGCTGATGCTCGAGGACGGGCACTGCCTCAAGGAACATGCGCTGGCGGCGTGCAACCGTCCCGAGCTGCGCACCGAGGCGGCGATGATGGGCACCTCGCTCCACACGATGGTCCAGATGGTCGACAACGGCCTGGGCGTGACGATGCTGCCGCAAATGGCAGTCGATGCGGGCATCCTCGACAATACCGACGTCACCGCGCTGCCGCTCGAGGCCGAAAATGCCGCACGCCACATCGCGCTCGTCTGGCGCAAGGCGAGCCCGCGCGAACGCGACTTCCGCCTGCTCGCCCAGGTGCTGGCCGACGCGCGCTGAACCGGCGGTCGGCCGCGTCCCCGGGCAGGTTCAGCTGTCCATATGCTTCAGGCCGATGCGCAGATAGTCCCAGCCGGTGATGAGCGTCAGCACGGCCGCGCCCCAGAGCGCGGCCAGCCCGGCGCCGAGCACCCACGGCCAGCCCGGCAGCGCATCGGCCAGGATCAGCAGGCCCAGCGACACCAGTTGCAGCGCCGTCTTCCATTTGGCCAGCCGCGACACCGGCACCGACACCTGGATGCCGCCCAGAAACTCGCGCAGGCCCGATACCGCGATCTCGCGAAGCAGGATCACCAGCGCGGCGATGACGTGCAGGTCGGCGATCACGCCCTTTCCCACCAGGATCAGGATCACCGCCGCGACCATGATCTTGTCGGCGATCGGATCCAGGAACACGCCCAGCTTCGATACCGTGCCCTGCGCACGCGCCAGATAGCCGTCGAAATAATCGGTAATGCCCATCAGGCAATAAAGGGCAAAGGCGATGGCATATCCCGCCGGCCATTGCGGCCACCACAGGAACGCCACGAGCAGCGGCACCGTCAGGATGCGCGACAGCGTGAGCAGGTTGGGAAGCGTCAGCATCGCGCCGCTCTAGCACCCGGATCGCCTTTGCGGGAGGGGCAGCGCGTTGATCCGGGCCGATAACCGCGCGCCGGCGCTCGCCGGATCGGGCGCCGCCGGGCGCCGCAACCCCGGCCGCAAGCCGAATCGTCATTGTCCCCGCCCCCGCCGCTCGGCTATGCCGGCCGCTCAAACGGGCGGGGGCTCCCGCGGCAATTGGGGTTAGACAGTCTATGATCGGTGCGCTCGGGTTGCTGAAGGAGCGCCGTTTCCTGCCGCTGTTCGTCACCCAGGCGCTGGGCGCGTTCAACGACAATCTGTTCAAGAACGCGATGATCTTCTTCGCGACCTATCAGATCTTCAACAGCGTCGAGGACGAAACCCGCTTCAGCGCGATCGCCACCGGCATCTTCATCCTGCCCTTCTTCCTCTTTTCGGCACTCGCCGGACAACTGGCGGACAGCCAGGACAAGGCGCGCATCATGCGCATCATCAAGGCGGCCGAGGTGGCGATCATGCTCGTCGGCGCGACGGGCATCTTCCTCAAAAGCCTGGGCCTGATGCTGATCGCGCTTGTCGGCATGGGCGTCCATTCGACCTTTTTCGGGCCGATCAAATACGCGATCCTGCCCCAGCATCTCGACGAGGGCGAGGTGCTGGGCGGCACCGGCATGATCGAGGCGGGGACCTATATCGCCATCCTTGCCGGAACGATCGCGGGCGGCCTCATCAGCCCGCACGCCGCGGCGATCGGCGTCGTGCTCGTCGCGGCGACCGGCTGGCTCGCCTCGCTGCGCATCCCGCCCGCGCCGCCGCTGGTCGAACTCAAGCTCGACTACAATATCTTCCGCGCGTCATACCGGCTGGTCGCGGCGACGATGCACATCCGCCGGCTCTATCTCGCGATCGTCGCGATCAGCGTGTTCTGGTCGATCGCGGCCGTGCTCGCGGTGCTCTTCCCGCCGCTGGTCAAGAACGTCTTCCACGCCCAGAAGGACGTGGCGAGCGTGTTCCTCGGCATCTTCTCGGTCGGGATCGCGATCGGCTCGGTCATCATCAACCGGCTGCTCAAGGGCAATGTCTCGGCACGCTATGCGGTCGCCTCGGTGCTGGCGATGGCGGTGTTCGTCGTGGACTTCCATTTCGCGGCGCGCTTCTGGCCGATCCATGACGGGCCGCTGCTCGCCACCGGCGCGTTCATCGCGCTTCCCGCCGCCTGGCACGTCCTGTTCGCGCTCACGATGATCGCGATCACCGGCGGCATGTTCGTCGTGCCGCTCTATGCCTTCCTCACCACGACGGTCGAAAAATCGCAGACGGCGCGCACGGTGGCGGCGAACAACATCGTCAATTCGGGGGCGATGGTGGCAGGTTCGGTGGGCATCTTCGCGATCACCAACATTCCCGGCATCAGCGTCGCCGACACGATGTGGGTGGTGGTGGGGCAGTGCCTCGCCTCGGCCTGGTGCGCCTGGCGGCTCTATCGCGCCGAAAAGCAGCCGCACGGGCTCGACGCGATCCCCTGACGCGACGACGGGCGCGGCGCGCGGCGGCGTCCCCGAATGCCCTCGCCTTTACCGGCGTTCAGCCGATGAAGGTATAGAAACAGATGAAAAAGGCGGTGAAGCTCAGCGCGAACAGGCGCAGGTCATTGTCCTCGCGTGCCCTGCGGGCGTCGCGGACCACGCGCCTCACGCGGACGCGGAACGGATGGGCGCGCGGAGGACGCGCCAGGGCCAGTCGTGCGTTCATGCACGAACGTTAACGTCCTGTTTACGATTCGGACCATCGCGAAGCATGGTTAACCGCTGTCCAGCGACGGGACGTGCGGGACATGCGACGTTCCACCCAGCCCGTTGATCCGCAATCCGAATACGTCAGCCCTGCGGCGCCGGCCCCGTGCTTTCGCGCACCACCAGCGCGTGATCGAGCGTCACCTGCGCCGTCGGCACCGCCGGCTGGGCGAGCAGCCGTTCCGCGGCGGCATAGGCGAGTTCGCGCACCGGCTGGCGCATCGTCGTCAGCGGCGGCCACACGGCGCGCGCCAGGTCCGAATCGTCGAAACCCGCGACCGAAAGCTGTTCGGGCACGGCGATGCCCATCTCGTGCGCCACCGCGAGCACGCCCGCCGCCATGTCATCGTTGCCGGCAAAGATCGCGGTCGGCCGTGAATCGCGCGTCAGCAGCGTCCGCGCGGCGGCACAGCCCGAATCGAAGCTGTGATCGCCCGTCACCACCAGATCGGGGTCGAACGCGATGTCGTGCGCGGCCAGTTCGGCGCGATATCCTTCCAGGCGCCCGATCGCCGAAACGTGCGACGCCGGGCTGCGGATGAAGGCGATGCGGCGATGGCCCAGCCCGATCAGGTGGCGCGTCATCTCGCGCGCGGCGGCGGTGTCGTCGATCGTCGCCGCCATCCCCTGCCCCTTGCGGATGCCCGGCGCGATCCGGACATACGGGATCTTGCGCCGGTCCAGCTCGTCGAGCAGTTCGGCGACTTCGGTGACGGGCGGCGACAGGATCAGCCCGTCGAGCCGCGTCTCGTCGATGAACGCGGCGACATTGGCGACCAGGTCGGGCGACTGGCTGTCGACCGGCTGCACCAGCAGTCGAAATCCCTGCTCGCCACAGCGTTGCTGCGCACCCAGTTGCGTGTGATAGACATAATAGGGGCTCGGATTGTCGAACAGCAACGCGACCTGATAGGATCGGCGCCCCGCCAGCGTCCGCGCCGCCTGGCTCGGGCGAAAGTTGAGCTGCGCGACGACTTCCTCGACGCGCCGCCGCGTTTCTTCGCTGACGTGCTTCTCGTTGTTGAGAACTCGCGAGACGGTCTTGAACGAGACCCCCGCGATCTTCGAAACCTCCTTGATCGTCGGACGGCTGGACATCATGCTCCCCTGTGCTGCACCGTCGCGTGCAGCCCCTGCTGGCATATTGGAGACAACGGGGAAGGTGCAAGCGCTGATCGACTCGCGGACTTCGTTGCCGGTTGCCCCGATCGAAACGCTGGTGCGCGCGCGGCTGGCGTCGCGGACGGGCCGCCGTCCGGTCGTGCTCGGCCTTTCCGGGCCGCAAGGCTCTGGAAAGTCGACGCTTGCGACCGCGCTGGCGCTTCGCTTCGCGACGCATGGCATTGCCGTCGCGCTGCTCTCGATCGACGATCTGTATCTCGACCGGCGGCGGCGGCGTCAGCTCGCGCAGGCGGTGCACCCGTTGCTGCGCACGCGCGGCGTTCCGGGCACGCACGACGTCACGCGCGCGCTGACGCTGTTCCAGCAGCTCGGTGAGCCGGGCCGGGTCATGCTCCCGCGCTTCGACAAGGCGACCGACGAGCCCCGGCCGGTCGATCGCTGGCCGATCATCGACGCCCCGGTCGATGTGGTGCTGTTCGAAGGCTGGTGTGTCGGCGCCCGCCCGCTGCCCGACGACGCGCTTGCCGCGCCGATCAGCGCGTTCGAGGCGGATCACGATCCCGACGGCCGCTGGCGGCGCTTCGTCAATGCCCAGCTTGCCGGCCCCTATGCCGCGCTGTTCGCCCGGATCGACCTCAACGTGCTGCTCACCGCGCCCGATTTCGAAACGGTGGTCGGCTGGCGGATCGAACAGGAGCATGCGTTGCGCCAGACGCTCGCCGCACGCGGCGCCGATCCCGGCCGGACGATGGACGACGATGCCGTGCGCGATTTCGTCGAGTATTTCCGCCGCATCACGCTGGCGATGCTCGCCGAGATGCCCGCGCGCGCCGACGTCACGATCGCGCTCGATGGGCGGCGCCGCCCCGTCCGCATCCACGGCCCCGGCGGCGCTCCCCTTCCCGCCTGAAGGTCGGCGTCAGCCGAAATCGGCCGCGTGCATCCGCACCTGCTGCACCAGGAAATCGGCCACCGCCCGAATCCGCGGCACGCGCGCCAGATCGGCGTGATAGCTCATCCAGTAACTGCGCTGCACCGCGACCTCGTCGGGCAGCACGCGGACCACACGCATCGCGGGCGTCACCGCAAAGCAGTGCAGCAACCCGAAGCCGAGCCCTCCCGCCACCGCCGCCATCTGTGCCGCAACCGAGCTCGACCGGAACACGCTGCGCGGCGCCAGCATCCGCCCCAGGTTGCGCAGCTCGGGCAGGTCGAGCCGTTCCTCGATATAGCCGACAAGGGGCTGGTCGCGCAGCGCGGCAAGGCTCGTGATCGGCCCCGTCTGCGCGATCAGCGATTCGGCGGCGTACAGCCCCAGCCGATAATCGACCAGCCGCGCCGCCCGCATCGTCCCGCGCGCCGGCCGGTGCAGCCCGACGGCAATGTCCGCCTCGCTCTTGAGCAGGTCGATCGTGCGCGTTTCGGGGACCAGTTCGAGCTCGATGCCGGGGTGGCGCTCGGCCAGCGCCCGCGCCCGCGGCGCCACGAAAAACGTCCCGAACGCCTCGGGCGTCGCCAGCCGCACCGTCCCGGAAAGCTGCTGCTCGCGCCCGGCAAGGCTCCGCCCCGCCGACAGGACTTCGTTCTCGACGCGTTCGGCATGGTCGCGCAGCTCGGTGCCGGCACGCGTCAGCAACAGCCCGCGCGGCGAGCGTTCGAACAGCCGCGTTCCCAGCGTCGCTTCCAGCGCGGAGAGCCGCCGCGCCAGCGTCGTGTGGTTCAGCCCCAGGCTGCGCCCCCCGCCCACAAAGCTGCCCGCGCGCGCCACCGCCAGGAACAGCCGCAGATCGTCCCAGTCCAGCATTCACATTTTCGCACAGCTGCTTCGCATCCGGGGACAATAGTTGCGCGGATTTGTGCGTGCTATGCCTTTCCGCACCCAAGAACAGCACAGGATGAGGATGCGCAGATGCGTTTGATCCAGCATTTCATCGACGGCGCCGCCACCGCCGCCGCCCCTGCCCGCACGGGCGACGTGTTCGATCCCGCGATCGGCCAGGTCCAGGCTCGCGTCGCGCTCGGCGATGCCAACACGGTCGCGCGCGCGGTCGAAAGCGCGCGGGCGGCCCAGCCCGCCTGGGCCGCGCTCAATCCGCAACGCCGCGCGCGCGTCATGTTCCGCTTCAAGGAACTGATCGAAGCGAACATGGATTCGCTCGCCGAGATGCTCTCGCGCGAACATGGCAAGGTGATCGCCGACGCCAAGGGCGACATCCAGCGCGGGCTTGAAGTCGTCGAGTTCGTCTGCGGCCTGCCGCACCTGCTCAAGGGCGAGTTCACCGAAGGCGCCGGTCCGGGAATCGACGTCTATTCGATGCGCCAGCCGCTCGGCGTCGCCGCGGGCATCACGCCGTTCAACTTCCCCGCGATGATCCCGCTCTGGATGTCGGCGCCCGCGATCGCGTGCGGCAACGCCTTCATCCTCAAGCCGTCCGAACGCGATCCGTCGGTGCCGGTGCGGCTCGCCGAACTGGCGCTCGAGGCCGGGATTCCGGCGGGCATTCTCAACGTCGTCCATGGCGACAAGACCGTGGTCGACGCGATCCTCGATCATCCCGACGTCAAGGCGGTGAGCTTCGTCGGCTCGTCCGAAATCGCGCAATATGTCTATGGGCGCGGCGCCGCGGCGGGCAAGCGGATGCAGTGCATGGGCGGCGCCAAGAACCACGGCATCATCATGCCCGATGCCGATATGGATCAGGCGGTGGCCGACATCGTCGGCGCGGCTTTCGGCTCGGCGGGCGAACGCTGCATGGCGCTGCCCGTCGTGGTTCCCGTGGGCGCCGAGACCGCGGATCGCCTGCGCGAACGGCTGGTCGCGGCGATGGCCGACCTGCGCGTCGGCGTGCCTACCGATCCCGATGCCCATTACGGCCCGCTCGTCACCGCCCAGCACAAGGCGCGCGTCGAATCCTACATCCAGATGGCGGCCGACGAGGGTGCCGAACTCGTCGTCGACGGACGCGGGCTGACGCTCCAGGGGCATGAGGGCGGCTATTTCATGGGGCCGACGCTGCTCGATCGCGTCACGCCCGCGATGCGCAGCTATCAGGAGGAGATTTTCGGCCCGGTGCTGCAGATCCTTCGCGCCTCGAGCTTCGAGGAGGCGGTCCAGTTCCCGACGCGCCACCAATATGGCAACGGCGTCGCGCTGTTCACGCGCAACGGCGACCTCGCCCGCCGCTTCATGAGCAGCGTCGAGGTGGGGATGGTCGGCATCAACGTGCCGATCCCGGTGCCCGTCGCCTATCACAGCTTCGGCGGATGGAAGCGTTCGGGCTTCGGCGACCTCAACCAATATGGGATGGACGGCATCCGCTTCTACACGCGCACCAAGACGGTGACGCAGCGCTGGCCCAGCGGCGGCGCGGTGCTCGATCAGAGCTTCATCATCCCCACCATGGGTTGAGGCCCTGTCGGCGGGCAGCGGGCGCGCAGGGGCGCGTCCGCTGCCCCGCAGGCGTCCGCCCGGCCGCCTGTAGGCGCCTCGACGCGCTCGGGCGCTCCTCGGCCCCCTGATGCCCCCCCCAGCCGCAGAGCGGCCCTGCGGCCGGAAATGGATGAATGAATGAAGCGGCAGCCACCAGCCGCTGCGCCCGCCCGCAGGCGGAATATCCCCAAAAGCGAAAGGGCCGGCTTCCCGATGGGAAGGCCGGCCCTTTTCGTTCGCTTTACCCGCGGCGGCGACGCCTGCGCGTCTTGCCGGGGGTGGGAAATGGTGGAGCCGAGGACGTTAAATAGACAGTCTCTTAAGCGATCATGTCGTCTCTAAGTATTTGAAATCAAATTCGAATGCTTATTCTGCCGGTTCTGACCGCTTCATACCGTCGCGCGACATCCCTGATGTCCACGACAGGCATTTGAGGGACTGCAGAACATGGGCGCTTTGACAGCGATTCAGGTCAAGAACGCCAAGCCTGGCCGTCACGCCGACGGTCACGGGCTCTATCTTTACGTGCGCGACACCGGATCCCGCTCCTGGGTCCTGCGCCTGATGATCGACGGCAAGCGGCGAGACCTCGGACTAGGCCCGGTGGAGGAATTGTCGCTGGCCCAGGCCCGGATCAAGGCGGCCACGCATCGCTCGCAGCTCAAGGCGTCGGCGCTGGAGATAGAGCCCCCTCCCCAGCTGCCGGAGGTACTCCCGGACGTTCCGTCCTTCCGCGAGGCCGCGCGAGCCTGCCACGATGCGATCAAGGCCGGCTGGAAGAACAAGCATCACAGCGATTCCTGGATCGCCTCGCTTGAGACTCACATCTTCAACCATATCGGGGACAGCCGGGTCGACGCGGTCACCAGCATCATGGTCCGCGACGCCTTGGCCCCGATCTGGCTCAAGATGCCCGAGACTGCGCGAAGGATCCTCCAGCGCATCCGTACCGTGCTCGACTATGCGCATATCCAAGGGTGGTGTCCCGCCGAAGCCAATCTCCGGTCGGTCACGCGGGGTCTTCCCCGCCAGCCCGTGGAAGACAATCACTTCGCGGCGATGCCCTATGCGGACGTGCCGGCCTTCATGCGAAAACTCGAGGCGAGACCCGCGTCGGCCGGCCGGGACGCGCTCATGTTCACGATCTTCAACGCCGTGCGCTCCGGCGAGGCGCGGCTGGCGAAATGGTCCGAATTTGACCTGGATGCCAGCACTTGGACCATCCCGGCGAAGCGCATGAAGATGGGCAAGCAGCACGTCGTACCGCTCACCGCGCCAGTCCTAGCGATCCTTAATCGCCGCTGGCCGCTGCGTGTCGGCAATGACGGCTATGTCTTTTCAACCCATGGCACCAAGCCGCTGAGCGACATGACCATGAGCAAGGTGATACGCGACATGGGCATCGCCGAGATTACCGTTCACGGTTTCCGCAGCAGCTTCACCGACTGGGCGGCGGAACGCACCCGCTTCCGCAAGGAAGTCGTCGACAAGGCATTGGCGCACAAGCTCTCCGACTCGGTCGAGGCGGCGTATCGGCGGACCGATTTCTTCGAGAAGCGGCGCCGACTCATGAAGGTCTGGTCCAAATATCTGACCGGACAGCGCGGCCCGCACTGGCGGCTCCTACGCTGGGGCTTGTCCTTCTTCGCCAGGCTACGCTCGCGGTTCTGAGCCCCTTGCTACCTGATCCGGGCGTCTCAAGACTTGCCTGACCGGAACACGAAAGGTCATCCGATGCACAACGAGACGAGCGCGGCGGCCGCCGACAGGTTCCTGCGGCTGCCGGAGGTTATCCAGCGCACCGGCCTGAGCCGGGCGACGCTCTACAGAAAGATTCAGAAGGGAACCTTCCCGCGGCAGGTCGAGATCAGCCTTCGCTGTTCGGGATGGCGCGAATCCGAAATCACTGAATGGTCCAGGAATCCCATGTTCTACGCAACTAAATAGGAAACAACTTGGAAATATTACGTACATACATTGCTAAATCCCAATGTACCATAACTTGAGCGTAACGTTTAGCTTATTTGACTCCTTAAGAGTTTTGATTCGTTATTGCCTGTCATAACGCTCTGACCGCCTCCCTTGAGAAGTAGTCCGGGTAAGAGCCCAGCAAGGCGAACATCCCTCCGCGGTTAGTGGACCGTCCGGATGTTCGATCCGGGTGGGTATGATTGGCTTCGATATTGCGACAAAATTCGTCGGCGTGGCGCGGACGGTGATCAGCGTGAGCGATCTCTTCGACGCCATTGCGTGCAGCTGCGGTGCGATGCGCATTCAATATTTCGCGCTGACCCATCACGTCGACTTCCGGCGCGAAGACAGCCCGGCGATCCGGCTGCACAACTATCCGCAGTCCTGGGAAGAGTGGTTCGACGCCAGGGGTCTGGGACGCTCGGACCCGATCCATCGGGCCAGTCATCTCGCCAGCGTGGGTTTCCCCTGGGCCAATGTGCCGGCGATGATCAAGCTGACGCCGGACGACCGCCTCGTGCTCGACCAGGCGTTCCGCGTCGGCATCGGGGACGGCTACACCATCCCGGCGAACGTGCCCGGCGAGATGCTCGGATCCTTTTCCTTCGCGGTCGAGGCCGGCCGCCGCTTCCCCCGCGAATTCGAGCTGGCCTGCCAGCTGATCGGCGCCTTCGCCTTCGAGGCGGCGCGGCGTCTGACCGATCCCAGGGGGTTGTCGATCCACCACCTGCCTATCCTCACCGATCGCCAGCGCGACTGCGTGCTGTGGGCAGCGCGGGGTAAGACCGACTGGGAGATCGCCCAGATTCTCGGCGTGAGCCACGAAACCGTGATCCAGCATCTCAAGCACGCCCGCGAGCGCTACGGCGTCCAGAAGCGGGCCCTGCTCGCGGTGCGGGCCCTGTTCGACGGACTGATCAGCTTCTCGGACATCCTCAAGCACTGAGCGATACCCCCATTTCTTGGAATATCGGCGCCCGGTCCTGCACGCGATGCTCACGCCTCGACTCAAGCTCGGGGAGCAACGCAGATGGTCCTTCTCATCGACTCGACGATCTCGGGCGCCAGCGACACGGCGTTCCGGACGATGTTCGCCGCCCGCAAGAGCGTCTTCATCGACCTGCTGAAATGGGACCTGCCGGTGCTGGCGGGCCAGTACGAGGTCGATGCCTTCGATGACGAGCATGCCCGCTACCTGATCATCACGGACCTCGATCACCAGCATCTCGCCTCGGCCCGCCTGCTGCCCACCACCCGGCCCCATATCCTCGACACGCTGTTCCCGGCGCTTTGCGAAGATACGCCGCCGCGCGGACCCGACGTCTGGGAAATCACCCGATTCTGCCTGGGCCGCCAATTGCGCGCACCCGAACGCCGCATTCTTCGCAACCGGCTGGTCACGGCGATCGCGGAACACGCGCTTCGCGCCGGCATCGCGAGGTACACCGGCGTGGCCGAAATGGCCTGGCTGCAGCAGATCCTGAGCTTTGGGTGGGACTGCCGCCCCCTCGGCCTGCCCCTGCCCCACGAAGCCGGCCTGCTCGGCGCCCTCCAGATCACCATCACCACCGAGACCCCGGCCCTGCTCGACGCGGCTGGCGTCTGGGTCCCGACCGACTTCCGCGAATTTCCGGCCGATGCGGCCATCGCCTGAGGAGCGCAGCATGACGACCAACGACCGACCCGCCGGCCATGACGACGCCCTCGCCGCGCTGAACGCGCGTGGCTGGTGCATCCTCCCCAATCTCCTGCCGGCCGAAACCCAGGCGCTTGCGCAGGACCTGGCGCCGGCCTTCGAAGCGACGCCCTTCTGCCAGGGAGACTTCTACGGCGCGCGCACCAAGCGGTTCGGCAGCCTGCTGAAGCGCTCGCCCCATGCCGCGGCCCTCGCCCAGCAGGAGTTGATCCTGTCGCTTTGCCACGCAGTCCTCGGTCCCTGGTGCGACTGCCTCCAGCTCAACCTGATGCAGGCGATCGCCCTTCATCCCGGCGCGCCGCGCCAGTTCCCGCACCGCGACCAGGATATGTGGCAGGGCGTGAAGGGCGAGGTCGAATATTTAGTCAATGTGATGTGGCCGCTGACTGCGTTCAACGAAGAGAATGGCGCGACGCTGATCTACCCCGACAGTCACGGCGCAGAAGCCCTGGAACCCGGAGTGCCGGAGCATTCGGTGGCCGCCGAATGCGGCCCCGGCGACGCCATCGTCTTCCTGGGCTCTACCCTCCACGGCGCCGGCGCCAATCGCAGCGACCAGGTGCGGCAGGCGGTGGTGGTCAGCTACTGTCTCGGCTGGCTCAAGCCCTATGAGAACCAGTGGCTGGCCTATCCACCGGAGGTCGCGCGCGGCTTCGCCCCCGAACTCGCCGCGCTCGTCGGCTATCGGCAGCACCGTCCCAACCTCGGCAACTATGAAGGCGTTTGCCCCTCGGCACTGCTTCGCGGCCGTGTGCCCGAGCATATCGGCGCGATCGATGCGCTGCGGCCCGACCAGGCTGACGCCGTGGCCCTGCACCGGCTCCAGCAGACGCAGCCGGTTGGAGCATGAGCCCCCTGCAGGCGATGGAGCGCAGCTATCAGGCGCTTAGGCAGATGCTGCGCGAGGGCAGCTTCCCGCCCGGCGTTCGCCTCGAGGCCAACCGCTTGGCCATAGACCTGGGCGTCAGCATGACGCCCGTTCGCGACGCGCTCCACCGCCTGGTCGGCGAGCGCATGATCGAGGCGAGTTCCGGCGACGGCTTCCATGTCCCGCGCCTGTCCGAGGCCGAGCTCCGTGAGCTGTACGAATGGAACTCGGCGCTACTCGTGATCGCGGTACGCACCTCGCCGGCGGCCGACCATCGCCTGCCGGCCGAGGTCGAAGGGTCGCCGGGGCAGGCAGACCTGATCGCGCGCCTGTTCTCGCAGATCGCCGACGACGCGCCCAACGGCGAGGTGCGTGCAGCGATCGCAAGCGCCAGCGACCGGCTTCACGCCTTTCGCGTCGTCGAGCAGACGGCGCTCGAGCCGATGATCGGGGAACTGGAGGAGCTGGGCCTGGCACGACCAGGGCAGCTGCAGGCGATCCGACGCTATCACCAGCGGCGTATCAAGGCGGTGCCAGCCATCCTGCGCGCGCAGCTCAACCGCTAGGCGAATTATATCCCGATTATAAACTTCTTATAATCCGCGCGCAGGCTGACTCTTTCCAGGTCGCATCCCGCGACACGGAGAATGACCATGGACCGCGAACTCAACGAGACCGTCGACCTGATCGACCTGGGCGTCGCCAGCGTCGAGACCCAGGGCGCCGAGGTGGGGCAGCCCGACGTCATCGGCCTGATCCCCAAGCAGGGTCTGGCCGACGATTGATCGCCGGACGCCGGCCCGGTTCGCGCCGGGCCGGTACCCTTCCGAAATTCGACGACGTGAGGAGCGTGGCTATGCCCGAGGAAGAAATGGAAGCGACCGACATGCTCGATCTTGGTCCGGCGAGCGAAGTCACCAAGGGCGGTGACTGGGGCCTGATCGAATTCATCTCGCTGCTGCCGGTCCAGGGCTTGTCTCAGGACTGAGGAAGCCATCACGCTGACCTGGGCGCGGAATGCAGCGCATTATAATCGGATTATAAACTTCTTATAACTTCAGCCGCGCCTGAAACTTCTCCTGTCGCACCCCGCGACCTGGAGATGGAACATGGACCGCGAATTCAACGAAGAAACCGAGCTGCTCGATCTCGGCGCCGCAAGCGTCGAGACGCGCGGTGCCGATGACGGCGATTTCGACGTGGTCGGGATGATCCCGCGCCACACGCTCTCGCAGGACTGAGCAGGCGCGCCGGCCCGGTCCAGGCCGGGCCGGCGTTCAACCGACGCAGGATCACACGGCACATGTTCTGGCGCATCTTACCGCATGCATCGGCATGCATTTCCACGGATCGCATCTATCTGCTGGACATACGGCAGGACCGATATTTCCAGATCCCGCCGGCCGCCACGGACGGTATGCGCGAATGGCTCGAGCGAAAATATGCGTGCGTCCCACCAGCCGCCGTCCTCGATCTGCTGCGCCGCGCCGGTGTCCAGCGCGATGGCGATGATGCGCCGACCAACGGGCTCAAGAACCGGGTGTCGATCCCCGAGGACATCACCAGCTTCGCGCCGAGCGGCCGCCGCCGGCCTTCGCGGCAGACGGTACGCAGCGTCCTGGGCGCCTCGTTTCGGCTTCGCACGACATCGCTTCAAAGCATCGTCACGCGCCGAACGCTGAGAAGCCTGCCGGTCGGCGCGGACAGCACGGCGGCGCTCGAGATCGCGGAGCGGTTCGAACGCGCGCGCGTCCTGGTGCCGATCGCGCGCGACTGCCTCCTCGACTCGCTGGCACTCGACCATTTGCTCTGCCGCCGTGCCCTAGGCAGCGCGTTCGTGTTCGGCATCGCGACCCGACCCTTCGAAGCGCATTGCTGGCTCCAAACCCGCGATGCGATCCTCAACGACAGTTTCGATCACGTGTCCCGCTTCACTCCGATCCTCGCGCTATGAACCGCTCGGTGTTTGTCGCGCTGGTCGGACAGGACGGGCCGCTGCCGCCCAGGCTGGAAGCCCTCGTCGCCCGCTTGCGCAGCCAAGGTCTCGCCGTCCTCGTCGATGCGCCCGGCATGACGATCCTCGGCGATCCGGACGCCGCGCATCTGCGCTTGCCCGAGGCCAAGGGGCTCGTCTGGGGACATCTCTTCGACCGACGCACCGACCGCCGCGTGACCGAGACGCGGATGGAGGGCCTCGACATCGGTGCCGAGGCATTTCCCGGGTCCTGCTTCTGGGGCGGCTATGTCGGGTTCTGGCGCCGCGAAGGCGGGGTGGAGGTCCTGCGCGATCCTTCGGGAAGCGTCGGCTGCTACCATGTCGAGCTCGACGGCATCCATCTGCTGACCTCGAAGCCGGCGCTGTTCTTCGCCACCGGCCTGGTCGCGCCCGAGATCGACTGGACTATCGTCGCCCAGGCACTGGTCTTTCGCGACCTTCGGCCCGCCCGGACGGCGCTGTGCCGCGTCAGCGAGCTCCTCCCCGGCACGGGCTTGCACATCCGACAGAGGCAGGCGCGCAGCTTCTGCGCCTGGTCGCCCTGGACCTTTGCCAAGCCCGAACACCAGCACGGCGATATCGAAAGCGCGGCCGCCGCGCTGCGCGACGCGCTGACCGGTAGCTTGAGTGCCTGGAACAGCTGCTTCTCAAGGCCACTGCTCGAGATCTCCGGTGGGCTCGATTCGTCGATCGTCGCCGCAGGATTCGCCAGCAATAGGGGCGCGCGCTGTCTCACCTTTGCCCCTGCACCCGGCGACCCGAACGAGCTTCCCTGGGCCAGGGCCGTTGCACAGCATCTGGGCTTGCCGCTTACCGAGCTGCGGGCAGCCGAGGCACAGATCGTCGTCTCGCACTCCGACGCGAGCGATCTCCCCCGCCCCTGCGCGCGGATCCTGTCGCAAGCGCTGGACCGGCCAATCCACGACATGGGGGGCGCCGAAGGCGTGGACGCCTTCCTGGGAGGCGGCGGCGGCGACAGCATGTTCTGCCTGCTCAATTCGGCGCTGCCCGTCGTCGACCGGTATCTGCACGAAGGCCTGGGTCGCGGACTGTTCGACACCGCCGCGGATATGGCGCAGGTCGCGGGAACGGACATGTGGTCCGTGCTGCGTGCAGCCATTCCCCGCGCGCTGCGGCGCCAATCGCCGATGCCGCGCGCGATGACCAACCCGTTCGTCACCGCGGAGGTCCGGCTCTCCCTGCCCTGGCCGGCCGGAAATCCCTGGCTCGAGGCGCCCACCGAGATCGCGCCGGGCAAGCGCCGCCACCTCTGGTCGATCCTCGCCATCTACAACCATCTTGAAGGCTATGGCCGCGAAGCGACGGCGCCCTACCTCGCGCCGCTGATGTCGCAGCCGATCTTCGAGACCTGCATGACGATCCCGACCTGGCTTTGGTGCCAGGGCGGAAACAATCGCGCGGTTGCCCGCGAAGCCTGTCGCGGCCTATTGCCTGCCGCGATCGTCGACCGTCGGACCAAGGTCTCCTTCAACGGCATCGTCCAGCGGGTGATCGACGCCAATCTGCCCCTGGTACGCGCGATGGTTCTGGACGGCGCCCTGGTCCGGCAGGGCATTGTCAACCGGGCCGCGGTCGAGACCTTTCTGAGCACACGCCTCGCCGCCGGCCAGGATCTTCCCGAGATCATGGCCCTGATCGACATCGAAGCCTGGATCTCGGGATGGAGGGGAAAATCAGGGTCGGACCATGGCTGATGCCTGCTTGTCGCGCATCGCACGCCAACGCGCAATCTCCGCGGCCCGTGCGGGGTCGTGCGCCTCCTTGCCGCGCACCCAGAAGTCGAGCCAGGCGAGATTGCGTGCATAGATGGCAAGGCGGTGCGCCGGATGCATCTTGGTATGCCATTCGTCCGGATAGACATACATCTCGACCGGAACGCCGTGGCTCTTGAGCGCCGAAAAGCCTTCGGCCGCCATCCTGGCCTCATTGTCAGCCGCCTGAACCAGGAGCGGTACCCGCAGGCGGTTAGCGTTCACCGCGAGCGACTGCGCACGCCAGAATTCCCTCCCATCCTCTCCCGCCGCCGGGTAGTTCCACTTGGCAACGGAGGCACCATAGCTCGGGCCGACGATGTAGATCGCGCTCGGATCCTCGCAGCAGCCGCTCATGATCGCCGCCTTGAAGCGGGAGGAGTTGTTGAGCGCGAACTGGACCGTGCTCGCACCGTCGCTCATTCCCGTGATCGCGATCGCCGCCGGATCGACCACGCCCTTGCCGATCACCGCGTCGATGCCGGCATCCAGGGCAGAGAAGATGCGCCGCCGCCCGGACCAGTTATGCACCTTGATTGCCTGGGCCGCATTGCCATCCGGCGCCGCCGCAGCTTCGGCCGATTCAGACGGCATCTGGAAGCTGAGCACGGCATAGCCATTCTCGGCGAGCAGCTGGATCGGATACTCGTCGCCGATCCCGCCCCGCAGGAAGCCGCGCGACCAATATTGCACCACCACCAGCGGATGGCGTTCGCCGGGCCTGTGCGAGCGCGGCAGCACAAGGTCGCCATAGGTCGCGACCCCTTCGCTGTCGGTCCAGCGCATGCGCTGCGCGCGGCCGAGGTTTACCGCTGCGAATTCCGGGTTCGGGTCGAAGACAGGCAGCATGCGTCCCGTCGCCGGGTCGATCCGGACCAGCGCGCGCGGCTGGGTGAGCGCCTCGCGAGCGCAAACCATCGCTCCGCCGGCCACGTCGCAGCCGAGGAGCAGATCCTCCGTCTCGAACAGCCTGACCGGCTGGGCATCTTTACCCAGGCGCCAGCGGTAGAGCGCCGTCCTGCCACCATTTTCCGCCGAACCGCCCCGCATGAAGACAAGCGTCGTCCCATCGACCCACCAGAGGCCAAGGATGGATTCCCGACAGGCGGCAACGGTGCAGGCAACCCGCCTGCCTCCGACCTCGGCCCGCAACAGGTCCGGCCCGCGCGGCATGTCCGACCGCTCGCTGTCAGTCCAGGCAAGCGCGCCTGTAGCGGAGACCGCTGAGCGCGATGCGCCGGGACGCGCCGGCGGAGTTCCCAGCAGCCGCGCCGCTTCCTCGGCACCGATCACCCGGGACGCGCCGGTCTCCGCGTCCACCAGATTCGCCTCTGTCGATATCCTTGCACTCGGATGGGGCTGAATGTCGGCGACGGTCCAGAAGCGCTCGTCGAACAGATAGCCGCTCCTGCCCTCGCGATCGATCGCCGCCTTCGCCGCATCGACGCCCTTGCGCGTGGTGACCACCAGCGAGCGGCCATCTCGAGCCCAGGCGACGCCGAATATTTCGGTCGCGAATGCCGTGACGCGCCGCGCGGGACCGCCGTCGAGCCCCACCCGCCAGACCTGGGTGATGCCGGCGTCGCGACGGAGAAATGCCAAGATCTTGCCGTCCGGCGACCAGCTGGGCGGCGCGGAATGGATCAATCCGCTGGGGATTCCCGCAATACCATGCACGTCATTGCGGCTGGGGATGACTTCGCCGCCGACATCGACAAGACGCGGCGCCGAGTGTCCGTCGAGCGGCACCAGCATGACACCGACGCAATAGGTGTCGTCCGCACTGTCCGCGCGCCGAAGCGTCAGCGCAGCGAAGCGTCCGTCCGGCGACAGCGTGAAGGGCTCGCGCCCGGCCGAGGCCGTGATCTGACCGAAATCGCGCAGCTCGATCAGGTCCGTGGCGGTGATGGGCCGTCCGCCTGTTGCCGTCCCCGGGGAGGGCGGCAACAGGCGCTCCGGACAGGCCGCAGGCGTTGCGTGCGCCGCTGCGGTCCCGCAGGAGAGGAGAAGCGCGGCTGAGGCAAATAGGGCCGGCTTCACCATGACTTGGTGACCTGCAGCGCCACGAAGCGGCCGAGCGGACTTGCATTCTCCGCGTCGAAGCCTGTGGTGAGCGTACCGACGATATAGCTCACATAGGGGGGATCGGCGTCGAACAGGTTGGATGCGTTGAGCGCGATCCGCAGCCCCTTGAGCGGTCCGGATTCCTGCTGGAAGCGGTAGCCGATATTGAGGTCGAAGGTCGTCCAGCCCTTCACATGCTGCGGCGTGGGCGTGGTAAGGTTGGCGTAGGAATCGACATAGTTGGCGAACAGGGCGATGCCGAGCCCGCCCTTGTTCCACAGCGCACGCCCGCGGACGTGCAGATCGATCGGGTTGCCCACCGTGTCGACGACATCGACCGCCCGGGACGTCGCGGTAAGCTGCTGCTCGATCTTGAAGATATAGGTCGCCACGGCGCCCAGCTCGGCCTCGCCTCCACCAAGCGAGAAACTGTAGGCAAGGTCCATGTCCAGGCCCGACTGCTTCACGGTGGAGAGATTCTTCACGCGCGCATCGGCGATCGCGAGGATCGGCGCGGTGCTCGGCAGGCCGCTCAGGTCGGTATAATAGGGCGAAGCGAACAGCTCGGCGACACGCGCCGGCGAGGGATTGAAGCTCAGCACCGGCGCATAGACATCGCGACTCGTCAGGAAGCTGAGCAGCGCGCTCTGCACCGAGGCGATGCGGTCCCGGTAATCGACGTTGAACCAGGTCAGGCCGGCCCGGACGCCTCCCGTCCGCAGGTCCGCGCCCAGCGTCCAGGTCGTGGCGCGCTCGGGCTTGAGGCCGGGGTCGTTGCCGCGCAGGACGATGACGTTCGACGTGCCCGTAGAGGATTGCGGGTCCGGAAGCGGATAGGCGAAGTAGAAGGTCGAGCCTGGGTCCTGCCGCAGTTGCGGAAAGCTCGGTGCCCGGAACGACTTGCCGTAGCTGCCGCGCAGCGTGAGCGGCCCCACCGGCTGCCAGGCGAAGCTGAACTTCGGATTCGTCGTGCTGCCGAAGTCGCTATAGTCTTCGGTGCGTAGCGCCGCGGAGAGGTCCAGCCGCTGGAACAGCGGGATGCGCGCATCCTTGCCGAATACCGGGATCGACAGCTCGGCATAGGCGCCCTTGACGGTTCGCTTGCCCGGCAAGGGCGTCGGCGCGGTCATCACCGGGGCCAGGGTCGAGGTGTAGGCGATGTTGTCGCCGTCGCGGTAGCGGTCCTCGCGATACTCGCCGCCGACGGCCAGCCTTGCCTCGCCGGCGGGCAAGCGCAGTAGCGGACCGTCCGCGCGCACCGTCGCGGACCATAGCAGGCCGCCATAGTCGCTCTTGTTATAGCCCCGGATCGAGGCGATCGTGGCCGGGTTGGTCGAAGGGCCGTCGCCGAACAGATTATAGGCGGTCGCCGGGCTCGTATCTGCCAGGGCCAGCGCAAGGCGCGCGCTGTTGACCCGGTTGAGATAATCATACCGCTCATTCTGGCGGCCCCAGCCGCCATGCACATCGAGCCGCCAGGATCCGAGATCGGCCTCGAGGCCAGCCGTGCCGCCGAACGCCCGGACCTGACCGCGATAGCGCTCGGCTCCCAGGTCGCGCGTGAAGCTGTAGTTCACCCCGACGGGCTGGTGGGTGCCGATCGGGTCCACGTAGAACGGATTGGTGACCGGCACCGTACGACGGCTGTCGACCCCGGTGCGGACTGCCTGGTCGAAGCTGCGCCAGACGCTCATCCCGCGCAAATAGAAGCGCAGCCCATCGGTCAGGTCCTGGCCCAGCGAGAAGAAGACCGAGTGCCTCTGCTGCATGGGCAGGATATCGACGCCGTACCAGCCATCGCCCCGGTTGATCGTGCCGGGCGTCAGCTGGGCGGGGGTCAGCCCGACCCCATTCTGGCCGGCGGGGATGGCATAGTTGATGCCGCCCGCAACGATCGTCCCGGGGCTCCAGTAATTGCCCCGCCGGTCCGTACCGCCGAACGGCCGCAGGTCCTCGGTGACATAGGCCCGGTCCGCCGCAGCCAGATTGTCGCGCTTGTAGAATTCATAGGCGATCATCGCATGGCCGTTCGCCCAGCGCGCCCCGAACAGCTGGCTGAACTGATATTCCTGTGCGTCTCCGTCCGCCGTCCCGAAGCGGGCGCTTGTCTCCGCGCCGCGGAAGCGGTCGCGCGTGACGACGTTGACGACGCCGGCGACCGCGTCCGAGCCATAGATCGCGGACGCGCCGTCCGGCACGACCTCGATCCGCTCGACCACCGAGGCGGGAATGATCGAGATGTCGGCGAAGGTGCCGCCAAAACCGCCGAGCGGCGGCCGGTCGCCGTTCAGAAGCAGCAGGGTCGAGTTCTGACCGAGCCCGCGCAGGTTGATGCCGACGCCCCGCGCGACATTGCCATTTCCGGCGGCGGTGAGCAGGCCGGACGTTCCCTCGTTGGCGCCGCCATTGAAGCTCTGCGGGATCGACTGGACGAGCTGCTGGGTCGTGGCGAAGCCGCCCTCTTCCATCGCCTTGCGATCCAGACTGATCACGGGCACGCCCACAGGCCCCTGGCCGCGGATGCGGGTCCCGGTCACAACGATCGGACCATTCGCCTCGTCCTCCGGCCGCCCCTCCGCGACCGAGATATCCTTGCCGTCCTGGCGTACGACGAGCGTATCGCCGACGCGCACGGCATGCAGTCCGCTGCCGCGCAACAGCAGGGCGATCGCCTGCTCGGGGAGATAGCGGCCCTTGAGCGCAGGCGCGCGCAGCCCGGCGACCAGGTCGCTCGGCACGATGACCGGCCGGCCCGACAGCAACGCGACCTGCCGGAGCGCCGCCCCAAGATCCTGGCTCGGTACGTCGAACTCGCGCATGCCGTCGGCTTGTGCGAGTGCCGATGGCGCAACTAGCGACAGCGCCGCGCCCGCCAGTGCGAGCCCCCCGATCCTTCCCAAATTCATCGCATCCTCCCCTTGCAACGCCGCTGTCGCGGCTGTTGGGGGGCTTGACGACGATGGGGCGGACTACCTCCCGAAATTATTCGGGAGGCCGGCAATCAGCCTTTACGCAGGAGGATGGACCCGTCGGAGGCGCGCTCGACCCGCAGCGAGAAGGCCGCCGCAAGGCTCGCCGCCAGCGCTTCGACCGGCAGCGGACGGAAGGCGCCGGTCACGCGAAGCGAAGCGAGCGCGTCCGAGCCAAGGCGGATCTTGCGCGCCGAATAGCGATTGGTCTGATCAAGAACCTGACCGAGGGGGACGCGGTCGAAGCTCAGCATGCCCGAGACCCATTGATCGGCGCCCTGGGGCGACTTGGTGACGCGCGGCCCTTGGCCAAGGTCGCTGAGGCACTCGCCGACGGCAAGGCGCGTGACCGGAGCCGACCCGCCCGGCTGCGCGCTGCCCGAGACGTCGACGACGCCGCGCAGCAGGCTCACGCGCACGCCTTGGGGCGCAAAGTCCACGTCGAACAGCGTCGCCATCGCCGTGACGGTACGACCGCCGGCCTCGACCCGGAACGGCCGGGCGGCATCGGGAGCCACGTCGAAGCGGGCGCGGCCATGCAGCAGGCGAACAACCCGCCCGGCGTCGGT
The DNA here is from genome assembly GCF_056485145.1 of Sphingomonas chlorellae. Lineage (NCBI taxonomy): Bacteria > Pseudomonadati > Pseudomonadota > Alphaproteobacteria > Sphingomonadales > Sphingomonadaceae > Sphingomonas > Sphingomonas chlorellae. The sequence continues at coordinate 39,280 of NZ_JBQXXM010000007.1, forward strand.
CATGTGGATCTCGATGGCGCTGTCGGTATCGAGCGTGACGCTGGATCCATCCTCGAGCTTCAGCATGCGGATCTCGCCGATCCGCGTGGTGAGCGACGGACCGCCTCCCGCCAGGGTCGGCACCTTCGTCGCCGGTGTGCCCAGCAAGGCGAACCCCAGCGCGGCGGCGACCACCAGCGCCAGTGCCGCCAATGCCGGCCGGGCCATGGGGAATTCGAACAGCCGCCGCCTGCGCGGGAGCTGGCGGTTGCGCCCGGTTTCGGTGCCGGCCAGCCCGGCGCTCCGGCGCCACATCGCCTCAACCTCGCCATAGGCCGTGACATGGGACGGATCGGCGGCACGCCATTGCTCGAAGGCCGGCTTGAGCCGGTCGCCATCGGGTCCGCGCAGGCGCCCGAACCATTCGGCGGCTTCCTGCCGTGTCTTGGCGCTGGGACGCGGCGTCCCGCCTGGTCCTGTCATCAGAAGCCGTCCGCCAGCCGCGTGAGCTGCGCGATGGCGCGGATCATCTGCTTCTCGACGCCGCTGACCGACATGCCCGTCACTTCGGCGATTTCGGCATAGCTCATGCCGTCCAGTCGGTGCGCCAAGAAAATCTCCCGTGTCTTCGGCTTCATCCGGGCCATAGCAGCCTCCAGCCGATTGAGACCATCGCGCGCCTCCAATCGCTCCACCTCATTTGCAGCCGAAATGGTTTCTTCGTCGAAGGAAGCATGCAGCGGCTCGGAGCGCCTGAACGCCGCCTTCGCACGGTCGCGCAGCAGATTCTTGGCGATCTGGCGCAGATAGGCCTGGGGTCGGGCGAGGGCGCTGCCGCGCGTCACCTCGACCCGCGCGAGCCGCAGGAACGCCTCCTGCGTCAAGTCGCGAGCATCTTCCGGGTTGGCGCGATGCCGGGTGAAGAAGCGGACGAGCGAGTGGCGCTCGTTGCGGTAAAGCAGCTCGAGCGATACGGCGGGCTCGTCCCCCTGGCAGGCGTCCCGACCGGGAACCCCGTCATCCGGCAGTGGCGCGGGCCGCGTCAACGCGCGACCTCTCGGCGGTCCTGGCCTTCAAACATGCAGGAGCGGCAATCTTCCACGGTCCGGCCTCTCGGGTGACGAGGCGGACCGGCAGGAAGCCGGGTGTTGAGAACAAGCTAGTGGGCTCGCGCTGATGCCTTTAGCCGCGAACGGCTTGGACATGCGCATCAGCCACCCGGCAACGCGTTGCCTGGAAAAGGGTCACTAGAAGGTTCTCACGCCTCCGCGCCGGACTTTTCACGGCGCAACCAAGACTAGAGTTGGAACAGTCGAAAAGGCAAGCCAATCACAAAGAGGCTGAATCTCAACCATTTCGGAGCAGGTTCTCGCATTTCCAAGCGTTTGACCCCGGCATGTCGATCTCGGCCCCGGCCCGTCTCGTTCGCGCATCAAGCCTATTCCCCGCGCGCAGGTCAGCCGCAAATTCCAGGGGTCGCGCCGGGCCTCGGGGTGTGTCGCCAGCGCTCCCAGACGCCGTCCGGCGCCCAGCCAGGAACGCACTCTTGCAGAGGCCGGCCGGCGCGGCGGCGTGCGCGCGGGCCTGGGGGCCAGCCGCCGCCGTGACTTCCGGCCGTCGCAAGTGTGCCACGCGGAAACAGAAGCGCTGCGCACCCTGTCGCCTTCGCCAGAAGGCGCAGTGTGCGCGCCACTGGCCCACCGCGTTCCACCCCCATTTCTCGGAATAGCCGAATTCGGTCGCCAGACCGATGATGCGGCAGCGCTTCGCGCGGATAGCGGCACGGGCGCACCCGGAGAGCATGGATGATCGAGATATATCTCCTGCGCTACGCGCTAGCCGCCGCCGAAACCGGAAGCTTCACCCGCGCTGCCGAGCAGTTCGGCATGAAGCAATCGACGCTGAGCAGGCATATCCACTATCTGGAGGATCGCGTCGGCCTGCCGCTGTTCCGCCGATCGACGCACGGAGTCGTGCCCACCAACACGGGCGAAGGCTTTCTGCGCAGCGCACGCCGCATCGTGCGCGACGTTGAAGCGCTCGATCAGCACTGCAGCGTCATCGCGCGGGATGGCGGGAAGCTTCTCCGGTTCGGCTTCCAGGGCTCGCTCCACAGCGGCGAGCTCTCCGCTCTGTTCCATTCGTTCCGGGAAGCTCATCCTTCGGTCGATGTCGCGGCGCGCGAGCGCGGCCGTGCGCATCTCACGCGTGCGCTTGAGCGCGAGGAGCTGGACCTCGCGGTGCTGGCCGGCCTTTGCGACCGGGCGGACCTGGCCTCGATCCCGCTCTGGTATGAGCCGGTGGTCCTTTGCATCGCCAGCGATCACGCTCTCGCCGATCGCGACCGGCTCTACTGGACCGATTTGCGATCCCAGCGCTTCGTGGTCAGCGCCGACGACCCGGGCCCCGACCTGGGCGATATCGTACGATCCAGGCTTTCCGGTCCCGGGCACCGCCCGACGGTCATCGTGCAGCATGTGCGACGGGACAATCTGCCCGCCTTTGCCAGTGGAGAGAGCATCGTCCTGCTGGCTGGGACCCCACCACCGTCCGGCATCCCGTGCGTAATGCGCGCGGTCCATGACGCCTTTGGGCAGACCGGCATCGAATATCGCGCGCATTGGCGCAGGGACAATCGCAGCGCCGCGCTCCGAAGCTTTCTGGAGATGCTGGCGAAACGGCAAGGCATCGCGCTGCCGAACGGAGCGCTTGAAGGGCCATCATGCCGGGGGGAGACATGACGGCCCTTCCCGCGCCGCGCCGCCAGGGGGCTGAAGGCGGCGCGGACGGATGGGTCGCTACCCGGTCTTGGCGGGCAGTTCGCGTCGCACCCGCGCGAACTCGCGGTCGGTCGCCATGAAATGGCTGAGCATCGGCACGATCAGCTTGGCGGGTCCCTGCAAAGGCTGGCCTGTGGCCGCGGCATGCGCCTCGGCATAGGCGGTGAGGTCGCGATAGACGTCGGCCGGTATATCGATGCTGAGCTTTACCGGCTTGTCGTCGGCCAGCGGACCGAGCTTGAGATTCATTGGAGACTCCCCGAGGGTTCGAGCACCAGATCACGCGTGACGATGACGCGGAGCTGGAAGCCGGGCCGGATCGTGAGGGTGGGCTGCACGTTCATCTGCCGGCGGACAAGATCCTGGCCCGTCCGTGCGATTGAATCCGAGCCTCCCCGGCGAAGCGCGCGGATCAGTTCGTCGTCATCCGCAGCGCCCACCTCGGTGCCGACGCTCAGCAAGGTCGAAATGAGCGCGGCGCGCAGCATCCCACCCCAGTGCTGATCCACCCGGTCCTGCAGCCCGGATCGCCCGGCGGCGTCGGCGCCCGGAAGACGATCGAGCTGGATTGACCGCCCGTCGGGCAGGATCAGCCTGTCCCAGGCCAGGAGCACGCGGTTCTGACCAAAGGATATCTGCGAATCATATTCGCCGATGAGACGGCTGCCTTGCGGTATGAGCAGGTGGCTGCCGGTCACGCTGTCGAAGACGTTCTGCGTGACCTGTGCCGTGATGGTGCCGGGCAAGTCGGACCGGATCCCGGTGATCAGCGCGGCGGAGACCACGCTCCCGGCCTGGACGACATAAGGCGATGTCGGGCGCTCGAGGCGAAAGGCACTCGCGGTCGGGCGGATCCCATCGCCGCGCAGGAATGCGCGCTTCGTGTCCGGTTCCCCATTCGCAGGCTGGGCGGCGGCTCCGGCGGGCGTGCTGGCTGCCGCCAGGGTACCGGCGGCCGGGCTGGATGTCGCCGGCGCGACGCCCGGACCGCGCGCGCCGCCCTCCCCCCCCAGGAACATCTTGCTCGTCCGGGCCGCATCGCGCTCCTGGGCGAGGCGTTCGCGCGCAGCATCGGCACGGGTCGGGCCCGGCGCGGCGCCCGACCTGCCATCCTCGATCGGCGGCGGCGAGTCTTCGGTGCCGCGCTGCTGGGCGGAAAGGATCGGCCGGCCGAGATCGCCTGGAAGCGGGGGGCCGAGCTTGGGCACCTGCGCATAGTCCCTTGGGCCTTCGGCGAGGCCATCCCCCCCTGGGCGATTCGCAGTCTCGTACAGTTCGGCCGGGGCCTTGGAGGCACTGGGCTGGAGCGCAAAGAGGATCGCGCCGCCAATAGCGGCCGTGACGACAAGGCCAACGGCGGCCAGCGTCTTTCGCGAAAGCCGCATCACGCGGGGCGGATCGCCGCGCAGCCGGAGGTCCTCTGGTCCCACGGGGCTCGTGTCATCCTGGCCGCTCATCGGGACTTCTCCTGCGGCAGGCCGTTTTCGCGCAGGACCCGGACGCGGCGCTCCGACTTGCCAGAGGCGAGCCGGAGTTCAGCGGCTGCGAACAGCCGATCGATGACCAGGTAGCGCCCCCGCAGCCGGTAGTTCACGAGCTCACCCTGCCCCTTCGCACCGAGCACGAAGAGCGGCGGCAGGTCGGTCTGCCGGATGCCCGCAGGCAGCTCGACGAATACCTGCCGACCGTCGTCGAAGGCGCGGAGCGGACGCCATGCGACGCGGTCACCCTCGATCCGGTAGCGGAAGTTGAGCGCATCCAGATCGACACCGGGGACAGCGGGTGCGGCCGCCCCGCTCTCCCGGATGCGGGCGGCGAGCGCGATCAGCGCGTCCTGGGGATAGGTCCAGGACAGCGACGCCATATAGGTGTCGGGCGTGGAGCGTAGCTCGATGTGGTAGGTCCGGCGGTCGGTATTGATCACCAGGTTGGTGACCAGCCCGGCGCGGGTCGGCTTCACCAGAATATGGACGCGCTGCGCCGGCCCGGTGCCGCTCAGCGTGTCGCCAATGATCCAGCGAACGGTATCGCCTGCCGCGACCGGTCCCGGCCCGACGAGCTGCTCCCCTTCCTGCAGGGCGATATCGGTGACCTGGCCTGGCGCCGCGTAGAGCTGATAGAGCGCGCCGTCCGCCCAGGGATATTGCTGGATCGCGTTCAGAAAGCCGTCGCGCGCGGGCTGCACGCGGGCGGCCGCGTTGGCATTGCCGATCCGCGCCTTGGGATCGCCGGGCTCGGCCGGCGGTTGCGGTGCCGGCTTGAGCTGCCCCGGCAGCGGCAAGGGTTCCGGGACACGCACGATTTCCACGCGCGGCGCCGGGTCCGCCGCCGGGACGGCAGCGGGCGCGGTGGCGAGGTCCCGGGTCCCAGCTTGGGCATGGGAGGTCGCGCAGCCGGCGAGCGGCAGCGCCGCCACCAGAAGCGGCGAGCAGAAAATAGCAAGGCGCGAGCACGTCATTGCGAAAGCTCCTTCGACCAGTTGAGGGCGTTGACGAACACGCCGAGCGGGTTCCTACGGATCGCATCGGGTGTGCGCGGCGGCTGCACGACCACGGTGACGATCGCCGACCAGCGCTCGGTCGCGGCGAGGCTGCCGTCCTGGTAGCGACGCTCGGTCCAGGAGATGCGGAAGCTGTTGTCCGATGCGCGGATCACGCTCGACACATCGACCGCGACCTGCACCTTGCCGATCAGGGCGAAGGGGTCGTTGGTCCGGGCATGGTCATTCAGCACCAGCGCGCCCTTGGCGGTGGTGAAATCATAGGCCCGAAGCCAGTTCTGGCGCAGGACGACAGGGTCCGCGGGCACGCTCCGGACATTCTCGATGAAGCGCGCGAGATGGAATGCGATCTGCGGGTCGCTCGGACGGAAGCCCGCCTCGGCCGGCGCTACCGCCTGGGCTTCGCCGAGCTTGTCGACCTGGACCACCCAGGGCGTGATCGTCCCGCGCGAGGCTTCCCAGATCAGGCCGCCGGCCAGGATCGTCGAAACGCCGATCGCGCCGAAGCAGGCCAGCCGCCAGTTGCGGGCCTGGACCCTGGACGCCCCGATGCGATCGTCCCAGACCTGCCCGGCGCGCTGGTAGACAGTCTCCGGCGCAGGTGTCGTGCCGTATCGGGCGGTGGATCGTCGAAACATGAGGCTACTCCTTGTCGGTCACGCTGACGGAAGCGCCGGCGCCGCGGCTGTCCCCGCCGTGCAGGGTGTGCGCGGCGACGCCGGCACCATGGGTGATGGCCTGGCTGCGCCGCATCGACCGCGCCCAGCCCGGCGCCGCCGCACGCTCGGGCGCGCTGCCCGAGGGCTCGCTCCCGGCCGGCACTGCCTCCGGCGCCGGGGGTGGCGCGGCTTCAGCACTGACGGCCGGCACCGGGACACCGCCGCTATCGCGCGCAATCGGTCCGGCTCCGGTGACGGGCCTGGGCACACCGCCGGTATCCCGCTCAACTGGCGCCGGCGTTGCTGCCGGTGTCGAGGAGGCCTTGGCCTCGGCGGGTTTGGCTGCCACGGCTCCCGCAGAACGGCGCAACGGCGACATCGCGCCGCCCGCCGCGCTGCGCCCGACATTGCCCAGGCCGGACGCAACCGCGCTCATCCCCGACTTGCCCGCGGCACCCGCGCGGTAGGCGCCGGCTGCCGAGCTGACCGTCCGCCCTGCACCGGCGAGCGCCGTGCCGGCGCCGCCAAGCGCCGCCCCGCCCATCGCGGCGCCGGCCGCCATGACACCGCCCGCTGCGAGCGCCGTGCCTGCGGCCGCCCCGGCGCCAAGCTGCGGGCCGCCCGAGACGATGCCGCTGGCGATGCCGGGACCGAAAATGCCCAAGCCCAGCAGGCAGAGCGCGCCGAGCATGATCGCCATGGCGTCCTCGATCGTCGGCTGGGCGTTGCCGATCGCGCTGGTGAATTCGGAGAAGAGCGTCGATCCGATTCCGACGATCACGGCCAATACCAGCACCTTGATGCCGGAGGAGACCACATTGCCGAGGACACGCTCGGCCATGAAGGCCGTCTTGCCGAACAGGCCGAACGGGATCAGCACGAACCCGCACAGCACCGTCAGCTTGAATTCGATGAGCGTTACGAAGAGCTGCACCGCCAGCACGAAGAAGGCGAGCAGCACGATCACCCAGGCGAACAGCAGGACGGCGATCTGGATGAAGTTCTCGAAGAAGCTGATATAGCCCATCAGCCCGGAGATGGACTCCAGGATCGGGCGCCCCGCATCGAGCCCGACCTGGGCGACGCGGCCCGGCTGGAGCAGTTCCGCCGCGGTGAAGCCGGTACCCGAGGCCTTGAGGCCCAGGCCGGCGAAGCTCTCGAACACGATCCTGGCGAGCGCGTTCCAGTTGCCGATGATATAAGCGAAGATGCCGACGAAGAGGGTCTTCTTGACCAGCCGGGCAAGGATGTCGTCCCCCTCTCCGAAGGTCCAGAACAGGGCGGCCAGCGTCACGTCGATGACGATCAGCGTCGTCGCGACGAAGGCGACCTCGCCTTGCAGCAGCCCGAACCCGCTATCGATGTAGCGCGTGAAGACCTCGAGAAACCGGTCGATGACGCCCGTGCCGCCCATGGTTCAATGCTCCTTGGAAAGGTCGTCCGCCCTCGGCCGGTCGATACGGCCGACGGCATCCGCCCCCACAGTTCCCGCCGGGCTGGGCTCGACCGGTCGCGCATGGCCGAGCCCCAGGAAGCGCCGCCGGTTCTCCGCCCAGGCAGCAAGGCAGCCTCGATCGGAACCGGCTGCCTCACCGGCCAGCTGGCATTGCAGCAACCGCGCCTGCAGCGGGTCGACAGGCGCCGCGGTCTCGGCCGGCATGGGCTCGAGGGCAACGGGCCTAGCGACGCCGCGCAGCGTCAGCGCCGCGAGGCCCAGTGCTACACCCAGACAGGCAAAGGCGCCGATGCGCGCGGAGGTGCGGATGCCCATCGCCGCGGCCTCAATTGTGGAACATCCGAGCGGTGCCCGGCTGGTAGCCGGTTCCCGGAGCCAGGAAGCGGCGGAGCTGTTCGCGCGCCTGATCCTGCGCGGCGGCGCGCTGCGAGGCTTCCAGTGCCTGCGCCCGTCCCTGCGCCGCCAGCAGGGCCGTCAGGTCGGCGAGCTGACGCGCCTGAAGGGCGAGGAGCTGATTGCCCGCCTGGGTCGCCTGCAACGCGCCCGATGCGGACTGGCTCGAGCCGACCAGCCGGTCCATGGCGTCGCGCGAGCCCTCGATATTTCCGACGATGCCGGCCTGCAGCTTGAGCGCATCCTCGAACGCGGCGACGCTGTCTTCCCAGCGTGCACGGGCATTGTCGACCAGGGCCTTGTCCGAACCGGACATGCTGGCCGGGCGGTAGCGGGTGTCGAAGGCCTGGTCGATCGACTGGACCGAATAGGCGATACGCTGGGCGCCCCCGAGCAGCTGCTGGGTCTGGCGCAGCTGGGCCTGGAGCTCGGCGAGCGAGGAGAATGGCAGGGAGGCCAGGTTCTTCGCGTCGTTGACGAGCCCCTGGGCTTCGTTCTGAAGCGAGCGGATCTGGTTGTTGATCTGCTCCAGCGTCCGCGCCGCGGTCAGCACATTCTGCGAATAGTTGCTGGGATCATAGACGATCCCGCCGAACTGGGCGTACGCCGGCGCGGCGGTGCCGGCGATGAGCAGCGCCGCCACAGTGGAAAGCGCGGCACGGCGGAACAGGGGGGTACGCATGACAGTCACTCCTGGTCGGCAAGGGGAAGAAGGTCCGCGGCCCAGTCGAGGCCGCGGGCGCGCAGCCACGCAGCCGCAAAGCCCGCGCGGCCATGGGCCTCGAGAAGGTCGGCGATCTGGCGCTGGTCGGTACGCGAGGAGGCAGCGGCAAAGGCGAGCGCCACTTCGCCCAACCCGAGATCGAAGAGGCGGTTGCCGCGGCGCGACTGGCAGTAATAGTCGCGCTTGGGGGTAGCCCTGGCGAGGATCTCGATCTGGCGGTCGTTCAATCCGAAGCGCCGATAGATGCCGGCGATCTGCGGCTCGAAGGCACGCTCGTTCGGCAGGAATATCCGGGTCGGGCAGCTCTCCACGATCGCCGGCGCGATCGCCGAGGTCTCGATATCGGCCAGGCTCTGCGTCGCGAAGACGACGCTGGCGTTCTTCTTGCGCAGCGTCTTCAGCCACTCGCGCAGCTGTCCGGCAAAGGCCGGGCTGTCGAGAACGAGCCAGCCCTCGTCGATGACGAGCAGCGTCGGCGCGCCGTCGAGATGCGCCTCGATCCGGTGGAAGAGATAGGACAGCACCGCCGGGGCCGCGGCGCTGCCGATCAGGCCCTCGGTCTCGAAGGCCTGGACGCGCGCCTCGCCGAGATGCTCGCTCTCGGCGTCGAGCAGCTGGCCGTGCGGCCCGCCAACGCAATAGGGCGCGAGCGCCTGCTTGAGCGGCTGCGACTGGAGCAGGACGGCGAGCCCGGTGAGCGTACGCTCCGCGATGGGTGCGGAGGAGAGCGACCCCAGGGCCGCCCAGAGATGTTCCTTGGCCTGCGGATCGACTGCCACCCCCTCGGCGGCGAGGATGGCGGCGAGCCATTCGGCAGCCCAGCTGCGCTCCGCCAAGTCGTCGATGCGCGCGAGCGGCTGGAGCCGAACCCCGCCCTCCCCGCCCCGGGCGGAGGCTGCGCCCAGATCCTGCCAGTCGCCGCCCATTGCCAGGGCGGCGGCGCGGATCGAACCACCGAAGTCGAAGGCGAACACCTGCGCCTCCGCATAGCGGCGGAACTGCATCGCCATCAGCGCGAGGAGCACGGACTTGCCCGCACCGGTCGGGCCGACGACCAGCGTGTGGCCGACATCGCCGACATGCAGCGAGAAACGAAAGGGCGTCGATCCCTCGGTGCGCGCGAAGAACAGCGGAGGTGCTGCGAAATGCTCATCCTGCGCCGGCCCTGCCCAAACCGCCGACAGCGGCACCATGTGCGCGAGGTTCAGCGTCGAGACCGGCGGCTGGCGGACATTTGCATAGACGTGCCCTGGCAGGCTGCCGAGCCAAGCCTCGACGGCGTTCATGCCCTCGGCGATCACGGTGAAGTCGCGGCCCTGGATCACTTTCTCGACCAGGCGCAGCTTCTCGGCCGCGAGGCCGGGGTCCGCGTCCCAGACGGTGACCGTCGCCGTGACATAGGCCTGGCCGACCAGATCGCTGCCCAGCTCCTGCAAGGCGAGATCGGCATCGCCCGCCTTGTTCGCGGCGTCGCTGTCGAGCAGCACCGATGCCTCGTTGGTCATCACCTCCTTGAGGATGGCCGCGATCGACTTGCGCTTGGCGAACCATTGCCGCCGGATCCGTGCGAGCAGCTTGGTCGCGTCGGTCTTATCGAGCGTGATCGCGCGCGTGACCCAGCGATAGGGGAATGCCAGCCGGTTGAGATCGTCGAGCAACCCCGGAAAGGTCGCGGTGGGAAAGCCGGTGACGGTCAGCGTCCGCAAATGCTGCCCGCCCAGCCGCGGCTCGAGACCACCGACCAGCGGTTCGACCGCGAGGATCGCGTCGAGATACATTGGCGTCTCGGGGACGCGGACGCGCTGGCGCTGGGTCGAGACTGTCGAATGGAGATAGGTGAGCGTCTCGGCGTCACCCAGCCAGCGCGCTTCCGGCACGAACCCTTCAAGAAGCTGAAGCAACCGCGCACTGCGATCGACGAAGCTCGCGAGCAGCTCGTTCGGATCGACGCCGGTTCGAGACCGCCCTTCATACAACAGGCTCTCCGCCCGAGCGGCGTCCTCGGCGGGTGGCATCCATTGCAGGGTCAGGAAATAGGCGCTCTCATAGTGCGCACCTTCCTCGGCGAACTGCTCGCGGCGTTCCCGGTCGACCAGCGCCGATACCGGGTCCGGGAAGCGGTTGCGCGGATAGTCCTGTGCCGGCACGCGCTGCGCCTCGACGAAGATCGCCCAGCCCGAGCCCAGGCGGCGCAGCGCGCCATTCAGCCTGCCCGTGGTCGCGACCAGCTCGGCCGGTGTCGCGGAATCCAGGTCGGGGCCGCGGATCGCAGCGGAGCGCTGGAGGGAACCGTCCTTGTTCAGCACCACACCGGGCGCGATCAACGCGGCCCAGGGCAGATAATCGGCAAGGGCAGCACCACGGGGGCGATATTCGCGAAGCGACATCATGGCCGCCTCACGCGCGCAGATAGGCGGGATAGCGCAGGTGCCGCCGCCCGACCTCGAGGAACTGGGGATCGCGGCGCGCCGCCCAGACAGCCGCTGCATGGCCGACCGCCCAGAGGAGCAGCCCGACCAGCCAGAGGCGCAGGCCGAGACCGACGGCACCGGCCAGGGTGCCGTTGACGATCGCGACCGAGCGCGGGGCGCCGCCAAGCAGGATCTGCTCGGTCAGCGCCCGGTGCACGGGGGCGAAATAGCCGGGGATGGCCGCGCCGGGATCGAGCGTTTCCATCAGACCAGCGCCCCGCCGCCGAAGCTGAAGAAGCTCAGGAAGAAGGAGCTGGCGGCAAAGGCGATACTCAGCCCGAACACGATCTGGATCAGCCGGCGGAAGCCGCCCGAGGTCTCGCCGAAGGCGAGCGTCAGGCCGGTGGTGATGATGATGATCACCGCGACGATCTTGGCGACAGGCCCCTCGATGCTCTCGAGGATCGACTGGAGCGGCGTCTCCCAGGGCATGGAGGAGCCCGAGGCATGGGCCGGTGCAGCGCAGAGTGCGGTGAGCGTGCTGGAAGCAAAAGCCGCGAGGCGCAGGCGAACAGATAACGGCGGGCGGTTCATACGGGGTCTCCGTTGGCGAGGAAGTGAAGGCGGTATTCGCCTGAGGGCTCGAGACCCTCGACGCGGGCGAGCTCGGCGAGGCGGCGGCCGGTGCTGTCGCGGACGAGGACGGCGATCAGGCCGATCGTCTCGGCGATCAGTGGCCGCTGGACCGTGGTGACGGCTTCCTGGATCAGCTGCTCGAGGCGGCGCAGCGCGCCGAGGGCGGAGCCGGCATGGATGGTCCCGAAGCCGCCGGGATGGCCGGTGCCCCATGCCTTGAGCAGGTCGAGCGCCTCGGCGCCCCGCACCTCGCCGATCGGGATACGGTCCGGACGCAGGCGCAGCGACGAGCGCACCAGCTCGGTCAGGGAGGCCGCGCCCTCCTTGGTCCGCATCGCGACCAGGTTGGGCGCGGTGCACTGGAGCTCCCGGGTATCCTCGATCAAGACGATGCGGTCGTTGCTTTCGGCGATCTCGGCCAGAAGCGCATTGGTCAGCGTGGTCTTGCCGGTCCCGGTCCCACCGGCGACAAGAATATTCTCCCGCCCGGCGACGCCGGCGCGCAGCGCCGCGCACTGACCGGGCGACATGATCCCGGTCGCGACATAGTCGTCGAGCGTGAAGACGGCGACCGCAGGCTTGCGGATCGCGAAGGCCGGACCGGTCACCACCGGCGGCAGCAGCCCCTCGAAGCGCTCGCCGGTCTCGGGCAGTTCCGCCGACACGCGCGGCGCCCAGGCATGGACCTCGCTGCCGACATGATGCGCGACCAGCCGAATGATGCGCTCACCATCGGCCGCCAACACCGTCATGCCGGTATCGGCAAGACCCGATCCGAGGCGATCCACCCAAAGCCGTCCGTCCGGATTGAGCATGATCTCGACGATCTCGCGGTCGTCGAGCCAGGCAGCGATGGACGCGCCAAGCGCGGTCCGCAGCATCTTCGCGCCGCGGCGCGAAGCTTCGGAACGGGCTGGCGATACGGTCATGCGGGTCACCCTGTTCTGGAGCCGGCGCAACGATCGGCCGACGACAGGGGCGACTAAGGAGGCAGCAAAATCTCTTTAGGCAACAAGAACTTCATGCCGTCGTACCCTGGCGTCGATAAAGAAAGGCCAGGCTAGATCACCCGGGCTCCGGGCGGCGCTCGATCGGCAATTCTCTTCTGGAATCAAACGAATCACTGGGCGTAGACAGAGCCGACGGCCAAAAACACATCTGTTCGGAGGAATCTTTGTCGAATGCTGATCGCGGCTCTGAAGCTGATCGCCGTGGTGATCGCATTCTGCTTGCTGACATTGTGGGAGCGGTTTGACGTGATCGGGTTGATCCGGGAATGGCAAACGCTGATCGGCAGCTTCATCGCGCTGGGGGCGGCATGGGTCGCGGTTCGTCCGGTCTGGCGGCAGCTCAACCGCATGGAGATTCAGACCGACGCCATGGTGCGCGACGCCTCAGTCGCCCGGATAAGGGATGCCGAATGGTCGCGTGACAACATGCCTGCGGCCATCACGGCCTTCCTCAGCGATGCCCGACATGATCTCGAACCCATTGAGGACGAAGAAATCGAGATCACGCCAGAGGCCGCGCATCACTGGTCGGGAACCTTGTCGATGGCCAAGAACAGTTTCGCGTCGGTGGCGGCAAGCCGGCTGGATGTCGAAAGCATCGAGGCGATCAAGCAGAAGATCATCAAGGCGTCGGAGACCTTGATTGCTGCGCTGGACGCCATTGTCGCACCGCATTCGGTGGACGCGGAGGAGCATGATCTGGGCCCTGACGACATCGCCAAGATGGAGGCCGAGGGAGCCGAAGCCGAGACGAAGGTGCCCGACCTAATGTGGGAGTTAAGCAAGGCGGTTCGTGCCTTGCTTGACGCACGTAACCAGGAACTCGATCAGCTTCGTCGCCGGCTACGTCAGATCGACGACCGTCTCGCCGCAAACTGAACCCGAAACGAACACCTCCCTAGGTTTATCGTCCCATGCTCATGAGAAAATCATCGAGTTTCTCGAACATGATATTCTCAGGCGGATCCCCGGCATCCGCTCCTTCGAGCATGGCGCAGAGTTCGGCCATGCTGATCGCGAGCACGAGCGTCCCGCGATCGCGTAGGGTCTGCTCGGCGGCGACGCGCGCATTGTCCGTGCTGCCCTCCCGGGCAAAAATGATCGCGACTGTGCGCAGCCCCTTATCGAACAAATATTTGGCGGTGAGTTCGATTTCGTCCTGGCCGATCGGGTTCGCTGAATTCTTCGCTTCGAACACGACGTAGCGGGTCGAGAAATCGGATTCGATCATGGACCAGAAGGAACTGCCGACCGATCGGATACGGCAGATCAGGTCCATGCGATGATGACCGCCGCCGCTTCGCTGCTGCTGCGTGGGCCGGTGCAATTCCTTGCCGAACAGAAACTTCACGGCATCGGCACAGCCAGCCTCATAGGCTTGCCAGCCCGCGGGCCCGGCAGGCGTCGCGCGCAACCTCGCCGCAATCACCGCGCCGGGAGGGAGCTGCAGGTCGGCGACACCAGCCTGAGTCGTTGCCGGTGCCCGATTGGAAATCGGGGTGGTGCTGAAGAGATCCTCCGGCACTTCGCGCCCGGCCGCTTTGGGAGACTGCGCAAGCGGGCCCACACGCGCGGGTGCCGACGACCATTCCATGACGGTATCGATGGCGAGCACATCCAGCTTCTCGTCGAGCTCGGCGCTGGCGCTCGCCAAGGTCTGAAGGCGATTGAGCGACCAGATTTCGATTGAGGGTTCGGCTTGTGCCTGGAGTTCTTCCAGCGCTTCCTCGGTGAGGTCGAACGAGACGAGAACGATTCCACGGGCGAAGCGTCCCTGTTGAACGATATGGCGCATATGGGCGATGGCATCGACAATCCGGCGGCGCCAGTCCGTCTGCCAGCGAAACATCTTGAACTCGATCGCCCAGGGCGCATCTTCACCCGCCGGCGTGAAGGACAGGTCCGGGATGAAACGCAGTTCCTCCCAGAGGTCCTCATCGTCGGGCTCTTCGTCGGGCTGAAGGACATGGGCCTGGCCGACATTCGGCTGGCTCAAAATCTCGGCGATCAGCTCGAGCCATTCATGGGTCAGTCCCATGGTCTCGATATGGAGGTCCTTCATCGAACCCATTGGCGCGTCCAGTCCTGCAGATTGACCGGCAGCTTACACACTCGATCGCGGCGGCTCCAAGCCGATGATTGCCTCCGATCCGGCGCTATGCATCGCCTGGACCATTGCCAGAGATCAGAACCACCCGCGGGCGCTTCACCCGTGCCGGCACGATCCTTTCGCCGCGACGCTCTATCGCCGTTCGAATGATTGCAGGGATCTGAGGCGCGTCGGATTGGGGCTGGGTTTCTCGAAATGTGCGATTGGCGGTCTGCAGTCCGCCGAGTGCCCGCAGCTCGGAAGCGGTCGGGATGCGCAGCGTTTGGCCGTAGCCCGCCAGTCCGCTGCGCGACTCGATTGCGCCTTCAACCGAAGCTCGCACCTCGGCGGGCAAGGGTATCTCCGGGCCGCCGCCAGGGCGTGGCGGGCAGAGGATCGTCGAAAGCGGAAAGAAGAGCGGCTGAAGCGAGCCGATACGCTTGAAGGGCAATCGCTTGGGCTTGACCCGGACCATCGCCTTTACGCGCTCACGGATCTCCCAGCCGCTCGCCAGCTCGATGCCGGAGACCGTGTCGCCGGAGGCGGTGCAGACATGTGCAGGATTGTAGAAGGCGTAGAGCGGGATCGTCGGGATCGCTTCCCTGCCTAGCCCACCGACCAACAAACGAGACTGGTTACCGCTATTGTGAGGGTGCGCGAGTTCCGCGTAGGAACCGATCATCCAGTTATGACCGTGGGGCGTGAGCCGCTTCGCCTGGATGCGAAACTGGATGGCATCGTCGGTAGCCGGATCGACAACGACAAGATCGAAGTCACCACCTGTCTTGGCCTCGGGTGGCGTCAGCACCACGACATCGCTGCCCGGCAGCGAGAGTAGCGAAGCGATCAGGATGTCGGTGATGCTGTCCTCGCGGAAGCGCCGCTTGAGATGCTGCTCCAGATCGAGAAACTCGGCGATCATCGGCGGCAGCCGCGAGGCAAGATCACATGGCGACTTGAAGACTGGCGCGATCGGCAATCCACCCCCCTTTTCGCATGAACGTCACCTGGGCAGGCTAGTGCGCAAGCGCGACGACCTGGCCGATCATCGCTGGAACATGGCCAAAGGCCAGTGTGATGAGCGCGCCCACTAGGATGGGAACTACCACAAATGCGCATACGGCCAGGAAAGCGAGTAAGGTAGATCCTCGCTCGTTGAACGACTTTACGATCTGCACGAGGGCTTGCCACTTATTCACGGCGCAACTCCAGCTTAAAAATCCATGCTGGGGTTGGATGGCGCAACTCCTTCGGAGTGTGTGGGCGGTTTCAGTGGCCTACGTCAACAGGCCGCACTTGTGGAAAGCCCATACGTGCACAGGAAAATCGCGCCCGCGCGTCTACCAGGAACCGGAGAATTCCGACGTTCACCGGTGGATATTGGCGCCGGCCCGACCTGCCTTAATCGTCCCGGCCGTGATTGACGTAGACGAAGATCTCCTTGTTGAAGGCGCATCGGATCTGACACGGCGGGTTGCCGACCAGTGACTTCGAGAACAGTTCGGTCGAGAATGCGCCACCGAGCCGAAGCTCCGAGGGACCACGCACCTTCGTCGGAGATCAGCACCTCGATATCGGTGGGCCGAAAGGCCCCTCACACGCGGGCGCTACCGCCCGGTGCCTTTGGCGCGGTATCCTCGGAGATCTCATTTCTCAGCCGGGGCCCGAATTCCATACGGCGATTCAAGGTCTCGACGAACCGTTCCCAGCGTTCCTTACCCATCGCCTGCGCCGCGGCGAGCGCGGTGTCCGGCAGCGGCGGATTGTTGACGAGCCAGAACCGGACGAACAATGCCAGGGTCTCGTTGCCCAGCTCGACGTGCCAGGCGAGCCTGTCGGCCTGGCGCGTCATCCGGTCGAGGCGCCGGCTTAGCACCGCCTCGAGATGCTCGGCGCTGTCGCCCGACAGGAACGAGGTCAGTGCGGTCTCCACGACCAGCGCCTGGGGTACCCGCTTGCGCGCCGCATAGTCGGCCAGCTCCTTCGACAAGGCAGGGGGCAGGCGAAAGGTATGCTTGATGCGTAGCCCGCTCACAGCTCGATCCCGTCCTTGGGATCGAGCGATGCCTGCCGCGCCGAACTCCGCATGCGGACGTCCATCCGGCGTGCGCCGGCTGCATCGTCGGCAGCGCCATCGTCGAACTCGAACTCGCCCGGAGGCACTGCCGGCGCCGGCGGCGCGATCTCCTGCTCGATCGGCAGTTCGGGCTCCCGGCGAATACCGCCATTCGCAGCGTCGCCGCCCTGTCCTTGCCGGCCCTCGGTCGCGGCAGGCCGGGCGGGCGCGGGCATGTCGGTCCAATCGTTGGAGCGCGCGTCGTTGGCGGAAGCAAGAGTCGGCGGGCCGAGGACACGCTCGGTCAGCCGCCGGTCGAGGAAGTAGCGCACCTTGCTGGCGCGGATCGGATGCACGCCTGCCACCATCACGATCTCGTCATCGGCCGGCAGCTGCATGACCTCGCCCGGCGTCAGCAGCGCGCGGGCAGTCTCGGTCCGCGAGACCATCAGGTGGCCGAGCCAAGGCGAAAGCCGGTGCCCGGCATAGTTCTTCATCGCGCGCATCTCGGTCGCGGTGCCGAGCGCGTCCGAAATGCGCTTGGCCGTCCTTTCGTCATTGGTCGCGAAGCTCACCCGGACATGGCAATTGTCGAGGATGGCGTTGTTGGGGCCGTAAGCCTTCTCGATCTGGTTGAGCGACTGGGCGATCAGGAATGCCTTGAGGCCATAGCCGGCCATGAAGGCGAGCGCGGACTCGAAGAAGTCGAGCCGGCCGAGCGCCGGGAATTCGTCGAGCATCAGCAGCACGCGGTGGCGCTTCGCGCGCGGCCGCAGCTCCTCGGTGAGACGGCGGCCGATCTGGTTGAGGAGCAGCCGGATCAGCGGCTTGGTGCGGCTGATGTCGGAAGGCGGCACGACCAGATAGAGCGTCGCCGGCCGGACGCCATCGACCAGGTCGGCGATCCGCCAGTCCGACCGGCTGGTGACCGCCGCGACCACCGGATCGCGGTAGAGCCCGAGGAAGGACATGGCGGTGGACAGCACGCCGGATCGCTCATTCTCGGACTTGTTGAACAGCTCGCGGGCGGCCGAGGCGACGACCGGATGCACCCCCGCCTCCCCCAGGTGCCTTGTCGACATCATCGCAGCCAGCGTCGCTTCGATCGGCCTCCTGGGATCGGACAGGAAGGCAGCCACCCCGGCAAGCGTCTTGTCGGGCTCGGCGTAGAGGACGTGGAGGATCGCGCCGACGAGCAGCGCGTGGCTGGTCTTTTCCCAGTGGTTGCGCCGCTCGAGCGACCCTTCGGGATCGACCAGCACATCGGCGACATTCTGCACGTCGCGCACTTCCCATTCGCCGCGGCGCACCTCGAGCAGCGGATTATAGGCCGAGGACGCCGCATTGGTCGGGTCGAACAACAGCACTGCGCCCAGCCGCGCGCGAAAGCCCGCGGTCAGGGTCCAGTTCTCGCCCTTGATGTCGTGGACGATCGCCGAGCCGGCCCAGGTCAGCAGCGAGGGCACGACCAGGCCAACGCCCTTGCCCGAGCGGGTCGGCGCGAAGCACAGGACATGCTCGGGACCGTCATGGCGCAGATAGTCGCGGCCAAGCCGGCCAAGCACGACGCCATCGTCGCCGAGCAGTCTGGCCGCCCTGACTTCGGGCGCCGTCGCCCAGCGGGCCGAGCCATAGGTCTCGGCCGCCCGGCGCTCGCGGGCCCGCCAGACCGACATGGCGACGGCGACCATCACCGAGGCGATCCCGCCCGACGCGGCGATATAGGCGCCGGTCAGAAAGATATCGGGCGCATAGGCGTCATAGCTGAACCACCACCAGAAAAAGGCCGGCGGCGGATAGACGGGATAGCCATGGATCTCGAACCAGGCCGGCCCGAGCCCTGGCTGATAGCCGAGCGCCGCGGCGGTCCACTGCGTCGCGCCCCAGACCGTTGCGAGCACGATCCCCAGCACGACGCAGACCTGCCCCCAGAGGATCTTCGAGGATTGCATGGACTTCTCCTCCTAAAGCCCGAGACCGCGGCGGCGGCCCAGGGCCCAATCGACGCCGCCCGGGGCGATGGTGCCGGTGACATGCTGGCCCAGATGCGCATCGAGCGCCGGTCGCCACGGGACCAGCTGGAAGCCGAGGCCATTGTCGATCATCGCGAAGCGCCCCGAGGCGAGCGTGAGGCGCTCGCGATAGACGCCGGCGACCGGCGCGCCAGCCAGCGCGTCCTGGGGTGCCAGGCCGGTCCGTGCGGCGATGCGGGCAGAGGCTTCGCGCAGTTCCGCTGCGCGCAAGGTCTCGATCAGATTGGCGGACAGCCGGACCGTGCCGCCTCGCCGGACGGCCAGCCCCTCGCGCACCAGATGGTCTTCGCGGGCCCTCATGGCGGCGCGGATCTCCGCCCCGAAACCTTCCGTCGCCGGGATGAAATCCGAGGCGAGCAATTGCCGGTCGAGCCAGGTCGCGCCCCGCGCCGAGACCTGCCGGTCGAGCGCCAGGTCGCTGCGTACCGCGAGCACCGCGCGATCGGCCCCGCGCGCGTCGCGCCACTGGCGCAGCTCGACGATCGCGCCTGGCGCCGCGTCACCGGTCAGCGCGATATCGGCGAAGCGTAGATGATGATGGCGACCGTCCGCGCCATCGACCACCGCCCAGGCGGTGCCGGCCAACTCGTCCTGCAGCCCGCGATCCACCAGGCGTCCAAGCACCGCCTCACCCGGTACCGCGCCATGGATGGCGAGCCGGCTGTCATGGACGGCGTGGCCCGCCGCGTGCATCGCCCGGTGCATCGTCCTGATGATGTCGCCGCGGTCGCCGAGGTCGCGCAGCACCGCTTCCGTGCCGGGCTTCAGCTGCCAGCGCCCCGGCCCGGATGGCGTCGCGAGCCCGAGGCGCTCGAGCGTCTGGGCACGGCCCGTCAGCAACCGGTCTCGCCGGCTCGGTGCCCCGCCCTGCTCGGGCCGGAGATCGACCACGCCCCGATCGTCCGCCCGCGCGCCCAGCTGGCGGTCGAGGCCGGTCCAGCGCTCCGCCGAGACTTCGCGCTGCAAGGCCTGCTCGATCTCCTGCGCGGAGCGCGGCCCAAGCTCGAGGGTGACACGCGCCTCCGCCCGGTCGCGCATGCCGTGCGCGATATAGTCGCGGTCGATCACGAGGTCGCGGCCATCCTCGCCGACACCGCGCACCAGGACATGAACATGGGGGTTGTCGGTGTTCCAGTGATCGACCGCGACCCAGTCGAGCCGGGTGCCGAGGTCGCGGGCGACATCGTCCATCAGCTCGCGGGTGAAGCCGCGCAGGTCGGCGAGCTCGCCGGCATCCTCCGGCGAGACGATGAAGCGGAAATGATGCCGGTCCTCCTCGCAGCGCGAAGCAAAGGCCTTGCCGTCCGCCTGTTCGCCGCGCGCGTCGAACATGCAGGCGTCGCGCCCGTCGCGGGTGACACCGTCGCGTTCGAGATAGGCGATGTGCCGGGCCAGCGGCGCGGCGCGGAAATGGGCGCCGTGGTGGCGCACCACCCGCGCCTTGATCACGACCCGGCGCGACGCCGGCGACCGGCGACCGACCAGCGCCGCCGCCCGGCCGCGACCGAGCCGTCCGGTACCATGGCTTGCGCGCCCCGGACGTCTGGCCAGGCCCGCCCGCGCGGCGGCGCGCTTGACCTGCGCAGCCAGGCTCTGCGAGCGCAGGCGCCGCGCCCCCCGGTTGCCGATCTTGCCGGGCCGGACCCGGAAATCGTCCTCGGTGCCCATCATGCCGGCTCCCGACACACTGCCAGCGCCTGAGGCGTTGAAATAGCTGAAGAAAAGCCGCCGGGCGCCGGCAGGGCAAGCGGGGCGACGGCGTAAATTCGCCAGCTACTACAACCATTTGCAGCCAAGCCGACGGCGCTGCTTTTATCTCGCCCTCCCGGAAAGCCCTTCCCTGCTGCCCCTATCCCGCCTCCCCGGCCGACCTGGTCCAGGTCCAATCGCAGACAATGAAAGAGGCCGAGGGCACTCATTTCGGAACGCCCGTCCGGCCGACGAACAGCGTGTCGCGCGCGGGTTCAGCCGGGCGTGCACCGGCCTGTTCGGGCGCCACCGATGGGATCCGCGGCGCGGATTCCGGGTCCGATTCCGTCCCGGATTTCGAGGCCGCGACGAACAGATCGCCGCGCCGCCAGGCATCGCGATCGGGCAAGGAGCGCGCGGCCAAAGCGCCGTTGCGACCCATGCGCGCCACAATCTTGTCGACATAGGCGAGCGTCTCGAGCGGCAAGGGCCGGGCACCGCGCAGATATGCCTCATAGCGTCCGGGTCCGGCATTATAGGCGGCGAGAAAGCCCGGATCGCCGTAGCGATCGAGCATCTCGCGCAGATAGGCGGCGCCCGCCAGGATGTTGTCGCAAGGGTCGAAAGGATCGCGCCCGAGCGCATGGCGAAGGCGCAGATCGGCCCAGGTATCGGGCATGATCTGCATCAGCCCCATGGCGCCCTTGGGCGACACCGCGAACACGGCGAAGTCGCTCTCGGCCGCGACCACCGCGCGCAGCAGCGGCGCCGGCAAGGCGAAGCGCGCCGCGGCTGCTGCGATCGGCTGGTCGAAGGGCGCCGTTGCCGGACATGCCGCCCGGGCGGCCCCGGCGGGCAGCAAGGCGAGGCCGGGCAAGGTGGTCGCCACCGCGGCCAGCAGCCGGGCAAGCCGGCGGGAACCGATGCGCGCCACGGCGCCTAGTCCGCGTCCCGGCGGACCTGCCGGCGCTGCCAGAACAAGCTATGCGGGCCGCCTTCGACCGTCGGCCGGAAGAGGTTCGCGCGGATCGCGCGGGGCAGCTGCGGGTCGTCGATGACGATGGCGACATAGGCGCCGGCGCGCTCGCCGCTGCGCTTCCAGCCGGCACCGATCTCGGGCCCCTCGGTGCTGTCGCCGGCATGGACGCGGTAGTCGGGCGCGTTCTTGGTCTCGCTGCGCAGCGCCGGCACGATCGTCACCTCGGTGTCGAACCCGAGGGTTACGAGGCTGCCGACAAAGCCGTCGCCGCGCGGCATGAATTCACCGATCCTGATCATCGTATCGCTCCTTCGGTCTTCGCTTGGGGGATGCTTTGCGGGCGCTTGGCCGGCGCCGGCGCGCCGCCGGAGGTCCACAAGGGCGTCAGCACGGCGACGATTCCGCGCGCCGGTACCGGCCCGAAATAGCGGCCGTCGAAGCTGTCGGCCGAGCCGGGATTGAGGAGGAAAACCTCGCCGGCGGCGACGATCCGGCAGCCGCGCCAGACCGGCAGCGGCCGGTTGGCACGGTCGAACGACCGCGCCTCGGCGACGAGAATGCCGTCGATCGTGATATGGACGCCGGCTCGGCAGACGCGCTGGCCGGCGGTCGCGGCGACATGCTTCAGCATCGGCACGCGCAGCGGCAGATAGCCGCGCGCGGCCATGAACCGCGCGATCGGCGCGGGCGCTTGTACCGCGACCAGCGCGCCGCGAGCCGCCGTCCGCGCCGGACGCGCGGCATAGAGTCCGACGGGCACGCTGGCGCTGGCGTTCCACACCAACCGCGGCGCCGGCTGCACAAAGGCCGGGATGACCAGGCCGGCGATGGCGGCATAGCCGCCGAGCAGGATCCAGAAGCGGCTCATGCGCCGAGCTCGCGGCGCAGCTGCCAGGCGCGGTGGCGTGCCGGCGAATAGGCCCGCGGGCGGTGCCCGACCATGAGGCGATTATGCGCGTGGCACCAGTAATCGGGCGCCACCGCGCAGGGATCGATGCCGAGATCCTCGACGGCATCGATCACGGCCAGGCCGGCGCGCACGCGCCGCCAGCCGCCGAGATGGAGGAGCAATTCGCCGCCCGGCGTGACGCAGGGAAGCGTCGAATAGGCCTGGCCGGCCGCGACCGCGCGCACGATATCGAGCCGCGACAGGACGGTGCCATAGTCGTTCGAGGCCCAGCGCACGAACGCGAAGACGCTGCCCGCGGCGAAGGTCAGGACGCGCCGACGGCGATCGATCACCTGGTCGCGAAGCGGCGCGCCGAAGCGGATCCAGCGCTCGGTCTCCTGCGCGATCCAGGTCAGCTCGACGCTGGTCGTGCCCGGCTGGGGAGAGGCTTGTTCGCTCAAGCGGACAACCGGCGCGGCGCCGATCGAGGCAGGCGCCGCGCTCATCGCCGCACGGGCCCCTTGCGCTCGAGCACGCTGGTGTCGATCCGCTTGGCGGGATGGACGATACCGGCGGCGCCGTCATGGGTCGAGCGGCGCGAGCCCTGCGCGGCCCAGGCGAGCAGGTCCTCGGCATCGTAGACAACGCGGGCGCCGAGCTTGCGATAGACGGGACCGGTGCCGAAGCAGCGATGCTTCTCCAGCGTGCGGGCGGACAGGCCGAGCAGCAGGGCCGCATCGGGCGTGCGCAGCAGGCGCTGAGGGGTATCGCCGTCCATCCAGGCTCTCCGAGCAATGGCCCGGCAAGTCTGGCGGGCCCGTTCCAATCACGGGCATCCAATGGCGGCAGACGGCGGGCCCGAGGGAGCGGTCAAAACCGCAGGCACGAAATTGTCGCCCCTAGCCCCGCAGCAGCGCGCGATAGCCGTGCGAGGCGAGCGTCCGCGCCTCGGCAACGAGGCGCTGGACGCGCCGGCGCTCGCTCATGCCCTTCCAGGCATGGGCGTCGATTTCGCCCAGCCAGGGATAGACGATGCCGAGCCCGATCGCGCGATTGCTGGCGCCGCCACGCCAGGCGTCGAGCACGCGCAGCAGCAGCGCGAGGCGCCGGCGCTGCAAGGCGCTGGGCCGCAGCGCGGCCGCGGCGGCACCGCCGCCAAGGCCGGCGAAGAACCGGCGCGCCGCATCGCAGGCGGCGACGCAAAGCGCATCGCCGCGCGGTGGCAACAGGATGGCGAGCGCCGCTTCGCCATCCCCGATCACGCGAAGCCGGTGCCGCGCCCCGCCGCTATCGACGACGATCCAGCGCTCGCCCCCCAACACGAAATCGGCGGCGCGCGGCGCAGGCGGCAACGCCGCCGCGCCGCCAATATCGGCGGGCGCCGCGACCAGCGAGACGAGTTGCGAAGCGCAGCCCGGCAGCCAGATCGCGGGCTCGGCCCGCACCGGCCGGCCCGGATCGAAGAACCGCACCAGCCCCCACCGCCCGGCCCCCGCCTCTCCTTGCCGGCACCCTTCGGCATCCGCCGACCACGCAGTCCAGGCCGCCCGATAGTCCGGGTTCCGCCGCAGGAACTCCTGAGCGAAATCGGCCCGATCATGCTTGTCGAGCCGTTCGGCGGCGAACGCCGGCAGAGGCGTAGAAGGTGCGACGGCACGCTCCGGCACGGGACCATTCCCGCACCGAGCCTCCCGCCACCGCCCGGCCCTTCGAAGTCCCGGCGGCCGGACAAGCCGCCCCCGCCAACCGCACAGCAAAAAGCCATTCCGCGGTTCAAACACGCGAAAGGCGCCCCGCCGTCAGGCAGGGCGCCTTGGTCGCTCAGTCGTTGCTGGCGCGGCGCGGGCGCGACCAGATCAGGCTGTAGGTGTCGGCGCCCTCGTCGTCGAAGAGGTTCGCGAAGATGGGCTGGAGGAAACTCGGATCGTCGAGCTTGACCGAGAGGTAGGGACGCTGCTCGGCGGAGAGCTTGGCCCAGGCGGCACCGATCTCGGCGCGGCCGACATAGACCCGGTGGGTGGGCGCGTTCTCGTTCGGGCGGTTCTCCTCGGGGACGATCCGGACGCCCTTCGCCTGGACGCTGAGGGTGACGATCGAGCCCTGATATTCCTCGCCGACCTTCTTGAAGCTGCCGATGTTCGCCATGACACTAATTCCTTCTGTTCCCGAGACCGCCCGATGCGGCCTCGATGGCGTCAGAAGGCCGGGTGCGAATGACGCCGCAGCGTGAGCCCGAAGCAAAGCGGAGGACTGCCAAAGCGGGCTTTCTTGCCTCGCGAGGAATGGGCGCAGCCCAGGGGAAGAAAGTCCGCGACGCAGTTGCGGCCAGTCAGTCGAGGCGCAGCCGTCATGCGGCCAGACCGCCATCAACGAGGCCAAGGGGCAACTCGGACCAGAAAGAAGATTGACCGGCGGCGCGCCACTTCGGTCCTGCGGGGGGCAGGTTTGTTCGAACCTCCCGCTTCGCGCAACGCGCCGATCATTCCCATCGGCAATCTGACGGCACAGCGCACCCCGGCTCTCTTGCAGATGCGATGCGAAGGGGCAGTCGTGCCCGCCGCGAACGGCGTCCCTACCCATAACCATGCGACGGGCTCAGCCTTCGACCTGCTCTACCTAACGCGGCAGACGGAAGGGGTCGCTGACACCGCGCGACGTTATATGTGCTCTCGCGCTCATGCGGGGATCATCAAGAGCAGCACGCAGACAAGCCTCCGCGAAATGGCGGAACGCTGCATTGCGCCAGAATCGATTACATTCCTTCCAGCTCAACCGTTCGCCCGTTTTCCGGCTCTTGTGATAAATATAGCCGAGATAGGGATCGAGCTTCCGGTCGCTGTTCGGGTCCTTCCAATGTCCGTGCGGAATAGAAGGCAGGGGATCGGAATCACTGCTCGTGAATACCCAGGCCGTCTGTGGAGACCCTGGCGGCAGGCTGAAATGGATCACCGGCAGGCCGGGCGCAGGTGGGCCGGAACATTTCGGCCCGTCGCCGTTCATGTCTTCCGCGCCATCCGGTTCATGGCCATTCTCTTGTGGTCCGGCCGATATTTCCTCGTCGTTGAAAAACACGCGCCGCAGGCGAGCGTGATATGTTTCCGCGTCGATCAAGCCGGCCTCGAATGCGATGGCGCTGAGCCGCATATATTCGACTGCCCAGCGCGGCACGAAGGGAAGCGGCGGCCTGCGGTGCAGCCGCCTCGTCATGCTTGCCACCAATTCTGCGAAACTGGCACATCCGCAGCATGCAACTCGTTCACCAGCTTGCGCTGCCACCCTTCCTGCGCGTCGAATTCGACATAGACCACGCCATCATAGTCCGAGGGACGCTCAACGCCGGGCGGAACGAGCGCGCACACGCGCTCAACGCCAAGCTGTCCGATAAAGAAGCCCATTTCGAATATCACGTTCTGGCGAGGCCGCGGGGTGGGCGCGGGCTGCTGAGCGCCCTGGGGCAGCAATTGGGGGCGCAGGCTTCCGACATCGTCCCCCGTCATCAGAACCACGGCAAAGGCGGCGCCATCCGCCTCCTCCTTGAACTTGGTGAGAATGGATCGGCCGCGGTTGGGGCGTTCGCTGAGGATGATGACATCTAGGCCTACGCGGCGCTCAAGAAAGCGGGCGACGGCATGCTTGGCAGCATCATCACGGCCGTGGACGAGGAATATCTTCGCGGGCACGACGTCGATGGCAGCGGGCACTGCTGGCGCGACTGGAACGATGTTCGGGGCAGCCAACGGGATCAGCCCATTTTCACGCAGGATGGCGTGAAGGTCGCCCTGCTTGACCGCCCAGTGCGTTCGGCTGAATTCAAAGTCGTCCAGATGGAGATCCCACGCGATTCCCGCGATCTGCTCCGAGGTCAGCGGCGGCACATCGTCCTCGAACTCGAAGATCACCCGAAAGTCCGAACCGCGCTGCTGGATGCGCTTGATCTTGCCCAAGCGGGGAACGCCGTCGGTGTTCTGTTCATACATGAAGAGCGTAGGAAGGCGGGAAAGCTCCTCTAGCGCTTCGTTTGAAAGTGCTATCAGGCGTTCGCGCGTCGCTACGTCGGTATATTCCAGGATCCGCGACTGGTCCCAGACATAGACGCCCTCTTCCCATCCGTTGTCCCGGGCAGTGACCATCACATTGAACATCGGATCACGCATCCCCTTCCATATCGAATCCTGCAGCGAATGCGTTCCATCCCCCATCGTCGGGTGGAGATGGCGGATAGACCATGCCACCCTTCGGAACCTCATAGGGGCCAAGCTCTTCCATCAGATGGGCTTGAGCAATATCTTCGGCGGAGCGGCCGATCCGTAATACCGTGCGGGTTTCATCCCAGGTGCCCATGAGGATACCCATGCCCATTCCACCGTCGTCGTCGATCTCGTGGGCGGTGATCTCGAGCGCGGCGCCCCCAACAATGAAGCCTCGTGCGGCCAGCGCTTTCAGATGATCCTTGGCATCGAGTTCGCGGGTAACCTGCGCGATCGGCGACATTGGGCCTTCGAAAGAAATGACCGTCTGGCAGAAGTCGTGGAACGCCTCAATCGCCTTCGCATCTTCGAGATTATCGAGCTCGCAGAAGCTGAAATGCATAGTCACGCTGGCGCGCAGCAACGTTACTAGACCGCGGCCGCTGTCGATCGTCGAGAGCGGAAGATAGGGCTCAAACAGTTCCGAAGCATCATCGGCAAGCTCGCTTGCGGGAACGTCGAAAGCGGCGGCGATCGAAGCGAGGCTGGCAGCCGAGAGAGGTGCTCCCCGTTCGGCGCGCTGGACGGTCGCGAGGCTCACGCCCGATCTGGCCACGAGATCTTCCTGAGTCAGGCCGTGACGTTGGCGCATCGCTTTGATCTTGTCGGCAGTCGCATCCATCGCAGCACAAGCAATCATAACCCGTCTCCCGTGTCGATGACGACTGACACGGAAACCGACCCGTCACGCCACGTCACGCACCCTTCAGCTTGGCCGCAGTCGATCGCGGGAACTGCGGCACAGACCGTGGAGGCCGTCCGCATCAGCATTCGAAGCAATCATGTTCGCGAACTATAAGGTCTGGACCACTGTCGAGTTCTTGCGCCTCGACGACACCGAAATGGCGGGTATCGACGCGGAAGACGATGACGATGATCATAAGGATTCGCGCAAGATTCCACGCGTTCCTCAGCGAGGCCAAGGGGCGGCGCGGAAAGATAGGAATGCCAGGCGAACCTCGCGCGGAATCGAACCAGGTGAGTCAGGGGACCGCGCGCCGACTGCCGGGCAGCAACTGGATCGAGCCCCTTGCATGGACGAACGCGTTCGCGTCCAATCGGTAAATGTCGGCGGTGCGCTGGGATTCATTCCGCCCCGCCGCGACAACCGAAAAGTGGGGCTACCGTGGGCGAACTCTATCTTTCCGATCGCGAAAAGGAAGCGCTGCGGCGCGTCGATATCCGCGAGGTCGAGCGGCTTGTCGAAGAAGCGCGCACGTTCGAGCGCGCGTCGGGGCTCTATCCCCTGCATCTTGCAGCGTGTGGCCCCTATGTCGCTCAACAGCTCCGTAAGTTCGAACGCGATCTGACCGAGCTAGCGAAAGCCAAGGCAGCGAAAAAGCGCGAGGACCTGAGGGGGCGTGTGTGGAGCTCAGGCTGGGATCTCACGCATGCGATAAGCGCCACAATCGATCGCATGGTAGCCGAGGAGAAGGAACTCCAGCTCTTTCGTGTCAGCGAGTATGTAATTCCGCCGCACAGGCTTCACGACCGGATCGATTTCCGCGTCGATTATCAATGGCGCAAGGCCGTTGAGGATTCGTGGACTTTCGATTCCATCACCTTCGTCCACGATGTCGATATGAGTCCCGATTACACGCTGCCTCAACCCAGGAGGAAGCCCAGTGCAGCGAAGCTCGAGCGAGAACGGCAGGACCTGCTTTTCCGCCACTGGGAACAGCTCCGGCAACAGGCGCTGTACTCCGTCCGCGAATTTCTAAAGTCGGGCGGCGATGCTTCGACCATCCCCAAGACGTTTCAGGCGAAACCGGATCGCCATAGCCGATGGTTGAACAATTTCAGCTGCAACTTCTGGCGATCGCTGGCGCCAGAGGGACAACCGAAACCCTCCGGCGCCACCGATTGATCCGCACCGGCATCGCGGTCAACATGTAAAAGGATCATATTCGCGGACGATCAGCTCGGGATCACCGTCAAAATCCTGCGCCTCGACGACACCGAAGTGGCGGCCATCGATCCGGAAGACGATCACGATGGTCATGAGGGTCCGCGCGAGGTTCCATGCGTTCTTCTGGGCGAGGTTGAGCGGCATCTCCGTAGCTCCTGTGCGGAAGCGGGGACCGCCCCGCTCGACAGGCGCCCGAAGTGTCCGGCGCATGGCCGCAATCACCGCGCAGCCGCAGGCGAAGCGGCCGCATGCAAAGCATAGCGGACCCTTTACGGGTTGATGGCGTCAGGCCGTGGGCCGGGCCAAGGAAGTGCCTCCAAGAGCGGGGCGGGACCCAGCGTTGCCGGTATCAAGCGCCACGAGGTCAATCCGGGAAGGTGACAAGCGTTGGCTGCGGTGGCTCCCAAGGCAGGAGCCCAAGGTCCTGGATGAGGGAATTCAGATCCGGGTCGGTCGCCAGAAAGGTTTCAAACCCCCGATCCCAGACGGCACAGGTGCGGTTGGCGTCTACTGTCCAGCCCGCATGCTCATGATGATCTCGGTGAGGTTCATACCCGACATTGGTGCGCAAACAGTGCCAGAGTTCAATGATCTTCGGGTCTTGCAGACTATGGGCTGCAGTTTTCACGAACCCGTCCCCCCAGTAATCGATAAACAGAATGGGCGGCACCGGGCCACGGGATCTCGCCTCACTGAGCCAATTGTTTAGATGAAGATCGCCCATGCCATAGCCAATGATGACTATGATATCTGCGCGCATCGCGTCCTGCGCCAACGCGGAATAGAAATATGAAAGGGGCCGCTGTTGAAGGCGAGATAGCTTGTCCAAGCCCGTCACGACGGCAGAGAGCTCTACTTCAGTTCCGTCCAGCCGCCGGCGGCCCGAGCCGTGCCTGGAGGCGTTGAGCTGGGCAATGACGCGGTCGTCATACCAAAAAAGTTCGCCGAGCGCCGCATCCGTGCGGCCGCTGGCAAAACCAAGATGAACGCTGCCGTGGAGGTGGAAGACGCAGTCCCTTTCGGGAGCGTCCCAGAAATGGCATCCGTCAAACCGCTTCGGTTCCGAACTCGGCTCGGAGTCAAATCCCGTGAAGAGATCCGGTGCCGACTGCAGGATGAAGTCATCATAGTTGGTCGTGTAGATCCGGGTGGCATGCGTAGCTCGCGTGCGCTCCAGAAACCTCCCGAGTGGGGCGAGGCTTGCGCGCGGCTCCGCGCACGCACTGGCGATCTCGGCAAAAATCAGGTCCGCCATGAAATGAACCAGCGACCTGAGCGCCTTGCGATCGACGTTGAAGCTTGATTCGATAAATGGTCCCATCGCCGGCCGATAGGCATTGACCGCCTCGCTTGAGGAGGGAGACAAGAACAGCAGCTCATGAGCGCAGTGATAGATTTGCTCGAATGAAACGGCGGCCGTACCTTCCTTGTAATATGCTTGGAGGCGCCGCCGGATCTCAGCAAAAGCCTCGTCGCCACCGGATATCCGCATCCACTCGTCCGCGGCGACAGCGTTCGCGATCCGCTCGGTGAGAGCGGGCGTCGATGGCGCGCCGAAGTCGATCGAAGCGCCAGCCCCTACCAATAACAATGCGCGCCTCTGTCGATCCGGGATCATATCCCCTTCGGTACCTTTCCGCCGGATTGGCTACTGCCGCCCATTTTCTGAATCGCGCGCCGGTTCAGGCTTTGTCGGAGCATGGATCCGTTATTGCCCCTCGGCCTCATCCAAACGCTTTAAGAGGTCGATCCGCACATTCTCGGCGACATCCAGAAAACGGTCCAATTCCTCGACGCGTGTGCGCCACTTTCGAATCTCACCTTCCTTTCGGCTCTGCTCGGCAGCATCGGCAGAAGAAGAATCTGCAGCCAGGATCAGGCGTCGGATAGTGACGATGTCGATCCCTTCGACGCCCGCTCCTTGCGCCCGCCGCACCCATTCGCGGGTGTCGTCAGGCAAGTCTTCGACCGCACGTCCGAGAAGATGCCGGATTATTACACGGGCTGCGTGATCGAACTGCCTGACGACGTCCAGCCGCCGGACCTCGTCATCTGTCGGCCGATCCGGCGGATCCAGGTCGTCCCACTGCATTCCAGCGGCGCTGTAAAAGGGCCGCGGGGCATCGGGATCCAGAGCTTCGACAATGCTGAGCAGTCGCTCCGCGGGTTCGAACGGACGAAGTCCTTGCGGCATGCAGTTACGATGTTTCCACACTTCCAGCACTGCCTCGAAACAGCGCTGCTCCAAGGCTTCTTTCTCTCCACCCGTAGCGGCCTCAGCCTCCCGAATTAGGCGTGCCAAGCGATGGGCCATCCAGCGCCCGAGTATGTCATTGGATTGGTCGAGATGCAGTTGACCTACCAGCGCGTCGCCGAGTTCGAGCAGGTCGTGGCGCGCGCTCGAAGGCCTCTCCGGGGCGAAGGATGAGGAATCGCGTGAGTCTGACGGCATCGAACTGCTCCTTGTCCCTGTGCCGTGTATAGCGCGTCTCAAGGCGGTTGGTCCGCAATCTAACCTCGAACATGAGGTGCTTACCGGTTCGCTCCATAAGTCGGTCGAGCGCAGCGCGCGTGGCGCACAGGCGCCGTCCACGGTCGTGAAGCGACTGATCGTCGCTCTCCTCTCCATCGCTCCATATCTCGGCACGGATCAAAGGGATGGCCTCGGGATCTAACCAGGAGCGTTGCGCTCTATCAGGGGTGAGCGACAGCGCGTCCACCGCAATTGAGCCAGGCGCCGGGACGCGCGCACGAAGGCCGTCCGCCCACGGATCAAACCGGTCCAGCCTGCGCTCTCGCTCGTCTGAGCGAAGCCAACTGCGGAGGAACCAACCATGCTCGTCGATCTCGTCGGAGTCCCCTTCGCCGGTTGGAAGACGATAGTCGTGATGGTCCATTGCGGTCTGCAGCGCCCGCGCGAGATCCTCTGATCGGTCGGCGCTGATCAGAACCGATTCGACACTGACATGCTGCTGAATGGTGTCCTGATGTACTTCCCAGTCCGCAGAAGCGATGATCGCTCCACCCGGCATGGTGAGCAATTCCATCAAACTAGCGTCAAATCGTCGTTCAGCCTCACCAGCCGGCAAGTCGAGCCATAGCCCTTTCGGAGTTGGGTCTCGCCGGTCCGAGAGCCAGAGACCGGTTTCCAGGCTGAGGCGATATCGCCCCAACCAAGCGTCGAAGGTGCCCCAGGAATCATCGGAAACAACCGAAGGAATGGCATCGAGCAGCTGGCCCGCGACGATCATGATCGCGTGCACTGAGTGATAGAAGCGCAGCTCGTCGACCTTTGGCCAGTCCGACTGCAACCGATAGTCGCGCTCATCATTGAACTGGCGTCGCACCTCCCGCTGATCCTGCTCGTGGGATCCCGTTTCCTCCGCTCCCCAGAGTTGAGCGATTATTTCTGCCGTCGCCGCCTGAACGTCTTTCGCACCGAGCCGGAATCCCTGACCGAGCGGCCCCGCCCAAGACTTGCCGAAGTCGGGATCAAAGCGGAAGCCGGGCCCGACATCCCACATATTGTCGAATGCGCCTGAACTGCTGCGTCTTGGTACGGGGGAAAGCTGCGAGACATTGATTGCTCGAAGCTCCGAGATTCGATCATCGTCCACCGCAATCTGGCCCTGAGAATGGAATTCGAGCAGTGCCTGCGCCGCAAATTCGCGCAGGAGCACATGCGGATTCGCGCGCACGGCCGCAGATTCGATGAGCGCCAGGAATCTTGAGGCGGGAGCCGGACTCTCCTCGGCGGCGCGCGCCAATGCGATGGTCAGCCAGAGCCTGGCATGCAGTGCGTAGAAGACGAGATCGGGAGCCGCAAAGGCGTGCCCCTCGTCGGATTCGGCCACACTGACCAGCGCATCGAGCACCGCCGGACGGTCCAGCCAGCATAGTGCGCGCACGACGTGCGCGGCTTCCCATCTGCGTTCCGCCCAAGGCGATCCAAGCGCGGCCCAGACAAAGCCAGCCAGCGCCTCTGGCACCGTCGAGGGAGGCGCGATATCGGGCCGCCAAGGACCGTCGTCTCCCTCCAGCAACAGGGGCTCCATCAACCCTAGCCCATAGCCAAGCGCTTCCGCGGCATCTTCCGCCGAGATCATCGTCGAAAGGAGGCCAACCAGATCGAAGAGATCGCCATAACTGACGGGAAGCGCCGTATCGCCCATCGCAGTGACGGCTTCCCGAAAAATATCCGCCCGCGTCAGCCCGAATTGGGGGAGCAAATCCCAAGGCATCGCGGGGTATTGCATGTTGGTGGTGATCGACATGCATTCCCGCCGGGCCAGCCCTTTCAGGAACCGCCGCATGGCGCGCTGAACGGCGAGGCTTTGCCGCCAGCTTTCGGGCAGCTCACTCAGGAGCTCCCTGGTATCGTAGAGCCGAGCAAATCCGGCCGCTTCCAGAGCTCCAATGAAAGCTGCTTCCTGCCCCTGAGCTACGCGCGAAATCGCCTCGCGGTAGAAGACCTCCACGAAAAAGGGCGGCTCGCCACTTCTGAGCCGACCATAGGCCTGGGCAAGCTCGGCGGCGTCGGTCAGCGCGAGCCCTTGGAACACCGCATCCCAATCCCGCTCCGTGCGATCAACTCGAAAGGGTGGCGTCTCGGCCTTCGCCTTGGCGGCGGCCTTCACCGCCGCCGCGCGCTCCGCCTCTACCGCCAGATCTTTCGCCTGGCCCGCGTCCACTCCGGCGTCTTCGAACACCTTGACTACCGCCCGCCAGTCACCGTCGCCAGAATAGAGGTGACAGACATAGCGCATGAAGAATGATGCGATCCGCTCACGCTCCGGCCCCTGGCTGGCGGCAAGGAGCGCGGCGCGCAACGTGCCGGCGCGCCCGTGAAGCGCATGCGCGGGAAGGAAGGACAGCGCGTCGCGGGGATCGATTGCGCCTCGGGATCGCAGCGCTGCAACCATATACCCAAGCGTATCGTTCTGGCGCGCGAAGCGACGGTCGATCCATCGGCTCAATATCGTGGGCCCCGAAGGCGGCGAGAGCGCGACCAGCGCCGAGACCGCCTCGCTCCAATCGAAATTCTGGGTATAGGCGTAGACCAGCTCGGCCACGCGCGAAAAGCGATAGGCCAGTTCGGGACGGTCGGTTCGGTCTGAACCCGCCCCAGATGCAAGATCACAGAGCGATGTCCAGCGATGAAGATTCTCTTCGCCGATTTTCCCCGACACCTCGATCGCCTGCTCGAAATATTCGCGGGCCTCACCGAGACTCACGAGCAATACGGCGCGAGCCACCTCGACGAACACCTCGGCGATTTGGTGGGCGTCCTCGCGCTCGCCGGCCATGAGTCCGAATGCGGCGCGCCCGAGATCGAGGCAAAGCTTGGCACAATGGTCGGTCCGACCGGCATGGCGGGAAAGCGCGATCAGCGTTGGCGTGAACAAGGGGCGCGACAATCGGTTTCGCCAAGCCTCGAATGGCTCGATGTGCGCTGCGGGCTGGGCAGCGCTCAGCACGATCGTTCCCCAGAGCAGGGCGACCTCGTCATGCGGCGCACGGCGATCATCATAGATGCGCTTGCTGCCCGTTGCAGATAATTCCGCCGTTGCCGCAATACGTGCCGCAAGGTCGCCGAAACCAACGCGCCCCACCCGCAGTTCGGCCAAGAGCAGGTGCCATGGCAGCAATACTGCCATCGCCTCTTCGAATCGCGCTATCTCGCTATGGTCCGCAATATATCGGCGTCGCGACTTTTTCCGATGCCGGAGACCGTTCTGCTTGGCCCTGG
Source organism: Sphingomonas chlorellae (assembly GCF_056485145.1). Lineage (NCBI taxonomy): Bacteria > Pseudomonadati > Pseudomonadota > Alphaproteobacteria > Sphingomonadales > Sphingomonadaceae > Sphingomonas > Sphingomonas chlorellae. The sequence continues at coordinate 73,468 of NZ_JBQXXM010000007.1, forward strand.
AAGGCCGCATTTCGAGAGGCTTTAGCCTCTCGGCAGTCACCGTCTCGTTGCGGAGGGCGGCGCGGAGGCAATAGGCACCGAGATAGATAGACCGGCTATTCTGGTAATTTGCGGTCGGACCCTCGAGGCTTGGCGGCCTATCCGGAAAGTAGCGGGTCAGGGTCTTTGCCAGAACTCGCCGGGGTGCAGCGCCTTGGCGGAGCCCTGCAACCACCAGGTCGGTGATCGCGCCGAGCAAGCGGATATCGCCGCCGAATCCACGGGCCGGTGCTGCGATTCTAACATGCCTGCTGGCGACCAGCCGGACCGAGCGAGTGACCGCGGCTGCGGGCGGATAGCGCCCAACCTTCGCCAATTCAGAGGTGATGGCCAGGAGCAGGCCGAGATCGTTGCCAGCAGCAACGGCCAAACTGTCGATGGCGTCGAACCGACCGGCGTCGATCAGCCGAGACACCACTATCTCCCCGGCATTGAAAGATCGCTCGCGATGCCGCCAGCGCCGAAGATACTTGGCACATCCCTCGGCGCCGTGAAGATTCAGACTGGCAAGCGCCATCTCGGCAACGTCGGCGTCCTCAACCTGCTTCTTCGTCTCGCCCGCGCGCGCCGACTTCGCCCACTGGTCGAGCCAACCCAAGCAAAGGCGCAGCCTGCTGCCCGCGTCACCAGCAAGACCCGGCCGGCCCGATAGAAAAGCCGCCTCATAGCCATGCTCGGAACCCGGCCATTCACCGCCTGTGATCAGGCGGCGTGTGACCTGTTCAAGCATCTGTTCGGGTTCGAGAAAGTGACATCCCAGATCGGTGTTGGCGGAAATCAGCTTCTGCTGTCGCGCATCCGCTGCCGTTTCCCCGCCCGCCTTCAGCGCAAGCTTGGCGGCATCGAGATAGCGCTTTTCCCGGATCGCCGCCTTCAGCGCAAACTGGAGCCGCTGCAACGCCACGTCGCGGCGTGCCATTGCGGGCTCCTCCGGAAGTGCATCGTCGGTGAGCGCAAGGCGAACTAGATCGTCAAAGCGGCCGGCTTCAAGGAGAAGCTGTGGAAGTCCGGCGGCGACATAGGCGCTGCTCGCAGCGGCGGGCAGGAGGCGCCTGATAAAAGTGTCGAGCTGCGCTCCGGTCGGGCGGAAGCGATCGCGGAACCAGGTCTCGGTCGGCTCGTCCCGGAATTGAATTGCTTCTTCGCGCACGATGAGGGGGCGTTGCAGATCGTTCGCAATGCTCCGGACCAACGCGATCGGCACTTCTGCTACGCGTGCGACAATCTCGAGCGGCACGAAGGGGCGGAGTGTCGCAAGCGCAGAACATAGCCTATCAATCTGTTCGCGCTCGGTTTCGGGTGCCTCAAACAGGACCTTATCGATAGCTGCCTGGAGCAAATCGCCGATCAGGTCATCTACCGTACGAGGCTCACCGGCCAGACCCAGCAGGATTTCCGCAAGGGTGCCGGACTGGGCAAGAGCCGTCGCCTGAACACGCGGATTGAAAGAAGTCTGGCGATGAAATTCCTGAACGTCCTGGTCCGTGGCCACCGGAAAGAACAGCCGCAGGTGCTGAGCGGTCTCGCCAATGTCGAAGGGCAGAAGGTCGAGACGCGGCACGGTGTTGGGCGGATCCAGCATATCGACCCGGTGCGGACGAGCCGTAAGCACCACCCGCATGTTGCTTGGCCAGCGCTCCCGCAACATGAGGCGGGGAAAGCTGGGCTCGCCGGGCAATTCATCGGCCGCAATCTGCGCATTGTCCGCGGCGTCAATGACAATGCAAAGCAGCGCGTCGGGGGCTTGCTCTTTGAGCAACGCAGCGGCGCGCTCTGCCCGCGCGATGAATGCGCTCATATAGGCGGACGCATCAGCTTTTGGGGTTGGGATGAGCGGTTCGGACAGGGACCGGCCCGCCATTTCGTTCGCCAGCTGGACGAGCCCATCGCGGCACCGATGTCTAGATCCGCTAGCGCCGCGATAAGCGCCGTTGCCGAAGCAATCGTACACGAAGGTTTGGCTCCCCGCCGGCAGCAAGGCCCCCAGTTGGGTGGAAAGCACCGACTTGCCGACCCCGGCATCGGCCCGGATCACGCACAGACTTGGTCCCGCCACTACCTGGTCAGCGAGATCCTGGAGCTGTTTGCGCGGCACGATCGCGGCCGGCAGCTCGATCCGAGGCTCGGCGGGAAAGAGCTTCTCGGCGCGCGTGCCCAAAGCCTCCAGCACATCGTACCGATTGATTTCAGGCCGGTGCGCAAACTCCGTGGTCGCCCGCTTCTCGATAAGATTCTTCATCTGCAAAGGAGCGTCGCGGTCGGCCTCTGGCAGATAGCCCGACACGTCATCGTGCAAGAGCGAGCGTTGTTTTAGATAGTCCTCGGTGCGGCCGATCAGGGTGAGAATGCGCGCGAACCCTTGGGCGGCATCCTCGTCGAGTTTCATGGCCCTAGCCGCGGCACGACCCCTGGCAGCGATTTCGCCGGATCGGAGCTGGTTCAACCCCTGCTCAAGCGACTTGGCAAAAGGTCGGTTGGTCACGAACTCGAACGAGAACCGGTGCGCGACATCCGCCTCGCCGAAGGATTCGACGAGTTTCAGATAGCGATCGCCGAAGTTCTCAAGCGTTCCGCCCAGATCGCTCGCGATCCACTCATCTTCGGTCCGAAGGCTGGAGTGCTTGAGCTGGATGTATTTGACGTGCGTCGCCGTCTTCGGGTCGGTCGAACCGCGATACTCAGCCACATCGATGGAATCGATGCCTTCGGTGATCTGCGCCCCATCCTGTACTGCCGGCCCCTCGATCGAAACGGCGACAAGATCAGTGTCGAGCGGGAGAAGACGCAAACATTGCCGAGCAGCCCAGTAATAGTGGAACTGGTCTCCTTCTCGGCTGGGGCGGACGCCAATGATCGCGGTCATCGCTAACATCTAACCAGTGGGACCGGGACAGCGCCACCTCCGCGGTACAGTTCCCAAAGATCGTCCACAGCAGCTAGTCCCAAAATGGCCGCAACGTGGGTTTCTGGCGATCTCGCCGGGGGATCATAACGATGATGCTGGCGTAATCACCCACCATCAGGGCGGTCAGAGCCATCGCCTTTGAGATCCGCGTCAGCCTGGAGCTTCGAAAGGCGCTCGCGGCAAAGGCGTTCCACAATGTCTCGCAGGTGACTTACCGACAACGCGAGAGCATCGAGATCGCCTGCGCTGATCTCGTAGCTCGGCGAATAGCGCGCCTCGACATAGGCCCGCTTCAACAACTCGAACCTACGCCGATCGATGCGGGTCGCGCGCGGCCAAGCTGCAACCAATCGCGGCTCTTTATCCTCCGACAGCGAGCGCAGGAATTTGATGTTGTGCGACTTCGGGAAATAGAGCGTCCGCACCAACAGAAAGCAGGCATATGCCGTCTCCGTGGCCTGATGTAGGCGGAACGCTGCGTGGCGGCGTCGCCTGACGGGATCATCCGCGCTGGAGCGGTGAGCTTCAGCCTCGTCAATCCAGACCTGGATGTCAGCAAAGCGCTCCTCAAAATAGCTCGATGCCATAGTATAGGCATCCGCCGCCGTCAGCGGCTTCGGCGCGGCAAGCGTATGGTTGGGCAGCTCGTACAACACGACGCCATCCCGAACGATATCGACCCAGAAATACTCACCGCGCTGAAGCGCCTTGTTCACCTCATCGAGCGTGTGCACGATGATATTGACGGGGCGCTGGACAGTCGGATCCTGCAGGATCTTATCCTCGGCTATGTACCAGTAACCGGCAATATCGGTCAGGTCCTCATGGCTCACGATGACCAGCAGGTCGAAGTCCGACTGGTAGCCATTCTCTGGGTCATCCACCCAATCGCTGCGGGAGTAGCTGCCGAACAGGATGATCTTGAGGATCTTGCCGTTCTTCTTCCAAGGCTGGGTCGAGGTCGAGATCGCCTGGGTGAACTCGCGCATCAGCGTCTCGCGCACACGTGCCAGCTCGGCCTGCTGAGCTTCGGGAAGATGATCGAGATCGAACCGCATCGGGATACTCCTAACGGCGAGGAGCGACCTCCTCAACGTGGCGGCCAAATCATTCTTCGGCCGTCATCAAATGCAGCATCGCCGACGCGAGGCGCCGCTCGACCTCGGAGATGCTGAGGTCGAGCGCGGCGGCGATGGCGACATGGCCGAGCTGTTCGAATCGAGCCCGTGCGAACACCTGGCGTTCGGGCTCGGGCATGGTGTCGAGCGCACGTCGAAGCTTTCGCAGATCGTCGTCCATGACGTCCTCCATCGAGAGTTGAGCTGATTTGAAGGTGGCAGCGGCGATCATCGCCGCCGATGGTCGATCACAGGCACGCCGGCGATGCGGGCCTTGTCGAAGAGATTGTCCTGGATGCCGCCGCCGGGGAAAATGATGATGCCGCGGGGCAGGATCGACAGGACCTTGTCGTTGCGCTTGAACGGCGCCGACGCCCGGCTGTGCTTCGTGAAGTCAGGCGGCATCGGCACTTGCGGCACCTTGCGCTCACGGGCCCAAAGCGCGGCAATGTGATCGGCACCAGTGCGCGACCCTCCGTGGAGCAGCACCATCTGCGGGTGGCGCCCATGCACGCCATCGAGAACCTGCCAGATCTTGCGATGATCGCCATAGTCGGCCCCGCCGCTGACGTAGATGCGCTCCCCCGGGGGCAGCAGGAGCTTCGCATCGGTCCAGCGCCGGTCGTTCACGAATTCGCGGCTCTCGATCACCGCGGCGGTCATCGCGCGCCGGTTCAGCATCGATCCGCTGCGAGGCAGCCAAGGCTTGCGGCACCAGGTGCGAAACTGATCGGCAAACGCCTCGCGGAACGCTTCCATCGCATCGCGCCGCTCGATCATGGATCGCCCCTCGGCGACCAGCTTCTCGAGCTCGACGGAGGCGACCTCCGAGCCGTCCTGCGCTCGCTGTGAACGCTTCTGGGCCAGCTCGTTGGCATCGAGGTCTCGCTCGACGCGCTCGGACGCGCGGTGGAAAACGTTGGTGAGGCCCCAGAGCAGTTCCTCCAGCTCAGGCTCCAGCCGCGTGTCGGTCAGGCAGGCGGCCAGCGCATCGAAGGTGTCAGCGGCGGTCGCCTCGACCAGCCGGCCCTCGGGCAACGGCCGAGGATCGAGATCATCGTCGAACGGCCTGCGGCCGTAGAGTTCCAGTTCCTCCAGCAAATGGCCGAATTGCGATCCGCCCTCATCGGCAATGTCGTGCATGGCGTCCATTGGAAAGCTCCTTGCCGGTGGCCGCGTCCATCGCGGCCTTCCTGGCGACAAGAGGCGGCGGCGGGAGGGCCTGCGCACGGCCAAGCGGAGCGTCCGGCATCGCCGGTGGCAGCCGGAGCGCAGCGGAGGGCCCGGCAGCCCGGCTATTTTGCTTCGCGATGCAAAGCGGGCGGTACGCCCGCGGCGGAAAATAGCCGGGCGAAGGGTTGCGCCGGACCCCGCGCCGCTGCCCCGTCGCCCTCTGGGAAGGCGCGTGACGCGGGCTCTCGCGGGCTATCCGTCTGGACAGGCTTCGACGGGCGTCAGGGGCGATCGTCGGCCACGAGCTGGGCGCGGATATGCTCGCGCAGGGCGTCGAGGCCGAACGCTGTCAGGTCCGCGTTGAGATCCGCGCGCGCGCAGTCGATCGGCAGCACCTCGATCCGCGACATGGTGGCCCGAGCCGCCAGGCGTGCGAAGGCATGGCGGCCGGCGACATCGGGTTCCCGCGCCACATAGAGCCGCCGAAGCCCGGGCGGGAAGGCAAGCGCCCCCAGATGGGCGGCCGAGAGCGCCGCGACCGACGGCATGGTCGGGACGGCGCAGACCAGCGAGAGGATGGTCTCGATCCCCTCCCCGGCAGCCATGACCGGGCTGGCGGCGCCGAAGCGAACACCATTGCCGAGCAGATGTCCCATGGCACGCCGCGAATGCACTACCGGTGCCTTTCCTGCGCCGTCTGGCACGAGCCAGGTGCGATGGGCGCCAGTCGCCGTGCCAGCAAGATCCGTCACCGCAGCGATCATTGCCGGCATGGCCCGAGGGGTGCCGACCGGATCGCATCGTGCGGGCCGATACCAGCACCGCTGGTGGAACCGGAGCGAACCGAGGTTGGGGAGCCCGGCGATACCTCGGGAGGCAAGATAGGCTTCGGCGATGGTGCCCCCAATCGAACAGGTGAGAGCGAGCAGGCGTCGGGCGGCATCTGGCGAGCCGACCAGCGCCTTCGGCCCCGTGAGAACAGGAGCAGGAGAATGAGGCTCGGCAACGGCGAGAAACCGACGCGCCTCGACCAATGCCTCGCTCAGGCGGCCTGTGGGCATTGTTGACCGCAGGATATCGAGCAGATCGCCATGTTCCCCTGTCCCGGCATCGCTCCATTTGCCGGCGCGGGCGGTGCCGTCGGGACTGTCACGCAGGCGCACATAGAGGCTGCGCCCTGGCGTATTGCGGACATCGCCGACCAGCCAATAGCTGCCCTCGCGCCGGCCATTGGACAGATAGCGACGGCAGAAGCGCTCCGCCTGGCCGGCTAGGTCGCGCGCGATCGCCCGGGCAGGGTGCTGCATGACCGCCTCAACTCGTGCCCGCGGGTGAACGGTAAAGGTCGAAGGGGTTGCCGTCGGCGAGATGACCGAACGGCGTCATGCAATAGCCCGCGCCATCGAACCCGACGGCGCAGAGCACGTAGCGGGGCTCGCCGGTGCTGGCGTCGGCGCATTCGAGAAGCGCGAGATTCCCGTCCGCGGCGGCACGCAGCAGGGTATCGAAATTGGTGCGGAAGCTGGTCGGAATCGCCATGTCATCCTCCTCTGGGAGAAGGAGCGGGACGCTGTCGCGCCCCGCTCCGTGGTCACTCGGCGGCGATCGCCAGATTCTCGGCACCGTCGCCCTCGCCGATGAAGGCGGGCGCGTCGACAGGGCCGGTCGGCGAAAGCAGCTCGGCCTGAGCCGGCAACTCGGGCGTGCGCATCGGTTCGGGCAGCCAGCCCGCATCCTGCATCAGCTGCTCGGCCTCGCGGGCCATATCGGGCTTCTTGAGATGGTCGATCCTTGCCGCGGTCTCGTCGCCCTTGGCTTCGGCGACGGCAGCCAGGATTCGAGCCTTGGTCACCTTACCGAAATAGTTCTCGACGGTGGCCTTCCAGCCCGCGCCGACCAGATCGAGCCCGACCGCTCGCGCCAGCACGTCGCTGTGCGCGATACGCCGCTCGACCATATGGGCAGAGATGCGCCCATTGTCGTAGCGGGGCGCGACCTCATAGAGCGCGTTGACAGCATAGGCGGCGCAATGCGCGAAGAGCTTGCCCTGCTCGTCCGCTTCGAGTTGGAGAAGCGCGTCCCAGAGATCGCGGTCGGACTCGGGGAGCCGCTGGTCCCATTCGGCATGACGGGTCTCGATCGCCTGCGCGGCCGGACTGTGCTTCATGCCGCTCGGCTGGAAGCCGAACGTAACGCGATTGAGGCTGACCGCCAGGCAGCTCTCCGTGCGGCCGTAATAGAAGGTGGCGAGCACGAAATTGTGCAGGATCGCGAGGAAGGCGACCCTAGGGTTGCCGGCGAGTGCATACTGCAGCGCGATGGTCCGCTCGGCGGTGAGCTCGGTGACGAGGCGATCGGGCAGCGGCTTGGCGTCGTCCTCCTCTTCATCGTCGCCCGGCGCCGGACTGTGCTGGTCGTGGTCCTGGTGCAGTGCAGCGTCGGCGTCACCGTCCCCGGTATTCCCCTGGCCTTCGCCGCCCTGCCCTGCCTCGGAGTCCGGCTCGATGGCCGGCTCGTCCTCGGGTCGCACCCAGCCAGGCTCGATCTCGAGCGCACCGTCACGGTCGATCGACACAAAGACGCCCGCGATCGCCATGTCGTCCGGCGCGTAGGTCCAGGTTCCGCCCGCAAGCGCCGCGATGCGCTCGTCCAGCTCGGTCACGCGGGCATCGACATCGTCCGGCACCTCGGCGGCATCGGCCCATTCGGCCTCGATCGCCTCGGCTTCGGCCTTGAGCGTGGCGACCTCGGCCAGCTCCGCCTCGGTGGGCTGCGTGTGGATCGCCTCGATCGGCCGCAGGCGATAGGCGAAGTCGTAGGGCAGATCGACAGTGACCTCGACCCATTTCCAGCCCTCGGCGCGAATCCGCTCGGCATCGGCGCCGAGCTTCTCGAGCACGAGGCGGTCGAGCAGGGCCGCATCCTGGAGCCATCCGCCGCGATCCTCCTCGAACAGATCGCGCAGCACGCAGCCGCCGGCCGCGACATAGGCGTCGATGCCGACAAAGGCGGCCCTCGGATCGCGCGCGGCGACGGTGGTCTCGGTCAGCCGGGCACGGATGAAGTGCGCCGACTGGTTGTGATGCGTCTGGACGAGCTCCCAGACCTGCTCCTGGCGCATATGATCGTCGGAGACGCTGAACGCCATCAACTGCTCGAGCGTCATGCCCTCGCTGGCATAGACCTCGTGCAGCGCCGGCGAGACCGAGGCCAGCTTGAGGCGCTGGCGCACCACCGCGGGCGTCACCCGGAACCGCGCCGCGACGGTCTCGATGTCGTCGCCCTGGTCGACCAGCGTCTTCATGCCGCGGAACTCGTCGAGCGGGTGCAGCGCCTCGCGGAACATGTTCTCGGCATAGCTGTCCTCCTCGGCCGAGACCGAGGCGTCGGCCGGCTTGACGACGCAAGGGACGATCGCGTCGGATGCGAGGCGCTTGCGCTTGACGAGGATTTCGAGCGCGCGGAAGCGCCGGCCGCCCGCGGGTACCTCGAACTTGCCGGTCTCCCCGCCCGCGCCGTCGCGCTGGGGTCGGACGCTCAGACCCTGGAGCAGCCCGCGCCGCTCGATGTCGGCCGCGAGATCGTCGATCGTGATGCCGTTCTTCACCCGGCGGACATTGGACTGGGAAAGGACCAGTTGGTTGAAGGGGATGCCCTGCGCGGGCGCGAGAACCAGCTTGGGTTGAGACTTGGCCATGACATTTCTCCATGGCGGGCGGCCGGAAGACTCTCTCCCGACCTCCACCCGCCATGGCAGCGGCGCGGCCCTCTTCCTCTGGAAGGAGAGCCGCGCCGCGTTGCACTAAGGGGACGCTCAGTGGACCGCGGCCAGCAGCTTTGCCCCTTTCCCTTCCAGTTCGAGCCGGGCGTCCTGATGCGGCTTGTCGCGAGCGAGAGCAGAGATGCCCTGGACGAAATCGAAGATCGAAGCCGGCGGATGCCCCTCCTCGTCGAGCACGGTCTTGATGATTCGGCTCGTATCCGCCTTGGAGAAGCCGCGCTTGCGCAGGAAATCCTGCCGCTCGTCATCGGTTCGCGCGACGACGCGCGCCCGCGCCGCGGCGATCCCAGCCGTAAAGGCGGCCGGCGACGAGTTGGCAAAATTCTCGAGTGCCGGCGCTGCTTCGTGGGCAAAGCGGTTCGCGGCGAACTTGGAGTGGCGGATGCTGATTTCCTCGAAGCCTTCAGCCCCCCAGATGTTGCGGTTCATGCACACGGCGCGGAGATAGAAACTGGCCATGCCGAGCGTTTTCGAGCCGACCTCGCTGTTCCAGCAATAGAAGCCGCGGAAGAAGAGGTCGGGCTCGCCGTTCGGCAGCTTTCCCGCCTCGATCGGTTGCATGTCGTCGACGAGGAAGAGAAAGACGTCGCGATCGCTGGCGTAGAGCGTGGTCGTGTCCTTGGTCACCTCCACGAACGGGTTGTGGGTCATGGTCGACCAGTCGAGCAGGCCCGGCACCTTCCAGCGGGTGTCTCCGGTGCCATTGCCAGCGATCTTCATTACCGCGGCGACAAGTTCGTGGTCCCAGATACGACCATAGTCGGGCCCGGTGACCGCCCGGAGCTCGGTGCGTCCGTCCTCGGTCTCGAGCGTTTTCATCAGTTCGCCACGGTGGCTGATCAGGCCGTGCTGCAGATTGATGCCGGCAAGCGGTGCCGGCAGTTGGCGCAGATAGCCCGACGGTGCACCGACTAGGCTCGCCAACTGCCCGAACGACCAGTGCGTCGGCGCGACAGGCTCGCCTCGCCCAGGAAGGATCAGCGCCAGCCGTTCGGGATCGTCGCGGCTCGCGTCCACCCGGACCTCGCGGGACTCCACCGTGCGGGTGCTGGCGCGCTGAGCCCGAGCCTCTACCGCGGCATGCAGCTCGGAGAGCGACAGGAAGCGCTCGTCGTCCGGCCGCGAGAACCATTCGGAAGACACGCGGCCAATGCGTTGGCCGCGGGTGATGTCGACCTTGAAGCCGGCCCGCCGCGACAGCGGCGGGGAATGTTCGATGATGGTCATGGAACGTCTCCGCGACGGGCGCCGTGAGACTCTCTCCCGACCCCTGCCCGTCACGGCCGCCCGGCCCTCCTCTACCTCTCTCGTGCGGGGGCGTTGCGGGGGCGCTGCCCCCGCAGAAGGGGTACTGCGCGATCCCGCGCGCAGTCAGGGGAATACCTTCCCCTATCCCATCAAACGTCGCGCCAAGGCCCCTTGTCCGACCCCTACAAAGTCCAATCCACGTCATTGAGCTGAGACGAAATTGCCGCTGCGAACTTCGGCTCGACACGAGATGCGTGGGCAAGTTTTCCTTCGATATGGCGCCGCATCGCTACGACCGATCGGAAACGGAGCGCTGCGGCGTGCTCGCTGGGTGCGATGCCTCGCGTTCCTAAGATATGTGCATGAAGACGCAACTTGTTGCGATACTCGCGCGTGAGTCTGGGAGAGCTGCCATCGACGGCGAGGCCAAGCACCAGCTTTCGGGCACCGGGCGGAATGAGACGGGTCTTTGCATGGTGCGGACGCAAGCCTTCGCGTTCAAACTCGCGAAGGACCTTGCCAATCACAGTAACCGCCTCCTCTCGAGAAAAGTCCTTCCGCTGCGTGGATAATGCGATGTCATCGGCATAACGGGTATAGACCATGTCATGATCCAGCGCGTGCTGGGTGAGGCGCTCGTCGAGTTCGCGAACTGCGAGATTGGCCAGGAGCGGACTGGTCGGAGCGCCCTGCGGCAGGCTGCCAAGCGGAAGTGGCACGAGACCGCCACCGATGTCGGGCATGTCCCACTCGATGTCCTGGTCCCGCCGGTTGATGCTCCGTCGGCCTCTTCTATCCGGCCTTACTCGAACGCGACTGTAGAATTTCGGACCGCGCCCCGGGTGAAATAGACCGAAGGCCTGCTCGGTTTCCCAGAAAAAATGCTCGTTCGGGACTATCCGCGTACATATGCGCGTGAGCTCAAAGGCAAGCAGGCGCGGATATCCAAGTTCCATGAATACCTGGAAGACCTTCGGCTCGTAGATCGACTCAAAGAAGTTTTTGATGTCCATCTTGATCAGCCACCGGCATCGACAATGCAGTCGCGCCGCTTCGACGATATCTGAGTCCTTGTGAAAGGCCATGCTTGCGACGTGACGGGGAGCGTGGTGCAATACTCTCGCGACGAGCCAACGCTGTTGTCGCATCAAGGCCGGAGCGGGTGCCGCAATCCGCCGCTTTGGCCGGAGGGCGGGCTTCGCGGTTTTTCGCCGGTCGGCCTTCTTTGCCACGAAGAATTCACGGTAGGGTTCCGGTCCACGGCGACCTACCCAGTCGCGGAGAACGCGATACGGAATCCCGCCTAGCGCGGCGAGATGGCGGAGGGTGAAGATAACGGCGCGATCTGGTGCCCCGGCGGTGATTCGGTTCGCCACTGCCAGGGCAGTGCCCAAAACAACGGGATCGACATTCAGGCTTCGACCGACTCGATTATAGTGCTGCGGGGAAAAACTGGGCATCGACTTTGACCCGATAGGGTTCGTGTGGGCGCGCCTCGTTAGCCCGGCTTTCGGGCGTGAAGACGAGGTGCGCCCAGACGAAGTAAGGGCGGTGGCTCGACCGTAGGGCTTCGGCAATCCTGACCCAATTGGACAAATACCTCTCGGCATCGTCCAATCGCTCTCGTGAGCACGAGCATCTCTCGTGGCCGGCTTAACCCCGCAGCGACGACGGGAAATATACCGAAACGCCGTCCATGGGAATGTCACGAGCAGGAGAAACTGTGCCCGCGGCGGCACGGAGTTCCGCGAGACCTTTCGCGGTGATGCTATTGGACGCGCCGATCCAGCCCGCGGACCTGAAGGTCGCCAACAGGCTATCGATACGCGCAACCTCAAGACCGGTCCTGCTTGCCAGGCCGAGATCGTCGCGCAATCCATGTGACACCGCCGCCAGGACCAGCAATGCTTCCCGGGCATGCGTCGGAAAACGCGCAAGCAGGCCCGGATCGGCAAGGGTGGGTTGCCCCAGCGACAAGAGCCGTTCTCTGAAAACCGTGATCTCGGCCGGCTTTTCAAGAAGATCGAAGGCCACGCCGGACCTCTCCGGAAACAGCGGCTCCCAGAGATGGCCGCCACTTCGTCCGCGATGCCAAAGCATAGGGGGCGCGGTATTTGGGCACCCATGCCCGAAAGCTACCAAGGTCCCGGCATCGCCATAGCCTAGAGGCCCCGCACTGGAATGCTTGGGAATGGGTTCATAGAACCTGCACAATGTTCTCACTGCAAGCGGGTCGTCGTCGACGTCCTCAAGCGTGGGTGCAACATGCCGGACGATCACCCTCGGCTTCAGGCGATGGTCCTCTACGCGCAGTTTGCCCTCGATGCTGGACGCATAGGTGAACACCAGCACCTCGAGCTTGACCTTGCGATGCGAATGCCAGCTTCGCACCGTCTCTGTCCGCCACATCGCGTCCAACATCCGGTAGATGCGATTGCCGGAGCCTATGAGGTCTGTCACGATGGCGAGCCGCTGCGTCGGCCCTCGCGATTTCATCGGCCGCAGTCGATCCGGGCCGGGAGTCAGCAGCGCATCGACATCGCGCCGCTGGGCCAGCTCACTTACTAACTGGGCAACGATACCCTCGCTTCCGACATAGACCGAACCGCGCGTCGGCTTGACGAGTGGCGGTCCGTTCTTGCCGATCGCCCGCCTTACTTTGCCTGGCTGAAGTGTGTTGAAGAAGCGCGCCAGCGGCGGAAATTCACGCTCTCCGTAAAGAGCCAGCCGACCGAAGGCGGCTTCGCGAATGATCTCCCCGGCAATCCAGTTTCGGAATTCGGCCGTCGAGACAAATAGGAGCGTATCAAGGAGACGCGTGGCGAGCGGCACGTCCGCCGACCGGAACTGTGACAGCCAAGCCTGCCCTTTTTCGCTGTCCGAAATGCGCATGAGTGTGTTGGACCTCGTTGTACCGTGTCCGTCAATTGTTTCGCGCCACTTCGCGACCGTTACCCGACATGGGGTGGATCAACGTTCAAATTCGCGGCCGGCTCGCCGCTATTTGCCCGCCGGCCCGCTGATCGGCATGGCGTCGCGCGGCACTGCTTCTCGAACCGGTCAGGCCAGAGGGTGCCGTTGGTGACGCCGGTCTCGTCCTCGATCGTGAAGGACTGGATGCCGCGCACAGAGTCCGGACCCGGTTGAATCGTGGGAGTCTCGCCCAAAACGCTCCACAATCCATGCGGCAACGATCGCCGGCCCATCCGGCCCAGTCATCGCTGCCGCGAGCGCGCGAGCTCTGCTCGCCGCAGCCTTTGACGCCAGCAAACGTTTCAGCGGCTCCTCCGCGCCAGTTGCGCCGAAGCGCCTGAGCGAAACGACGTCGCCGACCCCCAGCCGCCGGACATGGGCCGCATTGTCGAACTGATCGCCGAACAAGGGGCAGACAAGCTGCGGCACCCCGGCGCGCAGCGCCTGGGCGATGGTCCCTATGCCCCCATGATGAACAACGGCGGCAGCATGCGGGAACAGGAGCGAATGGGGTGCGAAGGCGGCGACCGCGATTTCCGCCGTGGCAAGCGTCCGCATCGACGCCAAGGCATGTTGTCCGACAAGCAGGATAGCGCGCCGGCCCAGATCCCCGGCCAATCGCGCCGCGGCCTCGTAGAAATTGCCAGGCGCGTGGACCATGAAAGATCCCAGCGTGAAGACTATCGGTGGTGGCCCGTGGTGCAGGAATTCGACCAGCGCCGGGTCCAACATCGCATGCCCGCCCTTGCCGCCATCGTAGAAGGCAAAGCCGGCACCCAGGGCATGGGGCGGGGCGTCGGCCGGCAAGGGCGCGAACGCAGGCGGATACATTGCGAAGATTTGCTCGGAGCGCCGGACGCCATCGATAAGTTCGTCGCGTACATTCGGAAGGCCCAACGAGCGCCGAAGCGCACGTACCGGGCGCAGGCGCTTGCGGCCCTGCGCACTGCCAATGGCGTAGAGCACACGCACGACCGACGGGCCAAAGCTACGCCGCAATTGCGGGAGCAGCGGCACTTCGCGCATCACCGGGGGCGCATCCGCCGACAGGAATGCCATGGGCTGAAGCAGCACGGTCACGATCGGGACATTGTGCGCCTCGGCGATAACGCGAGCCACGGCTGAAAGCGTACCGCCCACCACCAGGTCGGCCTTTGCGATCAGCGGCGCCAGATCCTCGATGGTCGCAGCAAGATGCGGCAGCATGATCGTAAAGCCCGCACGCAAATCCGCGGTCACCGACTTGGCGACCTGGGCTTCACTTAGCCCGTCCGCCATCAACTCCCGGTTGCCCGGCCGAACGGCATGAAATTTCAAACCTTCTGCTTCCGCCGCCCAGCGATAGTCCTCCATTGAGGCGATGATCGGGTCGAAGCCGGATTTGCGTAATTCAATTGCGATAGCCAGCAGCGGAAACAGGTCCCCGAGCGTGCCGGTGGTGGTGAGGACGACCGTCGCACCATTTCTCACCAACCGAGTTCCATTATAAGCAGGTCTGACAAGCGATTAACCTCCAGGGCATTCGACGATTGAGACGGCGGCAAGCCGGAAAAGCGATGGGATACACAGGGCTCGCGGTAAAAGGTCCGCCACAGTATCCCTTGGTCGCGTCAGGTCAGGAACGGCCGCGACACGTGCGGGGCCCGCCCGCATGTGGGCCAGCTGCCGGCACCGCGTCTTGGGGCGCGGCAGAATCGGAGGCCGGCCCGCCCTTGATCCGCTCCAGCCGCTCTTCCTTCTTCTTCAGAAACAGGTCGCGCCGGGCGGCATAGGGGTCTTCGCTCTCCTTGATCCTGGCGAGTTCGTCCTCCTGCTCCGCCCGCCGGTCGAGCACGCGGTAGATATTGGTGCCGATCAGATAGGGCTTCGAGCGGAAAGGGCCGCCGAGTGCGAATGGCGAAGCCAGCCGGTCGACTGCGCCGCCGACCAGATCCCGAACCGTTGTCGGGCCTACCAGGGGCACGAAGATGTAGGGTCCCGGCTTCACGCCATAGACGCCTAACGTGTCGGAGAAGCCGTTCGGCCGCCATGGCAGATTGAAGGGGCAGCGCTTCGCGACGTCGATCACGCCGGCCAGCCCGATCGTCGAGTTGAGCGCGAAACGCCCGAATGTCTCGGCCGCCTTGCCGGGCTTCAGCTGGAGCAGATAGTTCGCGAACACCACGGGCTCGCGCAGATTGTTGAGGAAATTCCGGAACCCGCTGCGCACCGGCTTCGGCACGACATGCTTGTAGGCACGGGACGCAGGCGCGGTGACGGCGTCGTCAACCTTCTGGGTCAGCGCGAAGGAAAGCGCGTTGATCCGCTCCAGCGGATCGCCTGCCGTATGCCTGTAGCTGGCGCTGACGACGATCTCGTTGACCGCATCGTCCTGCGATGCCGGGGATGAGGCGGATGCGGGAGGAGACGAAGGCGCCGGCACCTCCTGAGCGGGCACCGCCTGGGCCGGGACGTCCTTCGGCTGGGCCGCCTGGCCCGGCGTGCCGCCAGCGAGCAGCAATGCGCCGACCGCGGTCGAAACGCTCACGCCGGGCTGCCCACCGCTACCCGAAAAATCCGCATCGTCCGGTCTCCTTGCTGTGGCATGTTGGTGTGATGCCGCGAGCGCGCGCAGCCGCAGTGCGGAAGCGCGGCTGGATCTTAATTTCGCAAAAGGGCCGACAAGCGCGTCATGCGGGCGGCGAGCCAGGCGTCGACATAGCCTGCGCCGTGCCTGAGACTGCCACGCGCGAGCAGGACCGCGATCCCCGTCCAGACCAGCGCGTGGAGCACTGCGCCCAGGATCGGGAATTCCGATGCCGCCTCGACCGCGGCGGCGCTCTTGATATGGAGCACGATCAGCAGCAATCCCAGGAACAGGCCCGCAGCGCCCGCGCGCCTCTTGGGCGGCGCGGCGAGCGCCATCGCAAATATCGGCAGCAACAGGCAGAAAAAGGCGCTCTCGATCCGCCCGGCCATCGCGGCGGAGACGGGCCGTTCCCTGCCCGTCTCCCCGCCCATCGCGGCGAGGAGCGCCGCGGACCCCAGCCGGTCCATCCGTTCGACGGCGCCTTTCGGTGGCAAGCCGGCCATTCCCGGCACGCGGACATGGTAGCGATCGAACAGGATCTTCTGCTCGCGGCCCTCGGGACCGCGCCGGAGCCAATGCCCATCGGCCAAAGTGAGTTCGAAATCGCCGTTCGGGGCGATAGCGACGACCGCCTGGGCGGCGGTGAACACATCGCTTGCGCGCTGGAGCAGGACATTCTCGAGCACGCCGGGCCCCGCATCCTCCGCGCGTTCGGCGACGAGGGTGGTATCGCCCCCCAGCTGGATCGCCTCTCCAGGTATGAAATGCACGCCGTGAAAGCCGCGGACGATCTCGAGCGAGATCCGGTCGAGCGCGCTTTCGCCGGCCGGCTGCATCTCGAGCCGCACGCCGAGCTGCACCAGCGCGGACAGGAGCGCGAGCGCCATCGGCACCGCCATGTAGCGGGTCGGCGGCAGGCCCACGGCCTCCAGCATCTGCCATTCGCTGCGCAGGCTGAGGGTGCGGATCGCGAGCGCGACCGACAGGAAGGTCGCGATCGGGATGGCGATGCCGAGATATTCGGGGATAAGCGTCGCCATGAGCCGGCCGAGCAGGAGCCCGGGGGCGTCCGTCCCGGTCACCGCGTTCGCCAGCCGAGTGGAGTTCTCGAGCGAGAGGACCGTGATGATGACCAGGATGATCAGCAGATAGTTGCGGGCGACCGCTCCCGCGACATAGCGATCGAGGATGCGCAGCACCGCTCAGGCAGCGCGCGTCGCTGCGGGCCGCAGGCTGGCATAGGTGCCAAACAGCTCGAGGAAGTGCCGGTCCATGGTCCGCGGGGCTTCGTCCAGCACCCTTGGTGTAAGGGCGGTACGGTCCCCGGCAAAGCCCAGGATCGCGTCGCGCAGCGCCTGGGCATCGCCCGCGCGGTAGCGCCGGCTGGGCGCACGGTCGGCATGATCGGCGGCGCCGCCGCGATCGGGCACGATCACCGGCAGCCCGCTGGCCCGCGCCTCGGCCGCGACCATGCAGAAGGTCTCAGCCTCGCAGCCATGGACCAAGGCATCGCCGCTCGCCATCAGGCGCGCGAGCGCCTCCCGGTCGCCGAGCGCGCCAGGTATCCGGATGTGCGGCGAGCCACCGGCGCGGGCACGCAGTCGGCCGCGCAGGCGCCCCTCCCCGATCAGCAGCAGGGCGATGGGACTACGCGTGCCTGCGGACAGCGCGGCATCGATCACCATGCCCCAGCGCTTTTCGGGCGCGTGACGGCCGATGCCGAGCAGCAGCGTGGCGGAGGGGCCGAGACCGCATTCGGCGAGCAGCTCCGCACGATAGGCCGGGTCCCGGTGCTGGGGCGCGAAGATGCCAGGCTCGACCCCCATCGGAACGGTGATCACGCCGGGCATCCCGCCGCCGCGCAGCCTGCCGGCAAGTTCGGTGCTGGCGCTGACGACCAGATCAAAGGCCTGGCCCAGCCTGCGCAGATGACGCCAGAAAAAGTCGAAGCCGCGATCGATCGCCTCGATGCTCGCGATCGGGCCGAACCAGCGATAGGGATAGGCCGAGAGCGGGTCGGAATGCATGACCAGCGCGCGCGGTGCCGGACCGTCCCAGCGCGCCACCATCGACGCGCTGCTCCAGGGCGAGGAGGCCTCGACAAAGTCGGGATTCCACCGGGTAAGCGCGCGGTGCAGCGCGCGCTCGTCGTCGAAATAGCGATAGCGCTGGTCGAGCGGGAATAGCGGCGAGGCCAGCGTTTCCAGGATAGCACCGGGACCGCGCCGGACCACTTCATCGGTCTTGCCCGGGGCAAGCACGATGATCTCATGGCCCAGCGCGGCCGCGGCCGCCAGCTTCCGATCGACATAGGCGCGCACCCCCCCGCCCTTGGGAGCGTAGAAGGCACTGACATCGACGATCCTCATCCGGCGCGGGTCCTGACATCGGTGCGACCCGAGGTTGGCTGCCGCAGGACAGGCTTGAATTCGGTTCGGTTTTCCATCGCTGCTGCAAGGATGCCGCCGCCCTGTTCCCCCGCAGTTCCACAGGAAGATTTTTTGCGGGCGGCCCTACACGGCCCGACTTGCCGGACACCTGGACATGGGGCAGACGGCGCCACCAAAGGAGCCGACCGATCTCGACACCTTCTTCCGGCCTGACCCAAATCTACGAGGAGCGGCGCGACGAACTGCGGCGCTTTCTCGTCGCGCAAACGGGCAATCCGGCCGAGGCCGAGGATCTTCTCCAGGAACTTTGGCTGCGCATCCGCGACATGAACCCAGGCCCAGTCGCGAACGGCCGCGCCTATCTCTACCGAGCCGCAAACAATCTGGTTCTCGAAAAGATTCGGCGGACTCGGCGACGCGAGGTGCGCGACCAAGACTGGAGCGATGCCCAGGCCGAAACCGTCCCCGGGGACCGCGTCGACCCGCAACCCCAGGCGCTGGACGCACTAATCGCCCGCGAAGATCTCGAAACATTGCGTGCTGCGATCGCACAGTTGCCCGAAGGAGCGGGACGCGTCTTTCGCCTGCACAAGCTCGAGGGTGTTCCGCATGCGGAGATTGCATCACGCCTCGGCATAAGCAGGAGCGGCGTCGAGAAGCATATCGCCGTCGCCATGGCGCATCTGCGCCGAGCGCTGGACAACTGAGGTGATGGCGATGTGGCGGCATCTCATGCATGAACAGGGATGGCGTTGGTCGACGCCAATGCCGGGAATTGGGCAATGAGCGAGGATATCCACGAAGCGGCAGCGCGCTGGCATGAGGCGCACCAGCATGACGACATGGACTGGGAAGGTTTCACGGTCTGGCTGGAAGCCGACCCGCGCCACCGCCTCGCCTATCGCGAGATCGCGCTGCTCGACATGCGAATCGAAGAGGCCCGCGACGACCTGCTTCCGCCCGCCGAACCGATGCCCGCCCCCCGGCGCCGGCTGCCAGCTTGGGCGCTGGGGTCCGGAATCGCCGCCGCTGCCGCAATTGCCCTGGCTGTCGGCATCGGCTCCCAGTCATCCCAGCCCGACAAGGCGGCCACCGCGTCGTTCGCCAGCAACGCCGGCACGTCGCGCACCGTGCAACTCGCGGACGGAGTCTCGGCCACCCTCGGCGCCAGCTCGCGGCTTTCCGCCCCAGAGGCCGGCGGGCGCATGCAGCTGACCGGCAGCGCGTTCTTCAGCATCCGCCATGATCCCAAGCGCAGTGTCGTCATCGAGGTGGGCGGCGCCCGCATACGCGACGTCGGCACGCGGTTCGCGGTCAACTCCGCCGATGGCGTGCTCAGCGTCTCCGTCGAGGAGGGCCGCATCGCGCTCCAGCTTCCCGGCCAGACCGCGGAAACGGAGGTGGCCGCCGGCCAGGAAGCGCTGGCGCAAGGCGGCAAGGTCGTGCTCCGGCCGGTCGGCATGGCGAACATTGCCTCCTGGCGGCGGGGCCGCTTCGTCTATGATCGCACGCCCCTCGCGCTGGTCGCCGCCGATATCGCGCGGTACACGGGGCAGCCGGTGACGATCGCCGGACCGGCAGCGCAGCGCCCCTTCTCGGGCGTGCTCTCGCCGGGCGACCGCGCGGCGATGGTTTCCACTCTTACGCTAATGACGGGACTGCATGCGGACAGCGATGGTCAGACGATCCGGCTGGTCGATCGTACTGGCGGCTAGCGTCCTGCCGCTGGCGCCCGCCCAGGCGCGGGACGAAAGCTTCGCGATCTCCCTGCCTTCCGGCAACCTGGCCGATACGCTCGAGGCGCTGACGGCGCAGACAGGCATCTCGCTCGTCTATGAGGCGCGCCTGCCATCGGCACGCACCCATGCAGCGCGCGGACGGATGTCGGCGCGCGAGGCGCTCGACCGGATATTGCAGGGCACTCCTGTCCGGGCGGTGCGGATCGGCCCCAGGGTCTTTCGGATCGTGGCGCGGCCGCGTGCAGTGCCGCACCCCGCCTACCCTGCCGGGCCGGAACCGGCGGTGCAGGCGAACGAGGAGATCGTGGTCACGGCCCGCAAGCTGCCGGAGGCCTTGTCCTCGATTGCGGGTTCGGTCGCCGTCTATGCGCCGCGCGACACCGGCCGGCCCGACCGCGCCGCGCGCGCCGGCGATGTCGCGCGCGTCATCGAGGGGCTGAGTGTTGCCGGGGGCGGTCCCGGCCGGGAACGGCCCTTCATTCGCGGTCTGGCCGACAGTCCGTTCAACGGCTTCAGCCAATCGACGGTCAGCGTGCAGGTGGATGAGGGCCGCGTCACCTATGACGCGGCGGAGCCCGGCCTCTATCTGGCCGACATAAGCCGGGTCGAAGTGCTGAAAGGCCCCCAAGGCCCGCTCTACGGCACCGGCGCGCTCGGCGGCGTCTACCGTATCGTCACCAACCGGCCGGTGATCGGCTCGACCTCCGGATGGGCCGGCATCGGCGCCCAGGCGGTCGGCTCCGGCGGGCTGGGCGCGAACGCGGAAGCCATGCTCAACCTGCCGCTGGTCGGCGACCTCGCCGCGCTGCGCCTGGTCGGCTATGCGCGCAGCGATGCAGGCTGGATCGACGATGCGGCCGGCCCTTCCGATGTCAACCGCACGCGCATCGCCGGCGGGCGGGCGGCGCTGCGCGTCGCCCCCGCGACCGGATGGACCATCGACCTGATCGGCGCCTATCAGTCGACGCGGACGGCCGACAGCCAATATGTCGACCGCGACTATGAGGACCTGACGCGCGGCATCACCCAGCGCGAGCCGCGCCGCGGTACGTTCGGCCTCGGCCAGGCGATCGTCTCGGGCCCCGTCGGCGCCCTACGCCTCACCGCGGTGACCAGCCATGCGTGGCAGGACCAGCACGATGCGTTCGACGCGACCGACGCCGCGGCGCAGCTCGGGGTGCCGGGTGCCCTGCGCTACCATGACGGCCGTGCCTACCGGGTCTTCGACCAGGAAGTCCGGCTGGCCTCGGCGCCGGGCAGTAGCTTCGCCTGGACGGCCGGGGTCTCCTATGTCTCCGCCGCCACGCGCGCGACCGGGGCGATCGACACAGCAACCGGCATCGTGCCCGACTTCTTCAGCCTGCACCGCCGCGTGACCGAGACGGCGCTCTTCGCCGACGGCGCCTTGCCGCTGACGAGACGCCTGCGGCTCGCGATCGGCGCGCGCCTGTTCCGGGCGACGACCGAGGACGAGCGCCAGGAGGAGCTGGACGCGCAGACCGCCAACCATGCGTCGATCGGCCTCACCCCCAGCGCCTCGCTTTCCTACCATTTCGCGCACGACCGGCTGCTCTATGTCCGGCTGGGCACGGCCTTCCGCCCCGGCGGCATCGACCCCAGCAACAACCAGACCGGACGCTATGACGGGGACTCGGTCCGCAGCGTCGAGCTGGGCGGCCGCGCCGGCTTCTTCCAGGGCCGGCTGGACGTCGCCCTTGCCGGCTTCCAGACGGGCTGGCGCAGCGTCCAGTCCGACTATCTCGAGGACAATGGCCTGATCGCAACGCGCAACGCCGGCGACGCCACCATAATCGGGCTCGAAGGCAACGCTACCTGGCGCCCCGGCGGCGGCTGGCGCCTGCGCGCCGGCTTCACGGCGCAGCGCCCGAGGCTCGTCCATGCGGCCGACGGCGCGGACCTGCCCGAGGATCGGCGCCTGCCCGTGGTGCCCGACCTTGCCGGCAATCTCGCGGTCGAGCGCCCCATCCGGCTGCTCGGACAGGCGGTCACGCCCTATGCCGCGTTCAATTATGTCGGACCCTCGCGCCTCAGCTTCGACGACGGCCTGGATCGCAGCATGGGCGGCTATGGCCTCGTGCGGATAGGGGCGACCATGGCGGCGGGCCCCATCGTCATCGCGCTCGACATCGACAATCTGCTGGACACGCGAGCAGACAGCTTCGCCTATGGCAATCCCTTCTCGCTGCGCAGCGAGCGCCAATACACACCGCTTAGGCCCCGCACCTTGAGCCTGTCGATCACGCGCGCCTTCTAAAAAAATCCATCGCCGGACTGCGGTGCCGGCCGGCGGCGGCATCCTGGCAGCGTGACCCGATCCCAGAAACCGCCTCGCCGGCTCCTTGCCTCGATCCATGATGTGTCGCCGCGCCACGAAGCGGCGATCGACCAGCTTCTTGAAGAACTCGCCCTGGTGGGCGTCACGCGCCTTGCCATGCTCGTCGTGCCCGATTTCTGGCGCGAGGCCGAAATCCGTCCCGGCTCCGCCTTCGCCGCGCGGCTGCGGCGCTGGAGCGAGGGCGGCATCGAGATGTTCCTTCATGGCTATAGCCACCGCGACGAGACCGAGCATGCCTCCTGGCAGGACCGGGTCAAGGCCAGCCAGATGACCGCCGGCGAGGGCGAGTTTCTCGGCCTGGATGCCGAGGAGGCCGAGCGCCGCATCCGGGCCGGCCGGACGCTGCTCGAGGACATCACCGGAAAGCCGATCGCCGGTTTCATCGCACCCGCCTGGCTCTATGGCGACGGGACGCACAGCGCGATGAAGGCGCTCGGTATTCCGATCGCCGAGGATCATATGCGTGTCTGGGATCCAGTGGCCGGGCGGGTGCTGGTCAACACACCGGTCGTCACTTGGGCGACGCGGACCCGGGCCCGCATGCTCTCCTCGCTCGCGGTCGCGAGCGTCGCGCGCGTCATTCCCTTGCCGAGGATCGTGCGTATCGGTGTCCATCCCGGCGATGTCACGGTGCCCGCGACCCTGTCGAGCATCCGCCGGACCGTCGGCAAGATCGCCCGGAGCCATCTCCCCAGCCACTATCGCGACATGGTCGGGGACCTGGCATGCGCGTCCTGACCTTTCTGCACAGCTTCGAGCTGGGCGGCGTCGAGCGCGTCGCGCTGCGGCTCGTGCGGTACTGGCGCAGGCTGGGCGTTGACGCGCCCCTCTTCCTCGGGCGCGAGGACGGGCCGCTGCGGGCAGAGCTGGCGGGGGACCTCACCTACACTGTCCCTCCCCAGCCTTCCTTCGGTACCGCCTGGTGGGAGACCTTCTGGATGATCGCGCGGCTGCCCGCCGAGATCCGCCGCACCCGGCCCGATGTCCTCTTCGTCTCCGGAAGCACCTACACGGTCGTCGCCGCCGCCATGGCGCTGCGCTTCGGCAGGCACTGCCCGGCGATCGTGGTGAAGATCAGCAACGACCTCGCGCGCGACGACCTGCCGCCGGTCGCGCGCTTCTTCTGGCGGTTCTGGCTCGGCGTCCAGGCGCGCTTCGGCTGGACCTGGGTGATCATGGACGAGGCGATCGCAGGCGATCTCCCGCCCGGCATGCGCCCCAGGTTCCGGGTGATCCACGACCCGGCGATCGAGGCGGCCCGGATTTGCTGCCCGGCGCCGCAGCGGGAGGATGGCGCCAGGCACTTCGTTGCGATCGGACGCCTCACCTCCCAGAAGAACTATGCACTGATGCTGCGCGCATTCGCGCGCGGCGCGCACCCTGACCAGACGCTGACCATCTATGGCGATGGCCCGGAGCGCGAAACGCTCGAGGCGCTTGCCAGCACGCTCGGCATCTCGGACCGCATCGTCTTTCTCGGCCATGTCCCCGATGCCGCCTCGCATCTGGACGGCTTCGACACCTTGCTGCTGTCGTCGCGCTACGAAGGCGTGCCGGCGGTGCTGGTCGAGGCGCTTGCGGCCGGGCTTTCGATCATCTCTACCGACAGCGGCTCCGGGGTGCGCAGCCTTCTCGGGGGCGGGCGGTACGGGATGATCGTGCCGCGCGATGAAGACGCGCTCGCCGCCGCAATCGCCCGGGCCGATGCCGCGCCGATGCCCGACGCGACCCGCCTGGCCCATGTGCACCGCTTCACGCTCGAGCATTCCGGCCAGATCTATCTCGACACCTTTGCCGAAGCGGCAGAGGCCCGCGCGCGCGGTGGCGCCTCCGCTGACCAAGGCGACGCGCTCGCATGGCCGGTGCCGCCCACCCGATGAACACGCTCGCCGTTCAGACGCCGCCCCTGCCGCCCGTCTCCGCCTCCGCCCGCGAGTGGCTGATGACCCTGGCCGGACTGGGTCTTTCCGCCGCGATCCTCCTTGCGGTCTTCTCCCAGCTGGGCGGGATCGATCCCTCACGCTTCAAGGCGGCACCGGCGAGCCCCTGGTTCTGGCTGTGCTTCGCCCTGGTCTATGCCGTCGGGCCCTTGATGGAATGGCTGATCCTGCGCCGGCTATGGCAGCTGCGCGCGGACGCCTTGCCGGCGCTGTTCCGCAAGCAGGTCGCGAATGAGATCGTCTTTGGCTATTCGGGCGATGCGCAATTCTATCTCTGGGCGCGCCGGCACCAGCCGCTCCAGGGTTCGGTGTTCGGGACGCTGCGCGACGTCGCCGTGCTCTCGGCGCTGGCGGGCAATCTCGCCACGCTGGTGATGATGGCGCTCAACGCGCCGCTGCTCTACCGGGTCGCCGGCGGCGCGCTCCTCAACAGCTTCGCCGCTTCGGTCGCGGTCATCATCCTGTCCTCGCTCGTGATCCTTGTCCTGCGGCGCGCGGCGGCACTGCTGACACTGTCGCGCCGCGATCTCCTCATCACCTTCGGGCTCCACAGCCTGCGGATCGTCCTCAGCCTGGTGCTGACGGCTTTGCTCTGGAAGCTGCTGCTGCCGGGCCTCCCGGCCATGATCCTCGTCGCGGTGGCGACCTTGCGCATGATGGTCCATCGCCTTCCTTTGGTGCCGGCGCGTGATGCGCTGCTCGCCCCGCTGGTGCTGGCCTTACTCGGCGCGGGTTCGGGGCTGGCTGCGGCCACCATGCTCGTCGCGGCGCTGACCCTGGTGACGCATGTCGTGGTCGGCGGCGTCACGGCGGCGGCCTCCTTCCTCCCGGCCCGGCGCGCAGCGCCATGATCCCTGTTCGAGGATGGAGGCCGGGACTCGCCTGCATCGCCGCCCTGCTCCTGGCGACCGCAGCGGCAGCCCAGGACCAGAATTTCGCAGCGGCGCGCGCCGCCATGGTGGGGCATATCCGGACAGCGGTTCGGGCCGCCGCACCGAGCGCGGACAATGCAGCGCTGGCGCGCGCGCTGGCCGCCATCGGTTCGGTGCCGAGGGAAGCCTTTGTGCCCGCGGACCTGAGGGCCGACGCCTATCGCGAGACTCCGCTGCCCATCGGCTATGAGCAGACGATCTCGGACGCCTATATCGTCGCGATCATGACGGCCGCAGCCGATCCGGGACGGGGCGCCAACGTCCTCGATGTCGGGACGGGGTCGGGCTATCAGGCGGCCGTGCTCGCGACGATGGCCGATCGGGTCGCCTCGATCGAAATCGTGCCGCAGCTCGCCGAGACGGCGCGCACACGGCTGCATGCGCTCGGCTATGCGAATGTCGAGGTTCGCGCGGGCGACGGCTATGCCGGCTGGCCCGAGCGCGCCCCCTTCGACGCGATCGTGGTGGCGGCCGGCGCCGCCCGCGTACCGCAACCGCTTCTGGACCAGCTGAAGATCGGCGGAAGGCTGGTGATGCCGGTCGGCCTCAGCTGGGCCACCGAGCAGATCCTGGTCGTGACGCGCACGGGACCCGCCAAATATACGCGATGCTCGCTCGGCTGGTCCATGTTCGTGCCGTTGACCGGACAAGGCAGGCGGCCGGAGAATTCGACGGGGCTGTTCGAGAAGGTGCCGCTCTGCTTCGAGGACGAGGTGGCCCATCCGGACTTCCAGGCTCCCTCGCCCAAATAGCGGCAGGAAGCCTCGCGCTCCGAGATGGACGAATTGTATAGTCGGCGGGACCTGCACCCAACGGCGCTTCGCTACTCCCGCCCGGTCAACTGTCCGGGTCTGCCATGCATCGCGCCTTTGTCCCCTTCCCGTTCCTCGCTGCTTTCGCGCTTGGCGCATGCGGTGCCGAGTCCCCAGGCACTTCACCGGCCAAGGCCGTGCACGCCGAACCGGTCGCGCATGAGGCCGAGCTTCTCAAGCTGACCCTGGCGCCGGCGGCAGAGGCGCGGCTCGGCATCGCGACGGCGCAGGTCGGCACCGGAAACGCCCAGTCCAGGCGCGAGACCGCAGGCGAGATCGTCGCACCCGCCTCCGGCGGCGGCGTGCCGGCAGGGTCCGGGACCAATCTCGGCCAGCTCGGTGCACAGCAAGTCGCCGCGGACGGCGAGGTCCTGCGCGCCGCAGCCCAGACTCGCCTGGCGCGAATAGCCCTGGCGCGCGCCGAGGCACTGGTCCGGGAAGAGGCCGGCAGCGCCCGGGGCCGCGACGAGGCTGCCGCCGCGCTTGCGACCGCCCGCGCCGCCGAGGTGACCGCGCGGCGCCAGCGCGCGATGCTCGGGCCGTCCATCGCATCGCTCGACGCGCAGCCGCGCCTCTGGGTGCGGGTGATCGTGCCGGCCTCCGACCTGAGCGGCCTCGGCCGCCGCACGGCGGTGCAGGTGCGACCGCTTGGCGGCCAGGGTTCGCCCCGCATGGCGGTGCCTGTCGAGGCACCCCCTTCGGCCAATGCATTGGGCGCGACCGTCGACCTCTATTACGCACTCGACAACCGGGACCGCGCCTGGCGTGTGGGACAGCGCGTCTCGGTCTCACTGCCGATGGCCTCGGGCCCGCTACAGGGGCTCTCCGTTCCGGCGGCAGCGATCCTGCGCGACATCTATGGCGGCGAATGGGTCTATGTGCGGACCGCCCCCCATAGTTACGTCCGCCGCCGGGTCGAGATCGCCTCCAGCGAAGGCGGCTTCGCGCTTGTGACGCGCGGACTGGCCCAGGGTGACCATGTAGTGACCGATGGGGCCGCCGAATTGTTCGGCACCGAGTTCGGCGTGGCGCACTGACATGCTCAGCTGGATCGTCCGCAATTCGCTCACCCAGCGGGTCCTGGTGCTCGCGCTCGCCGTCCTGCTCGTCCTTCTCGGCCTGCGCGCCTCGAGCGACGTTCCCCTCGACGTCTTTCCCGAGTTCGCGCCGCCGATCGTCGAGATCCAGACCGAAGCGCCGGGGCTCTCGACCGAGGAAGTCGAAAGCCTGATCACCGTACCCCTCGAGGTCGCAGTCAATGGCGTGCCGGGACGCACGACCCTGCGTTCGAAGTCGGTGCTCGGCCTGTCCTCGGTCGTCATATTGTTCGCGCCCGGCACCGATGTCATCCGCGCGCGCCAGCTGGTCCAGGAGCGCGTCGCGCAGGTCCAGGCGCGCCTGCCCGCCGCCGCCCGCGCACCGACGCTGCTGCCGCCGCTCTCCTCGACCAGCCGGGCGATGAAGATCGGCATCAGCTCGAAGACCCTCGACCAGATGCAGCTGTCCGAGCTTGTCCGCTGGACGATCCGTCCCCGCCTCATGGCCGTGTCCGGCGTGGCCAATGTCGCTTCCTGGGGCCAGCGCGACCGCCAGCTCCAGATCCTGGTCGATCCCGACCGGCTGCGCACGGCCGGCGTCACCCTCGCCGAGCTGCGCGCCGCGGCAGGCGACGCGGTGCCGGTGGGCGGTGGCGGCTTCGTCGACACGCCCAACCAGCGCCTTGCCGTCCAGCAGGTCGGAGCGATCCAGACCGCCGAGGACCTGTCGCGCACCCTTATCAAGCTTTCGGGCGGGGCACCCATCCGCATCGGGGACGTGGCCCGCGTGACCGAGGATCATGCCGCTCCGATCGGCAATGCGATCATCAACGACGGTCCCGGCATCATGCTGATCGTCGAGAAGCAGCCCACCGCCAACACGCTCGATCTCACCAAGGGCGTCGAAGCCGCGCTCGCCGAGATCAAGCCGGGGCTGAAGGGAGTCGAGATCGACACCTCGATCTTCCGTCCCGCCACCTTCATCGAGCGCTCGATCGACAACCTCACCCGCGCGCTCGCGATCGGCTGCATCCTGGTTGCCGGGGTGCTGATCCTGTTCACCCGGGACTGGCGCCAGGCGGCGATCAGCCTGGTCGCGATCCCGCTCTCGCTCGTCGGCGCTGGACTGGTGCTGCTGTGGAGCGGCGTCACCATCAACACCATGGTGATCGCCGGACTGGTGATCGCGCTCGGCGAGGTCGTCGACGATGCGATCATCGATGTCGAGAATATCGCCCGCCGCCTGCGGCTTAACGGCGAGGCCGAGCATCCCCGCCCGGCACTCGAAGTGGTGTTCGACGCCTCGATCGAAGTGCGCAGCGCGGTGGTTTTCGCCTCGCTGATCGTGATGCTCGTGTTCCTGCCGATCTTCTTCCTCGGCGGCCTCGCCGGCACGTTTTTCCAGCCGCTCGCGATCGCCTATATCCTGGCCATCGCCGCCTCGCTGCTCGTCGCGCTCACCGTCACCCCGGCGCTTAGCCTGATGCTGCTGCCCAAGGCCCCGCTCGGCGAACATCGCGACACCCGCTTCGTCCGGATGCTGAAGCGCGGCTATGCCGGGCTGCTGCCCCGCCTGACCGATCGCCCGCGCGTCGCGATGAGCGTGGTTGCCGCCGGGCTCGCGGTCGCGGCGATCGGCTATGCGAGCTTCAAGGACGAATTCCTTCCGCATTTCCGCGAGACCGACTTCCTGATGCACTGGGTCGAGAAGCCGGGCACGTCGATCGAGGCGATGGACCGCATCACGATCCGCGTCTCGAAGGAGCTGCGCGCGATCCCCGGCATACGCAATTTTGGCGCGCATATCGGACGGGCCGAGGCGGCCGACGAGGTGGTCGGCCCCAATTTCACCGAGCTGTGGATCAGCCTCGACGAGACGGCCGATTATGACGCCAGCGTCGGCAAGATCCAGCAGGTGATCGATGGCTATCCCGGCCTGTTCCGCGACGTGCTCACCTATCTGCGCGAGCGGATCAAGGAAGTGCTGACGGGTGCCGGCGCCTCGGTGGTCGTGCGGATCTTCGGCCCCGACCAAAACGAGCTGCGTGCCGCAGCCGAGCGGGTGCGCACCGGCGTTGCCGGGATCGAGGGCGTTGCAGACCTCAAGGTGGAGCAGCAGGTTCTCGTCCCCCAGATCCAGATCCGCCCGCGGCCGGTGGAGATGGCTCGGCTAGGGCTCACCGCCGGGGAGGTCCGGCGCCAGGCAGCCACCTTGGTCGCTGCCGAGAAGGTCGGCGAGATCTACCGCGACCAGAAGTCCTTCGACGTCGCGCTCTGGGGCGAGCCTGCTGTCCGCGACGATCTCCACGCGCTTGCCGGCCTCGCACTCCAGGCGCCCGATGGCAGCCAAGTCCGGCTCGGCGATGTCGCGGAAATCCGCATCGCGCCCGCGCCCAACGAAGTGAAGCGCGAGAATGGGGTGCGCCGCATCGATGTCACGTTGAACGTGAAAGGCGCGGACCTGGGCTCCGTCGCACGCGCGGTCGAGCAGAAAGTCGCCGGCCTGTCCTTCGCGCAGGGCTATCACGCCAAGGTGCTCGGCGAATATGCCGCGCTCAAGGAATCGCGCCAGCGGCTCTGGACCACCGGCCTTCTCTGCCTGGTCGGCGTGCTGCTGCTGGTCTGGCTGGAATTCCGGTCGCTCAGGATCACCGCGCTGGTGGCGGCGAGCCTGCCCTTCGCCCTGGTCGGTGGCGTCGTCGCCGTGGCGCTGACGGGTGGGACGATGTCGCTGGGCTCGCTGGTGGGCTTCGTGACCGTGCTCGGCATCTCGGCGCGCAATGGGATCATGCTGCTCTCGCATTATGCCCATCTTCGCCATGTCGAGGGCGAGGCCTTTGGTCCTGCCCTTATCCGCCGCGGCGCCGAGGAGCGGCTCGTCCCGATCCTGATGACCGCCGCCTGTGCCGGCCTCGCGCTGGTACCGCTGATCGTGGCGGGGAACGCGCCGGGGCATGAGATCGAGCACCCGATGGCAATCGTCATCCTGGGGGGGCTGGTCTCCTCGACGCTGCTCAACCTCTTCCTGATGCCGAGCCTCTACGCCCGGTTCGGCGAGCCACGCGCCGCCGGTCCCTCCACCCCCCGCCAAGGAGCGCCCGCATGATGCGCCGCTTCACCTCGCTCCTGATGCTTGCGGCCGCCGGTTGCGCCACGCCTGGCGCCCAGGCACCGCGCACCATCCCGCCCGCCGGCGCCGAAGCGCCCTTTGCCGCGCTACCTTCGGCGTCGATCGCGGCGGTGCCGGATCATTGGTGGCGGATGTTCGACGATCCCGAGCTGGACCGGCTCGTCGCGGCTAGCCTCGCTGCAAATGCCGATCTGCGCCTTGCCTATGCCAATCTGGACGCGGCGCGTGCGGCGCTCCGCCAAGCCCGCGCCCAGCGCCTGCCCCAGGCGACGCTCGAGAGCAGCCTCGGCATCGACAATCCGGCAGACCAGCCCAGCGCGGCGACCGTGTCCTCCTCCGACTATGATATCGCCGCGACGGTCAACTGGGATGCCGACCTGTTCGGTCGGCTCCGCAGCGGCGCACTCGCCGCCCGGGCGGATGCGGCGGCCGCCGAGGCGGCCGCAGACGGCGTCCGGGTCGCGGTCGCGGCCGACACGGTTCTCGCCTATGTCGATCTATGCGGGGCAAGGCGCGGCGAGGCAGTCGCGCGCGAGATCGCGGCCGCGCAGGCGCGCGCGGTCGAGACCCTGCGCGATCAGCTCCGGGCCGGCGAGGTCTCGCCGCTCGAAGTCTCGCAGGCGGAAACCCTGCTTGCCGCCGCCGAGGCGGATGTCCCCGGCTTCGCCGCGCAGCGCGACAATGCGCTCTATCGCCTGGCCACGCTGCAAGGTCTCGCGCCCGCGGCGGCGCGCGGCTGGTCGCTGGCCTGCACCGCCGTGCCCCGCCTGCATGGCGCGGCACCGATCGGCGACGGCACCGCGCTATTTCTCAGGCGTCCCGATATCCGCGAGGCCGAACGCAGGCTGGCGGCCGCCGCGGCGCGGGTCGGCGTCGCCCATGCCGAGCTCTACCCCCGGATCAATCTCGGCGGCGCGGTCGGGCTGTTGCGGGGCGATTTCTCCGCCGCGCTCTCGCCCCTGATCAGCTGGGCGCTTCCCAACGTCCCCGGGCGAGCCAAGCTCGCCCAGGCACGCGCCACCGAAGCCGGCGCGCTCGCGAGCTGGGACATCGCAGTGTTGCGGGCGCTGCGCGAGGTCGAGACGGCGCTGGCCGAGATGGATGCCGAGGTTGCACGCAACCGCCGCCTTGCCGATGCCGAAGCGGCCGGCGCGCTCTATGCGCGGCGCAGCGCCGCGCGCGTGAGGCTGGGCGACGCCGCCCCGTTGCTCCGCATCGATGCCGAGCGCAGCCTTGCCACTGCGCGGCTCGCACGGGCGCGATCGGACCTCCTGGTCGCGCGCAACCAGGTCCTGTTGTTCCGGGCGCTCGGCGGCGGCTGGCAAGGCCCCGGCATGGAGGCACGCTGATGCGTATCCTGATCGTCGAGGATGACCAGGAAACCAGGGACTTCATCGCCCGCGGGCTGAGCGAGGCGGGCCATTCGGTGGCGATTGCCATCGATGGACGCGACGGGCTTTTCCAGGCGACCGAGGGCAGCTTCGACGTCCTGGTGATCGACCGCATGCTGCCGGTCATCGATGGACTGTCGGCGATCCGGATGCTGCGTGCCGGCAGCTGCACTATTCCCATTCTCATCCTGACCGCGATGGGCAGCATCGAGGACCGGGTCGAGGGGCTGGAAAGCGGCGCGGACGACTATCTGGTCAAGCCGTTCGCCTTTTCCGAATTGAGCGCTCGGTTGCTGGCGCTGGGCCGCCGCCTGCCCGCGAGCCTTGCCGAACCCAATCGCCTTACTGTCGGGGATATCGAGCTGGATTTCGAGCGCCGTGCAGTCCGGCGCGCCGGCCGGCGGATTACCTTGCAGCCGCGCGAATTCCTCCTGCTTGCCGAACTCATGCGAAACCCGCACCGGGTCGTTACCCGGACCATGCTGCTCGAGCGGGTCTGGGATCTCGATTTCGAGCCCAAGACCAATATCGTCGAGACCCATCTCAGCCGGCTGCGCGCCAAGCTCAATGCCGGCTTTGACGAAGACGCCATCGAGACCATCCGCGGCGCCGGCTACATGATCCGGGGCGGATGATGCGCCGGGTCGGCAATTCGACCTTCGGCATCGCCCTGCTGGTCAGCCTCGCGCTTACCCTGGGCGCGGTCGGTATCGGCGCTCTCTCCTATGAGGTCACCCATGAGGCGCTGGAGCAGCAGCTCGACCACCGCACCGCCACCGAGACCCGCGCCCTGCTCGCCGAACCCGGCAAGGACCGCACCACGGCGATCGCCACGGGCATTGCCCGGCGCGAAGCGATCCCCGGTCCCGAGCATCTCGACTATCTGCTCGTCGACGCCGCGGGCCGCCACCGCGCCGGACGGCTTGCGGCGGACGCGCCAGCTCAGCCCGGATATCTGGAGTTTCTTCCCTACCGGGACGGCCGCATCGGGCAGGCGCTGACGACGCGGCTCGACGACGGCGCCCTGCTCGTCGTGTCCGCGGACCGCGCCGTGCTCGACGAGACCGATCGGCGCCTGCTGCTGCTCTTCACCTGTGCGTTCGGAGCGATGTTGCTGCTCGGCCTTGGCGGCGCGTGGACGCTCGGCGCGGTCACCAGGGCAAGGCTGCGGGGTATGGACCGCGCGGCGCTGGCGATCATCGGGGGCGACCTGTCGCGACGGATGCCGGTCGACGCCTCGGACAGCGAATTCGACCGTCTCTCGGAAACGCTCAACCGCATGCTTGATCGGATCGCGGCGCTGATGACCAATTTGCGCCAGGTCTCCAGCGATGTCGCGCACGATCTGCGCACGCCGCTCACCCGATTGCGCAACCGGCTGGACGAAGCCCAAAATGGTGCCGACACGCAACGCGGCGCTGCGATAGAGGCCGCCATCGTTCAGGCCGACGAGTTGCTCGAGATCTTCGCGGCGCTCCTTCGCATCTCCGAGGTCGAGGGGCTCGGCGTGCGCAAGCAATTTCGCCCCGTGGCGCTGGGCGCAGCGCTGCTGGAGTTCGTGGAGACCTATCGCCCCGACGCGGAAGCGAGCGCGCATCTCCTCGAGACCGACATCGACCCGGCCATCCAGGTGCTTGGCGATCGCCGCTTGCTTCTCCAGCTCGCTACCAATCTGTTCGACAATGCCCTTCGCCACACCCCCCCGGGGACCCTCGTCCGAGTAGTGCTGGCCCGTGAGGGCGGCGTCGTCCGGCTGCGGGTGATCGACGATGGCCCGGGGGTCGCCGAGGCCGCACGCGACCGGCTCTTCGAGCGATTCAGCCGCGCCGAACAGAGCCGCTCCTCGGTCGGGCACGGGCTGGGCCTTGCGCTCGTCGCGGCGATTGCCGCGGCGCACCGCGGCGAAGCGAAGCTGCTCGCTGGGCCGGGCTTCGGAGTTGAGGTGTCGCTTGGTCCCCCACCCGGCTAGCGCTCCATGATCGTTGCCTCGGCGCACCGGCCACACCGACCAGGAACCTCAATCACGAGCCTAGGGTCCGCCAGTCCATGCTGTCCGGCAAGGCGGTCGAGCCGCTCAAATGCCTCCGTACAGGCTATGCGCGTCACCGCCCCACAGGAACGGCAATAGAGGAGTATCTCTCTGTCGCTGTTGCCCATCGCGTAGCCGCGGGCAGTTTCCACCTTCTGGATCTCCCGGCGGTCGGCAAGCTGGCGGATCGCGCGGAAGACTTGGCTGGCCGCCAGAGGTTCGCCGCCCAGCTCGAGCGTCTTGCGAATCTCCACCACCCGGAGCGGCCGCCCTGCATCCTTGAGCAGGCGAAGGATCGCCTCGTTCAGCTGCCCGGCAGGGCGCCGCTGCTCAGCCATGGCGGTGGTGGCGGTGCCGCAGCCGCCAGTTGCGGACATGGCCGAACACCAGGAACAGGCTGCCCGCGATGGTCAGCGGCACTTCCTGCGGCGTCTCGGCGAAGGCCAGCGCCCCCGCCGCGAGCAGGGCAAGGCCGATGGCGCCGGCGACGAGCGGCTGCCACAGGCGATGCCCCCAGGTCCCGACCAGCAGGGCGAGCCCCGAGCTGGGCACCGCCAGCACCAGGATCCACAGGTGCAGCGTCTCAGGCAGGGCGACCAGCCGCGACAAAGCGGGCAGCGCCGCAAGCAGCAGCGGCAGGCCGGCGCAGTGGATGAGGCACAGGACCGAGGCGCCGACCGCCATCCGCTCGACCCAGTCGATCGCGGAAGGCTCGGCCGCCGGTTGTCCGCAGCGCATGTCTTTACTCCAATAGTCTCACAATCGCGGGGAAGCGGCGGCGCGGTTCCCCGGCGCCGCCGCTCCCGCTTCCCGGCCTTAGAAGCCGACGCGCACCGTCGCGCGCAGGTCGCGTCCCGCCAGCGGGGCGAAGTCCTTCAGGAAGCTCGAATGGCGCCGTGCATCGACATCGAAGATGTTGTTGGCGCTGAGCAGCAGCGAGATCTTCTGGTTGCCCGGGATTGGCCGGAAGGCGATCGAGGCGTTGACCATCGTATAGTCGCTGGTTGGCGTCTCGAACGCGGCGATCCGGTTCTGCTCGAACACATGCTCGGCTTCCACGCGGCCGGTCACCCGGTCCGAATGCGCCTCGATCCCGCCGAGCACGCGCATCGGCGGGATGCGGGGCACGGGGCCCTCGTCGACGATGCTGGCGTGGACATAGTCGCCCAGCGCGTCGAGGTTGATCGAGGTGCCGCCGATCTTGGCGACGCGGACCGAGGCATCGGCCTCGAACCCGTAATAGCGCGCCGCCGCCTGCTGGAACTGGAAGCAGGGCAGGTCGACGTCGCGCCCGCTCGGCGCTGCGGCGGCCTGGCAGATCGCCGGATCGACCTGGTTCTCGGAGATGTAGTTGGAGAACCAGTTGTAGTAAGCTGAGGCGTCGAGGCTGAAGCCGTCCTTGTGGACGTGCAGCGAGCCTTCCAGGCCCCAGGACTTCTCCAGCGCGAAGTCCGGGCTGCCCAGCTCCCAGCTCTGCGTGCCGGCATGACCACCGCGGGCGAACAGCTCCTCGGCCGAAGGTGCGCGCTCGGTGCGCGACAGGTTCACGCCGATCCGCACCCCGTCGCCCAGCGCATAGGACACGCCTGCCGAGCCGGAGAGCGCATCGAAGTCGCGCTTGCCCGAGAAGAAGCGCAGGTCGCCATCGATCGGATTGGCCTGCTGAGTGGTCATCTCGTAGCGCAGCCCACCCTCGGCTCTGAGCGCGCCGAAATCGAATTGCTGCAGCGTGAAGAAGCCGATCTGCTGGGTGGAGTTCTTGGGCAGGAAAGCCTCGTCCCCGACCACGTTGAAGTCTCGGTTGAAGAACTGCACGCCGGAAGCGCCGCTCCAGCCGCCGCGATTGGCCTGAACCAGCTCGAGCCGGCCTTCCAGGCCCTTGTTGTAGAAGGCGGTACCAATCGAACCGTCCTCGCCAAGCTCGAAGTGGCGATAGTTTGCGTATCCGGCGCGCAGGCGGATCTGCTTGAGGAAGCCGCCGCCGGTATCGACTTCGCCGCGCAGGTCGAAGCGGTTCTGGATCAGGCTGAGGCGCGGTGCTTCCTGGCCAGCGCCAGACTCGAGCGCATAGCGGATCGGCACGCCATAAAGACTGTCATAATGGCTATAAGAGATGCCAAGGCTGCCGGTGTCGGTGATAATCGATGCGCCCACGCCGGCGGTCCAGGTCTTGGCGGCGCTGTTCGGCAAGGTGTTCTTCAGCGCGGCGGTCGCGGCGAAGTCGGGATCGTCCGGCGTGGTCGGACCTGCCGCCGCCGCCAAGGCCTGGGCGCGCGCAGCCGGGGTCAGCACATAGCCGCCGACATGCAGGTCGTCGCTCTTCAGGTACGAACCGTCGGCATGGAGTACGAGCTTGTCGGTAACCGCGACGTCACCGGCGCCGCCGATCGAGCGCTCCTTGGCCGCCGAGCCATAGCTACCGATCGCGTCGAACCGGTAGCCATTCTCCGGCACGCTGCGCGGGATACGCGTGTCGATCACATTGACCACGCCGCCGATCGCCGAGGAGCCGTAGAGCAGGGCGGACGGGCCGCGCAGCACCTCGACGCGCTCGGCGAGGAGCGGGTCGATCACCACCGCATGGTCGACCGAGGTGTTCGACACGTCGATCGAGCCGATGCCGTCGGTCAGTACGCGGATGCGTTCGCCCTGAAAACCGCGCAGGATCGGGCGCGAGGCGGTCGGGCCGAAGGAGCTGGCAGAGACACCGGGCAGACGTGCCAGCGTCTCACCGATGCTCGGGCGCAGCTCGCGGGTCAGGTTTTCGCCCGAGACGATCGAAGTGCCGGACAGCACGTCCTTCTCGCTCTGGTTGAGCAGGCCGGTGACGACGATCTCGTCGCCATGATTGCCGGTGGTGCTTTGCCCGTCGCCGGGTGCATCGGCCGGAGCGGCCTTTGCGGTGTCAGCCGGTGCGGTGGTGTCGGGGCCGGCGGCATAGGCGACGGCAGGAAGGGCAAGCGCGATCGTGGCGGCGCTCAGCAGAAACAGATGACGCATGATGAATTGCTCCAGGAACCTTGGTCTTCGGGGATCAGGGACTCCACGGCGCACGGGCGCGCGAATACGCGCCTCTCTTTGTGAGCGAAGTCCTCAGGCTTGGAATCGGAGCGGGGGTGCGCGGCTCTGCCAGCCTTGGGCCGGCGGCGTAAGGGTCAGGACGTTGAATGCGGGTGGAATTACATGGAAGCTGGCGGCGACCGGCGCCCCGATGGCGGGAGGCGTTGGCACCAGATAGGCACCTGCGTGCGCGATCTCCCTGCAGATGGGACAATTGCCAGGCTGCTCAGCCGGCCCATGCCTCCCGCGTTCCCGCAAGTCATCGGGAGCGCGTTCAAGGCCGGCGGAGCTGCGAACGGCATCGAAATGTCGATGGGTCTGGGCAACAATGCTTTGCCATGTGAAAGCCAGCAGCAATGCCAGGAATATCGCGCGCCAAGGTCCAGCACCTGCCCGATCGGCGACGCGCGCGCGCACGGACAAGCGGCTAGATCGCCGCTCCGTACCCCCGTCTCGACAAACGCCGCTCACCGAACCTTCCCTCACAGCTCAGAATTTCTTGATATGTTACACCATATCATTGTCAATAGCCGATCGCGGGCGTTCGAAGATGCCGGGAGCCAGCTCCTCTTTAGCGTGTCTCCGCATCGAGCGCCTAGGCAACACGGCGGCAGAGCCACGCGGTTAGGATCGCCCAGCCTCCGCCCAACGCCCAGCCCGCAAGGACGTCCGTCGGCCAGTGAACCCCCAGATACAGCCGGGAGATGCCGATGGCGACGACCAGCAGCACCGCGCAGGTCATCAGATAGCGCTTACTTTTCACGTCCGGCAGCCGGTCCGCGGCAACAACGGCGAGCGTGAGGTACACGATTGCCGACAGCGCGGCATGCCCGCTCGGAAAGCTCGCCGCGCTAAACGATGTCCAGTGCGGAACGGCGTCCGGCCGCGCGCGATCGGCGACGGCCTTCACGCCCTGGACCATCAGCGTCCCGAGGATGGCCTGCCCGCACAGGATCAAGGCGATGCGCTTTGCGCCCAGCATGGCCCAAAGCCCCGCAGCGAACGCCATCACCAAAAGGAGTGTGGCCGTGTCGCCAAGCGCCGTCAGATCGAGCATCACGGCGCGTAGTCCGGCGACGCCGCCGAGATGATCGCGGATCCAGATCAGTGCCGCGCGATCATAGGCGTCGAATTCGCCTTCCAGGATTTCCGAGGCCAGCTTCAGCAAGACAAGCAGCGCGGCGGCAGCGACCGCGATGACGGCCGCGATGACGAGCTGCGGCCGACCCCTCCAGCCGCTCATGAACGGTGCCATCGCGCAACCCGCCACAGATACCAGCCGAGCAGCGCCCCGATCACGGCAATCGAACCCCAGCCAACCAGTGTCTGCACTTCGGGAAATCGTCGTCCAAGGAAAGCGCCAGCGAACGTCAGCATACTGGTCCAGGCGAGTGTCCCGAGAAACGACCAGCCTAGAAACGCGGGCAGCGGCATCGCCAACAGTCCCGCCGGGATCGACACGATCGAACGCACCGTAGGAACCAGCCGGGCCAGGCAGGCATAGAGCACCCCATGCCTACGAAAGCGCCGGCGGGCAGCCTCGACGTCCGGCCAACGCAGCGTCAGCCAGCGACCATGCCGCTCGACAAGGCCGCGCAGGCGATCGGCGCCCAAAGCACGGGCCAACAGATACCAGGCGATATTGCCCGCCATGGCGCCCGTGGTGCCCGCGGCGATCACGCCGGGCGTCGACAGGCTCCCCCGCCCTGCCTCCATGCCGGCGAGCGGCATGATCACTTCGGAGGGCAAGGGCGGGAACAGCGTCTCGGCGAACATCAGAAGGGCAATTCCGGCATAGCCCAGCTGCGCGACGATAGTCTCGATCCAGGCGCTCACGCCGCCATCGGCTCCGCAGCATCCCGCTCCTCGTGCGCCAGGGTGAAGCGCAGCAGCACGGGCATGGCTATCAGCACGAGCGGATATTGCAGGGCCAGACCCGCGATGATTGCCACCGCCAGGGGCTGCTGGATCCCCGAGCCCTGCCCGATCGCCAGCGCGAGCGGCAGGAGGGTAAGGATCGCCGCCAACGTCGTCATGGTGATAGGCCGCAGGCGGTTGCGGCTCGCCTCGCGCACCGCAGCCAGCGGCGGCAAGCGGTGGCGCAGTTCCTCGAACTCCGAGACGTAGAAGATCGCCATCTCGGTTCCGATGCCGATGATCATCGTCATGCCCATCAGCGCGGTGATGTTGAGGTCGAGGCCAGCGACCCACAAGGCCGTGAACACCGCCGTCGTCGAGAGCAAGGAGCAGCCGATGATGATCAGCGGGATCGCAAAGCGCCGGTATAGCACGAGCAGAAGAATGAACTCGGCGATCAGTGCCGCGACGAACACCTTGGCGAGGCCGTCAAAGGCGATCTGCTGCTGCTGATAGAGCCCGCCCATCTCATAGCGCACCCCCGGCGCCAGAACGCCGGGCTGGTCGATCGCCTTGGTCACGTCGCCGACCGCGGCGCCGATGCCGCGCCCGGTGATGCGGCCGGTCACCGCCACCATCGGCTCCAGATTCTCGCGGCTGATCTGCGGCTGCCCGCTTACCGGCGCGAGCGTAGCGACCCGCGAGAGTGGAAAGACATGGCCATCGGATGCACGGATCGGGAGCTGCGCGAGCTGGTCCTGGGTAAGCGTGGTCACACCCGGCAAGCGCACGCGCACATCCACGGCCTTGCTCGGCTGCGGGATCGACGTCGCGACAACCCCGGTCAGCGCCGTGTCCAGCGCCGTCTGCACATCGGCGGGGGTGATGCCCTCATATCCGGCGCGGATCGGGTCGATCTTCACATCGATCGCATCGCCGGCGAGCTGCAATCCACTCTTCACTTCGACGACACCCGGAATCTTCTCGATCAGCGCCGCGATCTTCTCGGCCTGCGGACCGAGCACGGCGGCATCCGACGAATAGAGCTTCACTTCGATCGGCTGCGGGACCGCGGTCAGGTCGCCGATTAGGTCCTCCATCAGCTGCGCGACTTCGACCTCGACGCCGGGCACCTTCCGCGCCACCTCCTCGGCAACCGCGTTCATCTTCTCCTCGGCGCTCATCGAATGGTTCGGCTTCAGCCGGACGAAATAGTCGCCATGATAGCTTTGGCCGAGATCGCCCCCCAGCCCGGTGCCCAGGCGCCGCGAAAAGGTCGCCACATCCTTGTCGGCGCGCAGCAGCGCATCTACCTGCGCCATGCGCCGGCTGGATTCGTCGAGCGAGGTGCCGGGCGGCGTGAAATAGTCCATCACGAAGCCGCCTTCGTCGACCTTGGGCATGAACCCGGTCGGCACGTTGGAATAGGCGACATAGCCCAGGACCAGGAGCGGCACAGCGACCACCGCGAGCAGCCAGGGCCGGCGCATCACGCCGTCGATCGCCTGGTCGTGGCGGCGGGTCATCCAGCCTTCATGGCTGCCATGCGCGGCATGCTTGCCGTCGAACTTCAGCAGGCGCCGCGCGAGCACCGGCACCACAAAGGCGGTCATCGCCCAGGAGATGGCGAGCGCCGCGGCCATGGTGAGCGACAGCGCCTTGGAAAAGGCCCCCGTCACCCCGGTTAGGAAGGAAAGCGGCAGGAACACGATCAGCGTCGCCAGGCTCGAGCCCGTAAGTGGCGCGAGGAACTCGCGCGCGGCAGGAAGGATCGCGGCTTCGCCGGTCTCCGCTTCCGGCGGCGAGCCATCGCCCTGGGCGCGGCGGACGATATGCTCGATCATCACAATCACATCATCGATCAGCAGGCCGACGGCCGCTGCGATGCCGCCGAGCGTCATGATATTGAAGCTCATGCCGGCGATCGACAGGACCAGCACCGTCGCCATCAGCGTGGCTGGGACCACGATCAGCGCTACCAGCGTCACCCGCCAGCTGCGCAGGAAGACAAGCAGCACGATCGCGGCCAGGACCAGCCCGATCAGCACCGCGTCACGGACGCTGGCGAAGGACTGGGTGACGAGCTCGCTCTGGTCGTACCAGTTGAGGAGCTTCACGCCCGGCGGCAGCTTGAACCCGGTAAGCCGGGCCTGGACCTCCTTCGCGATCTGCACCGAATTGCCGTCGGGCTGTTCATAGATGTTGAACAGCACGGCAGGCTTGCCGTCCTCGGACACGCGCAGCCATTGCGGCAGGATGCCGTCCTGCACGGTGGCGACGTCGCGCACCCGCACCACGCCCCCCGGGCTCGACTTGACGACTACATCGCCGATCCGCTCGGGCGAGGCGATCGTGTGATCGGCGATCACCAGCGACAGGCGGCCGCGATCCTGCACCTGGCCGACCGCGCTCAGCACATTGCCGTTAGAAATTGCCGTGGAGAGATCGCCCATCGACAGGCCGAAACTTGCCAGCCGCGCCGGATCGGCGAGCACCTGCACCTCCTGCGTCTCGCCGCCCTGGACATCGACCCGGGCGAGGCCGGAGATTCCCGAAAGCAAGGGCGTGATCTGGTAGCGGCCCAGA
This sequence comes from Sphingomonas chlorellae, assembly GCF_056485145.1. NCBI lineage: Bacteria > Pseudomonadati > Pseudomonadota > Alphaproteobacteria > Sphingomonadales > Sphingomonadaceae > Sphingomonas > Sphingomonas chlorellae. Next base: position 114,533 of record NZ_JBQXXM010000007.1, read on the forward strand.
TCCTGTAGCTGGGTCGGCGAATCCTTGTCCGAGACCAAGGCGTAGGAGATGATCGGAAAGACGGTCGGGTCCATCCGGCGGACGTTGTAGCTGGTGCCGGCTGGCAGCGCCGCGACCGCGCGGGCCATGGCCGCATCGACCTCCAGCGTGCTTGCGACCATGTCGCGGCCCCAGCCGAAGTCGATCGAGATCTGGGCGGCGCCGCGCGAGGTCTCGGACCGCACATTCTGGACGCCGGGCACCGAGCGGAGCGCCTGCTCCACCGGACGGGTGACGATCAGCGCAGTCTGGTCGGCGGGTCGGCTACCCGCGTCGATATCGACCACGACGCGGGGGAACGAGACCTGCGGGAACAGACCGATCGGCAGCGACAGCGCGGCGACGAGACCGGCCAGCGCCAGCGCCACCGCGACGACGACGAACGCCCGCGACTGGCTGGCCAGCAACCTGGAGAAATTCACTTGGCGTCACCCACATGGACTGCGTCGCCGTCGGAGAGCTGATAGGCACCGTCGACGACCAGCGGCATGCCGGCCGCGACCTGCCCGGAGACCACGTCGCTTTCGGGCGTGGAGACCAGGACCTTCACCGGCACCGCATGCGCCTTGCCCCCCGTCACCTGGAAGACCATCGCCTTGCCCTCGGCATCCATCGTCACTGCCTTGTGCGGTACGACCCAGCCTTGGGCCTGGCCGGTGACGATGGCGGCACGCACGGCCTCGCCGGACAGGAAGCTGCCGGCCGGATAGGCGATGTCGACATCGACCTGACGGGTCGTCGGATTGAGCATCGAATCGACCCGCACGACATGGCCGGTCACGGCCGTGCCGCCATCCAGCCGGGCGAGACGAACTTCGGCGCCGACACGTACCTGGTTGCGCAGCGCCGGATCGACGCCAGTCGTGATCACCAGCGAGCCGCTGCGTGCCACGCTTGCGAGCGCGGCTCCCGGTTGGGTGCGGTCGCCCTCGGCCACCGGCATCGTCGCGACGATTCCGGCAAAGGGCGCGCGGAAGGTGACGGTCCCCGAGCCTGCGCCCTCTGCCCTGAGCGCAGCGAGTTGCACGCGCGCATCGGCCAGGGCCTTTTCGGCCTGGGCAAGCTGGTCGCGGGTCGCGAGCTGCTGGGAAAGAAGCTGTGCAGTGGAATCGCGCTGCGATTGCGCTGCCTTCACCGCATCGGCAGCCTGGGTAAAGGCGCTACGCGCTGTCGGGGCGACGGCGAAGACCAGCAGGGGTTGGCCTGCCTGGACCGCGACGCCCTGAGTCACGAGCAGCTTCACCACCTGACCGGGCTGGGGCGTGCTGATCGTCTGCTGTCCGTTGCCCGAGGGTGCCGCCGAGCCATAGGCTTCGATCAGCGTCGGCAGGCTCCCCTGCCGGGCCTGCGTCACGGTCACCTGGGTCGACGGCGCCGCCTGATTGTCGGGTTCGCTGGCGGCGCAGCCGGCAAGCGAGGCGGCGAGCAGCAGGAGCGTGGCGGTACGCGCGCTCACTGGGCCGCTCCCGCCACACCGGGATCGGGAAAGCCGAGCGTATCGACCGCTGGCAGTCCCGCCCCAATCAATGTCTGGATCGCGACCTGGCGGTCGAACAGTGCGAGCTCGAGCGTCATCACTTCCTGTTCCTTGGAAAAGCGGGTGCTGAGGAGATCGACGAACGATCGCTCGTCGAGCGTGCTGGCAGCAAAGGCCCTGGCGGCGCGCTCGGCCGCGGCGCGCGCCTCGTCGAGATCATGATGGGCGGCAGCGAGCTGGAGCGCGATCTGGTCTCGCTCGCCGAGCAGCCCGCCAATTTCGCCGGTTATTCCGGCCAGCCGCGCGGCATATTCGCGGTTGAGCTGCTCGCGGGTCGCGCGGGCGATCGCGATATTGCCCTGGTTGCGGTCGAACACCGGCAGGCCAAGCTGCACATCGGGTCCGCCGCTGACCACCTTGCTGTTGTCGCTCGAAACCGAGGCGCCGAGCACCAGGTCGGGGAATTGCGAGAGGATCGCGACACGCAATTGCTCGTCCTGCGCGGCATAGCCCGCGCGCAGCGCGAGCAGGTCGGGACGGCGCTGCGGCAGCGTGGCGAGCATCGCGCGGATCCCGGCAGGGTCGAAGGGCGGCAGGTCGATTGCGTCGGCGAGCGGCACCGTCACATCGGGCGCGATCCCCAGCAGTGCATTGAGCTTGTGGCGGTTGGCGAGCTGGGCCTGGTCTTGCTGAAGCAGCGCGGCACGCGCCGACTGAAGCGCGGCGGCGCTTGGTGCCAAGGTCGAGAGCGTCGAATTGCCGGCTTCTAACGCCTTGCGGTTCGCTGCGTAGCGCTTTGCCATCAGCTCATAGGCCCGTTCGAGCATCGGCCGCAGCCGCTCGCCCAGGACGATATCGCCCGCGAGCTGGCGGGCCTGCCCGGCCACCTGCCATTCCTGCCAGAGCAGATCCGCGCGCACCTGATAGAGGCTGTCCTTGGCGGAGCGGCGCTTCGGCTTGAGGACGATCAGCGCCTTGATGTCCTGCGAGAGGCCGAGATTCCACGCCGGGACCGAGCCCGAACCCGACAACAGGGGAAGGAAGGCGCCCGTCAGGCTAGGGTTGGGCAGGACGCCAGCCTGGACGAGCTGCGCCTCGGCCACGCCCGTCTTGGCGCGGGCCGCGAGCAGGTCGGGATTGTGCGAGACCGCCAGCGCGGTCACCTCGGCGACCGTCAGCGCACGACCCGGCAGGTCCGGGATGGCGGCAAGGCTGGGCGCGAGCGGCGCCTCGGTCTGGAGCGGCAGCGGCGTGTAGTGCGCGCAGCTGGCGAGCGGCGCACCAGATATCAGCAGCAGCAGGAAGCGGGATCGGGTGGCGTGGAGCACGAAACCTCGGCGGAAAGGAGAAGACGCCGCCGCCAAGGGGGCCAGGCGGCGGCGTCGGGACCGGCAGCGTGGACTTGCGTCCCGGTCAGTCGGGGTTCGGGCCTTCGACCGCATTCTCCAGCAGCTTGCCGGTCACCGCATCGACGCCGACCTCATAGGTCTTGCCACCGGCCTTGATGTCGAAGGAATAGCGCAGGCCGCTGCCGCCCTTTTCCGCTTCGAGCTCATGATCGGTGATCTTGCCGGGCCGCGCCTTGAGGGCGATCGCCTGGGCGCGGGCCAGCGTGAGCTTGGCCTTGGGAGTCTTTTGCACGGGCGCGGCGGCGGCCGCGATCGGCAGGGCGGCGGCAAGCCCCGCGAGAATCAGAATTTGGCTGGTCTTTCGCATCGTCAAATGCTCCTCTGTCCCCTGTCGCCATCGTCTTAGGCGAAGCCACATTGCGAGAGGTTGAGGCGAAGATTGGGAATCCCCAACTTGAATGACCGACGGACCGCGGCATTGTCGCGGCGCCCGTTTCCGGGCTGCCATGGGCTGAATTCGTGAAGCTGCTTCTCCTCGAGGACGATACAGAGACCCGCAATCACCTTGTCCGGCTTCTCGAGGCGGAAGGGCATGTGGTCGACACGGCCAGCACCGGTCCCGATGCAATGTTCCTGGCCACCACCGGAAGCTACGGCGTCCTGATCCTCGACCGCATGGTGCCGGGCCTCGACGGCTTGGCCGTTCTCCGCGCCTTGCGCGCGGCCGATGTCCGGACGCCGGTCCTGTTCCTGACGGCGATGGGCGAAGTCGATGATCGTGTCGCCGGACTTCGCGCCGGTGCCGACGACTATCTCGTAAAGCCCTTCGCGGCATCCGAACTTCTTGCGCGGGTGGCCGCACTGTCCCGCCGCCAGCCGGTCGCCGACGTCCAGACCGTGCTTCGTGCCGCAGATCTGGAAATAGACCTGCTCAAGCGACGGGTGACGCGGGCGGGCCGCAAGATCGAACTGCAGCAGCAGGAGTTCAAGCTCCTCGAATACCTCCTTCTGCACCAGGGCGAGATCGTCACGCGCAGCATGCTGCTCGAGAATGTCTGGTCCTTCCATTTCGATCCTGGCTCGAACCTGATCGAGAGCCATATGAGCCGGCTCAGGGCAAAGGTGGACAAGGGCTTCGACCGCGAGCTGATCCAGACCATCCGCGGGGCAGGATATCGGCTCGATGGGAACCCCTAGGCTGCTGGTCAGCGGAGCGTTCCGCTTCGCGATCGCCCTCACCCTGGTATTCGCCCTCGGCGCCGCCGCCCTGCTCGCCATCGTCGAGCATTCGGTCTCGGCCTATGCGGTCGAAGCGGCCGGCGACGGCATTCTCGCCGAGCATGATGTGCTCGTGGACGAGTTCGCCACTCGGGGACGCGCGGAGCTGGTCGCAACGATGAACCGGCATGCTCGCGCCGTGCGCGAGGACCAGTTCCATTATCTGCTGATGGACAAGGAAGGTGCGCGGCTCGCGGGATCGCTGCCGGCAACGGCGGCACGGACCGGCTGGCACGAATTCGAGGTCTGGGATTCGGACGAGGGCGGGTCGGGCCGCCAGGTCCCCGTCATGGCATTCGGCGCTCGGCTATCCGATGGCGCGCTGCTCGTGGTGGCGAACGACATTTCGGATCTGCGCGACCTTCGCTCAGGACTGCGCCTGTCAACCGTCACCTTCGGGATCCTGATCTCGCTGCTCGCGCTGGCGGGCGGATTGCTGGTCGGTACCTTGTTCCTGCGCCGGCTCGATCAGGTGAACCACGCCATCGCCCGGATCAACGACGGGCGTCTCGCCGAGCGCCTGCCGCGCATCGGCATGGGCCCCGAGTTCGATCAGCTTTCGGCCAATCTCAACCGGATGCTCGACCGGATCGAAGTGCTGATGGACGGGCTGCGCCAGGTGTCGACGGATATCGCTCATGATCTGCGCACGCCGCTGACGCGCCTCCGCCAGCGACTGGAGCGGATGCAGCTCGGCGCCGACCCTGCCCCGCTTCCCGAGCAGATCGATGGTGCGATGGCGCAGATCGACGAGATCCTCGGCATCTTCGGCGCCCTGCTGCGAATCGGTGCGATGGAGGCCAGGGGCGCCCAGGCCGGCCTCGGCACTGCCGATCTCAGCGAGATGCTCGAGCGGCTGGGCCAGATCTATGCGCCTGCGATCGAGGATGCGGACCATGTCTTGGAAGAAGTCATCGCGCCCGGCATCACCGTGCGCGGCGACGTCGAGCTGCTGACCCAGGCCGTGACCAACCTGATCGAGAACGCGATGCACCACACGCCGGCGGGAACGCGCATCCGGCTCGAGCTGGGGCACCATGAAGGACAGATCCGGCTCGCCGTCGCCGATACGGGACCCGGCATCCCCGCGGGGGAGCGCTCGCGCGTGCTCGGGCGCTTCTACCGCATCGATACCAGCCGGAGCACGCCGGGTGCGGGCCTGGGCCTGGCGCTGGTCGATTCCATCGCGCGACTGCACGGCGCGACGCTGCTCCTGGCAGACAACGGCCCCGGCCTGCGCATCGAGCTCCGCTTCCCCCTGCCCTGAAGCCCAGATTGTTTTTCCCCAATGTTGGGGAAATCCTGGGCGAACCCCGGCGGCGCTAGGTTCCGATCCTTCGATCGATGGAGAACCCGATGCGCCCCTTGTTCCTTGCCCTTGCCGCCCTGCTCTCCACCACCGCGGCGGCCGATGCGCCGCGCTATGCCGTCACCGGCAGCATTGCGGGGCCGGACGGTGGCTGGGACTATGCGCGCGTCGATCCGGCGGCCCGCCGTCTCTATGTCGCCAGGGCCGATGGCGTGACGGTAATCGACCTGGACAGCGGCAAGCTGATCGGCACGATCGGGATCGCCAGCCGGGGCCATGCCGCCGTGCCGCTCGCGGGCGGGCGGCTGCTCGTTACCAGCGGCAACGATGCCATGGTCCGCTTCTTCGACGCGGCGTCCGGCGCGACCCTGGCCAGCCTGCCCGTAGGCAAGAAACCCGATGCCGCGATCCTCAGCGCCGATGGCCGCACCGCCTTCATCATGAATGCCGATAGCGGCACCGTCGCCGAGATCGACACCGTCGCCATGAAGGTCGCTCGGACCATCCCCGTCAAGCCGGCGCTCGAATATGGCGCGCTGGTCGGCACGACGCTTTACATCAATGACGAGGACGCGAACGAGATCGAGACGGTCGATACGGTCAAGGGCCGCGCGGGTGCGCCGATCGCCATGCCGGGCTGCGAGGGACCGACCGGCCTCGCCTATGATGCGCCGCACGGTCGCCTGATCAGCGCCTGCGCCAATGGCAAGGCCGCGATCGTCGATGTGCGGGCGAAGCGCATGACCGCGCTGGTCGATATCGGGGAAGGCGCCGACGCAGTGCTGCTCGACCCGGCGCGCAAGCTCGCCTTCATCCCCTGCGGCAAATCGGGCGTGCTCGATATCCTCTCGCTTGCCGGCGGCACCGTCACCCCCGCCGGCCGCGTCACGACCGAGCCCGGCGCACGCACCGCGGCCCTCGATCCCGCAACCGGCACGATCTACCTTCCCACCGCCCGCTTCGCGCCGGCGCCCGCTGGCGGACGCCCCTCGGCGATCCCGGGCTCCTTCCATATCCTCGTGGTGAAGCGCCAATAGGGGTGGCTATTGCCACGTCTTGCGGATGCTGAGGCGGAAGGCGCGGCCGAGCGGATCGAGATAGCCGCGCTGATAGGCGATCGGCACGGCGCCGAACCGGTCCCGGACATCGGCCGCACTGCCGAACACATTATCGACCGCCAGCAACAGCCGGAAGCCCTGGAGCCAGGGCATCGCCCGCTTGAGGGCGGGTTGCTGCTCGGGGAAGAAGAACAACCGGACGCCCGCGGTCACGGGTGCATTGAAGCTGAGCTCGCCGGGTAGCCCGGGCGCCACGCGGGTTTTGCCGAGCCAGCTGGCGCTGGCGCGGATGCCGAAGCCATGATGGGTCGCGCTGAGCTGCGCATCGAGCGCATGGCGAGCGACCCGGAGCCCTTCCCCGAGCCGGTTGCCGGCAACCAGGTCGATCGGCACCTGCCCGGCCGCCAGCTCGACGCGATCGACTAGGTGCCAGGTGTCATAGACCGCGAACTGGAGTGTCGTGCTCCCCGATCCGAAATAATGGTTGCCGCCAAAGCTGCCACCGCCGGGGAGCTTCGGGCCGGCAGCCCCGCTCCAGGACTTGCTGAAGTTGATGCCGAAGCGCAGGTCTTGCCGCACCTCGCGCGCGATGTTGAGCGGCCGAGCATCCACGCTGATGATCGCGCCGGTGCCATCGCGCCGCACCCGATCGGGAAAGGCCGACTCGAGCGCCGACGAGATACCGGGGAACATCAGGATCGCATCGCGGGTGGTCGCGTCGGTATAGGTCGCGATCATCGACCAGCGCTTGTTCGGCTTGAGCGTCGCCTCGAGCTTGAACAGGCTGCGGACGTCGTGGCGCAGCGTGGGATCGCCGCCATCGAGCCGGGCGGCCGTGACGGTCTGAGCTGTCCCATAGTCGTAGAAGCGGACATCCGGCGTCGCGGTGATCGGGTCGCCGAGCTGGCGGATCGTCGGCAGCGCGGCCTCACGGCTGCCCGCGATCAACACGGACAAAGGCTCGCGCGGTGTCCAGCTCACGGTCCAGCCGCGGTCGAGTGGTGCCGAGGCATCGGAATAGTCGTGCAGCGCCATGTTGACGCCCGCCGAGACCTCGCCGACCGGGCTACGGTCGCTGAGCAGCGGCAAGTCGAGCGCCAGCTGGCCGCTGAACATGCGCCGGGTAAGCCGGCGGGTGAGGCCGTCTTCGTCGCGCGCCGCGAGCCGCTCGCCGCTCCCGCCCGCTTGGACACTCAGATTGGCCTTGCCGGCAGGCATGCGGAACAGCGCGTCGCTGGCGACCGCGTCGAGTGCAAGCAGGTCGTCCACGCCGCGGCTGCTGCGCGCAGGCATGGCGCCATCGGCACCGGTACGAATGGTGGTGGCGACATGATCGCCGTTCGAGGTGAGCGACCAGGTCCAGCCGGCAAGCGTGCCGTTCAGCACGCCCCCGGCATGGCCCGTGTCCGTCGTGGTTACACGAGCGAGCGCTCGCGACGGATCGGATTGCATCGCCCCCAACAGGGCGCGGGAATTCAAATGGTCGTAGCTCGCATTGCCGGTCACCCCCATGCCGCCATCCAGCGCTCGGGCATAGACGCCGTCGATGGTGAACTGGCGGGTCATCGGGACCAGGGTGCGCAGCGGTGTGGCGCCGGCAATGCCGCGCTGCGCCTCGGTCACATCGTCGCCGATCTGATATTGGAGATTGGCGGTGATGCGATTGTCGCCCGCGATGCGGACAAGGTTCATCTCGGTGTTGAAGTCGTTGCGCGTGGTCGCCTCGGTCACCCGGTCCTCGAGCTCGCCGGTCTCGGATGCGAAGCTGGGCAGCAGGACGACGTTGATCACCTTCTGGTGCGCGGCATAGCCGAAGCGGATCGCCGCCTCCTCGGGAAGCACTTCGACGCGGGCCACCGCTTCGGGCGGCAGGTTGCGAACCTCGCCGATCGAGGAGATGCGGCGCCCGTTGAGCAACACCACGCTGCCGCCGCCCGGGCGCCCCTGGGTGCCGCCCGTCTGCGGCGCGAGCTGCGCGATAACGTCCGCCAACGTACTGGAACCCATGGCCGTGATCGCGTTCGCGTCGACCGAGATTTCGGGCGCGATCGGTCCTTCGACCGATCCGCGCAACCCTGGCGCGGTGACGACGATCTCCTGATCGTCCTGCACGTCCTGCGGAGACGAATCCTGTGCCTGCGCCTCGCCCGCGGCAAGCGCGAGCGGGGCGGAAGCAAGGCAAAGGAACAGGGCGCGCTCCAGGCGTCGCCCGGGCCCGCGTGGCACCGACGTCATCTTCACTCCAATCCTGATGGTCGGGCGGGCTTATGGTTCAGTCGCCGCCGGCAGATAAGGGGGCGAAACATTCTAAGTTTGCAATCTTCGCCCGCGGCGGGCCCCCGGAGCGGCAGTTCAGCCAAGCTGTCACAAAAATCTCGCAAGACGCTTCGCGAAGGATATCGCCTGTCATGAAGATATTGATCGTCGAGGATGACGGAGGGATCGCGACCTATCTGGAGCGCGGCCTCAGCCAGCACGGGCTCGAGTGCGAGATCGCCGCATCGGGCGAGGAAGCGCTGTCCCATCTGGGCGAGCGTCGCTTCGATGCGATGGTGCTCGACCGCATGCTGCCCCGGCTGGACGGGATGGAAGTGCTGCGCCGCAAGCCGCGCGACGTGCCGGTGCTGATGTTGAGCGCACTCGGCACGCTCGAAGACCGGATCGAAGGGCTCGATGCCGGCGCTGACGACTATCTGGTCAAGCCGTTCAGCCTGGTCGAGGTCGTGTCGCGGCTGAACGCGATCGTGCGGCGCGGTGGCGGCGACCGTGGCGATGTGCTGCGTGCCGGCGACCTGGAGATCGTCCTGACGACCTTCCGAGCCTGGCGCGGCGGCAAGCCGCTCTATCTCAACAAGAAGGAGTTCGCATTGCTCGCCGAGCTGATGCGCAACGCCGGCCGCCCCGTCACCCGCAAGATGCTGATCGAGGCGGTGTGGGGCTATTCCTTCGAGCCGTCGACCAACATCATCGAGAGCAATATGAGCCGGCTGCGCTCGAAGCTCGTCGTGCATGGCGACTCCGATCCGATCGAGACCGCGCGCGGCTTCGGCTATATTCTGCGCGCCGCATGATGCAGGCATGGCTGCGGCCGCGCAGCGTTAGCGGCCTCTCTGGGCTGTTCGGCCTGATCTTCGCGCTTGGCTCGGTGGCGATCGGCGCCGCGCTCTATGCCGCCGCCGGATTAGCGTTCGACCGGGTGCAGGACGCGCGCATCGAACGCGAACGCTTGCGCCTGCTGGCGCCGGTCGGCGAGCGGCCGCCGGGCACCGCGGACGTCGCGATACGGATTCGCGAGCGCGCCGCGCGGCGGGAGATCAGCAGCATCGGGCATCGCCTGCTCGACGGCCGGGGCAAGGTCGTGGCGGGCACCGCCGAGATACGCATCGGCCGCGACGGCGTGCGCAGCATCATGTTCCGTCAGCCCGGCGAAGTCTGGGAGCCGGCGCGCGCCCTGCACATCGTCCTAGGCGATGGTGGCCGGCTGACCATCGTCGCCGAGAGTGAATCGATCGAAGACCTGGGCAAGATCCTGTGGCCGCTGTTCGGCATCGCCCTGGCCCTGTCCGCCGCCGCCGGCTTCCTCGCCAGCCTGCTACTTGGCCGGCTGATCGCCGCACGCCTTGCCGCGATCGGCACCACCGCGAGCGCGATTATCGCCGGCGACTATTCCCGCCGCGTGCCGATCGACACGCTCGGCGGTACCTTCGCCGACCAGGCCCGCACCTTCAACCGGATGCTCGACCGGATCGAGGCGCTGATGGACAATCTGCGCCAGGTTTCGAGCGATATCGCCCATGACCTGCGAACCCCGCTGACCCGACTGCAGGCGACGCTGCGCCAGGCGGCCGAGGAAGAACTGGGCGAGGCCGAGCGTATCGCGCTGATCGCAGCGGCCGACCGTGAATGCGACGGCGTGTTGTCACTCTTCGCGGCACTGCTCAGGATCGGCGAAATCCAGGCGGGCCGGCGGCGCCCCAAGGTGGCCGAGATCGCGCTCGGCCCGCTCGTCGAGGATGTGGTCGAATCCTACGTGCCAGCATTCGCGGACAATAGCCGTCTGCTCGTGCTGGAGGCTTGCGAACCCTGCACGATCCGCGGCGATGCCGACCTGTTCAACCAGCTCGTCGTCAATCTGATCGAAAATGCCCAGCTGCACACGCCCGAGCACAGCACCACCCAGGTGTCGCTTCGGAAAGAGGGCGACACGGTCGTGCTGGCGGTTCGGGATGATGGTCCGGGGATTCCGGCAAGCGAGCGCCAGGAGGTCCTTCGCCGGTTCGTCCGGCTCGAGCGCAGCCGCACTACGCCGGGGCACGGATTGGGCCTGGCGCTGGTCGCGGCGATCGCGGGCTTCCATGACGCAGAGGTCTCGCTTGGCGATGCCCGGCCCGGCCTGATCATCCGGGTGACGTTCCCGTCAGCGGAAGTCACGGCCACATTCTAATTTTGTAATGTAAGGCGATTGAGGGACCTCAAGGGCCATTGAGTCACGCGACTGTCATCCGGCGAACCTAGCCGGACCCTGCCTTGGCCGGAGTAACATCGCCGGCTCACTTTGGGGTTGATTGAAACATGATTGAGAAATGCTGTGCTGCGGCGCTTGCCGCGGCAGGAATTCTTGCGCCCAATTTCGGTCACGCGCAGTCGGCAACCAGCGTCAACTATCAGATCGAGAACCGAATTCCGGGCGCGGACGGCGGCTGGGACTTCGCCAGCGTCGATCCGGCGACCAACCGACTCTATGTTGCGCGTACCGATGCGGTGATGGCCCTGGATCTCGCCACCAAGCGAGTCACGCCGGCCCTGGCGAGCGCGCATCGCGGTCATGCCGTGCTCCCCCTTCCCGGCTCGAAGGAACTGGTCGAGACGGATGGCGAGACCGGCCTGACGCGCTTCATCGATGCCGGTAGCGGTGCCGTGATCGCCGAGGTGGCGACGGGCGCGAAGCCCGACGCCGCGTTCATCGATCCGGTCACCGGCCTGGTCGTGGTGATGAATGCCGGCGACGGCACGGTGGCGCTGGTCGATCCCAAACAGCACAAGCTCGCCGGCAAGATCGCCGTGGGCGGCGGTCTCGAGTTCGGCGTGGCCGATGGCAAGGGCGGCGCCTTCATCAACATCGAGGACCGCAATGTGATCGCGGTGCTCGACCTGAAGACGCGCCGCGTCACCAAGACAATTGCGCTTACCGGCTGCGATGGTCCCACCGGTCTCGCACTGGTGGCAGGCAAGCGACTGATCAGCGCTTGCGCCAATAATGTCGCGGTGGTGGTCGATCCGGCCGCAGGCAAGGTGACCGAAACCTTCGCGATCGGCGGCGACCCGGATGCGGTCCTGGTCGATGAAGCCCGCGGCCTCGCCTTCATTCCGTGCGGTGGCAGCGGCACGCTGGTCGCGATCGACGTCAAGAACGCCACGCACATCCGCCTCGCGGGTACGATCACCACCCAGGTCGGCGCCAAGACCGGCGCGATCGATCCACGCGACGGCCGCATCTACCTGCCGACCGCCACGCTCGCAGCCCCGGAACCCGGCGCCAAGCGCGGAAAGCCGGTCCCCGGCAGCTTCGTGGTGCTCGTCCTCGCCCCCGCCAATTCCTGATCCGCAATTCCAAATTGGGAGACCATAAATGTCGCTTCGTACTGCCCTCAGCCTTCTCCTCGCCTCCGCCTGTGCGGTGGTCCCCGCCACGCTCCACGCGCAGACCGCTCCGGCTCCCAAGCCGGCCAAAACCTTCCAGTTGCTGAGCCCTGCGGATTTCCCCGAGGACGGCCTCGTCCCGGCACCGGCCGCGCGCGGCTCGCAGGCCGAGAAGCTCGAGCTCGACTATCTGCACGCGCTGATCGCCGCCACCTCGCCCGAGCGCCTGGAGCAGGCGCGCCAGGATGACGCCCATGAGGATCCCTCGATCTTCGATCAGGTGATGGGCGTCGACCTCAAGACCCTGCCGGCGACCTGGGAACTGCTGACGCTCGTCCACAACGAAGCGAACATGGCTGCCAACATCTACAAGGAGCATTTCGCACGCGTCCGCCCCTGGGGCGTCGATCCGACCATGCCGAATTGCGATGCGGGCAAGGGCAAGAAGCCGACCCGCAGCTATCCGAGCGGCCATTCGACCCTCGGCTATTCGGTCGGCCTGGTTCTCGCGACGCTCGCCCCGGCCAAGGCCGCGGCCGTGCTCGACCGCGCCCGCGACTATGCGCTCAGCCGCGAGATCTGCGGCGTGCATTTCCCGACGGACACCGAGGCCAGCCATGTGATCGCGTCGATCGCAGCCGAGCGCATCCTCGCCGATCCCCGCGCGGCGCAGCGCGTTGCGGCCGCTCGCGCCGAACTGGCTCGCCTCGCGCGCTGAGCCATTCGCGCTTCCTGACCTTCTGAAGAGACCCAATGGGGGGACTATCAAGATGAAGAAGAACCTTCGGATCGCCCTGCTCGTGGCCGGCAGCATCGCCGCCATCACGAGCGCCACCGCCGCCCAGGCACAAACTGCCGAGACCATGCAGGCCGACGACAATGCCAAGTCGACCAGCGCTAACGATGCCGGCCAGGCCAATGACAAGCAGTCGCTGACCTCCTCCGACATCATCGTCACCGGTTCGCGGACCGCGGAGAGCGCACCGCTCACTGCGTCGCTCACCACCACCCAGCCGCAATCTGCAGTCAGCCGCGACTATATCGACAACACGACGCCGGCCGCCGACTTCAACGAGCTGATCGCGCTTACCCCGGGCGTGTCGATCAGCGGTGCGGGCAATGGCTATGGCTTTGCCGAGACCAAGGCAGTGATCCGCGGTTTCCAGGACGGCGAATACAACGTCACTTACGACTCGATCCCGTTCGGCGACACCAACAACCCGACCCATCACTCGACGGCCTTCTTCCCCTCGAACACGATCGAGACGGTGGTCGTCGACCGCGGCCCGGGCAATGCGAGCCAGCTCGGCCAGGCGAGCTATGGCGGCAACATCAACATGTATTCGCGCGGCGTGAAGGACCAGATGGGCGGCCAGGTCGAGGCGATCGCCGGCCTGTGGAACTCGTTCATCGGCCGCGCCGAATTCCAGAGCGGCGCGATCCAGAGCCTCGGCGGCACCCGTATCGTGCTGACCGGCCAGATCATGCAATCGGACGGCGCGCTGACCTACTCGCCGGTCGCTGGCAAGAATCTCTACGGCAAGGCGGTCGTCCCGATCGGGACCTCGAACACACTCACGGTGATGAGCACCTGGAACCGCAACCATTACTACCAGTCCGACGTCACCAAGGGCGCGACCTGCGGCAGCGCCACCAAGGGCATCACGGGCTTCGCCAATGCGGCGGTCGGCCCGGACGGCCAGGCCCTGACCCAGCTTACCGGCGAGAATTGCGCGGCGAGCTCGAATGTGGGCGTGTTCGGCAAGGACTATGGCCTGACCAACGACCCGAAGACGATGGACTATTGGCGCTACAACCGCACCGACAAGACCACCGACTTCTCCTATCTGCGTCTCCAGAGCGAGTTGGGCTCCGGCTTCTCGATGGACAATCGCGTCTACATGTATGGCTACACCAACAACACGCTGTCCGGGAACACCGGCTCGGTGGTGTCGGGCTTCACCGGCGCGGGTACGGCCGCCTCGCCCTATGTCGCGGTGACCAAGGCCGGCGACGTGCTCGGCTATGACAAGATGAACAAGTACCGGGTGCTCGGCTATATCGGCCAGCTCAACTATGACTTCAGCTTCGGCAAGCTGCGCGTCGGCGGCTGGTACGAGCACGCCGTGACCGACCGCCATCTTCTCGATCTCGACATGACCACCGGCGCGCCGAGCTACAACGAGAAGTTCAACAACGGCAACGGCACTGCCGCCCAGAACGCGCTGCCGTCGACTTCGCTTGCGTCCATCCAATATGTCCAGCACTCGGACTGGAGCCAGTATCAGTTGTTCGGCGAGGCCGAGATCCGTCCGATCGACGGCCTGGCGATCACGCCGGGCGTCAAGTTCGTCCACTTCACGCGCGGCGTCGATGCGCTCGTCAACCAGAAGTCGCGCGGGCAGATCAACACCAGCGCGACCTGGACCAAGACGCTTCCGTTCCTGACCGCCAATTGGGAAGCGATGACCAACTGGTCGTTCTACGCCCAATATGCCCAGGGCATGTATGTACCGGACCTGTCGAGCTTCTATTCGACGTCGGGATCGCTCTCGACCGCGCTCGACGCGCTCAAGCCGCAGACCACGACCAACTATCAGGTCGGCACCGTCTGGCACGGCAACAAAGTCTCGGTCGATGTCGATGGCTATATCATCAACGTCAACAACAAGATCGGTACCTGCACCACCGTCGGCTGCGACACCACGCTGCTCGTCAATATCGGCCAGGTCCGCTACAAGGGCGTCGAGGGCCAGGTCAGCCTGATGCCGGTCCACGGCCTCACGCTGTTCGCCAATGGCTCGTACAATTACGCACGCAGCACGACGACCGGCGCCCAGATCGCCAAGGCGCCGTTCAGCACCGCGGCGGCGGGCTTCGTCTATCGCAACCAGGGCTTCCGGCTCTCGTTCGACCAGAAGTTCACCGGTCCGCAATATGCCACCGAGTTCAGCGGCAATCCCAATCTGCGCCTCTATCGCATCAAGCCGTACAGCATCGGCCAGTTCGCGATGAGCCAGGACGTCGGCGACAATTTCCGTCTCGGTGTCACGGTGCAGAACGTCTTCGACAGCCGCGCGGTCACGGCAATCTCGAGCAGCAGCTCGGGTGCGCCGACGGCCACGGTGGGCGGCGTCAGCTACCAGAATGGCTATGGTCAGGCAGACCAGTTCAACTTCCTGCCGCCGCGTTCCTTCCTGGTCGATGCGCGCGTCAAGTTCTGACGGCCTGGGGAGCCCGCTGCGTCCGGTACGCGGCGGGCCCTCTCCCCTCCGGCCGCGCCAGCTCGACCCAGAGAGCCCAATGCGAATTCTCGTCGTCGAGGACGATCCCGAACTGCGCAATCTGATCGCGCGGCAGCTCTCGGCGATGGGAGACTCGGTAGAGACGGCCGAATGCCGGGGGTCGAGTGTTACCGCGGCGGTCGCCGAGAATTTCGACGTGCTGGTGATCGGCCGGCGGTACCCGGATTTCGATGGACTGGCGCTCCTCCGGAGACTGCGCGCCGAGAAGTGCGCGACACCCGCGCTCATTCTGTCTGCGATGGCGACCGTCGAGGATCGCATTGAAGGCTTCGATGCCGGCGCGGACGCCTATCTCCCCAAGCCCTTCGGCTTCGCCGAATTGTCGGCGCGCCTTCATGCGCTTCATCGCCGCCGCACGCCGCTGCAGCCGGAGACCCATAGTCTCGTAGTCGGGGACATCGAACTCGACTTCGATCGTCAGGCCGTTCTCCACGCCGGGCGACGGGTCGATCTAGGCAAACCCGAATTCGCGCTGCTCGCCGAGCTGATGCGCAACGCCGGGGCTATCGTCACCCGTGCCATGCTGGTCGAGCGTGTCTGGCATCGCGGCTATGCGCCCAGAACGAACATCCTAAACGTGCATCTTAGCAACCTGCGCTCAAGGCTCAGAACGAACCTCGAGATCGATCCAATCGAAACGATCCATGGCGAGGGGTACAGGATGCGCGCCCGAGAAAGTCAGGCGTCCGCCCAGCGGCGCAAGAGATTGTGATAGACGCCCGTCAGCTCGATGACCGAACGATCGTCGTTGCCGAGCGTCGCGACCAGTCGCTGCACAGCCTGATCCATCTCGAACAAGATCCGCCGCGCGCCATCGTCGCGCACCATCGACTGGATCCAGAAGAAGCTGGCTACCCTCGTGCCGCGCGTCACCGGCGCCACCCGGTGGAGGCTGGACGAAGGATAGAGGATCGCGTGACCGGCGGGCAGCTTGACCGCCCGCTCGCCGAACTGTCCCTCGACTAGCAGCTCACCGCCGTCATAGGCCTCGGGATCCTCTAGAAACACAGTCATCGAGAGGTCGGAGCGGATGCGGAAATCGCTGCCGCGCTGGATGCGCACGGCATTGTCGACATGGGTGCCGAACTTCTGGCCGCCGGCGTAGCGGTTGAACAAGGGCGGAAAGACCTTGAGCGGGAGCGCTGCGGCGACGAAGAGCCCCGAGCGGCCCAGCGCATCAAGCATGAGCCCCCCGGCGCGGCGATGAGCCTCGCCCCCTTCGGGAAGCTGCTCATTGTCCTTGGCGAGCGCCGATTGCGCGCCCGAGGTGGCATTGCCGTCCACCCAATCCGCAGCGTCGAGAATGGCGCGAAGCTCGGACACCTGCTCGAGCGCCAACAGCTCCGGAATCGCGATTAGCATGCCAGCGCTTCCGCGAGCTCGGGCCAGGACGATCCCAGCAGCCATCCCCGCATCTTCGCGGTGAATGCCGGGGTGGCCGTCTTCCTGGCTTCGGCGATCCACCGCCGCGCCTCGTCGGGCCGCTCGGCCTCGAGCAGCATGCGCGCATGGTTGAACATGCCCCGGAAGTCGCCACCTCTGGCTGCCTCCGCATAGAAGCCGGCGGCCTTCGCCATGTCGCGTTCCACTACCCAGCCATCCTCATGGAAGCTGCCGAGATAGTTGATTGCCTTGGCGTTGCCCTGTCCCGCCGCCTTCTCAAACCAGGCAAGCGCAGCCCCCTTGTCCTCGGGCACGCCGTCGCCAAGCGTGAGCGTGGTCGCGTAATTGTACATGCCCCAGTCGAGGCCGCGCTCGGCGGCGACGCGGAAGCACTCGGCGGCGCGGACCTTGTCGATGGCTGTGCCCCAACCCAGGTCATAGCAGCGCCCGACCATGTTGAGTCCCATGAGGTGGCCCTGCGCTGCAGCCTTGTTGAACCACGCGAAGCCCTGACGCGCCTCCCCCGCATCCAGCAGCATCTGCCCCCAGACCGCCTGGGCCTCGGCTACGCCTTGCTCCGCGCCCGCCTGAATCAGCGCCGCCCGCTCCTCCGGCGAACCGGAGAGGCGGGCGGCAACCTCCGCTGGGGAGAGCGATTGCAGATCGTCGCTCAGAACTTGATCCCGAGCGTCGCAAAAGCCGAGCGGCCCGGCGCGATCGACGCATAGTGCGCTGTATAGGCCTGCGGGAAATAGACCTTGTCGGTCAGGTTCTGCACATTGACGCTCACATCGAAATGCTCGTTGATCGTGTAGCCGATCCGGGCGTCGAAGCGCCAATATTCGGGCACGGTACGCACCAGGACCTTGGTCGCCGGATTGACGGTCACCACGCCGGCTGCGTTCTGGGTCGCCGAGCGGTTGTCGGCATAGCCGCCGAACACCCGGCTCATGTAGAAGGCGCCGCCGCCGACGCTAAGCCCCTTCATCGGCGTCACGTTCGCCCAAAGCGTGAAGCTGTCCCGGGCGGTCTGCGTCGCCTGGCGGCCATTGTTGACGGAGGGGACAAGCACGGTCTTGGCTGCCTGTACGGTCGTACCGCCCACGACCACGGCCGGCGCGGTCAGCGCAGTGAAGCCGCCATCGACGATCTTCGGGTCGAGATGCGTATAGCCGCCGAACACGTTCAGCCACTTGGTGACGTTGCCATTGAAGCTGAACTCGATGCCGCGGATGCGACGCTTGCCGATGAACTGGACCGTATTGTCCTCGCCGGTGGCGCGGGCATTGTTGGTATCGGTCTGGAAAGCGGCGAGCGTCAGCGAGAGCTGATCGCCGAACAGCCCGGCCTTGGCGCCGATCTCATAGCTCTTGGTCGTCTCGACCTTGAGGCTGTCGAGCAGCGCTAGGTTTGCGCTGGTGTTCGTCGTCGGCAGCGCGTTTGCCTCCTGGCCCTCGCCGAGCAGGCTGTTCGGCGGCGTGGCCGCCGTCGCATAGCTCGCATAGAGGCTGGTGTTGCGCGTCGGCTTGAACACCAGACCGGCCTGCCAGTTGAAGATGTTGTCGGTGCGCTCGAGGCTAAAGCCCTGGCTGCCCGCCGGGATCGCCGGCGTCAGCTTCGAGGTGAAGCGATCGAAGCGCCCGCCCAGGTTCAGGATCAGCGACGGCATCAGCGTGATCGAGTCGAACGCATAGGCCGAGACGGTGTGCGCGTCGTTCTGGATTTCGGTCGTCGGACCGCCCTTCACCACCGGCACCACCGTGGTCGAGGTGTCGCTGGCATAGTTGACCCACGCATCGTTCGGGTTCGGGTTGAACAGGCTGGTGCAGTAGAAGCGTGCCAGCGCCGCCGGGGTGCAGCGCGGGCTGATGGTCGAGCCGCTCGCAGTGACATAGGTGCCGCGGCGCGCCTTCTCCCAACTGATCTCGAGACCCGTCGCAAAGCTGTGCTTGATGCTTCCCGTCTCGAAGCTGCCGAACAGGTCGGTCTGGTTGGTCAGTGCCTCGGCATAGCCGTAGCGCGTATTGTTGCGGCGCCAGACCAGCCCGCCTGCGGTCGCGGGCGTGGCGGCGTTGGTGCCGTAGACATTGCCCTGCTGGTCGTCGGGCTGGGTGTAGATGTAATTCTGCTCGTTATAGCTATAGCGGCTGCTGTTGCGCAGCGTCACACCGCCAAAGTCATGCTCGACCCTGAGCGTCGCCTGATGGGTATAGGCGTCGCGGAAGTCGCGGCTCTTCAAACCATAGAAGCTGTTGCGATCGACATGGCCGGTCACGCCGGCGATCGTCCTGACGTCGCCCATAGCCGGTTCGGAATAGATCTCACCCGTGCCCGGCGCGTTGCCGATCGTGTAGAGATAGGGAATTCCGCTGTCGGGCAGCTCGTGCGTCTCTAGATAATAATAGGAAGCGGTCAGGCGGGTGTCGGTGCCAAGGCCGACCGTAACCGAAGGCGCCACGCCCCAGCGGCGCTGCCAGATCGCATCGCGGCCGGCGAAATCCTGATCATGCCACATCGCCGCGAGGCGCACGCCGATGGTGTTGCCAAGATACTGGTTCACGTCGAGCGAAGCATGCTTGTAGTCGGCGGTGCCGACACTGCCGCTCGCGCGCACGAAATTGGTCGCCTGCGGGGTCTTGGTGATGATGTTGATCGAGCCGCCGGCGCTACCGCGGCCGCCCAGCGTCGAGTCCGAACCGCGCACGACCTGGACCTGCTCGACCGCAAAGGTGTCGCGCGCCTGGGCGGCGGTATCGCGCACGCCGTCGACAAAGGTCGAGCCCTGGCTGTCGAAGCCGCGGATGAAGGGACGGTCGCCGACCGGATTGCCGCCCTCGGCGGCACCGAAGGTGATGCCGGGCACCGTGCGCAGCGCATCGGCCAGCGTGGTCGAGCCGGTTTGGTCGATTACGTCCTTGGGCAGCACGATCACCGAACGCGGCGTATTCTGCAGCGTCGCGGTCGCCTTGGGGCCTTGCAGTTCGGTGCGGGCGCCGGTGACGACGATCTGCTCGCGGTCTTGCGCGCTGCGGTCCTGGCCATCCTTGCCGTCATTGGCGGGCGCGGGATCGTTCTCGGCCGCATAGGCCGTCGCGGACGAAGCGATGAACCCCACACAGGCAAGGGCGAGGAAAGACGCGCCGGTGCGCGTGGCGGAAACGGTCATCAAAAGAAACCCCCTTTGCTCAACTCTCAACAGCTGCCCAAGGGCCACTGTCACTCATGATTCTAAGTCGCATTAGCGATAAAGACGAAGATTTCGCCCCTATTCCAATGGCTTCTAGGAAAGAATTTGGTCGAAGCGCTGCGCCAGCCGGGACCTGCCGTGCGCGACCCGCTCCAGGATTCCGCGCTGCCGCAACTGGCTCGCATAGGCTGCCGAGATCCCCGCTTCCCGCAGCTCGGCCGCAGAAACCGTACCCCGTCCGCGCAGACGCTTGATCACTTCACCAGCGCAGAGCGCCTCGCGAGGGGCCACCGATGGCGCGCCGACAGCGGCCCGAATCCGCCGGGCGGCTGCGCCGCGCATGGCGATTTCGGTGAGCGCTATGGCATGCGGCATCTGCGTTTCCTGCGAAGCTAATGCGACTTGATCGCAACTAAGGCTCGCCTTTACGCTTCGATGCGCGCCTGCCAATCGGCAAAGCGCGACATTGGGATGTTGTATGGATTTGCCAATG
This sequence comes from Sphingomonas chlorellae, assembly GCF_056485145.1. NCBI lineage: Bacteria > Pseudomonadati > Pseudomonadota > Alphaproteobacteria > Sphingomonadales > Sphingomonadaceae > Sphingomonas > Sphingomonas chlorellae. The sequence continues at coordinate 135,051 of NZ_JBQXXM010000007.1, forward strand.
TTATCCCAATGTTGCGCGCAAAAGCTCTCCCAGGAGCCAATGCAAGCCTCGGCTTCGGATACTTGCGTGCGTCCCTGTTCCGGTCACGCCAGTCTGCCCGGAAGCCAAGCGCGGTTGGCATCCGGCGCCGGCACGGCGATAGAGGTTGGAAATGCGTATTCTGATCGTGGAGGATGACCCCGAGACGCGCGCCTTCGTCGCGCGCGGTCTCACGGAAAGCGGCCATGTCGTGGTGACCGCGGCCGATGGCCGTGACGGATTGTTCCAGGCCACCGACGGCAGCTTCGACGTGTTGATCGTGGACCGCATGGTGCCCGCGCTCGACGGGCTCTCGCTGGTCAAGATGCTGCGCACCGGCAATTGCGCGACGCCGGTCCTGATGCTGACTGCGATGGGCAGCATCGACGACCGGGTCGAGGGACTGGAAGCCGGTGCCGACGACTATCTGGTCAAGCCCTTCGCCTTTTCCGAGCTTGCCGCCCGAATTCAGGCGCTCGCGCGTCGCCCCCTCCTACAAGCCGACCCCGTCCGCATGCATGTGGGCGATATCGAGCTCGACTTCGAGCGACGCCTGGTGCGTCGCTCCGGCCGCAAGGTGGCGCTGCAGCCTCGCGAGTTCCTGTTGCTCGCCGAGCTTATGCGCCACCCTGGACGCATCGTGACGCGCACCATGCTTCTGGAGCGCGTCTGGGATCTCGATTTCGAGCCTCGCACCAATATCGTCGAGACGCATCTCAGCCGGCTGCGCACAAAGCTCAACGCCGGGTTCGACCAGGATGCCATCGAAACCGTGCGCGGCGCCGGATACCGGATGCGCGCGGATTGATGCGCTTCGGCCGCTCCACCTTCGGGCTTGCGGCGCTGATCAGCATCGCGCTCACGCTCGGCACGCTGGCGATCGGACGGATTGCCTATTGGATCACGCATGAGGCGATCGAGCGGGAGCTAGATCACCGCATCGACATCGAGACGCGCGCGCTGCTGGTGGAGCCTGGCGCGGACCGCGGTGCGGCAATCGCCATGGCAATCAACCGACGGCTCGCAGCGCCGATCGCCAATGACCTCGATTATCTGCTGGTCGATGGCGCAGGAAAGCGTCTGGCGGGCAACCTGGACCCGAAGACAAAGCTTGTCCCAGGCTATCAGGAGTTCTTCCGCTCGCGCGACGGCACCGTCGGCCAAGCGATGACCACGCGCTTGACGGACGGGAAGCTGCTGATTGTGCGGGCGGATCGGGCAGGCCTGCGGCGGGTCGATCGGCGCCTGCGTGGCCTGTTTGACTGGTCGGTCGGCGCCATGCTGTTGCTCGGGCTCGGGGGCGCCTGGACCTTGAGCGCGCTGACCCGCGCGCGGCTGCGCAGGATGGACCGAGCCGCGCTCGCCATCATCGATGGCGATCTCGCCAAGCGCATGCCGGTCGACGGATTGGGCAACGAGTTCGACCGTCTCGCAACGACGCTGAACCAGATGCTCGACCGCATCAATGCCCTGATGCTCAACCTGCGCCAGGTCTCAAGCGACATCGCCCATGATTTGCGGACGCCGCTCACCCGGCTGCGCCACCGGCTGGAGGAGGCAGCGGAGGACGGCGATGCCGACCGGGCGGCCGCCATCGACTCGGCGATCCGACAGGCCGACGAGATGCTGGACATTTTCTCCGCGCTGCTGCGCATCTCGGAAGTCGAGGGGCTCGGCATACGCAAGCATTTCCGCACGATCGACCTGAGTGCGACGCTTACGGATTTTGCCGAGACCTTCCGCCCGGATGCCGAACAGCGCGGCCACCTATTTGAAATCGACGTGCAGCCCGGCATCACCGTGCTGGGAGATCGGCGCCTGCTCATCCAGCTCGTATCGAACCTGCTGGACAACGCCCTGCAGCATACTCCGGCCGGAACCCAGATCCAGCTCTCGGCCAGCCGGAAAGAGGGAGAAGTGAGGCTGGCCGTAAACGACGATGGCCCCGGTGTGCCCGACCAGGCCCGGCCACGCCTGTTCGAGCGGTTCAGCCGTGCGGATGCCAGCCGTTCGACGACCGGGCATGGACTGGGTCTGGCGCTGGTCGCAGCGATCGCGGCCGCCCATCACGGAAAGGCAAGCCTGGCAACAGGCCCAGGCTTCGGAATCGAAGTGATCCTGCCGCCGCACTGAGAGGCGCCCGCTCTAGCCTATCCCGGGCCCCGGAAGCGAAGCTCCTATTCGATTGCAAGTATCAGAAGATCAACCAGCCCGCCCGGGCGGTCCGAAACAACATGTTCGAGATGGACCCTGTATCCTTCGCCGGCATGCGCCCGTACGCGGCGAACGGTGTGCTGGAAGGACTCCAGATCGGCGTCCCTGTCGCTCGCGGGCGCAAGCGAAGCCCCGCCGTCAGTCCGCTTTATGACGAAATTACCACCACTCTCAAAAAGCTCGTCGATGAAACTCAAGCGCGTGTCCTTTCGCCAGACATTTCGGCCGCCCGCGCGACCGTGTCCAGACGGTCCCGAATTCAGAACTTGCCGGGCGGCGGAAGGTCCGCGCCGCAATATTCGAAATAGATCATCACCGCCCGGCCGCGCTCGTCATTGCCTGGCACGGATCGGACCAGGCTGCTCTGAAAGCCAGCGTGCTGGACCTCAACCTCGGTCATAGAAAGGGCGGCCATGAGGTGCGTGATACTGCGCCGCCCCTCGTCGACGTCACGGTCCTTCTCCTCGCGCAAATAGTCTTCCAGGACGCGGATGCGCTTGCGCTGGCCATACCAGTAGCGAGCATAGGCGATGGTGGCGACCGCGGCGGTCAGAATTGACGCCCAGGCCGAAGCAATCTCCAGCAGATCCTTGTACATGCTGCCCCCGATTCTCGTGGCTCAGGGCCACGGCTCCCCCTCTTCCTTGCGCGCAGGCGCCTTCAAACGAAATTTGCCCCAGGTCAGTGCCTTGCGCCAACTCGCGCTAGACTGAGCGCTGATTCGGGCACGCGCCAGCTGGTGGCCGACCGTCACGACCGCTTTGCGCAGCGATATCCAATGTGCGTCGTCGCCGCTGCACCAATCCAGCCGCAACGTCGAGAACCCCTCCCACCATCGGTCGTTGTGGAACAGGTCAAGCACGGCACCTGGATAGACCTCTCCCTCGAGGAGTCGCTCGAAATCAGAGCTGCCGAGGTGATTGCCGAAAAGGTAGAAGCGCTCATCGACATCGGCATGATCGAGACGCCGTATCAACCGGCAGAGTTCGAGCATGTCATGCCGCCCACCCGCGCCGACCTTTTCGCAGACCGGATAGGTATTGCGAAGGACGTGCCAGCGCAGATCATCAAGCTGTAGGACGATCAAGGCACAATGCGCATACTCGCTCTCATCGCTCTGGCGGACAAAGAAGATCCGTTCGGGCGCCAACGCCGTGATCGCCGCATGGATTTCCTCGACCTGGGTTCGAAATCCGTCCGGATCAACGCAGAACGGCGCGCCCTTTCCTTCGATCAGCCACAAGGGACTGATCGCGAGCAGCCCGGCTAGACCTTCCAGTTCGGTTTCATCTGTTTCAGCGTGCCCTTGGACAATCTGCTCGAGTCGCCGCCAATTCCCGTGGCCAGCGAGCCGAGCCAGGTGTTGGAGGGTAATGCGATCGTCGGAATGGCGGTTCGCATTGATCAACTCAAGGGCATGCGCAAGACGCTGCCCGATCTCCATTTCGATGGCAGAATCAGGCGTCGCGCGGACTAGCGCAGCGAGTCCGTAACTTGCAGCCAGGTCTGTATTGCGGGCCAGCAGCCCCTCGATCCAGTCCCAGCCGTGGAATTTCACCGAGAACAGGCCTTCAGCCTTGTTGGCATCACTCAACTCGCGGGCAAGTTGCTTGAGCTCGACATCATTTGGGCCGGTTGTAAGCATCACGAAAGTGTCGAGCGGCGGCACGAACGTTTTGGCTCGCACGACTTCCGCGCGAAACTCATCCGCGCTCAGGCGAGAGTTCGGCGTCCAATGGGCGTCCGACCTCCCCTTGCATTGTGCGCCAACACTCTGTCCGGTCTTTTGATCGACGCCCCAAACATCGACGCCGGCCTGGGGTTGGCCGTTTCGGCCATTGAGATCGACAAAGGGGTCGCCAAGAATTTCAGCGAAAAGATCCCGAGCCAGAAGCTCGAAATCCTGCCAGTTGCGGGGGTGCATGAAGCGCCCGCCGCGGTTGAGCTCTAAGGTCGCGTGACCATCAGACATGGCGGGCCATCACCGTCTGTAGGGGCGCGCCGAGCCGGCCATCCTCAGGAGACCGTGCGGATCGACGACGAGGATGCGCCGCACGCCGGCCTCGGCGGCGCGCTGTTGCGCTCGGGCCAGCACCTCGGATGCTCGGTGCTCAAACCCGGTGAAGACCATCGGCTTCAGCAGCGACCGATCCACCGGCGCGACGAGATCCATGGTCAAATCCGCGAGTATCGCCCGCGAATGTTGATCGATGCCGACATGCAATGCGAACACGAGTTCGCCAGACGGAAGCGCATCCGCGTCATAGACTAACTCGGCCATGCACCCCCCGCGATCAACGAGGAACAATGATAGAACGCCCGGCGCGATCGAGCAAGGAGAGCGCAAAATGGGTCAGTCGTCTGCGCGCCGCGCAGGCTTTGGAGCGCATGAGCGGGTCTGGGAGAGATTCGGAGACCGTCTCGCTGCAGCTCAGTCCAGCTTAGCTCACTGAGGGACGGATTTGAGGGACCAGGAACTGGCCTTCCCCCTAAGGGGTTGATTCTAGATCAAATTTTTCGGTGGAATGGTGGAGCCGAGGGGGATCGAACCCCTGACCTTCGCAATGCCATTGCGACGCTCTCCCAGCTGAGCTACGGCCCCACACCCCGGGAAGGAGGCGGCCTCTACAAAGCCGCCGGAGGGTTGGCAAGGGGTAATTTGCCATTTTTTCCAAAACCCCGAAAAAACCACTGCAAAGCTGTGGATAACCGGGGTCGTGAACGTCGCATCGCCCTCCCGCAATGCGACGGCGGGGCACCGGACCTGCCGGCACCCCGCGTCAAACGATCAATGTTCGTCTTCGTCGCCGCTCGTCTCGACACCCAGGTCGTCGTCGCCGCCCAGGTCGACATCGTCGTCGGCCGAAGGCTCTTCATCGTCGGCGACGATGTCCAGATCCTCATCGCCCAGATCCGCATCCTCGACCTCGGGCTTCTCGCCGTCGGTCTTGGCCGCCTCGAACGGCAGCGGCTGCTTGGACTTCAGGATCGGCTCAGGCTCCCACGAGAACGAGCAGTTGATGCAGGTGACGGGCTCGTCTTTCTGGAGGTCGTAGAAACGCGTTCCGCACTTCGGACACGTACGCTTCGTGCCCCATTCGGGCTTCACCATGTGCCGCCTCTTGCCTTTCAAACTCTGTGGAAAACGGGATTGATCCCGGCAAAGTGGGCCGCGCCTTGCCATAGCGCAAGCCGCCTGTCAAAGCCGGCGCCATGTCGAATGCCCTCCCCCGCCCTTATCACGCCGCACCGCGCGGCCCGCTTTCCGGCTCCATCACCGTTCCCGGCGACAAGTCGATCAGCCACCGCGCGCTGATGTTCGCGGCGCTGGCGGTCGGCGAAAGCCGGATCTCGGGGCTGCTCGAGGGCGAGGACGTGCTCGCCACGGCGGCGGCGATGCGCGCGATGGGCGCGACGGTCGAACGCGCCGATGACGGGCGCTGGCATGTCCACGGCGTCGGTGTCGGCGGGCTGCTTCAGCCGCAACAGGCGCTTGAGATGGGCAATTCGGGCACCTCGACCCGGCTGCTGATGGGGCTGGTCGCCAGCCATCCGATCACCGCCACCTTCACCGGCGATGCGTCGCTGTCGTCGCGGCCGATGGCGCGCGTGATCGCGCCGCTGTCCCGGATGGGGGCGACGATCACCGCCAGCCCGGGCGAGCGGCTGCCGCTGATGGTGCGCGGCCTGTGCCCGGCGGTTCCCATCGAATACACGCTCCCGGTCGCCTCGGCACAGGTCAAGTCGGCGATCCTGCTCGCCGGGCTCAACACGCCGGGCGTCACCTGCGTGATCGAGCCCGTTCCCACGCGCGACCACAGCGAGCGGATGCTGCGCGGGTTCGGCGCGGACATCACCGTCACCGAAACGCCCGAGGGGCGGCGGATCGAGCTCCGCGGCGAGGCCGAACTGCACGCGCAGGACATCGTCGTGCCCGGCGACCCCTCCTCGGCGGGTTTCTGGCTGGTGGCGGCATCGATCGTCCCCGGCGCCGACATCGTGGTGCGCAACGTCTGCATGAACCCGACGCGTACCGGCCTCGTCACCGCGCTGCGGCTGATGGGGGCCGACATTGTCGAGACGGATGCGCGCATCGTCGGGGGCGAGCCGGTCGCCGACCTGCGCGTCCGCCATGCGCCGCTGCGCGCGATCACCGTGCCCGCCGATCTGGCGCCGAGCATGATCGACGAATATCCCGTGCTGTTCGTCGCCGCCGCGCTGGCCGAGGGACGCACCGTCGCGCGCGGCGCGCACGAGCTGCGCGTCAAGGAATCGGACCGGATCGCGGCGATGCGCGACGCGCTGGCCGCCAACGGCGTCGCGGTCGAGGAGTTTGAAGACGGCCTCGCGATCACCGGTTCGGCGGGCGCGCCGATCCCCGGCGGCGGCACCGTCGCGACCCGGCTCGATCACCGCATCGCGATGAGCATGGTCGTCGCGGGGCTGGCCGCGGCCCGGCCGATCGCCATCGACGATGTCGCGCCCGTCGCCACCAGCTATCCCGATTTCTTCGCGACGCTTGACGCGATCGCGCAATAGGCCTGTTGTCCCGCCATGATCATCGCCGTCGACGGACCCGCCGCTTCGGGCAAGGGCACCATCGCCCGCGCGCTTGCCCGCCATTACGGCCTGCCGCATCTCGATACCGGCCTGCTCTATCGCGCCGTCGCCGCGACGGTGCTGCGCGAGGGGCTCGACCCGTTGCGCGAGGCCGATGCCGTCGCCGCCTGCGGCTTTGACGAGGCGCTGCTCGACGATCCGTGGCTGCGCACCGATACGGTGGGCAAGACCGCGTCGGTCGTCTCGGCGCATCCGCTGGTTCGCGCGGCGCTGCTCGCGCGGCAGCGCAAATTCGCACGCCAGCCCGGCGGCGCGGTGCTCGACGGCCGCGACATCGGCACCGTTATCGCCCCCGACGCCGACGCCAAGCTGTTCGTGAAGGCCACGCCGACGATCCGCGCACAGCGCCGCCACCTCGAACTGCGCCGCAACGGCATCGACACCAGCCTCGACCGCGTGCTCGCCGACATTCGCGCCCGCGACGAGCGCGACACGCAACGCAGCGATGCGCCGCTGCGCGCTGCCGACGACGCGATGACGCTCGACACCAGCTTCCTGTCGGTGGACGCCGCGATCGAACGCGCGATCGCGCTCGTCGAATCGCGCCGCAACGCCACCGCAGCCGCGGGCTGACGGCGCCCGGTCAGCGCCCGGTCAGGCCGGCGCGTCCGCCTCGCCCCCGGGCGGGTCGGGCACCCATCCCAGGATGTCGCCCGGCGTGCAGTCGAGATAGGCGCAGATGCGGTCGAGCGTCTCGAACCGGATGCCGCGCACCTTGCCCGACTTGAGCAGCGACAGGTTCGATTCGGTGATGCCGACATGCGCCGCCAGGTCCTTCGACCGGACCTTGCGCAGCGCCAGCATGACGTCGAGGCGGACGATGATCGCCATGCCGCCTCAGATGATCGCCCGGCTGTCGAGTTCGTACTGCGCCGCCTCGTCGAACAGCCGCGCGACGAAGAAGAGCAGCGCGCTCACCAGCAGCGCGACGAGGTCGCCGTCGGCCAGCCCGAGCTCGACGCGCCCATGCCCGCCATTCGCCAGCGCGAGCAGCGTCGCGAGCACCGGCGGCATCACGATCCGCACGAACGCGGCCGAGACCAGCCAGGCGGCAAACCGCCGAAAATCATGCGTCACGCCCGCCGAAAACCGCTCGCCCCGCTCGATCCGGCGCAGCATCGCCGCCAGCCGGAACAGCGCCAGCCACACCACGGCGATCTCCGCCGCCGACAGCGCCAGCGCCGCCGGGCGCGGCAAGGACGCCGGGCCCAGATGCACGCCCGGCCCGGGCAGCAGCACCGCCGCCGCCAGCATCGCCCCCAGCCCCAGGCCGACCGCCGCCGCTCCCAGCCGCAGGCGCCGCGCCCCCTGCGCGATCGGATCAACCATCTTCATTCGACAGCCATTTCTTACTGTATTACGATAATTCATCATCGTGATTCGGAGATTATGCGATGGACGCTCGCGACTCAAGCGCTTGCCCCCTGCCCCGCCTTAACCGCCACCTCCTTGCCGTTGCGCTAATCGCCGGTGCCGGAATCGCTGCGGCGACGCCCGCGCTCGCGGCCCCCGCGACCCGGTCCGCACCGCGTGGCGATGCCGCCGCGGCGATCGACGCCGCCGCCGCGGGCGATCTGGGGGCCATCGAGGCTGCGCTGGCGGCGGCACGCGATCCGGCGTCGCGCGCACTGCTCCGCGCCCAGCACGCCGCGCTGCTGCTCGACGATGCCGGCGGGCGCCGCGCGCTCGCCGACCCTGCGCTGCGCACCGATCGCGACCCGCGCCGCCGCGCGATCGCCCAGTCGATCCGCGCCGACCTGGCCTTTGCCCGTGGCGACTATGCCGATGCCGCGGCCGCGATCCGCGCGTGGCAGGCGCTGCCTGCGGCCGCGCATCATGGCGACGAGGCCGGCACGATGGCGCAGACGCTCGCCATCGCCGCCGCGCTGGCCGACGTTCCGGCGCAGCAGCGGCGCGACGGCGCCGGCACGCGCATCGCCACGCATCGCGACGCGGCGGGGCTCGTCCGCGGCAGCATCGCCGTCAACGGCGTCGCAAGCGATGCGGTGCTCGACACCGGCGCCAATCTCTCGGTCGTCTCGGCAAGCGAGGCGGTGCGGCTGAACATCCGGCTGCTCGACGGCAAGGTCAGCGTCGGAACGCCCACCGCCGCGCGGGTGCCCACCCGCCTCGGCGTCGCCGACCGGCTGACGATCGCGGGGGTGACGCTCGCCAATGTCGTGTTTCTGGTGATGGACGATGACCAGCTCCGCTTCCCGCTTCCCGGCGGCTATCGCATCGACGCGATCATCGGCTTTCCGGTGCTGCGCGCGCTCGGCCGGATCCGCTTCGATCGCGACGGCGGTTTCGCTGCGGGCAACGCCGCCGCCGAACCCGCCGACGACATCGAAACGCGCCGCGCCGCCCGCCTCACCGGCGCGGGCAGCGACCTGTATGTCGAGGCGCGGTTCGGCACCGCTTCCGCCGTCCTCCATCTCGATACCGGCGCGACGCACACCAGCCTGTCGAGCCGCTTCGCCGCGGCGCATCGCCCGCTGCTCGCGGGGCTCGGCGCCACGACGCAGCGCAGCAGCGCTGCGGGCGGCACGGTGCGCGTCCGCGACGCGCTCGAATGGAAGTCGGTTCCGCTCGGCATCGCCGGCCGCGCGCTCACGCTCGATCGCATCGCGGTCGCCACCCCGGCCCCCGGCGCATCGCTCGACGACAAGATGGGCGTGCTCGGCCAGGACGTGCTGCGCGCCTTCGATCATTTTACGCTCGATTTCGACACGATGCGCTTCGCGCTCGGACGCCCCGTCGCGCGCTGATCCACGCGCCGCCGCGCGCCGCAGGCGGCGCGCTTGCACACGCCGGCGCGCGCCTTGCGAAAGCAGGGACTTTCGGCTATGGCCCGCCGGTCCAACGAGCGGGTGCTCGTGGCGGTGGCGCGAAGGCATTCGAGTCTTTCGTGCCCTTTTCGCGTTTCTGCGGATCGCCGCTCACGTTCGCCCGGTTGCGGATGCCGCGTCCGGCATGGGGCCGCCGCGGCGTTTTCGGCCCTCAAGACCGCCGGAGCCAACCGGCTGGCCGGAAAAACGAACGTTTAGGAACCAACCACTTATGGCCACTTCGGCAAATCCCTCCCGCGACGATTTCGCGGCAATGCTCGATCAGACGCTGGGTCAGGCGGACGGCTTCGAAGGCCGCGTCGTGATCGGCACCGTCACCGGCATCGAAAATGACCTGGCCGTCATCGACGTCGGCCTCAAGTCGGAAGGCCGCGTGCCGCTGCGCGAATTCGCGGCGCCGGGCCAGAAGGCCGACCTCAAGGTCGGTGACGAAGTCGAAGTCTATGTCGACCGCGTCGAGAACGCGAACGGCGAAGCGATGCTCAGCCGCGACCGCGCCCGCCGCGAAGCCGCATGGGACAAGCTGGAGGCCGAATTCGCCAAGTCGGCCCGCGTCGAAGGCGTGATCTTCGGCCGCGTCAAGGGCGGCTTCACCGTCGACCTGTCGGGCGCCGTGGCCTTCCTGCCGGGCAGCCAGGTCGATATCCGTCCGGTGCGCGACGTCACCCCGCTGATGGACATCCCGCAGCCCTTCCAGATCCTCAAGATGGACCGCAAGCGCGGCAACATCGTCGTGTCGCGTCGCGCGGTGCTCGAGGAAACCCGCGCCGAACAGCGTTCGGGCCTGATCCAGTCGCTGCACGAGGGCCAGGTGATCGACGGCGTCGTCAAGAACATCACCGATTACGGTGCGTTCGTCGACCTGGGCGGCATCGACGGCCTGCTGCACGTCACCGACCTCAGCTACAAGCGCGTCAATCACCCGAGCGAAGTGCTCAACATCGGTGACACCGTCCGCGTCCAGATCATCCGCATCAACCGCGAGACGCAGCGCATCAGCCTCGGCATGAAGCAGCTCGAGAGCGATCCGTGGGATGGCGCGAGCGTCAAGTACCCGGTCGGCGCCAAGCTCACCGGCCGCGTGACCAACATCACCGAATACGGCGCGTTCGTCGAGCTCGAGCCGGGCATCGAAGGCCTGGTCCACGTCTCGGAGATGAGCTGGACCAAGAAGAACGTCCATCCGGGCAAGATCGTGTCGACCTCGCAGGAAGTCGAAGTCGTCGTGCTCGAGGTCGATCAGGAAAAGCGCCGCATCTCGCTCGGCCTCAAGCAGGCGCAGGCGAATCCGTGGGAGAAGTTCGCGGAAGAGCATCCCGTCGGTTCGACCGTCGAGGGCGAAGTCAAGAACGCGACCGAGTTCGGCCTGTTCATCGGCCTGGACAACGACGTCGACGGCATGGTCCACATGTCGGACATCGCCTGGGGCATCTCGGGCGAGGACGCGCTCAACCTGCATCGCAAGGGCGAGCATGTGAAGGCGATCGTGCTTGCGGTTGAGCCCGACAAGGAGCGCATCAGCCTGGGCATGAAGCAGCTCGAGCGCGGCGGCGTTGCGGCTGCCGGCACCACGGGCGGCGCGGATCGCCTCAACAAGAACGCGATCGTCACCGTCACCGTTCTCGAAGTCCGCGACGCGGGCCTCGAGGTTCAGGTCGGCGACGACGGCGCGACCGGCTTCATCAAGCGCACCGACCTCGGCCGCGACCGCGACGAGCAGCGTCCGGAGCGTTTCCAGGTCGGCCAGAAGTTCGACGCGATGGTGACCGGCTTCGATCGTTCGAAGAAGCCGACCTTCTCGATCAAGGCGATGCAGATCGCCGAAGAGAAGCAGGCCGTTGCGCAGTACGGCTCGTCGGACTCGGGTGCGTCGCTCGGCGACATCCTGGGCGAGGCGCTCAAGGCGCGCAGCCAGGGCAACTGAGCCTGAAACGGAATCGCGACCGGCCCCGGCCGGTCCGGTTTTCCCGCGGGGGGTGGCCACTGGCCGCCCCCCGTTTCGTATCTGAACAGCTTTTTCCCCAGATATTTGCGCAGATCAGTAAATATGCGGGTTGTTGAAGCTCCCCCTGCACCGCTAGAAATAGCATATCGGGACACCCGGGCGGCGCGTACAACCGCTTGGGAAGTAGGAGGCTTTTGATGATCCGTTCGGAACTCGTGCAGCTGTTGGCTCAGGACAACCCCGGGCTGTCGATGCGCGAAGTGGAGAAGATCGTCACCGTCTTCTTCGACGAGATCACCCAGCGACTCACCGAGGACGGCCGGGTCGAACTGCGCGGCTTCGGCGCCTTTTCGACGCGGGCGCGCGACGGGCGCGTCGGCCGCAACCCGCGCACCGGCGAAACGGTCGAAGTTGCGGCAAAGCGCGTGCCCTATTTCAAGCCGGGCAAGGAAATGCGCGTCCGCCTGAACGTCTGAAGTCGGCGCGAACGCCGGCCGCCGCCCGATCGCGCGGCGGCGATCGGCCCGGATCGACAACGGTCGATCTGCTCTCTTCGCTTTGCAATGGCTTGACGCCTTGCCGCGCATGCGCTTGCAGGGGCCGGCGTGCGGACGTGGCGAAATCGGTAGACGCCGGAGACTTAAAATCTCCTGCCCTTCGGGGCGTGCGGGTTCGAGTCCCGCCGTCCGCACCAGTCCGGCCGCCCCATTCTGTCGATCGGGGGCCGGTACGACTCGGCGGGCTTGGCAGCCGCGCCGCGGAACCATACACCGGGCGGGCCGTCTCCGTTCGCGAGCCCTGATGTTCCGTCGCCTTCCCCTTGCCGCACGCGCTGCGCCCCTGCTTGCCGCCGCCCTCGCGCTGCTCGGCGGCTGCGGCTCGGCCGACGAACGCGCCGATGCGCCGGTGCGGGTGAGCGCGATCGGCACCGGGCTCGATCGCGCCGATCCGGCGCTCGGGCCGCTCGATGCGCCGCGGCGGGCGCTGCTCGGCGCCACCGCACAGGGGCTGGTGCGCTTCGATGCCGCCAGCCAGATCGAACCGGGGCTCGCCGAGCGCTGGATCGTCATCGACGAAGGGCGCAGCTACATCTTCCGGCTGCGTCCGGCGATCTGGCCCGACGGCAGCAGCGTCACCACCGCCGAGGTCGCCCGCGAACTGCGCCGCGCCGCCGCGCCGGGCAGCCGCAACCCGCTCGCCCCGTTCCTCGCGGTGATCGACGAGGTCGTGCCGATGACGCCCGAGGTGATCGAGGTGCGCCTCAAGCATCCGCGCCCCGACCTGCTCAAGCTGTTCGCCCAGCCCGAACTGGCGCTGTTTCGCCCGCGCGACGCGGGCGGCACCGGGCCGTTCCGCATGGCGCCCGTGCGCGCGGGGACGCGCGGCCCGCTGTTGCTGCGCGCCGATTCGGCGCTGGCGGGCGGCGACGAGGACGGTGTCCCGCGCGGCCCGGCGCCGGTGCAGTTGCGCGCCGATCGTGCCGCGCTCGCGATCGCCCGCTTCATCGACGGCAGCGCCGATGTCGTGCTCGGGGGCAGCTTCGTCGATTGGCCGATCCTGATGGCGGCCCGGCCCGACGCCGAACGCATCCGGCTCGACCCCGCGATCGGGATGTTCGGCCTGGCGGTGGTGCGTCGCGAGGGGTTCCTTGCCGATCCCGACAATCGCGCCGCCGTCGCCATGGCGATCGACCGGGTCGCGCTCACGGCCGCCTTCGGACCCGACTGGGCGCCCAGCGAGGCGCTGCTTCCGGCGCAGCTCGATTCGGCGGCGCCGCCCGCGCGGCCGAGCTGGACCGCGCTCGATCTCGCCACGCGGCGCGCGACGGCCGCGGCGCGCGTGACGGCGTGGGTCGCCGCGACGGGCGAATCGCCGCAATTGCGGATCGCGCTCCCCGACGGGCCGGGCGCGACGCTGCTCTGGGGCCAGGTCGCCGGCGCGCTTCGCCGCATCGGCGTGCTCGCGCGGCGCGTCGCGCTCGACGCCCCCGCCGACCTGCGCCTCGTCGATCTGGTCGCCCCCTATGACAGCGGCCGCTGGTTCGTGCAGACCGCCTGCGCGCCCTGTGCGCCCGAGGCGGCCGATCGCGTCGCCGCCGGCCGCGACGCGGGAAGCCTCGCCGATCGTGCCCAGCGCATCGCCGAGGCCGATGCCGCGCTCGCCGCCGACGTCGCGTTCATCCCGCTCGCCCAGCCGCTGCGCTGGTCGCTGGTGGCGCCCGGGCTCGACGGCTGGCAGCGGAACGTGCGCGCCTGGCATCCGTTGGACCATCTGCGCAGCGAAGCGGAGTGAACGGCGTGCCTCAGACCAGCCCGGTTGTCCCCAAGTCGCGCCCCCGGCGCCTCGCCGAATCGCTGCCGCTCGGGCGCGATCCCGGCTCGGTCCGCCGCCGGATCGAGGGGATGGAGCGCGTGCTCGAACGGCTGTTCACCATCCCCGGCACGCGCCAGACGGTCGGCCTCGACGTCGTGCTCGATTTCGTCCCCGCGGTCGGCCCCAGCGTCGCCGCGCTGATGGGGCTCTACATCGCCTGGGAGGCGCGCAACCTGCGCATGCCGCGCACCACGATGGTGCGGATGGCGGGCAATGTCGGCTTCGACTGGCTGCTCGGGATGATCCCGTTCGTCGGCGCGGTCCCCGACTTCTTCTTCCGCTCGAACACGCGCAACCTGCGGCTGGTCAAGCGCCACCTCGATCGCCACCACCCCGCGACGGTCACGCTCGTCCAGCGCTGAACGCCCCCGCCCGGTCAGGCGGTGCGAAAGTCGAGCCCGATGTCCGCCGCCGGCGCCGACTGGGTCAGCCGCCCGACGCTCACATAGGTCACGCCCGTCTCGGCGATCGCCCGGATCGTGTCGAGCCGCACCCCGCCCGACGCCTCGGTCGGCACGCGGCCGTCGACCAGCGCCACCGCCTCGCGCAGCATCGGCGGGTCCATGTTGTCGAGCAGCAGGTGCGTCGCGCCCGCCGCCAGCGCCGGCGCGATCTGGTCGATCCGGTCGACCTCGACGATGATCCGCGTAATCCCCGCCGCCACCGCACGCGCGACCGCCGCCTCGACCGATCCGGCAACCGCGACATGGTTGTCCTTGATCATCGCCGCGTCCCACAGCCCCATGCGGTGGTTGGTCGCGCCGCCCATCCGCGTCGCATATTTCTCCAGCACGCGCAGTCCGGGCAGCGTCTTGCGCGTATCGAGCAGCGTCGCGCCCGTCCCCGCGATCGCCTCGACATAGCGGCGCGTCATCGTCGCCACGCCCGACAGGTGCTGCACCGTGTTGAGCGCCGACCGCTCGGCGGTCAGCATCGCCCGCGCGCGCCCGTTCAGCCGCATCAGCGGCGTCCCCGCCGCCACCGCCGCGCCGTCCTCGACCAGCCGCTCGATCGCCGCCTCCGGGTCGAGCGCGCGGAAAAACGCCTCGGCGATCGGCAGTCCGGCCACGATGATCGCGTCGCGGCTCTCCATCACCCCGGCAAAGCGCGCCGCTTCGGGGATCACCGCCGCCGCGGTGATGTCGCCCCCCTCGCCCATATCCTCGGCGAGCGTCGCGCGAACAAAGCCATCCAGGTCGAAGCGGTCGAGCGTCCAGGTCATGCCCCGGCTCTAGCCGATGCACCGCGCCAGGCAAGCATCGCGCGCGCGATCAGCCCCGGGGGCGCTTCTCGTCCATCACGTCGAGCACCGCCTCGGGCGCGATGTCGCGCTCGATCTCGCGCACTGCCGCGTCGTTCGCCTCGGGCACGTCCAGCCGCTCGGCGATCGCGCGCACCATCGCGGCGATCTTGGTCACCTCATGCTCGGTCAGCAGGTTGATCTGCAGGTCCAGGTCGTCGCGCCGGTCGGCGGCGGCCATCATCCGGTTCTGGCTGATCAGGACAAAGGTCGACAGGAAGATCGCCTCGACCGATGCCTCCATCGCCAGCACGACAAAGCTCGGGTCCCAGCGCGGCACCCCCGGCAACCAGCCCAGATTGGCGGTGATCCACACGCCATAGCCGATCAGGTGGAGATAGACGAACGCCATCGATCCCGTGAATCGCGTCACCCGGTCGGCGATCCGCGCCTGCAGCCCGGCCTGGCGCGCCTCGTCGTGGCGGCGCGCGGCCAGCGTCTCGATATTGCGCAGCAACGCCGAGTTGAGCGAGCCGCCAAGCGCAGGGGGAGGCATGGTCATCACGGCGCAACGGACGAGGCCGCGCGAAGATCAGCCGCCCCTTGCTCCCGCCCGCCGCGGGATTAGGCTGGCGCGATGCCGCCCGTCGTCGCCCCGGACCTGCCGTCCGCCGATTCGGCTCCCTCGCCGCGCCTCGGCGTGCGCGGGCTCGAATCGTTCCGCCGGCGCCAGCTCGCCGATCCGGCGGTGCGCGGCGGGCTGACGACGGCCGACCGGACGCTGTTCTCGCTGCTCGGCGTCGGCGCGCACCAGATCCTGCGCTTCGTCTTTGCCCGGCGCCCCGATCTCGCCGCGCTCGAGGCATGGGTGATCGCCACCGCCGGCACGCCCGATCCGGCCGAGATCGCGCGCTATCACCACTGGCTCGACGGCACGCCCCCGCGCGGCGCTGCCGCCGCCGCCATCGCTGCGGTCGAATCGGCCCCGCCCGCGCTCGACGCCGACGATCTCGCGCATTGGGACCGGCACGGCTTCGTCGTGCTGCGTCGTGCGATCGCACCCGCCGCTGCCGCCGATGCCGCGCGGCTGCTCTGGGACTATCTCGGCGCCGCGCCCGACGATCCGCAAAGCTGGTCCGGCCCGCGCTGGCAGTCGATCTGGACGCCGATCTATCAGGCCCCCGAACTCGACGTCGCCCGCCACAGCCTGCGCGTCCGCAAGGCATTCGCCCAGCTCTGGGGCACCGCCGATCTGTGGCCCGTGATCGACCAGATGGGCTTCAACCCGCCGCTCGGCCCCGCCACGCCGTTCATGGGCTCGCCGCTCCACTGGGACGTCAGCCTCGCGACGCCGATCCCGTTCGGGACGCAGGCGATCCTCTATCTCGACGAGACGCCCGCCGATCAGGGCGCGCTCCGCCTCGTCCCCGGCTTCCACCGTCGCATCCACGACTGGCTTGCGGCGCCCGGCAACGACACCCCGCGCGAGGTGCCGTTCGACGATCAGGCCGTGCCCGTCCCCGGCGCGGCGGGCGATCTGGTGATCTGGCGCCACGAACTCCCGCACGGCGCCAGCCCCAACCGCGGCGCGCGACCGCGGCTCACCCAGTATCTCAACTTCTTCTCGCCGCTGGTGCTCCCCCACCCCGTCTGGCGCTGAACAGGCGCGTTCAGCGCGCGGGCGGCGCGATCGGCCCCAGGTCGCCCTGTCCCACCGTGCCGCTCGCCATCGCCAGCATCCGGTCGAGGCTCTGCTTGGCGCGCAGCCGCAGTCCTTCCTCGATCTCGATCCGCGGCGTCAGGTCGCGCAGCGCCAGGTACAGCTTCTCCATCGTGTTCAGCGCCATGTACGGGCACACGTTGCAGTTGCAGTTGCCGTCGGCGCCCGGCGCGCCGATGAAGGTCTTGCTCGGCAACGCCTTCTGCATCTGGTGGATGATGTGCGGCTCGGTCGCGACGATCAGCGTGTCGCCCGCGATGTTCAGCGCAAAGTCCAGGATGCCCTTGGTCGATCCGACGAAATCGGCATGGTCCAGGATGTGCGGCGGGCATTCGGGGTGCGCGGCGATCGGCGCGCCCGGATGCGCGGCGCGCAGCTTCAGCAGCTCGGTCTCGCTGAACGCCTCGTGGACGATGCACACGCCCGGCCACAACAGCATGTCGCGCCCCGACTTGCGCTTCAGATAGCCGCCCAGATTGCGGTCGGGGCCAAAGATGATCTTCTGGTCGGCGGGGATCTGCGCCAGGATCTTCTCCGCCGACGAACTGGTGACGATCACGTCGGACAGCGCCTTCACCTCGGTCGAGCAGTTGATATAGGTGAGCGCGATATGGTCCGGGTGCTGCGCGCGGAACGCCGCGAACTGCTCGGGCGGGCAACTGTCCTCCAGGCTGCATCCGGCATCCATGTCGGGCAGCACGACGATCTTGTCGGGCGACAGGATCTTGGCGGTCTCCGCCATGAACCGCACGCCGCAAAAGGCGATGACGTCGGCATCGGTCTCGGCGGCCTTGCGGCTCAGGTCCAGGCTGTCGCCGACGAAATCGGCCAGGTCCTGCAATTCGGGCTTCTGGTAATAATGCGCCAGGATCACCGCATTGCGTTCCTTGCGCAGCCGCTCGATCTCGGCGCGCAGGTCGATCCCCGTCAGGCCGCCGCCGATACCGTTCCGTGCATCCATCATCCCGATCCCTGTCTTGCTGGCCCCGCACATGGCCCGCCGCACGACGCGGATCAAGGCCGGCGATCAGGGGAAATGCGGGGCGAAATCGCCGTCATCGCCGGGTGTGCCCGCCACCACCGCGCGCGTGATCGCGCTTCCCGCCGGGCTGAACGCGATCAGGTCGGCGATCAGCATCGTCGCGACCAGCCCGCCCAGCCCCCAGGCCCAGGCCGGATGGATGCGTCCGTGCCGTCGCCGGTCGCGGATCATCCCGGCGATCGGGAACAGCGCGGGGGCAAGCACCGCCGATACCCACCACGCCCACGGAATCATGAACGGCACGGGCAGCAACCGCCCGAACCCCGGCCCGGTCAACGACGCCATCGCGCAAAACAGCAGCCGCCGGTGCCAGTCGGTGCGCCGCCGCAGCACGATCGCGGCACCCGCGAACCCGGCGAAATAGGCGAGCCCGGCCGCATTGCCGAACAGGAACTCGCGCGTGTCGAAAAAGGGCGGCCCGCCATGGCTCGTCAGCGATTGCCGGACGACAAGCGCGCCCGCGACCAGCATCGCCGGGATCCAGCCCAGCGCCACCTTGCCGAGCGTGCGGTGCAGCCCCAGCGCGCCCGTCGCGATCGCCGTCGTCTGCACCAGATAGAGGACGACCCAGCCAAAGAAGAACGCGGCATGGACATGGAAGATCAGCGGCACCGCAAAGCTCGATCGTCCCATGGCGAGATTCATCGAAAATCCGCCGACGATCACCGCCGCCATCAGCATTGCCGAAATCACGAAGAACCGCGCGTCGCCCGCCGTTGCGGGGCGCGTATTTGCTGCCGTCGCCATCGCACACCCCCTGGCGCACCGAATCGCGGCACCGTTTTACTTCATCATTGATGAAGGTTCAAATTATTGCTGGTTGCCGAACACTTGCTCGATCGAGCGCGAACGGTCCCATTGCTCGTCCTGCCCGCCCTCGGGCTCGCCGGCAAAGCGGACGACCACCTTGCCCTCGATCCCCGCCGCGCGCAGCGGCATCGCAAAGCTGCGCTCGATCGCGCGCCGCGTCGCCTCGCGCGCCAGCCGCATCGGCACCGGCGCGCGCGCCTGCCGCATCAGCTCGGCCTGCGCCGCCTTGCGGTTGGCGGCGTCCAGTTCGCCGCCGATGTCGGTCAGCTTCATCAGCACGCCGCCATTGTCATATTGGC
Organism: Sphingomonas chlorellae; assembly: GCF_056485145.1. Taxonomy (NCBI): domain Bacteria; kingdom Pseudomonadati; phylum Pseudomonadota; class Alphaproteobacteria; order Sphingomonadales; family Sphingomonadaceae; genus Sphingomonas; species Sphingomonas chlorellae. Next base: position 154,181 of record NZ_JBQXXM010000007.1, read on the forward strand.
GCATGCTGTTCAGCTCGACCTGCGGCCCCACCACCTCGACATCGGGCAGCCGCACGCGCAGCTCGTGGCGCGCCGCATTCCAGCGCACGTCGTTCTGCGCCAGCTTGGCCAGGTCGACCTCGTACCGCACCGATCCGGGCAGGATCAGCGTGCGTTCGGCGGTCAGCCCGAACCGCGACTGGCGCGACGTCACCACGGCGACGAACCGCGCGGCAAAGGCCGACAGCCGGTTCTGTTCGCGCAGTCCTTCCAGGCTGGCGCTCGCCACGACCTCGGGGTCCGGCCCGTGCACCAGCCGCCCGATCGCGTCGCGCGCCAGCCATGCGCCGCCCGCGACGATCAGCATCATCGCCGTCAGCGCGGCGGCGATCGCGATCCAGCCGCGCCGCGTCATGCCGCGCGCCGCCAGCAGTCGCCCGCCTCGACCACCAGCCCGCGCGCGCGCAGGTCGAGCAGATGCGCGAGCACCGAACGCCCCGCCGCGCCGACCAGCCGCGGGTCGAGCCCGACATACATGCGCGCCACCATCGCCGCGATGTCGGCATCGCCCTTGGCGAGCAGCCGCAGGATCTGGCCCTCGCGCTGCTTGCGGTGTCCGGCCAGCCCGCGCACGAAACGCTGCGGACTGGCGATCGGCTCGCCATGCGCGGGGTAATAGACGCGGTCGTCGCGCGTCATCAGCCGCTCGAGGCTGGCCATATAGGCGCCCATGTCGCCGTCGGGGGGTGAAACCACGCTCGTCGACCAGCCCATGACGTGATCGCCGGTGAACAGCGCGCCGCCCGGGTCGAGCGCATAGCAGAGATGGTTCGACGTGTGCCCCGGCGTCGCCACCGCGGTCAGCGTCCAGCCGCTGCCCGACACGCGCTCGCCGTCGGCCAGCACCCGGTCGGGGCGGTAATCGGTGTCGAACGCCGCGTCGGCGCGCGGGCCGGTATCGGCGAGCGCCAGCGGTGCGCAGCCGATCACGGGCGCGCCGGTCTGCGCGGCGAGCGGCGCGGCGGCCGGGCTATGGTCGCGGTGCGTGTGCGTGCACAGGATTGCGGTCACGCGCCGCCCGGCGATGGCGGCGGCGAGCGCGTCCAGATGCGCGGGGTCGGCCGGGCCGGGATCGATCACCGCCAGATCCTCGACGCCCACCAGATAGGTCTGGGTGCCGGTATAGGTATAGGGCGACGGATTGGGTGCCAGCACGCGAGTGACCAGCGGCTCCAGGGAGAGCGCGACGCCGGTGGGGGCCTCTGTCATGGCGTTCAGATGGGCGCTGGCGCCCGTCTTGGCAAGGTGCGCGGGGCGCGGGTGCCGGACGGGGAAACGGGTGGGACCGGCCGCGAAGGAGAACGGCCGGTCCCGGTTGGGGCGCAAAGCGGCCGGGGCAACGGACCGCTCCCCTTGCGCGCCCCTGACGGCAATCGCGGCGCCGCCGCGGCGGGCGGCGCCGGTCGTTCGGTCGGTCAGTCGTTCTTGTTCTTGTTCTTGCCGAGCTGGGCAATGGCGCTGTCGATCCCGCGCAGCGCCTCGGCCCGCTGGCTTTCGCTCAGCGCGGTCTGCGCCGCGATCGTGCGCCGCGCGCTCATCAGCGAACTGCGCGCGATCGCCATGCCGAACTGGGCGTCGTGGATGCCGATCACCTGCGCCTCGCCGCGCGCCTGCATCGCCAGCCGCGCCGCGTCGTTCGCCGCGGTCTCGATCCGGTCGCTGCACACGATCAGCAGCTTGCGGCCGTTCTCCTCGCGCCGAACCACCGTGGCATGACCCGGGCCGCACTTTTCCTCGCGCAACCGGGCGACCGAATTGCGCAGCGCCTCCAGGTCCATCGGGGCGGTGCGGCCGGCGGCGTCGCGGGCGCGGTCGCTGCGGAACATGACGATGCGCGGGGACGATCCGGCGGCGGCGCTCGCGGTCGGGGCGGCGGGGGCGGCCGGCGCCTCCGGGGCCGTCGGCGCGGCGGGCGCCGTCGCGGCAACCGGCGCGGCGGGCGCGGCC
>NZ_JBQXXM010000008.1:0-3305 GCF_056485145.1 Sphingomonas chlorellae
TGTGTGTGCTTGGTTGCGGGGGCAGGATTTGAACCTGCGGCCTTCAGGTTATGAGCCTGACGAGCTACCGGGCTGCTCCACCCCGCGCCGAGCGGTGTTGTGAATGGGTTTTTGTTTTGCACACGAGCTTCAATGCCTGGCGGCGACCTACTCTTCCATCGCTTGGGCGATAGTACCATCGGCGCTGTCTGGTTTCACGTCCGAGTTCGGGATGGGATCGGGTGGGTCACAGACGCTATGGCCACCAAGCAATGAAGCCGGTGTGCAAAGGGGATCAAATCGATGACAAGCTGTTGCGTTTCATCCGGTCAACGCAGCCCAGGGCTGTCGTTGATGGTGGGACTCTCCGGTACCTACAAAAGGGTTACTTTTGCAGGGAACCGTTCAAGCGCGAATAGGACAATTAGGACCGGTTAGCTCCATACGTTACCGTACTTCCACATCCGGCCTATCAAGGTCGTGGTCTTCGACCGTCCTAAGATATCTTATCTTGAGGGAGGCTTCCCGCTTAGATGCTTTCAGCGGTTATCCCGTCCGTGCATAGCTACCCTGCTGCGCCGTTGGCACGACGACAGGTACACCAGAGGCACGTTCACCCCGGTCCTCTCGTACTAGGGGCAACTCCTCTCAAATATCGACGCCCACGGCAGATAGGGACCAAACTGTCTCGCGACGTTCTGAACCCAGCTCACGTACCACTTTAATTGGCGAACAGCCAAACCCTTGGGACCTGCTCCAGCCCCAGGATGTGATGAGCCGACATCGAGGTGCCAAACAACCCCGTCGATATGAGCTCTTGGGGGTTATCAGCCTGTTATCCCCGGCGTACCTTTTATCCGTTGAGCGATGGCCCTTCCACGAGGGACCACCGGATCACTATGACCGACTTTCGTCTCTGCTCGACTTGTCAGTCTCGCAGTCAGGCTGGCTTATGCCATTGCACTCTAACAGCCGGTTTCCAACCGGCCTGAGCCAACCTTCGCGCGCCTCCGTTACTCTTTGGGAGGCGACCGCCCCAGTCAAACTACCCGCCACAGAGGGTCCCTGTACCGGATGACGGTACGAGGTTAGACAGTAAAGAACAACAGGGTGGTATTTCACTTGGTGGCTCCACACCAGCTGGCGCCGATGCTTCAAAGCCTCCCACCTATTCTACACAGTTGTTCTCCACTGCCACTCTGAAGCTGCAGTAAAGGTGCACGGGGTCTTTCCGTCTAACCGCGGGTACTCCGCATCTTCACGGAGAATTCAATTTCGCTGAGCATGTCCTGGAGACAGTGGGGAAGTCGTTACGCCATTCGTGCAGGTCGGAACTTACCCGACAAGGAATTTCGCTACCTTAGGACCGTTATAGTTACGGCCGCCGTTTACCGGGGCTTCAATTCGGAGCTTGCACCCCTCCTCTTAACCTTCCGGCACCGGGCAGGCGTCAGACCCTATACGTCGTCTTGAAGCCGACTTAGCAGAGCCCTGTGTTTTTGCTAAACAGTCGCTACCCCCTGGCCTGTGCCCCCTACAAATGCTTGCGCATAGGTAGGGCCTCCTTCTTCCGAAGGTACGGAGGCAATTTGCCGAGTTCCTTCAGGACACTTCTCTCAAGCGCCTTGGTATACTCTACCTGACCACCTGTGTCGGTTTCGGGTACGGTCTATACGGTGGGGCTATTTCCCGGGACCGCTTCGAAGCCAGACCAATCCGATAAGGTCTGACAACTTACGCAATCCGTCACACACCACCAGGCCCACGAATATTAACGTGGTTCCCATCGACTACCCCCTTCGGGCTCGTCTTAGGGGCCGGCTCACCCTGCGCGGATTAGCCTTGCGCAGGAACCCTTGGTCTTTCGGCGAGAGGGCATCTCACCCTCTTTATCGCTACTCATGTCAGCATTCGCACTTCCGATACCTCCACGGTCGGTTACCCTTCCGCTTCGCAGGCTTACGGAACGCTCCGCTACCGCGTGATCGCAAACGATCACACCCTAAGCTTCGGTGCACGTCTTGAGCCCCGTTACATCTTCGCCGCAGGAACCCTTGTTTAGACCAGTGAGCTGTTACGCTTTCTTTAAAGGATGGCTGCTTCTAAGCCAACCTCCTGGTTGTTTTGGGATTCCCACATGCTTTCCCACTTAGACGTGACTTGGGGACCTTAGCTGTAGGTCAGGGCTGTTTCCCTCTTGACGACGGACCTTAGCACCCGCCGTCTGTCTCCCGGATATCACTCCTAGGTATTCGGAGTTTGGTTAGTATTGGTAGGTCTCGCGACCCCCGCAACCATCCAGTGCTCTACCCCCTAGGGTGTTCATCCGAGGCACTACCTCAATAGTTTTCGCGGAGAACCAGCTATTTCCCGGCTTGATTGGCCTTTCACCCCTAAGCACAACTCATCCGGTAACTTTTCAACGTTAATCGGTTCGGACCTCCAGTGCGTGTTACCGCACCTTCATCCTGGTCATGCATAGATCGCCGGGTTTCGGGTCTAATACATCGAACTCAGTCGCCCTATTCAGACTCGCTTTCGCTGCGCCTACACCTATCGGCTTAAGCTTGCTCGATACATTAAGTCACTGACCCATTATGCAAGAGGTACGCGGTCACCCCTTAAAGAGGCTCCCACTGCTTGTAGGCATTCGGTTTCAGGTACTGTTTCACTCCCCTCATCGGGGTGCTTTTCACCTTTCCCTCACGGTACTAGTTCGCTATCGGTCATGTACGAGTATTTAGGCTTGGAGGGTGGTCCCCCCATGTTCAGACAGGATTACACGTGTCCCGCCCTACTCGAGTCCTTCAACATCACTTTCGCATACGGGGCTGTCACCCGCTACGGCTCATCTTTCCAGATGATTCTGCTAGTTGAATTGAAGGCACTGGCCTGGTCCGCGTTCGCTCGCCACTACTTACGGAATCTCGGTTGATGTCTTTTCCTCCGGGTACTGAGATGTTTCAGTTCTCCGGGTTCGCTTCACCAAAGCTATGTATTCACTCCGGTGATACCTTGCCCCAATTAACTCAGGCATCTGATCGCTCAGACGCTGAATTAATTGGTGAAGGTGGGTTTCCCCATTCGGAAATCGTCGGGTCAAAGGTTGCTCACACCTCACCGACGCTTATCGCAGCGTGCCACGTCCTTCATCGCCTGTACATGCCAAGGCATCCACCAAATGCCCTTACCTCACGCTTGAGAGTCCACACCACCAACGACAACGCTGGGCGTTCCTTGCGGAACACCAACTCGGCAGAGCAGCGTGTCGCAGTATCTTGGCGTGGATGAAAATCTCAGCCTGTAATGCAACGTCGTCCGTTCCC